>CAZCFY010000012.1:0-135908 GCA_964498095.1 uncultured Bdellovibrionales bacterium | reverse complement strand
ACTATTGATGAAATAGCAAATCTCGTACCCCGCTTTTGTTTTCGCAAGCACTTAGATTATACCTTATTGGAAGATTTAAAAAGTCTAAGAAAAAAAATCCAGCACCATTACCCAGCGAAAGACGATAAGTCATTTAATCTAAAATTAGGCATTGGTGGGATTAGAGACATTGAGCTTTTTGTCCATTCACTTCAAGTCATTCATGGTGGCCGCATTCCTGAGCTTCGCACTCGCTCAACCACCGAAGCGTTGCGCTTATTTAAAAAGCAAAATTTATTCCCGGCCAATGACGCCGATTATCTCAGTGAGTCCTATTGGTTTTTCCGTCAGCTAGAAAATTGGATCCAGTCCGCAAATGATCAGCAAACACATTTGTGGGCTCCCGCTCTTACGCATAACTCTAAACTCATCGAAGAAGAAATTTTTTCGCGGGCGGCGCATGTCAATAAGCTTGTAACTTCGCTATTGGGCGATGTGCGCGATGAGACCGAGATCCCGGCGGAACTCGACGCTCAGTTAGAATGGTTAGCTAAGCAGGGTTTGACCTCCGAAAAGACGCAAAAGTCCTGGAAGGAACTGATTACAACACGCGTACTTTCGCGCAAAACCGAGAGCGACGAACGCCAGCGGCTTTTATTTCTGCAATCTTTTATTAGCGAACTAAAGAATATGACTGGGGATAAAGATTTGGCCCTATCATTTCTGGTGGATTTCTCGCGGGCGACCCGGGCCAAGGCCACCTTCTTTACGCTCTTTAATCGTGAACCAACTCTGATAAAGCAACTCGCTTGGTTATTTTCTGTCTCGCCTTACCTAAGCCAAATTCTGATTGCGCGGCCGGAACTCATAGATAGTTACTTGTTAAAGACCCATGCCTCACTCGCGGTAGATCTCAACGAAGCCTTAGATCAACTCGGTGATTATAAACTTTTAACGGAACTTATCACCAGCAGCCGCTTTTTAACCGAGAAGTCGGTCGAATTTCTCACCTCGGCGTTGACGACCGCTGCCGATAATATTTGCCAAAAGATTTTGGACCTCACCCACACCGAAATACCCGGTAGCACTCTCACAATTTTGGCGATGGGCAAATGGGCAGGCATGGAGCTGGGGCTACGTTCTGATTTAGACTTCGTTTTTGTTTCACAAGCCGAAGTCACCGAGACAGATCATAAGGTGGCAAGAAGGGTCGTTACCCGCCTAACGCAAAAAAATCGGGGCGGCTCACTTTACTCTTTAGATTTCCGCTTACGCCCCTCTGGCAACGCGGGTCTGGTTGTTGTCACGCAGGCGCAGCTGGAAGCTTACTTAAAAAAAGAAGCGAAAGTTTGGGAGCGGCAAGCCTATTTAAAATCCCGTTTGCTTAACGGGGACTTGCCGACACGGGAGTGGGCCGTGTGCCGAACACCCTCTGCCGAGGAGGTCGTGGCACTTAGGGAAATTAGGGATAAACTTCTGTTACAAAATAAAAGTGAAAAGACTGATCTTAAGTATTCCCCCGGCGGCATGATAGAAGTAGAATTCCTTTATCAATGGACCGCGCTTCAGTTAGCGGTAAAACTAAATACCGCCAATACCGTTGAGTCTATTAAAGAACTTTCTGGCCATTCTAAAACATGGGCCAGGTGGGGACGCAAGCTTACGGAAAACTATCAATTTTTAAGATTGATGGAACAGTTGCAGCAATTAGTAACCGTAACCCCGGGCGCCAGGCTGGACCCGGACTCCGCGAGTTACCAAAAGATTTCTTTTTTAATGCAAATGCCGGAGACGGAGCTAACCAAACGAATCAACCTAGCTCTCCAAGAGAATAGAGACCTAGTTAAAGACCTTGACCCATTTGACGCGAAATAATAGCGTTAAATTATGCGGCTATTCCTAGTTTTAATTTTGTCTTTATCCTTCAGTGTGGCATCGGCGCAAATCATCGGTAACCCGAAGCGCGCCAGCGCCGTTTATGCTATCTTGCAAACCAGCATGGGTGAAATTCGCATTAAAATGTTTCACGATAAAGCCAGAAACACGGTAAATAACTTTATCGGTCTCGCGCTTGGAAAAAAAGAATCTGTCGACCCAAACATGCGCAAAAAAGTAAAAAAACCATTCTATAATGGTCTTACCTTTCATCGCGTGGTGCCTAATTTCATCATTCAAGGCGGCGATCCGCTCGGCACCGGTAAAGGTGGACCTGGCTTTGGCGTCGATCAAGAGATAAGCCCCGAATTAAACTTTGATTATCCCGGAATGGTGGCCATGGCCGCCGCCAAGCCAGAGAAAAATGGCAGTCAGTTTTTTATTACCTTAAAAGACCAAAATGATCTTGATGGTTCTTTTACTATTTTTGGTCAAGTGGTCGATGGCTTTGACGTGGTAAAAGCAATTGCCAACGTAAAGCGCGATCTTTTTGATAAGCCCGTTAAAGACGTGGTGATTCGAAACATTAAAATCCAATATAAGTAATTACATCCCCGCCGCATCGGCATTCGTAATTAATATTTCTATGCGGCGATTTTTCGCGCGATTGGCGGCGGAATTATTGGGATAAGCGGGTTTGGAGTCGGCATACCCGACAACAACCATGCGGCGGGAATCGATTTCGTGAAACTCATTTAAGTAACGCAGAATCTTAGCCGCCCGGTCGGTTGAAAGCTCCCAATTCGAAGGGTACTTCGCCGATTTTATTGGTAAGTCGTCGGTGTGACCCTCGATGATGATTTTTCCGTCCAGCTCTTTTAAAACGTTACCTAAAGTTTTTAAGGATTCAACGCTCGACTCGGTCAAACGCGAAGAGCCAGACTCAAATAGCGAAGACGCCAGCACGCGGATACGCACGCCATATACGTCATGATAAACCTGCTCTACCGCCCGCGATAGTTCTCCCGTTTCATCGGAGTTTTTTAGCTTTTGGGCGATGGCTTCCGCCGCGCTAGAAGACCTCGGCATATCCATCGGCGGCGCAATTGGTGAATTTCCCATTTCCGTTTCGTTGTACATCGATCGGCCCATACTTTGCGCGATGGATGCAAAGTATTTGCGGACTGACTTTTCAAACTCTTTTTCTTTTTCGGGATTTCTTTGCGCGGTAGCGTACATCACGATAAAAAACGCAAACATCAATGTGATGAAGTCAGCGTAGGATACCAGCCAGCGATCATGATTTTCGGGTTCTTCGTGACGGCGGCGTCTAAGCGTCGACAAAAGAACCAACCTTTTCTTGGATGACGTAAGGCGTATGCCCGCTAACGATTCCGATCGCGCCGTGAAGTATAAGTTCTTTGATCATGATTTCTTGGCGCACTTTTCTTTTTATGCGGTTACCGATGGGAATAAAAATTAAGTTGGCGCTTCCCACCCCGTAAACGGTAGCGACAAACGCCGTGGCAATTCCGGCGCCGAGCTTAGAGGTATCGCTTAGGTTTTCCATAACATGAATCAAACCCAATACCGCGCCGAGAATCCCAATTGTCGGCGCATAGCCGCCGGCATCCGTCCAAATTTTTGCGCCGGCAAGTTTCTCTTCTTCGTCGAGAAGTATTTCGTTTTCAAAAGTATCGCGTATCGTGGCGGGATCTACACCATCGACGACAAATTTAAAAACATTGCGCATAAAAGGGTGAGAAAATGAACTTAGCTTCTTTTCGAGGGCAAGTATGGATTCCTTCCGGGCCGTTATCGCGGCGTCGGTTATTTCTTTGGCCACCACCGACGCACTCGGCAACTCGCTTTCGAAGAAGGCCAAGCGCAAAAGCCTTAGGCCGCGGACGATATCGGCACGCGTAGCGCTAACAAGAACAGCGCCTGCGGTTCCAAGAAAAACAATAAATGCCGCCGGAAGTACGACGAGAGACCAAACGCTTCCGCCTTCTATCATTTGGCCGGCGAGAATTCCAAAAATTCCGACAAATACGCCTAATATCGCGATTCTATCCACGGAGTTATCCCCACTATCTCCTTTAAAGGATATTGATTTTTTGCTATCCTGTCATTGTAGTTACAGACTTAAAAAGGGGAATTCCGGTTGAAGGTCTTGGTTACAGGCGCGAATGGATTTTTAGGATCTTGGCTGACTCGCAGGCTTCTTCAAGATGGTCATGAAGTTTCAGTCCTTGTTCGTAAATCAAGTGATCTGTCCGCTCTAGACGGACTAAAGTGCAAGCAAATATTTGGTGATGTTACCGACCGGCAAAGTTGCGGCGAGGCATTCCGCGGAATTAACACTGTTTTCCATCTGGCTGGTCTTGTTGCTTACAATCCTTTCGAGCGCCAAAAAATGATAAATGTAAATGTAGGCGGCACGTGTAACGTCATCTACGCCTGCAAAAAAAATCAAGTCGCGCAATTGGTCTATGTAAGCTCTGTCTCTGCCATTGGCGCGAGTTTTACTGAATCAGAAATTCTCGATGAAACATCGCCCTATAATATTCGCCATTTGCGCTTAGGGTATTTTGATACCAAACACGTCGCGGAAAATTTGGTCGTACGAGCGACCAAACGGCAAGATTTTAAATCCGTAATCCTAAATCCCGCCACGATTTATGGCGCTGGTGACGCAAAAAAGGGAAGCCGCGGAACACAGTTAAAGGTGGCGAAAGGAAAATTTCCTTTTTATACCGCTGGCGGCGCTAATGTCGTAGCCGTTGAGGACGTCATTGATGGAATCATGAGCGCCTGGCAGGTAGGAAGAAATGGCGAACGCTATATTTTAAGCGGCGATAATATTCTTATTAAACACCTGTTTGAACGCATCGCTTTTTACGCCGGCGTGAAACCCCCTAAGATTTTTCTGCCCAACCCTGCTCTCGCGGCACTTGGAAAACTTGGCGATCAACTCATTAAATTCGGACTTAAGGCACCGATAAATAGCGAAACGGCGTGGACCGCGCGCCTTTATCATTGGTTCACGAACGAAAAAGCCAAATTGGAATTGGGTTTTAAGCCGCGGCCTTCGGATACAGCTATCGAAAACAGTATCCGTTGGTGCAGAGACAATGGCTTAATCTAAAATATGCGCAAGCTTCTCTTCGTGACGAACGAGCGCCAAATTTGTAACTAAAAAACCAATTATCAAGAAATAGCTACATGCAATGATACTGCCGACGCCGTAAATCCCCATGCTTAAATCGCGCAGCAAAGTTACCGCATGGGTTACCGGCAACATTTTCATGAGATACTGGATAATTTCGGGTAAATATTCTAGCGGAAAGTAAGCGCCACCCAGCATCGCCATCGGCACCAAAACTCCTGCCTGATACAAAATAAAAGACTCACTGGTGCGCACGAACGAGTTGATGAGCAGACCCAACGATGAGAAAAACCAACATATCAGCCCACTTGCCGCAAACAAAATTCCCGCTTTTAGTAAACTTATTTTGCCCAAAAGGAACAATACCGTTAAAACAATCAAAGTGCTTAAAAGACCCTTTAGCGTACCCCACAATATCTCGCCAAGGAAAAGATCGGTTCCGGTGATAGGCGCCAAGTATAATGATGAAAATGTTTTTTCGAAATGCGCCCGGTTGTAAGTGCCGTGGGTTGTTTCGTAACTTGTAACAATCATGGCGGTAATAGCGATGAGGCCTGGGAAAAAATAATCAAAGTAGCTGACTCCCTGAATTTCGGGAACAAGCTTCCCAATGCCAAAGCCAACCGCATACAAATAAATTAATGGTTCTATGCCGATCCAAAATAGATTCTGAATCAGAGCTTGACGAAAAACCGCATAGTTATGACCTAAGACGTGAAAGGCCCCCCGTCTTACGCGCGGCCAGAATGAAATTGTTTTAACTAGAGGGATAAACTGTTGCGCCATCTGTTCTCCAACAAGTGTCCCGTGGTCTTAAAGTACACGTCTTCCAAGTTTGGCCGACGCGTTAACATGTGATCACTGGAAATTTGATTTTGCAGCTGTCGGACGTCTTGATTGGTTTTTAGATAAACCCGCAGCCGGCTTCCCGCGACGTGCACTTCGTAGTCGTTATTTAGTTTATTGAAATAATATTCTACTTCGCCATTAGCGCATTCAAAGTCCACGACGTGCGAACCAATGAGTTTATCCAGAAGCACTTGCGGATGCCCTTCAGCCACCATCTGACCCCGATGAAACATGATCGAATACTCACAAAGTTCTTCAATCTCGAAGGGGTCAGCCGAACCCAAAATTAAGTCTGCCCCTTCTTTCTTAAGCGAAAATAGTTGATCGTTTAACCAGTTTTTTTCGTTTAAAGTTAAGCCGTGACCAAGTTCATCCAAAACTAATATCTTAGGTTTGTGAATCAAAGCTTTGGCCAAAGCCACTTTCTTTTTTTGAAACGCCGAAAGGCGGCGAATAACTTGGCCTTCACAATCGGCCAGCTCTAACTGCTGCATCAAATCGCGAATGCGGTTACGTAAAGCCGGCTTGGATAGGTCGTAAAAACGCCCGAATATCATCAACTGATCATAAACCGTAAGATCCGACTCCAAAGCATCAAAGCGCGGAACTATTCCAACAAGACTTTTTATTTTTATACTTTGTTTGCGTGTATCAAGGCCAAGGACCTCGACCTCGCCACGGTCAGGCAGAGACGAGCAGTAAATTAACCTTAAAACATTAAAAACGCCTGAGTGCTTTCCGCCTAAAATGCCGTAACTTGAACCCTGCGCAAAGACAAAGGTGGCATCGCGAAGGTCAGCGTCATTAGCATTTTGTTTATAAACTCCGCGGAACTCTACGAGCGCTTTATCTCGTCCAATGAGTTTAGCCATGGCCCCCCATAAGAAAATTATCCTGTCCTTGGATAACCTTATTATGATTTTGCACTTTTAAAAAATAAGATTCAATGAGGCTCTTTAAGCGGTCCACGTCATTTTCGGAAAATAAATCGCGACGAAAGTTTGAGGCTTCCGGCAAGCCATAGGAATACCACATGGCAAATTTTCGTAATTGTATTTTTGGATAATTACCAATGGCGTTTTCCATAATGTAGCCGCCAAGTTTGTTGATAAGTTGATTCATCTTCTCATCACCTAAGTCGTGTTGATTAGCTATGCGAAAAATATGAGGATCTTTCAAACAACCACGGCCAATCATCACACCATCGCAACTCGATTCTTTTAGACGCTGTCTTGCTTGCGCTCCCGAAAGAATATCGCCGTTACCAATAATCGGTAGCGGCGACTGGCTTTTTACTTCGCCGATAAATTCCCAATCCGAAAGTCCAGCATATCCTTGCGCGCGGGTTCGGCCGTGAATGGCTACCCAAGTTACACCCTCATTATGGGCTACCTTTACAACCTCGAGCGCGTTGCGGGAGCTCTCGTCCCAACCCGTGCGAATTTTTATGGTGAGAGGTGTGGTTATTGATTTCCGCACTTTACGAAGAAGGTCACCAAAAGCCGTAAGGTCACGTGTTGCGGCGGCGCCGGCACCCTTTTTTACTACTTTGCTGACCGGGCAACCGAAATTGAGATCAACAAAATCCGCACCTTGGTCCTGGACGTATTTTGCGGCCTCACCAATCACATCACCGCACTCGCCAAAGAGTTGAATACCGACGGGTCTTTCGCGTTCATCAAAACGCATAAGGTCCTTGGTTTTTTGCGAATTGTATTTTAGCCCCTGCGCCGAAACCAATTCTGAAATCACAATCCCCGCACCCATCTCCCGCATAAAGCGGCGAAACGGACTATCCGTAATCCCCGCCATCGGCGCGAGTACATAAGGATTTTTTTTAAGATGGCCTAGTAGTTCCTGGCTGGTCATGGCTTGTGGAAGTAGCAGACTTTCGAGTGAGCCGCAAGGCCGGTCTAAAAAATGCACGGTCGAATCGAAGTTAGGTTTGTTAAAAATATAAAGGGTAAGGTTTTTTGTTGCCCGCTTATCGAATTTAAGAGGGGAGTCCTATGCACCGCCACTATCCGTTAAAGGAATATGAACCAAAATTTTTGCGCGATACTTTACGCTCGGTAACCGATTTAGCCGCGCAAATTCACGCATTGGAGTTGAAGATGGTTTTAGCTCTAAAGGAGATCGATAAGAAAGGGTTTTATGTTTGGTACGGCTGCAAATCTCTTCGCGGCTTCTGCGAAAGCAGTTATATGCGTTTTACCCGAGTGCAAAGCCAAAGAATTGTTACCGCAGTCAGAAGATTACAAGATGGCCCTTCCGCTTAGGGGTACGCTTCTGGCAGAATGTTTGCCATCGGCACAGCGTGCCGACGTCCCCAATCCCTCCCGAAGAGTCCCTCCCCGACCCAACGGCGCCACCCCAAAAACAAAAAAGGCAGCCCGTGGGGAGCTGCCTTTCTTGCGACTTAACTAAATTTTCTAAATTAGAAAGTAGTTGTAGCCATTAAATAACCGAAAGATGCATTAGTTTCCGTAGTACCAGTGATGTTAGCTTTACCATAGTCGCCAGCACTAAAGATTGAGTAACCAGCTTGCCAAGTCAAATTTTTGATTTTGCTGCAAACTAATGTTAAGTCGATTTCTGTACCGATGTCTTTTGAACTACCAGTGTTAGCACCCCATGCAGTAGAGCCATCAAGTTTATAAACGGCAGTAGTGTCATCAGTTCTGCTGAACGTATGGTAATCAAGCATTACGCTCATGTGCTCCATGAACTTATGAGAAACTCCCGCACGAATTCCGTTGATATTACGACGACCGAAAAGATCCGCAAAACCTAACCATTTATGGCCAGTAGGGAAAAGTTGGTCGTAGTTTTTGTTCGCAGTGAAGTATTCGACAGCGATACGAGTATCCCCAGTTTTGAAACCAACTTCCGCATTTGTTTGATCAGCGTCTTTAATATCGCCGTCAATGGCTTGGAAGCCTTTATAGTCTTTACCAGACTGAGTGGTGTACTCAACTCGGTAGTCAACTGGGCCAGTTGCACCTTTTAAGCGAACACCCATAGTGGCACGATCCTCTTCTTTGTCTGTTCCTGTGCCCGATGGAGTATTCTCTTGAAGAATTAAGTAATAAAGATCTGCTTCTGCTATCGCTCCACCTGGTTTTCCACCTAAGTAAAGGCCGATAAAGTTTGTATCAGCTGTTGCTGTTGGACCAGTGTTACCAGTCGCCGCAAATGTCGAAGTCTCTACGTTTTTATTGTAGAATACGTCTAACCAAATGATGTCGTTAGCAACCCAGTGAGCTCGCAAGCCGTCGAAAGCACGGCCAGTCATCGACCATCCTACCGGACCAATTACCAACTCATCTCCGTATTTCATTTCGAAGCGCCCAATTTGGTAAGAAATCTTTTCGGTGGGCATTATGTTGGTATATGCCTGGTGTACACCCATTGTTGCGTCACTAGTTGTGCCGCCAGCAGGGGATTGACCCATAATTTTTACAAATTTGGGCTGAAAGAAAACAGACACTTTTGGATCTGGTGCCCATTTCATATTTACCTCAGTAGCGATTGACATAATATCCGCTTGAGCGCTTGAACCAACGGTTAATTGCTCTCCACGGAATCTTGCCTTACCGTCGACCGTCATGTCTCCGGCGTATGCTGTTGACACAAGACCTACAGCGGCCAGTGCTACAGCGACGATTCTAAAATGTTTCATCATGTTGCTCTCCTTTATTTAAACTTAGTGTTCCAAATTATTTTTATTCTTAAATAAACTTGGAACACTCTTACTTTTTAATGCCTTACACCATAAATTTTTGAAGTTATGTCTAGGCCTGTCAACACATTTTAAATAGAAAAGGGCTAACGAATTGGGATGTTAGTCTAGTTTTGCAGGATGATTAGGCAGCTTTTTTGGATTTTGCCCGCGCATCTGGATCTAAAAGCACTTTATCCATCTCTCGACGAATCTCATATGGCTCGCCAACAAAACTCGCGGCACCTAACTTAATGGCTTCTTTCGGCATACCGAAAACAACGCAACTTGATTCGTCTTGCGCGAAAGTTGTCGCGCCTAATTGTTTTAAGCCTAACAAACCTTTTGCGCCGTCGGATCCCATTCCCGTAAGAATGGCGGCAAAAATACTTCCTTTAACGAGTTGCGCGGATTGAAAGAGAAAATCAACACTGGGACGATGGCGATTTACGGGAGGATTATTTGCCGCCTGTAAAAAATATTTTCCATCTTTCTGACGGACACCAATGTGATAATCTCCATGGGCCATATACAAATGATGACTCGATAACTCAACACCATCACGCGACTGACCTAAAGTAAGTCCCGAAATGCTAGCCAATCGCTCGGCAAAACCTTTGGCGAACCCCGGTTGGATGTGTTGAACAACAACAACGGGCGGACAATTAGAATGAAAATTTTTAAGTAAGCTACAAAGTGTTTCTGTGCCACCCGTACTAGCGCCAACTAAAATCAAATCGGGATAAGGGGGTTTAACCACAAATCCCTTCGACGAAGCCTTGGGACCACGGCGCTTTTGATTTATTGCTCGGCGATTTACGTTTCCGTCAATGAGTGCATTTAAGCGAGTGATAATCTGGTCGGTGTCGCCCTGCAGTTCTGCTTTATCAATACAGTCCTGGGCGCCATCACCCAGTGCGGTTAACACGCTTTGCACTTCCGAAGGCGAGGCTCCAGAAACGATTGTCACGGGAGTCGTCATACCCATTCGCCGTTGTTCCATTAACCAAGTCGAACCATCCTTACCTGGCATGTTTAAGTCCAGAGTAATAACGTCAACTTTATTTATTTTTAAGTAATCTGTAGCTTCATCCGCAGAACCAACCGAAACCACTTTAAATGCGGGCGAAAGAATTTTGGCTAAACGGAGACGAATCGTTGAGGAGTCGTCGATAACCAATACACGGTTTTTGCTGCTCTTACCGTCTTTGGGCATTTCGGCGCGAACGTAACTGGAGTTTCCTACGGAGTGCAACTCATATTTTTTGGGCTCAATGGATTCTGACGAACCTAGCACGAGGGTGCCGGCGGGTTTTACTTGGGTCATGAGTTTGCGAATGATTTTTTCTACGTCGTCGGGCTTAAAATAAATTAGTACGTTACGGCACACAACCCAGTCGAAGACCGGGACTTGATCATCGACCGCATCCGTTAAACTTTGCACTTCAAATTTAATACGATCCCTAATTGCTTTATCGATCGTAAAAAAACCTTTGGTTTTGCCAGTACCGAACATCAAAAAGCGGCGGTAATTTTCTTTGATTTTTTTTAGGTCTTCGTTAACTTTATAAATGCCCTTTTTTGCTTTCGCGATACAAACGGGGTCGATGTCCCGAGCCACGATTTCGTATTCAAAGCCTGGCACCAATCGGCGCATGTTTTCGAGCACTAGCCCAAAAGAATACGCTTCTTCTCCGGTAGAGGTAGCGGCGCAAAGTAATCTAAATTTTTCACCATCGAGGTTAAAACCTTCGCGGGTTAAAATTTGTTCTAATCTTTGAAAGTGATTATTCTCGCGAAACCAGTGAGTCGTGTGAATTGTTAGAGCTGAAATAAACTCGCCCATTTCATCGGGGTTTGACCAAACAACCTCGAGATAGGCCTCTAAGTCGGCTGATCGCGTGGCCATAATACGTCTGGCGACGTTGGAAACTAAAATTCCGCGGCGGTATTTACCGGTCTGACAGGTGCCGGTAATTTTTTCCGCGATCGTGAAGATAATTTCCTTTTCTTCTTCGTTAAAATTAATAGTGCTCACGGTTTTATCTCCGTGAGCACATTTAGAGGTTGCCAGTTCATTCGGCCTCTGATCCCGTACATTGGCGGGCTAAGGGTTAAACGGTCTTCTTAAAAGATGAATCGTCTGCGTCAACATCCTCAGAGGGTTCTTCCGCATTTTTAGTTGTCGGAGGACGTTTTGTTGGCTTCATCGGACTTTCTGACACTTTAGATTTAATCTTATCGACCATCGCTAAAATGTTGTCTTTCTTATTAGCCAACTTGCTTAAACCCTTCTTAATGTCCGCACCGGCCACGGCTTTACCGTGAGCGGCGGTTTCAGTAAGAATTTTCTCAACTTCTTTTTCATTCTCACTGTCTTTTGCGGTCATAGTTTTCTTGCGCGGACCATTGATGAGTTCTTCAACGAAGTCACCACCCCGGCCACCGCGAGAATCTTCGGCCGTACCTTGAACAAGTAACATTGTCGCTCTCATGATTTGGTTCATGCGGCGGCTTTGTTCTGACAAGTTATCGGCAGCAACCGACACAGCTTCACCCATGCGGGCGCTGCGAGTTGTCGCTTCGTCGAGTTTATTCATGGATACAGTTGTTTGTTGTACACCGTTTTCTTGCTCGCGAGCGGCATCGTTCACAGATTCAATTTGTGATGTGATACCTTTAATCTCTTGAGCGATGTCATCGAAAGTTTTTTGCGCACGTTTTGAAACCTCTTGACCGTCTTGGGAACGAGCACGAGTGATCTCAACGATTTGCAACACTTGCTTTTGTGAATCATCTAGCAAGCTCTTAATCTCTTTCGCTGCGGCACCTGACATTTGCGCCAGATTTCCGACCTCTTCCGCAACAACCGCGAATCCACGACCATGTTGGCCGGCGCGCGCTGCTTCGATCGAGGCGTTGAACGATAGAAGTTGTGTTTTGAACACGATATCGTTAATTACGTTTGTTTTGGCACTAATTTCGTTGATGATGTTAGCCATGTTTTGGAGTTGGCTGTTCGCTTCTTGGATAGATTCCATCGCGTCCACCATCTGCCTCATAATTTGCGCGCCCTCTTCGGTTTTCTCAGAAACGCGTTTTGCAGATTGGAGAGACTCAGAAATGTACTCAGACGATTGATTGATCATAGAGTTCATCTCTTCCATCGCTGCGACTGTTTCTTGAACCGCAGCGGCTTGTTCGTTACTGCACACCGCAAGCTCTTTCGCGCAGTTTTGCAGTTCATCAGAGGTTGATGAGGTTTCATCCGCACCGACTTTTAAGCGGCCAGATACCGCCACTAATTGTGAGCTCATGGCGTTTGACCACCAGAATCCAAAGAAAGCGGCGGCGAGTAACGCGAAGGCAGCAATAAAGTAGAAAGGACGAACTGAATCTTGGATGGCGCCTAAAATCGCGCGCTCTTCGGCGCGGACTATCACGCCCCAATTTAAGCTTGAAAGCACCGAGGGGTTGGTTTTCAAACTTGCAAAGCCCGAGAACTGATCGATATCCTTACGTTTGTGGTGGGAGATATTGGATCCCGTTTTACCTTGACGAACTTCGTTGGCCGCAGCAACACCGGCGTCTGCTAAATTCAATTTAAGAAGAACATCTTCTTTATGGGCAATGTCCATTGTTTTTGTCCAGAAAGGATCATAGTCAACAATCACGTGTCCAGAACCATTTACCATGGTAAGTTCAACGTTTTCTAAGCCGTTACCCTTTAAAGTTTGATAGTAGTTTTGGAATTCTTTTTCGACGTAGCGGAAGTTCGCACGCGCCGTTAACACACCGGTAATTAAACCCTCGGCGTTTTTGATAGAGCGCGAATAACTGTTACCGTAGCGAGTTTCGCCGTAGGCCATCGTAGATACTGGATCTACTTGAAAGTCCTCAACGAAAGTTCCAATTAAACCTTTTTCCTTTTCATCAGAATAGTTTTGTTTAAACGTTTCGACGAACCATTTGCTATTCTTTTGATTTGTTTGTTTTAACTTTTTGTATTCGGGGATTTTCTTGCCATCAAACGAAGTATCGTTGGCGGCCACAAGGTCCCCTTCGATATCGTAAAGCGCGATAACATCGTATATTCCGTAGAGTTGAACATACTTGTTTAGCACTTCGGTAACCGCCGTTTCGTCTGCCAACAACATTGTGCTGTTGGATGCGAACGCTTGCACGTCACCATAACGTTGTTTGAATTGTGCGGCAACCGATGCCGACAACCCTTGCGCTGCAGTTGACATGTTACCTAACGCCAGCTCTTGCTGTTTACCGTTAAGTACAATGACCATCAGCGCTCCAATGAATACCATCACTAACATCATGCCCAATGACAGGGCCATGACCTTTACTTTTAGTGATCTGCGTGTGTTGCTCTTTTTCATGGAACTTCTCCCCTTAAAAGAAATTTATGCTGTTAACTTTTTACCTTCTAAACTATGTGCTTGTAATACTTTGTGTAGATCGATGAGCGTAATAAGACGTTTTGAATGCTTTCCGATTCCGATTAAAGCATCACGACTTACATCGATACCCACGTTTGGATTGTGTTCAATTTCTTTATCAGTTAAAGAAATAACTGATTCCACTTTATCAACTAATCCAGCCATTGGCCCACCGTCCGTAGAGAAAACCATTAAGGCTTGAAGTGGGCTTGGTTCTGCTTTGTGATTAAAACGCATACGAAGATCGATAACTCCCACGATCTCCCCGCGAATATTGATTACGCCGGAAAAATGTTTTGGCGTATTCGGAATTGGTTTTGAAGCTTGGGGCTCAACCACCTCGCGAACGCCTAGCAGAGGAGTTCCATAGAGCTCGTCTCCTAAACGGAAAAGAAGATACTTATTATCAATATTGTCTTCTTCGCGAACTTGATCGTAATTTGTGTGAGTATACTTTGGTTCGTTTGTACTCATGCCGCACTCTCCGTCATGCCTGAGGACTTTAAGAAAGCCCTACCGATAGTATCAAGGCCAATAATCATTCCTGGTTCTCCATCGGCCAAAATCGTGCCACCTATGAGTCCAGGAATTCGGGACAAATTCTCACTTAAATCGCGCATCACCACTTGTTGCTGCGCTATAATTGAATCAACTTGAAACGCGAGCCGCTTATTTTCCACCACCGTAATCAAAGCTGGACGAAGGTGAGAATAATCTTTGCTCCCTAGGACGTTTTTATTTTCTTTACCCATGTTGTTGGCTTTTGCCGGTAAATACTTCGACAATTGTTCGATCGGCACGACGTTTCCACGCAGCGACAACATTTGACCGCCCTTAGCCGTGTTTTCTCTCGGATAGCTATTGAGATCGATAATTTCGTTCACGTCACGCAAAGGTACGACATATCTATTATCAGATACGCCGACAATAATCGCCTCTAAGATGGCCAGCGATGTCGGTAAGGAAATTTTGAAAATTGAGCCTTTGCCAAAATCGCTGTCCACTTCCACGAATCCACCGAGCTGATCCACAACGCCGCGGACGACGTCCAAGCCAACTCCGCGTCCAGAAATGTTGGTGACTTTTGCCGCCGTAGAGAATCCCGCTTTGAAAATGAAATTTAATATGTCCCTTTTTGTAAGGCCGTCACCGGAGACCGCAAGTTTCTTTTCAATGGCCTTTTTCAGAATGCGGTCCATATCCATGCCGCGGCCATCATCGCGTACCGTAATCAAAACACCATTAGCGTCTTGTTCCGCCGAAATTCTTAAGCGCGCCTGGCGGGGCTTTCCGCCCTTCTCACGCTCATCAGGCTCTTCAATACCGTGATCAACAGCATTGCGGACAATATGAATCATCGGATCAATCATTCTTTCCGTTACGGTTTTATCGAGGTCAACGTCTCCCCCATCAACGGAGACGATTATTTCTTTGTTCAGATCGCGAGCCACGTCTTTAGCGACACGCTCTAAACGCTGGAAGGTACCTTGCAGAGGCTGCATACGTAGCGCCATCGCACGCGATTGAATATCCTTAATTACTTTACTCATTAGCGAGATGGCTTTTGTACAGCGTTCGCTATCTAAGGATTTAGTTGTACTACCATGGTTAACAATGGATTGGTGAATCGACAGCTCACCGATAAGCTGAATGAGCTCACCTAATTTTTCAGCGGAGATACGAATGGTTTCATTAGCGCGATTTGCGTTGGCCTTGTGCGCTTGAACCTTTTGCTTTTCTTCCACACCTTCTAATAAATTTTCTTCAACGTGGTGAGCGACTTGCGTTTCGGCAAGATCCTGCACTTGTTCGCTGTTTGCCCCCTCAAGAGCTTTGTTTAACTGTGCACAGTATTCCGAAGTATTTAGCGTGAAATAAGGATCCGCTTTTAATTGCGAAACCCAATTGTTTAACATTTCCTGGCCCTTTAAGAATAAAGCCACGATGTCTTTGTTAATGCTAAGTTTCCCTTTTTGAACGATTGTAATTAGATTTTCGATTTGATGAACAAAAGTACCTAGTTTATCGAGTCCAACTGCTTTAGACGCGCCTTTGATATTGTGAGCCGCGCGGAAGAGCGCATTGAGATCATTTTCACTCGCATTTTGCTCAAGGTTCAAACAAGAGCGTTCCCACTCCACGAGAGCATCTAGCGCTTCATCGACAAAGATACCTAGTACTTCTAAATCTATCTGCGACATAAATTTTCTCGTTACCCTCTTCTGGGATCTCACTCGACTTTTGTCCTAGACGCAGCGGGCCGAGTGCGGCCAGATTTGTTTTTTATCTCTTGCACTATCGGCGAACGATTTCCAAAATTAAGAACATAACGATTTTTTTTTAAGAAGATTTAACAATTGATAGGAAGGGAGTAATTATATGATCTTATCAAATACAGCAAAGAACGTGCTCAAGATGAGCATAGTCGCTGGTCTACTTGGCTTTGGCTCTGTTTCATTCGGAGACGAAGAGACCGGAAAAACTTTAACTACGATGCTACGTGCCGCTCGTTCAGTTATTGCCGACAAAATTAAAGAAATGCAGACGAATCCAAAAGCTGCAGGCATGGAAATGGCTGATGCACAAAAAGCCGTTGATAAAAAATATTTGTCTTTAACAGGCAAAAAGCTTGAGACAAATTCTGAAGCGACAAAAGCCATGAAAGAAGCGATCGATAAAGTTTTCGAAGCCGCTTTCAACGACAAGTACAAAGATACTTGGGCAACGACAAAACATTACCCCAACAAACTTTTACCCGCACGTTTTGCGCGTGAAGTGGGTTTGAAACTTAAAGAAGTTTCTGGCGGTAAATACGAACTTCACTTAACAGCGATCGATGATTGTTTAGTAAACCCAGACAATAAAGCTGATACTTGGGAAACTGCACAAATGAACGAGAAGCTCAGCACAAAAGGCTGGGAGCGCGGCAAAGGTTTCTTCCAAGACATCGCGGATAAAAAAGAAGCTCGTTACATTATTCCCGAGTACTACGATACTAACTGCTTAAACTGCCACGGCGGTGATAAAGGCAAAGAAATTCACCCGAAATGCCCGAACAAAGAAGTGGGTTCTTTCGGTGGAGCTATCTCTATCGTAATGAAGAAGTAATCTTTTTGACTACTTATCTAAAGACCGGCAAGCTAATCCTTGCCGGTTTTTTTTTGCCAAAAGGTTCCAGGTTCTTTTTGGTAGTGCAAGTGCGTTAACATATGAAATATATTTTAATTTTTCTAATTTCTTTATCTTCTACAGTTAGTGCCCAAAATCGAGGTTCACGTTGGGGCGGATTCGGTGGTGGTGGATCGCGTGGGGGCAGCGGCGAAGGTATGTCGCCGGTGCAAAAACAAGAGGCCAAAGAAAAATCACGCTGGACGATGGCCGATTGGCTGGACACGAAAAAGGTAATCGCCAATCAAAATATGTGGTTGGCGGGTAACCGCTCTAAGCCAGTTGCTCATGAGTTTTATGCGAGCTACGAACAGGCCGGTTTCGAAAAGACCTCTTCTGACGGCACAAATCCGAGTACACTTACTAAGCCAGAAATTAAACGCACATCCTTCGGCGCCTTTACTTCCTTTGTTGGTCTTAGTGGAGATTATTTAGATTTTTCTGACAAGGTATATGGCTGGAACTTAAATTTTAATCTGCGGATATTTGGTAATTCCGTACAAAACACCAACTTCACTCTCATTTATGGCGGACGAACACGTGTTGATAATTCCTCGGCCACATCCGAGACTTTTAGAAATCCTTACTTCGGGGCGTCGTTCGCGCTTTACTTATCTAAGCAATTTGGAATCGAAGGACTCTATCAAAACTATGAAAAATCCGGTTCAGACTTAGCTACGACTCTAACCGGTAACAATATTGAAGGCACACTCTTTATCGACTACGGAATAATTCGCGTACAAGGGACCTGGTTTAAAGAATCCATCGAAAAAACACCTTACAATTCTTCAACATCGACAGCGGTAAACTCCACCGGCATTTTAGCCGGCGGCAAATTTTATTTCTAATCAGTCGTAGCCCAGGACTTCATAGCCCTTATCAGACAGACATTTAACCACATATTTTCGCTTTAACTGATCTGGGCTTAGGGCGCCGGCAGTTGCTCCGACCGCTGCTCCACCAACTGCGCCGCGACCGACGCTACGCAAACCGCCACCGCTAATAACTCCGAGAACAGCTCCCATAGCGGCACCTGTTGCAGCCGACTTACCGATTTGCTTTTCTTTGGTGTCGGCCAAATATTGTTCTGATTCCGCTTCGCACTGAGCGATATCGCGGTTAGCCTGAGCTTCGCCGACACTTTTATATTTTGCGTTGGGGTAAAGACGCGCTTTCGAAGCGCAACCGAGCGCGAAAAGCAGAGTCAGTATTAAAACTTTTTTCATTTTCAACCCACCTTATGACGTTTATCAAAATGTTGTGAAATTTTATCTAAGCTCATTTTGTTGAGAAAATTCGAAAAAGCCATCCACACACTCAAAGCATTCAAATCCGAAAAATGTTTCGGCAGGTATCTGGGTTTTTCAATAATGCCCTCACCATGATAGTCAAAAAGAGTCCGCACGTCTTCGAGGGTGACCTTGCCTACAAAGAGAAATGGCAAAAGCTCGGGCTCCCCATGACGAATACAGCTTCTCACAAAATTATATACATTCACAAAACCTTTACAGTAGGAAATGTCTTTGGTGAAGGGCCCGCCGCCCTCTATAAGGCCACCGCGAAATACGCGCTGGGCGTTTTTCAACGCTTCACCATCGGCCTGTCCGAGATTGCGAAAATAATTTACGACTTCTAAAATATTCGCGCCGCTTTCCGCCATATCACAAACGATAAGCCGCCGGTTAATGCGCTTGGCGCGCTCCGGAATCGAAACGAAAGCGAATACTTCCATTATGACTGCAAGGCCCTCTTGAATGGAAGTGGTACACGGTGGCCCCTTAGAAAGGAAATTTGCGTAAGGTTGGTGTTGACCATTAAGCGTCGTTCCCACGTGAACCCAGCCCTCATGAACTTCAAATATATCAATATCACGTTCGCTAAACTGAAGGCCCCTGCGAATCTTTATGTAATCGGATCCGGCAGCGGCATCAGATAAAATCCCGTCGTCAAGTTTTACACGAACGTCGTCCTGCCCGAAGTAACCTTTCAATCGGCGATTTAATTCTTCAACCAAGTTTTCGGCGGGAACGGTTTTCTCAAATTTTTTTCCAAGTTCGTGGCCTTCTAAGTTATTTAAGATCTCGCCCAGCATGACGCCAAGTTCATGCAACGTGGTCGTATCGTCGCCAAAAAACTCTTTCGGGCTTCCATAAAGCAGGCGTGAAAAATTATAAAAATCCCGCGTGCCGCGCCCGACAAGCATGCGCACAACTTTTTCGTACTCATCACAATTACGCATTAAAATTTTCGCCAGCTGATCATTCTCGCCCAGCTCGCGCTTCACTTTGCTGGATATGGCGCGAAACTCATCAATCTTTTTTTGCGGATCAAAACCGAGCGCGTTTTTACCATAATACTCGGGACCAATGTCCGGAATTTCCTTAAACTTGGTCTTATGAAAGAACTCGACAGTCTCCGCGCTCCATTTTACCGCATCTAAAATGCGAATTGGCTTTTGTGCCTGGACCAAAGCCTTGGAAAGTTCTCCGAGTTTTTCTTTATAATGGGCGGACGACATAGCGGCTTATCGAGTAAATGGCGGAGAAACTTAATTTTTGACGCACCATGGACTCGATTTGGTGTCAGGCACCTTTTAGTGTTTATAGCCGGGGATTAGGGGCAAAAATAGTGAAACCAAAATTAATAAAATGATAATCCACTCTAAAATTTCAGAGCGATAAATGCTCGCTTGATCATTAATCTTTTCGTAGATACTTTCGAGCGCCTTTATTTTTCGTAGGATACTCGCATCCCACTCGGGCAAATGAAAGCGGGTTGAAGCCAAACGGTAAACCCGCGCCAAGTACTGATCGCCTAATAGCTTCAAGGCATTGTTAACCCCTTCAAATAAAAATGCACTGTCGACCTGTAAGCGGCCAATACGGCGTAACTCATTATTTACGTGTCCAGGAAATATAAAGCGCTTTTTTGTTAAACGGCTAACGACTTCGTAAGCACGGTCCAAGGAATTATCAAGTTTAAGATCGAGATAGGTTAGCTCTAGTAACTCAACATTTACGAATTCCAACACCGCACGGACGTCGTCGGACTTTTCGTCAAATAAAATTGCCGTGTTCCAGTCGATAAGCAGTAAATCATTGGGGGCGTAGGAAATGTAAGACCACGTTGCGTCCCTAACTTCGTCCTCTGACAACTCTTGATCTTCTGAGCGTAAAATTCGTGCTAATGTTTTGCCATGTTTTTTAATCATTTCAGACAAATCCAATGAAGAATTATGCTGAACTATCTGAAATATTTTATACTCTTCGTAGTGTTCGTTAATCGCTAACTTATCAATAGAATTACTCATGATATTAGCTAAGCTTTCCACGAAGCCGCGGCAGTGGCGTTCAAATTCTTCGTTTTCGTAGAGCGCGTAACTCATATCCACCAGAGTTTCTAAATTTCCCGAAAAGGGAATCCGCAAAGCTATAGATATGGCTCCAAAGTCAAAAATCGTTGCTTCCGCTTCGGGCGCCGTCTTAAAGCCTCCGACGTGCACTTCGGGCATCGTCAAATTTACTTTTACGGGGGCGGGCTCAAACTCGAAATACCACGGCGAGCGCTTGTTTTGGCGAATCTTGGCGCGCTCGGTAACCTGCGCGATTTTTTTCTGCGCCAAATTCAAGTCGATTGCAAAACCGACGTCGTAAGCAAAATAAAGATAGGCTACGCCTTTTTCAATTTCGATCGCCGGGCGCTCTGCCATAAGAATCCTCATGTCTAACGACATCATCGAGTTCCGGTGTTGAAACTTCAAAAATATCCGTATCCTCAAGGGCGATCATGCGATGCTTATGAAGTGGCTTGATATGATGGGCTTCGCCCGCTTTTAAGATTATCGTATCCAATTTCCCTGGAGCGCTTTCGTAGATAAATTCAATTTTTCCGGAATAAATTAAGATTGTTTCTTCTTTGGTTTTGTGATGCTGCAACGAGAGCTTCTGGCCTTTATTTACGTGTAATATTTTGCCGGCATATTTATCGGTTTTTGCCCAAATGAGTTCATAGCCCCACGGCTTTTCAACTCGTTTTATATCCACTTTGGCCATTTAACCCCCTTGGCAATTGATCATAATCTATGATATGTAACCCGACAAATTAATAAGCAATAATTGGGGGATAAATGGCAAAAGAAGTGACCTTTAGTATCATTAAACCAAATGGCATTAAGAAAAATCTAGTTGGTAAGATCATTCAAAAATTCGAAGACAATGGCCTTAAAGTGGCCGCCGCTAAACTTATGGTAATTCCACAGTCAAAATGTGAAGAGTTTTATGCTGAACATAAGGAACGCCCTTT
This sequence comes from uncultured Bdellovibrionales bacterium, assembly GCA_964498095.1. Taxonomy (GTDB): domain Bacteria; phylum Bdellovibrionota; class Bdellovibrionia; order Bdellovibrionales; family SG-bin7; genus SG-bin7. Next base: position 114,394 of record CAZCFY010000012.1, on the reverse strand, counting down.
TTTCGGTGAACTTGTAAGCTTTATGACAAGTGGGCCGGTAATGGTAATGGCTTTGGCCGGAGAAAATGCAGTAGCCAAGAACCGTGAGATCATGGGAGCGACTGACCCTAAAAAAGCAGCACCGGGCACAATTCGTGCGCTTTGGGGCGACAGCGTGGGCGAAAATACCGTTCACGGTAGCGACAGTCCGCAAAGCGCTGAGCGCGAACTCAGAATTTTTTTCGAAAGCAAAGAAATCTGTAACAAATGAGCGGTTTTCACGTAGGTGAAACCGTAGAATTAAATATTGAAAGCCTTGCCTTTCAAGGACCTGGTGTCGGCAAAAAAGACGGCTTTGTCTTTTTTGTCGACCGCGCCGCTCCTGGCGATACTATTTCGGCGAAAATAACTTCGTTAAAAAAGAAGTTCGGACAGGGAAACCTTGAGAAACTTATCGCGCCCTCAGAGCACCGGCAAAAACCATTGTGTGCGCACTTTTCTGAGTGCGGCGGCTGCCAGTGGCAACACGTTAGCTACTCCGAACAAATCGTGCAAAAACAAAAAATTCTTAGCCGCTTACTGACTGGCGATGTAAGAGTGGTGCCTTCACCCAAAGAATTCGCCTATCGCAACCGCATCCGCCTACATTGGGATGGCTCTCAACTTGGAATGTATCGGCGCAAAAGTAGCGAAGTTCTTGCTATTTCCGACTGTAAAATCGCGGCTCCGCAAATTTCTGTTGCGATAGAAAAGACCTTGGTAAGAATGCAAAAAAATCACTCCGGCCAAGCCAAGCATGTCGACCTTTATTTAACTGACAACAGCGAGGTTCATACGCAAGTGTCGGCGATTGATGATTTTGAATATCCGCCTTTTTCCCAAGTTAACTTTGAAATAAATGAATTACTCAAAAAACACGTTAGTGATTTAATTCCAACCGAGACAAACCTTGTACTCGATCTTTATTGCGGTAGTGGAAATTTTTCGCGATTAGCAAAAGCTAAAGTTCCCGCCGCCGAAGTTGTCGGCGTCGAAGCTAATAAAGATTCCATCAAAATGGCCAAGGCGAGTTTGCCGCAAATAGAGTTCGTTTGCGAGGATGTCGCCAAATATCTCAAAAAATGGCGGCGCCAGGTAAATAATTTAACTGTAATATTAGATCCGCCTAGGTCGGGCTGCCCGGGCGCTGTCATGAGTGCCTTGGACAAAATTCGTCCCAAAACTCTCATTTATATAAGTTGTGATCCCAACACGCTTACGCGTGACCTAAAACTATTAAGTAATTATACGCTAGAAAACGCCACCGGCTTTGATATGTTTCCGCAAACCTATCACGTTGAGACCGTGGCGATGCTTAAATCCTCTTCTATTTGATTTCTGACACCCCGCATTTTTGCTCTAATTTGAAATCTTTGTTAACTTTATAATCTGTGAAAATCTTTGTGATTTTTTTGTTATTTTTGGCGGCGTGTGGTGGCACTTCGAAGTCTGGCAACTCTAAGGAGTATGCCCGTCTTCATTTGCAAATTGGCACCTCACTCTTGGCCCAAAAAAATTATCCTGGAGCATTAAAAGAACTTCTTGAGGCGGAGAAATTTGATCCCGCCGATGCCGTAATACAAAACAATTTAGGTGTTGCCTACTTTGTCAGAAAAGAATTTGCTCTGGCCGAAAAACATTTAAGGCAGGCCATGAAACTAGATCCAAATTATTCTGAGGCGCGTAGTAATTTTGGTTTGTTATTAATCGAGAATGAAGATTTTGGCGGGGCTCTTAAGCAATTTGAAACCGTTGCTAAAGATTTAGTTTATCCGCAGCCAGAAAAGGCGCGCGTAAACGTAGGAATTGCCTATTTCCATTTAAGAAAATTCCCCCTTGCCGAGGATGCATTCTTAAAGGCCATTGATATCAATAGAAATTATTGCCCCGCGTGGACTTATTTGGGCCGGGCTTTAATGGAACAAAAAAAGCTGGATTTAGCCGCTCAGCGATTGGATCAAGCCGTAAGCGTCTGCAAAAAATCAGATAATCATGAATCCGATTTTTATAGCGCTGTTGCCTATGCAAAACTGGGAGAAAAAGAACGCGCTGTTGCGCGCCTCGAAGGAATCATTGATAGTGATCCTTCTGGAGTTTATGCTGATAAATCACGAAAGCTGTTGCGATCATTAGATGAAAAGGGCGGCGCTGAATGAAGCAAACGGGCCAACTTTTAAGAGAAAGTCGGGAGAAAAAGGGCGTAACTTTAAATGAAGTCGCCATGGCCACTAAAATTAACGTTAAAGTACTTGAAGCCATGGAAGACGGCGACATCGAAAGTTTGCCGTCAAAAGCTTTTTTGCGTGGTTTTGTCCAAACCTACGCCAATTATCTTAAGCTCGACAGTAAGGCCATACTTCACAATTTCAATGACGAAATGGGTTTCCAAGAACCCAAACCTAAAACTGCCGAAGGCCACGAGTCCGCGCCCGCCGATACTCCTCCCGAGCACCCGGCGACGCCGCATGTGAGCCCGGCGCCGGCGAAAGCGTCGATGCCACGTCCCCTAGAAGAATCACAATCTTCGACGATGCAAAGAGTATTTATTGGTATTGGGGTGCTCACCGTTATTTTGGTTATTAAACTTTTATTTACGACGATAGAAAAATATGAGCGGGAATCGAAAACCCCTTCGCCAAGTGAAATTGAATCTGCAATTAAGGAACAGCCCATTAAGCATGAGCCTCCCGCTGAACAAACCATAACAGCACCACCGGCGGCGCAACCGGGGCCGGCCGTCGCGGTTCCGGCGCCCGAAAAGCCCGGGACTGCCGAAACAAAACCGGCAGCTACCACTAAACCCGCAACTCCAACTCCACCAGCACAACCCGCTACCGAAAAACCGGCAGCTACCGCCGTAGTTCCGACTCCGGAAAAAACAGCGCCCAAACCAGAGCCTGCGAAAAGCACATCTGACGCAAAAAGATCACTGCTTGGTGAAACCGGCGCCAGCATTCAGAATAAGGAATTAATTATTGAAGCTCTTGATAGTGTTGAAATCGTATTTTCAATCGATTCCGGCCCCGCAAAACGCACGCGTTTAGATACCGACAAAATTCACATTATAAAAGCGGAAAACTCAATAAACGTCGAAGTCAGTGATGGCGGCGCCATCAATGTAATTTTTAACGGACAAGATCTCGGTGTGCCCGGAACCGTTGGGAAACCGATGAAACTGAATTACCCTTAAGTGCAAAAGAGTACGAAAGCCTGGTTTATACTTTTACTGGTCAAAATTATTTTGGCCACCTTTATTCCGCTGTTTGCTGACGAAGCCTATTACTGGGTATGGTCTAAAAATCTGCAACTCAGTTATTACGATCATCCGGGAATGATTGCCTGGCTGTTTTCGTTAGGTGCCCCCTTTGATAATTTTTATCAAGCAAGCCGTATTCCCGGGGTACTCCTGGGACACCTAACGATTTGGATTTGGTTTTTGTTGATCAGAAAATATATCGCACCCGAAAACCATATACTCTATCTCATGGGCTTATCGCTAATACCTCTTTCGGGAATGGGTGCACTTATTATGACTCCCGACTTACCGCTAATATTTTTTTGGTCACTTTCACTTTGGTTATTTAGGAGAGCCTTAGAGGAAAGTAAGCTCACCTGGTATTTGCTTTTAGGAGCAAGTCTTGGGTTAGGTTTTTGCGCCAAATATCACATCGTTTTGTTTCCGCTAGCGGCAATACTGTACGTGCATTTTGACAAAAGATGGCCAAGCGTAAGTTGGCGCTATCTTTGTGGCTCCCTTGGTGCCTTTATCGTTTTTAGCGCACCCACTTGGTATTGGAATGTTGCAAATGATTTTGCAAGTTTTCGCTTCCAGTTAGGACATGGACTCGGCGGCGAAAGATCCTCGCTGATTTGGCCCTTACGTTACGCCTGGGATCAGGTTCTATTAATATTTCCGCCAATTCTTTTTCTAGCACTTCGGCGACGCGCCCAACCCAATATTACCTGGTTAAAGTATTTTACTTGGACGCCCCTTATATTTTTCTTTTTAACTTCCTTTCGCCGGCCGGTTGAAGCCAATTGGCCCTCCGTCGCCTACCCCGCTATTTTTTCAATGGCCTTTATCCTGGCGGCAACTAATTTGCGCTGGATCAGATTTACGGTTGGTGTTTGGCTAACGCTTTTTTCGCTTTTAATTTCACAGTTAGCGTTCAAATGGATACCGAGCTCTGATTTGACAAAGAAAATGGACGAAACTTATAAGTATCGCGCCATATTAAGTGCCGTTAACGAAGATCTCCCAATTTTCACGAGCACCTATCAAATGGCTTCTTTACTTTCTTTCAGCCTCAAAAAGCCCATTTATAAACTTTATAACGTCGGCCGCAGAGATTTTTTTGACTATTTACCCGATGCAAAGCCAAAGGCGCGCGAATTTTATTGGGCGGCAAATTCCATTACACCACTCCCGGAATGGGCGGTTACCGAGGGGTATAAAATTGTTGAACAAAAAACTATTCATGATGGGCTAATTTTGTATACTGTACGAGCTCAGTGAAAAAGTTTTTCGTCCTAAGTTTTATCTTAATTGTCCTTCTAATTTATGGCTTGTTCTTAAGCCAATATAATTTTTTAGCCATCGAAACCTCTTTGGCACCGCAAAATCCTGACGGTTATTACGATTATCGCGGCGTTACTCACTCTCACTCAGATTTAACAACCGGGAGCTCATCGCAGGAGGAAATTAATCAAGCTGCCCAACGTGCCGGTTTAGATTTTCTTATTCACACGGAGTTAAATTATTTCAATGCTGGCGCGCGGCCGGAAGGTTTCTTTAATAAACTCCTGGTACTGCAGGGAAACGAATATAGTTACTTAGACACGCACCTCTTGGTTTACAATGGCGGCGCTCGGCATGCATTTTCCGGTTTGGGCGAAGTGCAAGTTTACTTGGCTGATCTTTTATCTAAGAGAAAAACTGATTCTAGATCAGAAATGGTCGTGCTCGCGCACCCCTACAAAGATGGTTCAAGTTGGGCGGGAGAATATCCCGAAGGACTCAACGGCATCGAGGTTTTAAATTTAAAAAGCATCTGGCAAAATGCGTGGAGCGAGTCCAAGCTTTCATTTATTTGGAGCTTATTCGTTTATCCTTTCAATTCACGATTGGCACTATTACGAATCTATTCTCCTCCCGCGAGAGAACTCCAGCTCTGGGATAAACTTAATTCCAAAAGCCAATTGGTTGGATTACTTGGCAACGACGCGACGGCACGGCTATCTTCTGTGGGAAAAGGTTTTTTTCGTTTTCCCTCGTATCAGGAATCATTTTCCATAGCTTCAAATCATGTTTTATTAAGCTCTGAGCTTACGGGGGACTTTGAAAGTGACCGCAATAAGATAATTCGCGCCTTAGCGAGCGGAAATTTTTATTTCTGCATGGATCTTTTGGGCGACCCTAAAGGCTTTTTGGCCGAAGTGAAGGCCGGTAACAAAACTTATTTGCCGGGCGCAAAAATTAAACTTTCTGAACATCCAAAACTGCAGGTGCGGCTGTCTAAGTCCCCCCGCTTTCCTTATGAGATTCGAATTCTTCATAATGGCAATTTAATGAAGACTTTTAACGAACCTTCGGTAACTGCTGAATTAATGGCCACTGGCAGCTACCGGGTCGTCGTGCGGGTAATTCCTACACTACCTCTACCCGACGGAAAGCGTTGGTTTTCCTGGATATTTACTAATAGCTTTGACATAGAATAACGTATTGCGTTATAGTCTGTGACCACCTGACTTTGCAGGCGAATATTTTATAAGATGGTCCAATTCAGGAGAAATTATGGATACTACGAAGCTAATTGATGAAGCCGTCAAGAGCGGCCTTGGTGTACTTAGCGCTCACGGCGCACTCATTGTGAAAACTGGAAAATTCACCGGCCGAGCCGCAAAAAACCGTTACGTTTTAAACCGGCCCGAACTTAAAAATACAATCGACTGGGGGCCAGTCAATGTCGCGATGGATTTAAACGTCGGACTTGAATTGTTTAAGCGCGCCCGCGCCGAATTAGAAAAAAATAAAATTTATCATATGAGTGGATATGTTGGTGGATTTCCCATTGAAGTCACTTCAACTTCGCCTTGGCATATTGCCTTTGCCAAAAACATGTTCCGCCAAGAAACAATTCCTTCCGTTTCGGAAAAAGCTCCGAAAGGAAAAACGATTCAAGTATGGCACATTCCCTACAAAACGGCGCACGATCTTGGATTAACTCAGATTGATTCGACCGTAATTCTTCTTGATCCGCATGAACTGCAAGTTGTTATCGTCGGCACCGCCTATGCGGGCGAAATTAAAAAATCTGGATTTAGCCTCGCCAATTATATTTTTCCGCAAATGGGCTACTTCCCAATGCATGCTTCAGCAAATTGCCTGAAGGATGGTAGTGAGTCGTGTGTTTTATTTGGTCTTTCTGGTACAGGAAAGACGACCCTTTCCGCCGCTAACGACCGTTATCTCATCGGTGACGATGAAATTGTTTGGACGCCGACTGGAATTTCAAACCTTGAGGGTGGCTGTTACGCAAAGTTGATTGGCTTAACGGAAGATCGCGAACCCGAAATCTACCGCGCCTCTAACCGTCCTGGATCAATTTTGGAAAACGTGGTCTATAACGAAAGCACCCGCGAAGTTGATTTCCATGACCAATCCATTACCGAAAACACGCGAAGTTCTTACCCGCTCTCTGCTTTAGATAAAATTGCCCATCAGAATAAAGAGTGTTCGGCTCCCAAGAATATCATCTTTCTTTCCGCCGACGCCTTTGGTGCACTTCCCGCAGTAGCAAAATTAAATTCTTATCAAGCTCAATACCATTTTCTATCGGGCTACACTGCCAAATTAGCAGGAACGGAAGTAGGAGTTAAAGAACCAACGGCCGCATTTAGTACCTGTTTCGGCGCGCCTTTTATGCCGCTAAATCCCTCTGTTTATGCGGGACTGCTCGCTAAATATATGACCGAAGCAAAAGCCAACGTATGGCTGTTGAATACGGGATGGACCGGTAAAGGTTACGGCCACGGGGAACGCTTTCCTTTAAGCCTAACACGTGAAATAGTGCGGAACATTCAGTCCGGCGAACTCGCCAAAGCTCCCACTAAGCCACATCCAATTTTTGGTTTTGAAGTGCCCACCACTATTAAAAATGTAGACTCTAAACTCTTACAGATTCCAGAGGGTGAAGCAGTAAATAATTTGGCGGCTAAGTTTATGGAAAATATTAAAAAGTTTTCTAACTTAGATTCTAAGATTACCGAACAAGGTGGCCCACGCCTCCCAAAGACGGCAGGCTCTAGTCCTCGAAAAGACGTTCACGCGTAACGACTAGGGCCTCTTAGCTTTGGCCACCTTTTGGTGGATAGTACCAAATAGATTTTCGCCCTTGTCGTTTAAGACTTTAATTGTGACGGTATCACCGACCTTCATAAAGGGCGTCTTAAAATCGCCAGTGTCGATTTTTTCGCGCATTCTAACTTCTTGAATACAACAAGCTCCAACGCTTGGATCTTCGTTAGAAACGGTCCCACTCCCAATAATAGTACCGGGCCCCAAGTTCCGTGTCGCAGCCGCATGAGCAATAAGCTGACCGAAGTGAAAATGCATGGCCCCCGCATTGGGCTTGCCAAAAAATTTATCGTTATACTCAACTAAAACCGGAAGATGCAGGCGTCCTTCCTTCCAGGCCGCGCCAAATTCGTCGGGGGTTAGAGCGAAGGGACCAAATGCGCTTGAAGGTTTACTTTGGAAAAAGCCGAAACCCATTTCTAATTCGGCGGGAATTAATCCTCTTAGAGAAACGTCATTTATTATTACGACAAGTAAAATGCGTTTCACCGCTTCCTCGGGAGAAATTCCCATGGGAACAAAATCGGTAACAACACCAATTTCTCCTTCGAAATCGGTTCCGTGCGCCATATCAATTTGCGGAATGTCTTCCGTTGGCGCCAAGAACTCATCACTGCCGCCTTGATACATTAGTGGTACCGTCAGCAACTTCGGCGGCATATCGGCGTTGCGGGCCTTTCTTACTAATCTTACATGCTCCAAAAACGCGGAGCCATCAGCCCACTGGAAGGCCCGTGGCAGAGGAGAATGAAAATCATTTTCATTTACCGAAAAACCCTGCGCTGCACTTTTGTTAAGATTGTCATAAACCGATTTAAGTTTCGCCGACGTTTGCGGCCAGTTTTCAATGGCATCACGTAAGGTAGCGGCAATTTCGGGTACCTTTATCGCTCTCTTATTGTCGCGGCTAACTACGACTAACTCTCCATCACGGCTGTTGCTTTTTAAACTTCCAAGCTTCATAATCTCTATATACTTAACTTGACGTTTGAGGTCAAAATGTCTTCGCCATTAGTGCTTTATAGCTATTTCCGCAGCTCTTCGAGTTTTCGCGTGCGAATCGCTCTCAATTTAAAAGATATTCCCTATGAAATAAAGCCTATTCACCTCTTAAAAGACGGCGGAGAACAGCGAAAAGATGATTTTAAAAAAATGAATCCTATGGGAGAAGTGCCCTGCCTCTTCCACGATGGGAAGTATTTGGCCCAATCGATGGCGATCATCGAATATATCGATGGAAACTTTCCGGGTCATTCGCTATTTCCGCCAATCCCGCTTGATGCCGCTAAAGTTCGTCAAGTTTGTGAAATAATAAATAGCGGGATTCAACCGATTCAAAATCTTAAGGTCTTACAAAAAATCGAAAAAGATTTTGGCGCCAACGAAGAGGCAAAAAACAAGTGGGCCCATTACTGGATTCAGGATGGATTTATGGCGCTCGAAAAAATTCTGGAACCCATGGCGGGCACCTACTCACATAAAAATAAACTTAGTGCCGCTGATTGCTTTGTTATTCCCCAGGTTTTTAATGCAAAAAGATTTAACGTCGATATGTCGCAATTTCCGACGATTCAAAGAATTTTTGATGCGTGCATGAATATTCCGGCGTTCATCAAGGCATCACCAGAGAAACAGCCCGATTTCGAACAGCGCTAATTACTTCTTATTGCTTCCCTTTAAACCGTCAAGCATTAGGCCCACCATAATATATGGGCCTGACATATCCAGTTCTTGAAAGGAATTTGATACCGTACCTTTTCGGTCAAAACCAGAAATTTTGTTTTGTTCGATACCGCCCTCAACGAATAAGTAAATCCAGCTGTAACCTACGAGCGCGGAGACGCCGTAACTCGTCAAGAGAGAACCAAATCCATTTTCCGTTGCCGGGGCCTTCGTTAATTCGCCATCCTGGCTTCCGGTTTTAATTTTAAATTTCGTCGTGCTGCTCCCCACGCCACCAAAAATGTCGATTTTAAAAATGGGCGAGCTAAATACAGTTCCGCGCGCCAAGAAGAGCACCGAATCTTGCGTAATAAGCGCGTGATTGTCGGTATCAAAAGTGGAGCCAGCGACGTTGGCCCGCGCCGAGCGGCGATGGTAACGGCCCCCCACATTTAAAAATCCAAGAACTGGGTAGGTAATTTCAACTCCTAAGTAATTGAGTTTATCATATTTGGCCAACCCTTCCCCTTCAACGACGGTGTTAAAGTCTTTGGGCTCTATTGTAGTACTGCCTAAGAAGAATCTTCCTTGAACCGGAAATTCACCCGCCGCGTACACTGACGAAATTACTAATTGGAAAAAAACGACGATCGCGATTTGAAACTTAGCCATTTACCACTCCATTGACAGGCATTTTTACTTATTATGGAGTGCTACATTTTCCTAGGCAAGTCGATTTCTAGCGGCATTGGTCCATACTAAAAACACAATGTAAACTGCCGCAGCTACTATAGTTGCCGCTACCAACGTATGAAGAACCGTAATTAAGGCCGGTAAATAAAATTTGATGTTAGCAATACCAAGTGCGGCCTGTAACAGGACCAAACTAATAAGTGCACGCGCCACTTTTAGGAGTTGGTTTTTAGGGTCCATATCCCAACCCCGTAACAAAATGTAAAAACCCACCACTACGACAAAGGTCAAGTAAGCACCCAGACGATGAAGCACATGAAGACCAACGCCGCCACTTAAAGTGGGGATAAAACTGCCGTTACACAAGGGGAAGTCGGGACAAGCGAGTCCCGCGTAATTGCTGGCAACGCTGCCGCCTAAAATAATTTGGCCGACTATAGTGCCAAGAACTACAACCGAAAGTAAACGCAAACCGCTGGGAATTTTAATAGATACCGAGTGCGGACGTAAAGACAAGTTGATCCACATTAAGCAGGTAAGAAATCCCAGACCGAAAATTAAGTGCAGAGTTACTATCATAGACTGCAAAAGCTTAAGAACAGTAAGTCCGCCAAGAATTACTTGCGACCCCAATAGCAAAAAACTTACGCCAGCTAAAATCCGTACGTTACGAGAAAGTTTTTTGTTTAATAGAATTGTGCCATTTAAAATTAAGGTCACGATGCCGACTGTTCCCGCCAATACGCGGTGAATGAATTCAAAATAAACCTGCGGATGATAGTCTGGAACATATTCGCCAAAACAAAGTGGCCAATCGGGGCAAGCAAGTCCGGCGTTCATGGCGCGTACAGCACCGCCGAGGGCGATTAACGCCAAGACCGTAAAACATAAAACCGTATGCCAGCGCAAAAAATTTTTACTCACCATTAGATACTCCCAAAAAAGTAGAGGTACCATTTATCAAATGCGGGCGCGATTAAGAAAAAAATCACACTCATATTTACCCACATAAAAAACCGAAACCAGGAACTTTCGTTAAAGTTTTTATGGAACCGCAAAAATTCAATAAGCAATTTTACGACCATTGGTAAAACCACGACGATATAAAATAAGTTGGTCTTTACAAAAAAGGGCGCCGCGAGAACAACACCGACGTAAGCAAATAAATAGAGTCCTATGTAATACTGCGTACTTTCCAGGTCACGTACCGCTGGTAACGTTGGAATACCCGCTGCACGATAATCGTCACGTAATTTAATGGCGAGAGTCCAGAAGTGTGGCATTTGCCATAAAAATAAAACAGTAAAAATATAAATCGCTTCTCTTGACCAAATTGCCGAGTTACCGGCGGCAAATCCAATGAGGACCGGTAAAGCCCCGGGAATCGCCCCTGGTACCGCGCCGAAAACCCATTTAGCCTTCCAAATAGGTGTGTAAAAAACGTTATAAGTTAAAACGGAAAGCAGTCCCAATAAACAAGAAACCCACGAAGCCAGGTATAAAAAGCCGACGCCTAATAGGAAGAAAAACGTACCCAATTTCCAAGCGCGGCGCGCACTGATTTCGAAGCAGGCAATTGGACGCAGGCGCGTGCGCTGCATTTGACAATCGATGTGCCGCTCTTGAATTTGATTAAAAATAAAACTCGACCCACTTAAAAAATAAAGGCCGAGTATCAAATATAAAAGCTTTTTTAAATCTACGGGGTTACTAACTTGATGTCCAAGCAGGTACCCTAAGATACCCGCTATAATTACGAAAATTGTAATACCAATCTTGGTTAGTACGAAATAAGACCTCACAAGGTGCTTGTTTGCACGATCCTTGTGTAAATGTCCAGGCCACTAAAGAAGAAAAGTAAAAAAACAAAAAATAACGCCACACCGACAATTACGCGATTCATCATGTTGTCATATTTTAAGTGCATAAAGAAAGCCAACACGAGAGATGCCTTAAATGTCGCAATAAATAGCGCTATCGGCGTATTTAAAATTCCAAAGTCATGTGTTGCTACATAGACCGTTACTAGTGTTAAAACCAACAACGAGCTAAAAACAGTAAGATAAATCTTAAACGGAATAACGTGATGCGCGTGTGAATGCGTGTCAGCGCCGTGTCCCTTATCGTGATGTCCTGCCATGACTCCCCCTTACCTTGCCATATCTATGAGATAGAGAAGCGGAAATAAATAAATCCAAATCAAATCCACCAAATGCCAAAAAATTCCTACCCCTTCGACGGGAGTATAATAATGCGGACCAAAGTGTCCTTTAGAAGCCTTTATAGCTACCCAAATAATAAGCCCCATGCCCACCAAAACGTGTGTTCCATGGAGACCCGTCATTGTGTAGTAAAGAGAGTAATAAAGGGCTTGATTGGAATGCTCAAATTCCTGTGAAGTAAAAAACTTTCCCGCTTTAATCCCGTGATGAAATTTGTGCGTCCATTCAAAGTATTTAACAATCATGAAAATCGCGCCGCACGCCACGGTGATCCACAAACTGATTACCGACTTCCACTTTTGATTGTTTTGCAAATAATAAATGCCGAGCGCCATCGTAAATGAACTCAAAATTAGAACGGCGGTATTGAGCATACCAAGCTTCCAATTTAGCGACCTTGAGCCATCCAAAAATATTCCCGGGTACTTATTTTTAAAAATAGCGTAGAGCACGAATAATCCGCCGAACATTAGAATTTCTGTTGCCATGAACAACCAAATTCCTAATTTCGCCGTCGAATACTGATGCTCGGGGCTATCGTAATGATGAAGATGATACGGTTTACCTGTACTCATATGGACCTGCCGTTACTACTGGGGTTTTTAAAAAGTTTTCATGTGGAGGAGGTGATGGACTCTTCCATTCTAACGTTGTCGAACCCCATGGATTTTCGCCGGCTTCTTTACCAGCGAGCAAACCGTGGATAATAGCGATCAAGCCAATGACGAAGCCTGTTCCAATTAAAAAGGCGCCCCAAGAGGAAATACGGCTAAGATCGGTGTAGGGCTCTAAGAAAGTAGCATAGCGGCGCGGAGCACCCATCGCACCCATGATAAATTGCGGGAAAAAGGTAACGTTAAATCCCATAAAAATAAAAACGAATGACCAAATACCGAGTGTGTCATTGGTCATCTTGCCAAACATTTTTGGAAACCAATGATAAATGCCGCCCATGATAGCCATGAGCGTTCCACCCACCATTACATAATGGAAATGCGCCACGACAAAATATGTGTCGTGGAAATGTACGTCGATCGCGATTGTGGCCAGCATAATACCCGTGACGCCGCCAATCGCAAAAAGGAATAGAAAACCTAAACCAAAAAGCATCGGCGCCGTAAAACGAATCGAGCCTTGGTAAAGTGTCGCCAACCAATTAAACATCTTAATGGCGGTTGGTACACCGACGAGCATGGTTAATACCGAGAATAGCACGCTTGCGATTTCGGACTGACCACTCACGTACATGTGGTGACCCCAAACTAAGAAGCTTACAGCCGCAATCGCCAAAGAAGAATAGGCTATCGCCGTATAACCGAAAATTTCTTTTTTCGAATGGGTCGTTAAAATCTCACTCACCACGCCCATTGCCGGTAAGATCATAATGTAAACAGCTGGATGTGAATAGAACCAGAAAAAGTGTTGGAATAATACGGGGTCGCCGCCAAGCTTGGGATCAAAAAAACCAACCCCTAAAACTTTTTCTAAAATTAAAAGGACGAGTGTAATCGCTAATACCGGAGTCGCCAATACTTGCAATAAGGCGGTTGAATAAATCGCCCAAACAAAAAGTGGCATGCGGTTCATCGTCATGCCGGCCGCGCGTAGCTTATGTACCGTCGCCACGAAATTCACACCTGTTAAAATAGATGAAAACCCCATGATAAATGCGCCCGCGACCATGAGCACTGTACCTTCAAAAGATTTGCTAATGCTATACGGAGTATAAAAAGTCCAGCCTGTATCTGCACCACTCCACACCAGAGACGAAACCGCAACGACGGCACCGATCATCAAACAGTACCAGCTCAAGAGATTTAGTTTTGGATAGGCCACGTCCTTTGCGCCTAACTGCATCGGCATAATAAAATTGCCGAGGAACGCTGGAATACCGGGAATAATCACCATGAAAACCATAATGGCACCATGGAAGGTCATGGCCCGATTATAGCCATCGCCAGTAGCGAAAAAATCTAGTTTCGGAGTTAACAATTCATAACGGATCAGCATTGCGAAAATTCCACCGATTAAGAAGAATACCGCAACAGAAATGAAATACATGATACCGATACGCTTGTGATCCGTGCTTGTAAGCCATGACCACAAACCTTTTTGCCAGTTTAAGTAATTTTCCCCGTGTGAAGCTGTGTGTGCCATATTTACTCTCCTACTTTACCGATTTCAAAAATTCGACGATGGCCGAAATTTCTTGATCGTTAATACTGCCCTGGAATGTCGGCATCACTCCGGCTTTATATCCGACGGCCACTTTAGCCGATGGATTAAGGATGGATTCACGAACGTAGTTCTCATCATAGGGTGTCTCTTGCCCATCTTCGAGTTTGCGGACGCTGCCAAACATACCCTTGTAAGTGGGGCCAACGCTGGGAGTGCCGTTAGTTGAATGGCATCCGATGCAACCCTTTTCCTGATAAAGCTTTTTGCCAATGTCCAGCAGGCTTAAACCCTTGTAAACATCGGTGGCCAGCCATTTTTCAAAATTTTCTTTCGACATAACTTGAACTTTAGAAAGCATTTCAGAATGGCGCGTACCGCAAAATTCCGTACAGAAAATTTGGTATTCTCCTTCGGTATTCGCGTCAAACCACAGCTGTGTAAACATGCCCGGAACCACGTCTTGTTTAATACGAAACGCCGGCACAAAGAAACTATGGAGCACATCAACGGATGACATGATCAGTTTTACGGGTGTGCCAACCGGTACAACTAAATCACTCGTGGTACGTCCACTTTTATATTTAAATTCCCAGGCCCACTGTTTGGCGACTACGTGGACTTCAAAGGCATCCTTGGGAGGATGGCGCATTTGATCGTAAATGTACCAGCCCCAGCCAAACACAAACATAAAAATTAAAAAGGGAATAAAACTCCACGTAAACTCAAGCAGACCGTTATGAGTCATTCTTCCCACTTGATCAGTGGCACTGCGCCGGCGGTACTTTATGGCGAAATAAATCATTCCGCCAATTAACAAAATACAAGAGATCGTGCTGGCGACGACCAAAAAATAATAGAGTGAGTTCACTTGCTCCGCGAACTTAGTACCTTCAAACGGCATAAAAGTTCCATCCGCCCAAGCTTGCGATAAACCAAACATTAGCCTTCTCCCTGATTCAATAAAGTGCGACGTTGTCTCATCCAAAATTTAGTTAAAACAAAAAAGAGTATTCCCATAACCAGCAAGCCGCCGATCTTCATAATATTAGAAGCGGCAATGATATAACGGCTCTTTTGCGGGTCGTATTTAAAACAATAAAGAACAAAAGTGTTGATGATATTGCTAATTTTTAGCTGAGAAGACTCGGTAATGGCGAGACTTAATGTTTTGGGCTCGAAAAAAACTCCATGAAGATAACGTGAAATTTTTCCTTCGGGAGTTATCAAGACGGCGGCCGAAGCGTGGGCCCATTGTTTCTCGGCCTCATTCCACTTAAACTTAAAACCTATGGCCTGAGAGATCTTTTCGATATTTTCTTTTTTTGCCGTTAAAAAGTGCCATGACTTTTCAGCTTCGGCCCGGCCCAGTTGTTTTAAATAAGAAGATTTTTTACTTTTTGCTAATTCGGGAGTGTCGTTTGTATCAAAACTTACCGTGACGATTTTAAAGTCTTTACCCGGAACTTCTTTTATTTGTTTTAAGCCGTCAGTAAGTCCATTGAGATGATAATTACATAAATTCGCGCAGCCGTAATAAACCAGTGACAAAATGACCGGTTCCGCTCCTAAAAAACTTCCAAGCTTTACTGACTGACCCTCTTCATTAATTAATTCTATTTCCGAATCGATTGTTTCGCCCAATTTTTCGGTGATGCCGACATCTTTAAGTGCCGCAGGAGTTTCATTGGCATTTAATTTTACATCTTTAACATTATAATCGGCATGCGCCACAGGTGCTGTCGCATTTAGAATTAACCAGAAGAAAGAACCAGATGCTAGACTACGCATTAAAAATTACTTTTCTGCCTTCGCAAACTTTTCTAACTCTGCTGGATTATCCGCTTTTGCACTTTTTGAAATCGAACGGATGAAGTGGACGATAGCCCAACGGTCCACAACGGGAAGATGTTTAAATGGAGCCATCATAGTTCCCGGCAAACCGTCACGAACAGAAGTAAATAAATCTTTCGCAGTTCCGCCCTTTTTCCATTTACCTTCGACCAAATTTCGCGGCGGAGGATTTAAAGATGCGCCCGCAGGGCCATCACCTAAACCATTATCTCCATGGCAAACAGCGCAGGAAGCTTTGTATTTAGTTTTTCCATATTCAATAAACTCCGGAGAGCTTAACCACGGTTTCGGATTCGTCGACATATCCTGAGCCGCGCCACCGGGAGCCGCTTCGGCAACATTAACGCTAACCGTAGCTTTCAATTTTGGTTTATCGATATTAATTCCTGGATGAACAAACGAAATATAGACGAAGAAAACCGTCGATGCGATCATACAAAAAAGAAACGCGTAGAAGCCACCCTTGTTGTAGTCATTTTTATCTAAGCCCATTTGACATACTCCTGTAAGTTACCAAAATTTTTTGTAAATTAAGTATTCTACGTAGCATTAGGACCCCCCTCTGTCACGAAAATCGTATGCTCAAAATAGGCGCAAAATGGGTTCGCGATTTTTGTCTCATAATGAAACAGATTTCTGAAATGTTTAGCCGTGAGATTGCTGATCAGTTATAATTTAATAATATGAAAACAGTAAAACTTTTGGCCATTACGTTACTATCAGCCGCTTGCTCAACGCCTCAGCATTCTTTTGAATCTGACTTGAAAGTGGGAATGGATAAGGCCGAAGTTTTAGAACTTGTGGGTGGTCCACAACTCACCAAACGCCGAAATAGCGAAGATGTTTGGCAGTATGTTTTTTATAACGGCGAACAAAAGACCACCAAAGAGCTCCACTTTAAAAATAATAAAGTTATCTACAAAGGCGAGCCAGTTACGCCGCGGCCGGGAGAATCGGCTAAAGCCGTTGATACAAGAAACTCGCGTTTACTTCCGTCCTTTGGTGCCACGGCTTCTGAAATGGAAAATCTCACACCCAAACAGAAACAAGAAAATTTGGAAAAATATATAAAAGATGACGAAGAGGCCCAAGCCCAAAAGCCCAATTTCAAAGAGCTCTAAGGTACGCGTAAGTATACGCGATATGAGTAATCGAGCCACCTTATCAAGACTTTAAAAATAGACATTCATACCTTCAGCATATAAAGCCGACCCATCAAGGGGGATTTATATGAAAGAATTTGTAGCGTTAATGTTATTAGGAATGAGTTTTGCGGCGAGTGCGGAAAGCCTACCGCGCGACGTGGTAGCTGCCTATATCGCCAACGTGCAATTTGCTCCGCCGGAGCGAAGAGGCGAACACAAGATGCTTTTCCTGTCGTCGGGTGATGTGCAAAAGGTAGATAATAAAAATAAAGTAACTTTGATGGCAAAACTTTCGCCAAAGTTAATTAAGAACTTGATTGCTTTAAACGATCAAATCAAGAGTGACGAACTTACGCAACCCACAAGCCCGGCATGTACGGATGCTCCCTCGCTACGAACCGTCGTTCAGCAAACGAACGGCAAAATTATCGTTGTTTGGCGACGCATAAACTGCCGTGATTCAAATGCCACCGATGCGGCAGCAAATGAAGTTAGCGAAATTGTCCGCAACTTTTCGCGCGCACTTTATAGCTTAGACAAGTAAATAATCGCGTCCTATTACGCCGGCCTTTTTTAGGAGGGCTGGCGTATTACATCTTTCACAATCCAAGATGCCGTTGCTAAGCCAAAAGCTCCCGTCACAAAGCTCGCATTGCCGTAAATTACATTACGCTTTTCACACGAGTGCAAATTGTTTTGGCCCTGCGGACAAACGCATTTGAAGCCCTCACCTTTATCGTAGGTTAAGTCCTTGGGCATGATGACTGGCTCATCCGAAAAAACACAAGGTATGCCGAAAACACCCTCCGCCGGAAAATTATATTTAGACCTTAAGATTTTTCGTAACTGATGCGCCAAAGGATCAGAATGTGACTCCGCCATATCAGCGACTTTAACCATTGTTGGGTCAAGCCTGGCGGAGGCGCCCATACTGGAAATTACTTTAAGGTTACGCTCTCGGCAGGACGCCAGTAGGTGGGCCTTGGCCGTAAGATTGTCGATAGCGTCTATTATATATTGGGGTTTTTCGCTCAATATCGATTCAGAACTTTCTTCGTTATAAAATTCCACGCGTTCAAAAACCTGCATTTGCGGATTTATCCGGCGCAAACGCTCGGCCATAACCTCGGCTTTTCTTTTTCCAACAAGGCCTTGGAGAGCATGCAGCTGGCGGTTTGAGTTTGTAATACATATTAAATCAAAATCTATAACCGTTAGTTTGCCTATCCCAGAGCGCGCCAAACTTTCTGCCGCCCACGAACCAACACCGCCCAACCCAATGACGGTGACATGCGTATTAAAAAGTTTCTTCATCGCCGTGTCGCCGACTAAGCGCCCCATGCGGTCAAAACGACGGTGCAGGGTATATTCGGTTTCTTCGATATTACCTTTTATTTGGTTGGTCTCCATTTTGAGTCCTTATTTGCGTAAAATAATTCTTTCTGGAGACTTATCTTCTGCTTTTTTCTTTTCTTCAAGCTCTTCTTTTTGCGTTTTTGGCGGCGGCGGGGGCTGGTTATATTGCCGCTCTAATTTACGCTTAATACGGTCGAGCTTTCCCTCTAAGCCAATATCGTTTTCAATTTGTTCCAAAGTGCGCGGCTTTAATACGGTATAAGTCCGCTCGCCCTGGTCGCCCTGTTCAGGGTGACGGTATTTTACGTGGTTCACTTCTTCGTTATAATTCTTATAGGCCTCTTCGAGCTTTTTGTGGCTTTGTTGGATTTCTTTCATCGTTTTTTGCTGAGCCTCGCGATCATGCTCAGCCCTCTTATGATGAATTAAATTCTTTATTTCGGCTTCGATATCTGAAATGGCGCCCACCATGTTTTGCAGGTTCTGCGTATGGGTATCAAAATTCCCCGCCAGAGCAAATTGGCTTAAGAGAATTAGCGTACCGATTCGGTATGTAAGCTTTGTTCCCATGAAATTCCTAACGGTAAATTTTTAATTCTGTTTATTAGCACGGCCGCTTTGACTGCGTTGACTTGCGCAATTCTTACGGCGCCCTGATTGATCGAGCTCATTATGCGTTCGGCGTCCCAGGCAAATCTCTTATCTTTTAACGCCTCTCTCAAAGCTTCGCGAATTTCTTTAGAATCAATATTCCAAATCAACACGTCGTATATATAGGCCCCGTCCTTGCCAAGCGAGGCTTCCGAATTACCAAACGCCGCAACGTCAGAAAGGTCACTGCTGGCACCCCCAATCGTTGGCGCTTTGGATAATTGCTGAGGCGCCTCCGGCAATGGCGCGGGCATATCAGGAATTTCGTTATTACCTTGTGGGAACACCGGCGGCGGCAAGGGAACAAGAGGATCGGCGGCTGGCATGGTGGTTTCAAAAGCCGGCGGCAGGAAGCCTTCCGTCGGTGAAGAAATATTGGCGGGTGGAATATTAAAATTCGGCGCTGGCATGGGGTCCGCATTTTGACCCGAATCCAGCTGCACATTTCCATTAAAATCTATAAAGAGAACAGACTCACAAACGCTACAAGTATGTATTCCAAAATCGACCGTTACTGGCGTGCTGCACTTAGGACATAGCGCCATGGCACTTTTTATATTTTTTGCCACTGCCACATGGACAAGGATCGTTACGGCCTACTTTGGGCTCATCACGACGGGCTGTTACAGCCTCACGGCGCGGCGGCGCTGCCGTTGGACCAAAAGACATGTCACGCGCGGGCGCCACTGACCGTGCCGGCGCTCCACCATTGAGTGTAGGCTGTTCGATCACTTCGGCAGGATTGTTATAGTTTAAGCGGCTTTCATCAACACCCGAATCCAGCTCAATTTCTTGCGCCTGCTCGGGCGACATAATTTGTACTTTAAATAATTTTTCAATGGTTTCCGCGCGTATCAGTTGATTCATTTCTTCAAAAGCGCGGTAAGCTTCTTTTTTATATTCAATCAAAGGATCTTTTTGCGCGTAAGCGCGGAGATTAATGCCTTCTTTTAATTTATCAATGCGCGCGAGATGTTCCTTCCAACGCATATCTATGGTTTGCAGGAGAATCATTTTTTGTAAATGATCGTAATAGGGACCCAGGCGAGACTTTTGTTCGTCGAACGTGCTCTTCACCTGAGTTTTCATCGTTTCCACAATGTCGTTGGCCGAAAGCGATGCCTTCTGCGAGAACTCGATGTTAACGCCAAACTGCTGCTGTATTCCGACTGTCAGACCTTTGAGATCCCAATTTTTTGATTTGGCATCCGCCGGCACGAATGTATCAAGTAAAACTGAGGTTACATCCGATAACATCTCCAAAATAACTTCACCAACATTTTGATTTTCTAAAATGCGGCGGCGCAGACCATATATGAGCGTGCGCTGCTGGTTCATGACGTCATCGTATTCTAGTAAGTGTTTACGGATATCAAAGTTATGCGCTTCTACTTTTCTTTGGGCGCCTTCGATTGATCCCGTTACCATACGCGCGGTAATGGGTTCATCATCAGGAACTTTTAACGTGTTCATGATTTTTTGTAAGCGTTCCCCATTAAAAATCCGCATCAGACTGTCATCCAGTGACAGATAAAAACGCGAGGCTCCCGGATCGCCCTGACGGCCGGCACGGCCGCGCAACTGATTATCAATGCGGCGTGATTCGTGACGTTCAGTACCGACTATATAAAGTCCGCCGGCAGAAATAACTTCTTGTTTCTCTTTTTCGGTTGTTCCGCGGTATTTTTGCACGAGCGCTTCAAATTCACTTTGGTTATCACCCTTCCACTCGTGTTTGGCTAAAACTTCGGGATTACCACCGAGCAAAATATCGGTTCCGCGGCCGGCCATGTTGGTGGCGATAGTTACAGCCGCTTTTCGTCCCGCCTGCGCGATGATGTCGGCTTCGCGCTCGTGATGTTTGGCATTTAAAACATTATGTCTAACACCGGCATTTTTTAAAAACTGACTAAGGACTTCAGATTTTTCAATACTGGCAGTTCCCACTAGACAAGGCTGACCTTTTTCGGTGCGTTGCCGGACGTCATCGATAATAGCTTTAAATTTTGCCTTTTCGGTTTTGTAAACGACGTCTTCGTTATCGGTACGGTTAACGGGTTTATTGGTGGGAATAACCACCACATCCAGATTATAGATTTTCTTGAATTCCACGGCCTCGGTGTCGGCAGTCCCCGTCATCCCCGCAAGTTTTTTATACATACGGAAATAATTTTGGAAAGTAATGGTGGCCAGTGTTTGGTTTTCGTTTTTAACCGTAACACCTTCTTTGGCCTCAATGGCTTGGTGAAGTCCATCGCTCCAACGGCGGCCGGGCATTAAACGGCCGGTAAATTCGTCAACGATGATGACTTCATTATCGCGCACCATATATTCCACGTCGCGGCGGTAAAGGTGATACGCCTTTAAACCCTGGTAAACATGGTGAAGCAGGTCGATGTTACGCGGATCAAAAAGATTTTCAATTCCTAAAAGTTCTTCAACTTTGTGATTACCCTCTTCCGTCAGCGAAGCCGTTTTTGACTTTTCTTCCATCACGAAATGGGTTTCTTTTTTTAAGTGCGGAATAATTTTGTTTACCGTTAGGTATTTCTCGGTGGAACCTTCGGCCGGCCCCGAGATAATAAGTGGAGTTCGCGCTTCATCAATAAGAATGGAGTCGCACTCGTCCACGATGGCGAAGTTAAGCGGCCTCTGCACGTAATCGTTGATATCAAATTTCATGTTGTCGCGCAGATAATCAAAGCCAAATTCATTATTCGTGCCGTAGGTGATATCACTATTGTAGGAGGTTTGGCGCTGTTGATCATTTAATTCATGTACGATAATGCCGACGGAAAGACCTAAGAACTTATAAAGTCTTCCCATCCACTCCGAGTCACGTTTAGCAAGGTAATCATTGACTGTAACGACGTGCACACCTTTGCCAGATAGCGCGTTTAAATAAACCGGGAGAGTCGCCACGAGAGTTTTACCTTCTCCCGTTTTCATTTCCGCAATATTACCTTTATGTAAAATAATCCCACCGATAAGCTGCACGTCGTAGTGACGCATGCGCAGTACACGTGAACTGGCTTCGCGGCAAACCGCAAAAGCTTCGGGTAAAATGTCATCTAAAGTTTGGCCGTTAGCTAAACGCTGTTTAAATTCTGCGGTTTTATTTTTTAATTCTTCGTCAGAAAGTTTTTTAATCGCCGGCTCAAAGGAGTTGACCGCCTCAACTATGGGCCGCACCTTTTTCATATCCCGGTCGTGCTTTGTTCCAATTACTTTTGCGACGAATTTTTTTAGCATAAGGAAATAGAGTAACCTGAATAGTTTCAGGTGTCTATACGTGCAAAGAATTCTCTCTACCAGCGCCAGTATCGTGCTGGCGAAGAGCTTCGTAGACCGCGACTGCTACGGCATTAGACAAATTTAGACTGCGAATAGGTCCATACATCGGTATCTGTACAGCTTGCGCGCCGTGTTGGCTTAGAATCTCGTCACTCAGGCCCTTTGTTTCCTTACCAAAAACCAGCCAATCGCCGGGTCGGTAATCCACGTTATAGTAGGGACGCGTCGCTTTTTTCGAGAAAAAGAAGGCTCGGTTAAAGTCGGGAACAATTTTTTGCCAATCTTTAAAGCTCGTATGACGGCTCCAATTTAGCTTTTCCCAATAATCCAGTCCCGCCCGCTTAAGTTTGCTATCGGAAATTTCAAAACCGAGTGGATCTATAAGATGGAGCTTACAACCCGTTCCCAAACAAGTTCTACCGATATTACCGGTATTGTTTGGGATCTCGGGTTCGACAAGTACGATGTTAAACATTTAAATAAATCGGCTAACTTCTTTTCCCAGATTGGTCAAAGCAAAGCGGCGGCCTTTATCTACGATTATCTGCATACGCTCTAAGTCACGACACACGTCTAAGGGATATACTATGGTTTCGCGGCGATTCGATTCTGCCAATTTCTTAATATAGCCCTTGTGGCGTTCAGTCAGACTTTGCAGGATTGAGGGTTGTTCACTCATGGCACGCAACCAATTCCCGTCTTGTATCTTCGTGGCTCCACGCGGCAGCTTTGCGGGATTTAGAGTATAGGCACATACCACTGTCTCTTCTAGTGTTGGAACTTTAGCTGCCACTAACTCATGACGAATGTATAAACTCTTATTCGGTTCAACGATGCTATAACCATGGAATTCATCAAGAATCTTAAAGAGCATGTCCGCGTCTTTTAAGCGAACCACAGATCCAAACACCGCATCAGATCCGTTATTTACTAATACTGGGTAGCCCACTTCTAGATGATAAATACTGCCCCGAACTTGGGCGGGGAATGTTTCTGTAATGTAATTTGAAATCTTATTGAAGTGGACCATACCTTCTGAAAACGATCCGTAAACAAAAAGCAAGTCATTCGTCATTCAATTACCCCATGATTTTTTGCGGAAAGTCTGTCCGGTATAGCAAATATCTAAAAAAAGAGCAATGGTAATGGCGCCAGAAATTTTAAAAAAAATATTTTCATTTTGCGAGAAGTAATCACTTCGACCTCTATTGAACAACTTAGAATTAGTTGCTAGAACTGTACCAACTTTTACGGCATGAAAAAAATCGAAGCCATCATTAAGCCATTTAAACTCGACGATGTCATTGAGGCGTTAACCGAAGTTGGCATTGAAGGTGTCTCTATCACAGAAATTCGCGGGTTTGGCCGTCAAAAAGGCCGAACGGAAATTTATAAAGGCGCTGAATACGTCGTTGATTTTCTTCCAAAAATAAAAGTTGAAGCGGTCGTCATTGATTCTCTCGCCGAAACCTGTGTCGAAGCCATTCGTAAGGCGGCCCACACGGGTAAGATTGGCGATGGAAAAATTTTCGTGATTCCAGTGGAAAATGCAGTCAGAGTTAGGACCAACGAACGCAACGAAGAAGCTTTGTAATAATGACAATTTTAAAAAAATAACTTTTTAACGCTTAACAAATTTAAAGGAGAAAAAAAGCATGAATGCACAAAGCGCATTAGAGCTCGCAAAATCACAAGGGGCCAAAATGGTTGACCTTAAGTTTTGTGATTTACCGGGTACGTGGCAACACTTCACGATTCCCATTAGTCAGTTAACTCCTGACGTTTTCGAAGAAGGTCTCGGCTTTGACGGCAGTTCTATCCGTGGATGGCGCAGCATTCATGAATCCGACATGATCGTGATTCCCGATCCCGCCACGGCTAAAATGGATCCGTTCATGGAAGTACCGACACTTTCTTTAACTTGTAACATTCATTTGCCGGATACTTTAGTTCCTTATGATCGCGACCCCCGTCAGATTGTTAGAAAAGCCATTGCGTATTTAAAATCAACCGGCTTAGGTGACACTGTCTATATGGGGCCCGAAGCGGAATTCTTTATTTTTGATGATGTCCGTTACGAACAAACAAATTACGGTGGCTTCTATAAAGTCGATTCGGATGAAGCGACTTGGAACACCGGCCGTGACGAAGGTGGAAAAAACTTAGGTTATAAACCTCGTCATAAAGAAGGATACTTCCCGGCCCTTCCGCACGATACACTTCATGATATCCGCACGGAAATTTGTTTAGAGATGGAAAAAGCGGGAATCCCCGTTGAACGTCAACATCACGAAGTGGCCTCGGCGGGCCAAGGCGAAATCAATTTACGCTTTGATAGCATTCTTGAGATTTGCGATAAGATGATGTGGTTTAAATATATCGTTAAAAACGTTTCGCGCCGTCATGGTAAAACCGCAACGTTTATGCCCAAACCTATTTACGGCGATAACGGCTCTGGCATGCACACCCATGCTTCGATTTGGAAAGACGGAAAAAATCTTTTTGCGGGCGATAAATATGCGGGACTATCGCAACAAGCACTTTATTTTATCGGCGGAATTTTAAAACATGCGCCGGCAATGTGCGCGTTCACGAACCCCACGACAAACTCATATAAGCGTCTTGTCCCGGGTTATGAGGCACCGGTAAATTTAGCTTACAGTTATAAAAACCGTTCGGCTGCGATTCGTATTCCCAACTCAGGCTCAAGCCCGAAAGCCAAACGTATTGAGTACCGCACGCCAGATCCAAGCGCTAACATCTATTTAAGCTGTGCCGCGATCTTGATGGCCGGCATTGATGGTATTCTAAATAAGATCGATCCGGGAGCGCCGTTAGAAAAAGACATTTACGGTCTTTCTCCTGAGGAACTCAAAAATGTTCCGTCAGCTCCAGGCTCATTACCAGAAGCGATTGACTGTCTGAACAAAGATCATGAGTTCTTGTTAAAAGGCGATGTCTTCTCAAGAGACCTTATCGAAACTTGGACCGAGTACAAAGTGAAACACGAAATCCAACCGATGCAAATGCGTCCGGTTCCCTACGAGTTCTACTTGTACTTCGATCTCTAACGCTAAAAGGTTCCAGGTTCTTTTTGGTAGTGCATGTGCGTTAAAAAAGGCCGAGCGAAAGCTCGGCTTTTTATTTACTGGTCCCCTCGAGCACGTTTTTTTGTGAGTTCTTCTGTAGGAGATACGCGGCTTTCCAAACGGATTGTTCCTTGGACTTGGTCCTTATTTGGTGTGATCACTTTATGTCCGAGGTTAACAACTCTTTCCATAAGTTCGACATTGAGTCGATAGATCTTTTCACCCGATTTATCCATATATTCGCGGAAATCCTCCATATCTGGTTCCTTACTATTTTTGTAGAGGTTTGCGTAAATTTCTTTAAACTTTTGCACCGACATAGAATAGCCCTTAGCTTCAAGTCCCTTGCGGGCAGCAAACACTTGGCTGACTTTTTCTAAAATTACCTCCCGCTTTAATTCTGCGGTTTCCCGCTTGAGTTTTTCGGCGTCTAGAAAAAACTTGCACTCGGGACAGTTTGCTTCTAATTCCTGGTCTTCTGAGTCGACGTTATCTGATATCGGCTCTCTTGCCGAAGCCGCAGCCGCGGCAAAGATCAAGATTGTAGTTACCAAAAAATTCTTCATTTTCCCTCCAAAAGTGGATCTTAGTGTAAAGGACTTCAATATATATGCCCGGGTATTAGATGACCTTGGATTTGAGATAGCATTTTCTGATAGGGCTTGGGCGCCCGTCCAAAATTTCTACGTTATTTTTGTTTGCCAAAATAGGGATTGTTTTCGCATAAAAGAAGCCGAGCGAAAGCTCGGCTCTTTTGTTTCACTTATTGAATGGGTTTAATATCGACGTCACAGCGGGCGATACGGCGCTCTTCAACGCGCATACATAGTAGAGACAATTCGTTGAGGTAAATTCCACGGCGGAGATCGTCATTCATGTAGCGTCTTACTTTGGCGCGAGCTGACTGAAGATCATTTAATAACTCGGCATCCTCTTGAGATGTTGATGAAAGTGAATGTGTTTCGATCGATTTCGCTATCGACGCGAATACGGCGACCGCAAGTAAAGTTGTCATTAATAAATATTTCATAAGTACTCCTTCTTTTTTATTGAACTCGGTTAATAGTAATGGTTTCATAGCCCGCGTTGGGCGGCAAATTTTTGCGTACCTGCTCTAAATAGGCCTGATGGGTCGCCTTGTACTTTAGATAATCTCTAAAAGCTGCCTGCGAGGTATGATCCATTATAGTAGTGATGAGGTCACCCACTCGCTTTGCCGGTTCGTCGATAAATACATATTTACCACTGACATCAAGGTGACTTTGGATAGTACTAATATCTTCCAGGGGCTTCTTTGTAATTTTATTATAGAGTCCTTTAAAAGTAGCCACGGACATGTGATTGCTTCCGGCGTCCTTTCCTCGGCGTTCTTTAAAAACTCTTTTTACTATATCAGTGGTAACTGCGTCGCTGATAGCAGCCAACTGCTGATTAAGCTTGTTCGGTATGAAAATTTCCGTATTGCACTGGGGACAGTATATTCCCTCGGAGTCCTGCGCTGAAACTAACTCGCGTCCAGACGCAGCCGCTGTAAAGACCAAAAACGAAATTACTAAAAGCTTTTTCATGTTTCCTCCAAAATAAATTTCTATTCATGTATAACTTCATTACAAGGGCTGTACCGTCTCGCCGTGGCCTCTCATTTGAGTTAACCCCGCCGCAAAAGTGTTTGGATATTCAACCGTCAAAAGTCTTTGCGAATTTAAAAATCACTGCCAAAAAAGAGACCAAAATGTTACCGTTTTAGGGTATGAAGTTACTCACCGCCCTCGTAGTTTATTCGATAAAATACTTTACCAAATTGTTTTACCGCGTAGAGGTAAACTGGATTACTCCTAAGGAAGAAATCCGCTGGGCAGAGCTTCGAATAGTCATTTGCCTAAATCATACGAGCTTATTTGAGTTTCTATTTGCCGCTGCTATTCCAAATATAAATCTTTGGTACGCTATTGACAGGCTGGTGTTGCCAATCGCCGACGTTACAATGAACCGCCCGATAGCTGGATGGTTTTTTAAAATTCTGATTCCGAACGCCGTCCCAATCACCCGAAAACGTGATGACTCCTGGACGCATTTTTTAGAAAGAGCTAAGGGAAATTCACTCATGGTCATTTTTCCGGAAGGCCGCATGATGCGTAAAGATGGTCTTGATAAATACGGAAAGCCCATGAGCATCAAGGGCGGCGTCACGGAAATCCTAGAGAAAATTAACCACGGTAAAATTTTAATCGCCTATAGCGGGGGTCTGCACCACGTTCAAGCTCCCGGAGAAATCTTCCCGCGCTTATTTAAACGTATTTGTGTTGGCTTTGAACAATTAAATATCGCAGACTATAAAAAGCAATTTGCCGGCAAAGACTTTCGCTCCGAAGTTATAAATGATTTAGAAAGCCGTAAACACTTCCACTGCCAGGGATTCGTGAAATCTTAAAATAAACTAGCGAGGGGATTTAAAAATGGAATATTTACTCCATCCCAGCGGTAGCCGTAAAAAATTCCAGTATCAAGGGTAATGGCATTGAGTTGGCCATCTTTGATTTTTGCCGCGACATTGTCGCCTAGAATTTGCGCCGTAAAGAGGTGATTGCCGGCATTGTATCCAAGCCCCACGCGCATGCTGCCACTGTATCCGGTTTTAGAAATCGTTTCTGCGACGTTAGAAGTAGTAATTACCTTTTGGTCTTGATAACCAAAGCCAAAACTTAGGAATCCAGAGAGATATAGGCCACCCCAATTTGTTAAACCACCGATACCCATTCCCCCCGTCGCGGTGTTAGCGTCTATAGCTTGAACTTGGGCCATGTCACCAAAATCGCTGGCAACTTGTGAGGGAATCAGCGCACTCTCGCCTTTGAAATCATTATGCGCGGCCGAGGCAAATAGAAAGTACGACCAACCCGGAGACTTAGGGCGCCCCGATTGATCGAACGCTAAGCTTAAAGAAAAGTCTTTTTCGCGAAAATTGTGGAAGTAATTTATGCCGAATTTTGAACTTAAAATGTCCGGTCGCTGAATCCGGTTTGCTGATCCGGAGTAAGTGGGGTCAACTTCTTCAGAGTTATCAATGTAAAGGCCCTTGTAGCGCTGATAAAACAGTTCAAACGTATTTTCGCCGAGAAAGCGAAGTATGTAGTCGGTTTGCTCGGTGCTTCCTCGCTCTTGTATTAAGTTTTCAGGAATGGAGCCCGTTAACCCTACGGATAGGCCAATGGTTCGGTAACTCAATCCAATATTAAATTTTGTCGGGGCATTTGGTTTGTAAGTTACTTTGCGAGTACTAATAGTCTCTGGTGCAACAAACTCCGCCGATAAGATTTGGGAGCTGAATCCAAATTTTGTAGTTAGGCGGTCATCCTCGATTTTATCCCAACTAGCTTGAACGGTCCCCGCAACAAAAATTAAAATTAAGTTAAATTTGAAAATATTCATCTAAACTTCGCCCTTGTTTCATCTGGCGTGGCAACTTCGTGTCCTGAGTTTTTTACGATTTTGGCTAGCGCCTCTACTAGTTTTCCGTTGGATTTAGTTTTTTCGCCGTTAGGCAAATAGAAAGTGTCCTCGAGGCCCGTGCGCACATCACCGCCCATATCCGCAGCCTTTTTTAAAACCGGCCAAACTTCGTCGCGGCCAATGACTATGACCTGCCAGTGGGTTCCGGGATTTAACTCATCAACCAAGAGCGGTAGCCAGCTTGGTTTGGCGGGCATACCACTAGCTACTCCCATGACAAAAGACACACTCACGGGTTTTTTTAAAATTCCCGCCTTTTCATACATTGCCACACTTCGCACGATACCTGTATCAAAACACTCACATTCGGCGATAATATTATTTTCGTACATGACCTTGGCAAACTCTGAAACTTTTTCGACGGAGTTATCAAACAAAAATGGTTTCCAGGCCCAACTGCCGTCGGATTTTATTTTTAAATAATTTAGCGAGCCGGCATTAAGCGCTGCCATTTCGGGTTTAACCTTTTTTAGACAAGAGAGGGGACCAGAAATATCTGACCCAGGAACGCCCGTCGACATATTAATTATAATTTTCGGAACTTTGGCTTTAATCGCCTCACAAATTTCTTTAACAACTTTTGGATCCCAAGTCGGTAGGTGTCCCTTGCCCGGAATCTGATCGCGGAAATGACAATGCACAATGCTCGCCCCAGCGTTGTAAGCTTCTAGCGCGTGATTGGCCATTTCCTCGGGAGTGACGGGAACACCGGTGTCTTTTGGATCGGTAAGAACCCCCGTGAGCGCACATGTGATCGAAATTTTTCCGCTCGCCATTACAGCCCTTCCAATTTCGCGATAATTTCTTTCATGACTTCGTTAGAGCCACCGCCTATGCCGGCAAGCTTTGAATCCCTAAAGTATCGGGCTACCTCATATTCTGCCATCAAGCCGTAACCACCATGAAGTTGTACGCATTCTTCGGTTACCCGTTGCTGGGCTTGTGCCGCCATTAATTTCAAAATCGACACTTCACGCGTAAATTCTTCTTTGCGATTGGCTTTTTCCGTACATTGAAGTGCCAAGGCTTCGATGGTCTGAATTTCGGCCGCCATTTGCGCCAGCTTATGACGGGTTAGTTGAAATTCGTTAAGATTTTTGCCAAAGAGATTGCGGGATTTTACATATTCCTTAGTTAAAGAATAGCAGCGCTTCATCACTCCCAACATTTGCACGCAGGCGGCTAAACGCTCGTATTGAAACTGCTGCATTTGATAAATAAACCCCTGGTTCTCTTCGCCTATACGATTGGCTTTTGGTACCTTTACGTTGCTAAAAACTATTTCGGCAGTATCCGAGGATAAGTGACAAACTTTCTTTAGCACTTTACTTTTGGTAACACCCGATAAGCCCGACGGCACGATAAACAAAGAGAAGCTGCGGTGGCCAGGCTGATCACTAGTGCGTGCCAAAACCGTAAAATAGTCCGCTTGCGTGCCGTTGGTAATAAACATTTTAGTGCCATTTAAAATGTAGTTGTCACCTTGCAATACCGCTTTTGTTTGCAGACCGGCCACATCAGAGCCGCAATTAGGTTCTGTCACCGCTATCGCGCCAATCATTTCGCCGGAAATACTTGGCCGCAAATATTTTTCTTTTAATTCGGCACTCCCTTTTTCGGCAAGTGCGGGAGTGGCCATGTCTGTTTGCACGGCAAGACCTAGAGCCACACCTAAAGAACCGCATTGAGCCATTTCTTCAGTAAAGATAAAGGAATAAGAAAAGTTAGCCGCAAGACCTCTATACTTTTCCTCGTAGGGAATACCTAAAAAACCGAGATCTCCACATTTTTTCCAGATATTTCGCGGCGTGAAGCCTTGCGCTTCCCACTTCTCGACGTGAGGACGAATCTCCTTGTTAACAAAATCACGCACTGAATTTCTAAACAGATCCAGTTCAGTTGATGTCGTGTTCACCTATGGCGCCCCTTATGTTCCAATCTAAAAACAATATCAAATCTCTCAACCAACGGCTATAATCTTTGGTCTAGTTCGGCGCATGAAGACAGAAGGAAACCGCTTTCATTATTGAGTTTTTTTTACTATCCTGAATGTATCTAGGAGTGAATATGTTCTCTGCGAATTTAAAGGTTCTTGTTGTCGATGACATGGAAACCATGCGCGCTATGCTTAACAACTATTTAAACGACATGGGTTTTAAGCGCATCGTAATGGCCACAGATGGTACGGAAGCGGTACAAAAGTTAAAAGATTCGCAGAAAACTAATGATCCTTTTCATATAATAATTTGCGATTGGGATATGCCTAACATGAACGGCATTGATTTTTTAAAATTCTGTCAGTCTGACGAGAAATTTAAAAATATCCCGGTTATCTTTGTTACGGTCGAAGGTAACCAAAAGAATATTTTAGAGGCCATCACCCACGGCGTTGCCGACTACATAGTTAAGCCCTACACGCAATCACTGCTGCAATCTAAACTTCAGCGTGTGATGAACAAGATTCAAGCGCCGAAATAGGTTTGTTTGTGCCCGGCTATAAGAACCCAAAAAGTATCTTATAAGGTTACAAAAGGATTATATCTTTTCTCTTTACCGATTAAAGTTTCCGGCCCATGCCCACACAGCACGACCGTGTCGTCGTCCAAAGAATAGAGTTTCTTGCGAATCGATTTAGAAATCTTCTCAAAATCCCCGCCCCATAAATCCGTGCGGCCGATGGAATTTTTAAACAATGTGTCGCCAGAAAAAAGCAAAGACTCACTGCCCGCGTAATGAAAGCAGCACGATCCTGGCGTGTGTCCCGGAGTAAAAATAGTTTTTACTTTTTCTCCGCCCCAATTTATTTCCATTCCCTCTTCAAGATGCTTATCCACACGGCCTGGGCCATCTGTTTCCAAACCAAACATGTCGGCTTGCATTTGTACGTTTTCCCACAAGTAGGTGTCTTCCTTATGAAGATAAGCCAAGGCATTGGTTTCAGACTGCACCTTTTTGGTGGCCATCATATGGTCAAGATGAGCGTGGGTATGGATAAGAGCCTTCACCGTCAAACCTTCGCCGGTAACATAGGACAAAATTGCCTCGGGCTCGTCGCCGGGATCGACAATAATCGCTTCCAGCGATTTTTCGTCGACTAAAATAAAACAATTACACTGAAAGCTACCGACAACTAAAGTTTCAATCCGCATTTCTTGATCTCTGTGAAGATTCCCTTTATATGTCCCATCCTAGGTGAACGTCGTCGTTTTTGAAAGTAAAGATTTAGTCGTAATGGACAAACCCGCCGGGGTTTTAAGTGTACCGTCGCGATTTGCCAAAGAGGATTCGCGCCCAACGGCCGCGAGCCTGCTCCCCCATTTGGAAAAACGTAACTTGTATCCTGTGCACCGCCTAGATTTTGAAGTGTCAGGACTATTGGTTTTTGCTAAAAACGCTAACACTCAGCGTTTACTCACGGAGATATTTGAGAGCCGTAAAGTTAGGAAGACCTATATCGCCTGGTCGAACGAAAAACCAATCGCGCCACTTGAATTTAACAAAACCGTAACATGGTCGCATCTGCTTGTTCGCGGGAAAAAGCGCGTTTTTGAAGCACCTCATGGCAAAAAAGCTATCACTCATGCGACTCCACAAAAAGTTTTTTCTTGGGGTGGCAAAAATCTAATCGCATGGGAATTAAATCCCGAGACGGGCCGCCCACACCAACTTAGGTTTCATATGTTTAAAGCCGGGTTCCCGATAGTCGGCGATATGAAATATGGGTCGAAGCAAAATTTTATGTCTCAGAGCATTGCTTTACGCGCCATAGCGCTGGAATTCCTAGACGAAAATATCGCTATTCGGCTCGACATTCCGCAAGGATTTCGGGTAACACTACCAGAAGATTATTGGCAACACTCGCCGTGATACTGTAATATTCTTATTGCACTAGGGGACCTCGGGTTTTTTGCCCACGATTCACTAGGCTTTTTTTGGAGGATTTTGTTTTATGGGTAAGAAGCTTTACGTAGGGAACCTTCCCTACACAACTACTGACGAAAATCTAACTTCAACTTTTGGAGCTTTCGGCACAGTAGATTCTGTTAAAATTATTACGGACCGCGAGTCTGGTCGCAGTAAAGGTTTCGGTTTTGTAGAAATGCAAAACGATGACGAAGCCGAAAAAGCCATTAGCTCTTTAAACGGCTCTGATTTTGGTGGCCGTAAAATTGTAGTTAGTGAAGCCCGCGCTCGTGAAGAGGGTGGTGGCGGCCGAGGTGGTCGTGGCGGCGGCGGCGGTGGTGGATTCCGCGGTGGTCGTGGCGGTGGTGGCGGCGGTGGATTCCGCGGCGGCCGCGGCGGTGGCGGCGGCGGATATCGCGACGAATAATTAATTCAGTCGCGCCCGCGCTTTATTAATAAATTTAATCATTAAAAAAACCGAAAAAGCGACGATAGTAAATGCAATCATCGTCGTAATAAAGAGGCCGAAGTTAATTGTCACAGCTCCGGCCTTTTGCGCATCGACGAGAGTTTGATAGGGCTCCGGCTGTATTGCTCCTTCTTTTAAAACTACAAATAAATTTTTAAAATCTACCCTACCGATGAGTAGCCCAATGGGCGGCATGATCACATCGTTAACTAATGACGTTACTATTTTTCCAAATTCAGCCCCAATGATAATTCCCACGGCCATATCTACAACATTTCCTTTTACGGCAAATTCCTTAAATTCTCCGACGATTCCCATTAAGAACCCCCTTTTCTGAAGTATTCAAAGATCTTTTCTAGGTCGGAGTCAACATGAATGATCTCGTCCAACCCAGAGACAAATCCCTGGGCCTGGGTAAATGTCAGGAAATTTATTAAATCCTTATAGTAAGAATTATAGTTCCAAATTGCTATCGGCTTTTGGTGAATTCCAATCTGTTTCCAAGTCACGATTTCAAAGAATTCATCCATCGTTCCCAAACCGCCGGGAATAATAAGGAACGCATCACTTAGCTCATACATTTTAAATTTTCTGTCATGCATGGTTTTGACACGAATTAACTTGGTCAAATTTTGATGAGCCAACTCGATTGTCTGAAAATTTTCGGGCAATACGCCAGTAACTTTGGCTCCCATTTTGAGACACTCATCGGCTAACACTCCCATGAGTCCAACGGAGGCCCCACCATATACCAAGCCACATCCATTATTATAGATGAGCCGTGCGGCGAGTTTGGTGGCCTCAGAATATTTTTGGGATGCTCCACTTCGCGATCCGCAAAAAACACAAATAGTTTTAATCATCTGGTTTGTCTCAAAATTGAATTCTAGTTTCTCAAATCAACTCATTTTGTAAAACTTTTTTTCATCTGACTAAAGTCCTGCCGCGTTCCGCCGAAATATTTAGCATGGAAATGAAACAAATCAACAAGCGCTTCAAAGTGAAACGCCAGGTGGTAGCTATAATGATTCTAGGAATTCCACTAATTGGTTCGTTTCAAAATTGTGGTCCCAATAAATTGGATTTTGACGTCGATCAGCCGGCATTAATTATTGATGCTCCGGTTAACCTTCGTCCGTCTGAGCCCAGCCCAGGGGAGGGACCTTCGGGTGATAGTAGTATCGGGGGAGACAGCGCTTCGGGAGGCGCAAGCGGTGGAACTAGCGACACGGACGTTGCTAGCGTAGATTCGCGGGGAAGGGCTGCTAGTGAAGAGGCGTCTAGCGCTAGCGAATCAAGTTCTGATTCTTCCGGGTCCACCGCCGGAAGTGAAGGTTCTGATTCCGCATCTGAACCAGAGGCAGAAGCCGCTGCTGATAAATCAGATGAAACTGACATGAATGATGGTCTCTTGCCTGAAGAAACTACTATTGCGGAAAATTCACCGGTAACCAATTCGAAAAACGACCAACGCAATCATGAAAAATTAAACTCCATTTGCCGCGTCTATATTCCCAATTCAAAACGCGTCAGCACGGTCAAGTTTAAGGATGGCGAGCTTAACGCAAAAGGCATTAACTACCGCAATCGTCCTTATGTCGCGTGTATGTCACAATTTTCTTGCGAGAACTTAATCGGCCAAAAATATAGTGTTAAAAAAGCCGTTAAAAGAAGTTTTTGCGAAAAACAGTCTAAGAAGCGCGTAATACACATGACTCGCGAAGATATCATGCGCTATTTGGGTCAATAATTTAAAATTTGGCGGCCACGTCGTCTTTAATGGCAATAAAACAAGGTATCATTAGTATCGTTAGGATAGACCCAATACCAAGTCCCCAGCCCAACGAAAGCGCAATGGGGACAACAAACGGATCAAGACCACCCCACCCGTAGGCGGTTGGCAACAAACCAAATACTGTTGTCGCCGTAGTTAAAAAAATTGGGCGAAAGCGCGAGCGGGCCGCAGCAATTATGCTGTCATAATTTTTCATTCCATTGCGGCGGTATTCATTTATGGTATCCATTAACACAATGATGTTGTTTACGATAACACCCGATAAAGCCACAACACCGATCATGCATAAGAAGGAGAGAGGTTTGTTATTATGCAGAAAAAATGCCCAGATAACAGAAACTATACCCATAGGGATCGACAAAAGAATAAACATGGGTTGAAAAATACTGTTAAAGCTCAAAATTAACATAAAATAAATTCCCACGATGGCTATAAGCATCGCGATCTTTAACCCCTCCAGACTTTCGTTAGTGTCCTTTTCTTCCCCACCGAAGTACACGCCCACGCCGGGATTGGCTTTTAAAATTTCTGGCAAAAGTTTTTTTACCTCGCCGTGAATTTTTAAAGTGGAAGAAACACGGTCATCGATATTTCCCTTAACCGTTACTTGCCTTTGATTATTTTCGTGCAGGTAGGACTCGATGCCTTGGGACTTCCCAAAGCGAGCCACACGTGAGAGCGGCACAAGATTTCCGCGATTATTATTAATGTAAAGTCTTTCTAAGGAACTCTCTTCACTGCGATTTTCGGCCGGCAAAGTGACACGTACATCGATTTCCTCTTCCAGATTGCGAATGCTGGTCGCGACAATTCCTTCGTAAGCGGCGCGCACGGTGGCACCTATGCCTCCGATGGTAAGTTGCGCCGAATTAGCGTTCACGGGGTCAACGGAAACATTTATTTCCTCTTTTCCTTTTGTATAGGTGTCAACAATATCGAAGGCCCCCGGAAGTTTTTCGACGATACCTTTTATTTGATTAACTACTTTTATTATATCCTCATAGTTTTCGCCACGCACACCAATATTTATTGGACTACCCGTTGGTGGTCCCGTAGCAACGTTTCCAAACTTAAATTTTATTTCCTGTGGATTGCCAATTTTCTTTCGCAGCTCGTCTTTAATTTCGCTGGCCGAGCGAGTGCGATCTGTTTCTGGAGAAAGATAAACTAACATTTGGCCGTAATGAGAACCTCTAAATGTTTCGGGATCAAACATATTTAAGCCCTGCATTCCCGCCTTAGAGACGTAATCTAGCAATTCATCTTTCGGCAGTTCCGCCACAATTTTTTCAACGGGGTTCATAAGGGTCTGGGTGCGCTCTAGTTTTGTTCCCACTGGGGCTTCAAAATTCAAAACTATAACTTCTATTCCATCCGTAGGAAATAACACGATCCGCATCTGGGTTTTAACTAAAATTCCCGAAGCGGCGATAAGTAAAAAAAAGAAAACTAAAACCAGATATCTGTACCGAATGCAGCTCTCTAGAATCCCCACATAAAATGGAACGGCATAGGACTGCCAAAGACGGTTAAAATAGCTGTAAATCGGCTCGCCAGCACCGGAAGCGATGGCGGCGGCATCTCCCCGGCCGCGATAAATCCAGCGCAAGTGCGCAGGCATAATAAAATAACATTCCACCAGACTAAATAGGAGCGCCGTAATTACTCCCATTGGAATATATTTAATAAATTTCCCAAAAATTCCGGAGAGATTTAGCATTGGGTAAAAAGCACCAACAGTTGTCATGACGGAGGCCGCTACTGGCATCCATATTTCCTGCGCTCCGCGCGCTGCGGCCTCGTTAGGAGACATTCCCTTTTCCACCATTTGCGTCGCGTTTTCACCAACGACGATTGCGTCATCAACTAACATACCGCAGACAATGATAAGCCCCATGACGCTAATTAAATTTAGCGTCACTCCCGTATAATAAAAAACAATCATAGTTCCCAAGAACGCAAACGGAATTCCACCGGCGGTAAGCAAGGCGGTTCGCCAAGGCATTAAGAGGCCGACAATAAGTAAAACTAATATTAACCCCTGCGCGAGATTTCCTTGCAGTACCGACAAACGTCTCTTAATAAAAAATGAATAGTCGTCTATGTAGCCGACGTTTATCTTCGGATCCCAGCGCGCATCTTTTGATCGCTTGACCTCTTCGACTTTTTCTTTAATTGCCGCGACAAGATCAATGGCATCGGCGTTCTCTTTTTGCAGGACTCGCAGCACGATGCTTTCTTTGCCGTTGGCGCGAACCAGTAGCTTAGGCCGCTCTAACAACTCAGAAACCGTCGCGACATCAGAGACTTTTACGGATTCTCCGATGTCATTCGCTCTAATTACCGTTTCTGCAATATCCTCAGGGGTATCATATTGGCCTGAGGTGCGAATCGCGATTTCCTTTTTTCCGGAAAGATCGCCCTCAATAGTTCCTCCCGGAATAGAAAGATTTTGCCTTTTTAGCGCGCCGACTAACTCTTCCAAAGTAATTTGGTAACGCGAAAGTTTCGCCGGATTGGCTTCGACCAAATATTCTATATCTCGTAGGCCGTCATAATTTACCTTGGCTAACCCCGGCACGTCGCGCAGCTGTTTTTCTAAAAACTTCGCCGACGTTCTTAGTCTCATATCTGAGACGTCGCCGTAAAGAGTTAATCCAATTACCGGCGCGAGTTTACTTTCTACGGCTAAAACGACGGGCTCTTTTGCATCTAGGGGACGATCCGTATAACTATCCACCGCACTTTCCACATCATTTTTTGCTTTTTCAAGCGTCGTTTGGTCAACATCGAGCATTAGCGAGATCATGCTACGGCCCTCGGTAGACACCGAGTTCATTTGTTTTATACCGGTGACTTCTTTGAGTTGTAACTCTAGCGGGTTAGTTATTAGTTTTTCGACTTCCGATGCGGCGGCGCCTGGAAAAATTGTTGTGACAGCAATTACATCGTAAGAAACATTGGGAAAAGTTTCGCGCTTAATAGAAATGTAGCTAAATATTCCAAGGATAATGACCATAAAGGTCATTAACCACCCGAGAAGCTCTCTTTCCGCAAACCAACCGATCAAAGCTTTCATAAAACCTAAGTACAGCTTTTAGTTTATCTTATCTTTAGAGATTATCCGGATGGAGTGATTTGTCTACTTATTCGTGGGCTAGGAATTACAGCCTAAAGTATCATACATAGAAATTTCGAATTGGTTGCTGCGGCTAATAGGATCAATCAGAAAATAGCCGTTAACCCTAACACGCACGCGCTGAAATACTCTATCCATAATACGAGCGGAATGACAAAGGTAACATTTTATCTAGTCGCTTTTGCAAAAGAAGCTAAGATACGAAGCGTCCCGTACCAGAGTCGGGCAACAAAATATGACTCTCGATTAGCGCAACAATGCGATCAAGGCTTTCGGACTTATTAATAAAACCTTCAAAGCCAAATTTTAAACACTTTTCTTTTTCTGAATAGGCCGTGAACGCTATAATAGGTTTGATAAATCCGGTCTTTTTAATCAAGGTGGTCGCAGTATAACCATCCATAACTGGCATATTTAAATCCATCAAAATTAAGTCATAATTAAAATCGCGTGCAATGACTTGGACGGCTTCGCTCCCACTGGTACATACGGTTACATCCGCGCCCTCCCCCTGTAATACATTTTTAAAAAGCGTTTGGATGTCAATCGAGTCGTCAACGACCATGATACGCCGGCCGGTCAAACTACTTTTTGAAATTCTTGTAAATAAACCCGTAGGAACTTCAAACTCAAAAACCGATCCCTTTCCCACCTCGGTCTCTAAGAGATGAATGTCGCCCCCAAGAGTTTGTGCAAGCTTACGCGACAAAGCCAAGCCTAACCCCGACCCTTCCTGCCTTCTTACTTCCGAACGGTTCTCGCGGAAAAACGGCTTAAACAACATTTGAATTGATTCAGTACCGATGCCAATTC
Source organism: uncultured Bdellovibrionales bacterium (assembly GCA_964498095.1). Taxonomy (GTDB): domain Bacteria; phylum Bdellovibrionota; class Bdellovibrionia; order Bdellovibrionales; family SG-bin7; genus SG-bin7. The sequence continues at coordinate 75,249 of CAZCFY010000012.1, read as the reverse complement.
CTAAATCCTTCACTCGCAGTGAAATAAAACCCGGACGCCCCTCTTTGACTTGAACTTGAATCGGGCCGTGCTTACTAAATTTAATGGCATTATTTAAGAGATTAATTAAAATTTGTTGGAACTTCAATCCATCCGTCAGGACTTGATCGGGCAAATCCTTTTCGTAACTAACTTCAATACCAATTCCTTTTTCTGTGGCCATGTTGTTCACTAGGTTAATCACGGAGTCAATTTCTTCCGCCACGGAAACCCATTCCTTTGTTTTTAGCAGTTGTTCTCTCTGCGAATACTGCAAAAGATTTTCGACGAGCCTTTTTAAGTAAAGGCTATTTCTCAGGATAATTTTTGCATGTTCGCGGGCCTCGCCCTTACACTGCGCCGACATCGTTAAGATTTCTGCGAACCCCGAGATTGCAGCCACCGGAGTGCGAATTTCGTGACTGGCGTCGTGCATGCGGTTTGTCAGATCTTCGTTTCTTAGCCCCAACATAATCGAGTTAAGAGTCACTTGACTGGCATTACGCCCAACAATCATCATTAAAAACCAATACAGCAGAGCCATAACAGCCATAATCTCGTGTTCAAAAAGCTTTACGGAAAAGAGAACTATTACTAATGGTAATAAAGCGGCGGTAAGAAATCCGTAAGTGGCTCTAGGTATTGCCGCATAGGCCGCCACAGCACCGGCAGTCATTCCCGCTAGGATAAACGTCGTTACCGCCAAAATAACTTCCGATTCAGAGAAAACCCAGAAAACGGCAATACTTCCCCACAAAGTTCCGGATAGAACAACTCCTAAAGTAATTGTGCGGGTTATCCCTTTTAAAGCCGCCAACGTCGGTCTACTTTTTACTTTTTGCCAGCGTCTCTGCAAAATCCAACGAGTTAAAGTACTGGCATAGAGACCAAATAGCCATAGCAGTAAAATGGTTTGTGGAACTTCGTCCCAACTAAAAATCGTATATAATAATGAATTAATAAAAACGGCAACGTAGGCAAGTGGGCCCTGCCGGAAAATCAAATCTATTTGAGAAATTTGTAGGCGCAAGTCCAACTCTGGCAATTGGCGTGGCGGCTTCTTCTTCATCACTTCACTAAACCCAAGGGCGCTGGCAAGGCAATGGTTGCCATAAAATTCTTTTTTATTTGAGAAAAAATAACCTACCAAGGGGGCATTTTGCCATTTTAGATTTACTTAAAACAGTAGGTGACAAGCGCCAGACATATTATTTTGATTAGATTTTTTTTGAACTGAGTAAACCCAGCGTTTGATTTTTTCGGGCTCTAAACTTAAAAAAACAGTAATAGCTTCCTTGTCTTCTGCGGTGTCGGGTTTATTTATAATAGCTACAGCTACTCCTACGACGCTTAATTCTCTGTCGTCTTTAGAAACTTCCCATAAAGGACTTCCTGAATCACGGGGGGCGCCGTTGGCCCAAATTTTCTCTGGTTGATAAGCAGTATTAAACTCCGCAAAACCGTTACCGGGATCCTGTTGTAACTTAAACTCGCCGATTTTTGGTCTAAATCCAGAGTTATTCTCGGTACCATTAAAATCTGTATGTCCTATGCCTACCATTTTCAGTATTGATGATTCTGTGACGGAGCTCAACTTAGCCACAGGTAATTTTTTGATTTTTTCTCGCGACTCCCGATCGGGCACAACGATCGCTAAATCTGGAACTTGCATTTTTGCACCATCAGAAAGTTTTACTCGAAAGTCAGGAATGCGAATGTGCTTTTCTTTATCTATGGCAAATGTGGTTACTACGGCTCCCGTAACATCGCGGATAGTTAGTGTCTGGGTAATATCTTCAAAAATGTGAAATGCTGTGAGGATTAATCCATCGCCAATATGAACACCGCCGCCACCGGTCCTGTCCTCAGTTAACGATACGTAGGAGCGAAACTGAAACATTTCAGCCAATGAAATATCGCGACCGTTTACTATGGCAAATGCCGGATTGGTAAAGCCACTCGCTACTATAAGTATTAACCTAAAAAATTTCATTTTCATGTTCTTGCGATATTAGTGGCGAAGCTTCTTATAGGATTGTTCGCAGTAGTTTGAATCATGCTCGCGGCCTTTGCGCCATTTAAGGACTTCCATAACGGTTGGGCCATTTGGAAAAGCCGGGAGGTCTACATTCACACTTGGACTTCTATGCAATTCTTCGAACAGCAAATTTTGACCTGGTTTGCTGGCGCAGCTATAAGCGAAAAGTAATGCTCGTGTTTTTGCAAAGGACGTTTCGACGGTAATCGGTTGCCCAAAATCAGAAATTTTACAATCCGTTGGAAATGGATGATCGTCTGAAATTGACGTAAGCCCCTCACACTCCAACTTAAACTCGGCCCACACCACTTCGCTTTCATTTTTCTCAAAAGCCCCGTAAGCTGTTGCCAGAATTTTGCCCTTACTAGAGTCATAGATACTGTCGGCAGAAAACTCCTGCCGACGCGAATGGTTTATTATGTCAGCCCAGGGTTTAAGGTCCTGTTGTGTTTTCATTTGTTCCAGCGCTGGTCCCGTGAGATGTTTTTGCAGCTTCTGAACATTGCCTTCTCTAATTGCGGAAACGACATCGCTAAGCATTTCCCCAGCCTGGCCACAGCCGAGTATCTGAAGGGCCAAAAACGGTAACAAGAACTTAAGGTTTTTCATAGCTTCCCGCAAATGCTATAACCATGCCAGAGCTATAAATTGCCTGCTTCTTTAAATTTAGATTCTCGCCAAAAAAGGTCACAAAAAACGCCTAAAAAGGAGGGCATTATGGTTCAGTAGATCAACGAACGTCCCCACTTCCGGCAAGTTACGCCTCTCCCTCGCATGAGTTGTTAGACTCTACTTTTTTGCCATTTCAACTAAACAACTTTTACTTCCATCGCAGAAGTAAGGCCCAGTATTTCAGGTCTCTAAAAAAGTGATAGAGTGTTAACGTGAGACTACTTTATATCCCTACAATTTCTGCCTTTTTATTATTCGGGAAATTCGCTTTCAAGAGGCGCGCGCTCCTAATCACAATAAAGGGAGCAGAAAGTTTTAGTTTTCCGCTGATTTATTATCCCAGGCCTAAATTAGATTTTTTAATGTGCTTACTCTAGGCAAAACAAAATTTACTTTTTGATTTTTGGCGCTTCTTTCCTTTTGGTATTGACCTTGGTTGTGGAGGAATTGGAATTGGGCGCGCGACCATAAACACCGAAAATATTTATATCTTCGCTTCGGTAATAACTACCGCTAGGGTGAACCGAAAAGCTAGGAATGTCCAAATCTAATCTATATCCCTCCGGATCAGTCAATTTCCGAATTACATGTATGAGCTTATCAAATGCTTCTGGATCTGATTTGGAAATGTCGAGGTAAAAAAAAGAATCAGGCGCTCCCTCCCGGGCATGAATCTTTAATTCAAAATTTCTCGTTCCCTGCTTCCCGCCTAAGATTACTACATTTTCAAGACGTGCTGCCAACGAAATGCTTGAAAATAAATATACAACTAAAGTTATTATCTTCATTTGGTCGACCCGTTCCCTTCACTTTTACCGTTTTTGCTTTGGGGCGCGGAGTTTGCGCCTTTGTTTCTATTATTAGAATTGTTTATCATAAATCGATCGGTTCCATCAATGCTGGAAACTTCAGAAAAAGTACAATTTTTGCAAGTTGGACTTCCTATTGAAGCTTTGTAATACCCTGCGTAGGGGTATATAAAGTCAGTGAAATTAAAGTCCGCAATACCCTGTGATAGCGCAATGACGTTGCACTCATTCTCTAGCGCCCCTCTTATGCTCGACTCAACACAGGCACCGCCGTTCGCACCGGTAATAATGACTGTTCCAATGTCATTTTTCTTTAGGTAGTCAGATAAGTTGCTTAAGTACTTGTTATACTTTTCAAACATCCCATCTGAATCTTTTTTAAAAAATTTAACTCTGTCGTAATTCTTAACCTGATCTCTAAGACTTTCGTTAGTATCGCCGTAATCCCCAACATACTCTAGAAAAACAATAGGGATTTGCTTTTCCTTCGCGTGATTAATAGCAATTACTTGTTGATCAATTATTTGCCGAACTTTTTCGATATTACTTGGTACCTCGTGATTTCCTCCGCGCGTGATAAATCCGGGTTGCATATCGATGATGATAAGGGCGGAGTTTGAGGAATTCCTCCCACAAATGGGTTCGCCGTAAGCATCTATTGCAATTAAAGTCGTAGAGGCGATAAGAAGTAAAAATCTGAACATAGTACGATAATACCTGGAGGCACCGAAATGTACAAAGGGACACCTGGGATTCTGGCTATCCCTACGAAACCAAATGCCAGGCACTAAACCAAAGGCTAGGCGGCCACGAGAGTATTGTTGCGCCTAAATCCTTGCATCAGAAAAATATCCTCCTGATATTTTTGTCGAACCAACTACTGGGTTCGAACCTTTTTCTTCTCGCCCTCAAATTTGAATGCCCTCAAAAACGAGTTCGGCTTGGCGCGAAGTTTGCCATCGCTAACGAGTGCCAAACGCTATGTCTGATGATTTTGAGGGTATTCAAAAGCTGAAAGTTTTAGTTTTCCGCTGTTTTTAAGAAATTTGAAAAAGTTGGTCCAAATGGTTCGTCAGCGCGATTTTCTAGAATCTCGGTGGCTACTATTGCAGGCTCTATTGATTCCCGCACTTCAAAAATATTTAATTTAAAATCGACTTGCATCCAATTATGCTAATTTTTAAATTTTCGAAACGATCTGGGTTTTTTGAGAACGATTTTGGTTTTTCAAGAGCTTCCTTCACCTTGTCTGCTCCAATTCCTGTAAAGGAAATTAGGAAGGTCGTGTGCGCAGTATCCTGTTCTGAAATGGACTCAATCTTTATTCGATCGTTTTCAATAACCATTGGATTAGCCTCGGGGTATCCCTGCATCCAAAAAGCCGGTACATCATATAGTGCATAGCAGGTTACTACATTCGGATAAAAATTACTGGCTAAGCTTACTGGAGAAAATCCAAGTTGTGTCATAAACACTAAAAACAGGCCAAAGGTTTTCATAAATCACTCCCAGTTTATACCGTTTAAAAGTTAGGATTATAATGGATTCCTTTATGAAAAAATAGATGTTATTTTTCTAACAGGGTGACAAATTTAGGCCACAGAAAAATTGCTTTCTAAGAACAAGCACTAAGATTGCGAGTCGATCTCGATTATCACTTTTAAGGCCCCACATTTTACTTAATATACGGGGCGCATGTGATCCAAGGTATGCCATGAGTGGAGTATTCGCAAGACTGGCGAGAATCACGGCTGGCTCCTACATAAAGAACTAAAACCCTTCCGATCTCACTTCAAATTCTTTTCCTCAAGTCTTGCGACATACCACGAGCTCAATGCGGCTGTAATGAGGATTGAGAAAATGACGAGCAGTGATATCCAGCTTGGAATCTTAAACACTTCTATAAAAAGCATTTTAATTCCGATAAATCCCAGAACAGCAGCTAACCCTGGCTTAAGATATCTGAGTTTCCCCACCCAGTCAGCGAGCACGAAGTAAAGTGCTCGTAGTCCCAAAATTGCCAGGATATTTGACGCAAATGCGACGAATGCATCCTGCGTCACAGCAAACACCGCGGGAATTGAATCAACTGCAAAGATAAGATCGGTAACTTCGATAACAATCAATGCAAGAAACAATGGAGTTGCTTTGCGAACTCCATTTTCTACGAGAAAGAAATGATTTCCATTGAATGAAGTTGTCGTCGGCATTAACCGCCTGATGAAACGAATCGACCAGTTTTCTTGCACGTCGATTTTCTCATCCGTCTCACGCAGAAACTTGATAGCCGTTATAACTAATATCGCGCCAAATACATAGAGTATCCAATGGAACAGATGGAGAAGTTGTGCCCCAACGATGATAAAAAAGGCTCTCAATATAATGGCACCCAACACTCCATAGAAGAGAACTCTGTGCTGATACTTGTCGGGAATCCGAAATGAACTGAAAACCAGCAAGATGACAAACAGGTTGTCTACACTCAAACTCTTCTCGACCAAGTATCCTGTCAGAAACTCCAGCCCGAGTTCTTTGCCGAAGGTAAATCCGAACCAAAGATTGAAGGCTAGGGCGATGCTGACCCAAATTCCACTTTCTATCAGGGCGACTTTACGGGAAACTTTGTGACCATCTTTTCCAAAAAGACTTAAGTCGACTAAAAGTAAAATAAATATGCCGACGCAAAACGCGATCCATAACCAAGTTGGCGCAACTGAAACGTCTGAGATAAAATTCGTCATTGTCTAAAGTCCTCTTTCAACTTTCAGCCCTTTGACTTGGAGGGCTTGTCCTCAGTTTTATGGTGAGATGCGTGAAGGACTTTTTCCGTATAAGCGAGTATCAGTGTCGAAAATAAAAACACGACATGAATGACGATTTGCCACTTTACCTGCTCAAAGTCTTTTTTGCTGATATCGATAAATGATTTGAGCAAATGAATTCCAGAAATCCCAACTAGGGCTCCTGCCAATTTTACTTTCAAAGTTCCGGCATCGATTTTCTCCAGCCAATCAGGCCGATCTTCGTGTGCATCAAGATGAATTCGACTCACGAATGTCGCGTAGCCACCGATAATCACCATCACCAATAGATTTAAGACCATCGAAATATCGACCAGAGTTAGTATCCCGAGCATCAACACTTCTTCTTTGATTGCGCCGACAGTCATGCAGAGATGAATAAGCTCAACTAAAAACTTATAGGCGTAGAGGACGGCGCCTATGATTAGGCCGCCATAGATTGGAGCTTGAATCCAACGGCTTGAAAAAATAATTTCCTCAAAAATGTTTTCTAACTTTTTCATGTTACATCCACGCTGCTAAAGTGGCTTACTACCAGCTAGGTACGCAGTCGCTCGCTTTAATCGCTCGATTCTTTCTTCAAGCGGAGGATGGGTTGAGAACAGTTTCATGATTCCGCCGGGGCGACTTGAGATTTTTAAAGCTTGAACAGCGGGTTGTGCCGACGGATCAACATCGTCAAAGTTACGCTTTAATCCTTCAAGTGCCTGAATCATGTTGTTGCGGCCGGCGAGACGAGCTCCGCCGGAGTCAGCTCGGTATTCTCGGTATCGAGAGAACCAGGCAACGACCATTGAACCGAGAATCATGAACGCGATTTCAAGTGCAAACTGGACAACGTAGTAGGATATCGGTGTTCCTTGTCGCTCTTCGCCGTCTTGTCCCTTGGCCATCGTCAATGCGTAGGCAATTGCACGAGCCATGAACATGACGAATGCGTTCACCACACCTTGAATCAAGGTCATGGTTACCATATCGCCGTTAGCAATATGGGCTACCTCATGGCCGATAACTCCCTTTACCTCCTCTCGCTTCATGCGATGAAGTAGCCCGGTAGAAACAGCAACTAGTGATCTTGATTTCGTGGGTCCTGTAGCAAAAGCATTTACTTCTTGAGATTCATACACACCGACTTCAGGCATGACTGACAAATGTGCCGCTCTTGAAAGCTCATGAACCATTTGTAAAAGATCTCGAAGTTCAGGATCGCGCGTATCTGCTGGCACGATTTGAACTCCCATCATCCATTTAGCCATCACCCTCGAAAGTGCTAGAGAAATGAATGCGCCGCCCATGCCCCAGATCAAACAGAAGATCATGAGCGACTCGTAGTCCAAGCCGTAGGCGGTGATGTACGGCTTCACTCCGAGAACATTTAAAATAATTGAAATGGTGACCATCACTAGGGCGTTCACCGCGAGAAAGAGCCCGATTCGCTTAAACCAAGCCATAAGTACCTCCAACAACTGTATATTGTAGCTTTGACAGATACTTTTGAAAAGACGATAAATAATATCGAATAGTGTGTTTTAAACGAATTATAAAAATGGAGTCCCCGGATGACGCAATGGCTGAACTACCATCACTTATTCTATTTCCGCGCAATTGCAAAAGAGGGTGGAATTGCTCGGGCAGCAGAGAAGCTGCACATCGGGCAACCAACTCTGAGCGCGCAATTGAAACAGCTTGAGGAAATGGTTGGAAGGCCGCTGTTTGAGAGAAGAAATCGCAAACTCGTACTTAATGACGCTGGAAAAGCGGCTCTTGATTATGCCAATGAAATTTTTCGACTTGGCGACGAGATGTTGGAAGTTCTCAAGGATCGAACGCCCGAAGATCAACCCCATTTACAGATTGGCGCCCTCGATAGCGTTCCCAAAAACGTGATTCTTTCAATCGTCATGGCAGCCTATAAGATTTCTCCCTGCGCGGTTTCCATTCTTGAAGGAAAGGGGGATGAACTTTTTCGCGAGCTTCGTGCGCACAAACTTGATTTGATTCTTTCAAATTATCCTTCACAGGCACTTGAAGAGGCCCAGGTGTTTTCAAAGTCGGTGGCCAAGCTGCCTGTGTCTGTCTATGGCTCGAAGAAGTTCATTGGACTCAAGCGCTCATTTCCAAATTCCCTCGACGGAAAACCATTTGTATTTCCCACGACTCATAGCAAACTCAGACATGACTTGAATCACTATTTTAAGCTACACAGGATTCATACTCTGCCTGTCGCGGAAACTCAGGACACAAGCCTGCAGAAACTTCTGGCCGAGCACGGAGTTGGACTAGCTCCCTTCTCTGAAGTGGAAGGCGTTAAAGAGCAGAACCTTATTAGGCTTGGCAGGCTTGAGAACGTTTATGAGGAAATTTGGCTAATCTCTGCCCAAAGAAAACTTGAGAACCCGATCGCGTCTGAACTTATGAGTACTTTTTCGCTCCATTGAGCAAAGAGCACTCTCTAGTTCGAACGCTCTCATAGAGGTCTAACAAGTATCGGTTCTCGGTTTATCGTTCTAAATATTAGTTTTTAACTTAGATAACTTGCTTGGTTCGAACCTTTTTCTTCTCACCCCGCAAACGAGTGCCAAACGCTATGTCTGAGGATTTTGAGGGTATTCAAATTCGAGTGGCGGAGAGAGAGGGATTCGAACCCCCGGACTCCTTGCGAGGTCTCCGGTTTTCAAGACCGCTATCCACGCCGAAAATTTACTGTAAAAGTAAATACTTAATTTTTTTGGAAATGCAATTTGTAATCCGTTTGTAACCAATTTTTTTCGGTACTATTTCTTTTTTCCGTTCTCAGACAATTCTAATTTATCAGCATATGCGTCCCAGTAATCTAATTCAGATCGAATGAATTTCGCAAATCTTTCGATTTTTCCCTCTGTCGAAGCTTGCTCCAAAGACTGCATATATTCGGGTCTTCCTGAAGCCCTGATTACTGTCCACGCGTACCCGCCGGAAATCAGCATTAGATTTAATAAAAAACGGGCAATTCGACCATTGCCATCCATGTACGGGTGAATGTAAACGAAAATAAAATGACCAAGAACAGCGCGGACTGCAGGATGTTCCTCTTCGTTGATTAATTTAAAAAGAGTTTCCATTGAGTCTAAAACCGCATCTTTGTTCGGAGGTACATGTCGGGCACCTTTAATGTAAACGGGCCCGTTACGATATCCTGCCAAATCAGAAGCCTTAAGCATATTTATTTGTACGAGGGGGGAGAATAAAGCTCGATACCAATTCTGTAAATCACTTTCGAAAACACTTCCAGGGTCTTTCCCGAGTATTACTTTAGAAACCGAGCGCAATACAATTTGAAAGGCATCATGATATCCTTTGACGGCCATTGCGTTGAGTTCTTCTTGGTCCTTCGGATCACCATCAGGATTCCAATTACCGTCTGCAATTTTATGAATTAATTCTTCGGTAACTTCATATCCTTCGATAGACAGTGAATGGTACGCGTCCTGGGTATAAAGTTCTTTGAGAACTCGAACAACTTTTTTTTCTTCGGATGATTTTATTCTTTTGGGTGCCGGAAAAGTCTCTATCACAATACTCCGCATTTTTTTCCACATTGCTTCTATGCGGCCTGCGTACGGTGAAACGAGTTTAGCTTGACCCAATACTGGAACGTGCCCTTCGAACGGGTTGGTTTCCACAACTGCGTGACCTGCGGCCTGCATATCCTTGATAATTTGGTCCGCCTTATCTGGTTCACCGATCGCACGAAATGCTCCGGCGATTCGACCGGCATCCGTTACCAGCTCTTGTTCGAGCAAAAATCTTGAAACTTCAGAAACTGATTGAAGAAGTTTCAACGCAATTTCTACGTTCAGCGGTTTGTTTTTAAAATAGGAAGGAGAAAGTCTACACAAAGCTATTGGAAGCGGCATCACATAGATCCCATTCACTTTGGTAATGGTTTCTGGGAATTTTTTTGGATCGCTGTATAAGGCGATCGATGTGTCCTGAGGTAAATCTATTACTTGGTTAGATGCCTTTTTGGTAATTACGGTAATTTGTCGAGCAATGTGGCCTTCACCCGTATGTAGGTCAAGGGAGGCATCCGCATTTAAACAATAACCTTGTTTATCGAAACGATCTAACAAATAGTTTCTGATAAACGGCCAAAAACCTACGTACCAAACGGTAGTGGTTCCTGAAGCTTCGGGTTTTGTTAAAAGGTACCAGCCCCGAATCACAGAAGTAAGACAACCCGCTCTTTTTAAAATCTCAATTTGTTTTGAATCCAGTTCGGTATGCTTTATCACCCCTTCTTGTGCGACTTTCTTGGCGGCCGTTAAAGCATCTGCTAGATTCTTATTTGGTCGAATCACTTTTCCACTCTCAACCTCTAGGAATTTACTAGAAGTTATTCTTTAAATTTACTAGAAGTTAGGCGAAAAATCTACTAGAAGTTATTCGTGATAAAAGCGAATTTAATTGCGTATTACAAATTAAACCCTAGGCACCGTTCCAATATGAAAAATTCTAAGTAGAAGTTAACCGTTATTTCTCTGGGTACCAAAAGTATAGGCAAATTACATATTTAGGTAACTTGTCAATATTACGGCCCTTAAGACTTATTCAGAAATGGAAATTTACTAGAAGTTATCCTCATATAAGATCGATTTTATTGGTTTTAGAAGGCTTAGCTCGATTCAATAACGAGAACCGACAGTTTAATACGTTAGAACCCGCAAAAAAAACGACCAAAAAGCACGAAATGGGACATTTATAAAATTCGTGCTTCGTAGGTAAAGCCTGGCACACGACCTTTAAATCATCGGCCTGGATCAATTTGTTACGCTTGTCTGGAGGGGCCGAAATTTAAAGGGACCTATTTGGCCGATGTGCCAGTCCCATGGTCCAGTGCCTACACGCCGAAGTTCAATGAAACCAGAATTAGAATTAATATTTAATAATGGATACCCCGCCTGAGCAGACAATAGATTCATGAACGGCTGTCGAATTAAAGTGTGAGCGTTGTTTAAAAGTTATATCAATTTGCCGCTCATGTTGGCGAAATCAAAGTTACTGTTCAAGCGATTGCGCCCGCGAAGCTCATCTTGCAAGACAACGAGTTAATCAAAAAACTTACAGTCGATCTGAAACGGCACGAGAAAAACAACGTGCTCGTCAAAAAGCGTGGCGTCTTAGGCAAAAATATCGCGACTGAGCGCTTTACAAAAGTAGGTCGACGATTTACTGCGCAACAAACTTATAGTTTAGAAACAGAATTAAATAAATATCGAAGACCTCAGGTCTTATTCATTAATGAGTTGGACTACGTGGCATTGGACACTCAAGCTAGCAATTTATTTTTTCAGGTTATTTCAAGCCGACATGATGCGGAACTTGGTATGATAGCTACGACCAATATGCCATTCGGCGAGTTTAACCAGATTTTTGCTAACGATGCTATTGCCCACGCCATCGTCGACCGACTTGTCAATGAGGCTGAGGTCTTTTACATGGATTGGGATTCATTTCGACCACGTGAACGTGAACAAAAACTAAAGCGAAAAAAAACAAAACGCTTAAACTGCGCTCCGGACAAAAACCGCGAGACGTAATCGGATTAACTATGATAAGTTAATTTCCGAGGATGTCTCGCGTTTAAATCATAAAGTGGCCCAGGTGTTTTCGGCGATAGCGGCCCCACTGGGCTCGGCAAACCGGGGGAAATGGCCCCTTTGGAAATCGGCGCCTCCACTTAAGGGTCGGTGACAGCCACGCGAAATCGAAGTGGGCGGCGAAGCACTTGGTGAAATCATTAAGGGTGCTTATACGGCATTGGGCTTTCGCGCTTCTTCAAGATACATTCAAATTTTACGGTCAGTTTTACCCGTCGGGGGTTCATTATACATACTCGGAAAAAAAATCGGAACTGGAAAGAAAATTGATGAAAAGAGGCTCGTTAAACTTATGATCCTGAGCGCAGTTAAGAGCTTAATGCTCGGTTCTGTGAAGTATGCGGTCCTGGCTGGCCCCGTAAAGGCGGCTGAGTACGTGGATAATTGGCGTGAGAGGTTCTCGGGGCGGCACCGCATGCAGTGTGAGCGCTTGTTTCAATATCAGTAATCAGTATTAATTAGAATAAGCGAGTCACGCATTTTTGAAAGTGCCGAGTATTGTCACCGACGTGTGCCAAAATATAGAAAAATTTCTCAATTTTTTTTGTTAATGTGCTACGGACTACTCTAATGGAGGAACGTATATGTTGAATAGATTTGTATTTTCATGCCTTTTATTAGCTTCTAATTTTGCTCAAGCACAAGTCGAACCAATTATCTTTGCCTCTACAGTTGCCGACCATCAAAAAGCCGTTAATGATTTGAACCGCTCAATTGAAGCTATGAAAGCTGAAGTTGTTAAAAATAACGCGGAGATTGAAAAGCTGCAGAAACAGTCGGACAATATGCCCTTAAATGGTGAGCGTGTTGCTGTTATTAATAAACGCGACGCACTTTCTGACCGCAACCGTGAGATAGATAAGTTAATTCCGAAAGCTAAATCAGCGGCAAAAAATCATGAAGCTGACATTGCAGCGATGAAAGCTGGCGTTGATCAAGGGAAATTTTTTAGTTTTCTTAAAGCAGAATACTGTGATGGCGGCGTTGCCGAATCCATCTTTGCTTTCAGAAAGACTGTAAGTTTCTGGGGAATGAGCGCTCCTTTGCTCGCAATAAATGAGTTCTTGTCTAATTGCAAAGGCGGAAATATGAAAAATTATGGCGAGTTCAATGCAGCCTTAGATGTTTTGGAGAAAAAATGTACTGGTCTTGAGGCTCCAATGTCTCCATTTCCAAATGCTGACATGAACAGACAACAATTGAGAAATAGTTTTTCTGGACTCACAGCGGATTGTGTAAACGGAGTTGCACTTAGCCGACGCTACTCCTCAAGCTTGAAGTTTCTTTCTGCAAGCTTGGCAAAATAATTATTTTTTAAAGTGAGTTTTGATGTTACCGCCACCGTGGCGGTAACTTTGAGTGCGTTGTTTTTGCTTTGAATTTCTCAATTCGATTTGCAATATCCTGTGCCAATATTATTCATCGTGCGCGTACTCATATCAGGATAGGTTGCGCCGGCCCCGTAATTGGCGATACCCATACAATTGTACGGATCAGATAGGCGCGACAGCAATTGTTCGGGCGTCACTGTATACCACATGCACGCCGGAATGATGTCCAGCACATCGGCTTTTACTAGTGTACCAACGAAGTTTTGAATTTTAAAAACAAACATTACATCATTTGCAAAAACATTGGTGTTGTTGCCGTCGGCATCTTTGATATAAATTTCGGTACACGGAGCAGGATCTGGATCAGGAATTGGGTCTGGATCAGGCTCAGTGGGTAGATTAAATGGATTTTTGCCAAAGGCTTGTTCTAAACTTTCTCGATTTATGAGGGGCTCTAATTTCATATTTTGGTATTCCGGCTCAAATCCAAAATGAATGAATTCATCAATCTCTCCACTCTGTGTCGGATAGGGATCGAAAATGATCGCAAACGAGTGCCAAACGCTATGTCTGAGGATTTTGAGGGTATTCAAATTCGAGTGGCGGAGAGAGAGGGATTCGAACCCCCGGACCCCTTGCGAGGTCTCCGGTTTTCAAGACCGGTGCTTTCAACCGCTCAGCCATCTCTCCGCGGCGGTTGTAAAATCGCTTATAAGAACGAAAAAAGTACGGCGTACCTTATTGTTTGTCAATCTTGGTCTTGCCGCTCATGTAAGCTTGCAGGGCTTTGGGGATTAGAACCGAGCCGTCTTCTTGCTGATAGTTTTCAAGGATCGCTATAAGCGTTCTACCGATTGCTAACCCTGAACCATTAATCGTGTGCACGAATTGTGGCTTTCCGCCTTTAGATTTAAAGCGAATATTTGCCCGTCTTGCCTGAAACGCTTCAAAATTACTGCACGAACTGATCTCTCTGTAAGCATTTTGACCCGGTAACCAAACCTCTAAATCATAGCACTTTGCCGCGCTAAAACTGATGTCGGCCGTGCAAAGTTGCATGCGCCGGTAGGGAAGTTCGAGTTCTCTTAAAACATGTTCGGCATTTTGCGTGAGTTTTTCATGCTCCTCGTAGCTTTTATCGGGGTGGGTGAATTTAAGTAGCTCGACTTTTTGAAACTGATGGACGCGAAGAATACCTTTTGTATCTTTGCCCGCCGCCCCCGCCTCGGCTCTAAAGCACGGACTAAAGCCAACAAAATAATACGGTAGCTTGGCTTCATCCAAAATCTCTTCCGCAAAGTAATTCGTTACTGAGGTTTCCGCCGTCGGAATCAAATGATAATCTGTTCCTTGAAGATGAAAAACCTCGTCAAAAAATTTGGGAAATTGGCCCGTGCCCTTCATGCTATTTGAATTCACCATGTAGGGAGCAAGCATTTCTTTATAACCATGTTTTTGGGTATGCATGTCGAGCATGAAATTCATCAGCGCTCTTTCCAGCTGCGCAAGCTGCCCAAGTAAAAAATAAAAGCGTGTTCCGGTGACTTTTGCGCCTCGCTCTAAATCTAACTGCCCTAGTCCTATTCCCACATCCTGATGCTCTTTCGCTTTGAAAGAAAACTTCTTGGGCTCACCCCACTTGCTAATCTCTTTATTGTCAGCCTCTGACGCGCCAACCGGGGTCGACTCATGCGTCATGTTCGGAAGTTGCAGCACAACCTCGTCGACTTTCTTTTGCACTTCATCGAGCTGAGCATTCAAATTCTTAAATTTAGCGGCGAGCTCTTGCATCGCCGCGAGCTCTTTACTGGCGTCACCCTTTTCGCGCTTTAACTTTCCAATGATCTCTGAAACTTTATTCTGTTCCGCGCGCAGGGCTTCGGATTCGAAAATTAATTTTTTCCTTTTTTTATTTTCCTCGACTAGCTTTTCTACCAACGAAGCATCACCTCTGCGGGCGATCAGGCAATCAACATATTTCTTGTAATACTCTTCGTTTTCTAATTCTTTTAAATCTAGCATATAAAAATCCCTCTCCTAAGGAGCCATAACTACATACATCTTTAAGAGCAGGGCGGCAACTACGGCAAACAAATCAAATAAAACCATTATTAGCAGGTTCCAACCGCTAACAATTCGTAAGAAGACACCGGTCACGCAAGTAATAACAAATATAAATACCAAATTTGAAAACCCAAAAATTTCCTGAGCCGCCAAGGCCAAGGTTAAACCGATAACCATGCCAGATAAAAGTTTAAAGACAAAGAGCGCGAAGCTCTTTGAAGACTCACTTATTTTTTCCTGTACGCCCGCTACAAATCTTCCCATTTTTTATCGTCCCAGCTGATTAATCTTCTGGCGAATTTGAGCGGCATCCTTGGCATTTGGCGCCAATGTTAAGTATTGGTTCAATGCCTCCGCCGCTGAGGGAGCATCCCCTTTCGCCTCATAAATTAATCCTAACTCTAAATAAACATCTGGCAAGCCTGATTCTCGCTGCTCGGCGATGCGAATCATTGAAAGTGCCGTATCTATGGAGCCCGACAGCCGGTAACAACGCGCCATAATCACATAAATTTTCGCCCCCAGAGTACCTAACTTTAATGCCTTTTGAATTTCATTTGTACACTGCGTGTAACGTTGCTGTTGACTATAGATTTCTGCGGCCAATAGGAATGCATCAGGACCCAACGGATTATTACCTTGCTCCTTGAGAGCTTCGGATAGCGCTAAATCTAAATTCCCTACTTGCATAGCCACTCTTCCCAACATCAAGTGCGCTAAGGGAAAAAGTGGATTGCGGTTTATCACGGTCTCAAATGCCGAAATAGCTTTTTGATATTGCCCGCCGGCGGAATATAGCTGGGCAAGTAAAAACCAGGAATTAGCGTCTCCGGGGTCTAACGACGCTGCTTTTAGTAGGGGTTCGGTCGCTTCCTTTAATTTGCCCAGGGCCTGCAACGATTTTCCCAAGCCCCAATAACCTTCCTTTATCGTCGGATCAATTTGGGTAATTTGCCGGTAAACTGCTTCGGCCTCGTTAAATCTTTCATCTTGGAAATAAAGATCGGCTAAAATTAAGCGGTAACTAAAAACATTGGGAAATGTTTGAATCAAGTTTTTAACGTGGTTGTATGCCGTTTCGGCTCCTTGAATTTGCACCAAGGCCCGGGCATAAATATCTTGTGTCTCATAGGAGCTATTTTCTAACTCCAAAGCGCGGCCCGCGTATTTATACGCATCCGACACGTTCTGCATGGCTAAATACGCCTTTGACATAATCACATGACAACTCACATCGGCGGGATTTAATTTCAACGCGGTTTCGCAATAAGAAACCGCGCCGCGTGCATTGCCGCGCTTTAGCTCCACGAGGGCCATGCCCCGGTAAATTTCAAAACTGTTTTTATTTATTCCTTGGGCCTTTTTGAGCATATTCGCCGCAGCAAAATAATCGTACTTCTCTGTGTAATACTCGGCTTTAGTGACGTAGGGCTCGATAAGATTGGGATTAGATTTTATCGCTTTATCGAGCCAATTCATGGCTTCTTGAGTCTGCCCGACCTTCCAAAGAGCTTTGGCGGCTTTCATCGCGGCTAAACCATTTTTTGGATTGGCTTCAAAAGCCGTTTTGTATTCGGCTTGCGCGGCGAGATAGTTACCCTTGGCGTAAAACTGGTCACCAACATAAAGTGCGCCGGCTAATTGCGTAAGCTTTTCGTCCTCTTTGCCAGAGCCATGTTTACGCATAAGTTCCAGAGCTTGACGATTACTGGGGTTAAGACGGTAACTGGTTTTCGCGAACTGACCAGCTTTGGAGCCTTCGCCGCGGCTCGAGTAAATTTCCGCCACGACAAGATTTGTTTCCGACAATAATATTCTGGGAATATTCGGCGACGCTGCTACCGGCAATAACTGCGGCAAAGCAACGTCGGGTTTAGACAGCGACCGCATATAGATAATCCCGTATAGAGCGCGGGCCACATCGTGCGAGGGATTCGCATCCAATACTTGTTTTAATCTCTGCAAGGCCTGCCCGACATCGCCTTGACGCCACAAATACACCGACGAGGCGACCCGTGGTTTCATCCACTGCGGCCAGTACTGAATGGCCTTATCCATATAGACCAAGCCGTTTACATAATCGCCCTCGACGACAGCCTCTACACTGCCGCCGAGAATCGCACCCTTAAGTTCAAATAAAATAGCTTCGGTTGAGCCGCCCTCTAATAAACCTTCAATTGTCGCTTTCGCTTCGGCAAGACGGCCAGCAAGTTGCGCGCGCACCGCCCGACAAGTGGCACTAAATTTTCCGCCGGGGTCAGCCATTTCGGCCATTTTTGTAACCTCATCGATCACCGCACTATCAACCTGATCCTGATACGCAAAAGGCCACAGCTCACGGTAGGTCATGCAAAGCATTTGGTAGGCACCGGGAGTTTTTGGCATGCCTTCGACGATTTGCACCAAATTATTCATGGCGCGCCGGTAAGAATCAAATACATCGCGGCTAAATTCCGCTACGGCGGCCTCAAAGCGCTTTTTAACTTCGGCTTGCGAAATTGCCGGACGGCCTTTTTGTGGTTTAATAAGGCGTAACTTATCTTTAGGCGCGTCGTTCATTAACAATAAATAAATTGCGGCAGCCGCGACTAAAAAAGCTAAAAAAAGTGGAGCCTTTGCCTTTTTGCGTTTTTGTTTTTTGACATGCGCCTTGATATTTGTGAGCTCGATGACATCTTGCGGTTTTTTTTCACTTTTACTTCTCTTTTCGTTTCGCGGCGGCGGGGGTGGCGTCGCCGTTTGTGTGCTGAGATTTTCTTGGTTATCTAATTTTACGCCGGAAAAATCAGGAGCTCCACCGGTCTCACTGCCATCTTCATCGGCGGATGGTGGTGGTTGCGAATTACTCGGCTGCGAAACACTCTCCGAAAAATTTTGGTTTTTTTGACCCGATGTCCGGCTAATCGCTTCAAGCAGCAAATCATAAAATTCAGGGCGCTTGGAGATCGGAATCCATTCTCCACTTGGATAGAGGGCAACGGACTCCTCCCCGGTAATAACCAAATTGGCAATTAGCTCCAGAACTTTTTCGGTAGTATAGGGGCCGGCAATTTTACCAGCACCCTCTTTTATCATCCAAAGCTGTGAGTCCTCAGACATGGCCCGATCGATCTTTTATCTTTCCGCCACCCAACATGTGGACGTGAAGGTGGAAAAC
This sequence comes from uncultured Bdellovibrionales bacterium, assembly GCA_964498095.1. Classification (GTDB taxonomy): domain Bacteria; phylum Bdellovibrionota; class Bdellovibrionia; order Bdellovibrionales; family SG-bin7; genus SG-bin7. Next base: position 56,720 of record CAZCFY010000012.1, on the reverse strand, counting down.
AGTTTGCCCCCCCTGTTCGCCGGTGTTGATGGCAGTTCGAAATCCCTTGTCGTGAATATTTTCTTTTTTTGCCACTTTAGTCATGGCGCTGAAAATTTTTTCCAAGTAAAGGGCCCCATCTCTATCCTGTTTGTCGAGCTGTAATTCCATTAAGGACCGGAAATGCTTTTTTGGCATGAAAAGGTAGTGAATCGGGGCTGATGGCTTAATATCCTCGATGGCAATTACCCACTCGTCCTCATAAACTTTTTTGGCGGGTATCGTGCCTTCGATGATTTTACAAAAAATACAGCTACTATCTTTCAAAGCTTTTTCGCCTTTTTAATAACAATGGGCTTGGCGGGGACGTCATCCATTCCGCCTTTGTTCGTTGTCTGAACTTTTTTTATTTTTTCGACAACATCCATGCCTTCACTCACTTTGCCAAAAACCGCATAACCAAATTCCTGTGGGCTTTTGCTTTTATGATTTAGGAACTCATTATCTTTAACGTTAATAAAAAATTGAGCACTGGCGGAATCCGGCGATGGTAAGCGGGCCATGGCTATTGTTCCTTTATCATTTTTTAAACCGTTAGTGGCTTCGTTCTTAATGGGTTTCCGTGTTTCTTTTTGTTTCATATCTTCGGTAAAGCCGCCACCTTGAACCATAAAACCATCAATCACACGGTGGAAAATTGTGCCATTATAAAAACCGTCATCCACATATTTTAGAAAATTCTCAACGGAGATGGGCGCCTTTTCCCGGTTAAGTTCCAGAGTAATATTGCCTTCACTTGTTTCTAACAAAACTTTGTCCATTTTTTTCTCCCCGGCAAATGCCAATGCCGATACGAATGTGATTACCGTAAAAATTGTTTTCATTGAATTCTCCTTATTTCCGCCCCTAATGAAGAAAGTTTCTTCTCCATATTTTCATAGCCTCTATCCAAATGGTAAATACGCGCCACTTCCGTCTGCCCTTGCGCGGCAAGGCCCGCTAAAACAAGACTGGCACTAGCGCGTAAATCCGTCGCCATCACTGGCGCGCCCACCAATTTCCCCGGATGGCCCCGAACAATAGCAACGCGTGATTTGGGAGTAATATCCGCTCCCAGACGCATTAACTCTTGAACGTGCATGAACCGGTTTTCAAATATTGTTTCCGTAATGACACTCACGCCGCTAGCGACCGTCATCAGTGCCATAAACTGCGCCTGCAAATCCGTGGCAAACCCGGGATGAGGAGCCGTAGTAATGTCCACGCCGCCCCATTCATTACATTCTTGGATGGTCACGGAATTATTTGACGAGGTTATGCGAAAGCCACTTTCCTTCAATTTCTGAATTAGCGCATCAATGTGATTGGGATTACAGTCGGTAACCGTTACTTCACCGCCAGTAATTGCTCCAGCAATCAAAAGTGTTCCAGCTTCGATCCGGTCAGGAACCACGCGGTGATGCGCCGGCTTTAATTTATTTACGCCTTGAATTGTTATTATGCTAGAACCCGCGCCATGAATTTTGGCACCCATTTTATTTAAGTATTCGGCAAGATCTACAATTTCCGGTTCTTTGGCGGCATTTTCGATAATTGTTTTACCTTCGGCAAGACTTGCTGCCATCATGATATTTTCAGTACCACCCACGGTAGGGCTATCAAATAAAATGCTCGCACCCTTGAGTTGATTGCAGCTCGCTTCCACGTACCCACCGGTAACTTCGACTTCCGCGCCAAGCGCTTTCATGCCCTCAAGGTGAATATCAATAGGACGTGTGCCGATAGCGCAACCACCTGGAAGGCTCACGCGCGCCATTTGTCTCTTAGCGACAAGTGGTCCTAAACACAAAATACTGGCGCGCATTTTTCGCACGACATCGTAAGTCGCTTCACTAATGTCAGAAGACTTTGAGTTAACGATTACCTTATCGCCGTCGCGCTTTACTGCCGCACCCAGCATTTCAAGTAACATGATTGTAGAATCAATATCTTTTAACGCCGGCACGTTTTCGAAAACATGCTCACCGTCAGCCAACAGGGTAGCAAACAAAAGAGGAAGCGATGAGTTTTTCGCGCCGCTGTTGCGAACTTTTCCGTGCAGTTTTTTACCGCCATTAACGACGATTTTGTCCATATTTCATTTTTCGGCCCAAATAACCCTTGGTATTCCAGCAAGGTCTTCAAGCAAAGTGATACGGCGGTACCATTGCTTAAAAATTTCTACCAAGCGCTCGCTTTGGCCGGCTCCTATTTCCATGAGAAGATTTCCGCCGGGCTGTAAAATCTGTGCCGATTTCTCAGCCCAACCCACGGGATCTCTAAATCCTGCGTCCTTAGAATATAACGCGACGGCGGGTTCAAAGCGAAGCGTTTTTGTATCTAATAAGGGGTCATTTGCGTCAATATATGGCGGGTTTGCGACAATCAAAGATACACTCTTAAATGCCTCTTCCTTGGGATTAATTTTGTGGATATCTGCACATAAAAAATCACTCCGATTAAAAACCCCTAATCGCTCGGCATTTTCCTTCGTGACAGCTAAGGCTTCTGGCGAAATATCAACAGCCAAAAGTCTTAAATTTTTTCGCAAACGCAAAATAGTAGTTCCGATACATCCCGATCCCGATCCAAAATCGATTATTTTCGAGTTGTCTTCCTGTTCAAAAATTCCCAGCGCCGTATCAACTATGATTTCTGTTTCCGGCCGCGGCACTAAAACTTTATTGCTAACTTTAAAATTTATCGAATAAAATTCTTTTTCGCCCGTGAAATGCGCGATGGGTTCACCATTTAAACGGCGTTTCAAAAATTCACTAAGTTTATTTTTGTTGCCTTCACTAATTACGTCCCCACTTTTAATAATCAAATCCGTGCGCGAAACCGTAAAAACGTGCGCCGCAATAAGCTCGGCATCAAGACGTGGTGTTGGCACTCCTTCGTCTTTTAATTGATTCGTTGCTGACTGGATGAATTCTTTTATCGTCATTGGGCCGACTTCATTGCTTCAGCTTGAAAGTGGGCAATGAGCGGCTCGACAACCTGATCAAAATCACCCTTCACGATATCGATTAAACTATGGAGGGTAAGACCAATGCGATGATCCGTCATACGCGATTGTGGAAAATTATAAGTACGAATTCTTTCGGAGCGGTCACCCGTTCCGATTTGGGCCAAGCGCTGATCCGAAGCCGATTTTTGGGCCTTTTCTTGCTCTATGGCTAAAAGACGAGAATATAAAACCTTTAAAGCTTTTTCTTTGTTTTTATGCTGCGATTTTTCGTCCTGACAGCTGACGATCATGCCGGTTGGAAGGTGCGTTACGCGCACGGCGGAGTCTGTTGTATTAACGCTTTGACCGCCCTTGCCGCTCGAACGAAAAACATCTATGCGTAACTCCTTAGGGTCAATTTTCACTTCAACCTCTTCGGCCTCCGGCAAAACAGCAACGGTGACGGTTGAAGTATGAACGCGGCCCTGCGTTTCAGTTCGTGGGACCCTTTGCACGCGGTGCACGCCGCTCTCGAACTTCAGACGACTATACACTTTGTCCCCTTTGATCATGGCAATGACTTCTTTATATCCGCCAACATTTCCCCAAGATTCCGAAAGAACCTCGACGCGCCAACCTTTTTTATTGGCGTAATGCACATACCCACTAAAAAGTTCTTCGGCAAAAAGACTAGCTTCATCGCCGCCGGCACCGGCGCGAATTTCCATGATAATATTTTTATCATCATTCGGATCTTTCGGCAGTAAGAGCACCGTAAGGCTTTTTTCTAGCTGACTTATCGCTTGCTCTAAAGTTCTGACTTCTTCCTTCGCCATCTCGCGGAGTTCTTCGTCTTTTTCGTTGAGAAGTATTTCTTTGTTGGACGCGAGTTCTTTAACCGATTTTTTATAATCTTGATAAGTACTGACGATAGGTTCTAGCTCGGCATTTTCTTTTAATGCCGCCGTAAGTTTAGATGGATCAGAACTGAACGCCGTATCCTGCAATTGATTTTGCAATTTTGAATAACGGAGTTCGACGTCGTCCAGCTTTTTAAACATGGATAATAAATTGAGTCAGGTAAAAGTGTTTAATTACTTTTTCGCTGGCGCGGCTTTAGCGACGTTAGCGTATTTTTTGCGGAAGCGATCAATACGACCTTCGGTATCTAGAATTTTTTGTTTGCCAGTAAAGAACGGATGACAAGCAGAACAAATATCAATTTTGATTTCTTCTTTAATTGAACCGGTCGTAAAACTGTTACCGCAAACGCAGGTTACTTTGCACTCGTTATAGAACTTAGGATGAATATCTGCCTTCATAAATTCTCCAAAATTATTAGAAGCTTAGGGGTTTAACATACCCGACACCGCTTGTCGAGCGAGCATTGATTTTTGGGGATATTCACATATTTATCCACATCAATGACGCTAAACTCAAAATCTTAAATTATTTTAAATGCGTAAATTGTCTCTGGAATTTCTATGTAATTTTAATTACTTAAGCACCACTCATCGCATTTAAGAAATCGCCGTTTGTCTTAGAATGCTGCAACTTATCAAGTAAAAACTCCATTGAATCCACAGCGTTCATTGGCGCCAAAACTTTGCGCAAAATCCAAATACGGCTAAGTTCCTTCTTATCGACAAGCAGGTCCTCTTTGCGTGTACCTGATTTATTAATATCCATACACGGAAAGATACGCTTCTCCATAAGTTTGCGGTCAAGGTGGATCTCCGAATTACCAGTACCCTTAAATTCTTCGAAAATAACCTCGTCCATTCTTGATCCCGTATCAACAAGGGCTGTGGCGATAATTGTTAAGCTACCACCTTCTTCAATATTTCTAGCCGCTCCAAAAAATCGCTTTGGTTTGTGAAGCGCGTTTGAATCCACCCCGCCCGAAAGAATTTTCCCTGATGGCGGAACTACCGTGTTGTAGGCGCGCGCTAAACGCGTGATCGAGTCGAGCAGAATAACCACGTCGTGTTTATGCTCAACTAAACGCTTAGCTTTTTCGATTACCATTTCTGCCACCTGAACGTGACGTGTTGGTGGTTCGTCAAATGTTGAACTGATAACTTCACCCTTCACGTTTCTCGCCATATCGGTGACCTCTTCAGGACGCTCGTCGATAAGCAAAACAATAAGAGTCACTTCGGGGTGATTATGCATTAATGCATTGGCGATATTTTGCAATAATACCGTTTTACCGGTACGCGGCGGCGCCACAATCAAACAGCGCTGCCCTTTCCCGATTGGCGACATTAAATCCACTACTCGCGTCGTATAGTCATCGGGACGATATTCAAGTTTTAATCTTTGCTGGGGGTAAAGCGGAGTTAAGTTATCAAATAAAATCTTATCTTTACCCTTATCCGCCGTCTCCATATTTAGAGAATCAACTTTTAGGAGTGCGAAATAACGTTCACCATCCTTCGGGGGACGAACCGTTCCAGAGATTATATCTCCCGTTCTCAAGCCGAACTTGCGAATTTGGGACGGACTTACATAAATATCATCCGGCCCCGGAAGATAGTTATAATCTGGCGAGCGAAGGAATCCGTAGCCATCTGGTAAAATTTCGAGAACTCCGTCACCGAAAATATCGCCAAGCCGCGCGGCTCTTTTTAAGATCTCAAACACCAGCTCTTGACGGCGAAGGCCAGCCGCATTTTCTATCAATAGTTTGTTACCGAGAGTATTAAGCTCTTCGATCTTTTTGCTTTTTAAATTTTTTGAACGTAAATCGTTTTTTTCTTCCGCCGTTAAAGTAATTTGAGAAAGTTGTTCATCGGTGATTTCTTGGTTTACGCCGCTTTGTCCACTTTCATCTTGGGGCATTGGCGCATCTTCGAAATTACGTCGGTCACTGCCACCGTGACGTTGACGGTTATTATCATAGCGCTGACCCTTGCCATTTTTATGAAAACGATTTCGGTCTCTATCCATAGGGCGAAATTGTTTACGACCACCACCACCACCGCCGCTGCGGGGTCTGTCGTTGTCGCTGCTAGTGCCGCGTTCTTCGGCTTGCGGGGCTTCTTTTGTTTCGGGAGTTTGTTCTTTGGACGATGGATTTTCGTTTTCAGACACGGTTTAGTTTCTCCTTAGTATTTTATTTGAATGCATGTAGATTTATAGACTTAAAAGAATTGAATAAATTATTTTGGGTATTATTTGTTGGACCTAGGACCAGTATTCTCTAAAGCCCGGCAAATTGTCAAACTATTAAATCGTCTCAACCAAAGATGTACCATATTTAAACAGAAAAATCCATATTTGAGACACTTAGCTTAAGGTCCAGTGAAATACCTAAACTTTTAACCAGTACAGCCGATAAATTTAATGTGAATTAAAGGAGATAGGTTATGGAATCTGGACAAGAAATGGTGCCAGCACCACGCATTAGGCTTTTCGTCGATGTTCAATACCGTAAAAGCTATTCGCGCAAGGCCACCAAGGGAGTCTTAAAAAACATAAGTCTCACTGGAGCCTTTTTAGAAACCACCGACGCCTTAACCGCTAGAGATAAATTGGTTGTTACTTTTCAGGTCAGCGGACGCGAACGCCGTGTTCCCGCAACAGTAGTTTGGTCAAGTGACAAGGGAGTAGGAATTAAATTTCAGCCCGCAAACAACCGCGATATTCAAATCGTCGATGATTTAATGTATTTCGTATCCGTCTCGCGCGACAGCCAAAAAGACGTTCTTGATACTATCTTTAATAAAGTCGGATAATTTAAGCGTCGGTGAGACACAAGTTTAAACTTGTGTCTGACCGAAATCGATTCTTGTACGGCGTTTTCTTGCCATTGCTAATATCACCAACAACCCAATAACGACAACTGCGACACCAATGAAAATTGTCATGGTATCTTTGTTTTCCATCAGGCCAGCCATGCTGAATCCCTCGCCGCCCGTTTGCGGTTTTTTAGGTTCTGACATTACGACCGGCGGTGGCGGTGGTGGAGCCGGCGGCTCAACCATCGGTTCCGGTGGTGGTGGAGGTGTATCATTAGATCCAGAAGTTGTTGCCGCTGCTGGCGGTGGAACCGGCACGTCTGCTGGTGGCGGTGGAATTTCCGGTGGTGGTGGAGCTGCGGCGACCGGTGGCTCCATCGGAGCCGGGGCCGGCGGTGGAGTTGCTGCCGCTACAGCCTCATTTGTCCAGTAACGCAATTTGGTCCCGCCCGGCAAAGCATCTTTTGAATCTACCATGGCGTTTGTTGACCAAACTTCTTTCCACGCATCTTCGAATCCTAAAAGTCTTTTTGAAATCTTACGGATGTTTTCGCCCTCTTGCGCCTCATACTCTTGCGGAGCCGCACCAATATCTTCGAAATAAGTGAGCATTTGCGTTTCATCGGTAGGACGTTTTGGCGAATTATAATAAATTTTGTCGCCCGCTTTCACGCCGCGTTTTAAAAAACCATTTACAGCTACCAAGTCCGCAGATCTATCGGCGCCAAAAAGTTTTTGGCTAACGCCTTCAACCGTATCGTCGGGACGGCCAATATAAACAGTGTTAGCTAAAATTCCCGCCTTTTTAAACGGCTCAGATTTAACTTTTTGTAAAGGAATGTTTCCCGCGGGAGCAGCCGGCGCCGCATCCATAATTGGGGCTGGCGCTGGTTCTTCGGCTTTGGCCACATCGGTGGGTGGTTCAGCTGGTGGTGGAGCCATTTCTTCTTTTTTCTCTTCGGCCGCACCATCGGCTTTTGTGGCAACCTCTTCACCAAGGTCTTCTTCGTCTTCTAGATCACCGACCTCTTCATCTTCTTTTTCGTCCGTGTTTTCAGCGATCTCCTCGCCTAGATCATCTTCGCCTTCACCGCCGGCATCCTCTGCGACTTTTTCTTCTCCGCCACCTTCTTCTGCCGCAGCTTCTTCGCCGCCGCCTTCGTCGGTGCTGGCAGCTTCGTCAGAGCTACCTTCATCGGATCCGCCTTCTTCTGCGCCCGCGGCTTGCTCTTCAGCAGCGCCGTCTTCTTCAGATCCACCGGATGTACAAGCCATGCCAAAAAAAGTGAGACTCGAAATAATTAAACTAAGAAGTAGTTTTTTAAACATAGTTACCCTCTTATTACTGATTACAACATAGATCGGTAGTTTCTGAAAACTATTTCAAGGTTTAACCCTGGACCTAAATCTAGAAAACGACTGGCCACATTAAGCTATCAAACTTTTCTGTGCCTTCGTCTTGAAAACTATTTGGGGCTTGTTGTCTCAACAAAAAAAATTTTAGCTTTTGTCTTAATTTTGTGACGGGAAAACCACCCGCGATTCACTTCTAGTGCGTACTTCGCTGGAGCCTTACTGGAATATGTTTTTGGAATTTCAATCGTTGATCTTACTGGCTCCATGTCTTGGATATCGACCAACACTTTGTTCTTGTCAAAAAAACCTATCGAAAGCGCCACAAAGGTATTCTTCATCCAAAAATGGCGGGGCTCTTCTTTTTCGAAAATAAAAAGCATCCCTTCATTTTCATTAAGGGTTTGCCGGTCCATAAGGCCGCGGCTTAATTGCTGCTGTGTTTTCGCAACTTCGACAGTAAGCTCGACGTCGTTAATTTTTATTTTTTGCTTATCAAAGTTAACCGCAAATAAACTACAATTTAGCGCCAGAAGCAGCTTCGATAGCCAAACCATACCGGACCCCTTTAGTCGAAATGTGAAAACCCTTCGCCTCTAGTTTTTTGGCCAGTAACGACAGTATAACCATCCCCGAAATTATCACATCTTCGCGCCCTTTTTTCATGCCGGGAATCTTAAGCCGCTGCTCCCGGCTCAAGGCGCACAGGTTTTTTAAGAGAAGGTTCCACTCATCGATGGGAATAAAACTGTTGTCTATTTTTTTGCGGTCAAAACCCCCGCCGAGCATCATATCGGCTACCGTTGTAGGGGTCCCGGCAACCGCGACCAGATCGCTCCCCTTAAATGCCGCCAAGAATTCCTTTTTCTCTTCGAACTGCGCTAAAATATATTTTTCTAGGTTATCCACTTCCCCTTTGCGGGTGGGGTGTTGCGTGAGGAATTTCTCGTTTAAGCGCACACAACCTAAATTAAAGCTGTGCTTTAGCAGGTCACCCTTTTTGGATTTACCCACTACTTCAGTTGAGCCACCGCCAACATCTACTACTACTCCACTGCCGCCGGCCCCCTGATACGTAAGCTTTGCCTCTAAATCTCCGCTGATAACTTTAATTGGAATTTTATGTTTTTCCCCGAGCGCGAAAAACTTTTCCTTGTTTTTAGCGTCTCTCGACGCACTCGTTGCAACCGAAACGACCTGGTCCACCTGGTGTTCGTCAATTATTTTACGAAACTCCGCAAAACAATCATCAGCGCGCTTTAGGGCTTCGGGATGAAGCTCACCACTTTCAAAAAGATTCTGTCCAAGCCGCACCACACGCGTTTCGTCAACGAGAACTTTTTTAACATCGCCATTGATCACTTCGGCAATGAGCAAAATAAAAGTGTTAGACCCCAGGTCAAGTGCGGCGACTCTCAAAAAACTAACCCTTAAGCTTCGTGAGCAAAAGTTTATTAACCATGTCTGGGTTGGCTTGGCCTTTTGATTCCTTCATCACTTGACCAACAAAAAAGCCAAAAAGCTTTTCTTTCCCCGATCGGTAGTCTTGAACTTGCGAAGAGCTTGCCGCCATAACCTTGTCGATGATGGCTTCGATTGATTTCGTATCCGTTATTTGCACCAAGCCCTTTTCTTTTATAATCACTTGGGGGTCTTTTGAAGTTTTGCACATTTCGGCAAAAACCGTTTTTGCAATTTTTCCCGAAATCGTGTTGTTATCAATTAACTTGATTAGCTCCGCCAACTGCGTCGCTTTAACCGGTGATCTGGCAATATCAAGTTTGGCCTCATTTAGCTCGCGCATCAGTTCTACCATCACCCAGTTAGAGGCCCCTTTAGGATTGTTGCTCGCTTTAGCCGCCACTTCGTAATACTCTGAAACTTCCTTCTCTTGAGTTAATACAAAAGCGTCATATTCCGGTAAGCCATATTCATTTTGATAGCGTTCCACCTTCTGACTTGGCATTTCGGGTAATTCTTTTTTGAACTCATTAATCGAAGCTTCGTTTAACATTACAGTTAATAAATCGGGATCGGGGAAATATCTGTAGTCATTAGCCTCTTCCTTCGTGCGCATGGAAAAAGTTTTGTTTTTATCTACATCCCAAAGGCGTGTTTCTTGAACTATTTTTTCCCCGGACTCTAAGCAATCAATTTGGCGTTGAATTTCGTATTCAATCGCCTTTTCGACGAATCGGAAGGAGTTAATATTTTTAATTTCCACTTTGGTACCAAATTTTTTCTCGCCAACTTTGCGCACGCTAACGTTACAATCACAACGCAAAGATCCCTCTTCAAGATTTCCGTCGCAGACATCCATGTATCTTAAAATTTGACGGACGGTGCGCGCATACTCTGCGGCCTCAGCCGGACTCTTAATATCTGGCTCCGACACTATTTCCATCAGCGGCACTGAGCTCCTGTTGTAATTTATCAGCGAGTAATCTCCCTGATGCTGGGATTTGCCCGCATCTTCTTCCAAATGCGCGCGGGTTATACCGATACGTCTTTTTGTTTTTTCCACGAAAATATCGATGTAGCCCTTTTCACAAATCGGCTCATCATATTGAGAAATTTGATAACCCTTTGGTAAGTCGGGGTAGAAATAGTTTTTGCGGGCAAACACTGACTTTGTTTTTACCTTACAGTTAAGAGCAAGGCCGATTTTTACGCCAAACTCGATGGCCTTTTTGTTTACGACCGGAAGTGTACCGGGCATACCCGTGCAAACCGGACACGTATTTTCGTTATCGCTGGCGCCAAATTCCGTTGAGCAAGAACAAAACATTTTACTCTTAGTCTTTAGCTGCGCGTGGATTTCTAAACCTATTACCGGTTCGTAACTACTGTATGACATCAGGGAATTCCTTTAAGTTTTTATTTTTTTGCTCGATACTTTCGCCGACGTTAAATAAAATCTGTTCGTCGAAAGGCTTGGCCATGAGCTGCATGCCGATGGGCAACCCGGATTTGGAGAATCCTACCGGAACGCTCATTCCGGGAACGCCGGCCAGATTCGCAGAAATTGTATACAAATCATTTAGGTACATTGTTAGTGGATCGTTAACTCTTTCGCCTACTTTAAATGCCGGCGTCGTTGTCACCGGCGATAAAATTACCTGACATTTAGCCAATGCTTGCGTGAATTCCTCACGCAAGATACCGCGAACCTGACATGCCTTTTTGTAATAGGCATCGTAGTACCCGCTACTCAGCGCATAAGTACCAATCATAATACGGCGTTTTACCTCGCTGCCAAAGCCGCGGCCGCGCGATTCAGAATAAAGTGTTTCTAAATTCATTTTTCCTGAAGGATCTTGATAGCGATACCCATAGCGAACCCCATCGTAACGGGCCAAGTTGCTCGATGCTTCGCTCGCGCAAACTAAGTAATAAATTGCCACTGCGTGTTTACTTGAGGGCAGACTCACGTCGACAAACTTGCAACCCTCTGATTTTAAGAAGGCGATGGTTTCATCCAAACATTTTTTTACGTCGGGATCTAAGTTGTCACTCACATATTCCTTTGGGATTCCAACCGTGAGTCCCTTAAGATTTGTGCTAATCGAATCCGTCCATTTAGGTACCGCTTGGGTGCTGGAAGTGGAGTCATTGGCGTCAAAGCCAGAAATAACTTCTAACGTTAGCGCGGCATCTTTTACTGTGCGGGTCATGGGCCCGGCCTGATCCAAGCTTGATGCAAACGCGACGATTCCATAACGACTCACGCGCCCATAAGTGGGTTTAATGCCGACAATTCCGGTAAAGTTTGCGGGCTGACGAATTGAACCGCCGGTGTCGGTGCCAATTGCCAAAGGTGACATTTGCGCCGCGATGGCACAGGCCGAACCACCACTAGAACCGCCAGGCACATAATCCATGTTCCAGGGATTCAAGCATTGGCCGAAGGCGGAATTTTCATTACTTGATCCCATCGCGAATTCATCGCAGTTAGCTTTACCAACAACAATAGCACCCGCTGCTTTCAATCTTTCAACGACAGTGGACGAATAAGGGGGAATAAAGTTTTCCAAAATTTTTGAAGCAGCGGTTGTTTTTAAACCTTCCGTACAAAGCATGTCCTTAATTGCGACGGGAACGCCGGCCAATTTTCCCATAGTCTTGCCTTGTTTTCTTTGCGCATCGACCTCCTTGGCTTCATCAATAGCGCGCTCATTAATCGTAATAAATGCGTTTAACTTTTCGTTGTATTGAGAAATTCGCTGCAAATAACTTTTGGTTACGTCTTCGGCCGAAAATTCGCCTTTGGCGATTCCGTCACGGATAGCATGAGCGGTGAGTTTATATAATTTCATTTTCACTTCCTATACAACGGGTGGAACTTTAAAAAGCGCGTTTTTCTTTTCGGGAGCATTCGCTAGGATCTTCTCTACGGAATTTGCAAACGGTGCAACTTCATCGGGGCGGGCCCGAAAATCGATGGCCGTTGCCGTCACTAGGGGTTCCCTATTAGCTGTGTCGATCGAGGTGAGCTGATCAAAATGTTCTATGACCCGCGCTAACTGACCGGCGAATGTCTTAACTTCATCATCGGTGAGCTTGAGCTCGGCTAACTCTGCTATCTCTTTAACCTTGGATTCGGTAATCACGTTTTTACTCCCTCTTTTGAACACTCAAATCTACTTTTTTTACCCGCTTCACTCTACTTATTTTGCTTGGCGTTACGCTGGTAATCAGCTAGAAAATGGCCTGTGAGTAGTAAATCTAGTCTTCAAAATCAAATCGAAAGCCTCCGTGAGAAGATTCGAGAGCATGATTTTAACTATTACGTTATGGATAGCCCCATAATTAGTGATCAGGAGTACGATGCGATTTACGCTAAATTGGTTAAATTAGAAGAGGCTCATCCAGAGTATTTAACTCCCGATTCACCAACTCAGCGGGTAGCGGGAGTGGCGTTAGAAAAATTCGAAAAAGTTCGCCATCGAATCCCAATGCTTTCTTTACAAAATACCTACGACACCAATGACCTCATCGACTTCGATAAAAAGGTAAAGAAGTTCTTGGAAACCGACAAGTCTGTCGAATATTTTTGCGAACCCAAATTCGATGGTTTAGCTATCGAATTGGTTTATGAAGATGGCCTTATGACTTTGGCGCTTACCCGCGGAGACGGCGAAGTTGGCGAAAATGTTTTCGCCAACGTTAAAACAATCCGCTCTATTCCGCTGAAACTAAAAACCCAAAGACCTCCCAAGTTACTCGAGGTTCGTGGTGAAATTTTAATTTATAAGAGGGATTTTTTAGAATTTAACGAACAGCTGCAGGAGGCCGGTGAAATAACTTTCGCGAATCCCCGCAATGCGGCCGCCGGCACTATCCGGCAGCTTGATCCACGTATCACCGCTCAGCGTCCACTCCGTATGTTTTCTTACGCGGTCGGCGAAGTGGACGGGATAGATTTTAAAACTCATTTTGACGTCGAAAAAAAATTATATGAACTTGGGCTTCCCGTATTACCAGCGACATCTAAAGACGTGACGGTAAAGGTGTGTACGGGAATTGACGAAGTTATCGAGTACTACAAACATATCAACTCGATCCGCCATAAACTACCCTATGACATTGACGGTATTGTTGTTAAGGTAAATAGTCTGGCGCTCCAGGATCGGTTGGGTTTTATCGCCCGCAGTCCCAGATGGGCTACTGCCGCAAAATTTGCGCCCGAACAAGGTCTTACGCTCATCGAAAATATTGACGTACAAGTTGGCCGCACCGGAGCCCTTACGCCAGTGGCTGTCATGAAGCCGGTAAAAGTTGGCGGCGTAACTATCACGCATGCAACTCTTCATAATCAAGACGAGATTGACCGCAAAGACGTACGCATAGGCGACACGGTTATTATTCAACGTGCGGGTGATGTTATTCCCGAAGTTGTTTCGGTCGTCTTAGATAAGCGGCCAAAAAATTCTATGCGCTTTGAAATTCCTAAAAAATGTCCTGTTTGTGGCCATAGCTCTGTTCAAAACGAAGGCGAAGTTGTCACCCGCTGCGTGAATCCAATTTGCGAAGCCCGTCTAAAGGGCGCGCTAATCCACTTTGTCGGCCGGCGCGCGATGAACATTGAAAAGCTCGGAATCAGAATGATTGAAACGCTCGTAGACGCCAAAATTCTTAGCCGATTTTCTGATATTTATAAGCTTAAGAAAGCGGATTTAATCGCGCTCGAACGCCAGGGAGAAAAATCTGTCAGCAATTTACTTGAAAGCATTGATAAAAGTCGAAACTCTACACTTTCGCGCCTAATTTATGCTTTAGGCATACGTTTTGTCGGCGAGCAAACCGCCAAGGATTTAGCCGCCCACTTTAAATCGATGGAGGCATTACTTGAAACTTCCGAAGAAGAGCTATTAACGATTGAGGGGATCGGCCCCAAAGTCGCGGCAAGCCTTCTGACAGAATTAAAAAGTAAGGAGTTCGTAAAAGAAATCCGCGGGCTCTTAAAAGAGATTGAGTTGGAGGCCGCGCCAAAGCCAATTAGCCGTAAACTTGAGGGCAAAACATTTTTAATTACTGGCACTCTGCCCGTAAAGCGCGATGACGCTAAAGATATCATAGAGAAAAATGGTGGTAAGATTGTTTCGTCAGTTTCTAAGAGTTTAGACTACTTAGTGGTTGGTGATGATCCGGGCTCCAAACTCGAGAAAGCCAATTCTTTGGGAATTAAAGTTCTGAGTTGGAGCGATCTACAAGATTTATTGTAAACGATTAGAGGTGGTCGATAGCGATATCGCGGGCCATTACGGTTTTGCGTTTATCGTTTTTTGCACTATCGATTCCACGCATGCATAAAGCACGCACGGCATTGCTAAGTATATCCAGAGTCTCAGCTGACGTATTGCAGCCGCCCTTTTCCTTAATGAACTTCTTTACTTTGCTTGCTACAACAAGAACTTCTTCGCCGCTAGGGGATTCCATAGATGTATCGGACATATCCTTACCTCCAAAGGTGTATCTGTTCTAAAGTCTATCTAAAGCTCATTTTTTTTCAAAATCAAATTAACCCGGTAACACCTTGCATTAAGTTATTGAACCTTCGCAAATACCGGGTTTACGGCGTCGTTTTCAAAACGGAAAAGCATGGCCTTTCTAGTTTCAGAATCTTCGGGGCATATCCAAACAAAAGTCTTCTGATCAATCGGCTTTTGGCATTCAACGTCTAAGAAAGCTGGCGACCAACAACCACTATTTAGATGTTCAATGCCACCTATTACCTCGTGGCGCACTATGTGCGTGTGACCATAGACGATTCTTTGAACTCGGGTGATTCTTCCGGCCAAAGATAGAATTCTTTCCTGCGGCTCTTTAAACTTCATCACATCCGAATCGATAAAACTCGAATAAAACACCAGCGGTGGCAAAAACATCATGCACGGGACTAAGAACCACCAAATGGAAATTGGAATCACAGAATTAATGAATAGGTAAATATTGAATATTAAATACGAAGTTCCTAACAAAATGGCCGCACGATCTAACCATAACTCGCGCGCCAATAAAAATGGGCTGCGGGCTGCCGAGGGCGTGAAAAGTTCACCGAGTTGGCGCACCATTCCCGATGTCGCATTTGCCCGTACCGCTATATCTTCTACCCGAGTCTCAACACTTAAGGGGTCGCGAAGGGCCGGCCGCAACTGATCACCCAATGTTTGTAGCAACGTGTAAAACGACCCGGACATCCAAGTCACCACTAAGAGGGGCTGCGTTCGCGCCATATAACGAAAAAAGAATTTAATGTACTGAAAGAAAGTCATAATAAAGTTGGTATCAACATGCGGATTAAAATAACCCATACTGTTAATAATGTGGCGGGTTGCCCAAGACCCAAATGGTAACCGTACTTCTATGGTACCGTGACTTTCCACAAAAGGATTAATCGGATCTTCACAGCGGCAGTAAGGATCATACTGATTCCCGTGTTCAATCAGCGTGTCTTCGTTACTTATGTAAAACCACTCCGAAAAGCGCACACGCTTACGTGCTTCGTCGTTTTCACAAATTGCCGTCAGTAGTGTTTCTTGCACGCCGGTAAAGTGCATTTCAAGATCGTGGTTGCCGACGATAAAAACCGCACGGTTTCCCTGCGCTATAAATTTCCTCAAAGCTCCTATCCAGCCGCTATGATCGGCGATGATTTTGCGCATTTTAAAAATTGATTTTTCTTCCTGCGGATAGAGGCCCTGCTTTTTTTCAAGACGAGTCATTCGGTACGGTGGGCTCTCTGGCAAAGTCAAAACACTATCGAAGTCAAAAATGTCGCCATTAAGTACAAGTTCTATCGCCTGCCCCTCCGCCATCCCCTGAATTTTCGTCAGAAAATCAGCGAACAAATTATCAAAAAAAAATTCTTTCGTTTTATATTTTTTCCAGAGCGGGAATTTGGGATGGATCGGCTCTTCTTCGCAGAGATGGAGGTCACTGACGATCGCGGTATAGCGAGCTTGCTTGAAGTTTGTGCTTTCCACTAGTATTCACTTACCACTCTTAAATCAACGACACTAACAGTTCCTGGGTCCGCCACGATAACATTCAGGTCAATGTCGGCTCTACCGGCGGATTTCGATATCAAAGTATTTACACCCGAAGTTAAGTTCACGAGTAGTAGGCCTTTATTTTCAATCTTAATTACATCTTTATCCGTCACGGAGATTTCGCGGCCATTTAAGCTCAGAGATTCAATTGGAGTATCTGTCTGAATAACGACGGCTCCACGATTTGGATCTACCTTAAACCCACCCTCATCTACTTTTGCTTTTAACCACGACGGCTGAAGCAGTGGCAGTTCAATATGATCCCGCTTCCCGGCGGTCAAAATTCTACCAGGATAAAAATTAGCCGCTACGCCGTCAAAAAATGAAAGTAGCCGTGTTGGAGATAGAGCAATTGCTTTGTCCTTATCTAAGTCATGTTCATCTTCAGTACCAAAAACGCGCAACACTCCTCGCAGCCAACGATGGGCTGTGGCACTGAAATCAGATAATCCCACTCGCACTTGAGTTAATGTTTCGGGAATATTTAAATTCAAAGGTGAGATATGGCCGCTGGCTACGGGCACAATTGTGCCATCAATAACTTTACCTACGTGGTTCGCGCGAATTTGATGAAGGCCCGGGGCTATCTTTAAATACGCAAAAATTCCATTACTACTGGTTTGTTTTAACCTTTTGTCCGGAAGATAAAGCGAATTAAAGTAAATGGGTTCGTTCGATACGCCAGCGAGCTCAACCGTTGCACCCGCCAATGGTTTACCACCCGAAGTTACTTTTCCCCACACGATACCTTCTAGGTGACCCACACTCTCTTCCGTAAGGCCTAACATAGAATCAACCATTTTCTTGGGATAAAGAGTAACTTCGTTTTCTAGACCCCCACTTACAAACTGGATGGACGGTAAAAATCCCTCCGCATTTGACCGCAAGATTCCAACTGATTTTTCGCTAACACCGTTAAAAACAAATTGGCCGTCTTCATCGCTTTTCATAATCGCGTCTAAGTCATCAAGCTTTAATTTTGCGCCACTAACCACGATTTTTCTGTCACTAAATGAGTAAGCTGAAATAACTTTGCCGGCAATACCTGCGCTCTTGGCATAGATACTAATTTTAATGTGGTCTTCGATATTAGGTGGGGCGTTTTCAAAAGAGAACGCACCCTCTCCTAAGACTTCCTTTTTTTCGTTCTGCATTTGCGCCACTAACCGGCCCGCTTTTTCGGCGACGCGAATCTCAAAGGTTCCACGCTGTAAATAGACCGTGCCCTCTTCGACCGGATTTCCATTTACGTAACGTTTTAAGGTTATACTTTGTCCGCCACCGACAAACGCCATACCCTCGCGCAATTCAATTTCTCCGCTGACCATTAGACCCGCCGGAACTGCGGGTTTATTTTCTTTAACCTCAACCGTTTTTCTTTCGGCGGCCGGCGGGGGCGCAACGGTTGCCGCGGGAGTTGGGATTGTAACCGCTACGGGAGCTACGCTCATCGTCGATGCGGGACTATTTAATTTGATGGGCGCAACCACATTGGATTTTGGCGTATCCGCTTTGGCTATTGCTAATATCTCTGGATTATTCCGCGAGATATGCAGAGGCTCAGAGGTTAGTACGCGTGTAACAGTATAGCCCTGATAGTATCCACGCTTTCCCGCCATTAACGGTTCGTCTTTTATATTTTCAAGAACTGGTTTTTGCGGAGCCGCCAACTCTTCTGCGGTTACATCTTCAAGGGCCGCCATGGGGAGAGAGGCGCGATCAAGGGTGATCACCGCACTTAGTTCCACATTTTGAAGGCGGGAAAAAGAAATTTTAGTCGGATAGGCAAGAGTGTTCACAAACGTGAATACGGTAATCACGCTGGCGCAATAAGATGAAGCGGTAGAAATATAAGTCGGCATCCTCGCGACTAATGTGAACATGCACTCTCCATGTGCTAAAATTAACTACTCAGTGAATATTCTAATTAAAATGCTCTGAAGTCGTCAATAAGGTTACGCTTCGAATTCTGACGAAGGTAGGTCTGGATGCGAAATAAAACTTCCTGAGCTAATTTACTGGAAGTGCCAATTACTTTGAATCCCGCCGAATAGCCAGGTTGATTCGTGGGGCGTTCTTCGACTGAAGTTTCAATATCTAGGTCATAGGGTCGGCGGTCACCCGAAACAGTAATTTTAACGGTTGCCCTTTGCGGGTCATTGCCAATCGGGTCCCATATCTTGCCATCTTTGGTTAGATAGTCGGAAGTAAACTCGCGACGGCTCTGACTAACCGACTTAATTTTTATCACTGCGTTCTGAATAGCCTTTTCAATCATGGGCATTGGATAGTTCAAGTTAGTCAGTGCTGGATCAGAAACACATCCATTAAGAAGTGCCAGACTTAAGACTAGTGCAAGAATAGTCTGACTACTCATTTTTTCCCTTTAGCGTCAGCTAAAAACTTTTCGATTCCCTTGTCAGTCAACGGGTGATGAGTCATCTGCTTCATAACCGAAAAAGGAATCGTAGCTACGTCTGCGCCCATCATCGCACTGCGCACGAGATGCACGGGATTGCGGATGCTTGCTACCAATACTTCCGTCTTAAATTTGTAATTGTCGTAAATTTGTCTAATTTGCCGGATAAGTTTCATTCCATCATAAGAAATATCATCTAATCTACCGACAAAGGGCGAGACTAAATAGGCCCCAGCCTTAGCGGCCAGTAACGCTTGCAACGGAGAAAACACAAGGGTCACGTTAGTGCGAATGCCCTCTTTTGCAAATTGCCGAACAGCAATCATGCCTTCTTCGGTCATCGGAACTTTTACGACTACATTCTTATGTATCTTGGCAAGCTCTACGCCTTCACGAAACATTTCTTTCGCTTCGAGACTTAAAACTTCGGCTGAAATAGGACCATTAATGAATGTACATATTTCTTTGATAACTTCCGGAAGGGCGCGCCCTGTTTTGGCAATCAAACTTGGATTCGTTGTAACACCATCTACCCAACCACGATCATTGGCGGCTTTAATTTCATTAATATCCGCCGTATCAATAAAAAACTTCATAACTTCCTCTTTTTCTGCCACATAGTCTTGTACGCTTTACGAAAAATCAAGCAATCTTGAGCCTTGTTCGAAGTACCTACCCCACTTAATTCCCAAACTACCGGCAAGCTCCCGTAAAGTTTTGTTAAGAACGGGATGGACATAGGCGCCCATAACTTCGGCCGATGGGTATAAAAGTTGTGGCTGCAGATGCAAACGCGGGTGAGGCAGAGTAAGTCCCGGCGTCATCTTTAACTCGTCGCCAAAGGTTAGGAATAAAATATCCATAACATCTTGCGTTGCTTCCGTCTTGATTTCGGCTTCTATCCGCTGAATATTCTTTAACAATTCTTCACTGGTAGAAGTCGATTTTAAGAGTAAAGAAATAACTAGTGATTTCTCGGCCCGGGTATCCTGTTCATTTTCGAACTCATCAATATAGATCGACGACATTTTCGAAATATCCGCCACCATCGCGAGCTTACTACAGGCTCGCGATAGCCATTTTAGTTGGCGGCCGGAACGATCAAAAATATTTATTAATGCATCCTTAGACACTATTTTTCTCGCACTACGTTTTGCATAGAGTAAATTCCCGCCGGCTTACCCACTAACCACTCAACTGCGGCCAAAGCACCGCGGGCAAAAACCTCCCGGTTTAGTGCCCTATGCTCTAAAATTATTTCTTCACTTTCATTATAAGCCAAAACCTGGTGATTTCCAAAAACTTCCCCCTCGCGAAATGATTCGGGCGTATTTATTTTTCTCCCAATGGCTTTTTGCAGAGCTTCTTGCAAATAAATTGCGGTTCCCGATGGCTTATCTTTTTTGTTTACGTGGTGAGTCTCCGAAATTTTAAACTGATAGTTGGATATACTGCGATACTGTTCCAAGAGCTGGACAAGAAAATTAACTCCGACGCTCATGTTCGGAGACCATAGTAAAGGAATGCTTTTAGCCGCTTCCCGCATTTTTACTTGCTGGTCATTACTAAGTCCCGTTGTCCCAGAGACTAATGCAACTTTATGGTGAACGGCCCAAGCTAAAATACTGTCAAAGTGTTCGGCTATCGTAAAGTCAACGACCACATCCGCTGCAAAATCCTTAATCTCACCAATGTTACTAAACTCACTTTTGCCATTATTTTTATATTTCGAATCTACGGCGGCTGTAACTTTAAAGTCTTTTCCCGCCGCCGCAAGTTTAGAAATCTCCTGGCCCATACGGCCCTGAGCGCCACATAGAATTATTTTAGTCATAACATCCCAAGCTTCTTCATTTCCCTTTTCAAATCCGCTTGCGCGCCCTCGGACATTTCTACCAACGGGAGACGCAACTCCGGACTGGCAATTAACCCCTGCCAATAGAGGGCCATTTTTATGGGAATTGGATTGGCCTCTATAAAAAGTAGATCAATAAATTTTCGGTACTCTTTAAATTCGCCACGTACCTTTTTGCTGAAATTATCTTTTGCCCAATCCTTTGTTTCCTTTGGTAGGATGTTTGATAAAACCGAAATTACGCCTTCGGCTCCGGCCTCATAGAGATCCAAATAGGTCGCATCATCACCACTTAATACATAGAAATCCTTGGCTGAACGCTTAAGGATATCTTCGGTAAAATCAATTCTACCCGTTGCTTCCTTAATACCAATAATATTCGGTATTTCACTGAGACGGGCAATCGTATCTACAGACAGAGAGGTTACCGTGCGGCTGGGCACGTTATATAAAATAATGGGCAGCCGCGTACTCGCCGCAACTTTTTCATAATGGCGGTACAAGCCCTCTTGCGGCGGCTTGTTGTAATAAGGTACCACAACCAGGGCGGCGTCGGCCCCCCACTTTTCCGCTTTTTTCGTTGCAGCCATTGTTTCAGACGTACTATTTGTACCGGTCCCCATAATGACCGCAACCTGTCCTGCCACTTCGGATTTTATAAATCTAAAAATACTTTCTTTTTCCTCACCTGTTAGCGTGGGGCTTTCTCCCGTCGTCCCCGATACGACGAGGCCGTCGATATCATTTTCAAGCTGAAACTCTATTAATTTTTTGAGACTGGTGTAATCTACCTCCCCCTTTTTAAAAGGAGTAACGATAGCCGAGATTATTCCTTTACAAAGCATATTCCCCCCAGAACACCAAATGCGCTGGCCCCACGAGCTCTGTCTGTGGCTGCAAATTTACTTCGACCGAACCCCCCGGCAATAACAGCCGGCTACCGCGATGCTGCCCATATTTTTCGGCGAGAAAACGTGCCACGGCCACAGCTCCTGTACCACAACTCAACGTAAAGTCTTCTACTCCCCGCTCATGGGTTGCGGTAAAAAATTGCGTGCCATTCCGGCCCACAAAGGTCACATTTGTTCCGCCCCGGCCAAACGGCTTCTGATATTTAATTTCTTCTGCTTCTGCTGCCAAAAAAACTCTATCAGCAAACGACTTTATCTCGACAACAAAGTGAGGAACTCCAGAATTAATGTAAATTCCATCCCAAGTTTTCTTTTTTCCCTTTACCCGCATTCTTTTCTTTAAAACTTTAACTTCGGGAAACTGGCATCTTATATAAGTCTCCATCGCCGTTCGTCTTAAAATGATTACGCCGGCCTTCGTTTCAAGCCGAAAGGGCCCCGCTTTTTTTCTTCTTTCGCTCTCAAATAATCCGACACAGCGGCTGGCGTTTCCGCACATGTCAGCTTCACTGCCGTCAGAATTAAGAAATTTCCAGGATAAATCATTTTGTTTTTTGCGCGGCTCATTTAACAAAACAACGCCATCGGCACCAATACCGAAGTGGCGGTCACATATTTTCTTAACCGCTGTCTTTAGCGAATGCTTTTTTAGAATTTTTGCCCATTTTTTCGCAGTCAAAGGTTCGCGCAAATCAATAATTACAAAATCGTTGCCCGTTGCCTCGGCCTTGCAAAAACCAATGGCGCTATTTGCGTTTATTTTTTTCCTCTTCGTCACGGCTCTTCTCTTTTTCCATTAATTCCTTTGACGCCTTGTCAAAGGTGGGTCGACCCCGGCCCAATTCGGGCATCTCTTGCGGCGGCTGGGGGTCCCCCTTAACTCCGCATCCAAAAAGAAATCCAGAAATAATTAGAACTACGGCACTTCTAGCCATTCTTTTTTCTACCCTTCATTTCCCGAGCGGCAAGACAGGTCAGCGGTTCTATCAGTTTGTCTCGCCGGCTTTTCTCGCTCATATTTGAGCAAGCCGCCACGTACTTGTCAGCTAATTCTTGTTTACGCTCTAAATTGGTCTTTTCTAATTCACTCTGCCAATACTCAAGCTCACTAAACTTATCGTCAACCCGGGCGAGTATTGACAAATACGTGCGCATTTGCGGCTCATCCTTGCGTAAAGCGGAGAGCCTCACCCAAAGATGGAGTAGATATTTCTTTAGGCTCCCATTTAGATCTTCGTTTTCGTTGAGCCAGGCCTGCAACTCCATTTCTTTTTCCTGACAAGCCCAGTCTTGGCCCACCAGCAAATAGAGTTCATCAACCTGTGGATAAACCTCTAAGAGTTTTTCGGTCTTTTCCTTAACGTTACACTCTCCGCGCATCAGCGCTACTCGCGCCCAAAGCAAAAACAGCTTACCGTTATAAGGTTCTATCTCGAGGCCTTTTGCCAAGGTTATTAATGACTCGCGCGGATCAGAAATCGATAGATGCTTGCCAACTTCATAGTAATTTAAGGCCTTATCTGTATAAAAAGTATCAAAGATCTTATCTGCCACGCGATGAATGGCCACCTGAGTCCGTGGCTCAAGCGGCCCTTGTTCATAAAGAGATTTTATTTTATTTACGGCACTTTCGGCAGACTTTTGCCGTGACAATGCATCTAACTCCGGCCAGTTTATCGCGGCAATGGCCCCAACGGAATTTGAAAAAGTAATTAATAACACTAAGAACCGCATAATTAGCGGTTATTATAACTATCAACTAATACTTGTCGAGGTTTACTGCCGTTAGCCGGCCCAACTACGCCCTGCTCTTCAAAAATCTCAATTAAACGGGCCGCGCGCGGGTAACCAAGCCTAAATTTTCTTTGCAGAAGAGAAGCGCTAACCTCTTTCATCGTTGACACATAAGCTAAGATTTCGTCGTACTTTTCATCGGCCATGCCGTCCATCATTAGCTCTTGATCTTCGCCATGACCGTCAAGTGCTGGATCACCATATTCGCTGCCAGAGCCCTCCAGTACACGCATTGCCAATGGATCAAAATCTGGCTCGCCTTGCTTCATCCAAAATCGCGTCACGGATTCAACCTCTTTTTCCTGAATCCACGCGCCGTGATTACGTTCGGGCTTAGCCACGCCGGGCGCCAGGAACAACATATCCCCTTGCGCAAGTAGGCGTTCCGCTCCTGATTCATCCAAAATAATGCGCGAATCCATTTTGCTCGCGACTTTAAAACTTATGCGTCCGGGAATATTCGTCTTAATAAGGCCCGTGATGACATCACGCCGCGGGCTCTGCATAGCTAAAATCAAGTGAATACCGCAAGCGCGGGCCATTTGCGCTAAACGAATAACGGTGTGTTCGACATTATTTTTATCTACCGCCATGAGATCCCCAAACTCTTCCACGACGATTACGATATAAGGTAGCGGAGTATAGTAATAGTCTTCGCCGGCCGTAGATGGATCTTGTTTTAATTTTTGATTTTGTTCGTCGTGATTCTTAATCTCATCGGGATTGAACGCACTTACTATTTGATTAAACCCCTCTAAACCACGCGCACCAAACTTTGACATCGTACGATAACGCTTTTCCATTTCCTTGATCGCCCACTTTAAAGCCGTGACGGCTTTTTTGGGAGTAACTATTGGCGGCATAAGGAGATGAGGAATTTGCGAAAATGTCGCCAAGTCCACCTGTTTAGGATCAATTAAAATTAGGCGCAATGTTTTTGGCGAATGTTTGATTAAGAGTCCGGTAAGTGCAGAAACTAAGAATACTGACTTACCCGAACCCGTAGTTCCGGCGACCAGGAGATGTGGCATTTTTCGCAGCTCTACTATGCTTGTGTCGCCGTTGGCCTCACGCCCGAGAACAATTGGCAAGGTCATTTTTTGATCCCAAAACTCGTCATCGGCCACAATTTCTTTAAAGAAAACTTGTTCACGCAAAGAATTTGAAGTTTCAATTCCCACGACGTCCCGGCCCGGAATCGGCGCTATAATCCGCACGCTCTCGCTGCTTAACGCCAAGGAAATGTCGTCCGCCAAATCAATAATGCGGCTAATTTTTACGTCGGCATTGGGTTTAAATTCAAACATCGTCACCGCCGGTCCGGGACGAATATCTTCGATGGTACCAAATATAGAAAATTGCTTTAACTTTTCTAGGAGGGTGGCCCCTTTTTCACGTAGTTCGCTGGCAGAAATTTTTAAGCGCGATTCCGGTGGGTCTTCGAGTTGATTAATGTCGGGGAGCATCCAGTTTTCTACTTTTCTTACCACTTTGCTTTTAATCTCAATTTTCTTCTTGGCAACTTGTGGAGTTAGTTTTAGCTGGTGCCTGGGTGTGGGAATCGCCGTGGCTGGCCGGTCTTCGCTGGAAATGTCAATTCTAAATTGGGGTTCTGAATTTGCTGTCTCTCCCATAGCGGGGACATAAACTTGCTTTATTCCTGAACCCGCAAGCGACTTTCTTATTTCCTCGTAAAAGTAATTTAATACGACCGCCAACCAGTAACGCACTCTTTTTGCCGCTCTGTAAATTTGCCAGCGCCACGAAAAACTGATTCTCGGAATTAATTTCATCAGGGGTTTTTCAGTGTAAAACATAATCATAAGTAACAAAAGAGTCCACAAGACGACGGAGCATCCGCCTTTATTAAAAATTCTTTCCAATCCGTTTGCGGAAGCCGCACCAACGGATCCGCTTAATGGGATCCGGTAGCCAAAGAGTGTTTGTTCTTTAAAATAAACTGAAATTAAAGAGGAAAGACTAAGAAGTATTAGTACGCCCCAGAGCATTCTGGCCGGGCTAAAAAACTTAACTTCGTTTTTTATATTGTTTTTCGCCAGCCAAAATAGCCCAAAAACAAGAAGCCATGCACTAATGCCGAAGAGCTGGTATAAAGAATCTGCAAGGTAGCTTCCAATGATTCCGGCCCAGTTATGTATTTCACTTAAATTGCCGCGTGAGTTAAAAGATGGATCTTGTGGGTAAAAACTTACAAGAGCGATAGCCAGAAAGATGCCACCCGACAGCCAAAAAATGGTTTTAATATCACGTTGAAATCGATTCACTAACGATGCCATCCTAATATATTAAAAGACGCTTCAAATTATGGGAAGTCTTGACTTTTTATATACTCGGCTGGCATGAACGTCTGGCTAGCCTATGATTAAGATCAACGAAATTTTTTTTAGTATCCAGGGCGAATCTACCTACGCCGGCAACCCTACCGTTTTTATACGAACGTCGGGATGCCCTCTACGTTGTACCTATTGCGATACTACCTACGCCTATTACGACGGTACCCAAATGGCCGTTGAAGATATTTTAAAAGAGGTCGCCAAATATAAAACCCGTTATATTTGTGTCACTGGCGGCGAACCCCTTATACACAAAGAAATCCACACCTTAATGGACCTCCTGGTGGAAAAAGGTTATCAAGTTTCGCTAGAAACCAGTGGCGCCATGTCTTGTTTAGACGTCAATCCTAAAGTTAAAAAGATTATAGACGTTAAAACCCCGAGTAGCGGCGCTCCCGATACGTTTCTGTTAGAAAATCTTAAATTTAATGATGTCAATACGGAATTTAAATTCGTAATCAATTCGCCAGAAGACTTTGATTGGGCCGAAGATTTCTCCCAGAAAAATGGTCTAACCGAAAGGTCTACGGTTTTATACAGTCCAGCATTTGGCAAGATTGATGAAAAATGGCTTGCAAAAAAAATGCTTTCGAATAATTCATATGCCCGATTGCAATTACAATTACACAAGTATATTTGGTCTCCACAAACTCGTGGAGTCTAACCACTAATGAAAAGGAGCTGGTGAATAGTTATGATGACAAACACTACAACCACACAACCGACAAGCAATGGAACAACAACGACTGCAGCCCCGGTAAATACCGCCGCTGACAATCTGTTCGTGGCTAACCTACAATCGGTACCACTTGAAAAGCTTGTAGCTCGTAAATTGGAAGTTCTTTTTGAACAACAAAGAGAAGCCAATGTGCAACTGAGCGGCTTGCACCAAATTATTATGGAGCAAGTTGAAAAACCATTGATTGAACTTGCACTTCGCGAGCACAGAGGAAATCAAGTAAAAACAGCTCAATTCCTTGGTATTAACCGCAATACTTTGAAAAAGAAAATCGACAACTATAAAATCCGCGTACGTAACAACAACGTACCCAACGTAACTGTAAACTAGGTTACAAATTTATTTGCGCACCCGTTCTGGGTGCGCGATAATAACTAAGCATGGAAAATTTAGGCACTAAACTACCCCCCTTCTCAGAAGAGGCGGAAGTAGCTATTTTAGGTGGACTTATGCTCGAACCCGACGCTTGGGATCGGGTTGCTGATATAGTCCGAGCCGATGACTTCTACCATGCCGGTCACAAACGGATTTTTAGTGCGATTGAGACTTTAAAGAAAACTAATCTTCCCACGGATATTATTACTGTTACCAATGCCCTAGAAAAAGAAAGCGCCCTGCCTTCGGTCGGGGGAAAATCTTTTCTTATTGAGTTAGTTAATAAAACTCACACCACCGCACACTTAGAAGCTTACGCCAAAATTGTTCATGATAAATCTCGGCTTAGACAAATAATTAAAACTTGCGGCGAAATCACCGAGAAAGCTTTTTCTCAAGATTTTCCTGACGTGAGTACTTTTTTTGATCAAGCCGAGGCCGCAATTTATAAAGTTTCCGAAGAGCAAAACACTTCTAACTTGGTGAGTGCAGCGCAAATTGTAAAAGACAGTATCAAGCGCATCGAAGATCTTTATAATAGAAAGCCTGGAGTTACCGGTGTAGCCACGGGATTTCTTGATCTTGATAAATTAACCGGTGGCCTGCAGCCCGGCGAAATGATTATTCTTGCCGCCCGTCCGTCGATGGGTAAAACCGCGCTAAGCTTAAATATGGCCATGCACGCCGCTATTCGCGAGAAAAAGAAAATTGCATATTTCTCCGTGGAGATGGCTAAAGAACAAATCATGACAAGGCTTCTTTCGTCCGAGGCACGCGTGAATATTTCTGATCTAAGAACTGGCCGTGTTCCCGATGATGCCTGGCCACGACTGATAAGTGCCGCGGCTTCGATTAGCCAAAGTGGATTATTTATCGATGATACTTCTGGTGTCAGTCCCTATGAAATCCGCGCCAAGGCTCGCCGTATGAAATCCCAAGGCGGCCTGGACATGATCATGGTGGATTATCTGCAAATCATGGATTTAAAACAAAAGGTGGAGAGCCGGGAGCGGGCGGTAGCAGAGATTTCACGGACTCTAAAATCTATTGCAAAGGAATTATCAATTCCCGTCGTCGCCCTAGCGCAGCTAAATCGCGGCGTTGAAGGCCGCGGAAAAGGCGAGCGCAAGCCCATGTTATCTGACTTGCGCGAATCTGGTTCGATCGAGCAAGACGCCGACTTAATTATGATGCTTTACCGCGAAGAGTATTACGAAAAAGAAAATACCGCGCCGGAATCTATGGGTACTGCGGACTTATTAATTAACAAGCACCGTAACGGTCCCACCGGCCACGTTAAACTAAGTTGGAACGCCAACATCGGCCGTTTTGGTGACGGTATTGTCGATCAAAAGTACTTGCCGCCGATGCCGCCTCATATGCAGAGCCATAACCAGCCACCGCGTGACTTCGCTAATATTCCCAATAGTTTTGGGCCTAAGTAACTTATTTTGAAAGCTCTACGGCACTATTACATTCTTTATTGGATTCAAAGCTAAACAGAGTTCTTTTTTCGCCAACCGTATAAAGCCATTTGTCGGCACACAAAAATCCGTTCATGGCGCGCTTCACGGCCTCCTCACAAGCCATCTGAGAACCGAACCCGTATAGCGAATTCCTATGTCCAGCGGAAAATAGCCACTTACCGGCGCAAAGAAATCCGTTTTGAGAATTAGTAACGGCCGCAATACATTGGTCTTCATTTTCAAAGCCGTAAATGTATCTATGCTCCCCAGCGGTAAAAAGCCATTTCTTGGCACATACGAAACTTTGGCCGCCCTCCGCAAGTGCCGTTTTAGCAGAAATCAATATGAGAAGTCCGAGAATTAGCTTTTTCATTTTAGATGCATTTAGCAATTTCCCTGCCATTCCTATTAATTAATTATGCGAAAGGCCTAAGATAAACTGGGCTCTCATAACAAAAAGCAGCCCATTCAAGACAAACTTTGCTTTATGGTCTAGGCCCGCAACTGTTTCCTTGAAGTCTAACCTAACCCTTTGTTGAAATAGTGGTGTCCCATACTTAGGAGCGAATAAACGCCCCCTAACACAAGGATGTGTATGGAGATTAGCAACGATATCTTTAATCAAATTGTTGAGTTCACAGGCCTTCCCAAGGAAGAGATCGCCAGTGAACTTTCAGAAATCCTGCGCTCATATGGATTAGATCCCGCAACCGTTACGATGGATCAGTTGCGAGATGCAATGACGGACTATCTTCAAGACGTCTTACTTGAAGTCAAAACCCAAATACTAGGCTCTGTCGACAGTAATCGTTAAATCGGCCTCGGCGCCTTCACCAAGCTTCACGCGGGCTTTGTGCTGACCCAACATTTTAATTGGCTCTTCTAGATGTATATCCCGACGATCGATTGAATAACCCTGTTTATCTAATTCGTTGGCGATATCGATGTTAGTGATAGAACCAAACAACTTGTCTTTTTCGCCCGCAGAACGTTTAAAAACGATGTTTAACGACGCTAACTTTGAAGTAACTTCCTTGCGCTCGCTAACCGCTTTTTTCTTTTTCGCTTCTGCTACCTTTTTAAGATGATTAAGTTCATCAATCCGGCGCTCAGTCGCCTCAGTGGCCATTAGACGGGGTAATAAGTAATTTCGTGCGAACCCTTTTGATACGGATACAAGGTCACCGACTTTTCCTAAATCTTTAACGTCTTTTTGTAAAATGACTTTCATAAAATCTCCCTTAAACGCGCTTATCTAATTTTGTCGGCGCCACCTTACGGTAAAGCCTTTTTCTAATATCTAACCAATAATCTACAAATCCAAGAACAGCCACAAATAGGAATAATTGAAATACTAGTACGAAGGCCCATAAGTACTGCCATACTACGCCAATTCTAAATGTTTTAAAGAAACTAAAAGCCACTGCAAAACCTTGAAAGAAATAAAGTGTCGCCATAACGTTTAGAACATTAATTCCCAGAGTTTTAAAAGCCGGAGAGTTTAGTTTCAATCCCACCCCTGCTATGCCAATAAGAGTAATCCAAATGCAGACATCCGGCAGTTCAAAACTTAATAAGCTATAGTAGTTTGGTTTCTTTTCTAGTCTTGCGCCAATAAAACCACCAATGGAGCGCTCTAATAAAATTGCAAAAGCTAAAGATAAAATTAAAGAAACCACGATTCCCGACGGCACTTGCGCCACAAGATAATCCACATCCAAATTCACACCGGAGTTGAGACGGTGAATGTTGTCTAGAACTTCCTTCGCCCGCTCTTGCAAAATCGCCATCATATTCGAATGGGTTAAGTGTACATAGGCGCCACCCGCCAGCGCGGTTAGACCTGATACGAGTAGCAACGACAGTAACGCCGATACGGCATAACCGAGGCCTTGCAGCTCGAGTTCAGAATATATTCCCACCAGCAAAACTTGACCCAAAAAGAGCGCCATTAAAAAATAGTGCCCCGATAAGGCCGTACCCAGTGCCAAGGCAAAACTTACCAAGAAAAATTGCTGCCGGCCGAAATAGGAACGCAAAGAAAGTAACGGCGCCGCGCCCAGTATAAAAGTGGCCGAGCACATCAATAGTCCCACAGTGCCGAGCACTGCGCCCTTAAAGAGGTCGTTACTCCAACGTTTCATGGATTAAAACTGTTCTGCCTTCGCTGCGGCCATAGCGGCACGGCGTTCACGCGCTTTTGCTTCGCGCTCTTTTGCTTTTTGCAGATTCAGAGCGAGGCTAGTTTTAAAATCATCGACATGTTTTTGCAAATCGATGCGGTCATCGAGCTTCTTGTGGAAAAAGCGTAGAACTTTTTCGTTAATTCTCATGGTACGCTCAAGTTCCTTGATGGTATCTGGAGCTGCCATGAAAGTGCTATGAAAATAATATGCTTTTGATTCGCCATTAATCGGCGTGGCGAGTGTACGCTTTCCCCAACTATCAATGTGATTTATTTTTCCGTTGTGATCTTCAACGATTTTTTGATTTTTCTTAAAAAGATTTTTCTGATCATCAGTTGAAGCATCAGGATGCATGATCACAATTGATTCATACGGACGCGTAACTTTAATATCCGACAGTTTCATTAAATGTCCTTTCAATTTGGCTTTTTAGCAAGACGAACACTCCTACCACGACTAAATGCGTCCGACAAGATTTAGACCTCTGAACCGCTATATTTATCATTATTTCTCTTGGTATAATGTAATCGGTTTATGGCGTTACATTTAGTTTTAGATAGAGGACGGGGCGAGGAAACATTTCCATTAAAAGATGGAATGTTAATCGGCCGCAATAGCGCTGATATCGTAATATCCGATCCGGTTGTTTCCACTAAACATGCCACAGTGCGCAAGGACCCCCAGGGTTTGTGGATTTTACTCGATATGGGTTCCCGCAATGGCATTACCTATGACGGCCGAAGGGTTAAGTCTTTACTTCTGAAGCATGGCGTTAACTTTATGATAGGTAAGGTTTTATTTGAAACAGTAGAGATCGAAACAACCTCCTTTACCAAATCTAAGTCCAGTGTAGATGTCGTGAAAGAAAACTGGCACGAGAAAATTGCGCGTATGGCCGAGAATGTTTCTAAAAGTGCCGCCAATGAGCTACGAAATCCTGAGTTGTTTCCACAGTCACTAAGTTTAAACTTTACTTCGGGAATTCAAATGGGAACGCAATGGGTCATTACGTATGGACCACGGTCCTTTGGTAGTGAGATTCCCGAGTTTACAATCCTAGAAGAAAACGCCCCGGGAGTCTGTTTTTCGTTTTCTAGCAACGGCCGCACCGTTACCTTTAATACCGACCATCCGGCAAAAGTATTATTAAATGGTAAGCCCACAAAAACCGATTCGGTTAGGCCAGGAGATGAGATATTTATTTCACAAACCAAAATACGTATCGGCCTTGAATGACAACAATAACAAAGCAAACTGGTTATATTAATAGTTTCGATGGTCATCCGATTTATTACGAATCACGGGGCACGGGAAAGCCGATTTTTCTTTGTTATGGCGTCGCCTGTTTAATGAATCACTGGCGCCACCAAATAAATTATTTTTCGCAAAATTACCGGGTGATTACTTTTGACTACCGGGGCCATCATAAAACTTCCATTCCGGACAACCGCGATAATTTGACCTTCGATGCTATAGCTCAAGATATCAAGGCAATCCATTCTCATTTGGGATTAGAGAAAGCTTCATTTGTTTCCCACAGTTTTGGTGCGCAAGTTTTGGTGCGCGCTTATGACATGTTTCCAGATATTTTTGCCAATATCGTTTTTATAAACGGGTTTACAAAAAATCCGATTCAAAAAATGTTTGGGGGCGATTGGGCTGACATTGCTTTTCAGCTTTTCAAGCAAGGTTATGGTAAAATCCCAGAAACTTTGCAGTTTGCTTGGAAAAACCTGATTAACAACCGCATCGCTATGCAATTGTCGGCAATGGCCGGGGGATTTAATCTAAATTTGACTTCTTTCAAAGATATCGAGGTTTACGCGCGCGGTGTGGCCTCCATGGATTTAGATGTCTTTATTCGGTTTTTTGACCAAATGATGTCTTACGACGGGACTCCGGTTTTAGACCGCATAACCGTTCCCGCCCTTATCATAGCGGGCGGAAAGGATTCGGTAACTCCAAAACACTTTCAAGATCTGTTACATCAAAAAATTAAAGGCAGTCAGTACTTAATGGTTCCCATGGGCTCGCACTGCACGCAGCTTGATCTACCGGACCTCGTTAACTTGCGTATCGAAAAGTTTTTGAAAGATAATAATTTTTGATCTAGCCCTCTTTTTTATCCTCAAATTTATCTTCAAAACAATTGCGCCACCGAATTTAGCCGGCCTAGATTGTTTTCACCTTGCCCGAGCCCCTTTCCCCTTTAGGGCTTTTTCTGTTAGTCCTGGTAAAAATCATTTTTCCGAGGAGGAAAGTTATGAAAATACTACTGATGTCCCTTTTTGTATCCGTCGCCGCAAATGCCCGCCAAGACATGCCAGAAATCAAGCGTGTTCCTCTAGCGATAATGAACTACGCTTGCCAATCAAAAGGCGCGCTTTTCTACTTGAGCTGGGAAGCCAAAGCTCTTTGGGTCAGTGATCCCAAAATCACTACAGAAGGTTTTGAAACAGAAAACGTCGAGGTTCGCACCATGCGATGCCCCGACACTTTTAAATTTAAAGGCACTAAAACTTTCGGCGGTGAGAAATTAACTTATTTGGTTTCCACTCATCGTTGTAACGCTAACGAGCCGAAAATCAAAGGCTCGGCTGTAGTTATGGATGAACGCGGAAATGAAGTCGCACCTGCGATCAACTTAGAGTGTAAACGCCTTAAATAATAGGATTACTTATTTAATCGCCCGCATTTGTCGACTGCGGGCGATCTTTTATCGCAGCCTTCAAATATTCGCGATGTAAAGTGGCGATACTTTCTAAACTAATTTCTTTGGGGCAAGCAGCTTCACAGGAGCCTGTGTTTGTGCAAGAGCCAAACCCCTCTTCTTCCATTTGCGCTACCATATTAAGTACACGCCGATGATTTTCGGGCTTTCCTTGCGGCAACAAACCCAGCTGTGTGGTTTTCGCCGATACAAACAACATGGCTGAAGCGTTTTTACATACAGCGACGCAGGCGCCACAGCCGATACAAGCGGCGTTGTCAAAGGCACGGTCCGCAGATTCCTTTCCGACGAGATTGGCGTTGGCGTCGACGGCATTCCCCGTGTTGACAGAAATATATCCGCCCGCCTGAATAATGCGATCAAAAGAATTCCGGTTAACTACTAAATCTTTAATTACGGGAAAAGCCTTCGCGCGAAAGGGCTCTATAGTAATATTATCCCCGTCTTTAAATTTGCGCATGTGTAGCTGACACGTTGTCGTTGCTTTTTCTGGGCCATGGGGATTGCCATTGATTACCAAAGAACATGTGCCACAAATTCCCTCACGGCAGTCGTGGTCAAAAGCTACCGGCTCCCTCCCATTGTGAATTAATTCTTCATTGAGCACATCAAGCATTTCTAAAAACGACATGTCTTCCGTCACACTGTTGGCTTCATAGGTTTCAAAGTGGCCCTGATCTTGTCCGTTTTTTTGCCGCCAAATTTTTAATTTCAGTTTCATTTCACTGCCTCACTTGTAACTGCGTGTCGCCAAATGCACGTTTTCAAATTTTAGCTCTTCCTTGTGTAACTCCTGCGGCTTACCTTCACCTTTATACTCCCAAGCGGCCACATAACAATAATTGGAGTCATCCCGTTGCGCCTCATTGTCAGAGGTTTGAAATTCTTCGCGGAAATGGCCGCCACAAGACTCATTTCTATGAAGCGCGTCCCGACACATAAGCTCGCCGAGCTCTAAAAAGTCCGCTACCCTTCCCGCTTTTTCTAATTGCTGGTTGAGTTCATTTTCGGCGCCAGTGAGTTTTAGGTTTTGCCAAAATTCTTCGCGAATTTTCGGAATTTTCTTAAGCGCTTCTTCTAAGCCCTGTTTCGTGCGGGCCATCCCGCAGTATTCCCACATAATTTTCCCCAATTCTTTATGGAATTCATCTGGGGTTTTATTGCCGTTAATCGCTTTTAGTTTTTGAATTCTGTCATTTACGACTTTGAGAGCCTCCTGGCACTCGGGCTCGTTGGCTGTCACGGCTTTAAGTTTCGTGTTGGCTAAATAATTTCCCATTGTATAGGGTATAATAAAATAACCGTCTGCCAAACCTTGCATTAATGCGCTAGCCCCTAGCCGGTTGGCGCCATGGTCAGAAAAATTTGCTTCGCCCAACACAAAAAGACCGGGCACGGTACTTTGTAGATTATAATCAACCCACAATCCACCCATTGTATAGTGAACCGCAGGATAAATTCTCATGGGAACTTTATAGGGGTTTTCACCAGTGATTTTTTCGTACATTTGAAATAAGTTTCCGTAACGGTCACGAATGGCTTGTTCCCCTAGACGCTTTATCGCGTCGCTAAAATCAAGGTAGACCGCCATTTTAGTTTTTCCGACGCCCTTACCTTCATCCACCCGGAACTTCGCTTGCCGGGAAGACACGTCCCGCGGCGCTAAGTTTCCAAACGAGGGATAAACTCTCTCCAAATAATAATCGCGGTCACTTTCGGGAATCTCGCTCGGTGGCCGATTATCCCCTTTATTTTTGGGAACCCAAACTCGGCCGTCATTGCGCAAGGATTCTGACATCAGCGTAAGTTTTGACTGATAGTGACCTGATACAGGTATGCACGTGGGATGAATTTGAGTAAAACACGGGTTACCAAAATACGCGCCTTTTTTATGCGCGCGCCAAGAGGCTGTAACATTGGTACCCATAGCATTTGTCGATAAATAAAATACCGGCCCATAGCCGCCTGTCGCCAACACCACGGCGTCAGCGGTATGAATATCAATTTGCCCGCTGACCAAATTACGCGTCACGATTCCACGCGCGTGTCCATCAATCACGATCAACTCTAACATCTCATGCCGGGGATAATATTTTATTTTGCCTAAGTTTATCTGCCTCATCATGGCTTGATAGCAGCCAAGAAGTAGTTGCTGACCCGTCTGTCCACGCGCATAAAAGGTGCGCGAAACCTGCGCGCCGCCAAAGGAGCGGTTAGCTAAAGTCCCGCCATATTCGCGCGCAAAGGGAATCCCTTGAGCCACGCAGTGATCAATAATATTTGTAGAAATTTCGGCTAAACGATAGACATTGGCTTCGCGAGCGCGAAAATCTCCACCCTTAACCGTATCGTAAAATAAGCGGTAAATACTATCGCCATCATTGGGATAATTTTTGGCCGCATTGATACCCCCTTGCGCCGCTATAGAATGCGCGCGGCGCGCGGAGTCCTGAAAGCAAAAAGATTTTACGTTATATCCTAATTCGGCGAGCGAAGCGGCCGCGGACCCGCCGGCCAGCCCAGTTCCTACAACGATAATATTATATTTGCGGCGATTGGCGGGATTGACCAGCTTCATTTCAAATTTATGGTTCGTCCATTTGTCAGCTATCGGTCCCGCTGGGATTTTTGAGTCCAAAATCATTTTGCCATTCCTCCCGTTGCCACCAGATAAGCATAGATCGGATTCGTCAAGAACCCTAAACCAACACCAAAGGCATAAACATAGCCAAATTTTTTCAGTAATGGTGAGTAGATCGGATGATTAAATCCCCATGACTGAAAAATCGAAGAAACGCCATGGTAAAGATGAACAATTAAAAATGCCATGGAGACACAGTACCAAATTACATAATTGGTGCTCGCAAAAACTTCGATCACAAGACGGTAAAGATCGCGCATGACGACGCCGTCATATGTCACTTCATAATACGGACCGAATTTAAAAGTTTGTAAGTGTAAGATGGCAAAAGCGAGTAATAAGGCGCCATGATAAATCATTGTTCGTGACGCTAAACTAGCACCCTTTTCTCCGTTTGGAGAAACCGCATAGCCTACCGGCCGCGCGGCCCGGCTGATTTTTGTTAACCAAGTGGCGTAAAAAATATGAAGGACAAAAGCGACAACCAATATTGCTTCCACGGCATAAAGCGCGGGATTCGAAGTCAGTTTATGACTATAAAGATTGTAGGTTTCTGGTCCTAAAAAAAGTAAGGCGTTACCCAACATATGCATTAATACAAAACCAGCTAATATAAATCCGGTAACTCCGACGATGGCTTTCTTAGTAATTAGCGAAGTTCGACAACACTTTCCGCTCATTTTTTGCCCCTCATTTTCTATTCATTCCAATTAAGAAACTAAAGGCGCATTATGTACACAACTGACTCGCCGCGCATGCGTGTAGCCTGTTAATTCTTCTGGACAATTTATCAACTATCGACAAAGTTTATTCCATTCGAAAATTTCGATTTTTTAGGAGCAAAATCCATGAAAATCTTTGTGTGCGTAAAACAAGTTCCCGATACCGAAACTAAAATAAAAATAAATGCTGACAATACTGGCATAGATGGGGCGGGAATTAAGTGGATTGTAAATCTTTACGACAGCCATGCAATTGAAGAGGCCTTAAAAATTCGCGATGGAAATCCCGGATCAACGGTTACGGTAATTGGACTTGGACCAAAGCGTATCAACGAAGCACTAATAACAGCGATGGCAATGGGGGCCGACGATGCTATTTCGATTGATGCGCCAGAAAATATCGATAGCTTAACGACCGCCCGCGCTTTAGCAAAAGCCATTGGCTCCGCCGATTTAATTTTAACTGGAAAATTGGCTATAGATGACAATGGTTCGGCCGTGACCCAACAGCTCGCGGAATTTTTAGGTATCCCGCATGCAAACGTAGTTTCAAAATTAGTTCTTAATGGGACTAAGGCCACCGTTGACCGCGAAATTGAGGGTGGCGCCAAAGAAGTTGTCGAAATAACTTTACCTGCCGTGTTGGGCTGCAATCGCGGTCTTAATAATCCGCGATTCGCAAGTTTGCCTGGAATAATGAAGGCCCGTAAAAAGCCGATTAAAGAGGTAACGCTAGCGCAGCTGGATATAAATTTAGAACAAAGAAAAAATCAGTTTACTGATTTCCAAATGCCACCGCCAAAACCCGCCGCCAAAGTATTGCAAGGTACGGTTGATCAACAAGTGGCGGAACTCGTAAAACTTTTAAAAGAAGAAGCGAAGGTGCTTTAATGGCTAAGTTTTTTATATTCCTGGAACATACTGATGGACAAATTAAGCGCGGTGGTCTTGAGCTTCTCTCCGCCACAAATGCCGCCGGCGGAGAATGCGCCATATTCGCAGCCGGGGCAACCGCCGATACTATCGCCCAACAAGCGAGCCAATATGGTGCAACACAAGCCTTTGTTTCTAAAGATCCTGTTTTAGAAAATTATAACCCCGAAGCTTATCTGCAAGTCGTAAGTGACGCAATCCAAAAAAGTGGAGCGCAAATTGTTTTAGCCTCATCCTCCATGTTAGCGCGCGATTTATTTCCACGTGTGGCCGCTAAGTTAAACGTTGGCTTTGCTAGTGATTGTACCGAAATTAAATTCAATGGTAACGATGCTTCCGTACGCAAACCCCTTTATGCCGGAAAGTGCACGGCAGCGGTTCAGTTCACTAATTCACCGACAAAAATTATTTTAATGCGCGCCAATCAGCTGCCGATCGCAGCAGCGGCGGGCGGCGGCAACCTAAAAACAGAAAATGTGCCGGTGACCAAAACGGATCTTAAAACATTGGTCAAAGAAGTCGTACGCGGAACTTCGAAGAAACTGGATTTAACTGAAGCAAATGTCATTGTTTCTGGTGGACGCGGCCTAAAGGAAGCTAAGAACTTTGAAATTTTAAATCCCCTGGCGGAAGTTCTCGGCGCGACAGTTGGAGCGTCACGAGCTGTGGTGGACGCGGGCTGGGTTCCGCATGGCATGCAAGTTGGACAAACTGGAAAGACCGTTGCACCCAGCTTATATATTGCCTGTGGAATTTCGGGAGCCATTCAACATTTGGCCGGCATGAGCGGCAGTAAGGTGATCGTCGCCATTAATAGCGATGCCCAAGCCCCCATTTTTCAAAAGGCCACTTACGGAATTGTCGGCGATGTCTTTGAAGTCGTTCCCAAACTGACCGAAGAATTCCGAAAGGTTTTAAATTAGCATTGATGCTTAATCGGCTAACTGCCCTCGTTGTCTACTTTATCCATCGCCTGGCCGCTTTAACGTGGAAGGTGGTGATTGTCGAATCGCCGCAACTCAAAGAGGATATTTCTAACAAGACGCCATTTGTGTTGGCCCATTGGCATGGCGAACAGTCGGGGCTGGTATTAACCATTCGTCGTTACAATGTGACCATCATGACATCGCAAAGCCGTGACGGCGAACTTATGACTCATTTTGTGGAACTTTACGGCGCTAAAACAGTTCGCGGCTCCTCATCAAAAGGTGCCGTCGGAGCCCTCAAGGGAATGATTCGACTGACCCAAAATGGTTATAATCCGAGCATCGCGGTCGATGGTCCTCGCGGTCCCTTTCACACAATCAAACCGGGAGTATTTGAAATTTCTCGTTTAACCGAGGGCCGCATTTATCCCGGTGTTGTCGTCGCCTCTCACGCCTGGCCACTCACAAAAACCTGGGACAAATCCTTTTTCCCAAAGTTTTTCGCTACGGTCGTAATTCTTTGGGACGACCCCATGGGACCCATCTCGAAAACCTCGGACACACGCAGCGATGACTTGGCGCGAGAGCTAGTTCAACGCTTTGAAACCGCTAGACAAAAAGCCTTAAAATATCTAGCGTTATAGGTGGAGGATTTATGATCAAAATACTTTTAGCCTTATTCTTTTCGTTTTCCATTTCTGCCGCTTTGGCGCAGACCAACGAAGTTTTGGCCACTATTGGCAAAAAGCAAATCACCCTCAGGGAGTTTAACGACAAATATGGCGAAGTTCTAATGAAGACCATGAATCCACCGCCCAAAGATGTTTTCTTGGAAGACTTAATTCGTTACGAAGTCGGCTTGCAAGAGGCGGAAAAAAATAATCTCACCAACGACCCTGCGGTAAAAAGAAAAATCGAAGAAGCTGTCTATTCAGGTCTTGTCGAAAGAATGATTGGAAAGAGCGTAGATAAAATCGAAGTCACGGAAGCCGAAATGCAGGCGTGGTATAAAAGTAACCCCGAAATTCGCACAAGTCATATTTTGATTCAGTTTAAGCCGGGAGCAACTGAACAAGAAAAGAGTTCCGCCAAGAAACGGGCTGAGGAAATCTTTGCCACCGTAAAGAAAAGTGAGCGCCCTTTTGACGAACTCGTTTCTTTGTATTCCGACGACACTATCAGTAAATCAAATGGCGGTGATCTTGGCTGGCAAAGTCGTTTAACGCTTGTT
Organism: uncultured Bdellovibrionales bacterium; assembly: GCA_964498095.1. Classification (GTDB taxonomy): domain Bacteria; phylum Bdellovibrionota; class Bdellovibrionia; order Bdellovibrionales; family SG-bin7; genus SG-bin7. The sequence continues at coordinate 16,821 of CAZCFY010000012.1, read as the reverse complement.
CCTCCTTACTATGAGGCGGCATTAAAAACAAAAAAGGGCGGCATTACCGGTCTCGTAGAAACCCAGTACGGCTACCATATAGTTAAAGTCACCGACGTTAACACCTACAAAGACGCTAACAAGCAACAAATTCGCGTTGCCGTCTTCGAGGAGAAGCGCAAGAAACTATTTGATAACTATTTTGTTGGATTAATGAAAAAATATCCGATCAAGAAAAACCTCGCGTTACTTAAAAAATAAATTTTTATGACAAAATTTTTTCTGGGCACCCTTTTGTTCTGGGCAGTTGCCTGTACGAAAGAGGCCCCGCCGATTCAAAGTACCGTCGTAGCCCGCGTCGGCACTGACTCTCTTACGGCCAAGGAGTTTGCCCAGTTAATCATGGCCCGCGCTAAACATCTCGATGCTGTGGTTGTTAAAGAGCCGCAAACAGTCAACCGCATTAAATCCGATGTTTTGCGCGAATTTGTCGTGCACTCATTTTTGCGTGCCTGGGCCAAAGAAAAAGGAATAACGCCGACAGAAAATGAAATCACGACCGAAGCCGAAAGAATGGAAAAAAACTATCCGAATAACAATGCCTTTCAAACGGCTCTTTCGCGCGAAGGCTTAACCTATGAACGCTGGCGCGATAAGGTCATGCTTTCAATTATCGAAAAAAAATTGTTTCAAGAGCTCCGCACGGCCTATTCCGCCCCCACGGAGTCAGAGTTACAGACCTATTATGATCACAACAAAGATAAATTTAAAAAATCTAAGGCTGTTAAGGTCCGCCAAATAGTCATAGATACCGAAGAAGGCGCCAAAGAGGTTCAAAAGGAATTAAAAAAGGGGAAGTCCTTTGACAAGTTAGCCGAGCGCTTTTCAATTGCCCCCGAAGGTAAATCTGGCGGCTTAACGGATTGGATCGATACCGAGACTTTAGAGGTCTATAATGACGCTTATAATCTTAAGCCGGGTTCGGTGAGCAATGTACTAAAAAGCCCTTATGGCTTTCATATTATTCAGCTGATCGACAAACGCCAGGGCGGCGTACAGTCATTTAAAGAATCCCGCGACGCCATTAGAAAAAATTTGCTTGAAAACAAAGAACAAGCGGCCTACTCACAATGGTTAGAAGAGCAGATTCGCAAAAATAAGGTTTTTAAGAATGAGCCCGTTATCGGGTCTATTAAGTTAACCACGGAGGACCGATGAAAAATTTATTGTTTGTTGCCGTCATCTTAACGGCGATGTCCGCCGGCGCTGAAACTGTGGAAAAGATTGTGGCTATTGTTAATGACGAAGTTATTACCCTTACCGACATTCAGAGATATGAGTCCCGTTTAAAAGCTAAAATGGCGATGGACGAACTCGTATCGCAAGGATTGACTCCTAAGGAGCTCTTGTCCGACCGCAACAAGCTTGTCGGTGTACTTATCGACGAAAAAATTCTCGATAGCGAAGTTAAAAAGCAGAATCTCTCGATCACTGTCGAGCGCGTAGAAAAGGAAATTCGTAACATTAGTAAAAATAATAAGATGAACCGCTCTCAGCTTAAAACCGCCCTGCAGGGACAAGGAATTGATTTTGCTGAATATCAAAACATGATTAAGACGCGCCTAGAGCGCCAGTCTCTCATCGAGAAGAACCTTACTTCGAATATTCGCGTGTCCGACGAAGAGGTTCAAGGTTACTTGGGTTCGCAGACGTCTCCCAATCAAATAGCTGAATATTCCATTTCACACATTCTTTTTAAAATTAGTGGCGGCGCCGCCCAGGCTAAGAAGCGCGTCGACGGTGTTTTAAAAAAGCTCAGTGAAGGAAAAAGTTTTGAAGACTTGGCCGGTGATAATAGTGAGGATCCAAACTTTTCTCCCGGCGGTAAACTTGGCACTTTCCGACAAGGCGAAATGTTAAAGGAGTTCGAGGCGGCCGTAAAAAAAATGAAGGTCGGCGACACTGTTGGCCCGATCAAAACAAAATTCGGCCTGCATATTTTAAAACTTACTGATAAAAAAGTTATCGCCAATCCGGCGGCCCAAGAGGAAATTGAAAAAACCCGCGGCCTGCTTTCGCAAAAAGCGTTTCAAAGACAGTTTCGAATTTGGCTTGATCAACGCAAACAAGAAGCCTTTATCCGCGTTAATAAAATATGAGGCGCCTTCTCGCCATCACTAGCGGCGACACCGATGGCATTGGTTTAGAAATTTGCGTAAAGGCCCTTTTAAATATTGGGCCCAAAAAGGATCTCGCTTACATACTTTTTCGCTCATCAAAGGCTAAGCGAATTACTAAGCCTTTGTCTCGGCACTTTCAATCTGTCGAAGTAAGTAACATAGCTTCCGCGTTAAGAGAATTGAATGATGGAAAAATAGAACTCGTCGAAGTCGCGTCAGACAACTCTCCCGCCAAGTGGGTTTATGATGCCGCTCGTTTCTGTAAGAAAAAGATTTTTGCTGGCTTAGTAACTGCTCCACTTTCTAAAACAGAAATTAGAAAAGCGGGATTTAATTATATTGGCCACACCGAGATTCTAAAAAAGGTCGCAAGCGCCAGAAATACTTTTATGGCTTTCCGCGGCTCGCGGCTTAGTGTTGTTTTAGCAACTGGGCATTCACCTGTTACCCAAGTTAAAATGACTCGGCCGTTATTAACCTCGGCGATCTTAGCTTCCGAAGAGTTTCGCCAGTCTCTCCCAAAAAAGGTAGGTCGTTTACCAATAGGTATTGTCGCCCTAAATCCCCATGCCGGCGAAAACGGACTTTTGGGAAAGGAAGAGGCGACCACGTATAATCCTGTTATCCGCCAATTGAAAAAGCGCGGCTTAATATTAGATGGCCCGCTGGTACCTGATGTTGTTTTTGCCAAGGGGCGGTGGAAAAAATATTCTGTCTTAGTGGCATCTTACCACGACCAAGGCCTAATTCCGTTTAAGATGCTCCATGGTTTTTCGCAACCGGGTGTACATTTGACCCTTGGTATACCCTTTGTTAGAACAAGTGTAGATCATGGCACAGCCAAAGACATATTTGGCCAAAACAAAGCTGACCCGCGCTCAATGATAGCCGCTATAAAGTTAGCAGCCGATCTCATTAAAGGAAGGTAAATAATGGCGCTTATAAATCCGGAAATTTATCGCGAATATGATATCCGCGGTGTTTACGAAAAAGATTTCGATTTGGGTTTTGTGCAATTACTTGGACGCGCGCATGTTTCTTATATTGTAAAAAAAACGGGAATCAGGACACCCAAAATTACCGTCGGTCATGACGCTCGTCTTTCTAGCCCCGCTATTTATAAAAGCTTGATTAGGGGTATGGTGGAATCGGGCGCGCAGGTTGTGCGGCTGGGAATGATCGCTACGCCTATTTCTTATTTTTCTACTTTTAAGTTAGAAAATATTTCTGGTGCTCTTATGATTACAGGCAGTCACAACCCGCCGGAGTACAATGGTTTTAAAATTTCTGTCGGCAACCAAACGATTTATGGTGCCGAGATCCAGGCTCTGGGCAAAATTATCGCCTCTAAAGATTTTGTATCGGGAACGGGCAGTGAATCTGATTTCGATATTTTATCGATTTATGTAGATCATTACAAAAGCGAATTTAATTTTAAGAATACCGTCCCAGTGGTACTCGATGTCGCCAATGGCGCGGCAGGATGTGTCGTGCGCCGTCTTTATGAGGGCGTGGGTTTAAAGCCGAAAATTATTTTTGAGGAGCCAGACGGACGCTTCCCCAATCATCACCCCGATCCGACAGTAGAAAAAAATATGAAGCAATTGCGTGATAAAGTTTTGGCCGAAAAGGCAATGCTCGGCATTGGATTTGACGGGGACTCTGATCGCATTGGTTTGATCGATCACGAGGGGCGTATGATTTACGGCGATGAGATCATGGCTATTGCTAGCCGTGATATTCTCGAGACCAATAGAGGTGCGACCATTATTGGTGACGTAAAATGTTCCGATCGCCTATATGCCGACATTAAGGCCCGCGGAGGAAAGCCCATTATGTGGAAGACAGGGCATAGCTTAATTAAATCCAAAATTAAAGAAACTAAAGCCCCTTTTGGAGGAGAGTTTAGTGGTCACATCTTTTTTGCGGACCGCAATTTTGGTTATGACGACGCAATGTATGCGGGCCTTCGCATCGTAGAAATAATGGAAAAAACGGGAAAAAATATCCCTCAACTTTTAGAAAATTTTGGTGAGGCCTACAATACTCCCGAAATAAGAATAGATACTACCGAAGAAAAAAAAGTTGCTGTCGTAAAAGTTCTAAAAGATATATACACGTCAAAAAGCAATGGTTACACCGTTAATGAAATTGACGGATTGCGCCTGAGCTTTGACGATGGTTGGGCTCTCGTTCGTCCATCTAATACTCAGCCTGTCGTAGTTCTTCGTTTCGAAGCTAATACTAAATCCGGCCTGGATCGGATACAGGGAGAGATTCAGCCCCGGGTTGAAAGATTTCTAAATGGTTGAAAAGCATGATCCCGGAATACTTATTCGTGGTGCCCGGGAACATAATTTAAAAAACTTAAATCTGGATATTCAGCGCGATAAGATTACCGTTTTAACGGGTCTTAGCGGTAGCGGAAAATCTTCATTGGCCTTTGACACAATTTATGCCGAAGGTCAGCGGCGTTATATCGAGAGCCTTTCGTCGTATGCTAAGAATTTTCTGCAACAACTAAAAAAACCCGAAGTTGATTCCATAACGGGTTTATCCCCGGCGATTGCAATTGATCAGAAGACTATTTCTTATAATCCGCGCTCAACAGTGGGAACAGTTACCGAAATCTATGACTTTTTAAGACTCCTCTATGCGAAAATTGGGACGCCTTATTGTCCCACTTGTAAAGTTCCAGTTTCCAGTCAAACTCCCCAACAAATTTTTGATGATATAAATAGAATGCCGAAGGGTACGAAGTTTTTTCTCTTAGCGCCAATGGCTCAGGGAAAAAAGGGTGAGTTTTTAAAGGAATTCCAACGCTGGCTTGGCCTTGGCTATACTAGAGCAAAGATCGACGGGGTTTATACCGATTTGGAAAGCGCCCAACGCCTTGCCAAGAAAAAGTCCCATGACATAGATTTGCTAATCGACCGCCTTGTATTACGTGAGGACTTACTGCCGCGGCTCAAGGACAGCTTAAATTCCGCACTTTCTATTTCTGCGGGCTATTGCTCTGTCGAGGATACCGCCGGCAAGAGAAAAAACTATTCTTTGCATAAAGCATGTGGCCGCTGCGGGTTTAGCTTTCCCGAAGTGGACCAACGATTTTTTAGCTTTAATAATCCGCGCGGCGCCTGTGATGCCTGTAATGGGGTGGGGTTTTTCTCCGATGTCGTCGAAGACTCTGATGACGACGAAGCTTTGGATGACCAACCGGCCCTTCTTTGCAGTGCCTGTAAGGGCACGCGGCTTCGCCCCGAAGCTTTAAGCTTTACTATCGCCGATAAAAATATTTTTGAACTGGGCGAAATGGACTGCGCGCGCCTAATTAAATTTTTCGCTGGCCTTGACCTTAAGGGTCGCGACGACCTTTTGGCCCATAAGATTTTTGAGGAACTGACGGCGCGCTTAAAATATCTGGAAAATGTTGGTGTTGGCTACCTAAACATGAACCGAATGACGAAAACACTTTCTGGCGGGGAGGCGCAGCGAATTCGTTTAGCGAGTCAGCTTGGCTCTTCCCTTATCGGTGTACTTTATGTGTTAGATGAGCCCAGCATTGGACTCCACGCCAAAGATCACCATGCGCTTTTGGATATCATTCGTAACGTTCGCGACCGCGGAAACACAGTTCTTATGGTCGAACATGATGAAGAAACGATTCGCCAGGCCGATTACGTTTTTGATATTGGCCCGCGGGCCGGGGTGCTGGGCGGAGAAATCGTCGCTGAAGGAAACCCAAGGCAAATCGAAAAGTCGGCTAAAAGTCTTACCGGAAAATTCCTTAGTGGTAATCTAAAGGTTTTTGAGCGCAAAGAACGGCGTAGCGCTCAGGGAAAGTTTTTAAAGTTAGTGGGAGCCAGTGGTAACAATTTAAAAAACGTAAATTTAGAAATACCTCTTGGGACGTTTATATCTGTGACGGGTGTCTCGGGAAGCGGCAAAAGCACTCTTATTATCGATACACTTTATAAGGCGCTCGCCAATACTTTTAATAAGGCGAGTTATATAGTTTCTCCGCATAAGAATATTTCTGGCATAGAACATTTGGATAAAATCGTAGAAATAAATCAAAAGCCGATTGGCCGCACACCACGGTCTAATCCCGCCACTTATATCGGTGCACTTCCGCTGATCCGCGATCTTTATGCCAATCATCCCGAAGCTAAACTACGTGGCTACAAGCCCGGCCGCTTTAGTTTTAATGTCGCCGGTGGGCGGTGCGAAGGCTGCCAGGGAGCAGGCATGGTTAGAGTAGAAATGCATTTCTTATCCGACGTATTTGTCCAATGCGATCGGTGTATGGGAAAGCGTTACAATAAAGAGACTCTGAATATTAAATATAGAGATAAATCTATTGCCGACGTCTTGGATATGGACGTAGCAACGGCCACTGAGTTTTTTAAAAATCATTCTCTCATTCACAGAAAACTAGAAACCCTTCATCGTGTTGGGCTTGACTACATTACGCTTGGTCAAAGCTCCACGACGCTATCAGGCGGTGAAGCACAGCGGGTAAAACTAAGTAAAGAATTGTCTAAACGTGGCACCGGAAAGACACTTTATATATTAGACGAACCGACCACGGGCTTGCACTTTCACGACGTATCAAATCTTTTATCGCTTTTGCATGAACTTGTTGATCAGGGCAATACCGTAGTAGTCATCGAACATCACGTCGACGTTATTAAATCTTCCGATTACGTTATTGATCTAGGACCAGGAGGCGGTGACGCTGGCGGCGAAATTGTCGCCGCCGGCACCCCTGAAGAAGTTGCGCAGAACCGCAACTCAGTGACTGGTAAATTTTTACTTTAAAATATTTCCAGCAGTTAACCACGCTAATAGAACCAGTGACTCGATAAGAGCGAGACCTAGTACGTAGTTAATAAACATTTTTCCAGCAGCTGATGGGTTCCGAGAAATCCCGTCCATTGCGGCAGCTACGGCTTTACCTTGTCCCATTGTTCCGCCGATAGCAGCGATACCAATCGCAAGACCTGCGCCAAGCGGTTTCAAGTAGCTTCCGGTTGCGGCACCAGCGGCTGCTTCTTCTGCTAAAGCTGGTGATGCAGCTAACATTGTCATCGCTGTCAAAATTAGTTTGTTGTTTCTCATGTTACATTCTCTCCTTTTTAGTGTTCTTCATGGGCTGTAGCCATTGCGACGTAAATCATTGATAACATAGTAAATACATAGGCCTGAACTGCACATACGAACAATCCAAAGCCATAAAAAATTACTGGTACTAAATAATATCCCGTCAGATGTAAAAACTCTGACAGCACCGCATGATCCGCCGTCATGTTTGCGGCAAGACGAATTCCCAAGGTCAGCGGCCGGAAGAGATGCGAAACAATTTCAATCATTCCCACCATCAAGCTAATATAAAAAAGCGGGTTGGCAATTGTCCCTGTAATAAAGCGGCCTACCGGGTTTGAGCGCCACCAAGAGTCGACGGGTATCGGTAAAATAATGTGCTTTGGATAGCCGAGGCCGTTTTCTTTTACGCCAAGAATATTATAAACGATAAAAGAAAAAACGCCTATCGCCACCGTCGTATTAAAGTTATCCGTCGCCGGTGTCATTCCCGGAATTAGTCCCGCCAAGTTGTTAAAGAAAATAAAAAGAAAAAGCGAACCATAAAGCGGCGTTAAATAACGTCCATGATGACCGATAATTCCATCGATCATATCCACAATGAATTCAACAAATACTTCAAAAACTCCCTTAAGCGAAAATTTTCCTGCTGGTACTACTGATTTTTCACCTTGGCCAAGCGCGAAGTAGGCGGCGAATGCAATTAAAATTAAAATTGTTGAAACAATTAATAAGGTCGCAACATGCATGTTGTCGTGATTCACACCAGGAATGAGTAGTGTCCAATTAAAGTGATGACCCATCAAATGTCCTTAAAGTTTTGAGTAATGCAAATTATCTAAAGAGACGCTAAGCTGTCAATCTCACTGCTATTGGGGCTTTGCATCATCTTCTTCATCATTCATTACAGATTTTGCCATCACGATCATGTGAATGAACCAAAGTACGAAAGCTATCAACACTCCATACGCGCTTCCGTTACCATTTAGATCTAATCTCTTGTCTAAATTTTCTCCCAGTGAATTTGCAAACCAAACCAAAACAATGAGTTCGAAACCTATTCCTATAAATGTTGCTGCTTTTTTCATCTATTTTCTTAAGCCGTGGGCTCCTGGTTGCTGCGCCAATCTCTCTTTTAATCTCTTAATGCGCAAATCTAGATATTCAGGTTTTTCCGATTCCTTTTTCAAGCTAGTTAGAACCTCAATAGCTTTGTCATAGCGCTCTTGGTCTTCATAACTAACTGCCAAGCTTAACCCGATGTCATCTTTTTTTGCCTGTTCGGGATATGACTTTAAGAGATCTACGTAAATATTTACGGCGTTTTGCTGATCCTTCGAGGATAAATATATATCCGCCTTGAGCCGTTTTAAATCATAGTGGCGCGTTTTGTCCTTTGTTTCCTGTAAAATGCGATCGATTTCGATTTGGGCCTGATAAAAATTATTGGCACGGTAATAGGCCTTTGCCAAGTCCGTGTGATAGTTCACTTTCTCTTCCGCCGTAAGATTCAAAGTCAGAAGTTTTGAAAGTTCTTTTATGGCTTCGGAATGATCAGGAGTCGCTATATGCGTAAAATGAATTTCAGCAATATTCTTCTGGGCTTCGAGGCGATCTTCTGACGAAGTTGAATTTAAAATAATGTAGCGAAAAAACTTAAGGGCACGCTCGTATTCTTTGGTTTTGATAAGCGCCATCTGGGCTGCGGCTTTGGCAAAAGGTACGGAGTCCTGGCCCTTCCCTTTTATATTTATAATTTTCTCGTAAGATTCGATGGCGCGTTTATAGTTTCCGCTGGATTCGGACTCTTCGGCTTTCTTTTTTAAAGAAGATTCGGATTCCATCTCGCAACCCAAAACCAGGGCTGCGAGGACTAATATCCTAATGAATCGCACCGTTCCCCGAGGACACTTCATCTTCACCGCCTGCTGATTTGATCACGGCAAAACCGGTTACCATCTCGCCTTCGGGCACATCTAGTACGCGCACGCCTTGAGTATTGCGGCCAATAAGTGAGATTTGTTTTCCCTGCATGCGAATAGCCTGGCCTTTATTTGTAGTAACTATGACTTCGTCGTCTTCATGAACGAGGTTAGCGCGTACGACATTTCCGACTTTATCGGTTACTTTTTGCGTAATAATACCAACGCCAGCGCGGCTCTGTGAGCGATATTCTTCGGCAAGAGTACGTTTGCCGTAACCCTTCTCGGTCACTAACAATACTGACCCTTTGAAGTCTTTAGTGATTACTGCCATACCTACGACTTCGTCGTCCTTGCCAAGTGCTATTGCTTTTACCCCGCGAGCAGCTCGTCCCATGGGGCGCACATCACCTTCCTCAAAACGAATCGACATACCGTCTTTAGTACAAATAAATACGTCGGACTGACCGTCACTTAAATTCACGTCTATAACTCGGTCATTTAAATCAGTGGTTAACGCAATAATTCCCGATGGACGTGGGTTTGAAAACGCCTCTAACGAAGTCTTTTTGATAATGCCATTCTTGGTAACCATTACGACGTAATTATTCTCTGAGAATTCTTTAACCGGTAAAATAGCTCTTACCTTTTCACCGGAAGCCATATTGAGTAAATTTACTATCGCCTTACCTTTAGCGGTTCTGGACCCCTCAGGGAGTTTATAAACCTTCAACCAATACAGCTTACCCTTATCCGTAAACACGAGAAGCGTCGTCTTCGTATTAGCTACAAAAATACTTGATACAAAGTCATCTTCGCGAGTTTCCGCTCCCTTTAAGCCGCGGCCACCACGATTTTGGGTGCGGTATTCTTTCATTGAAACGCGTTTGATATAGCCCGTATCCGTTACGGTAACAAAAACATCTTCACTTGAAATAAGATCTTCGTCTTCAATTTGCGCGCCCGCACCTTCAATTTGCGTACGACGTTTATCGGCGTACTTGTCTTTAATTTCTTTTAGCTCAGAAACAATGATTTTATAAATTTCGCGGACATCGCCCAAAACTTTTTCGAGCCACTCGATGGTCGTCAGAAGTTCGGCCATCTCATCTTGAATTTTCTTACGCTCTAGTCCCGTTAACCGTTGCAGGCGCATTTCAAGAATGGCCGTCGCTTGCTTCTCAGAGAAAGTGAATTTCTCCATTAAAGTTTCGCGCGCGGCATGAGGTTCCTTTGCCGCTTTAATTGTCGCGATAACAGCGTCGATTTGATCTATCGCTTTATTTAAGCCTTCCAAGATATGTAATCGGGCTTGGGATTTCTTTAACTCGAAAATACAGCGTTTCGTTACCACATCTTTTCTGTGTTCTACGAAAGCGCTCAGCATTTTCTTAAGATCAAAAATTACCGGCTGATTGCGGTGATCAAGTGCCAGCATGATGATACCGAAGCTCACTTGCATTTGCGTATATTTATAGAGCCGGTTTAGGATGACGCTCGCGTTCTCGTTTTTCTTGATAAAAATAACTACGCGTAAGCCTTCTTTCGAAGATTCGTCACGAATATCAGAAATACCTTCTATTTTCTTTTCTTTGACGAGCTCGGCCATCTGCTCGATCATTTTGGCCTTATTAACCATGTAGGGAATTTCAGTAATAACGATTTCTTCGCGGTCTTTAACCTGAACGATTTCAGCTACCGCCTTTAGAGAAATAATCCCGCGGCCCTTTTTGTACGCCTCGATAATTCCCTGACTGCCAGCGATAACGCCGGAAGTAGGAAAGTCGGGCCCGGGAATAATTTTAATAAGATCGTCCACCGTACAATCCGGCTCTTCGATAACTTTTATACAGCCATCAACCACTTCACCTAAATTATGTGGCGGAATATTTGTCGCCATACCCACGGCAATACCAGAGCTTCCGTTTACCAAAAGGTTAGGAAATTTTGCTGGCAAAACATGCGGCACAAGCAAAGAGTCATCGTAGTTAGGACCAAACGGTACTGTTTCTTTATCAATGTCTTCCAGAATTTCTTCTGCAAGACGGGTCATTCTCACTTCGGTATAACGTTGCGCGGCCGGAGAATCTCCGTCGATAGAACCAAAGTTTCCCTGTCCATCTATCAAGGGATAGCGCAACGAAAAATCTTGCGCCATACGCACCATCGTATCGTAAACTGCGATATCACCATGCGGATGATATTTACCAATCACATCCCCGACTACACGTGCGGATTTTTTGTAAGGTTTGTCGTGGGTGTTGCCGAGATCCTTCATCGCATAAAGGACGCGGCGATGTACTGGCTTTAAGCCGTCACGAACGTCTGGTAGCGCGCGGCCGACGATAACACTCATCGAATATTGCAGGTACGCGTCCCGCATTTCTTGATTAATATCTACGTTGGTTACGCCTTGTTCGTTATTTTCCATGATTTATTATCCTAAACGTCGAGTTCTTTTGCTGAAAGAGCGTTGTCTTCGATAAATTTTCTTCGCGGTTCAACTTCTTCACCCATTAATACGCTAAAGGTTTCATCGGCAGAAATTGCATCTTCGATCGATACTCTCAACAACGTACGGTTTTTTGGATTTAGTGTGGTTTCCCAAAGCTGATCTGGGTTCATTTCGCCCAATCCTTTATAGCGCTGCAAATATATCCCCGATTTGCTGGATTCAATAAAGTAATCGTAAAAATCACGCAAGTCCTCAAACACGTTTTCGGCTTCGCCCACACTCACTTTAAACGGTACCGTCGCAAGAGAAGAAATTTCTTCCCAAAGCTTTGATACTTCCTTCCACTCACCGGACTGACTAAAATTATAATTTAATGTCGTTATCGATTCATGAGCAAAGCGAGTTACGGCTACCGCCACGGAATTAGAGTTATGTTCCTCGTCCGTAGTTATTTTATGTTTAACCTGTGAAATTCCTTTTAATGGGAATTTTTTGCACCAAGTTTGTAAGTCTTTAACAAAAGAATCAATTTGCTTCGTGTCTTTTAAGAAGCCTTTTAAATCCGGTTTATTGTTAATTAAATAATATAAAACTTCCGGATCATACTTTATCGACATTGCTTTGATAAGGTGACAAAGCTTTTCGATATCGATCAAAAGTTTCTTTTTGTCCGCTTCGCTTAAATCTTTTTTCGCGGATTTTATTTTAATTTCGGGAAGCATGGAAGTTACCAAGTGATCCGTAAGTGCCCGCTCGTCTTTAATAAATTTTTCGGATTTCCCCTTTTTTACGCGGTACAAGGGCGGTTGCGCGATATAAACATAGCCCTTCTCGATAATCTGCGGCATTTGACGGTAAAAGAAAGTGAGTAGGAGGGTGCGAATATGAGAGCCGTCGACGTCCGCATCTGTCATGATGATAACTTTGTGATAACGAATCTTATCGGCATTCATATCTTCTTTGCCGATACCGGTACCCAAAGCCGAAATAATCATTTTGATCTCTTCGTTGGAGATCATTTTATCAAAACGCGCCTTTTCAACGTTTAAGATTTTACCGCGCAAAGGCAATACAGCTTGTACCTTACGGTCACGCGCCTGTTTTGCTGAGCCGCCCGCCGAGTCCCCTTCCACCAGATATAATTCACAAAGTTTTGGATCTGACTCTTGGCAGTCCGCCATTTTTCCCGGTAATGAATTCCCGTCGAGCGCCGTTTTCCGCCGAGTTAACTCGCGGGCTTTGCGGGCCGCAATTCGGGCCCGAGCTGAATCAACGCATTTACCTATGATGGATTTCGCACTCGATGGATTGCGATCAAAGTAATCCGCCAAATACTCATTTACCATGGACTCTACGATACCCTTAACTTCGGTATTACCCAGCTTGGTTTTTGTTTGACCTTCAAATTGTGGCTCACGAACTTTTACGGATACGACGGCGGCGAGTCCTTCACGAATATCATCGCCTTCTAACCCTTCTTTTAAATCTTTCAAAAGATTATTAGCAGCCGCGTATGCGTTGGCAGTTCTTGTCAAAGCCCCGCGCAGGCCGGCCATGTGAGTCCCGCCCTCGATCGTATGGATGTTATTACAATAGGAATAAATTGATTCCGAGTAGGAATCATTCCATTGCATGGCTATTTCAACTTCGACGTCCTCTTTGTTGTCTTTAAAGAAAACGACGTCTTTATGGATTACTTTTTTAGCTTCATTTAAGTAAGAGATAAAATCTTTCAAACCATTCATGAACTGAAAGGTTTGTCTTTTTTCCGTACGTGCATCTATGAGATTAATTTTTAAGCCGGCATTTAAAAATGCCAGTTCGCGAAACCGCGTGGAAAGTGTTTCGAAAGAATATTTCATTCCTTCTTCTTTAAAAATTGCTTTATCTGGTTTAAAGGTCGTGCGTGTTCCGGTGCTTTTTGTTTCTCCAACTTTCTCGACTTTTCCACCGGGAATTCCACGTTCGAAGCTTTGTGTCCATACATGACCATCGCGTTTTACTTGGACGGTACAGAAGCTAGAGAGTGCATTAACAACCGATGCACCCACACCATGCAGTCCGCCTGATACTTTGTAAGAATCTCCACCGAATTTTCCACCAGCGTGGAGAACAGTCATTACGATTTCGAGAGCTGACTTTCCGGCTTTATGGCTATCAACAGGAATACCGCGGCCGTTATCTTCTACCGTGATACTTTCATCGGCGTTGATAGTGACGGTTATTTCCGTACAAAAGCCAGCGAGCGCCTCGTCTACCGAGTTATCCACGATCTCATACACAAGATGGTGATAACCGCGAACGCCGGTGTCACCAATGTACATTCCAGGACGTTTGCGTACGGCCTCTAGGCCTTCTAAAACTTGAATTGAATCCGCGGTATATTGTTTTTGGGACACTTCTTGCGACACCTTATTTCCTTGTGACAATTCCATCATTGATTTCAAACAGAGAATAGTTCTCCGTTTTCAAAATCTCCTGAAAGCGGCGATCAGTGGTTGTCAGGAAGACCTGGGCATCCACTTGTCCCACTAAGTCTAGTAAATTCATCTTCTTATCCAAATCTAACTCTGATAGCACATCATCCAACAACAATACAGGATACTTTTGAAAAACCCTATAATGATACATGATTTGGGCAAATTTCAAAGCCAAAATCAAGGCTCGTTGCTGACCTTGTGAGCAATAAAAACGCGAGTTTTTTTCGGCAAAATAAATTTCAATATCGTGTCGGTGCGGCCCAACTAAGCTCGTTGCTGAACTCGCCTCCGCCACCCGCAATTCTTGCGCCCTCTTATGTAGCGCGTCGTGTATTTCTTCGTACTTAAGATCGTTAGCACGGGAAGAGCTTACTAAGTAATCAATGCGAGTGGCGACATTGTAGGAGAATATTTTTTCCAGTGCATTTTGAAACTCCGGTTGAATCTGCCGAAGGGTAACTAAGCGTACAAAAGTTAAGTCTACCGCCGCTTGCAAATAGGGTTCGGTTATACTTTCAAAAACATCATCAAATTGTTTTCGTGATATTTTTTCGGCAGCGAAATCTTTTAACACCTTATTGCGAGTTCTAAGTGCTTTCGCAAATCGCCACAGAATATCGGCGTTTTCTGGGTTGTTTAATAATATCATTTCGTCAAGAAGCTGGCGGCGTTCGCCACTGGAACCCTTAATCGACGCCAAACTTTCGGGACTAAAAAGAATAATCGGTAAGATACCCGCTAACGCCGTGGAACTCACCGCCTTGCCGTTAACTTTAAATTTCTTTTTTGTATTCTGAATTATGACCTGAGCCGAGTAATTAATATTATTATACGCCAGCGCGCCGCGAATAAATGATTCCTTTTCTGCACTCACGTAATTCACGAAAGACTTTGTTTCGGTCGGCCGAAAACTAGAACCCCGACCCATAAGATAAAGTGACTCTAAGAGATTTGTTTTTCCTTGCCCGTTTTCTCCTAAAAAAAGATTGCACTTATCGTTGAAGGATAAGTGCAGCTTTTCGAAGTTACGGTAGTTAAAAAGTTCTACCTCTTTAATTCTCATCAAATACGCATTGGCATAACAACGCAGGTGTAATTAGCGTCATGATGAGGGCGCACAAGACCCGGTGAAAGCTGATCATTCAAAGAAATATCAACTTCATCATCGTCACATGCTGATAAAACATCCATAATATATTTCGCATTAAAGGAAATTTTAATTCCCGCGCCATCGTAATCGATATCAAGTTCCTCTTTAGCATTTCCTAATTCTGGATCATTAGAAAGAATTTCCATTTTTCCTTTAGAAATACTCAAAATCACGCCGCGCGATTTTTGATTCGCCAGAAGGGAAACGCGTTTTAAAGAGTTCATCAAGGGTTCTCGACGAACCTGGATTTTCTTCGGTAGTTTTTCTGGAATCAGCTGCTGATAGTTAGGATATTTTCCTTCTACTAAGCGTACCATCAAAACCGTATTTTGATTTTTTAAGATAAACTGCACGCCTTCGACGGCCATTTCAAAATCACCTCCGAGGGATTCAAGGAGTTTTCTAATTTCATTAACACCTTTGCGCGGTATAATTACTCCCTGCTCCACTTTTAACGAACCCGTCACGCTAGCTTTGCGGTCAATAAGACTTAAGCGGTGACCGTCGGTAGCGACCATGCGGAACACTGGGTTTTTATCTTGGGATTTAGTTTCAAAGTAAACACCGTTTAAGTGATATCGGGTTTGGTCGTTAGAAACGCTGTAAAGGGTTTTATCGATCATGTCCAAGAGTTGCTTAGTATCGATCTTTAAGAAATCCTTGGTCGTATATGTGGGGAACACGGGATATTCTTCGGCGGCGATACAATTCAAGTTAAACTCAGAACGCTTTTGTTTAATTAAAAGAATATTATCTTTTTTGCTGACGCTAATAACCTGGGGATCTAATTCTTTGATAATATCATAAAAGCTCTTAGCGTTAACCGCGATAGACCCGTCTTTTTTTCCTTCGATTTGTACTTCATCAACTAAGCTGACTTCTAAATCGGTAGCAAAAATTTTGAGCTTATCGTTTTCGGCCTGCAAAAGTACGTTTTGCAATATGGGCATAGTGCTTTTCTTTTCAACTATGCTTTGCATCCTGCTTAATGCAGAAAGAAGAGATTCTTGTTGTACCTTAAATTCCATGTGTTCCCCTTTTGCTCCCTTACTAATCTTCTATTAATATTTATATATATAAATATAGTAGTAGTAGTAGGGGCGTTTATATTTCATTTACCGACTTAAGCTCCTAATTTAATTCATCATTCAATGTGGACTTAAGAAGCGGTAAGAAAGTGAATAAATCTTCACTTTTGTGCGAAACTTTTAACTCACACGCCAATACACAAAAATCCACATTTCATTCCACAACCCACATTCACAGCCCTGTGATATTCTGGATTTGTTTTTCTAAATCATTTAAATCGTTGCGCAATTCTTGATTTTCTTGCAGTTGATCTTCAATACGGCGCAAAGCATTAATGACTGTTGTATGATCTTTGCCACCAAAGCAGCGACCAATATCAATTAACGATTTATTACAAAATAAACAAACCGATTTTAAGAGACGTAAAATAATATGCATATATTGGAATTGAAAAACGGGTTTCACCAATTCAATATGACCTGCGTGACCAGGACAGAAAGTCCGATCTAAATGACAGGTTTTA
>CAZCFY010000011.1:0-147255 GCA_964498095.1 uncultured Bdellovibrionales bacterium | reverse complement strand
CAAACGGCCTTCGCGTCCTTCACGATGCGCGCACCCGCCGTGCGATACGCTCCGTCGGCAATCCCGCTGCCCACGCCCGCGCCAGCCTGCACCAGCACCGAATGTCCGCGCGCCGTCAACGCCCCCACGCCCGACGGCACCAGCGCCACACGGTTCTCGTCCGCCTTAATCTCCCTCGGTACGCCAATAATCATGCGTGATTCCCTCCGCCCCTATTCTGGCGCGTCCAGGGCCCATTTGCCACGTCCCTCCCGCATCCGAAAATCCCCATGTGGTACCATTGAATGGCTACATGGGGGGCACGCCGATGCTGTTTCGCGCCACGATATCCAGCGCAATTCTTCTCTCCGCTACGCTCGCCTCGGGCGACGAACAGGCGGTCGTCAGCTTCTCGGGCAAAGGCAAGCAACCCATCGAAGTCCGCGACGCCTCCGGGAACGTGACCGAAGTCGTCGGACAGAATAACCTCGGCCTCAACCAGATTCCCGAGAATGCCGCCGCGCGCGAACAGGCCTATCGCGAATCGCAGTCCGCGCGCGCCGCCGAACTCGCGTCACAGCGGAGCGCCGCCGACGCCGAGGAGGCCGCCCGCCAGGCCGAAGCTGCCAAAGCGGCCGAAGACGCCGCAGCCCAGGCCGCCGCGGAAGCCGAAGCGGAGAAGGAAAAAGTCGATCCGACGCCGCGCAAGGTCCGGCGCAATACCGTCCGGGGCACGCGCTACATCGCGACGGAACCCGTCGACCCCAGCCTGCGCACGCCGGACAATTCCGGCATTCAGCAGGTCCCACCCGCGACCACTACACCCGGCCCGAAACTCGAACAACCCCGGCAGCCGTAACGAATCGTTTTTCCCCGCTGAACATTGCGAGGAGCGGGGTGTGCGACGAAGCAATCTCGTCCGTCCGATCGCACCGCGTTTCACGAGTTGCTCACCACCCTCCGATCGCAACCACATTCCGTGATAATCTCCCCCGAATCAGGCGACACACACGGAGCCCGCGTCCCAATGAGTCCCTCATGCGCGCCGTAGTCCAACGCGTCACAAGCGCCTCAGTCGAAGTCGACGACGACACCGTCGGTAAGATCGCGCTCGGACTCCTCGTCCTACTCGGCGTCGGCTTGGACGACACCGAAGACGACGCCGCACACGTCGCGAAGAAGATCGCGCAACTCCGAATCTTCAGCGATGCCGACGGCAAGTTCAACCTCTCCGTCGAGGACGTGAAAGGCGCGATCCTGCTCGTATCGCAGTTCACCCTCTTCGGCGACACGCGAAAAGGCAATCGCCCGTCGTTCATCGACGCCGCCCGGCCCGAAAAAGCCATCCCGCTCTACGAATCCGTCGCCACCCACCTCCGCAGCCGCGGCATCCCGGTCGAAACCGGCCGCTTCGGCGCCCACATGCAAGTCCGCCTCACCAACGACGGCCCCGTCACCCTCCTCCTCGACACAAAATAACCGGGAGGGTTCGCGCTCCTGCGCGACCGCAAGCCCTCCGCCCACAGATTCACACAGATGCTCACTCATTACTAATCCTAATCCGTTGTTAACTGGCGGAGTAAATCCAACTCATCAAGAACGGTGCCTGAACCCATAACCACGCAAGTTAGTGGAT
This sequence comes from uncultured Bdellovibrionales bacterium, assembly GCA_964498095.1. Classification (GTDB taxonomy): domain Bacteria; phylum Bdellovibrionota; class Bdellovibrionia; order Bdellovibrionales; family SG-bin7; genus SG-bin7. The sequence continues at coordinate 145,640 of CAZCFY010000011.1, read as the reverse complement.
CTTCTGCAATTGAGACCGGTAGACCCGTACGCTCCCGCAGGAGCACGTCAAAATTAGAAAGAAGTGCGCCCCCACCAGTAAGTACAATGCCATTATCAACAATATCAGAGGCAAGTTCGGGCGGAGTTTTTTCGAGCGCCGTACGGACGGCGTCGACCACTTCGCTCAATGGGTCCATAAGAGCGTCATTAACTTGAGAGCTTGTGATCTCAATGGTTTTAGGTGCGCCAGCGACAAGGTCACGGCCTTTAATTTCCATCGTCTTTTCTTCATCACCGGGATAAGCATTACCAATTTGAATTTTAATCAATTCTGCAGTTCGCTCCCCAATTAATAAATTAAATTGACGGCGAACATAGTTAACTATCGCCTCATCAAATTTATCACCGGCAACCTTAATTGATTTGCAATACACGATACCGCCAAGAGAGATTACGGCGACGCCTGTCGTTCCGCCACCCATATCGACAACCATGTTGCCACTGGGCTCTGTAATCGGCAGACCAGCACCAATTGCCGCAGCCATTGGTTCTTCGATCAAATAAACTTCGCGGGCGCCGGCGGAGTGGGCGGCCTCTTTAACGGCGCGCTTTTCCACCTGAGTAATTCCGTAAGGAACACAAATTATAATACGCGGACGAATAAAACTTTTCTTGTGACCAATAGTTTTTTGAATAAAATATTTAAGCATGGATTGCGTAACTTCGAAGTCGGCAATAACACCATCTTTAATCGGGCGGATGGCCACAATACTTCCAGGAGTTCTACCTAACATTTCTTTAGCTTCTTTACCCACGGCAAGTACCCGGTTTTGTTGTCCACGATAATTTTTTTGCACAGCCACCACGGAAGGTTCATCAAGAATAATCCCGCGGCCTTTTGCATAAACAAGTGTATTCGCAGTGCCTAGATCAATTGCAATGTCGTTTGAAAAGTATTCTGAAACTTTATTGAAAAATCCCATCTAAACCTACTTATTGAAGTTTTGAGTTCCTTTATATATTTGGTTTTTCTGGGCAAATAGTCAATTTACTTTAAGGGTTATTACCACGTAAAGTGTCGTACTTTATCGCGATTATCCTCTAGTCCAAGCATCGCCTCAATGCCGATCTCGAAATGCAACTCTGTGTATTTTGAAAACACCTTTTTTGCCGATTTACTCGACTTAATTTCTTTAAGTGGCAAATCACTGACGAGCAATAATGCGCCGCAAGGCACCTTGCACGCAAAAGCCGTGATGAAGAGCGTAGCCGTTTCCATTTCGATGGCGCCGACCTTCTCTTGTTTAAGAGTTTCAATAAAATTCTGATCCATTTCCCAGAAGCGATAGTCGGTTGTGTGCACGACACCCGCAAAATAATTAAGGCCCTTTTCAACGATCACTTGGCTCAAATATTTTTGAATGGTGAAAGTGGGAAGCGCTGGAACTTGATCCGGCAGATAATGTTGTGAGGTGCCTTCATCACGAATTGCCGCCATTGGCAAAAACAAATCGCCGATTCGCAAATCGCGGTGAAGTCCGCCGCACATTCCCAACATCACGACTCCCGTAGGTTCAATCGAAGATAACAATTCGATTACGAGTGCCGACATGGGCGCACCAATATTAAAACAAACCATCGAAATATCGGGCTTCTTACTTGTCGCAATTTTTAACGCCGAGCCCGACTTAATCGGAACTTTGTAATTATGGGAAAATCTTTCTAAGTAATACTCAAAATTTGTTAAGACGATATGTTTTGAAATTTGCTCCGGGTCACATCCGGTATAGCGGGCCAACATATCCATGGCGATAGCTTTTTTCTTCGGGTTATTCCAAGTACGGGCTGGTTCTTTAGGTAAAATCCGCAAAATAAGACTCCAATTTTTTGTAAAGTTCTACTAGAATTGTACCTAGAATAAATATGTTAAACCACTGATTTTACTCTGAACATGAGCCAAAAATTTGACGTTCTTAAAAGTTTTTTTGAATTGAATCCCACGAGCCGGCGGGCCTTAGGTCTACTGGCCAAAGGTGTGGAAATTGGAATTCTCCTGGAGGATGGAGCTGTTCTTTCCATTGAGGTCACGCCGAGTGGCCCCCAACTCCACCAACGTCCAGCAAGGGAGCCCGATATTACGTTTCGTTTAAATGACGCCGCCATAAAAAATGTTTGCGAAAATCCCACGGATAGCCCCGAAGAACTCGCCGTCCAAATCTTGCGCGAAATTAAAAACCGCAATGTACACTTAATGATTACCGGCAGCTTTATTTCAATCGCCACAAAAGGTTATTTTTCAGTTATTCGTCTAGGTGGAAAAAACATGTGGGACTTCCTCACCGAACACGGAATCACCAGCTTCTTTAAAATCACCAATAAAATAAAAGAAATGATTAATAAAAGGTAACAGTTCCCTTTCCTCGATGTGTCGCATCGAGGAAAGGGAACTGTTACCTTTTCCAGGAAAGTTGTTTGGTTTGGTAATTTTGGTAGGCGGCAATTTGCTCTTCGACTTCTTTTGCTGGTAGTTTCATGGCGATAGAAAAAATATGCGCGATGTCTTTGAGATACCGGTTTCCGTGGTCAGAGGATCCTAAAAATAACGGTACCCGGCGGCTCATAAAATCAGTTACGTTCATACACATTGTTTCAAAAATTGCGTGAAACGCTTCAAGCTCCCAAACCGAGCGGTCACGCCCGTATTTTGCGAGCATATCAAACGCCTCCGCCCCATGACGGCGAAGCAAAAAATCCATCTCTTCTACAGGACGATTAAATTCTCGCGCGATTTTTTGCGTTCGGCTTAAAATTCCGGCTAAACTTGAAATTGTGATACTCGGATTTAAAGGAACTTTCGTATTGGATTTTTGGAATTTTACCCGGTCGCTAAAATCTAACTTTTCGATAATTCCTTCAGTTATTTCTTCGGCCATTTTGCGATAGGTGGTGTACTTTCCACCCGCAACAAAAGTAATGCCCCGCGGATCGTGGATAATCGTATGCTCGCGACTTGTTTTGCCTTCAGTTTGTGAGCCGTCATCTACTAACGGACGGACACCCGCGTAACTACTTATTAGGTCATTTTCCGTAAGCTTCGCGCCGGGAAAATATTCGGCCAACATATTTAACAAATATTTTACATCTGCGGCATCCGTCCCTACTTCTCCTGGATCTCCCGGATAATCGGTGTCAGTCGTTCCCACAATGACCATGTCAAACCGGGGAATGACAAAAACGATCCGCTTTTTTTCGTCATCTGACATCACAACGACGTCATGTATCGGCAAACGCGATTTTGAAAGGGTTAAATGTATGCCTTTTGTAGGTCTTAGTGTTTTTTTCCAATCCGGGAATACTTGTTTACCAAAAATATCCGTCCAAGGGCCCACGGCACTTAAAAAATGTTTGCCTCTAATTCGTACCTTTTTCTTGCTTATCGTGTCTTCGGCGGCAATTGAAACTATTTTTTCACCTGCAAATTGGGGTTCAACAGCTTTGGCATAATTTACGGCGACCGCTCCTAAGCTTTGTGCGGAACGAAGTGTTTCGTAAACTAACCGGTCATCGTCCATGTAGGCATCATAATAAGAAAATGACCCCACTAAATCTTTGGGATCTAAAATTGGCAGCTCCGCCATGGTTTCTCGGGCGTCATATCTTTGATGAATTTCCGGAGCATCAAATTGCGAAAGTAGGTCGTATAACCACATTCCTAAGCCGAGCTTAAACATTCCGACACGGCTACTCTTATATATCGGCACAAAGAATTTTAGGGGATGTACGAGATGGGGAGCAATTTCTAACAGTGTACGCCGCTCCGAGAGTGCCTCAAATACCAAATGAAATTCTAAATTTTCTAAATAGCGAAGCCCACCATGAATAAGTTTACTCGAACGCGAACTCGTACCCGAAGCAAAGTCATTCGCTTCGATCAGCGCCACCTTCATGCCGCGGCTGGCGGCGTCGCGCGCAACACCGGCTCCAGTAATTCCTCCACCGATAATAACTAAATCAAATACTTCAGATTCGAGTTTTTCAAAATTTTCCGTGCGGTTTTGAAAGCTAAAACTCATATGGCCGGGTGTTTCGCCGAAATTCTGCGGGACATGTCGACGATACTTTCAAATGCCGATAGCCTTTGAACGAGGGCTGCCTCCGTTTTACAATCTATTCCGCATGTGGAAGAAAATAAAATTTGATTATTAGCAACGGATTTTATCGAATCAAAAAAATCATTGAGTAACATCGGATCATAAGGCTCAAGCGCCAACGCACTCGCCGACAAAACTCCGGCCGCCATCCATGACCCACGCCCGAAATATTTTTCAATAGCGGCTTGCCATTCCTTGGGATTCTTAGTGGAGTAATTTACACATTCGTTGATGTCTAAGTGCACGACCTGCCAGGGCCATTCCAGCCAACTGGGTTTAAATCCGCCACAAGAATGTAAAGCCAGCCCATAGGGCCGGTATTTATCCAGGCTCACCATCACATCCTGCCACAATGTTTCGGCATCGGCGGCAAAGATAGCGGCGGGCTCATCAAAACATAGAACAATATTCCACGAAAATTTTGACAGCACTTGAATTTGGGCAATAGCCGCTTCGACAATAAAATTTACTAGTTGGTCATCGCTACCGATTGCCCTTTTATTTTTTTGTAAACACCATTTTAAGGTCGCAGGCCCTATCATTTGGCCCTTAACCAAATTTAATGGGCTACCGACAAAGCGATTATGAAATAATTTAACTCCGGGCCGATCAGCTATGGCAGTATCTAATTGAATACGGCGAGTTGATGGCGTCAGCCACTGCTGATATAGATCCATCCAAAAGCCAGGTAAGGTTTCTTTTTCGCCAAAGCACAAAAGCTCTGGCCAGGCAGGGACATCGAAATTTGTGAGAATAATATCGGTAATGTTTCCCAATTCCTGCAGAGTAAATCCACCGCTACACCAAGTATCACCAAAATTATATCCCGGAATTTTTTTAGCCATTCGCCTTTCCGATGATTGCTTCTAAATCAGAAACTTCCTTTGGCGCAATAGAAGTAAGAACTTCGGCGCCCATGTTGGTCACCAAAATATCATCTTCAATGCGAATGCCAATTCCTCTAAATTCGGACGCCACCGAAGTGTCATTTAAAGGAATATAAATTCCTGGCTCAATTGTGAAAAGCATGTTGGGCTCAAGCTTTCGTGATTCCCCTTTGTATTGGTAAACGCCGGCATCATGAACATCCATACCCAGCCAATGCGAAACACCGTGCATATAATATTTTTGGTAAGTCTTTTGTTCCAAATTGTCACTCGCCTTACCACTTAAGAAACCTAGGTCTAACAGAGTTTGCACGACGAGTTTTATACACTCCTCTTGCATGCTTTTTTGCGGAATTCCCGGCTTTACCAAAGAGATCATTTGTTTTTGAATGTGCAAAACAGCATCGTAAACTTCTTTTTGCGCCTTGGTAAATTTCGCGTTTACGGGAAAGGTACGGGTAATATCCCCAGCGTAATACTGATATTCAGCGCCAGCGTCGATTAAAAGCAGATCGCCCTTCTTACATTCCTGATCATTAAAACGATAATGTAGGGTAGTCGCACTTGCACCCGAAGCCACGATGGCGCCATAAGCTTCTCGGTCGGCCCCGCGCTTCATAATTTCGTTTATAAATTTTCCGTAAATCTCCCGCTCATTAACTCCGGGACGAACCATCTTCATCATAGCGACATGCGCTTCGGCAGAAATTTCGCACGCTTTTTTAATTAATGGAATTTCCTCTGGCGTTTTTAAGAGACGAATATCGCCTAAAACTTCAGTCGTATCAAAGATTGGTGGATATCCACGCCCCGAGCGCCCACGCTTTTGTTTTAGGGCATCGAGAGCGCTAAACAGGCGGTGGTCAAATTCATGATTCCAGTTTAGACGATAGTAAATTTTCTCGACCGGCTCGAGTAATTCGACAATGATTCTATCGAAGTCATTAATCGGATAGGCGCGTTCAATTCCAAAGGTTTGGGCGGCAAGATCTGGGCCGAAACGAAAGCCATCCCACGTTTCCCGTTCTAAATTTTTTTCGCGCACAAAAAGAACACATTCCGGATCCATTCCAGGCCGAAATACCATGACTGACTCAGGCTCTTCAAAACCCGTAAAATAAAATAAGTTACTATCTTGCCGGTAAGCATGGTGTACGTCATGATTTCGTATGTACTCCGGATGGGCCGGAATGATAACGGCTGACCCCGGCGTCACTTCGGCGAGAGCTTGCCGGCGCTTTTTTAAAATTTTTGGATCGATTAAAGATTTTCTCATAGTTAAAACCCGTATTTATTCGCTAAAATGTTTATATGATATCGTCCGTCATTTGTTCCGGACTGCAAAGCTCCGCGCCATTGATTAAAATCCATTAGGCCAATTGATTTCGTGTCGACGGGAATAACGTAATCGACAAGTCCAGTAGCTTCATTAAGATTTTTTCGGACCTGAATCCAAAGATTTCCCAGAGCCGGCTGAGCCAGAAGTTCTTCGTCCCGCATAAATCTTCCGCCGGCGATTGGGTTTACAAAAACAACTACATCCATTCCATTTAATCTTAAATACTCGGCAGCTTCTTTGATGTATGTCACGCCAGCAACACGTTCGCCCGTGGGTTTAAACAAAGGCGGAAAGGGTATACAATTTTTTAGAGCATTAACCACGGGACCGCTATCCGTTAGCAGAGGCTTTTCTTCGCGCATTGAAACAGAAATGCAGCCAAAGGTACGGCGGAATTCGTTAATACTTTTGGGGCCGAGTTCTTTTTTTGTAAACTCCAAAAGATTAGTCACCGTTCCCATTTTGTCTTTGGCCGTAAAAAATCCGCGCTCAACTAAGTCTTCTTCTTTCATTTTCGAAAGCTTCCATTCGGCTTCGTTGGCGCTTCCTGTTCCGGCATAGAACGCACCGATCACGCTTCCCATTTCTAAGCCTACAACCGCTTTAACGGGAATTTTAGCGCGTTCAAATTCTTTTAAGACGCCGATATGTGCAAACGCCTTCACTCCGCCGGGGCCCAGAATAACCCCAACACTTAAGTCTTTTGGCCTTTGTTTTGCCGCTTCTTCAGCACGGGCTTCTTCTTTTTTTTCTTCCGCAGAAATCGGCGGTAATTTTTCTTTTTGTGTGGGTTGCGACCGTCGCGTCGTAATATTACATCCCACCAAACCCAAACTAATTACCAAGATTAATATTTTACCTTTTAACCGCATAAATAAAAAATTCCTTATTGCCATCGCCACCTAAAATCGGGCTTTCGCTTTCGCCGCGAACCTCTAAACCCAAACTTTCAAAGTGACTTTTCATCTTTTGGCGCAGCGGGTGAAAGTCGAACTCGCTTGGCACCACGCCGTTTTTTCCTAAAATGTCCCGGCCAACTTCAAACTGAGGTTTTAACAACGCCAAAACCTTACCATTTCTAGTTAAAAATTTTACCACCTCTGGGAGGACCTTAGTCAAAGAAATGAATGAAACATCTATGACAATAAGGTCAAAGGGGTCTAGCCATGTGTATTTCGATAAATCTCTCGCATTTATTCCCTCGTAAAGGGTAACGCGCGGGTCATCTTTGAGTTTAGCCGCCAATTGATCATGCCCAACATCAATGCCCACCACCGTAGCCGCTCCATGTTGCAAAACACAGTCGGTAAACCCCCCGGTTGAAATGCCCACGTCCAGGACGCGAGAATCTGCCGCGTCAACTTCAAAAAACCGCAATGCTGATTCAAGCTTCAATCCCGCGCGCGAAACGTAACGATTTGCTAAACCATCTTCGATCCACAAAGGAGTATCGGCTTGTACTTGTTGTGATGCCTTGCTGATTTTTTCGGAACCAGAATACACTTGCCCCGCTTCTATTAGCCGCGCCGCTAAGGTGCGGCTATTAACTAAACCGCGGCTAACCAATGCTTGGTCGACCCGTATTTTTTCGCTATTTTGTTCGACTTTCATTGTATTCCACAAGGTAACGCAGCATTTGGGCTTTAGGCCCCCAAGACCGGATTGCTTTTTCGGCGGATTTCGTGAGGCGATTTAAATATTCTTTGGTTTTTTCGAGCCCGATCAACGTTGGAAAGCTACCGGTTTCTGGCGAGGAGGGGTTGTGATCAAGAACATCATCTTTTACCTGAAAGGCGAGCCCAAGCTTAAGCGCATAGGTACCAATCTCTTTTTGTTTTTTTGCATTAGCTCCACATAAAATTGCTGACCCAAGGGCTGCGACTTTAATTAACTCTCCGGTTTTCAAATTATGTAGGTGCTCTAAATCTTTAAGGTCAAGATTTTCACGCTTTGCGTACATATCTATCGCTTGGCCACCAACCATTCCAACCACGCCGGCGGAATGTGATAATTCACGGATTGCTTGCACCGCAAGCTTAGGAATTTTTTCGTAAAATTTAGCAATAATTTGCGCGCTTTCCGTCAGGAGTGCGTCGCCCGCGAGAAGGGCCGTAGATTCGCCGAAAACTTTGTGGTTTGTTGGTTTACCCCGACGGAAATCATCATTGTCCATGCACGGAAGATCATCATGAATCAGTGAATAGGTATGAATAAACTCAACAGCCGAGGCATAAGGTAAAACAAAACTCGCCTTTTTACCCAGAGCTTCCGCAACCAACATGGCAAGGACGGGACGAAAGCGCTTTCCCCCAGCCAAAGCCGAATACTCGACGGATTCCTTTAGTTTTAAAATTCCTGGCGACTCGTCTTTAACGCGCTTTTTAAAATAGGTGGCGATAAATTTATCGACTTGTACTGCGCGGGGACTAAAAATTTTTTCTTCAAAATGCGACATTAGGCTTCCGCGATAAAATCTTTGGTTTCGGCCTTGCCGCTTTCATCAACCGCTAAAAGAAGTTTCACTTTTTGTTCCGCCTGCGAAAGCTGCAGATGACATTCCTTAGATAGCTTTACGCCTTCCTCAAAAAGTTTTAGAGATTCTTCCAGCGGCAGGCTGCCTTTTTCCATCGTGCTAACGATTTCTTCTAAGCGTTTTAATTTCTTTTCAAAATCCATGGACCACCTCTTTTAATTTTTTTCGATTACGGTCGCGCGGGCTGACCCCTGCGCAAATTGAATTTCTAAAACATCGTTTTTGGCGATTTGCGAAGAGTCCTTCACGATCTCGCCTTGCTTTTTGACCAAAGAATAACCGCGAGCTACGACGGCGAGTGGACTTAAAGCGTCCAACACTCCCGAAAATTTCATCCATTGCTTTTCGCGATCTTTTAGCTGCGCTTGCATGCGTAACTCTAAGTGGCTGCGGCCCTTGTCGATGCGGTGGAGTCGATCTTTACAAATAAATCCCATCGCCGCCCCTAACCGCGCAATGTAATCGTCAATGCGAATAGCAACGTCTTGCAAATAACGTTTTGGATCAACAAGTCGTTTGCTAAATCCCAGTAATGTCTGTTGCCGCATTTGGTGCGACCGGCGCATATGGACAACGAGATTTCTTTGCATCACCTGAATTCTTTGCACAAGATCGCCCGTATTTTTTACGACCAACTCCGCCGCCGCCGACGGTGTCGGCGCGCGCAAATCCGCCACAAAATCGCAAATCGTAAAATCCACTTCATGGCCAACACCCGAAATCACCGGCACACGGCAAGCCGCAACCGCGCGAGCCACGCGCTCATCGTTAAAAGCCCAAAGATCCTCGATGGAACCGCCACCACGGCCGACAATTATAACATCGACATCTTTTAAAAGTTGCGCGCGGCGAATCGCTTCCACAATTTCCACCGGCGCTTCATTACCTTGAACCTTTGTGGGCACTACCGTCACCGGTAAACCGCGAAATCTTCGGGATAAAACATTTATCATATCGCGAATGGCCGCACCCGTTGGCGAAGTCACGATTGCCAGGTGGCGCGGAAACGCGGGAATGGGTCTTTTTTTACGCGGATCAAACAAGCCTTCGCTTTGCAGTTTCGCTTTTAATTGTTCAAAGGCCACCTGCAAAGCGCCCGCTCCGACTGGCTCCATCGAGTCACAATAAACCTGATAGTTGCCACGGGGCTCGTAAACAGAAATACGGCCGAGCACCATAACTTCCATGCCGTCTTCGGGGCGAAATTTTAATTTTGAATTGGCACCGCGAAACATGACGGCATTGACCTGGGATTTTTCGTCTTTTAGCGAAAAATAAAAGTGGCCCGAGGTATGCGCTTTAAAATTTGATATTTCGGCCTTAATCCAGACGTCCCGAATCGTGCTTTCTAGTAACCCTTTGATGTAAGAATTTAGTTCGCTAACCGAGTAAACTTTGACATCTTGTTCGATGGTTTCTTCGGCCTCTTCAAGGGGTCCGTCAACATTGCGTAAGTCTGTAAAAAAACTGGTTTGATCGGCCATAATTTACTGGAAAACCAAGCTAATGGCTGACCGTGTCAATGTCAAGTAAACAATAAGGTTCTCGCGTTCCTTTGGTAACTATAGCGCGTTAGTTGCGGCCGGTTAGCTGAAAAGCAAATTTTGGAGTGACCAAAGCAGTCCGACTCCCAGGCAAATCCAACCAAGAAAGAGGTGGCTTTTGAAGCGCGTTAGGAATTCACCGGCCAGACGCTCTTCGGCGAGTCTCATTAAATAGGGATTTGAGAGCGTAAAAACCATTACCGCGCCATAAAGCAAGACCAGAAACGGAAAAAAATAGTCAAGTGTTTCAGGTGTCATAACCTATTTATCGGAAAGCCGTATCAGAGTTTTACAGTGCGAAGGGAGAGTTTTTTAAATTTTCGCTTTACAAAAAACATTTTCGTTCGGGCCTTGGTTTCGAATTTTCACTCTGGTAAATTGGAATCTGGTTTTGTAGGGAGCTCATGAAAAATAAACTCTACAAGCACATTTTTGGGGACTGTCCCTAACAATGGTGAGCAGGCCCAGCTAGTACTGGGAAGCCTAAAGTTGTAAAATGGTCACCCACCTTTTAGCTCTGGAGTTTATAGATCATTGAGTCTCTCTCAAAACTTTTATCTCGTCTCGATCTGAGACAGTTCAATATATTCGCTTTAAAAACCGATAAGACTCAAGTGATTCTGGCACCTTGGTTGCACTTTTATAAGGTGCAAATCACCATATCCTTCTAGGGGGACTAGAATGTCAAAAGTTATGACGAGTGTCTTGTCGCTGTTTTTTATTTTAATGTTTGCTAATCAGGCGATTGCACAAACTGGAGTGGCGGTGAATTGCGGAGATGAGCCAACGCCTAATGATTACGGCATTCCTAGTGCTGAACAGGCTTTAGAAGCAGCTATAAGGTCAAAAGATAAAGATGATATAAAGCGCGCAGAGTCTCGACTTAAAACTGCAAATGATCGACTCGACGCTGCGGTTACAAGATACACCAAGAAATGTGAAGATCTGGTAAAATCTCAGTCCGCATCCGAACAAATAAAGGTCGATGACAAAAAAAATGATCGAAATCAAACCCAATGTAATGAAACACAAAAGCAATTCACCGAAATGGCCAAGGACTTAAATAACAAATGCGAAAACCAAATGGCAATGGCTGGTGCACTAAAAAGTTGTTACGACGCAATAAATGACTGCCTCGACTCCAATAAAGAGGACTACGAAGCTGGTATAGGCAGCGATGGTAACTTGTATTTCAACGTTGAAGAGGGTTGTGAATTCTTGCAAAAATGCCCAGCACGTGCTGCGGGCAGAATTAAAAACTGGCAAGCGTCTGCAGAAAAATTTGAAAAGCAACGCGAAGATTTAGCCGATTCTCGTCTAAAAGCCGAACAAGAGCAAGCTGAACTAGTAGCAAAAATGGCCCGGGATTTACAACAAAAGCAAAAAGAAATTCAAGATATTAGCAATGCCGAGAATGAAATTTTATCGCGACTACCCGAACAAATTGCTGGCCTAGATCTACAGTCAAGAAATGAATTAAACCAGTTACGGGAAACAATTCAAAAATTAGATTTTGAAACAGACCGCGCCGAACAAGCACAAAATCAAGCGATCTCCGATTATCAAAATCAAATAAGTAGTATCGAGGCGAAATGTAAAACCGATGCTCGCGCAAAATATGATGCGGCAGCGGCAGCCTCCTCTAGTAATGTGGGGGGAATCGGCAGACTCCTTACCGATTCCACAAGGAATAATAGATTATTATCTCGTGTAGAAAATTATGAGTGTACTCAGGCCAGTGTAGTTAACGCCAGAGCCATTGCTCAACGTGAGTTCAACAGAAAGTTGTCTGATGCACAGACTGCCTACTCAAGATTTAAGGATATGGCGACAGTGCAGCGCCGCTCGATTGAAGATATTTTTAGAAAATTCGATCAGCAGAAGAAAATTTTCGCGGATAGAAATAAAACCGAGCTTACAAAACTTTCTAGTCGAAAAACCCAAATTATGACGGAATTAGCTACTTTGAGCCAAGAAATGCAGAGCAAGCAAGCCATTGCTCAGCAAAGATCAACAAACGCGGAACAGCGCTCTCAAAGGCTAGAGCAAACCATCGCATTAAATAATAGTAATTTAAGCTGTAGCGGTGGTATTACTCCAAATGAAAAAGCTAACCCCAAAGTGGCAACTGGGTTTGAGAACAACTTTCTGGCAACGGCCCAAGCTCTTTGCAAAGCAAATGCCCAGTGTAAGGATTTTGGCGGCGTAATTAGCCCTTTTGACAAGAGTTTTAATGAGAAACTTAGATCCACCGCCGAATGTGACGAGTTAAAAATAAGTGGACAAACACCCGACCAGCAAAAAGACGGCAAACCAAAAGATCCAAAAGACGGTGACCGCAACACAGCCTCAACCGCGAAATAGCATATCTAATCCCCAACCCCCCGCGACATCACCGAGTCTCGCGGGGTCAAAACCTTGCCCCAATCCCACATTCCCTATAGAATAATTAGGTTTAGGCGGAGCCTTATTTTCTGCTAGGCCAAAGGCCCGGCAGCAGCACACAGCAATTGGGGAATTTAAGATGTGGGATTATTTAGTTCATCGTTTTGGTTGGAAGAAAATTATCGCCGCCGGACTCGGCATAATCTTGTTGGTGGTAGCTATCGGCGCCACGACAATCATCGCAATCTCTAGCAATCTTCCGCAATTAATCACGGTAAAAGATTACGAACCTCTGCTCGTCACAGAAGTTTACGCCCGTGATGGGGAAAAGGTTGGGGAATTCTTTCGCGAGCGCCGCATTCTTATTCCTTACGAAAAAATACCTGATCAACTGGTCAAAGCGTTTATCGCCGCCGAAGATGCCAAGTTCCTCGAACACAAAGGCCTAAACTTCTTTGCGATTTTCCGCGCGTTCTTAGCCAACATTAAAGAAGGCCGTAAAGTTCAAGGGGCCTCAACCATCACGCAACAGGTCGCTCGCTCGCTACTTTTGTCACCAGAGAAAACTTATATTCGTAAAATCCGCGAGATGTTGCTGGCAACCCGCATGGAAGAAAATCTTTCTAAGCAGGATATTATCTATTTGTATCTAAACCAAATTTATCTTGGCCACTCGGCCCATGGCGTGGGGATGGCGGCGCAAATTTATTTTCGTAAACCCGTAGAAAAATTAACTCTAGCCGAAATGGCGATTCTCGCGGGCCTCCCGCAAGCCCCAAGCAAATACTCTCCGGTTTTTTACCCCGACAAAGCTAAAGGCCGGCAAAAGTACGTGCTGCAACGAATGTTAGAAGATGGCTACATCACCGAAGAGCAATTTAAAACGACAATAGCTGAACCCGTTAATGTTTACTTGCGCGAGGATTTTCAAAAAATCGCACCTTACTATACGGAAACGGTCCGCCAATTAGTGATTAAACATCTCGGCGAAAATATTGTCTTGGATAAGGGCTTAAGAATTTACACCGGCCTTGATTACAAACGTCAAATCGCTGCGCAAGATTCCGTTGATTCGGGTTTACGTGAACTTGATAAGCGCCAGGGCTTTCGCGGGCCAAAAAAGAAACTTGAGCAGCCAGAACTTGTAGACGAGTTTTTACAAAAGACCCGCGATCAAATGATCGACGAGAAATCGCCGATGCGCGTGGTGCAACCCGACGGTTCGGTCTTTGCCAAACCGCCGATGGATTTTACACTCCCCAAAGATGAAAAGGGGAATCCAACAGCTAAATTTCCGGATTACATGAGCATTGGTCAAATCGCCGATGCCATTGTTACCAAAGTCGACGACAAATTTGGATTGGTCACAGTCCGCCTTGCCGAAACACAAGGGCTTATCGACATTGAAACAATGAAATGGGCGCGTAAACCAAACCCGCAAGTAAAAGCGGAGTTCGAAGAAATTAAAAAGCCGTCGGCCGCACTTGCCGTAGGCGACGTAATTTCCGTAAAAGTTACCGACAAACATTTTACCTCCACCCGCCTAAAAGAAATGTTTGATACGATGAAGCGCGATCATCAGAAAAAATATAAAGGCAGCAAGGCGCCAATTCCTGAGTTTCAGTTGCCTGCCGACCTTCCTAAATTGGAAGAATATATCGAGGTCGCACTCGAACAAGAACCAGAGGCTGAGGGCTCCCTAATTTCTTTTGGTCAAGGAAGTGCCGACGTCATCGCAATGGTTGGCGGCCGCAATTACGGTAAGTCGCAGTTTAATCGCGCGATCCAAGCCCTTCGTCAAACTGGCTCCGCTTTTAAAGCCATTGTTTATGCGTCGGCACTTGATGCAGGCTACACGCCCGTGACTCCGCTGTCGGATGCGCCGATCGTATATGAAGAAGAAAAAATAGTCGACGAAGGCCAGGAGACAGAAGAAATTGTAACTTCCAAATGGAAACCTTTAAACCACTCAAAAAGTTTTGGCGGCGATATTTTATTTCGCAATGCACTTATTCAATCTCAAAATATTCCCACTGTAAAAGTGCTGCAGGATATCGGAGTTAACTGGGTGGCCAATTATTCACGCCGGCTTGGAATTTTTAGTCCTCTCAATATGGATTTTACGTTGGGTCTTGGATCAAGCGCGGTAACCCTGTATGAACTTACGAAGGTTTTTGCCACCTTCGGCCGCCTTGGCATGCGCATCAAGCCCGTCATCGTACATAAAGTATTAGACCGCGACGGCAAAGAATTAATTGGTAAAATAGAGCTTGATGAACGTTTTAAAGATCAAATAGATCCCATCGAAACGGAACTCGAGGAAAAACGCCAGAGCGTTTTAGGCATTGGCCCCGATGGTAAAAAACTTCCGGTAGATCCTAAGAAAGCCGCCGAACCGCCAAAAGCCGCAGAGGCAGAGGGCGAAGCGGTTGCTGCAGAATCTCCACTGGAAAAGAAAAACACTCCAGCCTTTCAAGGTGAGAAAACCAAAGACAAAGTGCCAAAAATTTACTTTAAAGACCCTGATCAACTAATGGATCCGTCGTCAGCATTCTTAATTACGAACTTACTTGAGTCGGTAATTTACGAACGCGGCGGCACGGGCGGGGCCGCGCGGTCATTGGGCCGTCCTGCGGCTGGCAAAACAGGTACAACCAATGGTTACTACGACGCTTGGTTTATCGGTTACACTCCGCAAATTGTGACCGGCGTATGGGTCGGCTATGACACCGAAAAAACTTTGGGTAAAGGTGAGGTTGGCGGTAAGGCAGCGCTCCCAATTTGGACGGAGTTTATGAAGTCGGCTCACGCCGATTTGCCGGAGACGAGTTTTACCCCGCCACCGAATATTGTTTTTGTAAACATCGATAAAGAAACAGGCCGATTGGCCTCGGCTTCTACGAAGGAAGTTGTTAAGCAAGCTTTTATTGAAGGGACGGAGCCTCAGTCTGCGGGTGCCAAAGATGCTGATGAGGAAACGAATCAGTTCTATAAGGAGGACCTTTCCGATTGAAGCAGATTCACCTTTGGGGGGTGAAGCAAAACAACTTAAAGAATCTTGATATCAAAATCCCCCACGGAGCATTTATTGTCGTTTGCGGGCCAAGCGGGTCAGGAAAGAGTTCGCTTGCGTTCGAAACCCTTTATGCCGAGGGACAGCGGCGCTATATCGAAAGCTTATCAAACTACGCCAAACAATATTTAAACAAAGCTCCGAAGCCGGACGTCGAAGGTGTAAAAAATTTGCCGCCGGCCGTGGCTATTGAACAAAAAAATACCGTAAAGACGAGCCGCTCAACAGTCGGCACGACGACAGAAGTTTTTGATTACGTCCGTTTACTATTTGAAAAATTAGGAGTTCCTCATTGTCCCACGCACAAAACTCCCGTGGCCCGCGAGTCGGTGTCGATCGCGACAGATAGAGCCTTAGAGAATTTTAACGGGCTACGCGGCTATATTCTGGCTCCTGTGCGCGAAAAATCACGTGTTGAGTCCGGCAAAAAACTCCACGCCTTACTTTTAAAAGAAGGTTTGTTGCGGGCGCTAAACGATAAAGGTGAAGTCCTAGAGCTCGATACTCCCGCGATGGTAAAAAAAGGTTTACCCAAACAAGATTTTTGGATCATCGTTGACCGCGTGGCATTTTTGCCTGACGACCGCGGGCGGTTAGCAGATTCAATTTCCCAAGCTTATACAATCTCAACACGATTAAATCATGGTCTTGCCGGCGGTCACTGCCGGATACACACGACCGACGGAAAAAATCTGCAAGTCAGCGAAGAGAACTCTTGTTCCATCTGTGGTTACACTTTTCCGAATATTACGTCAGCCCTTTTTAGTTTTAATAGTCCGATAGGCGCCTGCACTGAATGCAATGGCTTCGGCAACATCTTAACTTTAGATGAAGAGAAAATTGTTCCCAACCCAAAGCTCACCATCGCGCAGGGAGCCGTTAACCCCTTTACTATGCCGAGTTCTGCCAGCGATAAAAAGGCGTTGTTTGATTTTTGCAAAAAAAGACATGTCGACCTACATACGCCGTGGGAAAAGTTAACTGCCGATGAACGCGAGTTAATTTGGAACGGCGCGGATCGCTTTGACGGGATAAAGGGATTTTTTGATTACCTTGAAACCAAAAAGTATAAAATGCACGTACGTGTTTTTTTGTCGCGCTATAAGAGCACTATGTTATGTAAAATGTGCCGTGGCTCCAGACTTAACCCTTATGTCGAATACATATTCTTGAACGGAAAAAATATCGGCGAAATAAGCCACATGACCTTAAGAGATATCTTGGTATTCATGAAGTCTCTTGAACTCTCTAAAATGCAAAAAGAGATCGCCGGCGAACTATTAAAACAAATTGTGTCGCGCTTGGAATTTCTAGTTGATGTCGGGGTTCATTACTTAACCCTAGATCGCGCCACACGCTCACTTTCAGGTGGCGAATACCAAAGATTAATTTTAGCCAATCAGCTTGGGATGGCGTTGTCGCAAACACTTTATGTTTTAGACGAACCCACAATTGGTTTACACCCGCGCGATACAAATAAATTAATTGAGCTGCTAAAAAAGCTAAATGCCATTGGCAATACTGTCGTCATTGTCGAGCACGATAAAGACGTCATAAAATCAAGCGAACACATTATTGAAATGGGACCAGGCTCGGGACACTTGGGTGGCGAAATTATTTTTAACGGCGAATCAAAGGACTTTCTGAAATTTCCAAAGTCAAATACCGCCCCCTATTTAAATCCAAAACCCAATTGGCAACCCCAGCGTTTAAACCGTCCAACATCGATCAAGGACTTCCAGTACTTAATTACGATTAAGGGATGCACCGGCAATAACTTACAAAATGTTTCAGCCTCCTTCCCGCTTAACCGATTGGTTGCGGTAACCGGCGTAAGTGGTTCCGGGAAGTCGACACTTATTACGCAAACTCTTTATCCGGCGCTGGCACGCGAACTAGGAATTGAATTCGAGAAAAGTCAGCCCTATAAGCAACTCACCGGTGTAGAGCACATTAAAAATGTTTTACTAATTGATCAGTCCTCCATTGGTAGAACTTCGCGCAGCAGTCCAGTGACTTATCTAAAGATTTATGACTCTATTCGTGAAGTCATGGCGTCGGTCCCAGAGGCGCGCGTGCTGGGTTACACAGCTAGCACTTTTAGTTTGAACGTCGATGGCGGTAGATGCCCTGTCTGCAAGGGTGCCGGAAGCGAAATTATCGACATGATGTTTATGGATGATGTAGAAATTAAGTGCGAAGCCTGTGACGGCAAAAAATTCCGGCCTGAAATTTTAGATATCAAATATCGCGGCAAAAATGTTCATGAAGTATTAAATCTCACAGTCAGCGAAGCTATGGACTTTTTTGTGGCTCATCCCAACGTTCGCCGCGCACTTTCTACCTTAAAAGAAGTGGGACTTGAGTACATTCGCCTGGGACAAAGTGCAAATTCTCTGAGCGGCGGAGAATCGCAGCGGCTAAAGCTCGCACGCGAATTTAATTCTGTAAATCAGAAAAATACACTTTACATTCTGGATGAACCAACAACAGGATTGCATTTCCGCGAAGTCGAGTTACTCTTAAAAGTGTTACACAAACTTATAGATGCTGGTGGAAGCGTGTTGGTAATTGAGCACAACTTAGATGTCATTGCGGCTTCCGATTATGCTATTGATTTGGGCCCCGAGGCGGGCCTTGAGGGCGGCAAAATTGTGTTCCAGGGCCCCACGCATAAAATCACTTCCTGTAAAGAAAGCCATACGGGTAAGGCGTTAATGCAATTTATTGAAGAAATGAATCCAAGCTTGTTAAAGAAAAACCGCAAACCTGTAATTAAATCGACTCTGGATAAACAATGAAGGCGCTAGTAAAACTTTATCCTTACTTAAAGCCCTATCGTAGTAAAATATTCGTGGTCGTGATTTTAGGCGCCTTTATGAGCCTCTGCCAGGGCTTGGTCGCACCTCTCGGGGCTATTCTTTTTGATAATGTATTTTCGGCTCAGCCTCCCGGCGAAGCCGGACAGATGAAGGCCGTCAATGAATGGCTCTTAGGGCTATTTGGTAACGACAAACGCTCACTCGTAACCGCGATTCCGTTGGCGTTTGTGCTTTTATATTTCATTAGCGGCATATTTCGTTACTACCATTTTTATATCGTACGGGTGATTGGTGAAAAACTTTCTATCGATTTACGTAAAGACCTACAAGCCAAGTATTTGGATTTAAATATTTCTTACCATCAGAATTTTGCCTCTGGCGGCATGATGAACAAGATTTTAAACGACGTGCAGTACATTCAGCAGGGAATATATCTTTACGCCGATTTTTTGCGGGAGCCAATCCTAACCATATTATTGTTTGTTAATTTGTTTTTATTGGATGCAAAACTCACCCTCTTTACGATCATATCTGCGCCAATATTTTTTATCGTAATTAAGCAAACCACTCGGGGCTTAAGAAAATATGGTCTTATGAGTCAAGTTTCTTTGGATACCCTTACGTCCACGTTAAAGGAAAGTTTTGACGGCGTTAAGATCATTCAATCTTTTGGACTGGAGCAAAAGGTAAAAGATAAGTTCGCTCAGGAGTCCGAAGAGTTCTTGCGATCACGCAAAAAGATTGTAAGTCACGAGGAGCTTGCTGGACCGCTAACAGAATTCCTTGGCACCGTGCTTTTTTCTGCGCTTTGCTTTTATGTGGGTAAAGGCATATTAAACGGTACTTCTTCGCCGGGAGTATTTGTCGGCTTTATCGTGGCACTTGGCCTTATGCAAAAGCCAATTAAAAAACTGCAAGAAGCCATCATCCGCGTTCAGCAGATTGTCGTGGTAACCGAGCGGATTTTTGAAGTTCTTGATTCCACCGATAAAGTTACTGAGCCTGTAAATCCCAAAGTATTTCCAAAAGGCTTTCAAAATATTGCCTTTAAAAATCTAGAATTCTCTTATGGCGATGAGCGCACATTAAAGGACGTTAATTTTGTCGTTAAGCGCGGTGAGGTAGTCGCTATCGTTGGAGAGAGCGGCAGCGGTAAATCAACCTTAGTTAATTTATTAGAGAGATTTTTTGACCCCGCCAAAGGCTCCATTCTCGTAGACGATACGCCCATCAATCAAATGAAAGTCGACGACTTACGCAGCCAAATCGCCCTCGTCACCCAGGATGTATTTTTATTTGACGACACTATCGAGGCGAACATCCACGCCGGGAACTTAAAGAAGAATGTCACCGAGATTAAATCTGCCGCTAAACTCGCTAACGCCCATGACTTTATAGAAAAGCTCCCCGAAGGGTATAGATATAGAGTGGGCGAGCGCGGCCAAAAACTCTCTGGCGGCGAAAAGCAGCGCATTTCGATTGCGCGCGCTTTATTTCGAGATGCCCCGATTCTCATTCTCGACGAAGCCACCAGCGCTTTAGATTCTGTCAGCGAAATTGAAGTGCAAAAGGGTATTGAACAACTCATGAAAGGGCGCACATGCTTTGTGATTGCCCACCGCTTAAGTACAATCCGACACGCCCACCGTATTTTGGTGTTTCATAAAGGCACAATTGTCGAAGCTGGAAGCCACGAAGAACTCTTGGAAAAACGCGGCGCGTATTTCCGGTTTTATCAAATCCAGACCGAAGGCCAGCTAACCTGACTAAAATTTAGTCTCTCCACTAAAGTTGTAAAAGATTTTGACGATAAGTTTTTTGACAGGAGACCTCTATGATTAATTGGGATGAATTTGAACATATACATGTCATTCGCAAATTAAAACATGTCCTGAACTCTTGGTGGAATATAGACGCCGTCTTCACCGACGAACGCGGTCAGCTACGCGGTTTTGAAAAGGCCGCCGCACCCTACGCTAATCAGCTGACATCATTACTGATTGAGAAAGAAAATGTCCGTCAAAGTTTAGCGGAACTTGTTTCTAAAACCGTCGACGAACTTCGCCAAAGTGGCAGCAAAAGCACGATCAGAAAATGGGATATGACCGGCTTTGATGTGGCAGTCGCACCTATCATAATAGATAACGATTTCATGGGTTGTGTCATCGCTACGGGATTTTTTAAGGATGCAGGGCAAACTGCGCGCATCAATGAAGTGCGCGACCGCTTAGGATCCTTCGGCTTTCCACGTGATGTTGTGGAAAGTGGCTTGGGAAAGATTAAGTTTTTAGACGACGCTAACAAAGGTCACTTCATGGAGCTTGTCGACCTCGTCGCACAAGAAGTAGTGACTTTACACACCGAAATCACTTCCCGCGAAGAACGCATTAAAGAATTAAATAAAGAATTAGGCAGCCGCTACAAATATGACAACATGATTGGTAAATCCAAACCCATGCAAAGTCTGTATGCTTTACTTGATAAAATTAAAACTGCCGACACAACAGTGCTAGTCCAAGGTGAAAACGGTACGGGTAAAGAATTGATCGCTAAGTCAATTCACTATAACTCGGCCCGCACTGGTGGCCCCTTTGTAATTCAAAACTGTTCTGCATTTAATGATAACCTTTTGGAATCAGAGTTATTCGGTCACGTAAAAGGATCTTTTACGGGCGCGATTAAAGATAAAAAAGGTCTTTTCCAAATGGCTGATAAAGGAACTTTCTTCCTGGATGAGATCGGTGATACTTCACCTACAATGCAAGTTAAACTTTTACGTGTATTACAAGAGGGAACATTTATCCCCGTGGGCTCAACCGAAATCCGCCGCGTCGATGTACGCATCATCGCTGCGACCAATAAAAACCTAAAAGAGATGGTTGAGCGTGGTGAGTTCCGCGAAGACTTATACTACCGCTTAAACGTAATTAATATCCGTGTACCTAGCCTACGTGAACGCAAAGAAGATATTCCGTTATTAGTGGAATATTTCTTAAGCCGCGCTCCCGTTGTAAATGGCGCCAAAAAAATCATGACTAAACGTTGTTTGGAAAAGCTCTATGATTATGCTTGGCCAGGTAACGTGCGCGAATTGCAAAACGAAATCGAACGCCTTTTGGTAATTTCAGGTGTCGAAACAAAATTGACCGCTGACATGCTCTCGCCAAAAATCTTAGAGGGCGGCGATCAGAATAAAGTTCAAGGCGCAAGAGTGACTGGTAAGTTAAAAGACGCTCTTGAGGCTTTGGAAATCGACATGATTCGCGAAGGCTTGCGCCGCACCGGCTGGAACAAATCCAAACTTGCAAAAGAACTTGGAATCAGCCGCGCCGGCCTCATCATGAAAGTCGAGAAATACGGCCTCGATAAACGTAAATTGGCTAAGCGCTAAAAGGTTCCAGGTTCTTTTTGGTAACTATAGCGCGTCAATTTCGAGTTTGTTCTTCTTTCTAGAATCTCGATCTCGAGGGAGTCGGAACACCGCTTTTTTTAGCGCTGTCTTCACATCAAGTAGATGCTCTTTTTTCGGCTTCTTGTTAAGCCACCTTATTTCTCGTTCGACATTATCAAACAAGAAAGTGTCAGGCTCTAATGGAATTATCATATGGGATTGTCCGAGCAAGCCACTTAAAGTACTAAATTGATAAACTTCTACGTTGTCACATATCCCGGCCGTAACTGGGTTTCGATAGACGTATTTATATACATTTTTAAAGTGATGTTCCGTTTCAATTAGGGTTCGACTAAAGCGACCACCATACGTTTGATTGATTCGATCCGATGCCTTAGTAATTGCACGGCTCGTTTCTCGCATAAACCAACTCATCGCCTCGCTCAAGTTTCCATTTGGGCACGATATCAATAGATGGAAGTGATTCGACATCAATACAAAGGCATGGATCTTAACGCCGTAAACGTGATGAATAAAAAATAACTGTTCCGACATGATTGACCATACCTCTTCCAAGGGCATACCAAACCAATCTCGATTTATACATCTTGCGGAAACGTGATACGGAAGAGAACTGTCATTTTTTGTTTTTGCACGGGCCATGCTTTAGGATGAATGCAGTTCTCGTGGCGCCACGACTGCGGCTTTTTAAATTCCCTATCTATATATTGCCCGGTTATCGGAATTGACGCGGAATATTTACCAAAAAGAACCTGGAACCTTTTTGCGGAAACTGTAAAGTAGATAAACAGGCAAAATGACCCTATAAACGAATATACGCGATTATGGATGGGCATAGTCCTTGTATTATGGTTCGCGGAAGTTAAACGGGTACCGAGGGAAGGGACCCGTGAGATTAACCGACGGAACGTAATTACAAAGGAACTTTGGGTGCAAAACAGGGTAAACATCTATGATCATGTCGAGAACGTAATCGAACGCATTTCTCGGCAAATAGAAGCTAAATATAAAGTAGGATTTAAATACTTCTCTTGCGAGCAATGGCGCGAGCTAGAGGTTTCCAAAAATATTCCTATTGCTAATTCGACGGAGCCGATTCGGGTTTCTATTGTTGTAGCGGATACCGATACATATTTACCAATAGTTATTCGTGGAGAGCTGGCTTGCACTATAAAGTTATCCAATACGACCCACCTAACTGGTGCGGAACTTAGCGAAATTTCTGAAGCCGTTGATGCTTTAATTGGTGGATCCGTTGACATGTTGCAAAGAACTGAATCCTTAGATCACGACCTCTATTATAAAGAAAAGCATTTACGCGAAGATGTGCTTGATACCGAAGTTGCTGATAATGTTGTCTCCATAGAAAAATTCGCCTACTTACGAAAAGATAATCAGCCGGTTATTATTGAAGAGGAACCTAAAGAAACGATCCTAGGCGATCTTCCCGTTTTCGTTCAGGCAAGCTCAGCAGAACAAATCCGCCGCCTTGGGCACGAGATCTTTACCTATACAAAAAAGATCGCTTGTTTAAGTTTGGAAGACCTGCGCAAACCTTCAGAAGATCTAACTCCTGAATTCCTGCAAAGCTTGGGGCCTATTTGCCTAATTGTTGCCGAGATAGCAAACCTTTCGCAAGAATCCATGGACGTAATCACCGAATATCTTTTGGCGCAAAAGCGCGAAAGCCGAAATGACCTACTTTTAATTTTCGGAACTACTTTTCAGCCGGCAGAACTAATTAATTCCAAGAAAATTTCCTTAAATTTCTATCGTTTGATTTCTGCAGCGAGAATTAATCACCTCGAAGACGATCTGACACAGGACCATTTGGCGACACACATGCAGTCATTACTGCGCTCCCAAAAAGATCTTTATGTCTTGACGCTGTTAAGCCAAATGGGTTTAACAGCCTTTAATGTGGACGACCTAGTTTAGTTTTGTCACAATCAAAGGGTGAAAGAATTTTTGCCCTTTTTAGAAACTGCACTTAAGTCTAAGGACGTCGAAGTCATTCCACTTGCCGGAGATGCTTCGGCCCGTCGTTATTTTCGTGTCGTCAAGGGCCAAAACTCCTATGTGTTGATGGCCTGGGAGCCATTTATCGATGACGACAGTTATCCATTTTTGAGTGTTCACCGTCATCTTTACAAACATGAAGTCGCCGTTCCAGAAATCATCGCTAAGTCCCCCAAAGAGGGACTCGTATTACTAGAGGACCTGGGCGATTTAACTTTAGAACGAAAATTTTGGGAAAATCAAAATCAAGAATTAGCGCTCCCGTATTATAAAATGGCCATTGATGAGATTGCAAAAATTCACTATGGAGCTACCGACGATAAAAATCTAAAATGCACGGCGTTTCAAGTCGATTTCGACGTGAAAAAGCTCATGTGGGAATTAAATTACGGCTGGGAGCACCTCCTAGAAAAATTCTGCGGCTTAAAAATTTCTGCAGCCACGAAAGACAGAGTTTATGAACTCTTTAACGAAATTTGCGAAACCTTAGCCAATGAGCCCAAGCATATTTGCCATCGAGATTATCATGCGCGCAATTTAATGCTTAAGTTCGGTAAGGTCCGCGTGATAGATTTTCAGGATGCGCGGCTGGGACCGATTCAGTATGACTTAGTTAGTCTGGTCAAAGATTCTTACGTCGACTTAAATAAGGACCTTGGCAAAACACTTTTGGAATATTACCTAGAAAAACGCAAAGAGGCCGGACACAAAAAAGTCGATTGGGATAACTTCTTAGAAATTTATGAAATCCAAAGTATTCAGCGCTGCTTTAAAGCCTGCGGAAGTTTCGCAAGCTTTCATAATTTACGGCAGGACAAACGCTATTTAAAGTATCTGCCCGGAACACTCCAGCGCGTAAAACAGAGTCTTGGGCTGTTTCCTAAGTACAATCTTTTCCTAAAGGTACTCTCAGAAAATGGCCTCTTCGAAAAGAAATTTGATAACTAGTTCTAATTTTCCGACAATTATCTTAAGCGCCGGTTTAGGTGAGCGCTTTCGTCCGCATACAACCCAGTTGCCAAAGCCCGCAATACCTTTTTTAAATATCCCATTTCTATATTATTCGATTCATCTGGCGGAATACTTGGGAACGGAAAAAATTGTAATTAACACTCACCATCTTGCGCCTAAAATCCGCTCTATCGCGAATCAATGTCCAAAACTTTCCGCCGACGTAATTTTTACAGATGAACAGCCGCAAATTCTTGGAAGTGCCGGTGGCATGAAGAATGCCCAAAGGTTTCTAGAAGGCTCCGGCGCATTTCTGGCTCTTAACGCTGATTCGGCATACTTCATTCGCAATTTTTCCTTTTGGGAAGATATACGTCGTTTGGTATTCGACAAAGATGCGTTAGCGGTAATCGTTTTAGTACCGCATGAAAAGGTGGGATCACTTTACAACGGCGTTTGGCTTGACGAGAGAAACCAAGTCCGTGCCTTTGCCAAGACCGCGCCTGGCAACGCGAAGAATTTGCGCGGCCTTCATTACACCGGCGTTTTACTTTTAAACGACGAAGTTTTTGCGCACATTCCAGACAAACCTTGCGATATCTTTCGCGACGTTTTAAAACCCGCCATCGATGCTGGAGAAAAAGTTTTGGGCTACGAAGTCCCCGGTCTGTGGTACGAGGGTGGGAGCGAAAAAGGTTATCTCGAAGATACCGAGAAGATTCTCGGCGAGCTGGCCGGCGCCACCAAGCAAACATTAATAGATTTTAACGGAAACAATTATGCCGAAAGTCTCTTTCACCGGTTTTGGAGCGACTTTAGTCAAAGAGATTTTATACTCAACAACCCCCACACACTTATTCACAACGAAGCAAGAATTGCCAAGACGGCGAAGCTTGAAGGATTTAATGTGGTGGGTCCGCATGTGGTCATTGAAGATAACGTGACGCTAAGAAATAGCGTGATCGTCTCGGGGACGATCCACGCAAAAGAAAAAATCGACGGTCGGCTAATACTTTAAAAGTCCGAAAGCCAAGCGAAATTCCAATCACCAATCATTACGTTAATGCTGCATAAGACACGGTTTTAGCATTGCGCCCTTTCATGCAGTATAATTTAAACCACCAAGATATCTTCAATCAGTTTGGTGTACTCCTTAACATAAAAGACGAAAGAAAGCTGGCAAACTCTCTTATGACGTTTATAGTAGCCGTAAATGATCTTGGGGTTTTTATTGCCTTTGAAAAAACTAACTTTTACCAAGTAGGAAAGTTCTTGATTGGCTCTAGGTTGATTCCCAGTTCAAACCTTTCCAATTATCCTGACATTTATGAATTGTTTGCGGTGACATTTGCGGATCTGCGTTATGATCACAATCCAATTAAAACTGTGTTCTTTAGGTCTTTAAGGGAGTGTGTTGAGGAAGGTTTAAGAAGCCAGTTTACGACGATGTTTAGGCTCCTTGGCATTTTCTTCGAGAAACCGACATAAGTCTCTGAATAGATTTTCTGCACCTAACTTCCTAACAACCTCTTCCGCGCCCATTTTCTTCCGCGGCACAGTATGATCAATATAGTGAAAAAGACGAAATCCACCACCATCTATAGATTTAAAGATTGCTGTTTCTTTAACTAAGGCAAAGGTTATCATCTTATAAGAGCGATTAAAAACGATGTTTTCTTCTATTCCCTCGCTTCGAAAAATAAATCTACTTAATCTCATTTCGTCGCGAAAGATTTTTGCGTTTTCTAGAGACATATCCCGATCGGCAAAAAAGCGGCAGCAGCCGCCCACAAAATCAAAGTGGCCGCTCATTCCGTACAAAACTGAATTGATAAATTCTTCCTCGTGAAACATTACTCAAGCCGGCCGCGAAGAGCGCGCATGCGGTTTGAAACTTTGTCCCAGATAGAGGGACCATTGGCTCCCGTTACTCCGTCAGCTTTGAGTTTATTGATCTCCGCAATTTGACGATCGGGGCCAGCCTTCTTCATCCACGGCATGTATTTGGTCAGGTCAAGCCCGGGGCGTTTACCGCCGGCGCCGTTTTGTTCTAGGTAACCACCACCGCTGCGGCCAGCAAACATGCTACCTTCGCCCATTCCGCGCGATCTTTGATATCCTTGCTCGATCTCCGTTTTATAATCAGGAGCTTGTCCCCCACCTTCTTCGGGATTTAAGTTGTTAGCATTTGGACTTGTCGGTCCACCACCACCGCCGCCGGCGATACCTTCATTTTGTGTTCGCGTACCTTGGCCATCGGCACCCACTTTGCCGTCGAGTTTTTTAAAGTCATCGAGTGGATTTTTTCCGCCACCAAGTGCGGGTTTGTTTATGCCGCCACCGATGCCGCCAATGCCCGTTCCACCAGGTCCGCCCGAGCCACCACCGCCATTACACAGCGGATCTTGCCGCGCCCGAATGGGATCCGAACACGAGGCCGCCGCTAAACAGACATTGGAACCTTTATTTTCTGCTTTTGAGCAAAAGGAATTTAAATCGTTTGATACTTCGTACTGGTCGCAACTTGGATCTGTTGCCGCTTTTGTGGCAAGGGCTGCGGCTTTTAGCATGGGGGCGATGGAGGTCGTACGATATTGAAAGCATTGACCGTAGTATCTCTTTGCCTCTGTTGCGACTCTATTATTTACCTCTAAAAGATGTTCGTGTTCAATGTACCGGGAATATAGATCATCTTTCTCTTTAGTATCTCCCTCTATGGCGTCAATTCTATCTGCCAGATCGTCTAATAAAGCAGTATTTCCATTCATTTCGCTTTCTTTATCTTTTACTAACTTTTCGCAGATACTTGTACAACCCGTATAACCAACTGAACCAATGTGAGCACCCCCAGCTGCCTGCTCACAAGCGGCCGCTATTCCGCCATTTACCCCGGCAGAAATTGAGGATACCGTTTTAGCTCGCTCACATATCGACTTTTGATTTCGGCCAGCGGTGGCCGAACCCATGAGTGTTCCGAAGTCCAAAAGGGCTTGAACCTGCGGACTATTCAAGGCACACCATCCTGCCGCCTTATCAGCCGCTAAACGACAGTCGGTAAGTTCCTTTTCTACTTCAGCCTTAATTTTTGATGGACTTTTATGACGTCTTTCAGCAAGGCCATGAGGAATGCGATACCTACTTTTATAACCAGTACCGGGTGTGGCTGCCGGTTGGCCTGAGGGTTGTTGAGTTTGTTCGGTTTGGGTGTTTTGCGTTGTTTCCTCACCACATCTTGGTGTGCCAGGTGGATATTCACCAGCGTCATCCCAATCGGGTACACAATCAGCAAGCGCCCACACTGGACTAACAAAAGCTAAAAAGGAGGTAAGAATTATTTTATGCATATTTTTTCCTATGAAATAATTATTTCGCAAAAAAATCAGTTTTATTTTTTTCTTCGTATTTGCGCTTTACCATTTGAAAAATGTCGTCTGAGGCGACACCGACAGTAGCGCCGCCGACAATTTTCTGAAGACCTGCAACTTTGGCTTGAGCGGGCTTACGATTTCCGCCGCCGCCAAAATTAAATTTAAAGCCTTCGCTTGCGGGCCCTCTGCCGCCGCCGTCTCCAGCTCCACCACCGCCACCACCTGCAAAACTCAATTTGTATTTATCAAGATCTCCATACTTGGCTAAAATGGCACTATTCTTCTTATTTGCTTGATCAAGCGCCTTTTGCGCCTCGGCTTCAGAAATTCCAAACGCGCCAGCTACTCCAGCTGCCGATCCTAAGGCAGATGGGTCAACAACCTTACCATTTGGCAATGTTGCCTTTCCTGTTTTTGGATCGATCGTTATACCATTTTTCTTTGCGTTGTTTAATGCTGCATTCGCTTTATTTAGTAAATCATCAACAGTGGTTGTTCCATCCGGCGTGTCAATTTCATAGGGATTTCCTTGATAATCAACGCCGCGAAAACCTGCAGCATTAGCTGTGTCTCTTGAGCCACCAGCAGATGACATTTGTAAACCACCTTGGCCGACTCCAGCAGTGCCACTTATAACTAGTATCCAGCCCGGAACTTCACAACCGGCGGTCGCAACAGTTGCGGCCTTGCAACCCGAAATAATAACAGCACCTCCAATAATTTGCGCTATTCCAACAGTAGTGGTAATTCCACCGGTAATCATTTGCCTGGAGGCAGTTTTATTTCCAGATTCATTAATTCCCTTTGCACCATCTCCAGCCGCCTTCCCTACCTCTAACGCCTGTTGAGATGAAATCCCAGTTCCAGAACCAGTATCACCTCCGGGAGTTTGTACAGACTCGAAGGCAAAGGTAAGGGTTGGTAAAAAAATTAGGAGAAAAAAGGAGATTAAAAATTTCATATAAATGCTCCCAAAACTTTTTATTTATTAACTATTTCTTATCGGTAAATGAGACGTATTACTTTAGTACATTGGTCGAGTTTCTCATTATGAGACAACGGACTTTAAATCGTCGAAACTGCAGATGAAATCTCATTATTTTTAATTGGCGGGACCCATAAGATCGGCGGATTCCGTAGGTCTTGCAAGGAGAGTTGACGTCGCTTGGTTTTCACCACCTAATTTGTGACCGGCAGAATTAATGTAATCAAGGGAAATTAACTTTACGGAATAGCCCGTGCGGCCGCCGACGGCGCAATTTCCGGGATTGAGGGGACTGTTGCCTTCGATTTTCGAAACACATCGGCCAAATTTATCGGAAGGAAAAGAGTAATCCGCTTCAGTGTTTTGGGTCCATCCTGTTAAAGTGTGATCGGCCACTTGTGTTTGATAAAATCTAGGATCGCCGGGGATGTTAGTATTAAAAAATGGCAAAATAGCAACGGCGATTTGATCGCTAACTGTAAATGGTTTTTGGGCTTGCTTTTGGTAACCTAGGTCAGGAGTAAACAACCGCCTTGAAGTCTGAATAAGTGCTTTGTTGAGATAGTAATAATAATTTGTGTCCACGGAATAATAAGTTACGTCGAATAAGTCGGGAGCAATCGCGGCAAGCTCGGCTTGGCGTAAGGGCCCACCATCTTGAGTATTTGGCTTAAGCGCAATTGGATCTCCATCTCCTGTTTCGGGACGTAATAAATTCGAAAGTGGTAAATCGTAGTCGCCGATGTCCAATGTAAATTGCCGGTTAAGAACTTCTCTTCCGTGAGCTAGCGCAAGCGTTGAGGTTAATCCAAATTTGTCCCCGGGATATTTCGAGTAATTCGGAAAAAATTTTCGATCAAGCCTAAGATCGCCCGTCCTTTGCAGGCGATCAATTCTGGGAACGGCTAAATCATCAACTGATGGCGCCAAGCGATCCGAGCTAGGAGAATTTGGGCTCCAGCCTTTTGTTTCCCATGGGCCAATTCTTCCACCAAAAGGCTTTGCAAACGCGCGCGCCGTTAATTTTACTGGCGCACCAAAAGGGGCAAAGGGTTTTCGTGGAGCCGTCTCGGCATAGACACCAACATACGCCATCCACCAAGGATTCTTTTCTACCCCTCTAATGGGAAAAAGATCACTAGAAGGAGTTGGCGGATTTAAAATAAATCCAGTAAGATTTCCTGAAGGATCACTCACTCCCGGCGGGACAACAGCGGTGTTCATCAATTCTGCGACGTTATTAGTACAGGCCCCTGAACCACTTGCCGCGTGATACACATAGGGTATTGAATACTCAATAAAAATCGGTTGAAGCCAGGGAGGCATGCCTGTTTCAGCGCTTACGTCTGTAGAAAGAGAGTTATAAAGAATAAATTTTCCCTGGCTCTGACGATTGGCAATGGTGAGATTTTTATCTAACGTTTTCTTAGTTCCGTCTTTAACGCTAAGGCCGTCTAAGTCTTTAAATCCCTGTTCGGCCACGGCACGCGCAAGCGCTGAGATTACTGCTCGCCTCCGAGCAACATCTAATTTAAACGCCAAGTTAATAGTGGCCGCATAATACCAATTAAGAACTGCGGACAACTTGCACTTCTCGGTAATTGCGCGTCTAGCCGCCTCTGTAGCCTCACTTGCTTGCAGGTTAATTCCATAAGTTGGAATAAACGGCGGGCCCGGCGGCAATCTTGGCAAAGCTGGAATTCGGTTCAATTGCGATCGGCACAAATTTTCGTTCGAGCCCGTGCCTTTCCACATTTCGTGACCGATGCAAATTGCCGGCTGATCGGCATAAAAAGTATTGCCATCCACAGGTAGTGTCCAAGGCTCTTCCTTTACGGCGGCGCGATACGCCAGATGCGATGGATGCCCCTCATACCCGATCCCGCCTATCACCCGCAGGCGATACGCCAGCAATTTATAATCCTGCCGAATCTGGTAGTTGACGTGGGCGATGGCGTTTAAAATTTCCGCTTGCTTTGAGGCCGCATAATAGGCGGCAAGGTCCACTGAATTCTGCAAATTGATTTTGTCGTGCACGGTGAGTCCGATATTTACGATCATGGCGAAAAAAACAAAAAGTATTTGAAAAATTAAGGCAATAAAAATCGCCATCTGGCCGCCGGTGTCCTTCATCAACCGCCAAAAAATCCTAAAATGATAGAACTTGCGTTTTACGTAAACCATCGCAATCAATATTTTAATCGCGAACAGGCGTAACTGTTAGCAGTGTTCGCATACCACTAACCATGGTCCTGTCAAAAAATTTTCGTTACTAAGTTCGCAAAACGCCCGGCGATTTCTCGTCGCCCTACAAAGGTCTAGTTAATTTCCTCGACGTTTATCCGATGTTTTAAGTGCAAGCGCAAAATTTGCTCTTGCACCTCAAGGAGCAACCACCATGACTCGCCTCTTTGTTTTTCTTTTGGTTAGTGTTCTTAGTAACTTTGCCTTCGGTCAAACAACTTGCGGATCAGATACTGCCTACGGGATGGACTACAAATACTGCATCCACAAAAACCCAAAAAGTCCAGATGTTCTGCATTATCTCCACGTCCACGGTGGAAGCGAAAAAAATTGGGAATCGCAAAATACCAACATAAAAATTCGCGAACACTGGACCGCCGCCGGCAAAGAAATCCCCAACGTAATTACGTTTTCCTTCGGCAACAAATGGTTACTCACCGAAGTTCCGCAAAGAAGTGGCACCAGTCGCTACTATGCTTACATAAATAAAATTCTCCCTGACCTAGAGGCTAAGATTGGCAAATTTACAGGCCGCCGCATGCTTATGGGCGACTCGATGGGTGGACTAAATTCTACCTTGGTTATGGAGCGGGCGGGAAATCTTTTTGATCGCGTCGCCA
This sequence comes from uncultured Bdellovibrionales bacterium, assembly GCA_964498095.1. Classification (GTDB taxonomy): domain Bacteria; phylum Bdellovibrionota; class Bdellovibrionia; order Bdellovibrionales; family SG-bin7; genus SG-bin7. Next base: position 113,326 of record CAZCFY010000011.1, on the reverse strand, counting down.
TTAACTGCCCTGCACTTACGCCGCTTGGACCACAGGCCACCAACAACGAAGTAGAGGCGTATATCAAACGGCACCAACCGTATATCAGCCGCTTCTATGTCGTGTACATGCAACAATGGGGACAACAAGAATTTCCTACGGAAGAAGACTGGAACCGGCACGCGCCCCTGGACCTCGCCCGAACATCTCCTGTACTTCCCCAAAATATTTACGTATCTTGCGGTGATAAGGATGAATTCGGATTTATAGAAGGCGCCGGTAAATTTGCCGAGATCGCCACCCACCGCGGACTAAATGTCGTGTGGAAGCAGCTTGAAGGCGGCGGCCATTGCACGGTAAACTCCAAGGCTGTGGCCGAATTTTTAATGCCCTAATATATGTTGAAATTATTTAGTTCTCTTCTCGTATTTCTAGCCGCATCCGCCGTTAATGCCGAAATTATTTTTGAAGGCTATTACAAAATCGAGATCGAAGGTAAACACATCGGCTATTCCATTATTCGCGAAGAATTTGACGCCAAGAAAAAAGAATTTGTTTCAACGCGCTTTACAAAAACCTCGCCGGAGTTAAAAGATATTACCATGAGTTCGGTCGCGGTTTGCGATGACGGTTTTAAACCAAAATCTCTGCAGTTCATATATCTAGATAAAACCTCAAAAAAAATTATCAACGGCAAAGTCGCTGGCAATAAATTTAATCTCGACATCTCCGAAGGCGGGGCTCCACAAAAATCTTCCATCGATCTACCCAAAGGAGTTTTCTTTAGTTCGTTTGTGACTTACTTGATGATGCAAAAAGGTATCAAAACTGACACTGGCTTTAGCTACAGCGCCATCGCGGAAGAGGCTGGTTCCGTCATTGATGGCACAACTAAGATAGAGAAAGCCATGGTCGATTATAAAGGACAAAAGGTTTTTAAAGCCGTAAACACTTTTGGCGGAGCAAATTTTACGGCGCTATTAAATGCTCTCGGAGAAACACTTGTTTCTGATACACCCGCGCAAAACGAACACGCTGAACTTGTAAAAACACCCGATGAGGCCACAAAAGGAATAAATGTCCCCAAAAACGTAATTCAGACTCTTTTTGGCGGAATGCCGGCGGGTACAAAAAATTCTTTAAATCCAGCGGCCGCGCAAACCAGTCAAAAAGTTATTGAGCCCACTCCCACAACAAAAGACCCCGCCAAGAAAGAAAAGCCGAAGACAACTGGCCAGAAGTTAGAAGTTCCTCCAGGCCGGGGTATCATAATTAAAACACAGACCAAAGAACTAGGAAAATAAGCTTCTAAAAGTCATCGCCACCGACTACAATATTTATATAACTTCACCGGGACGTTTTTTGTGAGTACTACTATTCGACGAAGCTTAGGGCAGGCGCTGATTATCGGCTTAAAAGGCCCTTCCTTAACAACAGAAGAAGCTAAATTCATCGTCGAAAACAACATTGGCGGCGTTTGTCTCTTTGACCGCAACCTCGAAACTCCCGAACAGCTTTTAGCTCTTTGCCGCGATTTACAAAAACTTTCGCAAACCATGCCCGATCGCGTGCCGCTTTTTATTTCTATTGATATGGAGGGTGGCCGTGTTCACCGCCTAAAGGCGCCATTTACTAAGTGGCCATCGGCGCAGAAACTTGGCGCGCTAAATTCTTCGTCAGTAGTTTTTGAACTGGCTCGCGCCATGGGGACCGAATTATTTAATATTGGAATCAATGTAAACTTCGCGCCCTCTTGCGACATATTAACAAATCCCGCTAACAAAGTCATTGGCGACCGTGCGTTTGGTACCGACGCCGAAACCGTTTCAAAATTGGCTTCGGCTTTTGTGCGCGGGTTAGTCAAATCAAATATCATTGCGTGTGCTAAACATTTTCCCGGCCATGGAAATACTCTTTTAGATAGTCACGAGGAACTCCCCGTCGAAGAAACTTCTCTCGAACAGCTTGAGGCCCGCGAAACCGTTCCGTTTAAGCGCACCTTCCGCGCCCGCCTTGATCTAGTAATGACTGCGCATATCTTATTTAAGAATGTCGACGCCGAGTGGCCGGCGACATTGTCACCAAAAATTGTAAATGGCATTTTGCGCGAAAAACTACGCTATCGCAATTTAGTGATTACCGATGATATGGGCATGAAGGCCATCACCAAGAAGTACGAAATTGGCGCCGCAGCTGTACAAGCGTTTAAGGCGGGCTGTAATCTTCTTCTCTATTGTAATGATTTTTCTGCTCCCGAAATCGCCATGAAGGCGCTTGTTAATGCCGCCACAAACAATATCATTGACCAAGGTGAAATTACTGCTAATCATCGTCGCCTATTGGATCTAAAGAAAACCAAGATTAAGAATTTTAACCTTGGAACTTACAGTGAGGTTCAACACCTCATTGGCAACGAAGAACACTTAGAATTAGCAAAGGCCGTCACCGAAGGACGTATGCCTAAACTAAGTGGTTCCGGTGACGATGGTGATTAATAAATGGATACAAAAAATCTCTTTCTTTACAAAATCGCAAAGCATAAGAAAAAAATTAAATCGATTGGTGTTCTCACGAGCGGCGGTGATGCTCCCGGCATGAATGCCGCCATTCGCGCCGTCGTGCGCACCGGAATTTATTTTGGCACGCGTGTTTACGGAATTTATCGCGGCTATCAAGGTCTTCTTGACGGAGAATTTGAAGAATTTAAACTTTCTAGCGTCGCTAACATCATTCAGCGCGGTGGCACAATTATAAAATCTTCGCGATGCCCCGATTTTCTTAAAAAATCAGCGCGCCAAAAGGCCGTGGAAAATTTAAAATCCCACGGCATCGATGCTCTCGTGGCTATTGGCGGTGACGGCACCTTCACCGGCGCGCACCTTTTGTGGCAAGAGACAAAATTTCCGGTCGCGGGCGTTCCAGGAACCATCGACAACGATTTATTTGGCACCGATGTTACAATTGGTTTTGATACCGCCATTAACACTGGTACACACGCCATCGATCAAATCCGCGATACGGCGGGATCGCATGACCGCATTTTCTTAGTCGAAGTTATGGGCCGGCACGCCGGTTACATCGCGATGGACGTGGGCATCGGCGGCGGTGCGGATGCGATCGTAATTCCTGAAGATAAAATTTCTATTGATCAAATCGGCGCACAAATTCAACGTGGCATCAAGCGCGGAAAAACAAGTTCCATCATTGTCGTTTCCGAGGGCTCACGCATTGGCAACGCCAATGAAATTCAAAAACAGTTAAAAAAGAAATTTGGTTACAGTTCGCATGTTTGTATATTAGGTCATGTTCAGCGCGGCGGCAGCCCAACGACACGCGACCGAAAGGTCGCCAGCATCATGGGCGCACTTGCCACGCGCGAATTAATAAATGGTTATTCCGATTTTATGGCGGGAATTGACGGGCTTCATCCGCAATTGATTCCTCTGCATAAAGCCATTACCGGCAAAAAGCCGCTCCATAAGGATTTAATACTTTTAGGAAAAATTCTCGCTACCTAGGGCAGTCACCCTGCCGCTGTGAAGGTAAGGCGGCAAACTGTCACCGGCCCTGAAACTTTCACAGGGTGATCATTCCCCATTTGACTTAAGAAGCCCGGCACCGCTGGCCCTAAACTTGTATTACCCTGGGTTCGTAGAAGTACGAATTTCTATTTGGGGGAAAAATGGGAAAAAATTATAGGTCATTAGAATGGAAAACCTCGGTTTGTTTGGTTTTCTCCGTCTTATTACACGCAGGACTCATCTATTATGTCGCTATAACTCAATTTGGCGGCGGCTCTTCTGGTGTTAACTCGGCTGGAGAAATTTCTGCCGTAGAATTTCAAACGGCAGATGTCGCACCCGCACCCACACCCGTACCAGTATCCGCGCCAGCAGTATCTGAACTTGCTGAACCTAAAGTTGAAGTCATCCGTCCCGAACCCAAGCCGGTACCAAAAGTAGAAGCCAAAAAAGTCGACGCGTTCCCGGCACCAAAACCAAAAGTCGCGCAAATTCTGCCAAAAAAGGCCTACATTGCGCCAGCTCCCACCGATGACTCTTCTCCAGTTGTGACTCCCGTAGCTTCCACGGAAATCGCAAAAAATGCCGAGCCGCAAATTGAAAAAGAGGAAATGGAAGATATTAAAACCGAAGCCATCGCACCCATCGAAGTGGAAAAAGAAGTTGCTCAAGAAACCAAAGCCCGCGAGGAACTCGTCGAAAAAGTAATGAAAGATGAGCCGCTTCCCGAAAAAGAAGTCGTAGCTCCTGTTCAAGCGGAAGAAGCTAAACCAACAACCGTAGTTTCAACAACGGCACCAGCAGTAACTAACGAAAAACCTGTGGCCGCCCAAGAAGCCGCTTCAAAAGAAGTTGCACCCGCAGTGACAACTGAAACGACAACAGCTGCCACTAACTCAGCGGCACCATCTCCAACTCCGGCTTCAGCTCCCGCCACTATACCCGCCGGTACCGGTGGTACCGCCGCTGCAGCAGCGGTCGCAGCGCCAAAAGATGGCCCCGTACTACCAATTAAAAATGATTACGAACTTAGAGCCATGCCAGGCAACCGCTCGCCGGAGTATGCGGCTACGGATCGCATGGCCAATCGCCAGGGTGAAGTAAAATTTATGGCGGAAGTGACTCCCGAAGGAACTTTAAATAATATTCGAATTTTGAAATCCAGTGGGCACCGCACGCTAGATTTAGCGGCGTATTCGGCGTTTAAAAATTACCGCTATTACCCTGGTCAACAAAGTTATGTGGTAAAATCTTTTGTGTTTTCTCTAAAAGGGCCAGCACAAGTAATGCCGTCAAGACTTGGAAGCCGCGCCAAATCGACCGGCAACGGCTAATAAAAAACTATCGGACTATTGTCGGTTCTAAAAAATTAGTCGCCGAAAAGTTCTTTGGCGGATTTAGTAGTACCGTGATTGCGGCGAGTGGCGCGCTTTTTCTTTCCGGTTTTGCGAACTTTACGACGGCGAATTTTTTCTACTTTTTTGGTTGGTGACATATACACTTCCTGTTAACAATTGGACGGGTTTAACAAGAGCCCGTAATTTAGTCAACTTCTGGTCTCTTTTAAAACGGCAATTCTAAATCTATAACGTGTCGCGACCCGGAGCCCCGCTGATTTTCTACCTGATAACCATAAGATACGCTAAGCCTAGGGCCTAGAAACCCAAATCCCGCCGTTAAGATGCTACGATCACGAAAATTATCGCGCAAGTATCCTAAGCGGGCAGCGAAATACTCCGTGAATCGCGAATCTATACCAAAACTCATAGTCATTTGATGGCTGGGATTATTGCGTAATTCCTGCGTTAGGTCGCCGCGAAAATGAAATTGTTGCAAATATATATAGTAAAAACCGAAGCCCGCTTTGGTAGCGAGTTGCAAATAATCTGGAATTTCTCCGCCGGGATTGGCTAAATTCTGGGCCACTGCGCCCACGGCAAGATCACCATTTACTGCCCACAAAGCCCCCAAAGAAAAATTGTTCTGCACGAGTTTTTCGGTCAACTGCAAATGCGTTTCTCGTCGGTTAAGTGTAATTCCTAAAGAAATCCGCTTCCAAACAAACATCCCACTGCCTAAAGTAAAATATTTTTCTTCGGCCGGATCGGCGCCATTAAATGTGGTCGTGCTAGAAACATAAGCCGCAGCCGCAGGAAAAAAAGTTTCCTTTGTACAATCCGTAAGCGCTACCCCCCAATAACGATCATCGCGAGTTTCCGTGGTTGATCCTTGACCGAAAAGCAAGGCCGTTTGAAACTCTCGTTTGAGCTGTGGCATGATCGCAGGGTTATAAAAAGGCCCTTCGACGGCATCGACATTAACGATTCCGGCCTCGCCTAAAGACGAGGAAATGGGTCCAGGATAAAGATGCGCATTCCCACTCTGTGTGAAAAAGGATACAATTAAGACTAAGGTCATGATGGAACAACGTAGAATCGTCAACTCGAGGGGCCCGCTTTTTCTTTGCATTGCCCTTATTTTATTCCATTTCCCATCTTGGGGGTCAAAGGTTGACTCAATAAAGATGTCACGCGCCACAATCCGTAACGGCGAGACTCTGACCTCACTCCTAAAACGCAATGGCTTCACCGAAGAAGACGTGCGGCAAATTTGGCGGCAAAATCCGCTGCCTAAGAATTTTCGCATCCTACCCGACGAACCCTATCTGGTAATTAACGATCAAAAAGAAAAAACCCGCGGTATTAAATTTTTTGAACAACTTTCGGACTATTCCTACTATTTATTTAAAACCCCTGGCGGCGAAGCTAGCGGCAAACGAATTTTAGAAAAATACCGCACGGAGATCGTTACTTTACGGGGTAAAGTCCTCGGCAGTATTTTAAACAGCATTTTATCTATTGTTAATAATGACTGGGTCGCATTCCGCTTTTTAGACGCTTATCTCTTTGATATTAATCCACGCAAGGACCTCTCGCGCGGCGCGGGGTTTTGGATGAAGCTGGAAAAAAAGTTTCTTGGTGATCAATTCGTAAAGTATGGCGAAGTTCTCGAGACAAATTTAGAAGTTAATGGACAAGTTGAACACCGTAAGTTTATCCCCATCGGCAGCCAAGGTGGGGTGTTTTTAGATCCTACGGAGCCAGCATTTGCCGAGCCCAAAGAACTTTATTCTCCCGTGACCTATATTCACATTTCAAGTACCTTTTCTAACCGCCGCGTTCACCCGATCCGCGGTAAAGCAAAACCGCATCTGGGAGTTGATTTTGAGCTTCCCGTTGGCACCGATGTTTACGCCTCTCACAAAGGTTACATTCATAAAATCGGTAAAGACCGCGCCGCCGGCAATCACATAGTTATTAAGCATAACAATGGCTACACCACCGCCTACCTCCATTTAAACTCTATTCAAGAGGGATTACGTGTGGGTAAACGCGTGGAAATCGGCGAACTCATAGGGCAAGTTGGGTGTACGGGTTACTGCACAAGTCCCCACCTGCACTTTTCCGTTAAAAAAGGAAACCGCGCTATCGACCCTATTAAAGTTATGCGCCGCTATCCTTATCAATTTGCACAACAGATTGTAAGTTCTGTAAACAAACTGTAATCTTTTAGCTATGAAACCTGTTCGTAAAGCCGTAATTCCCGCTGCTGGACTTGGCACTCGCTTTTTGCCGGCAACCAAAGCCATTCCTAAAGAAATGTTACCGATAGTTGATCGGCCCATAATTTTACACATAGTCGAAGAAGCTGTGTTGGCTGGAATCGAGGACATTATTATTATCGCCGGCCGCGGGAAGCACGCGATCGAAGATTTTTTTGATGTGTCCTACGAATTACAAGACACCTTAGAAAAACAAAAAAAATCTGCACTCCTGGAGACCATTCAAGATCTGCACAAGAAAGCCAACATCATTAGTATCCGACAGAAGCAGGCGCTGGGCCTCGGCCACGCCGTTTATTGTGCCAAACCCATTGTGGGTGAAGAGCCCTTTGCGGTTTTACTTGGCGATGAAATCATGCTCCCCAAGGGTAAAAAAACAGTTACGGGCGATCTCGTTAATGCTTACGAAAAAACCGGCGTATCCTCGGTGACTATTATGAAAGTGCCGGAACAAGATGTTTGCAAATATGGAATCATTAAGGGCAAAGAAATTTCTAAAGACACATGGAAAATTGACGACGTCGTCGAGAAGCCGTCAGTCAATAAAGCTCCGAGCCAATGGGCTTTACCTGGCCGTTACGTTTTTACGGCGGGCATCCTCGCGGCTTTAGAAAATCTTACTCCCGGCAAAAACGGCGAAATCCAGTTAACCGACGGCATGGTGAAGCTGGCAAAAAAAGAAGGATTAAACGGCGTGGTTCTCAACGCTACCCGCTATGACGCCGGCGATAAGCTCGGGTATTTGCAAGCCAACATCGAAATCGGCTTAAATCACCCTGAATTAAAAGATTCTCTTAAAAAATATTTGAAAGAACTCGCTAAAGAGCTTTAAGAATAGGTAATTATGAAAATATTTTTATTTTTAATTTTTGTGCCGGCTATTGCTTCGGCCTATATTCCACAAATTGACATGATTTTTGACCGTACCGTAAAAAATCAAGGCAATACCACCTATTTGGTTGATGCCGAGGTCACGGTAGATTCAAAAGGGCAAAGTTTTTTAGCGCGAGAAAGCTGGCTCGTTGAAGACGCCGAAAACATGCGCGTAAGAGTTAATGGCGAAAAAGAAATAAAATCCACCTTAAGCCTAATCCGAATTTACAAAAACGGTAAACGCTACTTTATGGATGACGACAACAATATTAAAAGTCTCCCTCTCCCTGATGCATTTATTGAGCCCGCATTTTTTATCCGCACGGCAAAACGCTTTGAAAAAACTCTTCTTGATTGGGGAATTTTGCCAGCCACTTATTCAAAAATGCGCAAACCCACCATTGATCTTAATGAACCCAAGTACATCACGCCTAGCTTTTTAAAATTATCGCGCACCGGTGGCGTGCCAGCGTATTTTGTTGGAAATGTTTCCACAATGGGACCGGCACTATGGATTGAACAAGATCAATTTGTAATTCGTCGACTTAGACTTAATGATCAAAGCGAAGTTTTCGCTGATGAATATCAGAAATACGCCAACTCCATAATGCTGCCGCAAATTAGGACGGTAAAATGGGGTGGCGGTAATCAAGCTAAAATTCGCATCTTAAACGTCCGCTCTGTGGCCCTAACTCCAAAAGTTAAGGAATTGTTCTCTAATAAAACTTTTGCCGAAGAAAAAGGGAAAAAGGAAAGTATAGATAGCGTTCCCGAAGACCCCATTTTAAAGGATTTTTATACGAGGTTTCGTTGAGCGACGTCTTACTTAACGTAGCGGTCAATGCGCCTTTAAATTCCACTCTGACATACAGTTTTGAAAACGAAATACCCCGCGGTCAACCCGTTGTTGTGCCACTGGGCCGGCGTTCGTGTACGGGGTTAGTTATTGGCAGAGCCGAAAAATCTGATACACCGATAGAAAAAATAAAGTCAGTCACTCATTTACATCAAGAGTGGCCCAAATTAGAAGATCATTTCGTCAAGTGGCTCGAGTGGCTGGCAAATTATTATCAGTATCCGATTGGCCAAGTTACCGATTTAGCGTTTCCGCCGCTTAGTAAAGAAACAAAACGCAAATCAAAAACACGTCCGCTGGAAATGCAGAAAGCTCAAGGCAAAAAGCATGAGTTAACACCTGAGCAGGAAAAGTGTTTTCGCTCTATCAGCGCAAAAGAAGATTTTGGCGTGCATTTGCTCTTTGGCGTAACCGGCTCCGGAAAAACCGAAGTGTATTTGGAGCTTTTTGAAGAAGTCATCGCTGCGGGAAAACAGGGGCTCTTTCTAGTTCCGGAAATTTCGTTAACCCCCCAACTTATTCACCGTTTTAGTGCGCGTTTTGGTGATGCGGTATCGGTGATTCATTCCCATCTTACTCCCCGAGAAAAAACGACGCAGTGGTGGGAGATGGTCGAAGGCAAAAAGAAAATATTGCTGGGCGCGCGCTCGGCACTTTTTTGTCCAATTCCGAAATTAGGGCTAATTGTTATTGATGAAGAACATGAGCCAAGCTTTAAACAAGATGAAAAACTAAAATATCACGCCCGCGATGCCGCCGTAATGCTGGCAAAATATTCCAATTGCCCCATTGTTTTAGGGTCGGCCACTCCCGCCATGGAAACCTGGGCTAATGCTTTGAGCGGAAAATATCATCTGCACCGCATGGGTTCGCGCGTAGAAAATCGCGCTATGCCCAATATTGAGATTGTGGATTTAAAAAAATCAGAGCGTAGCCAGATGAATTTACCCTTTTGGTTAAGCCCCGTACTTTATCAAAAAATTAAAGATACGCTCGCGCGCCGGGAGCAAGTAGCACTTTTTTTAAACCGCCGCGGCAGCGCCCAACTTATTTTATGCCCCGCCTGCGGAGAAACCCAAAAATGCCCCAACTGTTCCGTGACTCTCACCCTTCACGGCACCAAACATTTACTTTGTCATTACTGCGACTATCACGAAGTGCTCGCCGATAAATGTTCCTTTTGCAAAACGGGGGAGCTTAAAAAAATTGGCCTCGGCACTGAGCGCGTTGAGGCTGATATGCACGCCCTTTTCCCCGAAGCACGGCTGGCGCGCGCTGACCGTGACGAAATTCAAAGCCGCACGGACCTTGAGGACTTGATTTCTTCCATCGAAAATCATGAGGTCGATATTTTAATTGGTACGCAAATGATTGCCAAAGGTTTGGATTTTAAAGGTCTTACCCTCGTCGGCCTTGTACTTGCTGATATTGGCTTTAACATGCCAGATTTCCGCTCTTCTGAACGCAGCTTTCAGTTAATTTTACAGGTGAGCGGGCGCTCGGGCCGCCACATTGCTGCCGGAGAAGAACCCGGCCAAGTCGTCGTACAAACTTTTAATCCCGAGCATTTGGCCATTGTCCATGCGCAAAAAAATGATTACGAGGGTTTTGCCGCACAGGAATTAAAATTCCGTCAAGCGCTTGGGTATCCCCCTTACGGGCGGATCGCCGCGATAAAAATAAAATCGACGGACAAAAATCTTGCGGAACAAACCGCCGAAAAACTTTTATCTATCGCCCAAATTTTTCAAAAGAAAGATAAGGAGCTCGAAAAGCTTGAGCTTCTCGGTCCCGCCGAAGCACCATTGGCAAAACTCAAAGGCCAGCATCGATACCACCTGCTCATCAAAGGCGAATCGGCAGTGCAAGTTCACCGGCTCTGCGCTTCACTCGCAAATGTGGACCTGCCCGGCACCGCGAAAACAAAAATTCAGGTCGATATAGATCCCTTGAACTTGCTCTGAGTACCGTGGACGCTTTCTAAGATTGCGAATCGCGAAAAAATTGTGCTATATTTTAGTTTATGTTTAAAATAGTTTTTTTCTTAATCAATCTCATTTTCATTGGTTCATCTCAGGCAAACGACTGCCTAGGTTGGTTTTTAAAGTCTGGGTTAAATTCTGATACATCAGACTGCGAACTAAAATGCTCCGTCACACCTGTAGATATGGGTGCATTTTCCTGCCCCGCCCAATGCGATAGTTTATGTTCTAAATCAATTACGGAACAGATACTAACTTACGTTCCTCGACTGACCGAAGGGGACAAGACGGTTATCGCCAAAATGCCCTACGACGCCTATAGAGTTTTTGTTAACAAAGAAAAAGTTGATAAACTAACCTCCCAAATTTTTAAAAGTCCTGGCAGAAAGGATGAAAGTGATGCGTTCAGGCACTTTGTATGGAGCGTTCTTTTGGCGCAGGAACTAGGATCCGACAGAGCTCGAACTTTTCTAGACGCACATGAAGTGGATTCCACCCAAAGCAGGCAAGAAAAAGAAATGGACTTATTTAATAATGATCAAGGCCTGAAGTTCTTTGCCGACAGAAAAAAGGCGGGAAAAGTTCCTGAGTTAAATGAAATAGAAAAGGAAGCGCTGACGAGATTACGACAAAAGACGCTTAAGGTTCTTACACCTCGATATAAGGATATTCCTGGAGGCTATTATTCTAAGTAACCTCGTCCTTGCTTCAACCCTCTTTTTATACCTTTCGATCATTGCGATTTCGTTAGAAAGCTACAGCTGGTTCCTCGCTCTGTTTGTGCATTTTCAAATTTGGTTTGTAGTTTATAGTATCATTTTAGTTTCTTTGACCCCTTTTTTAACAAGGTATCGAAAAGAGATATTTGCCTTAAATGTTTTTGCGATATTAGTTTTTCTATGGGGCATCTCCCCTAGCTGGGAAAATTTGATACCTCAAGAAAGAAAGTCTGTTCACGAACCTGAAACTGTAAGCATTTTTTTTGCCAACATAAATTCGCAAAATAGTGAAAAGGGGAAGTTAGTTTCTTACCTGAGAGAAAACCCGCCAGATATTGTCCTCTTAGTAGAAGTCAATTATTCTTGGAGCAAAGAACTAAGTGGGCTAGAGTCAATTTACCCCTATTCAAAAATGATAGTTCGAGATGGAAACTTCGGTATGGCTACTTTAAGCCGCACTCCTCTTGAAGTTGAAAATGTTTTTGTAGATCGAGAGAACATGATTCCTGCTCTTTTTTTGAAAGCTGAAAGCTCGATTGGATTGCTAAATTTGGTTCTTCTCCACCCTTTCCCCCCTTTGGGCCACCTTGCTACTATTATTCGAAATCAGTATTTAAGTGCGCTCTCTCATCGGATCAGTGATTTTAATTCACCTTTGTTGGTTTGCGGAGATTTCAACACGACACCGTGGTCGGATATCTTTAAAAAATTCATGCAAAAGTCCGCACTTGATTTGAATCACGGTGGCCTATTACGTGGCACTTGGCCAACAACTTTTTTTATGCCTAACATTCCCGTCGACCATTGCCTATCAAGAGGATTAGATTTTATAAAGTATGACAGGGGGCCAGATATTGGCTCTGACCACTGGCCTTTGGTTATCGAAATAATGCGTGGAAATCGCAATATCGCCCGCAATCAAAAATAAATATTGCGGCCTATTAAAGTCGAATTTACCCAAGACGAAAGTCTAAAATAACCCAGATTTTTTAGTAATCTTCTCAATAATGTCGATACATTAGAGTTATGTCGACAGCAACTGCCACCAAAAAATGTCCCCGCTGTGGAGCCGAATCGCGCGAGCTTGTTCGCATTGATGCCGGTATGAGAATTGCGCTGGCTGAAGGCGGCATGGCCCGCGAAGTGCCCTCAGAGGCCTGCACGAATTGCATCAATGAATTTAGTAAACTCGTTTCGCAAGGCGCTCGTCTGCGCGCCCAACGCAAAGCCCGCGAAGCCAATCAAGTGGCGCTTTGGCGAAATCGTATCAATGTTCTAAAACAGGGACGCACTTATCTAGCGCAACGTTTGTTCGTTGAGGCCGCCATCGAATTTGAAAAATACATCCGCATTATTGAAATCGTAAATGAACTCAAACCCGGCGAGCTAAAGCCCGAACATTTAAAAAAGAACGCCAAATCTAACGAGCTTGATGTTTTTATTTCAACCGTTTGGGATCTCATAAAAATTTACGACATGAACGCAGCTTATCAGCCAAAACTCAAAGAAAAAGTGGGAATGATGGTTGAGTTCAGCAAACATGCACCGAGCTTTCCGCGCATTGCCCGCAAGATGGTAGCCTATACTAAGAAATCAAAAAACCGAGAAATCTTTAATGATCTTCTGACAAAATGTAATGCCCCTCGATCCAAATGTTTTATCGCCACTTCCACTTACGGTGACCCCTTGCATCCGCAAGTATTGGTGCTAACACGGTTTCGTGACGAAATTTTAGAGCGCCACTTATTTGGCCGCCTATTCATTTGGATTTATTACAAAGTTTCGCCGCCCATTGCTGACTTCTTAGATACTCATCCACAATTAAAGCCAACCTCCCGGCAATCGCTCGATTGGCTAGCCAAAAAAATTAAGAATCTTCTTGAAAAGAAGAGCTAATTCTAAGACTTTTTAACTATGAGTCACAAAGCTAATGAATTTGATGCCCTTGTAGTTGGCAGTAGTCTAAGCGGTCTTATTGTCGCTTCGGCACTTAGCCAAAATCAGCGTGTTGCGCTTATTGATAAAAATGAGCTCCCCGGCGGCTCTACCCGCACCGGAAACTTTCAATCGTTGCCCGCTAATGCAGAAACCGATCGCGCCCTTGATTTTTTGGATTTAATCATTGGCCATCAAATCCGCCGGGAAAAAATTGAACAACACCCGGTAACCTTCGAGCAAGGCTTTAAACCCTTTGTCGGCTTTGGTGATAATGCACCCTTGTGCGTCGATGAGCTGCAATATTATTTGTCACCAGAAAGAATACATCTACACGAGAGTCCGCAAGAGTGGGTTCATACTCTATTTGAAAAATTCCGTGGCGAATTTTTTAATTTAAGTGAAGTCACAAAAATTATTATCGAAGAAAATATTTGCAAGGGCATAATCATCAACGGCCAAAAACCCCTCTATGCCAAAAAAGTTCTCTTTTGCTGTAATCCTAAAGAGCTTTTAGAAATTATCCCGGCCGAGTCCCTGCCACCGCGTTTTCGCCAAAAAATTGGTAAATCCATTCTTTGGACGTCGGTTTTATTGCAGCTCGTTCATAATGAAGTCATTTGTGAAAATCCGACAATTCATATGTTGGGGCAAAAAAGTGAAGTCGATGGATTTGCGCTCGGCCAGTTCTTTTCGCCCATTCGTTTAGAAGATGGATCTGCTTCGCAAAGCTCTCAGTGGCTTACTTTTATTTCTGAACATGATGCCGACGACGAAGAGCTTTTAGGGCAAACCGTCCGCCGCCTTAAAAAGCTCATTCAAAAGGCATTTCCTAATGCTTTCAGTGGGTTAAAGTATGAGAAAATTATGGTAAATCCCCAAAGTCACGGTCGGGTTGCCGTAAGCTTAGGTGAATCGGCAGCGGTTGAGGGCATCGAAGGTCTCCACCTTGTTAGCCCATTTCCTAGTGAATTAAAGAATATCGCGGGGGCCTTAGAACAAGCCGAAAACTGTTTGCGAGGGCTGGGATATCGCCCTGCGCCATAAGAGATAACCACCTAAAAATTGTTGTCCTTTTAGTCTAAATTAGGTACCTCAAGTTCTCACCTTTTTTGAACCGTATTTAGGAGGCCTGATGGCACAAGTGACTATGAAGGAAATGCTCGACGCTGGCGTTCACTTTGGACACCAAACCGAGCGCTGGAATCCGCGCATGAAAAATTTCGTTTTTGGCGCGCGACAAGGAATTCACATTATCGATCTACAAAAATCTGTGGTGCAAGCTAAGAAGGCCGCTGACTTTGTTAAAACTATCGCAGCCGCTGGCGGCAAAATGATTTTTGTCGGTACAAAAAAGCAAGCCGTTGAGCCCATTTTAGAAGCTGCAAAACGTTCCGGCCAATACTACATGGTTAAACGCTGGTTGGGCGGCTCATTAACTAATTTCCAAACTATCAAAAACTCTATCGATCGTTTGAAAAAAATCGAACTCATGAAAGAAAAAGGTCAGTACGAAATGCTGACAAAAAAGGAGCGCGCGAAAATTGATAAAGAAGCGCAGCGCTTACTTGATTACTTGGAAGGTATTCGCGAAATGAAGGAACCACCCCAAGTTATGTTTGTGGTCGATATCGTTAAAGAACATATTGCCGTTGCCGAAGCACGTCGCTTACGCATTCCAGTTGTAGCCATCGTTGATACAAACGCGGATCCGGGACAGGTTGAATACCCGATTCCAGGAAACGATGATGCCATTCGCTCGATCAAATTATTCTCTGCTTTAATGGCTGACGCTTTCTTAGAAGGTGCAAAAGAGTGGGAACACAGGCTGCGCACTGAATCTGATAAGAAAGTTGATCTTGCGGATCAAAAAGAGGCAGCTCCCGAAAAAGGTCAAAGCCGTCGCGAGCAAAAATCTGAGGGCGGAGCTGGCGGACCAGCCATCGTTCGCGCCGCAAAAACTCGTCGCTTAGTTGCGGCGGGACTCGCTGAGGACACGGAGATCGCTGAAGAGATTGAACGCGGCGAAACCTTAGTGGCTGAAGCCCTTGGTGCAGTGGAGGGGGAAGAAGGCTCGGCTGATAAGTCCCCCAAAAAACCGGCGCCAAAGAAAAAGAAATAATTTAGTTCTGAAAATTTATTGAGGAGAATTAGAGATGACGGCTTCTGCGAATCTAGTTAAAGAGTTGCGCGAAAAAACTGGCGCTGGAATGATGGACTGTAAAAAGGCTTTGCAGGAAACTGCGGGCGATTTTGAAAAAGCGGTGGATTGGCTGCGCCAAAAAGGCTTAAGTGCTGCCGCCAAGAAATCGAGCCGTCAGGCCGCAGAAGGCTTGGTTCACGCTTATATTCACGGTGAAGGCCGCATAGGGGTTCTGCTTGAAGTGAACTCTGAAACTGATTTCGTGGCCCGTAACGAACAATTTAAAACCCTTGTTAAAGATTTAGCGATGCAAATTGCCGCCGCTAACCCTCTTTGTGTGAGCCCTGATGAATTTCCAGCGGAAGTGCTCGAGCGCGAGAAAAGAGTATTAGCTGCCAAAGCTCAGGAACAAGGTAAGCCCGCAAACATGATTGATAAAATTGTGGATGGCCAAATTAAAAAATATGTTTCAGAAAATTGCTTACTGGAACAAAATTTCATTAAAGATCCGGACAAAAAGATCACTGACATTTTAAAAAGCGCCATTGCCACTATCGGTGAAAACCTTGTCGTCCGCCGCTTTGTTCGTTACGAACTTGGCGAAGGTATCGAGAAAAAGAAAACGGACTTTGCCGCTGAAGTTGCTGCGCAACTGAAAGGGTAATGTGGGAAAATCCGCCTATCGCCGTGTCCTCCTCAAGTTATCTGGGGAGGCGCTTGCTGGCTCCAACGGTCATGGAATAGATAATAAAGTCTTAAAACAAATTGCTGCCGACGTTAAAGACGCTCATGAAACCGGCTGTCAGCTCGGAGTTGTTATCGGGGGCGGAAATATTTTTCGCGGCGTGGCTGCTTCAACCGATGGTATGGACCGTGCTAATTCTGATTACATGGGAATGCTCGCTACTTGTATCAACGCATTAGCACTCCAAGAGGCGTTTGAATGTGCGGGTCTACAAACTCGCGTGCAATCCGCTATCACCATGAATGAAATCGCCGAGCCCTATATTCGCCGACGTGCCCTGCGCCATTTGGAAAAGGGGCGCGTGGTTATTTTTTCCGCAGGAACTGGAAATCCTTATTTTACCACTGACACCGCTGCTGCCCTTCGCGCCATGGAAATTAATGCCGAAGTGATCTTGAAGGCGACAAAAGTAGACGGTGTTTATGATCGAGACCCAAAAAAACATTCTGATGCAAAGAAGTTTGATCATTTGTCATATATTGATATGCTTAACAAAGATCTCAAAGTAATGGATTCAACTGCCGTTTCTTTGAGCATGGATAACAAGCTACCAATAATCACGTTTGATCTAACAAAGCCCGGGAATATCTTGCGTGTCATCCGGGGTGAAAAAATTGGAACGGTTATCCAATAAATCTGGGGGCTTAAATGTCTGTTGAGCAAATTAAGAATGATGCCAAAGCGAAAATGGAAAAGGCAGTTACCGCTCTAAAAAACGAACTTAAAAAAATTCGCACCGGTAAAGCCCACATCTCCATGTTAGATGGAATTAAAGCAAATTATTATGGAACACCCACTCCCGTCGCGCAAACGGCGGCGCTTTCTTGTCCTGACCCGCGGTCGATATTAATTACGCCTTGGGAAGCACCCATGCTTAAAGAGATTGAGATGGCGATTGTAAAGAGCGATTTGGGTTTAGCGCCAATAAACGACGGCAAAGTTATTCGTTTAAAAATTCCGCCTTTGACCGAAGAGCGCCGCAAGGAACTCGTGAAAAACTCCAAAAAAATTGTCGAAGAATGTCGTGTAGCTGTCCGCATGGCCCGCCGTGATGCCAACGACCACGTAAAAAAGCAGCTCAAGGACAAAACGATTAGCGAAGATCAAGAAAAGAAAATGTCTGAGCAAGTTCAGAAAATGACCGATGACTTCATGAAGCAAATTGATCAAATTTCTGAGGAAAAAGAAAAAGACATAATGACGATTTAAAAAAGGGTTAAGGCAACTTTGAAACTTCCGCATCACGTCGCTATTATCATGGATGGAAACGGCCGCTGGGCCGAGCTAAGAGGGCATTCGCGTATTTTTGGCCACGTTCGTGGCGCCAAAACCGCAAAAAAAATTATCGAAGAAAGTGTGCGCCGGGGAATTAAAAATCTCACGCTTTTTACTTTCAGCACGGAAAATTGGACCCGTCCCGAATTCGAAGTTAGCTTCTTGATGAAGCTTCTTAGAAAGCACTTGGCCCGCGAACGCCAAAGTCTTTTTGATCAAAATATTAAATTCCGCTGCATTGGCGACCTATCAAGGATTCCCGAATCGGCGCGGGCCGAAGTTCAAAAGACCATTGAAATGACAAAAGACAATGCCGGAATGAACTTAGTCTTTGCCTTAAGTTACGGTGGCCGGCAGGAAATTCTAAATGCCGCACGCATGCTTGTTGATCGGGCGGCGCGGGGTGAACTCACCTCCGCACAGGTGACCGAAGAAACTTTTCAGAATTCGCTGGAAAGTTCTTTTTTGCCGGATCCCGATCTTGTAATTCGAACTAGCGGTGAAACCCGCATTTCTAATTTTTTTCTATGGCAATCCGCTTATAGCGAAATCTATTTTTCAAATGCTTTTTGGCCGGATTTTAACGCTGTTGAGTATCAAAGAGCGCTTGAATATTTTGCCGGTCGCGAACGCCGGTTCGGTAAGACTAGCGATCAGTTAGCTCGCCCCCAAAAAATCGGTCCCGAGGCGGCTCCACTTTAATGTCGAATTTATCTACGCGAACAGTATCGGCTATTATTGCCTTAACCATTCTGGCACTTTCCATTAAATTTGGCAGCACCACACTTTATTTACTTTGCTTCTTAAGTTCGCTTTTTGCGTTTATCGAATTTTCGGGTTTACTTCCTAAATTTGTTTCGGTATCCCCCTCAGAGCTAAAAATTATCCGCGTGGGCTTCGTTATTCTTGGCTGCACCCTTTTTTATTTCGCTTCGAAGTATTCGTCGCATCTAATTATTACGTTTCCGCTGGCCTTCGTGGTTTTGGCAGCGGCCGTATCGTGGTTTGTTGCCCGTAAGGAAAATCTTTCCGAGTTGCTCCCAATGCTCAATATGTTATTTTTGGGATTTATATATTGCGCCATTCTTCCCTCGGTTTCAGTGCGCTTAATTGATTTGGGCGTCGAAGTATTTTTGTGCCATCTTGCGGTAGTTTTTGGTGGTGATGTGTTCGCTTATTTTGTGGGAAGGTTTGTCGGCCGAAAGAAACTCCATGAGGCACTTTCTCCCAAGAAGACGATTGAGGGTTCCATTGGCGGGTTGCTAGGCTCTCTCTTATTGGGCTTTGGTTTGGGTTCACAGTTAGGCTTTAACATACCCGTGTTACAGGGAATCGTTTTATTCTCTTTGACCGGCTTGTTTGCGCAGCTCGGCGATCTCTTCGAATCATTTTTAAAACGGTATGCTCAAGTAAAGGATTCTGGCTTCATCATGCCGGGCCACGGCGGAGTTTTGGACAGACTGGACGGGGTCTTGTTTTCCTCTCCCGTATTTTTGTTGCTCTATTTTTTGTTTTCAAGAAACTAATTTCTCCACTACAATCGAATGATGGATTTAATTAATTCTTTTTTGTCAGGACTTTTTTCTAATACCGTTCCCTTCATAGTACTTCTCGGCGCGCTCATATTTGTGCACGAGCTGGGACATTTTTTGGTGGCCAAATATTACGGCGTACGCGTTGAAGTATTTAGCCTGGGTTTCGGGAAAAAAATATTTCAGTACAAAAAGGGTGACACGGTTTATTGCATCTCGATAATTCCCCTGGGCGGCTACGTAAAAATGTATGGCGACGATCCCCGCGCCGATGTCCCCGACAGCGACAAAGCGGTTTCTTTTCTACATAAACCCTTGTGGCCTCGCACGGCCGTTGTTCTTGCCGGCCCACTTATGAATTTCTTTTTTGCCATATTTATTTTCGCGGTCGTCGCGGTTTTAGGCGACCACAACGTAGAACCTATTGTTGGTGATATTGAAGAAACCTCGGCGGCGGCTAAAGCCGGCCTGCTTCCGGGAGATAAGATCGTTAGCGTAAATAATAAAAAGGTGAAGAGCTGGAAGCAGTTTACTGATGCTCTTGAGGATCGCAGCGGTCAAACCGTCACCTTAGGTGTCGTTCGCAACGGCAAAACGCCTGACGGTCGGGACTTAAAGATCGATGTGGTTCCCGAATTGGTGGAAAACACAGAACTCTTAAGTGCTAAGAGTAAGATTGGGTCTTTGCCGGGGATTACCAACGTCTCACGTTCCAGCGCTATTGGTTTAACTTCTGACAAGTCCGCAGCCGCCACTGCGGGATTAAAATCTCACGACATCGTTACGAAGGTAAATGATATTCCCGTTAATAATTGGCGGGAATTTAAAGCGGCCGTGGATGAAG
This sequence comes from uncultured Bdellovibrionales bacterium, assembly GCA_964498095.1. Lineage (GTDB taxonomy): Bacteria > Bdellovibrionota > Bdellovibrionia > Bdellovibrionales > SG-bin7 > SG-bin7. The sequence goes on along the minus strand of CAZCFY010000011.1, from coordinate 93,300 downwards.
TAAAAGCCACGGGAACTCTAAAGGTGGACGTGGACCGATACACTATTGGAGCGGAAAATAAGGAAACACTTACTTTCACGGTGCCCGTTTCTAATCGCGACATGCGCGCTAACGATACACTTTATGTCCTAGGAATTGAATCCGCTGAGCTCTATCTATCCCGGATTATCCCTGGCACGCCTGCAGAAAAGGCGGGTCTAAAGCCCGATGATAAGATCATAAGTATCAACGGTAAAACTTTCGCGCGTTGGATGGATATCCTAACAACTATTCGTTCTTATAAGCCTGGAGACACAAGCCTAAAAGTTTCCGTTTTACGCAACGGTAAACCTGCCGAATTCGAAATTATTCCTGAAATTACTAAGCAACAAGGCCCGCAAGGACAACAAGAGCAGCGGTTTACGGTTGGCATCGCCCCAACTCTCTCTCTGGATGTAACTCCAAATGTTATTTTGGTTAAAGCAGATAACATTGGTGAAGCTCTGGCCGCAGGTTGGACACAAACAATTTGGTGGACGAAAGCGACCTTTACGGTTTTTGTAAAAATTTTCGAGCAAAAAATATCACCAAGAAATATTGGCGGAATAATTTCTATTCAGCAAGCCGCTAAGAAAACCTTTGATTACGGCATTTCTGTTTTTATAAAAATGATGGGTATCTTATCGGTAAACCTTTTCGTAATGAATTTGCTGCCAATACCCGTCTTAGACGGCGGCCACTTGTTCTTTTACCTAATAGAATTTGTAAAGGGTACGCCTCTATCAATTCGCAAGATGGAAATTGCAACACAAGTTGGACTTTTCCTTTTACTTGGGTTAATGGTGTTTGCGATTTTTAACGACATTAGCATGGTATTTCGTATTAACTGGTAATTTACTTTCGTGACAATACTTTCATGATATTACTCTCAATAGAGACGAGCTCCACCCAAGGGAGCCTCGCCTTACACAAAAACGGCGCTCTTCTGGGCGAAAAGTTATGGAGCAAGAAGTCCACGCATAGCGAACTTCTAACGACTTCCTTTGCGGAGCTATTAAGCGAAACGAAAACCGAACTTGAGACTATCACCCACTTAGCAGTTGGCGTCGGACCAGGAAGTTTTACCGGAATTCGTGTAGGTGTTAATTTTGCGCGGGCGTTAGCCTACGCACGTAATCTACCTGTTAACCCCGTAGACTCGTTAACTATAATCGCTTTTGGGACAGACTTCGGAGATAAGAGCATTTTGGTTTTAACTTCAGCGTTTCGAAATTTTTTATATTACAGCGTGTTCAAACCTGGACCAAAATACTGGATTTGTACCGAAGGCCCCGGAGTTCTAACATTTGCCGACATTGAAGGTGAAAAATTTAAGGACTGCATTATTGTAAAAAATGTCCCACCTAGCGCCAAGAGCCTCGGAGAAATTTCCTTGACGGCCCAGTTTAAGACCTGGCGAGAAGTCATTCCTCTTTATATCAGGCGCTCCGAAGCCGAAGAGAAATTCGGCATATGTCTGTAGATTCAAACGCATCAACCATTATCGCGATTGGCGGCGGTAAGGGTGGCATTGGTAAAAGCTTTATAAGCACAAGCATCGCAATTTCTATTTCTCAGCTTGGACATTCCGTTACGTTAGTCGATCTGGACCTAGGTGCAGCTAATATTCACACCTGTTTAGGTGGGCCAATTCCCGAGAAGAGTATTTCTGATTTCGTCGCCGGCCGCGTAGACAACTTGCGGACAATTGTTTCTAGTACCCCGTTTCAAAGACTCAATTTTATTAGTGGATCTAATGATTCATTGAACATAGCAAATTTAAATCCCGGCGCTCAAGAACGGCTAATGGATGAACTAAGAAAGTTGCCGACAGATTATTTGGTACTAGACCTTGGGGCAGGTACCAATAATAGCATTCTTGATTTCTTCCTAATGGCCGACAAAAAAATTATTGCGCTTACACCAGAGCCCGTAAGCGTCGAGAATGCCTACCGATTTATTAAGTCTGCTTTCTTTCGTAACCTTATCCGTGCCGAAAGTGATTTACAGATCCAAACGGTTGTCGAAGATGCCATGGATCAAAAAAATAATTTGGGCATCCGCACGCCCGCGGATCTAATTAAACATGTGCAAAAGGTAAATCCACTTGCCGGTCAGAGACTGAGCCAAGTAATTGCGGAATTTGAATTGGAAATTGTCGTAAATCAAATTCGGGCCCGATCGGATATTGATATGGGTTACTCGATAGCGAGTGTATGCACGAAATATTTTGGAGTACGCACACACTACTTAGGCTACCTGGACCACGACAACGCTGTTTGGCAGGCATTACGTAAACGCCGACCGCTAATTACCGAATATCCTCACAGCCGCTTGGTTGCACAATTTCTAACTATCGCAAAAAATTTAGTGCATCGCCAAAGCAAAAAAGCCGTGGTATAATTTTTAAAATGAGCAACTGGCAGTCTCAAAATTATTACGAAATATTAGAAATCAATTCCACAGCCGCGGAACACGAAATTCACGAAGCTTATCAGCGCGCGAAGGCTACTTACTCTGTAGACAGCCCAGCTCTTTATACAATGTTTACGCCCCAAGAAGCTCAGGCACTTAACCGTCTCATTGAAGAGGCTTACTCTGTTCTCGGTAATCAACGCTTACGCGTAGCCTATGATTCAAAATTGAAAACAGGTGATTCTGCTGCCAGCCCTAAGACAGCGGAGAAAATTCCGTTAGCGACAAAGACGCCGTCACAGCTGGCGTCTGAAAGCGGTTTTGGCAAAACTAAATTTGGTACTTTTAAAGTCGATGACAATTTTGAACGAGAAATTCAGGCGACGATGGAATTTGACGGGGCTATGTTAAAGAGAGTCCGCGAATACAAAGAAATAACTGTTGATCAGCTCTCCGAATTTACACGTATTAATCGCGCTCATTTAGAGGCCATCGAAAAGAATGATTATACAGCCATGCCCGCGCCCGTTTTTGTTCGTGGATTTTTGGCGCAACTTTGCAAGCTACTGGGCCTCGACGAGGGCAAGGTTACACGCACTTATTTAAAGCGCTACAAAGATTCCCTTGGAAAAAAATAAGTTTGTCGCGGAAATTTCCAGTCCCGAGCGCGCGGATAAGTTTTTAGCCGGTCATAACTTATATAAGTCGCGATCCCAAGCTAAACAGGCATTAGATAAAGGTCTCGTTAAAGTAAACGGTAAAATCGCTAAAACTTCCACGACGATTAACGCTGGCGATGAAATCGAAATATCACCTGAGATAGTGGCGGCCGCTACGGAGACACCCATTCATTTTGAAGTTGTTTTCGAAGACGACGAAATTTTAGTGGTAAATAAACCGGCGGGTCTACTAGTTCATCGCACCCAAAATGGAAAGCAATCGTCTCTCGTCGATGCTCTTAAGGAAAGAACCAAGCTGTCACGTGGTTATTCCCCCGACCGACCGGGTATCGTGCATCGACTTGACCGAGACACGAGTGGTCTTTTGGTAGTTGCCAAAACGGATAGTGCTCAAGATAATTTATATGCGCAATTTCACGAAAAGTCGGTTACACGACTTTATTTGGCGGTGACTCATCACGCCCTCAAGCCTGATCACGGAACAATTTCAAGTTATCTTATTCGCCATCCCTCCTTCCGGACAAAACGAGTATCCTTACGCAATCCCCGCGACAAAAAAATTATCCGGCCAGAGAGCGTGTACGCCCTAAAGGATTATGTGCAAGAAAATAACGGGCGGTTAGCAACCACCCATTATAAAGTATTAATGACGGGAAAAAATGGCGTGGCCCTCACCGAGCTTTCGCTTGAAACCGGCAGAACTCATCAGATTCGCGTGCACCTCGCCGAATCAGGAACACCCATAATTGGTGATCGCCTTTACTCGGGTATTGAAACTTCTTTTCCGCGATGCGCCCTACACGCTTTTAAGCTCGAGCTCATTCATCCGAGAACGCAAAAGAAAGTGCAATTTCTAGCCCCCCTGCCGGAGGACTTTAAGAACCTATTATTAGATTCAGGATTAAAATATGACATTAAAACTTGAACCTCTTTTAAAAGAAAATAAATTTTTGGGCGAATTAGTCAAAATTAAATTAGCCAAAGATGTTGGGGTTATCGCTTTTTTTGGTAGTCGCCACTTTACTTGGGATGATTTTCCTACTCTATTTCCTGATCTAAATATTGCTAAACTTAAGCAAAATCATGGAGACACTTTTGTGCCAGCTTCCAAAATGCGTGTGGTTGAAGCCGATGCGCATTGGACTTATGATTTAAATTTAGCCCTAACAATTGTCACCGCCGACTGTCTACCGATCATGATTGTTGATAAGAAGATGGAGCGTGTAGCCGCAATTCATGCTGGCTGGCGGGGTGTAGACAATAAAATTACCCAAAAACTTTTGCGCCAGGAATTTGCGGAGAAAGCCTCTGATCTCTTAGCCGTCGTCGGTCCCCATATACGGAGAGATTCTTTTGAGGTCGGTCGCGAGGTGTGGGAGCGCAAAGACTTTAATTTGCCTTCTTACATTACCAGCCATCCCGATCCGGAAAAACGATATCTCGATTTAACAAATGTCATTAAGGACCAATTGAGAGAATTTGGAATCAAAGAAATTTTGATTTCAGAGCATAACACTTTCACTGACGATAATTTTGCCTCTTACCGAAGAAAAGAAAACCCAGTGGGTAGGCAGATTAGTTTTGTTAGCTTAACGGGACTTCGCGGTTTTTTTAGTTTTCTTTAAATTTCGCCACGATTTGCCAGCGCGGTTTTTTTGATCCAACTGAAAAGTTCCAACGGCCTTGTTATGCTCCTTTAAAGTTTCGGAAAACACGTGTGTCCCGTCGTTGCGGCTGACAAAATAAAGGTAACCTGACTTTGCCGGATTTAAAGTCGCCGCCAAAGATTCTCTACCGGGATTTGAGATCGGTCCGGCAGGTAAGCCGTAAAACGTGTAGGTGTTGTATTCGTTGGGTTCAAGTAAATCTTGCCGCCGGATATTTTCTATATATTTTCCTGTTTTTCGCCAAAAACCGTAGATAACTGTGGGATCCATTTGCAGCTTCATGCCTTTGGCTAAGCGGTTATGAACAACGCTGGATATTAACGGCCTTTCGCTTGGGGCCCCCGTCTCCTTTTCAACGATACTCGCGATGGTGACCATAGTGGGTATTGTCATCTTTGTTGGAGTTTCACGGCGTACATCTTCAATCACCTTTACCGAACGTCTTACCATAATATTTATACACTCACGTGCACCAATATATTTGTTTAGTTTGTAGGTATCTGGAAATAAATATCCTTCCAACGAGGAGGCCTCAACACCCGTGAGCTTAACGGCCAGGTTACGGTCAAACACAAGGTTCAAAAACTCGCTGGCAGTGCCAAATCCAGAACGCTCAAAAATCTGCGCGATTTCAAATGAATTCAACCCCTCCCGAATTGTAAAAACCCGGTCCACGCTGCGCCCTGACGCCACTATCGTCCATATTTCTGAAGGCGACATGGCTTTTTTTACCGTGTATTCCCCCGCCTTAATTAAGCTCCCTTTACGCAGAATCCTAACGTAATAGTAAAATGCATCAGCATCCTTTAATAGGCCATTCTCCTGCAATTCATTAGCTAACTTTCTGAGTGTCGTGCCGGGCCTGACATCTAAAATCATTTCGGCTTGATCGTCGCCATCTATTGCCGAAAATATATTGTCGTACAAAAACCAGCCGGCTACACCCAATACAATAGCTAAAAATGCGAATATTATTTTTACGGCTTTAATCATCAGTCCAACACTATTCCAGGGAAAAGAGTTTTCTTATCCAGAGGCCCGGTGTCCTCAAGGCTGGCGACCGGAGTCGTACAATATTCCACCGCGAAATGTCCAGAAGGACGATCGTTTCCAGATTTCCCTCTTCCGCCAAATGGCAGCCTTGAACTTGCGCCATTCGTGGTACGGTTCCAATTTAACAAACCAACGCGGGATTTTAATAATGATTCCTCGTAAAGACTCTTCTCTTTAGTAAACACCGACAATACGAGGCCATAACTCGTATTATTCACAATATCCATCGCCTCATCAAAATCCTGAGCGGTGTAAAAGGCGACATTCGGACCAAAAATTTCGCTGCGTTGGTAAACCGATTTCGGCTTCATTTCTTTTACCAAATTAATACTAGGCGTGACGTAATATCCCTGCTTTTCAAGCTCAAGGACTTTTCCACGCATTAAAGTTTCTGCACCTTCGCGCTTTGCGATTTCCTGAAAGCGCAAATATTTTTCAACCGAATCTTTACTAATTAGCGGGCCAAATAGGACATCCTCGCTCCAATGCCCAATTTTAATTTTTTTGGCAGCAGCGTAAAATTTATCGGTAAACTCTTGCGCGATAGACTGATGTAATATCACTCTGCTAGTACATGAACATCTTTGCCCCGCCGTTAAAAAACATCCTATGAGGGATTCATAAATGGCTTTTTCCAAATCTGCATCATGCCATACAACAGTGGCATTCTTGCCGCCCATTTCGAGCGCCAAAATTTTCCAGAAATGGTTTAAAGTATCTTCTTTGATTTTTAAGCCAACTTCGTAAGAGCCGGTAAACAAAATACCTGCGACATTTTCATCAAGCACTAGGCGCCGGCCAACATTGCCCGGACCCTGAATCATATTAAAAACACCCTTCGGAAATTCAGCTTTTTCAAAAAGTTGCGCCATAAATTGCCCCACCGCCGGTGTCTTGTCGGAGGGTTTAAAAACCACGGTATTTCCCGTTAATAGTGCCGGTATAATATGCCCATTCGGTAAGTGCGCCGGAAAATTAAACGGTCCTACTACAGCCATCACGCCGCGCGGTTGATAGCGGATAACCCCATCTACCCCCGGCAAAGCGTCTTTTACCAATTCCGTTTCCACGAGCTTCATGGAATAATTTATCGTGATATCTATTTTCCCGGCCAATCCCTTTGCTTCGGTACGTGATTCCCATAAAGGTTTACCTGTTTCGCGGCTTATAATTTTTGCCATGTCTTCCTGATGGGCAGAGAAAACTTCTTTCAATTTCAGGAGATGGCGCTTACGCTCTTCTGTACTTAACCGCGCCCAAGGCAAAAACGCTTTTTGTGCGGCTGCCACGGCGGCATCAACATTTTCGACTTTGTGTTTAATGGTAATTACGTGATCACTAAGATCGGCGGGGCTATTGATTTTAATTTCGCCATCAGGAGAATTTGGCAGAACAAATCTTCCGTCAATATAGTCACCTAAATATTGTAACGCTTGTAGACCTGACATTTCTACTCCTCGTCGAGCAATGAAACGAAAACTTGTTGGCCCGCCTCAACACCCAAAAGCTTTTGGGCCGGTACGGGAATATGGATTTCATTTCCGGCCCGGGCATCTACCAAAGAATAAACCCCGCGAAATTTGGGGCCGACATCGAGTCCAATCAAGGCGAGTTGGGTATACTGGGCCCGGTCGGACTTCGATACACTTTTTTTGGTAGTCGTTTTAACTACCGTGATATCCTTCAAGTCCACACCAAAGTGCGGACCACCGTCAAAGGGATCGATTTCCTGCAGATTTTTAAATCCTACCTTTTCTAAGATCATTTGGGCGGGAATGGTTTCCGTGCCGACCTTTCCCAAAGACAGACGCGCACGCGAGTCAATGAGGCAAAGGTAAATGTCTTGCTCGGGAAACAGCTGACGAATAAATTCCTTATGTGTTTGACTGAGTTCATCGGCTTCATCGTAAGGAAGTCCGGTAAAGCGGCGGCCAACAGCTTCCCAAAATTCGCTGCGCCCATCCTCAAGAAGCGGTGGAGTGAGTTCACATAGCACGCGGCTTTTAAAGCGCTCGCGATGCATCGCCATGTATAAAAATCGAATCAAACTAATTTGTTTTCCCAGCTTTTCTGGTCGGCGGCGCATGGATTTATCAACTAATAAACCGCCAATTTCCGTAGGTCCATCGAGATCCTCTTTAAAGCGCAACACTTTGTGGATGAACCCAATACCAAGATCTTCGCTAAATTTGTTTACCTTTGTAACCTGAAAAGAGTAATGCGGCATTCCTGGATTGCCGTGTTTAGCTATGATTTGTGAGCATCCCAGAATGCGGTTGCGAATTTGCGGGTCCTGAATCAAAAATAAATATTCCGCCTTATCAATTTCCAGTTCGCCTGCAAACGAAGCCACACTGCGTTCGATTTTCTGCGATAAAATCGTTTTATCCGCGGGCATATTTAGCAAGTGAAATTGATTGGCTAAGTCAAAAAGACCTTCAAGATCGTCTGGCTCAGCGCTGCGAATTAAGAAACTCATTTAACCTTTCGCTACTTGTAAAATTGATTTTTCAAGAATTTCGCCGGCCATCTTAATTTCCGCCGTTGTCATCGTTGCGGGGATCAAAAATCGCAATTTATAGGGACCATGACCGCAATAATAACCAATAATGCCATTTTCAAATAAAACTTTTACTAATTTTTCTATCATTGTTTTCGAGCCATCAAGTGGCTTTGCCGCAATCATAAGGCCCGTGCCACCAATTTCATCCAACATCCCTTTAAGAGACGTGCTGGCCAACTTCTCTAGCATGCCCGTAAATTCCGTATGTAACTTGGCGATTTTTCCCTGGGGCCCTAGATAGTTTTCTTCTACCAGCATGCGAATGATTTCCGTCCCCGCCGCAAGCGAAGCCGTTGCGCCGGCAAAAGTACCAGCTATTAATCCAGGCTTTGGATTCATCTCATCTGTAAACAGCGTGCAGCCGACTTGCGCTGTTTTAGCAAGGGTGACGAAATCTAAGTAATTTCCTAAATCTAACTTTTCGTAGGCAAAAAGCTCACCGGTACGCGCAAAAGTTTGCACCTCATCGGCCCATAGTAAAATATTATTTTCCTTACAGAGCTCAAAGAGGGGAATAAAGTATTCGCGGGTTCCCACATTGAAGCCACCCTCTCCCTGAACAAGTTCAAACATAAAGGCGCTGATGTTTCCCTTATTTTGGTCAATGTGCTTTTTCATTTCGGCCAGTGCCACTTCGCGGCTGCGGCTTTCTTTGATATCCAAAAAGGGCACGCGCAAAACCTCTTCATAATTAGGCTGACCCTCTTTGGTTGCTGGATTGTCAGTAATTTCGGTCATGAGCGTTGAGCGGCCCGCGAAGGCACCTTTCATGGCTAAAATTTTCCGCGCCGGGTTCCGCTTTTGCCGCGAAATTTTCAGCGCGATCTCGTTTGCCATCGACCCGCAAGTCGTAATCCACGCATGTCTTAAACGGCTCTTCTTTTTAGCAAGAGATGTCAGTAGCTCACCAAATTCCACATACTCTTTATTGGGCTCTAAATTCCCCTGGACGATGATATCTTGAATGGCGCCACGAATAGTCGCCGCCATAATACGCGGATGACTGTGTCCCATGAGGTTAATGCCAATCCCGTTGATCAAATCTAATTTTACGCTTCCATCTTCAAGTTCTACTAAACTGCCATGACCAATACCGGAGCCAATAAACGGTAAATAGAGCGGGCGACCGCGATTTTGCGCGATTTTGTCGGCCATAGTTTTAAAGGAAGGGATCTTATCTGGGTTCGCCGGTGTTACTGATGTTATTTTTTTTGCGATTTCTTGAACTGACTGGACCAAGTCATCGATCTGCTTCTGGACTTTGGATGAAGAATTTAGTTCATCCCCTAACATCTGTGCCATAAAATACATGCCTCTCTTGTAATTTAAGCTTTAAAATCAGAGTGCCATAGACACCTATGAAATTCATCTTTAAACTAATCATTAATATGATGGTCAGGCTACTTTTGTTAGCATCATTTTTAATACCTTTTAAGCTATTCGCCAGTGAGGATTTTACGTTAGGCGCAAAGCATTACCTGGCGAAAGAATACACCGAGTCCGCCGAGAGTTTTAAGCGTGCCGCAGCGAGCACACCCAGCTCAGATATATTTCTTAATTTGGGGCTCGCGGAATACCAATTGGCGCATTATGGCTTGGCCCTTTCTTATTGGCGCAAAGCCCTAGACCTTAGTCCTTGGAATTCGTCTGCAAAAGAAGCCATTAATCATCTGCTCGAACAAAATAAACTCCGCCGCATGAGCGAAGATCATTCTCTGCTGCAAAAGATCCACGATTCCCCCTTACGCTACTTTTCCCTGCACTTCATCCTGCTTTTCACCCTGGGGTTATGGCTTTTAGGCATGTGGCCACTGCTCACGCATTTTGGCCGTCGCCGCAAAAGTTATTTGGCGGGCGAAGTAACGCCTAATCTTCCGATCAAAGTCGGGGTTTACTTGAGTCTATTTCTGGTTTTTACGGCGCTGGCGCTTTTAAAATACTACGACATCCGCACTTTACGCGTGACGGTGGTCGTGCCAAGCAGTCCGCTGCGCGCTGGCCCTACGGATGAAAGTGCCAGTGTGTTAGAAGTATTTGAAGGTCAGGAATTAGTTGTGCAAAGATTAGATAAAGATTGGATTCAAGTGACTTACGCCGGCAAAACTACTGGTTGGATAGAAAGTAAAGCCGCAGTGATAAGTTCAGGTGGTACCAGCATATGATTAATATCTTGTGGGAGAATTTTTTTCGTAAAGACCGTGGGCAGCGCACGATCATTTCGGTTTTAAAAGAAAACTATTTGTTTCAGGATTTAACGGAAAAAGACATCCGCTTTGTTAACGAAATTATTCACGTCAGAAATTATCGCCCCGGCGAAAAAATATTTTCCCAAGGCGAAGTTGGCGTGGGCATGTATATCATAGTAAAAGGTTCCGTGGATATTATGGTTCACGAACAAACCCGAACTACCGATAAAAACGAAGAATCAGTAATCACAAGGCTACAGCCTGGTGATTTCTTCGGAGAAATCGCTCTGGTCGAAGAAAATAGCCGCCGCTCCGCAAGCGCCATAGCCGTTAATGAGGTCCAAGTCGTAGGGTTTTATAAGTCGGATCTTGTTGAAATTTTACAACGTAATCCTACTGCGGGTTTCCAGGTGGTGTCTCGCCTGGCCGAAGTGCTTGGCCGGCGCCTAAAAGAAACAACGGAAAAAGTTTCGGAATTAAAAAAGCATATGAATGACATGAAGTCATTTAAGAAATCAGCCGAGTCATAAGTGAACGAAGTAAGTTATCGCCGCGAAAATTACATTCGTTTAATTACCGTTGTAGGGATACTGGCGATTCTCTCTCTGATTATGATCCGCGTGGAGAACATGCTCGTTACTCAAGTTCTTGCCTGGGTATTATTTTATACAATTAATCCCGTTGTAAACCGACTCGAACGCGCGGGCTTTAGCCGCACGCTAGCTATTATAATTCCCTTTGTAATTTGCGGCTTTGTTGTTTGGCTCGGCACTTATTTATTGTCGCCGATGATCGGCCAGCAAATCTCGGGCTTTCGCACTGAGTTCCCTAAATATGTCGCGGGGGTAAGTAAGCTCTTATCCTCTTCCGAAGAACATATTAATTCGATACTCAATGGTTCTTATAATGTTAATGTCAGTAGCGCGGTTGAAAATTATTTATTAAAATTCACCTCTGACGTATTTGCCAAATTACCCAATATCGCTTCAAGCCTCTTTACTGTCTTACTGCTGGCGCCCTTTTTCGCGTTTTTTATGCTCAAAGATGGCCGGCAGTTTTCGCGACAGCTCTTATCGATTGTTCCCAATCACCTTTTTGAGCTGTCATTAAATCTTGTCCATCAATTAAATTCGCAACTTGGCGATTTTATCCGCGCCCGCTTTTTAGAGGCCTTAATCGTTGGCGCTCTCGTTTGGGCAGGTTTACAAATTTTGGGATTTGATTATGCGGTTGTCCTTGGGGTCTTTGCCGGCGTCACTAATCTCATCCCCTACATCGGGCCGGTCATCGGCGCGGTTCCGGCATTTCTAATTGCCCTTGTAAATGAAGCTTCGGGGACGAGCTTTTTAACCCTTACTTTAATTTATGTTTTTGCCCAAATCATCGATATGCTGTTTATTGTTCCGATATTAGTGGCCAAAATTGTTGACCTTCACCCCATCACGGTCGTAGTCGCAATTATTATTGGCTCTCAAGTTATGGGAATTTTAGGGATGATTATTTCTATTCCTATTGCTAGCGCCCTAAAAGTTATTAGCACTGCCATTTTTTCACACATGGTGGAATTTAAGTCATAAATTGACATTTGGCGCCAAAATTTCTATGCTTTTCCATGATGAAAAAGCCCTTTTTAGCCGCTCTTTTTTTAGTGTTTGCCGCATGCTCTTCTACAGATACAGTGGATCCAAATTCCGCCGAAGGTTTATTTAACCGCGGTGTAGAATTAGAAAAGAACGAACGTTATGAAGAGGCTGTTGAACGCTTTAAAGAAGTTCGCAACAAATTCCCGTACAGCAAAGTTACTACGGATGCGGAATTAAAAATCGCTGATTGTTATTTTAAGCAAGAATCTTTTCCCGAAGCGCAAGTGGCCTATCAATCTTTCAAGGATCTACATCCTAAACACACAACCATCGATTACGTCACATTTCAATTAGCGATGAGTTATTATAATCAATTGCCGCCAACTACCGACCGCGACCTTACCATTTCACAAAAAGCAATCACCTACTTTGATGAAGTCATAACGTCATTTCCTAATTCGAAGTATTTTAAAGAGGCCAAGGATAAGAAGCAGGATGTTCGCTCTAAACTCGCGGCCAAGGAAGAGTACATTGCTGATTTTTATTTTAAGCGGCAAAAATTTGAGAGTGCCCTCGGTCGCTATGAAAACCTATTAGAGGAATTTCCTAATTTAGGCTTTGATGAGAAGGCCCTTTTCCGCGCGGCTTTTTCTGCCCACAAGATTGGGCAACTTGATAAGAGCAATAAATACTTTTCTAAATTAAAGGAGAAGCACCCAAGCTCTCCATTTATCAATCAGATGTCACATTTAAAGGTCAATGATGGCAAAAATTGATTACAAAGAAATTCTTGAAATTGCCCGCCAACAATTTAACGAAGGCAACTACAAGAATGCGGAAGCTTTGCTGGGCCAAATATTATTGGCCAACAGCAAAGTCCCCGATGTTTATTACATGCTTGGTACAATTCATTACGACCGAGGTAAATTTCAGAAGGCCATTGAATTGTTTAAAAAGGCTTTGGAGATAAACCCCGCCTTCACGGATGCAAGCATTGGTTTGTCAGTTTTGCTAAATGATCTCGGTCGCTACGAAGAGGGTAAAGAGGTTTTTAGTGCTGCCCAAAAATGTTTAGAAGAAAAGTCAAAAGCGGCCGACCCCTTCATGGAAGAAAAGCTCGCCAAGAAACATGAAGAGTTAGCGCAAATGTATTTTAATTATTACCGTTACAAAGATGCGCTAGAGCAATACCTTAAGGCGTTGGCTTTAACACAAAAAAAGCCAGAAATGACGATGAAATCGATAGAATGCCTCGTAGCAATGGGTTCAATGCGTCGGGCAATAAAGGACTTACGTTATTTAATCCGCGATTATCCCCGCTTTGTACCGGCGCGTTTATACCTAGGTAAACTACTTTACAATTCCAGCCGGATCGCTGAAGCTGTCGAACAATGGGAAGGCGTTTTATTACGGGATCCCAATAATTCCGAGGCTCACAGTTTTTTAAAAATTGCCCAGCACGCCAGTGTAGCCCCGGTTTTGTAGAGGAGTTACGATGTCACGGCTAAAAGATTACATGGTACCCTTTATCACCCGGCAACAAATCAAGAAGACTGTGATGTCTTTAGCTAAACAAATCGAAAGTGATTATGAAGGACAAGAAGTTGTTTTGATCTGCCCACTAAAAGGTTCCGTGCTTTTTCTTGCGGACCTCATGCGCTATCTATCTATCCCCGTACAAGTTGATTTCGTGCACCTAATTTCTAAAGGCTCTATTCAGATTGTTAAGGACATAACTACCAATATTGAAGGGAAACATGTTCTTATCGTCGAAGAAATCATAGACTCCGGCCGAAAACTCATGTTCTTAAAAAAGCGTTTACAAGCTTCAAACCCAAAATCGGTGAAGGTAATTACTTTTATTGATAAACCCGCCCGCCGCGAAACCGCGGTTAATCCCGACTATGTCGGTACTGTAGTAGAAGATAGATTTTTGATTGGCTATGGTCTAGACAGCGAAGAAGTCGGCCGAAATTATCCCGACATTTATATTCTCAACAACTAAAACTAGTTAACGAGAATATTTACCAGAAAAAAAACTAAAACAGAGATTACAAATAAAACAGTAAATCTAGTTGTTAACATTTAGCTTTATGAAAACAGACGCGGGCTATTCTAGTCAAATATTTCTTAAATAATTTCACCAACTAGATCATAGTCCGTGGATTGTGTGATTTTCACATCAACGAATTTTCCGACAGTGGCCTCACCACTATTAATCAAAGTCACGCCATCAATTTCAGGCGCCTGTCCAAAATAACGACCCTGCAAAAGCAAGTCTGACTCTTCGCTGGGTCCTTCGACTACTACTTTTATAGTTTTGCCCACCATCGCTTTCATTTTTTGCTTAGAAATCTTTTTCTGTAAGGCCATTAAGCGTTTAAAGCGGGACATTTTGGTTTTTTCGTCGATTTGATCGGTCATTCGAAAGCCGCCAGTGCCTTCTTCGGGCGAATACTGAAAGCACCCCACCCGGTCGAATTTTTGCTCTTCGATAAATGCCAAGAGTTCTGTAAAATGGTCTTCGGTTTCGCCAGGGAAACCAACAATAAACTGTGTGCGGATAACCGCATCGGGTATTTCCTGTCGAATCATGGCGATTTTGTTAGAAACATCGGCCTTATTCGTCTTACGATTCATGCGCCGGAGCATGTAATCGTTAATATGCTGCAAAGGCATATCAAAATACGGGATTAGTTTTGGCTCATTTTTTATCAATTGAATTAATTCAGGGGTAATGCCGTCCGGGTAAAGGTAAAGGACTCTAATCCATTCCAGGCCACTAACCTGCGCCAATGCCCTTAAGAGCTCAATGGGGCTTTCTTTTCGGGCGGAATCTTTTTTGCGTAAGTCATCACCAAAATCAGTAAAATCATGCGAAATAACGATTACTTCTTTTACACCCGACGCCACCAAGAGCTTGGCTTCACTTATGATACTCTCGAGTTTTCGGGACTGCAGATCACCGCGAATTAAAGGAATGGCGCAAAAGGCGCAGCGCTTTTTACAGCCCTCGGAAATTTTTAAATAGGCGCGATGGCGAGGTCCCGAATTTATGCGTGGAGTTTCTGTTTGCTGCAAATAGGTCGGCAAATGAAAGTGCTTAGACCCTGCCTTTTCCTTACTTAGGATTTCGTTGATTTTTTGAAATTCACCGGAGCCCACAAAATGGTCGACCTCGGGAAGGTCCTTTGCCAAGTCATCCTTGTACCGCTGAACGAGACAACCTGTTACGACAAGCTTTCGGCCGGGGTATTTCTTCTTAAGTTCGCCCATTTCTACAATTTTATCGATGGACTCTTTTTTAGCATCGTCGATAAAGCCACAAGTGTTTACAACGATAGTTTCCGCATCCTCGGCTTCCGTAGATATTTGATAGCCTTCTTTTAAGAGAGTCCCCGCCATAATTTCTGAATCCACTAAGTTCTTTGGACAACCCAGGCTTACGAAATGAACTTTTTTATTTGGAGTTGGAGTTTCAGAGTTCTTCAACTTTCACTCCTTTGGGCGGTACAAAAGCAAAAATCTTCGCTTCGTTTTTCTTTAAGAATTTCACTTCGCTAAAATCAAATACAGTTTTATTTTCGTTACTGTCCCAATACTGCACCGTTTTAACCACGTAATTCTTGTCATTTACCGCTAGCTGAACTTTTACGATTTCATCAATTTTACTTTTAGGCACGAGTTCGAACATTAAAATATTTTCTTTGCGAACCGACTTTTTAATTTCAAAGTTATTTAAGAGCTGCTCGCCGTCTAGCAAAGACAATAAAAGCTGATGAACTTTTTCTTTTCCTGATTTTACATGAACGACTTGTTTTGCTTTGTCTTTTTCGTCTTCGTCGTAGTTTACGATCCAAATTTCGTTTTTATTAACGATCACCATTGTTTTTTCGTCGCCCGTTAGCTCCATGCGCATTTTGCCGCGCGTGACGGATAAGTGCCCTTCGTCAGAAGTTTCTTCCTCGGTTATGGCGTTAAAGACGGTTTTCTTTAGCTGCATTTTAACTAGGGCCGAAGACTGGAGCTTTTCGGCGACGGCCTTGAGGTCCTTATCTTCAGATATCTCTTCTTTAGTAATTTTTACAGGGGCCAAGACTTTATTCTCTCTGGCAAAAGCAAAGTGAATCCCAACTAATAAGGCGATAAGCATTAACGTAATGCGCATGCCAGCCCTTATAGCACAGGCGGATTACAAACAATACTACATACAGAAAATTTTTTTGGGCGGCCCATAGCTATAAATGCGGCCGATGCCGTGGCCCCCGTTGTGACTATATCATCTACGAAAATTATGTGTCTTGGGTCATTGGTTAAGTCTAAATTTGCCTGCATTTGAATATTACGCCGCTCATATTTGCTCTTAAGTTTCTGCTTCCCCCTCTCAATGCCGATGAGGGGGTTTATGAGCTCAAACCCTGTAACTTCTCTAATGGCATTTCCCCAAGCCTTTGCATGGCCGCCATCGGGTGCGGGAATTAAAATTGCCGGTGCCCGCCAACGCCAATCCAGCATAATTGCTAATTTTAAAAAGAGGCTTTGCGACCACCCACCCTTTAAGGAGTAAGCCAAATTTTTTATTAACTCGTGTTCGGGATTATGCCATTCAAAAAGAGCCTGAACGGGAAAGGGGTAGCTTCGCTGAATCTGACTCTGCCCGCGGAGAGTCGCATTCTCCAATCTCTGCCAACACCGCTCACAATATAAGTCCGTCGCCCCCCAAAAAGATCCGCAATAAGAACAGGCCCGCAATAAATTCAAAAGAAACTGGTTAGAAATCATTTTAGGAAGGTCGTTGCAATAGCTTTACCAATTTCGCTATTGCAACAACTAGGAAATGATAGTGCCTACTCCAACATTTTAGTAAATCCAGAGGCAAATTTCTCTTCGCTGATCTGCTTAACAACCGCTGCAGATTTTGAATCGATTAAAACAGCTGCCGCAACAATTTTAATTGTAAGTTCAGACGTTGCTTCCACAGGCACTAAAGCCTGAGTAGCAATATAACTTACTAGGCACTGACCCCCTTTGCACGAGCCGCCCATATATGCCACAAGTGGCTTCCCAACGGTTCGTAACTTTTTTTCCGACTTTAACGTATCAATAGATTTAACAATCGACGCATCCTGCTCAAAGGCCTTTATTGCCGCCTCTTGAAAGGCCGTGGCATTTGCCCCGAAAGACATAAGTGGAAATGAGACTAAAGATAACAATAAAATAAATTTTTTCATGAACCCTCCTATTAGGAGGTGACCTGTGCAATTAGTGGACCCACGCTAAATTAGTTATGGTAGGGAATGCGCTTCCAAATTGTCAGCGCCCGGTAAATTTGCTCGAGTGCCACAGCGCGCGCAATAAGATGATTAAATGTCATGTCAGAAAAAGAAACTACTAGATTCGCCCGTTTCTTTACTTCCTCTCCGGCGCCGAAAGCTCCGCCAATGACGAAGACTACATTTTTGCCGGTCTCAAGCGGCTGGCTAAGAAATTTGGCAAATCCCACCGAATCTACCCTTTTTCCTTTTTCATCAAATAATATGACAAAATCATTAGCGGCGAGTTCCGCTAATATTTTTTTTGTTTCATCTAGGATCTTCTCGTTAGACCGCTCACGGGGAATAGCCTGACCTTTAACAATACGGATTCTAAATTTGGCGAGTTGTTCAATTTTTTTTGAATAAGTTTGTTCGATTTCGCTGAGCCAACTTTCGGTAGATTTACCTACAGTTAGGAGCTCTAAACTCATAAGCTTAATTCCGCGCCCTTTTTCCAAAGATCTTCTAAGCGGTATTCTTGACGAACGAAATCGTAAAAAATATGAACGATGAGCGCACCATAATCAAGAACGACCCAACGGCCCTCGCTAAAACCATCCACGGCAATTGGATTTACTCCATACTCTTCTTTAACGGCTTCACGGATATTTTGTCCCAAAGTCATCGCATGACGGGTGCTAGTACCAGAAGCGACCACCGAATATTCACAAACCCCTTTTAGCGGGCGTAAATCAAAAACCTTTATTTGATAGCCCTTTTTTTCATCGATTTTGTAGGCGCAAAATTTGGCGAACTCTTCGTAATTAGAAATTTTTTGCTTTAGCTGCGGGTATACGTCGTTTGAAAGCAAAAATTTCTCTACCGACAGCGGAATAAATCGGTCAACCTTTTGCCCAAGCTTTATTTTTTTTCTAATATCAGAGGCCGAAATATCTTTATCATTTAGAGCCACGAAAAAGATTTTCTTTTTCGTTTTCAAAGAAATTTCATAAGGGGAAAACTTTGCCATTAGCTCTTGCAGGCCCTTTGGACAATCCTCTTTAATTGTCGGCCATTGTGATCCCGGTCGGCTCGTTACAATCAAATGAGCTGTTTCTAGAATTTTCTTATAGTTTTTCCATTTATCAAAGGTCTCAAAGGCGTCGAGTCCGCAAATAAAGTAAAGTTGCGATTTGGGAAATTTTTTGGCGTACTTTTTTACCGTGTCTACCGTGTAACTGACGCCACCCTTTTCGATTTCAGAGTCATCGACCTCCACTTGAGGGGCATAATCACCAAGCGCCATTTTTACCATTTCCAAGCGCTGCTCGGGCGCCACGTCAGAAACCGCTTCGCGCAATGGGTTTTGACTTGTCGGAACGACAAAAACTTTATCCAGTTTTAATTTTTCCATGACCGTCACAAGACTATTTATGTGACCAAAGTGAATCGGATTAAAAGTTCCGCCGAAGATACCAACTTTTTTGGGAGTTTTAGCGCGCGCCAATGACCATGTCTCCTGTTATTTCGATAAGCTCTTTAATCCCCTTACCAGTTACCGCCGAAATGGTGAAGACATTGGGAGTTCTTTTCTTAAATTTAGAAATTAATACATTAAGTCTGTCGGCATCAAGGAGATCTATCTTATTTAAAACCACGATTTGACTCCGGCCCATCAGAGGGCGGTATTCGGGGTCTGACTTTTTCCCCTCATCATACATTTTGAGTTCGTAGACAATGTCTTCAAAATCCTGCTCAGGGTCCCGGCCAGAAAATTCGCTCGCGTCTATGAGATGAATAAATACCTTGGTGCGTTCAATGTGTTTTAAAAATTGCGTTCCTAAGCCAACGCCTTTGTGGGCGCCGGGGATTAGTCCTGGCATATCGGCAACAACAAAGCTCGCGCTCTCAGCGACTCGAACCACTCCAAGATTAGGCACAAGGGTCGTAAAAGGGTAGTCGGCTATTTTTGGCTTTGCTTCGGAGATTCTGGATATCAATGTGGATTTGCCGGCGTTAGGATAACCAACGATGCCAACGTCAGCGATAAGTTTAAGCTCTAATAGAATTTCTACGGTTTTGCCTTCTTCTCCGGGCTGAGCATAATCGGGAGCTTGGTTTACACTATTGGCAAAAAAGGCATTCCCCTTACCACCACGGCCACCCAATAAAAACGTCATTTCACCTTTTTCACCGAGATCGATGATCGTTTTACCTTCATGGTCTTTAATAACAGTGCCCGGGGGGACTTCTAGGATGAGATCCGATCCATCCGCACCGGAGCAGTTGGCGGCAGCACCCGGCTGACCGTTTGGAGCTGCGTATTGCTTTTTAAATTTAAAATCTAAAAGAGAGTGTTTGCGTGTATTGACACGAAAAATAACGTCGCCGCCTTTGCCGCCGTCACCACCATCGGGACCACCGCGTGGGACGTACTTTTCTCGGCGAAAAGTGACAGCGCCGGGGCCACCCCGGCCAGATGATAGAATTAAGGGGGCCTCGTCGATGAACTTCATAAAAATTCTAAATTATCTACTTACGCGGAAGCAGTCTGAGGATAGACACTAACCTTCAATTTTTGACGGTTAAGTCTTTCAAATTTAACAACACCGTCCATAGCCGCAAAAATCGTCCAATCTCTACCAACAAGAACGTTTTTACCAGGGTGGAAAACAGTGCCACGTTGGCGCACGAGAATCATTCCCGTTTTAACAGCTTCACCACCAAATTTCTTAACACCTAATCGCTTACTTTGTGAATCGCGACCGTTCTTCGTACTACCTGCTGCCTTCTTCGATGCCATCTTCTACCCCTAATCTCTCTTCCTTAATTAATCTTTTTTTGCTTTCGCTTTAGTTTTACCGGCGGCTTTTTTCTTAGCGCTTTTCTTTTTGGCGCCAGATTTTTTGGCTGCGGTTTTTTTCGGAGCGGCCTTCTTCGCAACTTTTTTAGTTGCCGGAGAAGCTTCTGCTTGCGCTCCCGAAGATCCTTCAAAGCGGGCTTTTTTGTTTTCTTCACGAACTTTTTGCATTTTGGCTTCGTAAGCTTTTTGGGCTTCTTCGCGGCTATAGATCGTAGGTTTGGAGTCCGCTTGAACAGTTTTTCCGTCGGCACCCGTGATCGATTTTACAAAAAGCTCTGTGTACCATTGGCGGTGACCGATTGTACGGCGGTAACCTTTGCGGCGTTTACGTTTAATTATCGTGATTTTTTCGCCGCGATCTTCGCGTGTAACTACGACACCAACTTTTGCACCTTTAACTGTTGGCGTTCCGACAGTTGTCGTGTCGCCACTAACCAACAAAACGTTATCTAATGAGAATTCTTCACCTAATTTTTTATCCAAAAGATCAACTTGAATTGAATCGCCGGCTTTTACTCTGTATTGCTTGCCGCCAGTTACTACTACTGCGTACATCTTTCCTCCAAAGTCCTAAAAAGTAAGCTTCCTATGTGCCATGCAGCATTGGCAATGTCAACGTTGCCAAAGAAAGAGTTTTTTGGATTTTATTTTAATGTTTTTGACTACTCGCGTCGAGGTGGGGTCTTAGCCGAAGGAATCTCGCTGATGGTGAATTTAAGGGCCTACGACTCCGGGACCGGAGTCGTAAGGACATTTAGAACTGGTAATTATGGGAGAGCGTCGCGGTTCGGAGCTTGGTCAATCGCCGTTTGTGAAACCTTTGCGGTTGTTAAATGCTTTTTTTGCATGGCGCGGTAGTCGGTGAGAAGGTTGCTCAGAGCTTCTGTTTTGGCGTTGGGAGCCAACGTGTCGTCAATACTAGCGATCATCGCTTCGTGGAAGCTGACTTCATGATAAATATAGGTCAAATCAAAGCGGCGGCCGGTCTTTTGATGCAGATCTTCGTCATAAGTTATGAAATCTTCCTGTAAAATATTTTGCGTAATACTGTCTTCGGCTTTTAATTTATTTTTTGCCATAAGCTTCTTAATGGCAGCAATGTTTTGTGTGTGATCTTTTACAATATCTTTTGCGCGCTGGCGGATATCTTTATCGGCGGCCTTATTAGCAGCAATTTGCGCGGCCTTAATTTCCAGATCATTTGCTGTTAGTAAAATTTGAGCGATCTGCCCTTCGGTGGGATTTGGTGTGGGCGTCGCCTGCGCGGTTGTCACTAAAAACAATGTGGCAATAAATATTTTTTTCATACGAAAGTCTCCTTGTACAAATTGTCTCTGCAAGCGCTGGACCACGATTTAAGAAGACAAAATTTTATTGGCTAAAAGGATCGCGGCGAATTTCCCCGATGGGGATTATGAATGTGGGCATTTAATTTCGCGGCAAGCTTTGCGGCTTCGGTGCTCGTGTTAAGCTTTCTTTACAAATTCGGATTTAAGGTTCATCGCACCAAATCCATCGATTTTGCAGGAGATATCATGCCCATCACCGGCGTCGCTTAATCTTATGTTCTTAACTTTCGTTCCGACTTTTACAGAAGACGAGGCTCCTTTTACTTTTAGATCTTTTATGACAATGACAGTGTCGCCATCTTGAAGGACGTTACCGTGGGCATCGCGAACAACATTTTCCTGCGGCGCCTGAAGAGTAGCTTTCTTAGACTCTTCAATTGCCGTCCACTCGTGAAAACATTCGGGGCAATTCCAAAGTGTGCCGTCGGAATAAATGTTTTCGGACTTACATTGGGGGCAATTGGTTGGGTTGCTCATTGAGATCACACTATAAAGCAAGGTATTGAAATATGCAAAGAGAGATGATTTTTATTGGCGCGGCGAAATGTTCTCCGAATGCGCTGGTGGGGCCGCGATTCAAAATAGCCAGTAACTTAAACTTCACCTCCACTGCGGAGGTAAAAGTTGAGGAGAGCAAAACCCCGGGCCATGTCCGAAAAAAAGTGAGACTGCTTTTTGATTTACTTCCGGCGCGGACTTACAGAATGTTCTGCGTTTTTAAATCGTATCTAGTTTGTATTGATGTAAATGGAAGTTCGGTTCGACTTTAAAGACAACCGAGCGCTTAGTGCGGATTTCGATATCTTCGAGCATTTCGGTTTCTTCGGCGTAAATCCAGTCGGCGACCTGGGAGTTGCAACTCACAATAAAATTTTTATTGCCGCCAATATGTAAGGATTCGCGCTCGAGGGCTCTAAAAATTTCATGGGCTACCGTCGATTTGCGGCGAATAAAGCCCTGGCCGTCACAATACGAACAAGGTTCGCAAAGCGTGCGCGTAAGGCTTGGACTAATGCGCTTACGAGTCATTTCGACCAGCCCGAGCTCTGACATCGAAATTACATTTGTTTTCGCGCGGTCTTTTTTAAGTTCTTCTTTAAGTTGGTTTAAAACTTTTTCGCGATGGTTTTCTTTTTTCATATCGATGAAATCGACAATAATAATACCACCGCAATTACGAATGCGCAGTTGGTGCGCGATCTCACGAACCGCTTCAAGATTTGTTTTTAAAATAGTCTCTTCGAAATCGCGTTTACCCACATAGCGGCCGGTATTAACGTCGATAACCACCAGAGCCTCGGCTTCATCAAACACGATATAACCACCCGACTTTAACCAAATACGACGCTCAAGAGATCGCGAAATCTCTAAATCAATATCATAAAGATCAAAAAGGGGCTTGGTACCTTTGTAAAAACGAATTTTATCTTTATAGCGGGGCATGAACTGGCTGACGAATTTAACCACGTTGATATAAATATCGTGGTCATCTACCAAAACTTCCGAAACATCTTCGGTCAGCATGTCCCGTAAAGCCCGCAAAGAGACATCCAGCTCGGCATGAACTAAACCTGGGTTCGTACGGCGCTCATAACTTTGATAAATATCTTTCCAAACACGCTCTAAATAATCCAAGTCTTCGGCGATAGCTTCTTCACTGGCACCTTCGCCGGCGGTACGCACGATCACTCCGCCTTTGGGTTTTATTTTTTTAAGTATCGACATCAGGCGGTCGCGTTCAGCCACGTCCTCAATGCGGCGGGAAATTCCTAAGTGATTAACCGTAGGCATGTAAACAACGTGCCGGGCCGGTAAGGAAACGTGAGTCGTTAACCTCGCCCCTTTTGTTCCGATGGGATCTTTGGCTACCTGAATTAAAAGATTTTGGCCTTCTTTAATAAGTTCTTCAATCGATGCTGTCGGTTCGGGACGCTCGGGTTGATCCGAGTCATCCAACATCATTCCATCATTACTTTCTTCTGTAGTTTCGCTTTCGGAATCATCTTCTTCGACGAATGACGGCAGCGAATCTATGTTTTCACGCACATCACCCACATAGAGGAAGCCAGCGCGGTCTAGACCAATATCCACAAAAGCTGCCTGCATCCCGGGTAAAACGCGCGCAACGGCACCGCGATGAATGGACCCCACCAAGGTCGGGGAGGAGCGCCTTTCAATCTTTAAATCCACTAAGGTTTCGTTTTCAATGTAGGCCACGCGCGTCTCAACCGGGCGGACATTGATCAAGATTTTACCCATAGAGACCTAACTTTATTATGTTTTTTCCCGATAAGTCACTAGGAGATTTTATGGCCAAAATTGATGATCTCTTTCGGCTAATGCTAGCAGAAGATGCTTCTGATTTGCACTTACGCGCTGGCAGCCCACCTAGTTTTCGTATTCACGGGGAAATTGTTCCCGTTAAATACCGTTCTCTTACCGATGACGAATGTAAGGCTCTTATTTTCGAAATTCTCACCCCCGTTCAACTCGAGGAACTCAACAATACCTGGGAACTTGATATCGGATATAGCGTAGAAGGACTTGGCCGCTTCCGCTGCAACGTATTTTTCCAACGCTTGGGAGTTGGCGCCGTATTTCGCGTGATTCCTGAAAAAATTAAAACATTAGATGAAATGGCCCTCCCGAAGCAGTTGAAAGATTTAATCAGCGTCGAAAAGGGACTGATCTTGGTTACGGGACCAACGGGCTCTGGAAAATCAACAACATTAGCGGCGCTCATACACGAAATTAATGCCAATCACCGTTCACACATCATTACTGTTGAGGACCCCATTGAATTTGTGCATCAACCGATTAAGTCACTTGTCAGTCAACGTGAGGTAAAAAGTCATACCTATTCTTTTGCCAATGCTCTGCGTGCGGCACTGCGCGAAGACCCAGATATTATTTTAGTGGGTGAGCTGCGCGACTTAGAAACAATTTCGCTCGCTATGACCGCAGCCGAAACGGGCCACTTAGTATTTGGTACCCTCCACACGAACAATGCCGCCAAGGCCATTGACCGCGTGATCGACGTCTTCCCTGCTGATCAACAGGCACAAATCCGTGTAATGCTCTCGGAAAGTTTACGGGGAGTCGTTGCGCAAGGTTTACTCCGCCGAATTGATTCTCACGGACGTGTTGCAGCCATTGAAATTTTAGTTAACACGGTTGCCGTTGCCAACCTCATCCGCGAAGGTAAAACATTTCAAATTCCTTCGGCAATGCAAACCTCTGCCCAACATGGCATGATCACTTTTGATTCGTGTTTAGCGGAACACGTGATGGCCGGCCGTATTACAAAAACTGCCGCCGAAGCTTTCTTGGGTCGAAAAATGTCGACCACTACCATGTCTGATCGTCCAGCCTTTGATAATCAAGGACCGACGACTATGCCCGCAGGTATGAATTTAGGAAATTTAAAAAAGCGCGCTTAGAAGCTCCAAGAAAGCTGCACAGGCTTAAAATCGAATTGCGATTTTAACGCCAAACTGTGCGGACTTTCTGTCGGCAGTTCAAAATCAGACCCAGGACCGTAAAAATCTCCCGGTTTAGCGGCAGCTTTATAGGTTGTATAAATAGTTCCAGCAAAAATTCCCAATGCAAAGCCAACGGCGATATTTGAGAGCCGGTCTTGGGGGCGGCCATAAAAACTAAGTGTACTTAATCCTAAGATCGCTCCCGAAAGACCCGCAAAAATAATAGTTGCTAACTGCCGGCGGGCGCCAAAAGTTCCATTTTCTTTCTTGGTAATTGTTTGGGCAAATGCGAAGTTCGTCACCAACATAATAATGAGAGTGCAGGACGTGATCTTTCGAAGAAGTACTATCATTATTTCATTGAACTTTACGGCCTATTTTTTGACAATGTTTTTATTTAAAGTTCTTAGAAGGGGGCTTTATGCAGGGCGACACTAAGACGCCATTACTGACTCGACCAGAAGAGGTGTGCCCTTTTATAGAACAAACGCTTCTTTCCGCCACAACAACTAAACATGACATCGTAAAACTTTGTGAGGACGCCAAAAACTTCAAGTTTCGCGGCGTTTGCATTTTGCCAACAAACATCGTGGCCGCGCAAATTTGTCTGGAAAACTCCTCGGTTAAAATAATTACCGTCGTAGGCTTCCCATTAGGTGGAAATACTTCAAAGTCGAAAAGTTTTGAAGCCATAGAATGTATTGATTTAGGCGCTGATGAAATTGATATGGTCCTTAATATCGGCGCCTTAAAGGGCGCCGAGTACCAATATGTACAAAACGATATTTCGTTTGTTGTGAAAGCGGCCAAAAATATTCCCGTCAAAGTTATTATTGAAACAAGTTTACTTAATCAGGAAGAAAAAATCGCCGCGTGTAAACTGAGTTTGGACGCTGGCGCCCAGTACGTAAAAACTAGTACCGGATTTGCGGGCGGTGGTGCGACGGTCGACGATATAAAGCTCATCCGCCAAATTATCGGCAATAACATGAAAATTAAGGCGAGCGGTGGAATTCGTTCATTTGCCGATGCCAAGGCATTAATTGAGGCCGGCGCAAACACCCTCGGAACAAGCCGCGGAATTGAAATCGCCACTGGAAAAATCTTACAAGGTCAGGGCTACTAATGTTTTTACCTGCCGAACTGATTAAGAAAAAGCGTAATGGCTTACCTCTAACTCCGGAAGAAATAGATTTTTTTATTAATTCTTATACCAACGGATCAGTCCCGGACTATCAAATGGCGGCCTTACTCATGGCTATTTTTTTTCGTGGTATGAGCGCCGCCGAAACCCTTAAGCTAACGGAATGCATGCGCGATTCCGGAACCAAATTAAAATTTGACCGCAAAGATGGCTTTGCCGTTGATAAACATAGTACCGGCGGCATTGGTGATAAGACGAGTATTATTTTAGCGCCGCTTGTGGCGTGCGCCGGGTTAAAAGTACCGATGATTTCTGGACGCGGACTTGGACACACGGGCGGAACCGTTGACAAGCTTGAAAGCATCCCGGGTTTTAGTCCTTTTGTGAGTGATAAAAAATGTTATGAAATGATCGAGTCCATCGGCGTGTCGATGATGGCTCAAACCGAAAACATTTGTCCTGCCGATAAAAAAATATATGCGCTTCGTGATGTGACGGCAACGGTTGAGTCCTTACCCCTCATTTGCGCAAGTATCATGTCAAAAAAATTAGCTGAAGGCGTACATGGCCTAGTTTTAGACGTAAAATTTGGCTCCGGCGCATTTATGAAAACCTTAGAAAACGCCCGCGAACTTGCTAAGGGACTCATGGCCATTGGCACACAAGCCGGCGTAAAAATGGCGGCCTATATTACAAACATGAATCAACCCCTGGGGCGTTTTGTCGGCAACGCTTTGGAAATTCAGGAGTGTATAAGTATTATGAAGGGCGCCGAAGACTTTCCTGATACTAAAGAGTTAACCCTACAGCTGGCCGGCGCCATGATCTTTTTGGGGGGTAAGGCGAGTACCCCTGAGCTAGGTTACAAAGAAGCTGAAAGGCACTTAAAATCGGGAGCCGCATTTTCAAAATTCCAGGATCTCTGTAAACTCCAAGGCGGAGACATTAGTAAATTAAGTGTAGCGAAAAAGAAACTGGATATAAAAGCGACTAAAAAGGGTTTTATCCGCAATTTCGATAGCGAGAAGGTCGGTATCGCCGCTATTCTATTGGGCGCTGGGCGTAAAGTCAGTAGCGATCGTCTTGACTTAACTGCCGGAATTGAGGTCTTTAAGAAAATCGGGGATAGAGTGGATATCGGAGACGTTTTATTCGCTTTATACTGCGATTCCGAGAAGGCGACACCCGAGGTTGTGGAAAAATGCCGGGAGTCTGTGGAAATTGGCGCGGAAAAAGTGGGACCCTTAGAGTTAGTTGCCGAGAGGATTTTTAATTGAATAAGGTTACGCAAAAAATTGAAGAAGCTGCTGATTTCGTGCGTTCGCGGGCGCGCACGAAGCCTAAGTTTGGAGTTATTTTGGGCTCCGGCCTGGGCGCATTTGCCAATGAATTGGAAATTGAGGCGAAGCTGGCCTTTTCTGAAATTCCTTATTTCGAAAGCCCATCCGTTGAAGGTCATAACGGCTATCTCGTCATTGGAAAATTAAACAACACGCCGATTGTGAGTCTTCAAGGGCGAATTCACTATTACGAAGGCTATTCAATGGAGACCGTGGTTTTACCGACGCGGGTCATGGCCCTTCTCGGTATAGATACATTAATGATAACAAATTCCGCCGGTAGCTTAGACAAACAAATGCAGCCCGGCGACGTAATGATTCTCTCGGACCATATTAATTTAATGGGCATAAATCCCCTCATGGGCGAAAATTTAAAAAATTTAGGCCCACGCTTTCCCGATATGACGGAAGCCTATGACAAAACTTTAAATCAATTAATGGAGAAGCAACTGGCAAAAGCCTCATTGCGCCATTTTACCGGAGTCTATTGTGGCGTCAGTGGACCGACCTACGAAACGCCAGCGGAAGTTAGATATCTCCAGGCCATAGGCGGACGGGCCGTGGGCATGAGTACCGTTCCCGAATCAATCGCGGCAAATCACTTAGGGTTAAGAGTGTGCGCTTTAAGTTGCATTACAAATTTGGCGGCTGGATTATCAGATCAAAAACTTTCTCACGAAGAGGTAACCAGGACCGCCAAACAAGTGGAAAGTAAATTTATCGCCTTTATAAAGGGCTTCATTACAGAACTTTATAAATGAGAATCTTAATCAGCAACGGCACCCTTGTTACACAGAATGCAAAGCGCGAAGTCTTTAAGGGCAACTTATTAATCGAAGACCGCCGCATTAAGAAAATTTCTAAGGATCCCATCGCCCAAAGCGGCGTTGAAAACGTTATTGACGCCAAGGGGAAGTGGGTAATTCCGGGATTGATTCAGACGCACACACATCTTTGCCAAGTACTTTTCCGCGGCCGCGCCGACGACATGGCATTAATTGATTGGCTGAAAAAGAAAATTTGGCCAATGGAGAGTTCCCATACGGCGGAGTCACTTAAGCGGTCGGCGCAAATTGGTCTAATCGAAATGCAGTTGTGTGGTACGACTTCGATTTTAGATATGGGAACCGTAAATTTCACGGATATACTTTTTGAAACTGCCCGAGAAAGCGGAATTCGCTATTGGGGCGGCAATTGCCTTATGGACTTAAAGGCCTATTCAGGTCCCCTACACAAACCGTTGGCCGCAGCGATTTCTGATTGTGAAGCTTTAATCGAAAAATATCACCGGCCGGAAGAAAACATAAACTACGTTTTGTCACCGCGCTTTGTGGTCTGCTGCTCAGAGAAAATTCTTAAATACTGCCGCGAAAAGCAAGTGCGTGAGAATTTTATTGTCCACATTCATGCCTCGGAAAACAAAGATGAAATAAAAATTGTCAAAGACCGCACCGGAAAAGATAACGTCGAGTATTTGGATTTTTTAAAACTTCTAAATCCAAGGACTGTTATTGTTCATGGCGTGCACTTAAAGAAAAAAGAAATCGAGCGCATGGTAAAAACAAAAACACCACTAGTTCATTGTCCCGCCGCGAATTTAAAGCTCGCCAGCGGAATTGCCCCTATTCATGAATATATTAACCGCGGCATGATAGTATCATTAGGCACCGATGGACCCGCCTGCAATAACACAATGGATCCTTTTATCGAAATGCGGCTTGCGGCTTTAATTCAAAAACCAATTTTTGGGCCCACGGCCTTACCGGCCACCCTCGCATTTGACTTAGCAACTCTCGGCGGCGCCAAGACTTTAGGAATGGAAAGTGAAATTGGTTCGTTAGAAGAGGGTAAGCGCGCCGACATTGTTACTGTTGACCGCAGTCATCCTAGCGTGAGCACAATTAGCGATCCTTATTCGGCTCTCGTGTACTCGTGTGTTGGGCGCGACGTAAACGATGTTCTCACTGACGGAAAGATTATCGTCCGCAATAAAAAACATCAGCGCTTTAATGTGGAAAAAATACTTACGGAAAACTAAACGCGGGCACCGTCGGCGCACTGCTGTTGGTGTTTGTACCATTTCCCAGTTGGCCGTAATCATTGCGGCCCCAACCGTAAAGCGCATTGCCAATAAGAGCAAATGTCCAGGCCCGCGCCCCGCCGCCGTCAAAGGTTCCCCCAGCAGCCACGTCGGTCACATTGTCCATACCCGTTATTTTTACCGGAGAAAATTGATTTGCAGTCGTGCCGTTTCCAATATTCGCCCAGTCATTTCTCCCCCAACAATACATCGATCCGTCTACGACGGCACAGGCGTGATAACCGCCGGCATCAACTCGGGTAACTATTTTACCCTCAAACGCCGGTACTTTTGTGGGCGCCGCTCTATTTTGTCCATCGTAGGGACCAATTCCTAAACGGCCATCTTGGTGATAGCCCCAACAGTAAAGCTGCGATCTCTTTAGGGCGCAGGTAAATCCTCCGCCGGATGAAATTGCCATCACGTCAGATTCCATTCCAGAAACCTGTACTGGTAACGCGCGATTAAGAGTCGTCCCATCGCCCAGTTCGCCGTTGGCATTGTAACCCCAACAAAACATGCGGCCACCCGTTTTGAGAGCACACACATGTACTCCACCGTATTGTGCCACATCCACATCAATAACGTCACGATCCATTCCGGTAACCAGCACGGGGCGGGTTTGCATAGTTGTGTTGCCAACCCCCACTTGACCATAATCATTTCGGCCCCAGCAATAAAGTGCGCCCGACTTAATGGCGCAAACTGTAAAATTGCCGACCGAAACTTTCGTGACTCCTGATTCCATTGTTGGAATAGACTGCGGCGAAGACGCATTCGCAGGAGTTGTGCTTCCGGTTCCAAATTGTCCATTGTTATTTATTCCCCAGCAATAAAGTGCGCCGCTGTCTTTTACCGCACAAGTATTGTGATGACCCAAGGACACACCTACCACACCCGAGAGCATACCCGAGACTTGCACCGGTGCGTTTTGATTTATCGTATTCCCGTTACCTAAATTTCCTTCTCCGTTATAGCCCCAACATTTTAGTCCGCCGTATTGGACTGAACAGGAGTGTAGTGTGCCGGCGAAGATTTTTGGTAGTGGAGAAATTTGTGGCTGATTATTCGGTGGATTCAATTCTTCGTAGGTCGACGGCGTGGAAATTTCAAGTTGCTTTTGACTACAGTTCTGAAACAAAAGAACTGGCAAAAATGAAAACGAAAAACATAAAAAAACATATGTCCATTTTAACGAAGGACGACTCATGAATCCCCCATCTCCTAGTTTTTATATATCGGCATGATACTCGACTAAAGTTAGTTTTTTCTCATTTTGATACAATATTTTCGGTCTATAAAAAGTCGGTTAGACTAACCGGTTTAACGTGTCTTAGAGACTAATTATAAGCGACATGGATGTCCGAATTCCTTCACTCCTTATTTCAACTGTGATTTTAGCTGGCTGTGGAAATGCGGGCCGCTTTGACCAAACTTTTCGCGATTCATCACCTCAATGCGCAGACGCGGCGGCGAAAAACCGATATATAGTTAAATCAAAAAGTAGTTTTGGTGTTCACCTCGAAGAAATGACCCGGGACGAACTTAGGGATAAGTATTCAAAACAGGATGCCCTAAACGACGTCGATGTCATTGAACCTGATTATAATGTAACTGTGTTTGATGCCCCCGTCATGGACCCCACCGGTGACAGTAACTGGGGAATAAATTCTGTTAACATCAAGGAAGCATGGAGTGCCGGAGTGTATGGGCAAGGAATAACCGTGGCCATCATTGACTCGGGGTTGGACATAAATCATCCCCAACTACGTAACCGTTTAAATATAAATTCTGCGGAGGCCTCTGGAATGCCGGGAGTCGACGATGACAACAATGGTTTTCCGGATGATGTCGTGGCTTGGAATTTCGGCGCTAACAGTTCTGACATAAGCGATCCCATTGGCCATGGGACCCATGTTGCCGGGGTTATCGCCGCTGATCATACGGCCAATTCAACTGACCCAAAGGGAATAGCCCCCCACGCCCAAGTGCTCCCGATAAGCTTCATAGATGCTTCGGGCGGAGGTTATATTTCAAACGCCATCCAAGCCATAGATTACGCGCGCGACCGCGGAGCTCAAGTCATTAATGCCAGCTGGGGAGGGGGCGGGTGTTCGACGATACTTCAGCAAAAAATAGATGCTTTAAAGGCGCAAGGAATTATCTTTGTCGCGGCCTCTGGAAATGCCGGAAATAATATTGATCAAATTTTGGAATTTCCGGCCTCTTTAAATTTAAGTAATCAAATTACCGTGGGCTCGACCGACCCCTCGCTGGCTATGTCAAATTTCTCAAATTACGGAGTGGTGGCAGTCCATCTTTTGGCACCGGGCGCCAATATATACAGTACATTTCCTGGCGGCTACCGAACTATGTCTGGAACCAGTATGGCCACTCCCTTTGTGACAGGAGCTGTGGCCATTTTAAAGAGTTATCGTCCGCAAGCGGACTATTCGAAAATAAAATCAGCGCTCTTAAATTCGGTTTCTTCTGGGAACTACCCGGTACTGACACGCGGAAGGTTAAACATTGCCGCGGCCTTAGCGCAATTATCTCAATAAGGCGTCGGCGCAATTATTCTACTTATTTGATAAACCACAGTTGGGGCTGGCGGATCGGATCTAGAAATTGGCGAAACCGTCACCCACACTTTTATATTTCCGCTGCCGTCGAGAGCAAAATAAGCGTAAGCCAAATTATCACAGCCTGGCCCGGGGGAGGGGCATCGCTCTCCCAAGGAGGTGTAGGCCACGGGAGAACTTTCTGGCCCCGCCACAACTGGATTTCCCACCATCGGAGAGGCCAAGGTAAATTCATTAAATCCGACACAAGTACCCGTTCCTAAAATGCAACTATTCAGGCTTGTATTTGAAGTATCCGCCATGCTTCGGCGAATTGAAGTAATAATACGTGACTGCCGTTCTAGGTCCTTTGTTAACAGCGATTTTGCTTGTGTTTGCTTTGTTACCGATTGAACATTTCTATTAAGTCTAAAGAAGTCCACAGTCATATTTATCGTGATGGCGACCGTCATCAAAAAAAGCAATAACGACACCATTAAATTTCCAAATTGATTCTTCATCGGCTCACCCGCGCACATCGGCCTGATCTTGGCGCGACAAGCACTTGTCCCGGAGGGCAATAGCAGGCGGATCCAATTTGAATTGTTTGGCCGATACAAACGAGTGGCGGAGGAGGCGGCGGCGGTGGAGGAGGAGGTCCTACGGGTCCCGCCAGCACAACTGGTACGACCGGCGGAGGAGGCGGCGGCGGCAGCGGCACAGGCACCCTTTCTTCCGGGTCAATGCGCGGCGGTTCATTAGAAATTTCCAAAACGGAGTAAACGACAGACTCTTCCACATTACGAAGCCGTGGCAAATTGGCATCTGTCGGAACCGTTTCGATTTCATAGCGAATTTGGATTGTTTCGGCGACATCGCAGCGATCAACCGGAGGCTCAAGATAAGTTCGCGGCGGGCATTGGGGTTTAAACCAAGCACGAATTTTCATCGCCACGGGCTCTGGCGAAGCTGGATCAATAGCCGCTCCCAACTTGTTATACTCTACAGGGACGTCTTCCTTTCCCGCGAGTGCGCCCGACATAGAAATCAGCCCACCGCCCGAAGCTACCATAGGACCATAAAGAGTAATCGGATGTTCAACACCATTTTGACAATCCCCGGTTCCTTGAGAAGGAACAAAGACAATGGTCTTTAGAATACAAAATTTCAGCAAGTCATTGCCTGGCTTATCATGACTTACACGAATCGAAGTAGGTAACCTCGCCACTGTTTTCATCGTGCTTTGGATTTTATCGCGCACGTTTACTTGCAACATCATTTGCGTGGATTTTTTTGAATTTGTCAGAAAATTTGTCGAAGCAGCCACTATCACGGCCACGCAGCCAAGAGCTACCAAGGCACCAATAAGTGAATTTCCTTTCTGGTTAAACAAATTCCCCCCTCACATTTTAACTATGATTGAACCTAAAACCGCCTTTAAACCTAATATGCGGTCGGCATCTGTCGAAGCCGTTGATCCGAATTCATAATAAACTTCGACCAATCCCGGCCGTGTAGTAGGACAGATTGGCGGAACAAAAAGTGGATTCAAGGGATCTTCGGCACACTGAACACGAAAGCGCGTTTTTAATGTAAAAATGCAATCCCGGCTGGAGCCTACAGCGCAAGTTTGTGCGTCTAAATTATACCCCACGGGGTCGGCAGGAAAACCCGCAATAACACTCCCATCGACAAGCTTCAGGTCATAAACATCAGAACTCGTGCACCTTACATTATCCACCCCTGCCAAACAGGTGCGCAAATCTACATTTACGGGGTCGGCGGCACTAGCAATCAAAGACCGTGAACTCACCGAGGTTTTAATGTGAGCTAAGATTACGTTTTGTACATAAAGAGCCTTTACCTGGCGCAACTGCTTAAGTTGAAAAAAAATCAACGAATAGCAAATCGAAATTATTATGATGGACACCATTGTCGACAAAAGCAAATCGAGCAAAGAGTAACCCATTTCGCCAGAGTGCTGATATTTTTCCATCTTCTCATTATAAAACGAGCAGGAGTTAAGTCCCAGAAAATTCAAAGATTTTTATGAAATTCGCCTCAAATTAGAACATTTTGACTAACTTTTTGTCTCAGGCAGAAACATAGATTTTTTCCTCGTTACGCAAAGCATCCTTTGACCTAAGTTTTTCGTGTCCTCGACTCTAGCCCGTGATAAGAAAATTAGCTTCAAATATGCGTTATTACATTGAAGATTTAAAAAAATATGTTGGGCAAAAAGTCGAGCTCAAAGGGTGGGCTTACAACGTCCGCTCTTCTGGAAAAATAAAATTTTTACTTTTGCGCGATGGCACGGGGCTTTGCCAATGCGTATTTTTAAAAAACGAATCCGCTCCCGGTGTTTTCGACCGGTTTGAGGAGTTGACACAAGAAACCAGCGTTAAAGTTACCGGTACTGTTCGCGAAGAGAAGCGTAGTCCGGGAGGGTATGAACTTACTGCCGATAATTTTGAGGTTATCGGAAAGTCCGCCGACTACCCGATTACTCCTAAAGAACACGGAACCGATTTTTTAATGAACAATCGCCACCTGTGGCTGCGTTCCAAACGCCAACACGCCATCATGAGAGTGCGCGCCGAACTTATCCGCGCCGTTCGTGATTTTTTTGATGGCCGCGGTTTTACTCTCACCGACGCGCCCATTTTCACGCCCAACGCCTGCGAGGGTACGACGACCTTATTTGAAACCAAATATTTTGATGAAAAGGCTTACCTTTCGCAAAGCGGTCAGCTTTATATGGAGGCGACCGCAGCCGCTTTCGGAAAAGTTTATTGCTTTGGTCCGACTTTTCGCGCCGAAAAGTCGAAAACTCGCCGTCACTTGATTGAATTTTGGATGGTGGAGCCAGAGGTCGCCTTCAATGATCTTTACGATAACATGGAGCTGGCCGAACAATTTGTCGAATACATTGTCCAGCGCGTGATTACTAATAAGAAAGACGAGATGGCCGCTCTCGAAAGAAATGTTGAGCCGCTCTTAAAAGTAAAGGCGCCCTTCCCCCGGCTTCACTACCGCGAAGCTTCGGAAATGATTAAAAAAGAAAATCCAGAATTTATTGATGGTGGAGACTTTGGTGGTACCGATGAAACGATCGTGAGCTCCAAGTTTGATAAACCCGTTTTCGTTCACCATTTCCCCACGGCCATTAAGGCCTTTTACATGAAGGAAGATGCCACGGAGCCTCAGTACACCATGAGTTGCGATTTGCTCGCGACCGAAGGTTACGGCGAAATTATCGGCGGCGGCCAGCGTGAAGAAAGTATTGAAGTTTTAAAAAAGAAAATTAAAGAACATGGGCTAAATGAGGAATTTTTCCAATGGTACCTTGATGTTCGCCGCTATGGAAGCTTTCCACACGCAGGCTTTGGTTTGGGTATCGAAAGAACATTGGCGTGGATTTGTGGATTGCCGCACGTTCGCGAAACAATTCCCTTCCCTCGTCTATACGGCCGGAGTCACCCTTAATGGAAGAAAATTTAAGTAATTTAACTACAGCGGATAAATTAAAACTTCTCGAAAAAAAGAATAACGAAGCCCTAAAAGGGGCCGGCGAAGAACGTATCAAAAAACATAAAAACGGCGGCCGCTTAACCGCCCGAGAACGACTTGAGGTTTTGCTAGATCCTGGAAGTTTCGTCGAACTAGATCGTTTTGTAACTCATCGCTGTTCTAATTTTGGCATGGGCGATAAGAAAGTCATGGGCGACGGTGTAATCACTGGCTTTGGCACCATAAATGGCAAACTTGTTTATACCTACAGCCAAGATTTCACGATTTTCGGCGGTTCGATGTCCCGCACGACCGCCAATAAAATTATTAAAGTCATGAACCTAGCGTTAAAAAATGGCGCTCCGATGATTGGTTTAAATGACTCCGGCGGCGCGCGCATTCAAGAGGGTGTTGAGTCGCTTGGCGGTTACGCGGATATCTTTTTGCGTAACGTTTTGTGTTCGGGAGTGATTCCCCAAATCAGTGCGGTTATGGGACCTTGTGCCGGCGGTGCGGTTTATAGCCCAAGCATCACTGACTTTATTTTTATGGTTAAGAAAAGTAGTTACATGTTCGTAACCGGTCCCGATGTCGTTAAAACCGTGACGCAAGAAGAAGTTTCCATGGAAGACCTTGGTGGTGCGGGCACGCATGCTTCAAAATCCGGTGTCGCACACTTTACCGCTGAGGACGACAAACATTGTTTGTTACTTATCCGCGAACTTTTGAACTTCTTGCCTCCCAATAACGTGGACGACTCTCCCGTTCTCCCCACCAAAGATAAATCAAATCGCGTATCGGAAGAGTTAAACACCATGATTCCCGATAATCCGAAGAAGCCTTATGACATGTTAAATATAATCAAGAACGTGGTGGATGAAAGTTACTTTTTGGAAGTCCATCAACATTGGGCAAAAAATATTATCGTTGGATTTGCTCGCTTCGGCGGCCGCAGTGTAGGTATCGTGGCCAACCAACCCCAAATACTTGCCGGATGCTTAAATATTCAAGCTAGCATTAAAGCAGCGAGATTTATCCGTTTCTGTGACGCTTTTAATATTCCTATTGTAACTTTTGTCGACGTACCGGGATTTTTACCGGGCACGGACCAAGAGTGGAATGGAATTATCACTCACGGGGCAAAACTTCTTTATGCCTATGCGGAAGCGACCGTTCCAAAAATTACAATTATTACCCGCAAAGCTTATGGCGGCGCTTATGACGTTATGTCTTCGAAACATTTGCGCGGCGATATCAACTTCGCGTACCCCACGGCGGAAATCGCGGTAATGGGGGCCAGTGGAGCGGTAAATATTATTTTCCGCGGCGACATTAATAAAGCCTCTGATCAAGAAAAAGAAAGAATGCGCCTGACACAATCGTATGAGGAACAGTTTAATAATCCTTACATCGCGGCCGAACTTGGTTACGTTGATGAGGTTATTGAGCCGGCCGTCACGCGACCTCGCATTATTCAATCTCTAGAAATGTTAAAAAACAAAAAGGACTCCAATCCCCCGCGCAAACACGGCAATATCCCGCTGTAACGAGGCTAAGATATGTTTAAGAAAATTCTCATTGCTAATCGTGGTGAAATCGCAATTCGGGTTATTCGCGCTTGCCGTGAATTAGGCGTACGCTCTGTGGCGGTTTTTAGTGAGGCTGACCGCAATAGTCTTCACGTCGCGTTGGCTGACGAGGCGGTTTATATTGGGCCGACGCCAAGTAAGGATTCTTATTTAAACATTCCAAATATTCTTGAAGCTTGTAAAGTCACTAAGGCCGACGCCGTTCATCCTGGTTATGGTTTTTTAAGCGAGAATGAGGATTTTGCCCGCGACTTAAAAAAAGAAAATATAGTTTTTATTGGCCCTACCCCAGAAAACATTGAAGCCATGGGCGATAAACTTGCCGCACGAAAATTAATGAATGAGGCCGGTGTTCCCATTGTTCCCGGCAGTCCTGGGGCCGTTAATAGCGAAGAGGATGCCGTCGCCATCGCCAATAAAATCGGATATCCTATTATTATTAAGGCTTCTTCGGGTGGCGGTGGAAAGGGCATGCGGATCGCGCAAAATGCCGACGAAGTTCCCTCGGCTCTAAGAGCCGCGAAATCCGAAGGATTAAATTATTTTAAAGATGATACCGTATACATAGAGCGCTATATAACGAGTCCCAAACATATTGAAGTACAGGTGTTCGGGGACACTCACGGCAATGTTGTTCATCTTTATGAGCGTGAATGTTCAATTCAGCGCCGCCATCAAAAAATTGTCGAAGAGAGTCCAAGCCCCTCCGTACCAGAAAAAGTACGCGAAAAAATGGGCGAGATTGCTGTCAAAGCGGCTAAAGCAATTAAATATGTTGGCGCCGGTACTTTCGAATTTATTTTCGACAATAGCTCCAAAGAATTTTTCTTTATGGAAATGAATACGCGCCTGCAAGTAGAACATCCCGTTACCGAAATGGTAACTGGCATTGATCTCGTGCGCGAACAAATTTGTGTCGCTACGGGCGCGCCCTTAAGCTTTAAGCAAGCTGATGTTAAGCAAAGGGGACATGCCATTGAATGCCGAATTTGCGCCGAAGATCCGGTTACCTTTATGCCAAGCCCCGGCACTATTCGCCGTTGTCGCAATCCGCAAGGTCCCTTTATCCGCGTGGATGGCGCCGCTTATCCCGGCTGTACTGTTCCGATGGATTACGACCCGATGATTGCAAAAGTGATCGCCTGGGGTCACACGCGCCAACAAGCCATAGAACGTATGCGCCGGGCGCTTATGGAGACCAACATGACCGGCATTAAAACGAATATTCTTTTACACCGGACTATTTTACAACATCCAACATTTTTAGACGGGCACTACACGACTCAATTTGTCGAAAAAGAAATTTCCGTAAACCCCGACATATTTAAATTTGTAAGCGATGAAGTTTTCTTAATTGCCGCGGCGATCACCGCTTACAATGACCGAAAATCCAAAGACACTTCCCGCTTAAAAGTAACGACCCGATGGCGTGATTTAGCCCGCCTAAAAAGTTTGAGGTAACCATGTACTTTCAGGCTGAACAAAAAGGCTCTAAATACGAAATTACGGTCAACGAAACCCGCCACAGTTGGGAAGTTAAGCTTAAGCCCGAGGGTAAAGACTGGGTCAATTACCAGATTCCCAAGTCCGAATATACTGAAATGGACGATGCCGTTACTTTTTTATTTAATAACAGCTCTTACGTCCTTGATTGCGTAGGTGCCGGCACCGACTATACCGTTTATACGCGCGGCTCTTACCGCACGATAAAAATATTTAACGATGAAATGCTATTGCACGAAAGCTTAAAGCGCGACAGCGCTATGGCCGAAACAAATCAGCTTTCCGCAGGCATGCCGGGAAAAATTGTTAAAGTCTTCGTCAGCGAAGGCCAAGCGGTAACCAAGGGCACGCCGCTTTTGGTAATTGAAGCAATGAAAATGGAAAATGAGCTGCGCGCTTCGCGCGACGTAACCGTCGGAAAAATTTTCGTTAAGGCCGGTGATGTCGTGGAGTCAGGCGGTCCACTCGTTTCTTTTCAAGCAGAAAACAAAAAATGAGATTTCAGACTACGAGCGATATTCCCATCCGCGAACTTTATACGGAATCGGATTTAGGTTCTTTTCGCCCCGAGCAAGACTTGGGCCGTCCTGGGCGCTTTCCCTTCACTCGCGGCGTACAGGAAACAATGTACCGCGGGCGTCTTTGGACAATGAGACAATACGCCGGCTTTGGCTCAGCGAAAGAAAGTAATCAGCGCTATAAGGTTCTCCTTAAAAAGGGTCAAACGGGCCTTAGCGTGGCTTTTGATCTACCAACCCAAATGGGTTACGACTCTGATCATGTGATGGCCTCCGGTGAGGTTGGTAAAGTGGGAGTTTCTATTTCTTCCATCGAAGACATGGAGATCCTTTTAAAGGATATTCCCTTAGATAAAGTTTCTACGTCGATGACAATTAATTCCACGGCCTCGATCCTTTTATCCTTTTACATTGCCGTGGCGCAAAGACGTGGAATTTCCCTTAATAAAATTAGTGGTACAGTTCAAAATGATCTGCTTAAGGAATATATCGCCCGCGGAACTTATATTTATCCGCCAAAACCTTCGCTGCGAATAATTACCGATGTTATCGAGTACTGCAGCCAAAGTGTTCCCAATTGGAATACTATTAGCATTTCGGGATATCATATTCGAGAGGCTGGCAGCACGGCTGTTCAAGAGGTAGCTTTTACCCTTGCTAACGGCATTGCCTACGTTCAGGCGGCCGTTGACCGGGGCATGGACGTTGATGAGTTTGCTAAACGGCTAAGTTTCTTTTTTAATGTTCACAATAATTTTTTCGAAGAGATTGCAAAGTACCGGGCCGCGCGAAGACTGTGGGCAAAAATAATGCGCGGAAGATTCGGCGCAAAACAAGAGCGCTCGATGGCCCTGCGCTTTCACTCGCAAACGGCGGGCAGTAGCTTAACGGCGCAACAGCCCGAAAATAATATCGCCCGCGTCACCCTGCAAGCCTTAGCTTCGGTGTTGGGAGGGACGCAAAGCTTACACACCAATTCAATGGATGAAGCGCTGGGATTACCAACCGAAAAGGCCGCGTCCATCGCGCTGCGCACGCAACAAATTATTGCCTATGAATCCGGTGTCGCCGATGCCGTTGATCCTTTAGCTGGATCTTATTTTATCGAAAATCTTACCGAAGAAATTGAGCGCCGGGCCGATGAGTATATTAAAAAAATTGACGCCCAAGGCGGCGTGGTCCGTTGTATTGAAACTGGGTGGATTCAAAAGGAAATTCAGAATGCGGCCTACCGCTATCAACTCGAAATCGAAAAAAAGGAACAGATCATTGTCGGCGTAAACGACTTTACCGAGGATGAAAGCCAGGCCAAAAAAACCGTTTTTAAGATGAATGCGGCCGCCGTTAAAGAGCAAATTTCGCGGATCAAAAAATTTAAACAAAAACGAAACGCCAAAACTGTCGCCACCCATCTCGAGCGAATTAGCAACGCCGCCCACGGAAAAGAAAATCTTATGCCTCTTCTAATTGCCGCTGTGACTGACAAAGTTACACTTGGAGAAATCTCCGACTCTCTCCGCAAAATTTACGGAAATTTTCGGGAGACTATAACTATCTAATCTCAGTTTGAGACCGGGTAATCTCGATTGTAGACAAAATTTTTGACACCTGTTGATGAACTTTCCAAGCGCTTAGCATTTGCGCGTCCCCTCATGGCCCCGGTCATGCAACCTCATTACGGCGTAGGGGGATTTTAAATGAAGTTACATAATCTTATATATATCACCACAATCTTTGCTCTCACTGGTTGCTCCAAAGTAGACTTTTCCGCATCCACGAAAGTTAATCAACTGAGTGCACCTAGCGTATCGGTAAGAATTCTATCCGCACCCAAAGCCCTTGATAATCAAGTAAATACAGCCATCGACTTTATAGGTTCCGCTTCTAATGGTGCACCGATTGTTAAATATGAATGTCAGGTCGATACCGATTTCTTTGAGTGCCAACCCGGTCAAAGTATTACAGCTCTTAACGAAGGGCCACATCACTTTGAAGTTAAGGCTTTTATCGCCGAAAACAATGGCTCTTCGGATCCCGCGACACATGATTGGGAAGTAGATTCGATTGCCCCAAAAGTAAATCTATTATCTTCACCCAAACTTATTACAAATTTAAGTTCAGGAACTTTTACCTTTGCAGCCAGTGATGACAACGGCAGCGGCATCGAAAATATTCTCTGTAAGCTTGAAGGTCAGCCATTTTTATCATGCATGGATTTAAAGCGCGACTTTATGAGTTTAACAGACGGAAAAAAGCAGTTTTCGCTTCAAGCCGTGGATAAAGCCGGTAACAAATCCGATTTAATTTCTTATAATTGGCTTATTGACACAGTTCCACCGACACTCGCTTTTGGCCAAAATGTCGCCAAAATCATAAATAAGAGTGATATTAAGTTTCCCGTAGTCGCCAAAGACGACGGTAGCGGAATTGATGTTTTAAAATGTGTTCTCGACGCCGACGCCACTAAGGATTGTACGGCCGATGATTCATTTAAATTTTCCGAGGGAGACCATAAATATTCTGTCGTAGCCTTTGATAAAGCGGGGAATAAATCTTTACCGTTGGATCACGCGTTTTTAGTGGATTCGATTGCCCCGAAAATTATCCTTACTGAATTCCCTAAGAACCCAACCAGCAGTAGAGAAGCTAAGTTTGTTTTTTCAGCTTCCGACGTTGGCGGTAGTGGCGTGGCCAAATATTCTTGTAAATTAGACGCCGCGAATTTTTCTGATTGTGCGAGTCCACAAATGTACGCCGCACTTGCTTCGGGCGCCCATGCCTTTGAGGTAAAAGCTCTGGATTTTGCCGGAAACGAATCGGAATCCGCAAAGTGGAACTGGATGATCGATAACGGTTTACCGACAATTAAAATTACTAAGGCTCCTCTCCCCTATGATAAAAATCCTAGCGCTACCTTTGAGTTTATTGCTACCGACGGAGAAAGTGGTGTCGCGAAAACTTTGTGTTCACTTGATAATCCCAATAACTATAAGGATTGCACAAGTCCTTACTCGGTTGCAAATCTCTCTGAGGGCAACCACTCTGTTTATATTAAAGCCGTAGATAACGCCGGCAACGAATCAGTTCCCGCCGTTCATCAGTGGATGATTGACACAATTGCTCCCGTGGTAGATTTGGTAACGACGCCAAAAAATCCAACCACAGAGAAAACCGCTGCCTTCACCTACACAGTTGTCGAAAGTGGCAGCGGTCTGGATAAATTCTATTGTAAACTCGATGGCGTGGACTATCCGTGTTTAGTTCTCGGTAGCGTTTCTATATTGAATTTGCTTTTAGGCGATCATTATTTATCGGTATATGCTACGGATAAGGCGGGCAACACTGGTTATGCCGCTTACAGCTGGAAGATCGAAGACACTGCGCCGAAGTGCTACCAAGACCGCTATGATCAGCCGGACGTAGAGATTACCAAAAAAATCGACATATTATTTATTACGGATTCTTCGGGTTCACTCGACCAAGAGAAAGCTGGTATTGCCGCCGGTATTGACAGTTTCGTCGCGCAATTGCCTGCTGATGTCGACTTTCAAATTGGTGTCGTGCTTGCTCATGGCAGTAAGAGCAATTATTCTGGAAAGCTCTTCAAGAGCGCTAGAGGCGACGGCTACGTGTTAAGTAATAAAAGCTTAAGTATAAACACGATCC
Organism: uncultured Bdellovibrionales bacterium; assembly: GCA_964498095.1. Taxonomy (GTDB): domain Bacteria; phylum Bdellovibrionota; class Bdellovibrionia; order Bdellovibrionales; family SG-bin7; genus SG-bin7. The sequence continues at coordinate 50,275 of CAZCFY010000011.1, read as the reverse complement.
GCCAGCAGCTGGCCTATAAGTTAACTTCTCAGCCTACAGATAATGCCTCTGACGGGGGTGAAGAAGGATTGTACTCTTTAACTCAGATGTTAAATGATAACAATTATGCTTTAGCGCAAAGCCAGGGGTTTTTTCGAGCCGACTCGGCCCTAGCAATAGTCTTCGTTGCCGACGAAAATGACATCTGCGCCATCTATCCTGCGGGAATCAAACCGGTAGTTGATCCCGATGGCGCCGAAGTGACCTCTAAAGCCTCTGACTGTGGAAACGTAACTCACGAAACGGTTTATTCTAAACTCAAAATGCGCCGACCAACACAACCGCTTCTCGTCTCGGGTATGATTTATACTAATCCATTAACTGTACCAGCCGGCGGTGAAAACGAAGTAGGTTATGGTTATACTGATATTATTAAATTAAATAATGATACCGCTGTGGATCTGGCGTCACCGGACTACGCAAAAGGATTGGCGACAATCGGTAGTCTTGTTACCAAGAAGCTTAATCTGATGACTTCGTTTAAGCTAAAATACGACAGTGTTGACCCCGCCTCAATCGTGGTAAAAGTGGACAATAAGGTTGTAAAACATACTTATGTAGCATTGACTAACGAGGTGCAAATCTCTGCTACTGACGCGGGGATGGCAAAATCGGTCGTATTAATCGATTACTGTCAGAAGCCCGCGATCATGGTATCTTCCGCTAATTAAAATTGACCGCGAAGCTGTCGGCCATTAAAACGCTATTATGGCTGACAGCATGGTTCTTTTTGATAAAAAAATCCGCGTAAAAACTGTAGAGCCTAAAGTTGAATCGGTAAATCTTGTCTTGCGGTTTTTAGCCTTTTTGATTGACGGTTTTTTTATTTTAATCATTTTACTTTTCGTCGAAATCTTTATGATGGCCGCCTTAGTGCAGGGCAACCATTTCCCTACCTTAATTCACGCATTAGTTACCCACTTCGTTTATTGGGGAATTCCCGCCCAGGTCGTTGTTTTTGTTTATTATTCTTATTTCTATTTGAATTACTCGGCATCACCAGGAAAAATGATTTTTAATTTGGCCGTGCGCCCCGCCCACGGAGCGGCTGAGCTTACGGTTTTTCAGGTTCTCGCGCGCGAAATTGTCGGCAAGTTTTTCTCGGTTATGTTTTTTGGCTTCGGTTTTTTACTGGCGTTTATTAGAAAGGACGGCCGGGCTTTGCACGACCTTCTATCTAGCTCCCAAGTTGTTCGCGATGACCAAAGAATCCTACCAGGATAATAGACAGCTCATAAAGCAAAAGCATAGGCACAAAAAGTAAAAACATACTTAAGACGTCCGGTGGTGTTACTAGAGCGGAAACTACCGATAACACAACAATGGCATAGCGGCGCGACTCACGTAAAGTCTTTTGATCAAGTACTCCCATCATTCCCAAAATAACTAACACCAATGGCATCTCAAACATCGCGCCGAAAACGACCGACGTGGTAGTGAAGAACGATAAATATTCGTCAATGGTAATCATCGGTTTATCGGTAGTGCCGCCAAAGTTAAGTAAGAAATCAAAGGCCATTGGGAAAACCAAAAAGTAGGCAAAGGTGAGGCCTACCAAAAAAAGCAAGGAACCAAAAAAGATAAATACCAAACTGTACTTTTTCTCTTTTGCATAAAGCCCGGGGGCGACAAATCGCCAGAGTTGGTATAGCCACAGTGGGCAAGTCAGCACTAGGCCGGCAAAAATTGAAATTCTTAAAAACGCCGCGAATTTGTCGACCGGATTCGTGAAAACTAATCCGCCCTCGGGGAGATACGGTTTAATTGGGCTGCGAATGACTTCAAATAATTTATCGCTATATATGTAGCCGAGAATAGAACCCAGGGTAATTATATACGCGCAATTGATAACCCGTGTTCTCAATTCTTCGAGGTGAGAGGTAAGTGTTTCTGCGGCTTCTTGGTCGGTCGGCTCAGTCATGGCTGTGTCTAGGACTCCCTAGCTCTTCTTTTCGTCTTTTTCTTTGCCTTCCGTAACACTTTCAATCGGTTTGGATTCGGGTTCTGGACTTACGTAATAAGGTTTGTTGTCCGCCTCCGGCGGCGGCGGTTGCTGACCAGCATTTATGATTTGGCTTGTTAGGTCCTTCATCCAGTCTTCCGTGCCATCTCTGCCTTTTTTAAAAGACGTGGAAACGTCTCCCACCGCACGCTTAACTTCATTAATTACTTTCGCCAGCGCTTTGGCCACTTCCGGAAGCTGGCGGGGGCCGATAAATATCAGCGCGATGATCCCGATGACTATAAATTCGCCCATGCCAAGGTTAAACATATCGTAAAATTCTACTTGAGGCGGGTTCGGTTGTCTATTGCTTGGTTTTCTTATTCACTGCAGCCGGTAAGGCCAAACCTTTGTTTATAATTTCGTCTTTAGCTAAGTCAGAACCCGTTTTCAAATACTTCTCATAAAGTCTTAACAGATTTAGGTTTGTGTCCGCCGACGATTTTTGACTGATGTAAGTCAAGACATCGACCATGGCCACAAACTTTTGCGACATTTCACTAAAGACACGGGCATTTAGATCTTCCGCGAGAGTCGATGAGAGGCTAGAATATGCCACTTCACCCATTTCGATATAATAGTCGATATCTACAATTTTTCTTTGCAAAGAATCGCCAAAAAAACCGCTGATGTAAAGAGATGTGTCTCCCAACTGCTGCAAGAGTTCGATGCGAATTGTTTTTTCTGACGAGTTAGCGCGAAGATACATTTCGGCTAAAGTGTCGCGCGAGAGCCGCTCGGTTAACATATATTTATTTAGCAAACCAACGACGTAATTCTTGACGACAGGAAGGGTCTCAACCTTTCGTTTTTCAAAGGCTTCGTTGACGGCGTCCCGAAAAAATTCCTCCGGGCTCGTTAACAAATCAATGCTAGGTCTAGAGCTCATGAGTTCTCCCCTAACTATATAAACGGCGGAATCTGTATATATTTTAAGGGATTTAGGGTGATTTTGTAAACTTTTGGGGCAATTCTCAAAATGAGAATAAGTGCTATTTAGACCTAGTATAAATGTATATAATACTCTTTGTATGAACGTTAAAGATACCGAGTTTAAAGCGCTCCTGGAGAAGTATAAGAAGATCTGTATTTATGGTTTAAGTGGCGACAAATCAAAACCTAGCCATTCGGTACCCACTTACATGCGCTCTCAGGGCTATGACGTTGTTGGTATCCACCCGCGAGGCGAAGATTTTGACGGTTTTAAAGTTTACTCTAAGTTGATTGATGTTCCCGCTGACTACCGCAAGTTTATCGATGTGTTTCGACGTCCAGAGAATATTCCTCAGGTGGTCGACGAGGCCATTGCTGCTGGGGGTGTGGAGCTTTTATGGCTGCAACTCGGCATCACCAACCCTGAAGCCGAAAGACGTGCCGAAGCGGCGGGAATCAAGGTTATTGCTAACCGCTGTCTTTATATCGAACACAAAAAATACTTCTAAATATCTGGCCTTCTTTCTGCAGATAGGCTCCGCATCTTGTTTAAAAGATCTAATAGGAGCCTCTCGCCGTGTCTGTGAAATATTTTCTAATTGCGCTAACAATAATTGGCATTGCCTCGGCGGTATCCAACGCCAATACCCGCGAAGACTCCATTTGCTTGAAAATTGATAGGGAATAAATTTGTTTAAAGGAGAATCACAATGAAACTAATTTCATTTTTTATTTTGTTTGCTACGGCTTTGGCCAATGCGCAGACACGTTCAGTTGTTTGTTCAAATGCTAACGGCAGCGTAAAAATGAGCGTTTACGAAACTTCCGTAAAGGAAAATAAAAACCTCAATGCGGCAGTTATCACTGTCAAAACCACTACACTAGCGGGGCCCCAAGAAATTAAATTAAACATGAAAGATCTAAACTACGTACTTGCGAGCAAACAAGTATTAGAGAGCAAAAAGACTTCTACTAACACCATTTGCGAAGTGCCTGTACAAACAGTTTCAGAGACTTATGTAGAGCGTCTTTATTTTTCTAAAGTTGACGGTACGCCGATCGTTCAAGACGACACGCCAGATAGCGCATTGAAATCGATTACCGAGACAGTGCTTTGCCGGTCTTCTGTGACACAAGCTTGGCCCTGTAGGTAATACCTCACCACGGCTTGGTAGCTCCCACAGCAACACAAACTCTTTTCTGTGAAAAAATCTGCGCGGCTAAGGACTGAACGTCTTTAGCCGTAACCTCGCTGATCCGTTGCGCGTATTCAAAAATTTCCTGATAAGGCAATCCATAAAGTTCATTAAACAAAATTCCGCTCGCAAAAGCGGAGTTTCTTTGTAAATCTATGTCATGGCGTCCAATCAAATAACTTTTCGCGCGCTCAAGTTCGGCTTCACTTGGAGCGTGACTAGATATTTTCTCGAATTCCGCGAGCATCATATCGACAGCTTTTTTTCCCTTATCTGGAGAACAGCCGATATAAGCGCCACAGTAACCGGTATCGATACCTTCAAAATTTATCGGTGAAACTGAATAGGCTAGGGAGGCCTTCTCACGCAGCTCGACGAAGAGGCGCCCACCCATGCCGCCCAAAATGGACTGCAGAATCTGCATGGCATAGCGCTGCGAGTTTCCGATTGTTAATCCGCGGTAACCGGTAATGATGTGAGTTTGCTCCTTATTTAGCTCTTTGAAGGCAAACTTGTCAGCGGATATAACTTCTAACGATGTTCCAGAGAGAGTTTTTGTCGGTTTCCAACTGCCGATGGATTGATTGAATTTATTCACCCAAAGGTCAGGGTCACATTGTCCCGAAACAACCACCAAAGATCCCGCCGCCTGAGTAAGTTCCTCGTAACAGCGGCGGACATCGGATTGCGATAACCCTTGAATCGTCTCTTGAGTTCCTTGTGGATCCCGCGCATAAGCATGACCCGCAAACATCTCTTTTAAAAACATCAAAGTCGCGACATGCGACGGCTGGTCCATTTGAGTCTTTAAGGCTTCAAGCATCATTGCCTTTTCGCGCTCTAAAATATCTCTCTCAAATTTCGGCGCGTTCATAATTTGGTCTACCAAATCAAGCCCTTGTTTTTCGAAGGGCGAAAGCATAGTTAAAGAAAGTCCCGCCGAATTTCTGCCGCCAAAGGCCGACAAGCGGGCCGCCATCGAATCCGTTAGCTCGTTAATTTGATGCTCATTATAAGGCCCTGCTCCCGAACACCACGCGCGCGACAGTAAATCCGTTAATCCCTCTTTGCCATTGGGTTCGGCGCGCAAGCCCCCATGCATCGCTGAACGCATGCTAATTACGGGAGTGTCTTTTGCCAGCCGAAAAATCATTCTGATCCCGTTTTTCAGTTTGTATTCTTTAAACTCCGGAACCTTGGCAGATTCTGCTAAGGTGGCAATTCTTTTGCTGGGCTTTTTATATTTTTGTTTCGAAACTTTCATGGCCCGGCTATCCCTAAAAACTTTAGAAAAGCTTTTTGACCAGGCTTTGGTTACCCGTTCGGCTATGGGCTTACCGTTTTTAGTCATAATAGTGACAGTTAAGTTTTTGGGGTCCAAATATTTCCGTGCTGCCTTTACGATATCTTCGGGTTTTAAGTTATAAACCTGCTTTAAATATTTTGGATAAAACTTATAATCACCCAAAAAATAATCTAAAAATCCAGCCTTGCGGTTTAGCCCGTCTACAGTTTCCAAATCGTAGTACTCGTCGGCCTCGAGCAAAGTGATACATCTTTTGAGTTCAGACTCATTCGGTGGAAAAAGCAGAACCTCTTTTAGGCCCTCTTCTAATTTACTAAAGAACTCCTCGATGTTTTTGTCATTTAAACTGGCCGCTATCAAAAATAAGCCGGGGTCTTTTAGGGTAAAGCAGCTTGTGCCAACATAATTTACTGTCGCCGATTCTAGGCGCATGGATTTATAAAGACGCGCCGACTCTCCCTCCCCTAATAACATGGACATTAAGTCTAAAGAAACAATGTCTTTGTGCTTTATGTCGGGCACTTTCCACGCGAGGTAAACAAAGGTTTCCTCAAAATTCGTTTTTTCAACTTTAAGTTTAGTGGACTTCCCCGCCGCGTCTTTTTTTCGCGGACGTTTTTCGAGCTGGCCCTTTTTTATTACGCCAAAATAATCTTTTACCTTTTCCTTCATTTCCTTAACGTCGAAATCACCGGCCACCACCAAAGTCATGTTTTGCGGCACGTAGCGCTTGGCATAGTAATTAACAAGAGTCTTGCGTTTGACGTTCTTAATTATTTTTTCGTAACCGATTATTGGAATTCCATAGGGATGCTTTTGAAAACTCGTCTTAAATAAGAGTTGGCTTGCTTGCGACGAGGGTGAGTCCTCGGAGCGCTTTATTTCCTCGATTACTACCTCACGTTCGTTATCAATTTCCTTTTCGTCAAATTGCGGAAAGCCGGCCATCTGACTAATGGCATGAAGAGCCTTGTCATAGTAATTTTTTGAAATTGTAATATGGTAAACCGTTTGATCAAAGGTCGTATACGCATTGAGCTGGCCACCGGATCCCTCTATGGTTTGCGCTATTTCACCGACTTTAAAATCCCGCGTGCCCTTAAAAACCAAGTGTTCTATAAAGTGACTAATCCCCTCTTCTCCCTTGCGCTCGTCGGCGCTGCCGGTTTTAACCCATAAGTGGGCCGACACGACGGGAGCCTTTTTACTTTCTAATAAAATCACTGATAATTTGTTTGGCAATTGATACTTATATGTCATAAAAGCTCTCTCAATGGCTTGTGGAATTTACGTTCATATACCTTATTGTTTGCAGCGCTGTCCTTATTGTGATTTTGCCACATATAAGTTCGACGAAACAATCCCGGCCGATAACTATTTACAGTCTTTGAAAAAAGAAATTCAGCGGCGCTCACCCGAAGTCCCCTTTCGCGAATTGGACACACTTTATTTTGGCGGTGGCACTCCTAGTTTATTGGAGCCTCAACAATTATCCTCAATAATTTCTGAGATTACTAGCCAAGGATTTAATATTCGACCCGATGCCGAAGTCACGATAGAAATAAATCCCGGCACGATTTCAGACAACAAGATTAAGGATCTTGTTGCCATTGGGTTTAACCGTTTTAGCGTCGGCGCTCAAACCATGTCCAATCGCATTCTGAAGCTCATCGGCCGCAAACACACGGCAGAAGACACGATGGAAACTCTGCGCCAATTACGCAGCGCTAAAGTAAATTTCAGCGTCGACGTTTTATTTGCGCTACCGGGTCAAATGCTTAGCGACCTTAGTCTAGATTTAGAAACTTTGTTAACATTTGAACCGCCCCATGTGAGTCCGTATTACTTGACAATCCCCGTCGGGCATCCCCTGCAACAAAATCGTCCGCAGGAAAATATTGAACTCGAAATGTTTGAATTAATGCGATCTAAACTCGTCGGTCGGGGCTACGAACAGTACGAGATCTCTAATTTTTCGTTACCCGGTAAACACAGCCGTCACAACTGCCTTTATTGGCAAGACGACTCCTACTGGGGAATAGGCCTAAGCGCACATTCTTATTTTAACGGCCCCAACTGGGGAAAGAGATTTTGGAATCCAAAATCAATGGATGCTTATATCGACCAGGTTACGAAGATGGGGATTGGGGACTTGCCGTCATCCCAGGTAGAAATTCTAAGTAAAGAAGAATCCTTAACTGATTTCTGCCATACTTTTTTGCGGACCCACTCTGGAATTCCAAAAGGCGCTGTGCGGCGAAAATACGGGGACTCTTGTGAGGTTTTATTAGCCTCACGCTTAAGACCTTTATTGCCATCTAAACTAATTGAAGAGACCGAAACTCATTGGAAACTTACTCCAAATGGCCGTCTGTTAAGCAATCAGGTGTTCTCGCATATTTTATTTACTTCCGACTGCTTAGAATATAATTTTACCTAGTGGAAGAAAATAACAACTCACCTAAAGACGAAGCGACCCCGGGAGCAGCAACACCTATGGCGGAAGAGCTAGCAAAAGCCAAAAGCGACTACCTCTATTTGCATGCGGAATTTGATAATTATCGCAAAAATGCCATCAAAGAACGTTCTCAGTATTTAAAGTATGCCAACGAACGTTTGTTGGTTGAGCTACTTGCCGTTAACGATAATTTTGAGCGGGCAATTACTTCCTTTAAAGGAGCTTCAGACGATCCTTTCTTTAAGGGCATGGAGCTTATCCGCACACAAATGAAAACTATATTTGAACAATTTGGCGTTAACGAAGTTCCGTCGGAAGGTAAACCCTTTGATCCTATGGTTCACGAAGCCCTTAGTAGCGAAGAGTCCGATTCCGTTGAGCCAGGAATAATTACCCGCGTTTTTCGACGCGCTTATAAATTACATGATAAATTAATTAGACCCGCCCAAGTCGTCGTTGCGACCAAAAAACAATCTCCACCGCCCGCTGATGCAACGTAAGGACTATTACTCCCTTCTCGGAGTAACAAAAAGCAGCTCACAAGAAGAAATTAAAAAGGCTTACCGCAAGCTAGCGATGAAATACCATCCGGATAAAAATCCTGGAGATAAGGCGGCAGAATCAAAGTTTAAAGAAATATCAGAGGCCTATCACGTTTTGGGTGATGCCGGCCGGCGAGCTGAGTTCGATCGTGTTTCGGCAAATCCTTTTGCCTCTCGGTCAAAAGCCCAAGAATATGATTTCTCACAAGGGTTTTCCGAACAAGATATTCCGTCCTTCCAAGATTTATTTGGTGATTTTTTTGGTGATTTTTGGGGAGGGGCGCCGGGCCCAGACATGGGCGCCAGAGGCCGCCAAAAAAAGGGTGCTGATCTACGCTATACTTTAAATGTAACTTTCGAAGAAGCGGCCTACGGCACAAAAAAGGTAATTTCTTTTGTCCGCCAAAAGGGTACACGCAGTGAGCCTTCAAAACTTGAAGTCACGATTCCCCCGGGCGTTCGTCACGGGCAAAAACTAAAATTAACCGGCGAAGGTGATTGCGGCCCCAACGGCGAAAATCCCGGTGACTTATACGTCGTCATAAATTTTCAGGACCATCCGGTTTTTGTGCGCGACGAAAATAATATTCGCATGGAATATCCGATTACATTTTTAGACGCTATCAGCGGGACAACAAAAGAAGTGCCAACGCTATATGGAACAGTGTCACTTAAAATTCCCAAAGGCACGCGTTCGGGCCAGGTGCTTCGCATTAAGGATAAAGGCTTTCCTGGACTTGGCGGCGAGCCGCCGGGCGATATGCTAATAAAAATCCTCATAGACATTCCCAAGGATCTTGATGAAAATCAGCTAAGGGTCTTAAAAGATCTAAGAATAAATGATTCCGCCTACGCACTCATTTCCGATTTCAAAGAGCGGGCGGCGCGGATTCGTAAGGCAAAGTAAAATGGAAAAAATTAAAAGAATAGCGGCATTTTTAGTTTTATTTGTAATTGGCTGTTCAAGTGTCCCCTCCAAACAGCCAGCGCAAAAGGCACCGCCAGCCGCCATCAAACTTTATAACGCCATCCAAGCGGATATAGCCGCTAATGCCAAACCTAAGGCACTCAAAAAAATTGAAAAGTTAATCCATGATTATCCGCAAACCGATGTGGCTTTGGATGCCCGCATTGTCCGCGGTGAAATATATTTTAAATCCGCAAAATACGAACCCGCATACGACAGTTTTATTTCTGTTGTTAAGTCAGAACTTTCCACGCCGCGAGAAATGGAAGCGCTATATTGGGCCGCACGTTCACTTAATAGTTTGGGCCGCTGGGACGAGGCTTCACAGCTCTTAAATCAGGGGTTAGAGCGAACTGATATTCAAAAACCTGTTTTAACTTCCATGTATGACCTGAAGGTCGAAGTTCATCGTCAACTTGGTGATAAAACAGAAATGCTCCGCTATATCGTAAAACTTGAAGAGCTCACTGATGATACCGTCAAGAAAGAGCAATTACGCTCCCGCGCTTTCGCCATGGTTGATTCTTCTTTGGATATAAAGCAACTTGATTTCATCGCTAGCCAACCCGACTTTCGTTTTTTGCGGCCGCAGGCACTCTATAGCCTCGGTGTTTATTATATCGAAGATCACGATTACTCCCGGGCGCGCGATTACTTTTTGAATATCGTAGATTTGTTTCCGCAAAGTCTTCTTGTAGAAAAGGCGCGGAGCTATTTGGACCAAATTAATGCCCGCCGCATAGTGGATGCAAAAACCATTGGCGTCGTCGTACCTCTAACCGGAAAGTACGCGCAAGTCGGAAAGAAAACTCTAATGGGCTTGCAGCTAGGTCTCGGTATTTACGGCAAACAAAAATCTGATTACCGGCTCGCGGTAATTGATAGTGAAGGAAATCCTGACTCCGCTCGCCGCGCGGTGGAACGTTTGGTTACTGAAGATCACGCCATTGCTATCGTTGGCAGTGCCTCCAGCAAAACAGCCCTGGCCATTGCCAGCAAAGCCGATGAATTAGGTGTGCCGAGCATTGATCTCTCGCAAAAAACCGGAATCTCCGAAGTTGGTGAGTCCGTATTTAGAAACTCCGTTACCAGCGAAATGTATGTCCGCGAACTTGTTCGCGTGGCCATGGAAGATTACAACATTAATCGTTTTGCAATCTTGTATCCCAATGATCCTTACGGCGTAGAATACGCCAATATTTTTTGGGACGAAGTCACGCGCCGGGGTGGACAAATTAATGGCGCACAACCCTATCCGCGCAATGAGCGTGATTTTAAGGGTCAAATACAGCGTCTCGTTGGAACTTTTTATATCGAGGACCGAATTGAGGAATATAAATTACGTTTAAAGGAGTGGGAGAAAAAGCAAAAGCGCGTAAGCCAGCGCAATCTTCCGCCGGAAGACATTATTCCACCACTCGTTGATTTTGAAGCGCTTTTTATCCCCGACGATACTCTGGCACTGGGTCAAGTGGCCTCGATGTTAAAATATAATGATGTGGGCGGCATTCGCTTGTTGGGTACAAATTTGTGGAATAAGCCGTCGGAATTTTTTGTCCGCGGCCAGACGTTTGCGGAGTCGTCGCTTTTTGTTGATGCCTTTACACCCTCAGAAAATGAAATTAAGAAAAATCCATTTTATGAAGAATTTAATAAAGTCTTTGGGCAAAAGCCGACGGTCTTTGAAATCCAAGCCTATGATACCGGCCGCATCTTACGTCATGTTTTAGATCGCGGCGCCGATTCGCGTACCGGAGTAATTGCTTCTTTACGTGAGGCCAAGGATTTACCCGGCGCCTTTGGCCCTCTTGCCGTCGGCAAGAACCGCGAAATCTCACGCCCCGTGGTGGCGTTTACCGGGAATAACGGGCAAATTCAGCCGGTACTTCCGAGTCGTAAACCGTAAGGGATTCCTTTAATCATATAGTCGGCATTTCTAGTTTTTAGTGGCTTGGTTTTTCGCAGTTTGGTGAATTAACGAACGCTATCACTTCCGGCGCTCACGCCCATCTCTACTTAACGTCCCCTCCGTTCCCGTAAAAAATAATTAACCCAAATCCCAAATTGTCCCGTCCTACTAGCACCAATAGCTGCTGGCTGTTGGTCGTAATCAAGGATGATACGCCATCAAAGGCGTGGCCATGGAAGGCCAAAAACCTAAGGAAGGGGGTTAATATGAAAATGCTAAACAAACGCAGAGACAAACTGGTCCAGGAGTGTCGCGATAAGCTTCTCTCCATAAAGGCGGATTTAATTAACCGCGCCCGCGAACAGAAAAAGGCCTTCTTAAGCCGGCCGCAACTTGTCGGCGATGAAGCGGACCAAACTTTTTCGATTATCGAAGAGCAAAATCTTTTGCTTTCGCAAGAGCGCACGCAAAAATTGCTGTTCGAGATAGACCACGCCCTGGAAAGAATTGTTCGTGGAACATTTGGTGTGTGCGAAGAAACCGAAGAGTTCATCGAGGCAGACCGCTTGCGTCTGATTCCTTGGACGACTCTTAGTATAGAAGGCGCCGAAATTCGCGACGCGCGCAAAAAATTTTATGCTAAATAAGTGTCCAAATATTAAATTGTCTTACTCTTATGCAACTTTAATATTTTGCTGTGGATTTGAGCGCTTAGAGAATTTCTCTTTGACAAAACGACCCGACTAAAAATATATCTTACAACCTCTGTAATAGAGGTGGAGGATATAATGCGCCAAGAACAACTCAAGAGTCTTCATCAATTATTACTCCGGCAGCGCGAAGCTTTGCTAAATAAAAAGCGCTCGTTTGCTATCGAAACGCGTGACGGACAAGTCATTGCGGGTGACGAAGCAGATATCGCAATGTCAGAAACCAATCGAAATCTAAGCATTCGATTGATTGAGCGCGAGCGCGTTCTTGTATCGAAAATTGACCGAGCCCTCGAGAAAATTACTCTAGGAACCTTTGGGTCCTGTGAGGAATGTGGGGAAAATCTTGGTTATAACCGCCTAAAAGCCCGACCAGTGGCGAGCCTTTGTATAGACTGTAAGCTAGCTCAAGAAAAAGAAGAGCAGATCTATGCATAAAATAAACTAATTCAGGACTAGCCTGCACCTCTTTTTCTTAAAGCCCCAAGAGCGTTGAACCGAACAATTTTGTGAAGATAACAACGTTGAAATAACTATTTGGGGTAGACAATGAATTTTGAGAATAAAGAGATAGAGATACCAGCCAACCTCCCTCTCTTGCCAGTCAGAGACATCGTCGTTTTTCCATACATGATCTTGCCACTGTATGTAGGACGCGAGGCCTCGATCAAGGCGGTCGAAGAAGCATTAGCCAACAACCGCATGATTTTCTTAGCTTCGCAACGCGAAGTTTTCGAAGAGAATCCTAGCAAGGAGTCGATCTACACGGTCGGCACGATCGCGATGATCATGCGCATGAGAAAACTTGTCGACGGACGAGTTAAAATTCTCATTCAAGGAGTTACGAAGGGAAAAATCACAAACTTCGTACGCACCAATCCTTGCTTCCATGTCGAAGTAGAAAAACTGGCTGAACCCGACACAAAACATGAATCCATCGAATACGAAGCCATGATTCGAAACGCTAAAGAGCTCATCGAAAAAATTATCGCTCTTGGCAAATCACTTTCTCCTGATATTTTATTGGTCCTTGATGATATTTCTGAACCCGGCCGGCTTTCTGATCTTATTGCCAGCAACATCGGCTTAGGCGTTGCTCAAGCACAAAAGGTCTTAGAGACCGTGGACCCAAAAGCACGCCTGGCTTTAGTAAATGAAATTCTAGCTAACGAACTTGAAGTATTACAAATGCAAGCCCGCATTCGCAATACCGCCAAGGATGAAATGTCGAAATCGCAACGCGAATACTTCTTGCGCGAACAAATGCGCGCTATAAAAAATGAATTAGGCGAAGCAGACAGTCGCCAAGAAGAAGTAGACGAAGTTCGTGAGAAAATTCTAAACGCCAAAATGCCCGCCGCCGTTGAAGCGGAAGCCATGAAGCAAGTAAATCGCTTGGAGCGCATGCACCCAGACGCCAGCGAAGCATCGATGGTGCGCACCTATCTTGACTGGCTAGTGGATCTTCCTTGGAATAAGACCAGCGAGGACAGACTCGATATAACAGACGCACAAAAAGTTCTTAACGAAGATCATTATGATCTTAATAAAGTTAAAGACCGCATTTTAGAATTCTTAGCGGTTAGAAAGTTAAAACAACACAACCTTAAGGGCCCGATCCTTTGTTTCTGTGGCCCTCCAGGTGTGGGAAAAACATCGCTCGGTAAAAGTATTGCGCGCGCCATGGGCCGCCAGTACCTTCGCATCGCTCTTGGCGGCGTGAAGGATGAGGCCGAAGTGCGCGGTCACCGCCGCACCTATGTTGGCGCTATGCCGGGAAAAATCATTCAGGCGCTAAAAACATCTGAGACCAACAATCCCGTTGTCGTTCTTGATGAGATCGATAAACTTGGTTCGGATTATCGTGGTGACCCAAGTGCCGCGATGCTTGAGGTTCTTGATCCCGAGCAAAACTTTGCATTTAGAGACAACTATCTAAACGTGGACTTTGATTTAAGTAAGGTTCTCTTTATTGCGACGGCAAACGTTCTAGAAAATATTCCCGCCGCCTTAAGAGACCGCATGGAAGTAATCAATATTCCTGGCTACACGGAAAACGACAAGCTCTTGATCGCAAAAAAACACTTGGTTTCCAAACAAATCGAAGCCAATGGTCTTGATCCAAAGCATGTAGTTTTCAACGATGCCGCCCTACAAACCCTCATTGGCGGCTATACGCGTGAGGCGGGAGTTCGTAATCTTGAGCGCGAAGTTGGCTCTGTTTGTAGAAAGCTCGCGAAAAAGGTTGTGTTAGGCGATAAAGACAAAATTTTTGAAGTCACAAAAGAAATGGTTCTCGATCTTCTGGGCGCGCCAAAATACATCCGCGACGAGAAAATGAAAGAAGACCAGGTTGGTATTACCACCGGTCTTGCTTGGACACCCGTCGGTGGCGAAGTTCTTTTTGTCGAGTCACTCAAAATGCGTGGCAAGGGCGATTTGGTTCTCACTGGCCAAATGGGTGATGTCATGAAGGAATCTGCACGGGCCGCAATGTCGTATGCGCGCGCCAATGCGGAAGCGCTCAATATCGATAGCGATTGGTTTAATAAATATGATGCTCACGTGCATATTCCTGCCGGCGCCATTCCTAAAGATGGACCGTCAGCGGGAATAACAATTGCGACCGCACTTATCAGTTTGATGACCGATACTCCGGTACGCAAAGATTATGCGATGACGGGCGAAGTAACACTCGCTGGAAGAGTGTTACCGATTGGCGGAGTTCGCGAAAAAGCGCTGGCAGCGCTTAATCATGGAATTCACAACGTTATAATTCCGATTGCTAACAAACGGGATTTAACTGACATTCCAGATGAACTCAAAAAGCAATTAAACTTTGTTCTTGTTGAAAACCTAGATGAAGTTCTCTCCATCGTTATGGATCACAAGAAGGGTGTTAAAGGCAAAAAAGGCCCAAAATCCGGCAAAAAGGGCAGAGAACCCGCAGCGGCATCTGCGGCCTAATAACCCCAATTTTGTAAACGTTATCTTCAGGCGAGCTAGGTCCCAAAACCTAGCTCGTTTTTTTATTGCCTGTCTTACCAGCTTGCTCTCCGTGCTGGGGATTCTTATGTTGCCTTTCAATTTTGTCGCCTAGATTGTGAATTTTCTGACCAAGTTTGGTTGCTCCCGCTCCCGACACCTTGTCGCCAAGTTTTTCGACAGCACCACCGACCTTGTCACGAATTGACTCTTTATTGCCCATTCTCATTTTGTTTTTATCAATATTTTTGCTGTGCATAGTTCCTCCTGATCCTTAGAACTATGCAATTTCCGTTCGCCCTGAGTGGCGTTAGAAGCGCTGGATAATATTGGCGTTTAGGCGTTGGTTTTCTGATTCCAAAACCTTTACCAAAGTCTTAAGGTCAGAAATCTCCTCGCGCAGCATTTGAATGACTTCTTCCTTCTCATGAAGAACTTGTGAATATGCTTTCTTAAGTTCTGAAAGATAGTCCTGCATAAGCTGACTATCCTCATAGACGCTTATTTTCCCTTTGGTCGGGATACTCACTGGTTCTGGGGCAATTTCTGCAATAGTTTCGGGCTGAATATTCATTGGTTTGTCAGTCAAAAAATACTTTCCAGCACGGAATTGATATTTAACCTGGTTATTTTTAATACGTCGGCGCAAGGTGGAAAGGCTAACTTGATACTTATTTGAGTAATCCATTAAGGATATCCAAGGTTCGGTCATCATATAACCCCCAAACGTGATAGCTACATAATAAACAAACTTCCCAAAATAAGGATAGCTAATTATATGGCGCACAAAGGAAAACTGGATAGTCATGCGCCATTCCTAGTCTTTATTAACTGGGAATTAGCTCCTATTATAATCAAATGCGCATAAGAGAGAAAAAGCGCCTGGCTTTGGTGCTCAGCGGTGGTGGTATTAAGGCCGCGGCTTTTCATGTCGGAGTCTGTTTAGCGTTAAGAGAAAAGGGCTTTATTTTTGCTGGAGGCTCGCCCGACGATGTCGCCAAAAAATATGCTGCCGATGAAATGACTTTTAAAACCTACGTTGGCTCAAGTGCTGGCTCCGTTATCAGCACATTTTTAGCCGCTGGATATAGCATCAACGATGTTATACACGCCTTTCAACTCGGCGCTGGTTTCGCGGATAAAAAATCTTTTGTACAGGATCAGGGCGCTTTAAAACCAATAAGTTACTTCCATATTTTTGCCCTCAATGGCGGGAATATTTTGGGCTTCTTACCAAAGTTTATTTTAAAAAAACCAATCTTTACCGGTGGCCTTGAAGCCCTTTTTAAAAATGGCTTTAAAATAAATGGTCTTTTTTCTTCGGCCGGCCTTGAAAGATATTTCCGCAAATATGTTCTAACGGAAAATCGCTTTGAATCTCTTGGCCCCAATTTATATGTCGTGGCCACGCAACTAAATCACAGCCGTAAAGTTGTCTTTGGAAAGTTTAAGGAAACCACAAAAGATGCGACCATCAAGTACGCCAACTTCTCTACAGTTAGCGAGGCCGTGGCCGCATCTGTCGCGTTACCTCCCGTTTTTGCTCCTTATGGAATTAAAGATCAAAAAGGTAAAACTTTACATTACTTTGATGGGGAAATTAGGGACACCTTATCAACTCACGTCGCGGCCGACCATGGAGCTGATCTTGTAATATCAAGCTACACTATTCAACCCTACCATTTCATGCCCGAAATTGGCAGCCTCCATCAGTATGGGATCCCCGTCATTATTAACCAAGCGATCTATCAAGTCGTTGAACAAAAAATACAGTCAGCCATTCGTTACCAAAAAAATGTTTCTGCTATTCTAGGAGCGATTGAAGGGTACTGCAAAGAAGTCGGAATTCCCGCCGAACATAAAGATAGAATTTTGCAGATTGTTATCGAGCGGGTGAACTTCAAACCCAATGTTGATTATATCTACATCCACCCCAAGCCACATGACTCCGCTATGTTTTTTGCGGATCATTTTAGTTTGAATCCGACGATTCTATTGGCGATCGTTCGTGCCGGATTCAAAGCCGCAATCGGAACTTTACGAAAGCATAACTTTTAATTTCGCTAAAACCGATAGAAATAATAATTATAGGGATAACTATAATTATAATAGTACGGATTGTAAGCGTATGCCTGATTGCCGTGTTGGTAGTGCGGTGTTACGGGATACGGGTAATGATCTCTCGATCCGTTATAGTGGCCCCAAATATATCCGGCAACCACGCCCAGGGCTAGCACCCAAAACCATGAGCTTCGAGAAGTGTCGCGATCAAGTTCGTTGCGCACAGATCTGTTTAAGGATACGGGGACAAAATCTCTGTCTGAAATTTCACTTATAGCCTCGATATTAGCCGGAATTTTCTCACTCGAATGAAAAACCTCCACTGCGTTGGTATTGCGGTTGACTCTCACAACTATCGTTGCGGGAATACCGCTAGAGCCTAGGATCAGATCCGGTTGAGCAAAAGATATATTTGAAGCCCCCATTAAAGCCGAAAGTAAATAACAGAGTATTTTCATAATTCCCCCTTTTACTATGTAGAAAGATAACAAGCATGATTAGTGCCAACGCCTCTAATGCCCGTAATTCCGGGAGGGGGAGTAAATAGACCTTGAACAGCACCTTGAAAAGTTTTTTAACGCCCTTTTTTCCCCATCGATAGGCATCGGGGAATTTTGGCGGAGTAAACTTACTGCTCTTCGATAATTGAGCGGACGCGCTTTTCGACTTCTTTGTACGCGGGTTGAACCACGATTCCAAGAACTACCACGCCAACCGCCGACAAGGCTAAGATGATTTTTGTCGGCCACTGCTTGGGCATAACGATCCCACGGCCTTCGACCATATACATATAAACGACGGGCCGCAGATAATAATAAACGCCGATTGCGGAATTTAGTACTCCCCAAAAAGTTAACCAGTAAAGTTCTTGGCTAATAGCCGATGAAAAAATATAGAACTTACCAAAGAACCCAAGCGTGGGGGGAAGGCCCGCCATACTCAAGAGTAAAACCGTAAAAGCAATTGCAAAAATCGGATGACGTTCCGAAATTCCTTTTAAATCGTCTACTGTAGCGCCACGACTTTCACTGCTTTCCAAAACCCCCAACAGCCCAAAGGTTCCAACCGTCATAATGGCGTACGAAAATAAATAGAAAATAACGCTCGTCGCAGTCGACTGTTCCGCGCCAGAGGATAACATCGCGACGATTCCTATAAGAATGTAACCCGAGTGCGCGACACTAGAATAAGCAAGCATGCGCTTTAAGTTGTCTTGAAGTAGCGCCGAAGTATTACCGACAATCATCGACAACACAGCCAGCCACTGCAAAAGAGCGATAAGTTTATCGTTGCCTTCAATGCCCGAGAGAACGATCGCGATCCGGTAAAAAGCCACAAAGGATGCGACCTTCGCGGCTGACGCCATAAATGCTGTAAGAGGTGTGGGAGAGCCTTGATAAATGTCGGGCACCCAAAAATGAAATGGAAAAATACCAACCTTAAAACAAATCCCTAAAACAATAAGTAGTATCCCGATGTAAAATATCTTGTTCGCTAGTAAAATTTCTGGCGCTACGCGAAGCAAATCGCTAAGCATAGTCGTGCGGCCAATTCCAAACACATAGGCCATTCCCATTAAAAAAATTGCGGAGGCAAAGCTTCCTAAAAGAAAATACTTAAAACTTGCTTCTTTTGATAAAGTATCCTCGCGGCTTAACGCTATTAATATGTACAAGGATATCGACATTATCTCGATACCGACAAACATGATAAGCAGATCGTTGGCCCAAGAGGTAATAATCATTCCACACATGGAACAAAGAATTAAAAAAACCTTTTCAGCAAAGCGCTCCGTGCGGGTAGCGATATTATCTCGCATTAAAAAAAGTGTCGCCGCGCCAAGCAGTAAAATTACCGCGGCAGACGCTATTGAGAGCCCATCAAACACTATCGCGCGATAAAAAGCGTAGCGTTTAATTCCTAGGGACAAGTTTAAAAATGCTGCCGCAGCGGTAATTCCGACCAATCCCCAGCCCACCGATAGTAACGGCGATTGCTCGGGACGGTTGCGAAAAATCCGTTGTGTTATCGGCATTAAGCTAAAAAGAAAAAGTGCAAAGATGGGCCCAACGAGAATGAGTTCTAAACCAGGGATTGAAATATTCATTTCTTCTCCACGCCTAATTCATAGTTACGGTAATTTGACTGATAATGTTCAAGACTTGCTTTCGACCAGTTTAAGAAGTGGCCGGGGAAAAGTCCCATCCAAAATGCGACGACAATCATGGGCACGAGGACCATGAGTTCTCTAAAAGATAAATCTTTGAGCGGGTGTTTGGGATCCTCTTTTACAAGCTCACCCTTTTCTCCCCAGAAAACTTTTTTGAACATCCATAGCATGTACGCGGCGCCAAAAATTACGCCAAGACTCGCTACTGTGCCATAAACATAGTTAGCGCTAAATGCTCCCATTAATATTAAAAACTCGCCAATAAATCCATTGGTGAGCGGGACGGCGATACTTGTAAGAGTGACGATAAAAAAGCCTATGGTAAAAATTGGCAAAGCTGATGCTAGGCCGCCATATTTAGAAATTTCACGCGAATGTGTGCGCTCGTAAATCATACCAACTAGCAAGAAGAGTGCGCCCGTACTTATTCCGTGGTTGAGCATTTGGTAAAAACCACCCGTAACACCATAAATGTTAAACGCGAAAAGCCCCAAGATTACGTAACCCATATGAGAAACAGAAGAGTAAGCCACAAGCTTTTTAATATCCGTTTGCACCATTGCTACGAGAGCGCCGTAAATAATTCCGCCTAGCGCCAAGAGCGCAAATAGCCACGACCAGTAAGTGGCAGCATCGGGAAATAGTGGAATCGCTAAGCGTAAAATTCCATAAGTTCCCATTTTAAGCATCACGGCGGCTAAAATAACAGATCCCGGGGTCGGCGCTTCAACGTGAGCATCAGGCAACCAAGTATGGAAGGGAAACAGGGGAACTTTAAAGGCAAAAGCCAGGGTAAAAGCAAAAAACAAAAGCGTTTGTGGATTTAACAGGCGGCCACCGATAAATGGTATTTCTAGGCGATAAAAATCTAAAAAGCTCGCGCTCATCTGGCCAAACTGCGCTTGCGTTTGCATCATGAGGTATATGATTCCCCCGAGCATAAGAACGGAGCCGACCATCGTATAGATAAAAAATTTAACGGTCGCATAGATACGGCGCTGGCCACCCCAAATTCCAATAATAAAGTACATGGGGATAAGCGAGAGCTCCCAAAAGACATAGAACAAGATTGAGTCCATGGCGAGAAATGTTCCAAGCATCGCCGTTTGTAGAATGAACATATTTAGATGAAACGCTTTTACCCGGTGATCGATGCTCTTCCAGCTACCCAATAGTGTGATGGGCATAAGAAAGTTTGTAAGAACAACCAGCCAAAGAGATATTCCATCTATCCCCATAAAGTATTGGATGCCATAAGTAGGAATCCAATTTGCGAGCTCTACTAATTGGAGCCCGGTCTTCTCGGGGGCGAAATTTTTAAAAAGCAAAAGTGTAATTAAAAATTCCACCAACGCGAAGGTCAGGGCCAAAACTCTTATGACTTTGTCGTCGTTGGCCAAAGATACCAATAGACCGAATACAAGCGGTAAAAAGGTTATCAAGCATAACAAATGTTGGTTATCACCCATTTACAGACCTCACAGTTGCGCGCAAAAAATAAGGGCGCCCACTAATCCGAGAACAATATAAAAAGCATAGTATTGGAGGTTTCCATTTTGTACGCCTCTAAAAAAACCCCCCGCGCCTTTTACCGCATCGGAAAGCACATACGTGGTTTTGTCGATAAAATTTATATCTATGTACAACCACAAGCCTCTAGAAGTTTCGACGATGGGATTAATAATTCCCGCAAAATAAAGCTCGTCCACCCAATACTTATTTAGAAGAGTTTGATACACACCCGCAAATTTTTGGGTTAAGCGCGCCGGCCATTCGGGTTTAATTCCATAACAATACGTTGCCGCCAATACCGCCAGGGCTACGATAGACAGGGAGAATCCCATTGTCGCGATTTCTTCGCCAGGATGCGCTTCTTTCAAGCCCGGAATTTCTAAAATTCGCGGCCCCACCCATTCCTCAAAAATATTTGGAATGTGAGAAACGCCCGGGAAATGATTAAATATTTCGGGAATTCCCATCCATCCGCCAATTACTGACAAAATCCCCAATACAATTAAAGGTATGGTCATCAATAGTGGCGACTCATGAGGGTGAACATCTTTGGGAACACGGCTCTTTCCCCAGAAGGTTAAGAACATTAAGCGTGTCATATAAAATGCCGTTAGGCCCGCACCCATTACGCCAATAAGCCATAAAAACTTTGAGCCTTGGGGCGAGTGGAACGTCATCCACAAAATTTCATCTTTACTAAAAAAACCGGCAAACGGCGGGCAGCCAATAATCGCTAACCATCCACACAGAAAGGTAAAGTGAGTTACCGGGAGATATTTACTTAATCCGCCCATTTTTCTTATGTCTTGTTCCTCATGCATCGCATGGATCACGCTACCTGAGCCCAAGAACATCAGTGCCTTAAAAAAGGCGTGCGTCACTAAGTGAAACATCGCTGGCCCAAACGCACCCACGCCGGCAGCCATAAACATGTAACCCAGCTGAGAAACGGTCGAGTACGCTAAAACTTTCTTAATATCAAACTGTGTAAGCGCAATCGTCGCGGCCATAAGCGCGGTTAATCCACCGACCCAAGCCACCACTAACATCGCATTTGGTGCCGCCAAAAATAATGGGTTCAGCCGAACGATCATGTAAACGCCAGCCGTTACCATTGTGGCCGCATGGATGAGGGCAGATACAGGTGTTGGGCCCGCCATCGCATCGGGTAACCAAACATAAAGTGGAATTTGCGCCGACTTACCCATGGCACCTACGAAAAGAAGTAAGCAGGCGATTGTCACCGGGCCATTCCAACCAAGCTCAGCCACCTTTGGTACATAAGCCCAAAGCTCTTGAAAATTCGTGGTGCCGAAAGTTAAAAATAACACAAAAATTCCTAAGATAAACCCAGCGTCACCAATTCTGTTGGTAATAAACGCTTTCATTCCCGCGGCGGCTTTCTCGTTATCTTTAAACCAATAACCAATTAATAGATACGAGCAAAGACCTACGCCCTCCCAGCCCACAAACATCAGTAATAGATTATTGCCAAGAACCAGTAACAACATGTTAAAGACAAAGAGGTTTAAGTAAGCAAAGTAGCGCGCCGGCGTTTCGTCATGGGACATATAGCCGACACTAAAAAGATGAATGAGAGTCCCGACGCCCGTAATAACCAAAAGCATCGTTATGCTTATCGGATCTAATAGAAACCCAAAACTAGCGCTAAAATCTCCAACCTCAAGCCATTTATAAAGTAAAACTTCTTTGAGCCGACGCTCATAAGACATGTTTGCAAATTCTTGCCATAGCGCCAGTGTCGCTAAAAATGAAACGAGAACGGAAGACGTGGCGATCATGCCCGAGATGGATGAGCTTTTATTTCTAAAAGTTAGGCCATTAATTAAAAATCCCACCAAAGGCGCAAATAAAATTATGAGTACCAAAACCCTGATGTCCATCTTAGCCCTTTAATCTGTCAAAAAAGCGGATATTAACTTCCTTAAACTTTTTAAATATAAATACTGCTAGCGCCAAACCGACGGCGGCCTCCGCGGCCGCTACAGTCATAATAAAAAATACCATGAGCTGCCCGTTGATATTGTTCGTAAAGTGGCTGAAGGCGACTAAGGTTAAATTAACCGCGTTAAGCATTAACTCTACCGACATCAAAATCACGAGTAGATTTTTACGCAGCATAACGCCAATGATGCCTACGCAGAAAACGATGGCGGCGAGAACGAGATAATGGGTAAGACCTACTTGCAGAGCTAAAGCGGCACTAGGACTTAGCATGCGTTCCTCCACGGAACTGAGCGATAGTTACAGCTCCAACAGCCACCAGCAAAATCAAAATACTGATTGCCTCAAAACCAAAAACATAGTCCGTAAATAAGAGCTGCGCCAGGCGGCGGGTCGTGTCGGCATTGCCTACTTCGGGCATCACTTTTATCGCTTGCGGTCCGGTAAATGTATATAAAGTTGTCGCAAGTAAGCCGCAAAACATTCCGGCCGTCGCGAGTTTAAAAAAACCCGATATTTTCCCTCGCGAAAAGGCTTCTTTCTCGTGATGGAGATTAAATAACATCACTACCATTACAAAAAGCACGACAACCGCGCCTGCGTAAACAATGACTTGTACACCCGCTACAAAATAAGCGTTAAGCATTAAGAAAAGACAGGCGAAGTCACACATTACAAGCACGAGAAAAAGTGCCGAGTAAATAGGGCTTACTGCCGTTACCACGCCAAAAGAAAAAAGCAGCGCCATTATCGCCAGCAGATAAAACATGAAGTCGTAACTAGTAAGCATTAAACTTTACCTCTTAAGAAAACGAGGACGAAGGCCGTAACTATTGTGTTGGCCAACGACCATGGCAACATGCTCTTCCAGCCCAAGTCCATAAGCTGGTCATAGCGAAACCGCGGCAATGTCCAGCGCACATGAATAAAGAGCCACAAGAAAATTGCCACTTTGGTTACAAAACATCCTAGGAATATAAGTGACGTCACGAGGCTAGCGATATTGGCATCGGGGGCAAAAGTTTGCACCCACTGTAATACTTGGGCCGGCGTAAGTCCGGGAATATTGTAACCACCAAAGAAAAATATAACCGCTAACGACGAGGTGACCATCATATGTCCATACTCACCAATAAAAAACAGATTCATCTTAAAGCCACCGTACTCGGTGTGGAAGCCGGCTACCAATTCCCCCTCCGCCTCCGCTAAATCAAAGGGCAAGCGGTTACATTCGGCAAACGCACAAGACGTGTAGAGAATAAATCCTAGTGGCTGATAAAAAATTCCCCAATTAGGAAGAAAAGGAATTTCAAATAATTTTCCCAATAGCGTAAAGCGCAGCTGACCCTCTTGCAGAGTAGTAATTTCGGTTAAATTAAACGTGCCGTAAATTAAAATTGCGCCGATAATCGCGATCGACATCGCCATTTCATAACTAACCATTTGCGCACTGGCACGCAGGGCTCCAAATAAAGAGTATTTATTCGCAGATCCCCAGCCCGCCATTAAAATGGAATAAGCGCCAAGCGACGAAACCGCCAAAATAAACAGCACGCCGAGATTGACCTCGTAACCTTGGACCTTAAACAAGTAATCGCCCCATTGAACGGGAACCGAAAATGGAATTGAGGCTAAGGCCAGTGCGGCCGGTACTAAAGCGATAACTGGAGCCGTATAGTAGATTATCGCTACACTTTTTTGCGGAGCGAATTCTTCTTTCATAATGAATTTAACGGCATCGGCAAGAAGCTGTGTAAGCCCCAAGGGGCCAACGCGGTTGGGGCCTAGACGGTTTTGAATAAAAGCCGATCCGCGGCGTTCTACCCACACCAGGAGTGGTACCATTTGAACCATCATCAAAAAAATTACGGCCATTTTGGCAATGTTTATTGAAATTTCAAAGAGGTCTCTTCCCATCAATCCCACTCCAGGGCGCCAGATTTCCACACGTAAACCAGCCCATAAATGACTACGAAAACAAAAAGTAACATTTCGATAAACAAAAATATGCCGGCTTCATTTAAAAATTCTTTAAAAATTAGCGCCCAGGGATACATAAACACGACCTCGATATCGAACAGAATGAACAAAATTGCCGTTAGATAGAACTTAACGGAAACCTTGGTGTCCCTCTTATCAAAGCCCGGTACACCACACTCGTAAGGCATCATTTTTACTTCACTGGGTTTTTTGGGCCCCACCAGAGATGTTAAAAAAACAAGTGTCGCGCCAAAAAGTAAAACAATGAGTGCGAGCGTAAAGACTGGTATGACTACGGACATGCGGCCTCGAAGTTGCTGTTTCTTGCTGACAATCAGCCTGGTTTCTTCTAGTTATACCGAGGGAATAAAAAGATTCCAAAAACAAAATAGGGCCGACACTGCGGCGCGCCGTCTGTCGGAGTTTTGATGTCGCTAGAACTTCTCACCCCACAACTTTACCACGCAATTGTTCGCGCTATCGAAGCGAAGAGAAAAGTAATTCAAGTCGTGGGGAGCGCCGATCCCGGGGCTCTGGCTGCCCTGTTGTCAAGCAACGAGTCGCTTTTGAGTCACCATGTTCATGTCGTTTTGACGGCTGACTCAGATGCTGCCGAGAATTTCGTAAACGACCTTAAGTTTTTTAATCACAATAAGACCGCTAGGACATTGCTGAGTTATGACGTTTCACCTTATTCGGGACTTTATCCGAATTCTAAAATGCTCGCCGCACGACTTGGTTTTTTAAATGCGGCCCGCACGGCTTTGCCGGGAGAGGTTTTCGTAACTCCCTTGGCGGCAGCGGCACAAAAGACACTTCCCCCTGATTTTTTAGCGCGCACGCTTTTCACCATAAAACCGGGATCGACGATCGCGGCCGATCTTGCCGAGACTTTAATATCTTGGGGATATTACCCCTCGTCTTTAGTTGAAGATATTGGCAGCTTTGCTGTTCGCGGTGGCATAATCGACATTTTTTCTCCGGCGCATAGCTTACCAATTCGTCTTGAAGTTTTTGGTGACCTCGTAGATTCAATTCGCACATTTGATCCGCAAAACCAGCGTTCACTTAATCCGATTGATACGGCCACAATTATTCCCGCGCGTGAAGTTATCTTTAATGAAGATTCAATTCCCCTAGCTGCCGCACGCTTTCGGGAGTCTTGTGATGCCCGCAGGATTCCGCGGCCAAAATATGATGCCATGTTAAAAAATATAGCTCGTGGCCAAACCTTTAACGGTCTTGATTTTTTGCTACCCTATTTCTACGAGAAATTATCTTCGCCGTTGGCCTACTTCCCCAAAGATACTCTCTTTTGGGTTCTCGACCCCATTGCCATTAATCAGGAAAACGACAACTTTGTTGGGCAAATAAAGTCTGAGTCCGCCGCTGCCAGCAGCGACCTAATTTCACCCCCAGCGGACGAACTCTTTGAATTGGGTGGCCAAGACCTATTGCTGCAAAACTTTGTACAACTTCTCTTTTCTCGAATTGACATTGGCGATACTCTGTCAGAAGAGGCCGATCTGGGGAAAATTCAATACTCTTCCCAAGTTTTTGTTCCCCCTAAAAAATTAAGTGCCGATAAAAACCTGGCAAAAACCTCCGAGCTTTTGTTGGCCGATTGGCGAAACAAGGGTTACAAGGTTTTTCTTGCCTCCTCCGGGGCCTTTAAGATTAAGCGTATTCAGGGGCTTTTTGCCGATGGTAACTTAAAACTAAAAATTGCTGCTGAGGATGTTAGCGACTGGCATGATTGGATTGCCGAGCAAGAACGCGACCCTAAGTTAGTTCACTTGGTCGCGCGCGGAATTTCGGAAGGCTATCACTTTCCCGAAGAAAAGATTTTAATTCTTAGTGACTCCCTTTTTTCAACTTCGAAAAAATTTCGTTCTCCCGAAAAAGAGTTTACCGAAGATGCCCAGCGTTTTTCGGCACTAAGTTTTCAGGATCTAAAGGTCGGTGACCTTGTCGTCCACGCTGATCATGGAATTGCGTTTTTTGATGGCTTGCAAAAGCTATCCATCGCGGGCATCGACGCCGAATTTATTACTTTACGCTACAAAGACAGCGATAAACTTCTTCTTCCTGTTTACCGCGTGGGCCAGATTCAAAAATACACG
Source organism: uncultured Bdellovibrionales bacterium (assembly GCA_964498095.1). Classification (GTDB taxonomy): domain Bacteria; phylum Bdellovibrionota; class Bdellovibrionia; order Bdellovibrionales; family SG-bin7; genus SG-bin7. Next base: position 23,417 of record CAZCFY010000011.1, on the reverse strand, counting down.
GGGCCCGCGTCCGAGCATTTAGTCGCTAAACTTGGAACTGGCCAGTGGGCCGCCACCAAGGTCAAAGTTCAAAACAAACTCCGCGACGTCGCTGCGGAACTTTTAAATCTTTATGCTAAACGCGATCAGGCCCACCGGCCAAATTTGCCGCCACCGGATGACGATTATTTTAAATTTGAGGATGAATTCCCTTACGAAGAAACCTCCGATCAAATGAAGTCCATAAATGATATTTTAAATGACTACCAAAAAGCGCGTCCAATGGACCGCTTAATTTGTGGTGATGTGGGCTTTGGTAAAACTGAAGTGGCTATGCGAGCGGCCTTTAAACTCATGCAAGAAAACAAACTCGTAGCGCTAATGGCGCCCACCACGGTTCTAACTCTCCAGCATTTTGAAAACTTTAAAAAGCGTTTTGCTCACTGGCCATTTGAAATCCGGTTGCTTAACCGATTTGTGTCGCGGGCAGACACCGCTAAGACTCTTAACGATCTCAAAGAAGGAAAGGTGCACTTGGTGATCGGCACTCATCGGTTACTTTCTAAAGACGTCGCTCTGCCTAATCTCGGCCTTTTAATTATCGACGAGGAACACCGCTTTGGAGTCATGCACAAGGAGCGCATCCGAAAGATTAGCCAAGAGGTAGACACACTCGCGCTTTCCGCCACACCCATTCCGCGCACTCTTAATATGAGTTTGGTCGGCATCCGCGACATTTCAATTATCAATACCGCGCCCGTGGATCGTCTGCCGATAAGAACTTTTATTTGTAAGTTTGATCCCGAAACAATTACCAAGGCCGTTCGCTCAGAGCTAGCGCGCGGCGGGCAAATATTTTTTATACATAACCGCATCCAGAGTATTTACGCTCTTCACGACGAATTAAAAGCGATGCTTCCCGATGTGCGCATTGCCGTGGGCCACGGTCAGATGGAAGCCAAACAGCTTGAAGACACTTTTATTTCGTTTTTTAAAAAAGATGTCGACATGCTTTTATGTACCACGATCGTCGAATCGGGTATGGACATTCCAAGTGCTAATACTATGTTTATTGACCGCGCGGATACGTTTGGACTGAGCCAGCTTTATCAGCTCCGTGGCCGTATCGGCCGCTCGACAAAGCGCGCTTACTGCTATTTGCTTATCCCCGACACCGGGACGTTAGATAAGGAAGCCCAAGAGAGGCTAAAAATAATCCAAGAAAACACAGCTCTCGGTAGTGGCTTCCGCATTGCTCATCATGATCTGGAATTGCGAGGCGCCGGGAATATCTTAGGAGAGGACCAATCGGGCCATATCGCTGCCGTTGGATTTGAACTTTATTATGAACTTTTAGAAGAGGCACTTAAATCCGTTAAAGGCGGAAACGCCCCCATCGAAACTATTCTCGACCCCGAAATTAACGTGCGCATCCCGGCCCTTATTCCCGATGATTACATGCCTGATATTCGCTTGCGGCTAGCCTATTATAAGACTCTATCGCAGATTAAACAGCAAGAGGACATCGATCGTTTTGCCGATGAGCTGCGCGATCAGTTTGGGCCCGTGCCCGAGGCGATTATGAATCTCATGGGCCTCATGCTGGTGCGAAGTTTTTGCCGCGATCTACGTGTGCGTGATTTAAGTTCCGGCGCAAAATCCATTTCGTTAGCGTTTACTGACAAAACGCCGCTGCCACCGGACGTCATCATCAAACTCACCTCGCAAAGCAATAAAAAATATTCTTTTTCTAAAGATGGGCGGTTACAAATCCGCATGAACGAAATTAACTTACCAAATATTTTTAATGAATTGGAGTTTTTGCTCCAGCAATGTAATTAAAATTCAAAGCGCATTCCCGCGCCAAACTGCAGACCCGTGCTAAAATCAGGATCCTGGATGGTCGATGACTCTAACCACTGTCGTGCCTCGACATAAACAAACGAGTTTTCTTGGTAATTTTCGCGATAAGCGTTAAAGGAGTCTTCGGGAATAAAATTATCAATTCGAATTTGTAGGCCTCCGCCAAAGTAAGGCGCCGCTTGAGTCGTGCCAGAAAAAGCACTCGCCGCCTGCTCTTCGCGGTAATAAACCGTGTAGACCCCGGCCACTCCGTAAGGCACGAAATAGGGATTATCAAAAAGCGCGTCGAACGCCAACACGCCCTCGAGGCGCACGGGAATTAGCGACAAATAGGAGTCCACAAACGTTAAATCGGATTCTAGTTTTTCGTAGCCGACGCCGAGTCCAAGCGAAATAGAACCCAAGGCAAAATTTAATTTATATAACAGCGAAAACTCCACCATCTGCGTTGGATCACCGCCGTAAATAGTGTCAAAGTCTTGGACTGCAAAACTGGGATCATAATCCATTGGGCGAAATTGACTATAGGCCACCGATAGCAGCGCACCCGTACTCATACGCCTATCGCGATAAGAGGCTAAACGGTCAAGCGGCTCTTCGGCCACGCGATAATTAACATATTCTTCTTCCACAAATTTGCTGGGCCCGTCGTTTTGTCCGAACGCGGGTGGCAGAAAGAAGCTTATAACTATTAGCAAAAAATATTTATATTTCACGCCATCGACCTAAGTTTCAATTCATGATTTCCCGATAATATAATCGGTAGATTTGATGAGAAATGTGATAGAATTTATTGGCATTTCAGCTATGAAAATCATTGCGAACCGCCTCTTATTTGCACTGTTACTCTTTTTCTTATTCGATAGACCTGCGCACGCCCAACTAGACTCTACAAAGGAAGAGGAACTCCCCGACGTAGATATGGAAATTGCCGACATCATTGGCGCAATGTCACTAGAGCAAAAGGTAGGGCAAATGTTCCTCGTAGGCTTTCAAGGAACCGAAATTTCCGAGGGCGCCGGGCAAATGATCCGCGAAGTAAAGCCGGGTGGAATTATTTTATTCGGCAGAAACATAAAGACGGCACGGCAAACCGCGCGTTTAATTAATCACTCGCAAGTTACCGCTACCGAACAATTTAAAATACCCTTGCTTGTCGCGGTCGATCAAGAGGGTGGTGTCGTCAGCAGGATAAAGTTAAATCCACCCTTTCCAAGCGCTCTTGCCATCGGCAACAGCGGAAGCGAAGAAATTACTCAGCGCATGGGTTACTACACGTCGATACTTTTAAAATCCTTGGGATTTAATATGAACCTCGCCCCCGTAGTCGACATGATCAGCGACAAGCGCCCCACTTTTATCGGTAACCGCGCTTTTGCCGTAACTCCGCAAGAGGCCGTCGATCTATCGCGGGCTTTTTCGATGGGACAAAAGCTGGGTGGAATTATGCCCACTCTTAAACACTTTCCCGGTCACGGCGCTAGTTTTGTTGATTCCCATGTTGCACTTCCTTCGCGGCCGGAGACGCTGGATGAAATGTTGAAGTCTGATTTGCTACCCTACGCAAACTTGACCCAAGATGTTTTTCCCGAGGCGATAATGGTCGCACATATCGCGTTTCCCAAAATTGATCCTTCGGGTCTGCCGGCGGCTTTTTCACGAATTTTTCTGCAGGATATTTTACGCAAGAAACTTAATTTTGATGGAATTGTTATTACCGACGACATTGAAATGGCTGGAGCCAATGTCACGGGAGCCCTTGGGGATCGCGCTCTTCGCTCCATCGAGGCCGGCGCCGACATGATTATGGTTGCCTGGAATCGATCTGCACAAAAAGCCTCTGTCGCTAAAGTTGTATCTGCCGTAAAATCGGGAAAAATTTCTGAAGCGCGAATAAATCAATCGGTAGAACGAATCCTTACAGCTAAGCGCGTTCTCGGTGTTTTATATCAAGCTACCCCACCGAATTTACGCATGTTCCGAAGCCTTATGGTTAGCAATTCCATCGCGGATCTGTCGGAAAAAATTCTTGATACCGCCGTCTTTAAATCTGCTCAATCTCTTCCCCAAAAAGACTCGGCGGACCGCATTGGCGTTTTGAATGTAGTGTCCTCGCGACGTGCTTTTCATACTTTTTTAAAGGAAAAATATAATTCTCCAACCCAACATTTTGGTCTTCCGTCCTTTCGCTCTGGAGAATTGGTTGCCGCTCTAAAGAAAAACCGCGATGCTGTCGCGGTTGTCCATGTTACTAGCCGGCAAGTGGCGGGGCTTCTTCCTATACTTCCGACAAGCCTACGAAAGCGCATTATCTTAGTAAATGCTGACTCCCCCGGAGTCGTAGAATCCCCAGAAACTTATAAGCATATTTTTAATATATTTACCCCCGATGCGCGCGTCGGAAAGTACATCGGTGCGGCCTTGAAAAATTACTTTAAACCGAGCCCCGTCTCCAAACCCATTCCTGACTTGCGTACCCCCGCCAACAATTAGGTAACCGTCTCAAAATGGGACATCCCTATAGAAAAGTCTGGTTTGTGCCGAAAAGAGAATTATGGCGGGGATGAAGTCAAAGTTACCTTATATTTTTGTAGCTATTTTTTTGGTTGTTGTTTTTAATAATTGCAGTGATCTTGGAAACTTATCTGGTTCGCCTGGGGTACAAAATTTGCCCTCAGTACCTGACCCCGGACAACCCAATCCACCAGGCCCAACTCCGCCGCCCGTAATTCCGCTACCATTATCCCCCTCTAATATTAGCGTCATAACTCTTTCAACCTCGCAAATTAGAGTGAGTTGGCGAGATAATTCCGACAACGAAACTGGCTTTAAAATCGAGCGCGCCACTTCTGCTCTTGGTCCCTTTAATTTTGTGGCGACCACAAATCCAGGAATTGCTACCTTTACCGATTCAAATCTTAACGCCGCGTCTGTTTATTATTATCGTGTAAATGCTTTTAATGATGGGGGACAATCGGACTTTTCTCCCGCTGGGAACTCCACTACATATCCGGCAAATACCAACGCTTTTGTGACTCGTGTTGAAGCCATTCCCACCGGTGCCCGGGTTACTTTGACTGGCCCGGTAATGGGTCTTCGCTATTTTCATGATTTTGTTCCCGCCGGGACATACGTTAATGTCGCCGCTCCCTATATGTTTCCAACCATGGATATTCCTATTACATTTCCCGCCGGTACGACGTTTGTTTGTTTTCAGGCGTTAGGAACTAATAACGACAACCAGTACTGGGGTCCCTTTGTCGGCGACCCCCAGCAATGTAATGCCGTTCCGTAATTATCTACGAATGTAGACTTCGGTCATTTCACCTTCAGCGCCGCAAACATCTTTACCACCATTTTGGTTGCGTATTCTTAAAGCCTTTTCTGTTGCTGTATAGGCGTAAATGAGTCTGGCATTTTTATCTATATTCATTGTCACTCCACAATCTTTAAGGTTGCCGTCATCCACGGCAGCAACAACTTGCACCATCGTGCTGTCTACCGTATGGAAGTCTCCCAGAAAACTGCCGACGCATATGGTGGCTTGTTTGTTTTCAAAAGTGGCAGACTTAATGAATTTGCCTTCTTTTGTAAGTGTTAATGACATTTCTTTAAGGCCAAGGATTTTCCAACGATCTTGGGGTTTGCTATTTGCACATTCATCGTGCGAGTAAGTCCAGGTACCCGCGATGTGTTGCTCGTCGGCTTGTGCCAAAACTGATGTTAGAGAAATTGCTAAAATAAGAACTAAGTTTTTCATAACCAAATTCCTTTCTGTTAAGAAAATTTTGTGCTTTTAAGCGTGCATTGCCTCCCCAAGTAACACAAGAAAAATTCTAAGCGTGCGAGGCTTGCTTTTTATATTTTCTACCTGCCATTGCCTTTACTGCGACAAAATCCGTCTCCGTGCGCTGCAGCTAAGAACATGAAATCACATATATTTCTCCTAACACGGTAGAATTTTCACGCAGTTTTGGCACGAGCCTTGGATAACTAATTTTCGAATTCTAAATCTAAGGGGGGTTTATGGCTCAAGTACGAGAAAAAGTTATTTCTATATTATCGCTGGTGCTGGTCGCCGCTGCACTCATGTCGCTGTTTTATTTTCCCAGCATGAAAAAGAACAACGCCGTTTGGCGCATTCCAACTTCCACCGCAATCACCACCCGCTAGTCTTCAGCCATCACGATGGCAGTGACTACGTTACTACTTCCGATATTTTGGGACTAATGGGTAACTAGTTTTTTAGTACTTCGTTTTACTTCCTGAAAGCAGATTTAGTGCTCTTCGCATTCAAATTTTCGGAGAGGTTCCTTTTTATCGTTTAACGTAAACTTTCTAAATTCTATCTCATTATATATAAGTATGCCTTTAATTTCTTCGTTACCAAGCTTAAAGAAATAACTAATTTCATTTCCATCAATTTTGTATTCCGATGAAATCATTATGGCGGCTGTTTTCTTGCTTTCAGGCGGAAGAAACTCAAAACGCAAGTCTACTTTTCCCGTGCGTGGAGCTCTCTGAAATATCGTACCTGGGCCATCAGCCGCTGGATCTGACGAGTAAACCTCGAGAGTGGAATCTGGAGACTCGGAAATACTGCAACGAAAGATTCTCAACCCACCATTAGACTGGATAGCCGAATTCGCCAGCCCAAACTGAAATAAAATTCCCAAGATTATAAACAATCTTTTCATAAACTCTCCTTTTTTTGCACCCGTTTTTTAATGAGTCGTATTACTTCCAGATCCCTTCGCGACTTCCATGCGAACTTGAGACCGGCGAATTTTATTTTGATTTTTAATGATATCTTCGAGCGAAATCTCTTGCGCTAGTAGCGCGCGCTCGGCTTTTTCTTTGGCGCTTTCGGCGCGTTTTAAATCAATTTCTTCTGGCGCCTCTGCCGTTTCGGCAAGAACCACCACGCCATTGGGTCCAACTTCACAATATCCCCAGCTTATTACAAAGGACTTGTAATCGTTTGAACCCTTCTCTTTATATTTCATAATTCCAGGATTTAAAGTCGTAATCAAAGGCGAGTGACCCGGTAATATATTTAATTCTCCGACAAAGCCCGGGACAAGAACGTCATCGACTTCCTTGTCCTCAAAAAACTTTCTATTCGGTGTTACCAGAGTCAGCTTCAAACCGTCCATTACATTAATCCTTTAGCTTTCTCGATTGCTTCTTCGATTGTTCCAACCATATAGAACGCTTGTTCTGGTAGAGCATCATGTTTACCGTCTAAGATTTCGCGGAAACCACGAACTGTATCTTTAACGTCTACATATTTACCTTTCATACCGGTAAATGCTTCGGCTACGAAGAATGGCTGAGATAAGAAGCGTTGTACGCGGCGCGCGCGGGCCACAACTTTTTTATCTTCCTCCGATAATTCGTCCATACCAAGAATCGCGATAATATCCACAAGCTCTTTGTAACGCGATAGTAGTTTTTGTACGTCACGCGCACATTGATAGTGTTCTTGACCAACGATATCGACTTCCAAAATACGCGAAGTTGAATTCGTCGGATGCACCGCTGGATAAATACCAAGGGCTGCGATATCACGATCTAAATTTGTTGTTGCATCTAAGTGGGTGAACGCTGTTGCTGGAGCTGGATCGGTATAGTCATCCGCTGGAACGTAAACCGCTTGCACCGATGTGATCGAGCCTTTTTTAGTCGAAGTAATGCGCTCCTGCATTGCGCCCATCTCAGTACCAAGTGTCGGCTGATATCCAACCGCTGATGGAATACGACCAAGTAGCGCTGACACTTCTGATCCCGCTTGCGTGAAACGGAAAACGTTATCAACGAAGAATAGAACGTCTTGCCCTTGCGTATCACGGAAATACTCCGCAACGGTTAAACCTGTTAGCCCAACACGCGCACGGGCTCCTGGCGGTTCATTCATCTGTCCGTACACCAGTGCGGTTTTATTAATAACGCCCGACTCTTTCATCTCCATCCATAAGTCGTTACCCTCACGAGTACGCTCGCCCACGCCCGCGAACACAGAATAACCTCCGTGCTCAGTCGCGATGTTACGGATGAGTTCCATAATCAAAACTGTTTTTCCCACACCCGCGCCACCAAACAAACCGATCTTTCCCCCTTTAAGATAAGGAGCAAGAAGATCGATAACTTTAATACCGGTCATGAGCATTTCTTTTTTTGTCGATTGATCTTCAAATTTCGGTGCTGCTCTGTGAATACCCCAACGCTCTTTGGTCTTTACGGGTCCAGCTTCATCTACTGGCTCACCAACCACGTTGATAATACGTCCAAGAACACCTTCGCCAACAGGAGCAGAAATCGGCTCACCAAGATCTTTCACTTGCGCGCCTCTGACTAAACCTTCCGTTGCGTCCATCGCGATAGCTCTAACTACTTTATCACCTAAATGCTGAGCGACTTCGAGCACGAGATTGTAATCTTCGCTACTAATACCTTTATTAGTCACACGAAGAGCGCCATAAATTGGCGGAAGTTTGCCGCCAGGGAACTCAACGTCCACCACCGGTCCTAACACCTGTTTTACGATTCCCATTTCCATAAATGTCCTCTAACCTTTCAGTGCTTCTGCACCACTGCAAATTTCAATCAATTCTTTGGTAATGCCGGCTTGACGAGCTTTGTTGTAGGCGATCGTCATTTTGCGAATCATCTCGTCGGCATTTTTTGTCGCGTTCTCCATCGCAGTCATGCGCGCGCCATGTTCGGCCGCAATACTTTCAGACATACAGCGATAAACATGAACGGCAAAATGCTTCTTTAAGAGCTGCTCTACGATAATCGCGGCGCGCGGCTCAAAAATATATTCCGCATTGCCACTGGATTCATTGAGCGTCGCTTTGGATGTATCAATCGGTAAAAGCGTTTCACAAACAACGTTTTGTGATATCGCTGATTTAAACTCATTATAGATCAGACGAATTTCATCGTACTGACCATCTAAGAATTTCTCTAGAAGAGTATTCGCTGTTGTTGCCGCTAAATTATAGGAAATTTCGCGCGACAGATTTAATAACACGTGCGTGTTATTAACTTTGTGCTTTTTCATATAGTCTGCCGCTTTTCTGCCGATAAAGAAGAAATCAATTTTCTCTACTTTTGATTTATTTTCAAAATAATATCTCTCGGCAAATTTTTGTATGGAGGCATTGAAACTGCCGCACAGGCCGCGGTCCGAAGTTAACACTACCAAAAGGATTTTTTTCGGCTCGACGTTAGTTTCAAGCAAAGGATGCTTCACGCTTTGCGCGGCCGCGATATTCGCGATCACGCTTAACATGCGCTGAGCATACGGACGGGACTGAACCACATTCATTTGCGCTTTACGAAGCTTTACCGCCGAAACCATTTTCATGGCTTTCGTGATCTGTTTCGTACTTTTCACGCTCACTATGCGGCGTTTTATATCCTTCGTACTTGGCATTCGTTATCCTTGATCTATCCTTGAAAGATCGCCTTAAATTCATTAAGTGCCGACACTAAGCTAGCTTTCGTATCGTCTTTAATTTGTTTTGCTTCATTGATCGCCGCAATAATTTTCGAATGTTTCTGTTTCATAAATTGCAGCATTTCTTTTTCATACCGCTGAACTTCTTTGTCAGAAACCGAGTCTACGAAGCCATTGGTCGCGGCGAAAATAGAGACAATTTGCTCGGCTACTGGAAGTGGTGAGTATTGACCTTGCTTCAAGGTCTCTACAAGCCGACGCCCACGATTTAATTGTTGTGTTGTAGCTTTATCCAAGTCCGAACCAAACGCCGCGAAAGCCTCTAGCTCGCGAAATTGCGCAAGTTCTAGTTTCATAGATCCCGCAACTTGCTTCATTGCTTTAATTTGAGCGGCACCACCCACGCGGGAAACCGAAATACCAACGTTAATCGCCGGACGAATACCTTTAAAGAATAAATCTGATTCTAAGAAGATTTGACCGTCAGTAATCGAGATCACGTTTGTTGGAATATACGCTGTCACGTCCCCGGCTTGGGTTTCAATAATTGGCAACGCTGTCAGTGAGCCTGCGCCCATCGCATCACTTAATTTACAAGCGCGCTCTAATAAACGGCTATGTAGATAGAATACGTCGCCTGGAAAAGCTTCGCGGCCTGGAGGACGACGAAGAAGAAGTGACATCTGACGATAAGCTTGGGCTTGTTTTGTTAAATCATCATAAATAATAAGTGCGTGGCGCTTTGAATCACGGAAGTATTCCGCCATTGTGCAACCAGAGTAGGGCGCCAAGAATTGCAGTGGCGCTGGGTCTGACGCAGTTGCGGAAATTACAGTTGTATATTCCATCGCGCCAGTCGCTTTTAATTTTTCTACCACTTGCGCAACTGTTGAACGTTTTTGTCCGATCGCTACGTAGAAGCAGTAAACACCTAAACCTTTTTGGTTAATGATCGTATCAATTGCGACCGCTGTTTTTCCCGTTTGACGGTCACCGATGATAAGCTCACGTTGTCCGCGACCAATGGGAATCATCGCATCAATGGCTTTAATTCCAGTTTGAAGTGGTTCGTGAACTGATTTACGGGCCACGATTCCAGGCGCCTTAATTTCTACGCGGCGAGTATGTTGAGAATTAATTGGTCCGCGTCCATCAATGGGATTCCCTAATGTATCAACTACGCGTCCTAGTAACGCTTCACCAACTGGGACTTCCACGATTTTTTGTGTACGCTTAACCGCATCGCCCTCTTTAATATCTTTGTCTTCCCCAAGAATAACGATACCGACAGAGTCTTGCTCTAGGTTAAGAGCCATTCCGCTGATGCCGTTTGAGAATTCCACAAGCTCGCCGGCTTGCACATTTTGCAGACCATAAACTCTCGCCACACCGTCACCGACCGCTAACACGGTTCCAGTTTCTGTGACTTCAATCGATTTTTTGAAGTTTTTAATCTGGTCTTTCAGTACCCGACTAATTTCGTCGGCGCGAATTCCCATTTCCATTAGATTGTACTCCTGTTAAGATTTTCTTTTAAGCGTCGAAGATATGAACTTAGGGAGTCATCGAACGTGTGACTTCCCACGGTAGCCACCAAGCCACCCACAAGTTTGGGATCAATTGCAAAATCTAAAATTACATTTTTCTTTAGGTATTCAGAAATTTTCTTTTCGATTTGTTTTCTTTCATCTTGATCGAGATTAATTGCCGACTTCGCAATTCCTCTAACAACACCGTTGGCCTTGTCTAATTCATCCTGAAAAGATTTTACAAGGTCATCAAATAACCCAAGCCGGTTTTTTTGTGCGAGCAAAAGCACGAGGTTTTCGGTGTTCTCGTTTAGGCCTTTGCCGTCAAGTGGCTTACGAAGGCATTCTAATTTCTTATCCGGACTAACCATGGGTGAGGTAATAAAATCGGTAACCTCTTTGTCAGCAAAGCATTTAGCAAGCGCCCGCAAATCGTTAAGTATGGTTTCTCTTTGTGTAGAGTCCGTAACCAGCTCAAAGATCGCTTTTACATAGCGGCGCGAGATTTCATTTTGCTTCATACTTGTATCTTTCCGACAAATTCTTTTTGTAGACGCTTTTGTTCATTGGCATCAAGTTGTCCGCCAAGATCTTTATCCGCCATACTGATCGCCTGCTGAAGCATAAAGTTTCTAAGTTCTGATTTTGCTTTATCTAGCTCGACACGAATGGTGCGTTCAGCCTCTTCCGCCATTCTTTTGGCTTCGGCTCTAGCTTCCTCTACCGCATTTGCTTTTAACTGCTCTGCCTCGCGCTTGGCCTGTGCAATAGAGTCTTGGTGTCCCCGCTTCATCTGAGAAAGCTTTGTTTCAATTTCTTGCTTGCGGGCCGTAGCTTCCGTAAGTGCCTGGCTGGCTTTATTTACAGCCGCATGGTAGTTGCTCGCGCGATTCGCGAACATGCTTATCACGGGCTTCCGTAGCAAAAAAAATAAAATAGTCGCGAAGACCAAAAAATTAAAAATTTGCGGGCCAATTTCATGAAAAGGAATTTCTACCGCGTGATGCATTAGTTACTCATTTCCTTTCCTAAAAGCTTGCCGCGAATTAACGAGCTGATCTCTGGGATTTGAGAGAGCGCCTTGTTTTTTTCGCTCTCCAACTGTGAACTCACTTCTTTAACCGCTTTCTCTACTTTCGTTTGTGCGTCTTTTCTTCCGGCGGCTAAAATATTTTCGGCCTCTTTTTGCGTGTCACCGCGAAGACCTTCGTAGACAGCTTTGATTTCTACGTTGAGCTGGCGGGCCGCCTCTTGGTACTGAGAATACAGCGACTCCGAGTCGGCCAACATTTTTACGGCGACGTTTTCACTGCCTTGAGTTTTTTCTAAACGCTCTTCGTAGGCTTTGAAGTAGGGTTTAAATAAAAGTAGTGAAAGAAAACTAAAGGTAATTACGAAACAACCAAATTGAATAAAAAAAGTTTGATTCAAATGAAGCGTGTCGATGATGCTTCTTGCAATTTCTAAAATAAATTCCATTCGAACTGAAGCCCTTGAATTAATTGAAGTTTGATTGAGTTAGCACTGGCTTTCGAATGGGGTCAAGAACTGATTTAGTTTTTCGGCATGTAAGAAGCGCCCTCAAAAACAACGCCTTCATCAATGCGAAGACTTGGCGCCGTCACTGTGCCCGTGAAACGGGCTGGTGGGTGCATAATTACGCTTCGTCGCGCAAAAATATTCCCCTTAACAAAGCCGCATATAATAACAGAGTCGGCTTCTATTTGCGCCTCTACCGACGCCCCCGGATCTACCACCAAAGTATCGCGAGTAAAAATCTCGCCTTTGAATTGGCCGCCGATACGCACTGTGCCTTCAAACGTTAGCCTGCCCTCAAAAGAAGCGCCTCTGTCTAAGAGCGCAGTAATTTGGCCGGCATCAACGACTTCTCTTTCGGGGGCCTGGGGAATGTTAGTCGTGGGATTCATTATTTCGTAATCTTCCTAACAATTTCGGTAAGCTGTTCATCCGTGTAAAAGCTAATATTAATCTGACCCTTGCCCTTGACGTAGTCAATGCCAACTTTTGTGCCCAGACTTTTTTGAAGCGCATCCGTAAGAGCTAAGAGATGTATGTTTTGCGCGGCCTGCGGCTCCGCATGCTCTGCGGCCATAGCCTCGGGCTTCGCCACTAATTTTTCTAAGGCTCTAACAGAGAGACTATCATTAATAATTTTGCGCGCGAACTTTCGCTGCAAAACTTTATTTTCTATACCCAACAAAACCTTAGCGTGACCTAAAGAAATTTTACCAGCCGCCAATAGATCTTGAATTTCTGCCTCTAACGTCAAAATCCTCAGGATATTGGCAATAGTGGCGCGGTCTTTACCTACGCGGTCAGCAACTTCATTTTGGGTAAAACCAAATTTCTTCATGAGTTGCTGATAGGCTTTAGCTTCTTCCAAAGGATTTAAATCATGGCGCTGAATATTTTCGATAATCGCCAGCTCCAAAGATTTTTGCTCGTCATGTTCCTTGGATACAACGGGGACTTCGTTTAAGCCCGCCAACTGGGCCGCTCGCCACCGGCGCTCACCGGCTACAATTTGATATTTTCCGTGACCATCAGGCATTACTAAAATGGGTTGAATAATCCCGTGTACTTTTATCGAAGCTGACAGCTCCTGAAGTTTTTCCGGCACAAACTCCCGTCTTGGCTGATGGGGGTTTGGGTACAGCATATCTATAGAAATGCGATTCGCCGGTGCGGCCGATTTTGGTGCCGCTGGCTTTTCTTGTGCCATCGGCGCTTGCGTTGGAATCGGTGTTCCCATCGGTGATGACATAGGAGAAGCACCCACGTCTCCCAACAAACTTCCTAGGCCGCGGCCCAATCTGGATTTTTTTGGATCAATTGTCGTCGGAATAGTTTTTTCTAAACTAGACATGGGCTTCTCCTAATGGTGGCGCTGAAGGGCGCGGTACACTGATATTTTCACTTATCACGGCGTTACGCTCGATAATCTCTTGAGCTAACTCCATATATTTAATCGCACCCACTGATTTTGGATCGTATTCTATAATAGAAAGACCGTGGCTTGGGGCTTCGCTTAGGCGCACATTGCGCGGGATAATTGAACGAAATACTTTATCCGAAAAGTGCGCCTGAATTTCTGATACAACTTGGTGAGATAAATTATTTCTCTTATCAAACATCGTGAGCACAATCCCCTCGATCGTAAGCTGGGGATTGGTTCCTCTCTTAATAAGGCCAGCCGTATTTAGTAGTTGGCTTAAACCCTCAAGAGCATAGTATTCACATTGCAGAGGAACTAAAAAAGAATCCGCTGCAGTTAAAGAGTTAAGCGTGAGAAGCCCCAACGAAGGCGGACAATCTATTATTATATAGTCAAACATCGCACGCACCGTTGCTAGGGCCGACTTAAGTCTGTATTCACGCTGCTCTGCGTCTACAAGTTCTATTTCGGCGCCTACCAGGTCTGGGGTTGCCGGCACTAGCTTAAGCGTCGGCAGGGCTGTGTTTCGCATTACTTCCGAAATTGTCTTTTCACCGATAAGTACGTGATAAACATTGGATTCCACCACTTCATGGCGCTTTGCGCCAAAACCGCTGGAAGCATTTCCTTGTGGATCCATGTCTATGACGAGAATTCGCTTGCCGCTTGTCGCTAGAGCCGCCGACAAATTAACGGAAGTAGTAGTCTTCCCTACTCCGCCCTTTTGATTTGATATACATATGATTTTGCCCATCCTGTTGCCCCCTGTAACGTAGTTTAAATCCATGTTCCACGTGGAACATTAAGAATCTAGAGAAAAAAGCCGAAAATATCAATATGAAGGTCTATCTAAAGCTTTCTTTTTTGATATTCGCGTTTTTTTTAGCTGCCTGTAAGCGGCCCATGAAAAACCCAGAACTGATCGACCCTATATATATAGATCTATTGAAAGAGTCTAAGGCCTACGCTGATCAGGCGGCAAAACTTCTTGCTGAGGCCGAAGCTGCCAAGCTTGAGTGGGAAAAAGAGGACCCGCGCACGGGGAATGCGAAAGCTATTAAGAATCGATACTATGGAAAACTAAAGGAGGCAGAATCCGCCAAGCAAATGCAGGTTTTCTATGAACTCCATGCGAAAACCCGAAAAAAAGAGGCGAGGGAGCAATATCTCACAGCCTTTAAAGCAGATAAGCCCTGGCCAGATCCCTCTGAGTATGACGGCTATCAAACCAAAATGAGCCTGCGCAAAGCCAATAAATCCTGGGATTCTCGCACAAAAAAGTGGAGTACGCGACAAACAGCACTAAAAAAGGCGTCTGGAGCTGATCAGGCGGGTGGAGAAGAGGGGAAATCTGAGGGAGCCTCGAAGGGTGGACACTAATTGTTCCACGTGGAACAATTCTCAATTAATTACGAGTAGCCTGGATAACTAATCGTTTACTTTCCTCTTGTGGAAGAGAGTACTCGTGAACAACCTTCCATGACCAAACTTTCTCTAAATGCACATGATCGGTGGCAAGTTCACTTTCCCACTTTGGTGTCTTCATCAAAAAGACCACCCCACCCTTTTCAAAACAATCCTTAGCCGCCTTTAACACTCTACCCATCGGGGCCATCGCCCGACTCACTGCCTGCTCAAACTTTAAGCTTTTGTCCTGACCTATATTCTTAATCTCGCAACTGACGTTGCTTAATTTTAGTTCATTGACAATGTGCTTCAAGAACTCGATTTTCTTAACATCTCTATCAACAAGAACGAATTTCTTCTCTGCAGCTATGATTCCCATGATGATTCCCGGAAAACCATTCCCACTACCAAGATCGTAAGTAACGCGATCTCCCAGTCGTTCAATTATAAAGCTCGAAGCCAAGATGCTATCGGCTATGTGTACGCTATCCACTGTTTTCACTGTGTTTGGTGAAATAAGATTTATAGAATCATTGAATTTAAGTAGCTGCTCGCGAAAACTTTTTATCTTCTCAGATTTTTGACTATCCAACCATGGGAACCAATCATTGATCATATGAACAAGGCCTCCTCACGCCTTCTCTTATTAAGGTGAATAAGAATAGCCTGGATAGCCGAGGGATTAACCCCGCTTATTCTCTGCGCTTGACCAATCGTCTCTGGCCGGCGATCACTTAGCTTTTCTACTTCCTCTGACGAAAGTCCGCGGACATTACTATAATTAAGATCACGCGGAATTTTATGCGACTCCAATTTGCGTGTTTGCCCAATCAATTCAAGTTCCCGCGTTATATAACCCCGATATTTAACATCAACCTCTACCGCCTCAGAAACTTCGGTATCTAAATTTAAACCTAAATCAAAAAATAAAGAAATATGGTCGACACCAATTTCCGTGCGACGAAGTAGTTCTTCCAGAGTCAGGGGCTTGGTGAGTGGGGAAGAAGAGATACTTTTCAAAATCTCTTGGGTTTCTTCGTTGGGGTAAACTTTGTTCTCTCGCAGAGACTTCATAAACTGCACACGCTGTTTTCTAATGTTATCTAACCTATCTCTCCATCCATAGTCCAAAATTCCAAGCGTCAAACCAATTTCGCCCAATCTCTCTACAGTATTATCCTCGCGTAAATTTAAACGATGTTCCGCGCGCGACGTAAACATTCGATAAGGCTCCTTTGTGCCCTTCGTAACTAAGTCGTCGATTAAAACACCGATATAAGAAATATCCCGGCCCAAAACAACCGGCTCTTTGTCTAAAACTCTTTGAGCGGCATTTACGCCGGCTATAAATCCTTGGCCAGCGGCCTCTTCATAGCCGCTCGTACCGTTTATTTGTCCAGCTAAGAAAAGATTCGCTATGCCACGCGTTTCAAGGCTATGCCAAATCTGGGTTGGCTCAATAAAGTCATACTCAACGGCATAGCCATAACGCAGAACTTTAACACTTTCTAAACCCGTAATTGTTTTTAAAAACTGATCCTGCACTGACGCCGGTAAGCTCGTGGAAATCCCCTGAAGATAAATCGAATCGGTGCTTAAGCCCTCGGGCTCCAGAAAGGTTTGATGCCGCTCTTTATCAGCAAAGCGCGTAATCTTATCCTCGATACTGGGACAATACCTGGGCCCGACACCTTCGATAATTCCGGCATACATGGGGGATAGATGAATATTTTTCCTGATAATGTCGTGAGTCTCTGGTGTTGTGTAACTCAAATAACAATCCACCTGCGGCAACTCTAACTTTTTACTGCTGCGCAAACTGAAAGGAAAAAATTTTTCGTCACCCGGTTGCGGAGTGGTTTTACTCCAATCAATTGATCTCTTGTCCAGACGGGCAGGGGTCCCAGTCTTTAAGCGCCTCACGTTAAAACCAAACGCCCGAAGCTGATCGGATATTCCCGTAGTCGCCCTATCTCCCGCGCGGCCGCCGGCGGTCTGCTCTAATCCAAGATGCATAACCGCATTCATAAAAGTCCCCGTGGTTATAACTACCGTTTTGGCGCGCACCTCAGAGCCATCATGTAATACGACGCCGACACACTTATCACCACTAAGAAGTAAAGATTTAACTTCTCCTTGTTTAACGCTCAGATTTTTTTGCGCGTAAAGCGTCTTCGTCATGACTTGCGAATAGAGATCCTTATCGCATTGAGCGCGCGAACCCCTTACGGCTGGCCCTTTTCGCGAGTTTAATCTTTTAAATTGAATAC
Organism: uncultured Bdellovibrionales bacterium; assembly: GCA_964498095.1. Taxonomy (GTDB): domain Bacteria; phylum Bdellovibrionota; class Bdellovibrionia; order Bdellovibrionales; family SG-bin7; genus SG-bin7. The sequence continues at coordinate 5,948 of CAZCFY010000011.1, read as the reverse complement.
ATGTTTGATCGGCGGCGACACCCATTTCGCCACCCATGACATCGATCTCCCGTACAATGTGGCCCTTTGCCAAACCGCCTATAGATGGGTTGCAACTCATAAAGCCAATACGGTCAAGGTTAGTTGTTATCATGAGAGTACTTAGTCCAAGGCGGGCAGGGGCTAAACAAGCCTCAATTCCGGCGTGCCCAGCACCCACTACAATAACATCAATGGATTTACTCATGATCATTTACCTATGCAAAATTCTTTAAAAATACGATCAAGCACTCGATCGTCGACTTGAATGCCAATAAGCTCATGGATTGCCAACACACCTTCTTTGAGTTCAAAAACTACAAGTTCGGGACTCACGCCCTCATTCATCCCGCTCATTGCCTTTGCTAAGCTACTCGCGGTTCTTCCTAAGAGTTCGACATGCCGAGATTGGGTTACGATTTGGGAGTCAAAGCCTTGGCGCTCTAACAACATGTCCTTAATTTTACTTTTCACTTCGCCGAGGCCGGTATCTTCCTTGATGCTACAGAAAACGTAGTTCAATTTATTAGCTTTAAAAAACTCTTCCGCACTATAGCTATCGCTAACGAGGTCAGACTTATTGCCCACCACTAAGACCTTTTTACCGACAATATCCGCCGCGACTTCTAGAAACTGCTGACTAATTTCCTTAGAAAGATCGGTCACTAAAATTACGTAGTCGCATTCCTTCAATTCGCTCTTTGCCTTTTTCATTCCCGCGATCTCAATTTCGTCGCTGGAGTCATGAATGCCGGCGGAGTCAATAAACACTGTCTCGACGCCAAACATACTAGAATTAAACTCAATCAAGTCTCGCGTTGTTCCTGGTATGGGCGTGACAATGGATTTATCCTCACCAGCTAGAACATTCATTAAACTTGATTTTCCCACGTTAGGCGCGCCAGTAATTAAAATGCGGCATCCCTCACGCAGCTGTCTACCCAGGGCGTAGGTGTCTATAAGACTCTCTACTTTCCCTTTTGCCGCAAGCAATTTTGGTAACAGCACTTCGTAACTTTCCGTCGACAGGTTCTCGTGCGTAAAATCAATTTCGGCTTCTAGTTGGCCTACTACTGACATGATCTGATTTTCAATCTCTTGATAAGTTTTTGAAAGTCCGCCGCGCAAATGATTAATCGCCGCCCGCGATGATACTTTAGAGCGGCTTTGAATTAATCCAAGCACTCCTTCGGCCTGAACTAAATCCATCTTTCCATTCATATAGGCGCGGTAAGTAAATTCCCCGTTACGGGCCATGCGAGCGCCAGCTAATTGCAACTCTCTTAAAATGGTTAAAGATAAAAAGGAGCTGCCATGCGAAGAAATTTCTATTGTATGTTCACCTGTAAACGATTTGCCTTCGGCAAAATAACTAACGAGGACTTCATCGATCGACGTTTTGTCCTCGCTACCATGTAACATTCCGTAATAAACTCTATGAGACTCGAGCTTTTCGGGCAAAAACGAGCATAGACGCCGGGCCACAGCAATAGCATTCTTTCCGCTTATACGGATTACCGCTATTCCACCATGACCCTCGGGCGTCGATAAAGCACAAATAGTGTCTTCATCGCCAACCAAAAAACTCATCAATATTAACCTTCAGCTTCGGGCGAGCGTACGGGATAAACTTTGATGCGCTTATAAAGCCCTTCTCCCACGGAGCGGCTACGTACGCGGCCGTCATTCGCCAAATACTGGTGAATAACTTTTCTATCCTTTGGGGGTAGTGCTCGGTAATAAACACTCTTGTTATTTGTTAAAACTTTTTCGCGCAATTGATCGGCCACTTCTTCTAGTTGACGGTTGGCCTCGCGGCGATACTCGCTACAATCAACCGTTACATCGATTTTTTCGTCGTGGAAACGATGCTGAAGAACGCGCAACAAAAACAGCTGGATTGCATCCAAAGTCATGCCTTCTTTGTCGATAAGTAGCTTTTCGTCCTGACCCTTGATTTCAACAGCGATGTTATTTTCGCCCGCTAAAGTCACAGTGTACTCGAGATCTAAACCTGATTTCTTAACCAGGCCCTCTAAAGTTTCGTTGACGACATCGGTGTGCTCAGGCTTGTTTGCTTCTGCTTTTCCGCCACCAAAAATCTTACTAAAAAACCCTGTCATAGTTCCTCCTAATAGGGTGAGATTATTTTTCCACGAGTTTGGCCTTAGCCAAAATCACGTCTTTGTTTGTTTGTTTTTTATCATTCATAAAATAGATCTGCTGAATAACCGCGAACAAGCTGCTGACAAAGATGTAAAGATTTAGCGCGCTCGGCAGATTTAGCATCATTAGAGAAAATAATACGGGAACGAACATCATTACCTTAGCTTGTTGCGGGTCCATTGTGGAAGGCATCATCTTTTGTTGCACGAACATCGTGGCGGCCATACCGATGGGTAATACATAAAATGGGTCTTTCGCACTCAAATCCTGAATCCACAATACAAATGGCGCCTTATAAAGTTCTATACTTTGCCCAAACACCTGATATAGGGCAAAAAACACTGGCAGCTGTAATAGCATAGGCAAGCAACCGCCCAATGGATTTACTTTATGATCTTTCATTAACTTCATTGTCGCTAAATTTAATTCTTGTCGGTTGTCTTTATACTTCTCTTGCAGTTGCTTTAGAAGGGGTTGAATTGTTTGCATCGCCTTAATTGATTTATAGGACATGATATTAAAGGGGAGCACGAATAGGCGCACCAAAAGAGTCAGCAAAATGATCGCCATCCCCCAGTTTTTAAACACATCATAAAAGGCGTGCATGATTTTAAGCATGGGCCGCGACAGAAATCCAAAGAAACCGTAGTTAACTACTTCTTGAAGTTTTGGGTCTACGGAAGATAAAACGTCCAACTTTTTCGGCCCGGCGTAGGCTAGAAATTGAATTTCAAACTTGTCCGTCGGATTTATCATCTGATGACGTAAAGTTCCTAAAAAAGTTTTCTCTTTTGCGTTCATACTTAGATTCGCTGTCGGCATTACCGCGGATTGATCAACAAGGGCCATCGCAAAGTAGTGCGAACCAAAAGAATAGTGTGATACCTGATTGTAGCTTTTTGCTTCAAAAGCCGTATCATCCATAAACATGTGGCGTTCGGTGGTGCCCGATGAAACTACAACGTACTCAGGCATGTCGTAACTAGGAAAAAACATGCGCTGGAAAAACCCTTTTTGCTCGGGCAGCGCGATACGATCTGCCATGTAGGTTAGAAAGCCTTTGAACTCTGGCCTTAGATTTGTCGCTGAAACAGCGACATTAAAAAATGTTCTATCAGAATTTACTTTCACAGTTTTAGAAATTTCCATTCCCAAAATATTAGCTTTGCCCACAAATTCCGTGTCGCTAATTTTAGATATTTTAAAGTTAAGTCGGTTAGCGACATCAATCAGGTGAGTTTCAAGGGGAGAATGATCGCTGGAGTCGCCCAACTGAATTAGATTGCCGCTGCGGTCGCTCATGGTTTTTAAAAAAATGTTTTTTAGGCCCATCCCATTGGAGGAAAAATCAAACTTCCATACAGAGTCCTCGTAATGAACAAGCTCTTCCGGCACTTGTTTTTCCTCGGGCACGTCTACGGTACGCGATTTTAGGGGATCCGTCGTTTTAATTTCCTCTTTTACTGCTTCTTTTGTGGCTGCTACTATCCCGGGTTGATCTTCTGGTTTTTGGCTGTTCGCGGCCGGCTTGTTGTAACTGGGATACTTCGTTTGTAAGTGCTTTTCCCACTGAAACCAAACAAGACCTACGAGAATAATGGCAAAGAGCGTTTTATAATCAAAAAATGAATTCTGTTGTTCGTTCATGGCTTAATACCTTTAGATGGGATTGGATCATACCCATAGGGTCCCCAGGGATGACATTGCGAAATTCTTTTGAAAATTAAAAATAGAGAATAGCTCGGCGAATGAGTTTTGATGGCTTGGATCGCATATTCGGAGCAAGTCGGATTAAACCGGCAGTTACCGCCTAGAAACGGCGATAAAGTAACACGATAGACCCATACAAAACTTAAAAGCATAAAACGATTAAGTTCGATTGATTTTTGCGAGGCCCTGTTCAAAAGCGTCTTTAAAACTACTAAATTCGAGCTTTTTAAAGAAGTTTTTGTCGCTTCCCAAAAACACCACATTTATATCCACTCCCGGCATGTCTGGTTGTACATTTCTTTTGAAGATTTCTCGGCACCAGCGTTTCAGCTTATTTCTAACCACCGCGACTCCGACTTTTTTTGGAATCGTCATCCCTACCCGGCATTTATTTCCGGTGCCCGTTTTTTTATAGTTAAGTAACAACCAATTGTTTAAGCGAATCCTCTTTCCTGAATTCTTGATCTCCAGGAAATCTGATTTCTTTTTTAGACTTTCGATGTTTTTACTTGCCACTGACAGTTACAGCAACTCTTTTGCGGCCTTTAGCACGACGGCGAGCTAGAACTTCGCGGCCGGCGGCTGTCGACATACGGGAACGAAAGCCATGAGTTTTTTTGCGACGGCGGCGGCTGACTTGAAGGGTTCTTTTCATTTTCTCTCTCCCTGCGCGTTAACGCTTTGAAATAATAGGAACTACTGGAAATTTTTTTTTCGCATAAAAACATACTTGGGGGTGACCGTCAAGTTGTTGAAAGTTTTCCACAATGCTGATAGACAGTCCAAACTCAATTTCAAACCAGCTAGGAGGACCATTGAACCAGGAAACTGACTTCTGGGAAAATGTTAAATCCAATTTAAGGTCGAAAAACTCTGGCAACAAGTTTATTCAAACTTGGTTTGAACCTACAGAGCTCATAGCCGTTGATAACACCGACACGGGAAAGCGCTTTCGCTTGGGTGTACCTACTGATCTTCATAAGTATTGGATAACCGAAAATTTCTTCGATAGAATTTGTTCTGAAATTTCCGCACTTTACAAAAACCCTTTCCAACTTGAGTTTGTCGTTACCGGAAAAAAGTCAGACGAACCTTTGCAATTGGAATTATCTACATACTCACAACCCGTTCCTTCTGCAGCGCGTGACGCGGAGAATAGTCTCCCTACTCCTGACAGTTTGGGCCGTGATTATACGTTTTCTACCTTTGTGGTGGGCCGCAACAACGAGTTTGCGCACGCCTCATCTTTTAACATTGCGCAAAACCCCGGTGCCGAAGGCTATAACCCACTATTTATATGTGGGCCCACAGGTATGGGAAAGACGCATCTATTAAATGCCGTTGGTAACCATATTCGTACGACTTTTACTAACTTGCGTATTTGCTATGTCTCGGCGGAAAGATTTTTAAACGAATGTATCTCGAGTATTCGCCGCAATGAAATGGATAAATTCCGTTTAAAATACCGTGACCGGTGTGACGTACTTTTAATGGATGACATCCATATATTAGGAAAAACAGAAGCTGTTCAGGAAGAGTTCTTTTATACGTTAAATGATCTTTTTGAGCGCCGCCGGCAGGTAGTGGTCGCCAGCGACCGCATGCCTAAAGATATCAAGGGCCTTGAAGACCGTATTCGCACTCGCTTAGAGTGGGGTTTAATCGCAGATATTCAAATGCCCGATGTAGAAACACGCGTAGCAATTTTGCGTTATAAAGCTGAGAGAAAATGCATAAAGGTTCCCGACGACGTTATAAGTTATGTGGCGCGAATATCCAAACGTTCAATTCGTGAGCTTGAAGGTAACCTAAATAAAGTGCGAATGTTTACCGAACTACGCGGTCTCGAAATAACTTTGGCTTTAGCGAAAGAAGTTTTGGGTACCCACGATGAAAAATACGATCTTAATGCCGATGAAATCCAGAAACTGGTTTCTGAGCATTATCATATTAGGTTAGTAGATTTGCGTTCAAAAAATCGTGCTAAACCCATAGTCACAGCTCGTCAGGTAAGCATGTACTTAATCAAAAAATATTTGAATAAATCGTTAATT
>CAZCFY010000010.1:42750-166223 GCA_964498095.1 uncultured Bdellovibrionales bacterium | reverse complement strand
ATTAGTCAAAATCCTTCCCCAGAGAAGGCCAAGAAAACAGTTTTGGATGTCATCACGAAAGTGATTAAAGAAAGCTATGATAAAGAATTAGCCGGCGTGGGTATTGCGTCATCGGGGCCGTTGAACGTGGAATCGGGTTATCTCATAGAGCCCAGCAATTTTCCAAAATGGGGAAAATTTGCGTTTATAAAAAATTTAAAAACGCAACTGGCGAGAAATAAAATTAAATTACCGCTTTATTTTCAAAACGACGCGATGGCGGCGGCTCTTGGTGAGGGTTGGATCGGTGGCGCGCGGAATTTAAAAACGTTCGTCGTCATCACTCTGGGTACGGGTATAGGCACGGGAGTTATTTTTAACGGCAGTCCCGCGCATAGCCGTGGCATGGGCGCCGAATGGGGATTACAAATTATTAATCAGGAAAATCTGACCTTTGACGGTGATCCTTACGATCAAACGGTTGAAGGCATGGCATCGGGTACGGCGATTGTGGCGCGGGCGTTCAAAAAAGGATTTAGCGGCTCAAGTGTCGAGGACTTAATTTTAGAAATTGTTCGGGGTAATAACCGCTATCGCGAGCTATTCGTGGATGCGGCTAAAGCGCTTGCGGTGTTATGTTATAATTTATCAATTGGGTTTCATCCAGAAAAAATATTATTTTCCGGCGGTCTTATCGCTGCCAAAGAATATTTCTGGGACGAAATGGAAAAACATTACGCCGCTTTGATGAAGCCAAAGTTTAAATCTTTTCAGACAAAACTCGAATTGGCGCAATTAGGAATACAGTCCGGTGCCGTGGGAGCAGCACGCCTGGCGGTCTTAGGTGGCGACGGGTTTTAAGCGTGGCCGATGGGGGCGACGCGGCCGCATGTGGCGCTGCGGTTTATGAGTTTTTAATAAGCGCTCTTGCTCAGATTTCAAAAAATGTAATTGGCTGGGCGAAATCAAATGATCGGCATAAGCCATGAGTAATGCGATACCGAAAGCCTCGTTGGTAACTAGCGCGGCTTTTTGACTGTCTTTTTTGTCGTTAAAAGTCGAAAGATCCATGAGATCGGGTTGTAAATGAATAGCGCGTGCAATGAGGCGCTGTTCATAATTAAAAAGCCCCAATTGATTTTTAAATAGTGGCTGAAGTTTTGGATGCTCCAAAAGATCGTTAGCATTAAATTTGTGATTAGGATCTAATTCCACGACACTACGAAAATAAGCGAGTGTAAGTATGGCAAAAAGTTCCACGGGTTGGCTCGGGTCATCGACAAACTGGTGTAGTCGGCGAATGTAACCGGAAAAAATATTTACTTTTTCGTTAGAATCAAAAACTTCGTTAAAGCCTGGTATTAAAAACTGCAGTACGCCAAGATCGTAGGCTTCTTGAAGCGTCAGGAATGATTCCTCCAACCGCAGGATTTTTAAAATTTCCTCGCGCCGGCGGGGAAGTACTGATCTTTCGATTTGACCGGCATTTTTGGCGATGGCATCGCGCAAATTGGATTCGATTGAAAAACGCAGTTTGTGGGCTAAGCGTAGCGCGCGGAGAATCCGAATGGGATCTTCGATGAGGCGTGGACCCGGATCACCGATCATTCGAATCAGATGTTCATCAATGTCACGAAGGCCATTGCAATAATCGATGATCTCACCTTTAACGGGGTCAAACATTAAAGCATTTACAGTGAAGTCGCGGCGCCGCGCATCTTCTTCGGGGCTGCCAAACACATTATCGCCCGGAGGAGGACCATCGGGATGTTCGGTGGGATCATATTCTTTGCGGAAGGTGGCGACTTCAAATTGTTTTTCATTGCGTTTGACGAGAACTAAACGGAAGCGCCGGCCAATGATGAATGCATTATAAATTGTTCTTCTGACTTGCTGGGGGAGCGCTGTGGTAGCGATATCGAAATCTTTTGGCGGCGTACCTGCTAAAAGATCGCGCACACAACCTCCCACTAAGTAGGCAGTATGTCCTTCGCGCTGTAGGCGTTTAACGATATCGAAAGCATCCCGGTCAATCCACTCTTGGTGAAGCCGAGGACGTGTTTTGGCTTGTTCCACCTTGAAATAATGTCTATAGAAGAAAAAAGGGTCAATTGTTTTGGGTTATTTAAACAATTTCAATCATGTAATCTTAGGAACTGGCGAGAAAAAGCTCGTCTTTCTGCATGGCCTCATGGGTTATGGGCTTAATTGGCGTACATTGGCTAAAAATTTTGAGGCTGATTTCGACATCCTACTCTTTGATCAGCGTGGGCATGGGAAGTCGTTTCAGCCTCCGACGGGTTATGCCCCCGAAGATTATGCCGACGATTTAAAGAAAATTTTGGATGAGTTAGGGTGGGGGAAAATATTTTTAGTCGGTCACTCCATGGGGGGCCGCAACGCGCTCAATTTTGCCTATCGCTTTCCCGAGTACATTGAGCGCTTGGTGATCGAAGATATCGGTCCCGAAAGTGAGCCTGCGGGTGAAGTGGCAATTCGCGAAATGGTTGATTCCGTTCCGGTACCCTTTAAGAAAAAAGAAGACGCGCGGGCGTTTTTTCAAAACGAATTCGCCAAAGTTTATAAAGGCGCGGAAGACCCGCGCATGATTGGTTTATTTTTGTATTCTAATCTTGAGGGCGAGCCGGGCCATATCACCTGGCGCTTTTCGCGGGCGGGAGTTTTAGAATCCGTTCGCCTTGGCCGTGTTTCTGACCGCTGGCACGAAGTTAAGGCCTTGTCGGTGCCGACACTTATTATTCGTGGAGAAAAGTCGAAGGACTTAACACAAGCGGTGTACGAAGAAATGCTCGAAAGTAACCCCAATTTCCGCGGCGTCGTTATCCCCCGGGCCGGCCACTGGGTTCACGCCGATAAACCCGCAGAAGTCGCTGCGGCGATACGAGAATTTTTGTCTTAGTGTTAACGGTTTAAAGTTAACTCAATTCTCCCATTAACTATTTTTAAGGAGTTACTCGGTAACTTCTTGCGAAGCTTTGATAGCATTGCGCGAAGGTGGTTGCTATGTCTTTGTCTGTCAAAAGGGTATCTATAGGTTGCTTGGAACAAGTCTTCCGTTGATATAGGAGATTCAAGTATTAGTTGAAGCATTTTCGCGAGTACTGGGGACTTATCAAAACGCCCGAAGTGTTTTGGAGCCATTATTAATAACGCTCCTGCGTTTGCAATGAAATTTATGTTGTTGGCAGTTGGAAGTGCGAGATCAAGCGCCTCATAATCTTGTACGCATTTCATAACCATATCTCGATCTTCTAGCCAGTGCGCAACTCCAAAAGCATCTTTTAAAGAGACACGCATGTTCTCCTGTTCGTTCATATTTTTATATAGGTGCACTTCTCCCCTCAGAACCAAAAGCTTTCGCGCCAGCCAAATCTCGTCTCCAGATAATTGGGTTAACTTATTCTTTAGAAAATTTAAGGTTACTTTGGCTTTGGTGAACTGTCCGAGTTCGGATAGCGTCTTTATCAGATGAGCTCCAGCTACATAGCCAGAGAGAACATATGGCAAAAATTCCAGTTGTTTCGTTGCTTTTCTAAGGCAGTCCAATCCTTTTTCGATATTTCCAGCTAGACACCAAGCCTGTCCCGCCAATTCATAAGAGGTCATTCGTGTCGTCGGAATGGCATCTTTATTTTGGCATAATTTATTGAGAATTTCGGTAGAAGTCGCTAATTCACCGACGAAAAAATAATAACGTCCTTGCTCTAACATGAGTTCGGCCTGTTCCTGAGGAGTCGTGGTAACAGTTCGGTCAATGAGAGCTTTTGCTTCATTCAACTTATCGGCTTCAATTAATATTCGAATTTGTTCAAGAATTGAGCTAAAGCCAGTATTAGTCGAGTTTTGTTGAACGGCTTGGGCTAAATCTGGTCGTCCTCGGACATCACGTAAAAAATATGAAACCAATTCGTTTGAATCGGATTCCTGAAGCGAAATATTATCAGTTCCTGTTTTAGCCAATTTAATCTCGGTTTTTGCAAGTCTGTTCATATCACTCCGGCCAAATTAATAACTGGGGTTGTGCTGCCGGCAAGATATCTAATCCAGGGCCTCTCCCGCCGCGGGTGCCCTTTTGGTAGGTTTTCCCGTTTAGATCTCTCTTAAAGAGCTGCAAAATTTCATCACGACTTATCCAAAAATCTAAACCTATATAAGAACCGCAGTAGATTTTCTCTAACGAAACGGTAAACCAGTTTAAAAAAGGTGAGAGATCATTGAATTCAGCAAGTGAATTAGCACATCTACCAATTGATAAGGAGCTTTCATAAAACCTATTATTTAAATCGCGGTAGATCTTTTGATCGCCATTATCATTTTGGTATAAAAAATCAAGGTCACCAAAATATCCTCTTTCTACGGCCCTTGTGAGTTTAGTGAAGGCACCTAGATCAATATGTATCCCGGGATTAAGAGAATGGTAATCTTTCATAACAATGGGCTCATGAGTTTCCCAGAGCACGTTTTCCACCGAAGTCCCATAACTATGGTCTATTGAGGGCAATAGTTTTTCGAAGTAATGACGCATGACCCGTGGAAGTACTGTAAAAGAAATTAAACCAACGGTTATCTTCATGGCAGTTTCAAGCCCCGATAAAATAGCATTCTGACCGGCGGCATTCCAGGCTTCGTTTTGCCCGAGACGCATAGTGTACCAGTTGGCTTGGTTTTCGTAAAAAAACCTCAAGTAGTCGAAAACCTGTTCTGGTTTCACTCGCATTTCAGAATTTTGTTTGAGACTGAGTCTATAAAGATAATCAATATCCATCGGGAAGCGGTGAGTGTATTGAACCGCATGGACGAGTTCGTGAAAAAACCAGGTCGCGGTATTGTAGTTTAGTTCTTCGTAATCCACTAAGATGTAATTTGATAATATTAGGTAAACCGCGACGAGCTCGCTACAACGCTGTTCTCCTACGCAGTGAAGACGCGGAATATTAAGCTTTTTACGAATATCTTGCGTTAGCCTTTTAATGCGCTTTTGTGCCAGTAGTGTTCGCCATGTATTGTATAAAAGCAGTTTAAATCCTTCGGGCTGCTTATTGAACTGAACCCAAAATTCAACTTTATCAATTTTATCTGACGGAATATCTTCCGCACCAGAAAGTACTTCAGCTTCTCGAGATTGGATTTCTAACAGGTCCTGTATTGGCTCACCCGCAAGAATCTTCAACGTGCAGAGATTTATGAGCAAAAGTACTAAGAATCGCATAGGCTCGTAATTGAGCAAGATTCTCGCCACCATGAGAGCCAATATGTTTAATCTTGGTGTCAGAAAAATAACATGTTGCCAACTTTTGGCACTCCTTTAAGTTGCGCCGAGATACCTTACATTTTGTCTTTTTTTCATTATATTGGCTTCACAAAGAAGGAGAAATATATGAAAAAGCTTTTAACCATTCTGATAGTGTCTGTAACCATTCAGGCAAATGCTGGTCTTTTTGTCCTAGGTATGTCTATTGGTAACCCAGTCTTAGCTATACCAATGGTAATGGCTGGCGGCGCTCTTACGATAAATGCGGTCGCTGAAATTTCTACTAATGGATGGACTACTCGAAATGCATTTATGTTGGCGTTAGGACTACTTGCTCTTGATGATCAATCGGGGTCACTCGACTTTAACGAAGTCGATATTGATCAGGCCAGGCTGCTAAATGTGTCGCCGCAAGATATTTCTGACTTTAACCGGGAACGCTCGGCTATGAATGCCTTTAATCAAACGGTGTTGGCCGAGATTGCTCGCAGTGGGAAAGTGCGGGAGGAACAAAAATTGCTTTATGCAGAAATTTTCTCAGAAGGTACACGCCGTGTGTCCTTAGCGATTTCTCAGTTAGCCATAAAAAAGTAGGATACGATGAAAACGTTAGTTCACATTCTATTAGTTTTGGGAATAGGCTTTTGTAGCGTTGTCTCACAGGCTAAGAACTCTACCGTGGTATTTATGTCGTCGGTTGATTTTTGGGATAAGGGTCCCTTGTACAACAAAGGTCTATTTAACAATAAAGAGTATGAATTAGCGGAGAGAGTTAGGGATTTCTTTTCATCGGGAGGGTTTGATGTGGTTATAAAACACAGAGCAAATCAAGCCGATGTTTGGAGCGTCCTTCATAACCCCTCAGTAGTTGCATTTTTCTGGTTTTCACATTCAGGAGGGACGTCGATTATTGATCGACTTGGTTTTGATCTCCTTCCGGTTTTTCAAGAAGCAGCGGCAAATCTAAAATTTTTGAGTGTCATTGGCTGTAATTCAGAGAAGTCAATAAATGCTCTTAGAGCAAAAGGGTACTTACAAAGCCAAGATTTAAAAATTGTTGCCGAGGAGGGCCTGGTTTATCATTGGCGAGAAACATTGGAGAAACATCTGCAATTAGCGCAAGGAGCTTTATTAGAAAGCGGAGTCGAGAGCCATCCATTGGTCCACACCAATGCGGGCAAAGTGATTAAAGTAAAAAGAACTTTAGATAGTAGCTTTAATTTTTATCCAGCAATTCGAGTCGAACTTTTTAATGGAAAGGTGGTCGGCGTATTCCCGGAGGGGAGGCCAGGAGAAGTTCAAGAACTCAATTTCCTAATAGATTTAAATTACGAAGGCGACATTGTTTTAAATGCTGGAAACAATATTTTTACGGCAACTGGCCAGTTAACTGAAGGCGAATATAGTCTTGGTGAGTTCGAGATAACAACATCAGAAAAAACTGGAGAATGGCTGATCTTAACTGATGGACATAGCAAAATTTTAGGCGAAACTAGCCACATTATGCGATTCACATCGAATGCAAATTTAAACCTAGCAAAAGAAAAGCTAAAGAAAGTCAAAGAAAACAGGCTGCCAAAGGATTACTTTTTTTACCGCTCTGTAGACTCTAAAGCGCCGATTAAACCTGGAAAGTACAGGTATCTTTTTAGCATAAACCGTCATTATGGTTATGAAACTGTAACTAATGACTTCAAATCTTCGGAGATAGAATTAATCATAAATGGCAAAAAGTTAAAGTACGATTGGAAATCTTTTAACTGTAATGACTTGCAAATGATTTGTCGTGATTCCTCTGAAAACCGCTTTAACCAGGATTTTTATTATTTCAAAGCTGTTGATGAGGATATTTTGTTTTACAATGAACTCTTTAGTGTACATATTTTTAAAAAACTTTAAGAAAACGCTTCGGCCAAAATTCGTGCGGGATCAAACCCATCGGCCTTCAGCTTTTCCGTTACCGCATTGATCATAGCGGGGTTTCCGCACAGGTAAAAAGTAGTGTCGTTATTTTTATAATCGAACATGTCGATGTGGCTAGTCACGAAACCTTTTAAACCGGTCCATGCCGGTGTTGGCGAGTCGACTACGAATTGGTAGTCAAAATTTTTCAGGCGGTTTTTAAGAGCGAACAATTCTTCCTTATAAAAAGTTTCTTGTTCGTTCCACACACCAACAAGCATGCGAAATTTCACTTGTGGGTACTTTTCGGCGTGAGTGAAAAGGTAGGAAGTGTGCTGCGAAATTCCTGCCCCGGTGCTTATGAGTAAAACTTGTTTCGTTGGCGGTTCTAAAAATAAAAGTTTACCGAAAGGCCCGGTAAAATTAATATTATCCCCGGGTTTTAGGTTTTTTAAAAAATCAGACCCCAAGCCGTTTGGCACGAGTTTCACGATTAGCTTAAAACCTGAAGCCTCATTGGCGTCAGACGCAATAGAATAGGCGCGTAATGTGGGTCGTTTTTGCCCTTCTCTTGGTGGAATATTAAGCATCATGAACTGACCCGCCTTAAATTTTAGCTCTTTGGGGTCGCTCATCTTGATATCGAGTTCAATAATAGTGGGCGTAAGTTGCGATATGCGATTTAGACGTGTTGATAAAATATTACGTGCCATAAGTTTTGGGCTTCTTTGACTTTTTACCTTTGAATTCGTATACATTCTATCTGAAGTATTTTGTTGATGTCGCGTGTTATTTCACGCCTTGAGGTAGATTTTGAAATTCTCTGATCTTGATATCCTGCCAGTGCTAAGGGCAGCCGTAGAAAAACTTGGTTACACCGATTTAACTCCGATCCAAGAGTCCTCCTTTCCTTACATCATGTCGGGAAAAGATATTGCGGGTCTCGCGCAAACCGGAACCGGTAAAACGGCGGCTTTTTTAATTCCACTCATGCATCGAATTTTGCTTTCGAAAGAATTGCAGCGGCAGAGTTCGACGGCCAGTGAAAAAGTTGCGACCGAAGGTGTGGCGGTGGCGGGTGAAAACCCAACTCCGGCGCCGACAGTAACTTCGGACCCCGAAGTTATTCCTGCGGAAACTTTGAAGCCCTTGGATTCTTCCGTCGCCGAAACGCGAGCTGTCCCATTTACTAACTGGCAAAAGCGGGATTTTGTTTTGGTCATGGTGCCCACGCGCGAATTGTGCGAGCAAGTTTACAAAAACTTTATGGATCTTAAAGGGGACTCAGGTCTGCGCGCCACAACTGTTTATGGCGGCGTGGGTTACGATCAACAGAAAAAAGACTTAGCGGAGCCCATTGAATTCGTAATCGCCACCCCCGGACGCCTCATAGATCTTTATAAAGAGCACATTATTGATTTTCGCAAAATCCGCGCGGTAGTTTTTGACGAAGCTGACCGTATGTTTGACATGGGTTTTCAAGACGACGTCCGCTATGTTGTCCAACGCGTACCCAAGGAACGCCAGGTTTTGCTCTTTAGTGCGACGTTAAATTTTGATGTTCTGAATATCGCTTATGAAATGGGTTCGCATCCGGTAGAAATAAATTTGAGCCGCGACCAATCCAAGGCCGAGAACGTAAAAGATGTTATCTACCATGTGGGAAATTCTGATAAGCCGATGTATTTGCTTTCGCTCATCAAAAAACACGATCCAAAGCAAGTAATCGTGTTTTCAAACTACAAAAGCAACGTGGAAAGAATAGCTGATTTTTTAAGTTCGAATGGTCTTCCTGCTTTGGGAATTTCTAGTCTGTTGTCGCAGAACCAGCGCAATAGGGTTATGGAGCAATTTAAAGCGCTCGATAACAATAAAAATATTTTAGTGGCGACGGATCTTGCAGCGCGCGGACTTGATGTTGCTGGTGTCGATCTCGTAGTTAATTTTGATTTACCCGAAGATTCTGAGACCTACGTCCATCGCATTGGCCGCACGGGCCGTGCCGGTAAGGAAGGTTTAGCGTTTAGCCTTGTTTCCGATAATGACGTTGAATCTCTAGATCGTATTCAAAACTTTTTAAAGCACAAGTTGGTTAGCGAATGGCTTGAAGAAGCCGACATGGTAAAAGAGTTTAAACCATTTCCGCGCGACAGATTTCGTGGCAATGGCCAGAGCCGTTGGACAGGGGGCCGCGATCAAGGCCGTCCACAACGTGATAACCGCGACCGTCCACCGCGTGGGCGTGATCGTGACCGCAATCGTGGGCCGCGAAGGGATCATCCGCGTGATGATCGTCCACCGCGTGACGAGCAACAGCGCGAGCCGCGTCAAGAACAGCGCCATGAACAGCGCAGTAGTGGTGGCGGCAGCAGCGAACATCGCGACCGTCTATCGGGCCGTCATGGGCGCCGTGATGAGCATCCACGAAATGAAGAGCAGCGTAGTGGAGGCAGTGGCGGAGACCGCTTTCAACGGCGCGATAAACCTCACCGTCGTGATCGACATCACAAGGGCGGTCAAGGCCGTGACCGCAACAAGAGTTTTAACCGTGGCGAGTACCGCGGTAAGCCTGCGCCGGCCGCGCCAAAAACCCTGGGTCAAACTATCAAGGGGTTCTTTTCAAAATTGTTTAAAGCTTGAGGGTTGGTCGCCCGGTTGTTAGCAGGCGACCCTCATAAGGCAAGTATACAAAATCTTTTTTATGGTCCCGGAGCCTAGTGGCCCCAGATTCAGTTAAAGACTAATATTTTTCGGTGTCGGCGGGAGCTTAGGTTTCTTTTGCACGGGCGCATCGCTGTTTAAAGTTAACAAGAACTCAACGATGTCGTGAACTTCTTCTTTGGTTAAATCCTTGTTCAATTGCGTTTTCCCCATAACCCGAACAGCTTCTGGAAGATTATCTACTTTTCCATTATGAAAATAGGGAGCGGTTCGCCCGACGTTGCGCCAAGTGGGAACACGCCACATGTTTTTATCCGCATCATTTTTTGTGACTTCAAAGCGGCCTAAATCTTTTGCCAGTTCATATTTTTTTTCGTATTCGGTGCCCGGGATCACGGGAAATTTTTGAAAAAATCCCTGACCGGTTGCCAATTTCGGTCCGGAGAAGGTTGGGCCAGAGTGACAAGTCACGCAACCGACGGATTTTACCAACTCAAGGCCGCGTTGGGCGGGCTTGTTTAACCACTTTTTATTTCCAGCCATAAATTTATCGTAAGGGCTGTTGGGAGTAATTAACGTGCGCTCAAAAGCGGCGATCGCTTTCGCGACGTTTCCGATGTTTAAAGCATCTTTCCCAAATACTTTTTCAAATAGGCCAACATAACCAGGAATCTTTTTTAACTTTTCAACGACGGCGTTGTGATCTGGCATTGCCATTTCAACGGGGTTTAACATCGGGCCCAGAGCTTGTTCTTCAAGGGTCGCGGCCCGCCCATCCCAAAATTGCACGGACATAAAAGCGGCGTTAAGAACTGTTGGAGAATTGCGGCCGCCGAGCTTGTTATCGACGCCTTTGGAGGTTGCCAAGCCATCAACACCGCCGTTAGAAACATTGTGGCAGGTGTTGCACGAAACTTTGTTGTTTAATGAAAGCCGGCCGTCGAAAAAAAGTAGTTTACCGAGTTCAACTTTTTCTGGTGTTGACGGATTATCCGCGGGATCTTCGACTTTTGTTGGTAAAATGTCGGCGAAAGAATGTAGCGCAACCAATACCAATGGTAATAAATAAATCATAATATCTCCGTTAAATTTTTAAATTATAATGTATCCCACTCTAGTGAGCGGATAATTTTATTGCAAGATTTTAGTGAGTTCTTGAAATTGTCCTTTGAGTCACGGCAAGTCAGCACGTAAGCGTCATTGTCGCGAAAAAAGACAACTTGGCGTAACTGCTTTTGCCCGTCGCGGCTAACAAGATCAATTAAGAAGCCGGGAATTTCTTTATGTTTAATTTTCTTAGAACCCAATACATCAAATCCAAAGCGCGGGTACTGATTTAGCCATTTTTGCACGTACCCTTCGAGATTCTTTGATTTTGGAATTGGATCGCGGCGAACGGTAAGTGAAGCATGAATATTATTTACCGCATTTTTAGAACGAAAAGAGGTAATAACATATTTACTCTTTTTTGGTGCGGGTATTAATTCCCAATCTGTTGCAGTGGCATCAATGCGGAAACCGTTGGGCGACCGATAAACTTTTAAAGCGTCGTCAACTTGAGTGCTTAAATTTGTCGGTGTAGGGGCGCCTAGACTTAGGGCCAAGTAAGAAAAACTAGCAAGCAGAAATAAAAAGGACCTCATACCTTAAAGTTAACTGAGGTCCTTTCAAATATCAATTAAATACCGTCGGTCAAAGCGTCAGTTGAGGGCATATCAAGTTCTTCACGAATTAATACGACCGGCGTGATCGCGTGATCAGCGGGATGATATATTTTTAATTCTACGGGTACGCCTAAAGGACCACGAATCATCGCAATAACGTCCTCTAGTTTTTTGCCGTAAACTCGCTCCCAGTTTGTAGTTGGTAAGGATTTGATTTCAGTAATCATATCACCAACTTGGATTTTGCCCAAGCGCGCGGCCGGCGAATTTTCGACGAGTTCTTTAATTACAAAAGCTTTTTCGCTTTTCTGTTCGATCGCCAAGCCAACACCAATGACTTTCTCGTAGCTTTCCGCGAGAGAAACGCTGGCTGATAATAATGCGCCAAATCCAATGGCTAAAAATTTATTCATTAACTCCTCCTTGTTAAAGTAGGAATAGTTTCATTAAAAAAAAATTAGTTGTCCAACAAATTCATGCACGCTTCGGGCGGTGCGAAATCCATAACGTAAATTTGGTCAGTGCCATTACGATTACTCGTAAAAACTATTTTTTTTCCATCTGGACCAAATGAAGGCTCTTTGTCCACGGCCTCATGCATTGTTAATTTTTTGATACATTTGGACTCAATATTATATGTATAGAGGTCGAAATTTTTTTCGTCTTCAAAGTTACTGCTAAAAATTACCGTTTTATTATCACTGTTCCACGCAGGGTTAATATAGGCCGCCGGCTTTTTTAAAATTGGTGAGCTGCTTTTGGCGTTGGCGTTACCAATTAGAATCCACGAAGTCGGTGAGTTCGAATTAGGTTGATGTACCCAGGCCAATTGTTTTCCGTCAGTAGAATAATTGGCTTGAATATCAATTCCTGGCGCTTGCGTGAGGCGTGAAATGGTTCGATTGGACATTGACCACTGAAATAATTCCCCGTCGCCAAAGCGAAAAGACGTAAAAACAATATTTCGCGTGGCTGGATTTGGAGCTGGGGCTGCATCAAAGCCTTTGGAGTCCGTGATGCGCGCAATGTTACTGCCATCAAGATCGGAAGTATAAATCTCAAAGGGCAATACTTTAAGATTCTCGGCATAAGCGATGCCAGGAATAATTTCCGACGTTGGTGGTTTTGTCTCCAAGGCCTCTTTAACGAGTTTGTCTAAGTCTTCTTTAACTTCGTCGGTGGTTGAAGAATAAATAATTTTACTAGTGTTTGCAATGTACCGGACTTGGCCAATCCAGCCATCTTGATGGGATATTCGCCGTTCTTTTTTTGTTCCTAGTGAGTACTCGTATATCTGGGCCATCGCATGCAACGCCCGTTGGCGGCTTAAATAAATGAGCCGCTGGCCGTCAGGAGAAAAAGAAGCTGACCAGTTCTCGCCAAGTTGCGTGACCTGCGTGGGTGTTTGTAGTTTCCACTCAATAGGCGCCGCTTGCTGAACTGGTGTGGGCGCGTGTTCCGGGATGTTTTCGCCGTGCAAGATCGCGGCGATTTGTTCGGGGGCGAGTCCCGTCTCTTGAACGCTTTGAGTTTGGCAAGCGACGAGCGCTAAGCCCATAATTTTTAAAATTTTCTTCATCATAATGATTTAGTAAGGATAGAAAACGGCGAGAGGCGTGGCAACTCATTAATCTTGATCCAGCGTCCCCCAGGTCTAGGTTTGCAAACTTTTGGGGCCACATAAATTTCATAGTGCATGATGGTATGCTTAAAAGAAAATTTATTTGGGCGTTTAGTGATTTTCCTTCCAGAGCCAGGAAAGAGCCATTGATTGCGTAAAAATGGCAACGACTTATTTTCTAACAACTGAATCTTACCTTGTTTCCTGTTTATTTCGGGATTCCATAACCACATTTCTACTTTTTTTCGCGGTTTCATTAATGGCAGTAGGTTTTGTAAAGAGTTTTTGTTAGCGACACAAAATTTCGCCAACGGGCATAGGTTACAGCGAGGATTTTGTTTCGCGCAAACATCAGCGCCTAAATCCATAAGCGCCTGATTAAGTTCGGAACTCAATCCCCACTTCATAAGATCATCGCCGACACTTTGAATTTGTAACCGTCCTGCTGTTTTCCAAAACTCAGCTCTTAGCCCATAAATTCGCGACAAAACGCGAATTAGATTTCCATCGATGGCCGCGACCGGTTCATCGAAGGCAATAGAACTTACCGCGCGCGAAATATAAGGACCGAACCCAGGAAGTTCCGAAAGCTCTTGGTAGGATTTGGGAAACTTAGAACTCGCGATGTTTTTTGCGGCCGCATGAAGGTTTCGCGCCCGCGAGTAATAACCTAGCCCCGCCCACATTTCGAGCACATCATCAAGGTCCGCATCGGCTAAATTTTTTAGTGTCGGAAAGCGCTCCATGAATTTTTCGTAATAAGGGATAACCGCCGCAACCGTAGTTTGCTGTAACATAACTTCAGAAATCCAGATGCGGTAAGGGTCGCGATTCTCCCGCCACGGCAGCGGCCGCGAAGTCACTTTATACCAGCTCAAAAGCTCCTGCGCGATTTGCTTGGACATGCCTTCTTCTTATGTCACAATTTCAACTTATGGAATACAAACCTTTAAGCGGCCGTGAATTTCCTCGATTTTCGGGGATTAAAACATTTTTTCGTATGCCGCATGTGCCAGTTGACGCTGATTACGATGTTGGAGTTTTTGGCATCCCATTTGACGGCGCGGTTTCTTACCGGCCCGGCTGCCGGTTTGGGCCCACGCGTATTCGCGAGGCTTCTTCATTGGGTCGTGGTTACCATTGGGGCCGGGCGCTAAATTTTTTTGAAAAAATAAAAGTGGCTGACCTGGGCGACTCTCCTACCGTGCCTGTAGATCAAAAACTCTGTTTTGAGCGTGTGGAAAAATTTGTGGGAGATGTTCTTAAGGAAAATAAAAAATTTATCGCCGTGGGTGGAGATCATTCTATTACTTTACCGATTTTACGGCAGTTAAAGAAAAAATATAAAAAGCCACTGAGATTAATTCATTTTGATGCGCACTTAGATAGTTATCCCGCCGCTTGGGGATATGAATATCATCATGGCACGTTTGTGCGCCACGCCGCTGATGAAAAACTTATCGATCCAAAGATTTCGCACCAAATTGGAATTCGCGGACCGCTGGCGGGATCAGATGACTTGGATTTCGTAAAAAAAACTAAAATCAATGTACACACGATTGATGATTTACGATCTGATTTTAAAGGGTTTTTAAAAAACTTTGAAAAAATAGATGATCATCCAACTTATATTAGTTTTGACATTGACTGTTTGGATCCTGCTTACGCACCCGGAACTGGCACGCCTGTCGTCGGGGGAATGACGACTTACGAAACGCAACAAACTCTGCGGAGTTTTAATATTAAAAATCTTGTTGGTGCCGATATTGTCGAAGTGTCGCCCCCTTTTGATCACGCCGATATTACGTCACTTGCCGCAGTCGATACCATGTTTGAACTTCTCTGCATCTTTGCCGGCAAGGGAAAATGAAATTTTTAAAAAGACTTTTATCTTTTCAGGAAAAAGAAAGTACGGAACGCTTCGCGCGGTTAACTACCCTTAGCCGGATAATCTTTAACTGCAAAGATAACAACAAGGAAATTCCGGCCGTTAATATTTCCTTCACCGGAATAGGTCTTGACGCTCACTACACGGATCCCAAATGGCAACAGCGCCAGGATATTCATGGCGATTTGATTTTAGACGATGTGCAGTTTCCGTTGATTTTAAGTGTGCGGCATATGTCTCCCCTAATCGTGGGCTGTAAATTTACTGGCCATGCCGAAGTGTTAAAAGAGCCGATTGAGAGATATTTAAAATATGAACTTGCGGGGCTCTCCATGCGCAAGGTGAATACACAGTTTCTTAATCAGGATCCGCGCGGGGAAGCGCTGTGGTTTACCGATGGCCGGGCCAACGAACTTTATGCACTGGTAAAAAACAATGAGCTTCTAATATGCCACATGACTTTTTTTGGAACCTATTTTGAAATTTTACCTACCAAAAAGATCCGCATGGGATTTATTCAGGAACATAAAAAAGAAAAGACCCTCTATAAGGGATCTGATTTAGTTCACTTTGTAGATTCCATAGATAACCGGCTTTTAGCCGTGGCCCAACGGTTTTTAAATAATATCGTGGGCCTTCCAGATGAAGTTAGAACTCAAATCGAAAGTTCGCTGGTCATTTCGACTTAATTTGGTTTTGGAAAAATAAATGGCTGTGGTTTAATCGGCTCAGGAAACTCAAACAAAAGCGGCCCGCTGAAAGCGTCGATTATTTCTCCCACTGTACCAAACGAGACGTCAGGGCAATATATGTAAATATTTGGATTAAGACTTAATCTCACGCCCCAGCTGTCACTTTCAGCCACGGGTTGAGCAGTTCCCGCTGCGATGACTTGGTCATATTCTTTGGTTAAGGTACTGTCGATATGGAGTTCGCAATTCTTTACGGATTTTAAATTTACCCTAACGGACTTTTGATCGGCGGGAATTATGATTTCCGTTTCAAATCTTAATTGTGTGCCTTTTGGCATCTTTTTGGCGGGATAATTACGGTATCTGTCGCTATTATCATGGCTAACTTGGGCCGTGGCATTCAAACTTAAGATGAAAGTCGCTAACAAAAAAAACGAGAAACGAGTTTTGCGCATGTTAATACTCCCAAAATTGGCCATCAATCTATAAAATTTTCTAAAGGCTTTCAGTTAGATCCAACACTTTAGAGCCTCTTTTAAGTTTGAATCCCTTGCTAACCTTGTGCCAATTACTCTTGACAGGATTCTTTACGCCGAATTACTCGAAATTTTGGTCAATGAAAAATTTTAATTAAAATCTTTGCCATATGTTGATGGCCTTGAAATTAAATTATACTTCATAAGCTCATGGAAAAGTTTAAGGACATAAAAGGGCGGGGTGCTAGTTCCGATCCCAAAAACCGCTTTGAGACTTTACATTTCGAGCAGGAGCCCGAAGATGATTTGCGCTTTGCGGAAAAATCGAAATTAAAAACCCAGTTTTTTTATGACAAAAGCAAGTCTATCATTAGCGAAAATGACAGTCCGGATATTGGCTTTTCCTATTCGATAAATCCCTATCGTGGCTGTGAACATGGCTGCGCTTATTGTTATGCGCGGCCTACTCATGAGTATTTAGGTTATTCTGCGGGGCTTGATTTTGAATCCAAAATTCTAGTTAAAAAAGATGCGCCCATACTCCTACGCAAAAGGCTTATGGCGAAAAGTTATGAGCCCGATGTGATAATGATGAGCGGGAATACGGATTGCTATCAGCCCATTGAGAGAAAACTAGAACTTACGCGCCAGTGTGTAGAGGTGTTAGCGGAGTTTCGTAACCCTGTTTCCTTAATTTCGAAAAATCATCTTATCACGCGGGATATTGATCTCTTTAAGGAGCTCAACGAGTTTCGCGCCGTTCACGTTACTCTGTCCATAACAAGTTTAGATGATGATTTGATTTCGGTTTTAGAGCCGCGCACATCGCGGCCAGCGGCGCGGCTGCGTGCCGTTGAAGAATTAGCGAAGAACGGCATTCCCGTGGGTGTAAACGTGGCGCCTTTAATTTTGGGACTTAATGATCATGAAATGCCAAAAATCCTGAAGGCGGCGGCAGATGCCGGAGCGCTTTCCGCGGCCTTTATTCCAGTGAGATTGCCGCTTACTGTTGCCCCAATTTTTAAGGAGTGGTTAGAGGTTCACAGACCTTTACGCAAGGAGAGGGTTTTGTCCGCCATCGAAGAAATGCGGGGAGGAAAGTTAAATGATCCGCGCTTTGGAAATCGCATGAAGGGTGAAGGGCCCTTAGTAGAAAGCCTCCGGCAGATTTTTAAAATTTACACAAAAAAATTTGGCCTAAATCAAAAACGCAGCGAACTCACGGTCGAGCACTTTGTTCGGCCGAATCAGCAGTTAAGTTTGTTGTAGAAATAAGAAGTGAGCATCGCTTTCAGATCGTTGCCAAGTTCTCCGTTAGTATAGCTGCGCGAGAGGCGAAGCTTTAACAAGCTTGGCAAATAACCATTAAACTACACGAACAGATCGCAAAACCGCTAGCGGAAGTAGGGAAATGTGCGGCGTGCGGTTGGTTGCTTGGTCTGTAGGAGGGGGAGGGATATATGGAACAAGTCAACCTATAGGTTGCTCTTCCACGGATACTTGATTGATTTGCAACCTATAGATTGACTTGTTCGTAAGCGGTGGGATGGCACGCTTACTGCTCTTAGTATTTATAATGACTTACACGGAATTAGGGGATGCGAATCGTGCGGAGATCATTATGCGAAAGCGTTTAAAATTTCTGACAAAAACAATTTAGAACATTCTTTTGATAGCTTCGAAATGTTTTATTGTGAGCATTGTAGCCGCGTCACAGGCGAAACCAAGGCGGCGGGCTAAATTACTTAATCGCCTCTAAAGCTGCTTTGGCTTTAGAAAAATCAGCGCCGGCACCCTGGGCAAAATCGGGCCGGCCGCCGCCTTTACCACCCATGACCTGCGTAATGTTTTTTAAAACATCTCCCGCCTTAATTTTCTGGGTGAGATTCGAGGAAACAGTTACGATGATGGGATGCGTGCTCTCGCCTTTGCCAATGACCACGACGATGCCAGAACCTAATTTATTTTTCATTTTATCGGCAATGTCGCTAAGCACTTGGCGGTCGTCCATTTCTAGAATTGCCGAAGCCAATTTTGCGTCTTGACCGTTAAGACTTACCGACTGAGCATTTTTGACAAAAGCATCGACATCTACTTTTTGGCTTTGGGCCTGCTTCACTTGGCGTTCGAGATTTTTTAAGTCGTTACGGCTGGTTTCAATCCACTGAACAATGGGGTTGGAGGTTTTTTCCATGAACTGTTGCCAGTTTTCATTAGCACTAATCACTTCGCGAGCCTGTAAATACTCGTTAGTATTTTTTAAAAGATACTTTACAGCCATGGGACCAGCGACTGCTTCGACACGGCGAACGCCGGCGCTTACGCTACCTTCGCTTACAATTTTAAAAGCTAAAATATCAGACGTATTTTTAACGTGCGTTCCGCCGCAAAGTTCAACGGAAAAATCGCCCATTTTTAAGACCCGCACTTTTTCGCCATATTTTTCGCCAAACATGGCCAGCGCGCCTTCTTCGTCGACGGCCTTCTTAGGTGTGGTGATTTTGGTTTCAACGCCGTTGCCCTTGGCAATTTCGGCATTCACCAGTTCTTCGATTTTACGGCGTTCTTCTGGAGTCAGTGGAGAATTGTGAGTGAAGTCAAAACGCAAACGCTCGTCGTTTACATGCGATCCCGCCTGACTGACATGTGTTCCTAATACTTTGCGCAAAGCCGAGTGGAGTAAGTGGGTCGCCGAGTGGTTGGCAGCGGTTGCTTTTCGCTTCAATGTTGTCACCATGAATTGATAATCCAGGCCTGACGTCAAAGTACCCTTTTTAACGATGATATGATGAATATAAATATCGTTTTCTTTACTTGTATCTGTGACTTCCGTTTCGGCGCCGCCCCCGGAAATTAAACCGGTATCGCCAGCTTGACCGCCGCCCTCGCCGTAAAATGGGGTGGTATCGGAAATGAGAAACCCTGATTCGCCGGCGGTTAAACTTTTTACGATTTCTTTGCCATTACTTAGAAGCAAGACTTTGCCTGCGGATTCGGTTTCTTCGTAGCCAGTAAACTGGGTTGCCTTTTTATTTTTACTCGCCTCTTGGACTAAAGAAATAATATGGGCGCGGTCGCTGCCGGTAGCAGCGCCTTTCCAACTGGATTTAGCTACATCTTTGGCTTTAGCCATTTCTGCTTCGAAAGTTTTCGTATCGACATCAAGTCCATGTTCCCGCGCGATAAGTTGAGTTAGATCGAGCGGAAAGCCAAAAGTATCATAAAGTTTAAAAGCCAGCGCGCCGTCGACAGTCTTACCTTTTTGCTTAAGGATTTTTTTGAGAGCTTCGTTTAAGATTTCTGTTCCTTGATCAAGGGTCGTAATAAAACGGCTCACTTCGTCTTTGGTCATTGTTAATAT
Organism: uncultured Bdellovibrionales bacterium; assembly: GCA_964498095.1. Lineage (GTDB taxonomy): Bacteria > Bdellovibrionota > Bdellovibrionia > Bdellovibrionales > SG-bin7 > SG-bin7. Next base: position 146,707 of record CAZCFY010000010.1, on the reverse strand, counting down.
GCGGTCAGAACCACGCTTAAGTTCTGGATAAAATTTACCCATGGATTCAACGACCGCTGCGACAACCTGCGGGAAGAGTGTTTCGTCTTTGGCTAAATTGCGGCCATAACGAATCGCCCGGCGCATGATTCGGCGAAGAACGTAACCGCGGCCTTCATTTGTCGGGATAACACCGTCGGCGATTAAGAAAGCGGTAGAGCGTGCGTGATCGGCCAAAACCCGCAGAGCGGGTGCATTTTCTTTGTCGTACTTTACGCCGGAGACCTTGCAGGCCACATCAATCATCGTCTTAAATAAATCCGTGTCGTAATTGTTTGTCTTTCCTTGCATGCAGGCCGAAATACGTTCTAAACCGGCACCCGTATCTACGGAAGGCTTCGGAAGGGGATTTTGTTTTCCCGACTCATCTTCGTAAAATTGCATGAAAACCAAATTCCAGATTTCAACATAGCGGTCGCACGGGCAGCCGACCTTACAAGTTGGCTTTCCGCAGCCGGCTTCCGGTCCGTGGTCATAAAATATTTCTGAGCAAGGCCCACAAGGACCAACATCACCCATGCGCCAAAAATTATCTTTTTCGCCGAAGCGGGAAATTCTTTGGCGCGGAACGCCTTCCTGCTGATACCAAATGTCGGCGGCCTCATCGTCGGATTCGAAAACCGTTACAAAAAGTTTTTCTTTGGGGATATTTAATTTCTTGGTTAAAAATTCCCACGCAAAAGCAATCGCGTCTTTTTTAAAATAATCACCAAAAGAAAAGTTACCCAGCATTTCAAAAAAAGTGTGATGGCGGGCCGTAAAACCAACATTTTCCAGGTCATTATGTTTTCCGCCGGCGCGCACGCATTTTTGCGAAGACACCGCGCGGGTGTAAGGGCGCTTTTCTAAACCGGTAAATACATTTTTAAACTGGTTCATCCCGGCGTTGGCAAACATTAGTGTGTTGTCATTTTCGGGAATTAATCCACTGGAAGGGACATGGGTATGCCCTTTACTTTCAAAGTATTTGATAAATGCTTCGCGAATTTCGTAACTTTTCATTTTTTGCCAGAGCCTTTTTTCTTACTAATATGAGATAGATTTGTCTGGAGTTCAAGCTCTTGGATCTGGTCCCAAATGCGATTATTGCCGGAATTACTGTCTTTAGAGGCCCAATTTGCCGCATCTGCCCCTTTAATCCCCGAGTAGCGCACGGCAAAGTCCTTGGGATTGGAGGAGGCTTGAAGGGCCGCTTCATAGGTCACTAATCCTTTGGCGATTTGTTCCATCAAACTTTGATCAAAAGATTGCATGCCATAAGCCGTGCGTCCCGATTCAATGGCTTCCTGCATTTCCTTGGCGCGGCCTCCGGCTAAAATTAATTCTTTTATGCGGCCGCTGTTAATAAGTATTTCTACCGCGGGCACGAAGCCATTGCCGTCTTTTTTGGTTATCAAGCGCTGGCTGACTATGGCTTTTAAAACCGCAGAGAGTTGATAGCGAATTTGTTGGTGTTGATGAGGAGGGTAAACGGAAAGGATGCGGTTAATTGTCTCGGCCGCATCGGTGGTGTGAAGCGTGGACAACACAAGGTGCCCCGTTTCGGCCGCAGTCAGCGCTGTATCTATTGTCGCCAGGTCCCGCATCTCGCCAATCAAAATTATATCTGGATCTTGCCGCAACGCTGACTTTAGCGCCTGCGGATAAGTATTGGCGTCCGTGCCTAATTCAACTTGAGAAATTATGCATTTTTGATCACGGATTAAAAACTCGATGGGATCTTCGATTGTAACAATGTGACGGTTGCGATGTTGATTAATATAATTAATCATTGCCGCGAGAGTCGTTGATTTTCCCGAGCCGGTCATGCCAGTTACAAGAATAAGACCACGCTCGGCTTCAAGAGCTAATTTCTTAATGACGGCGGGGAGATTTACCTTGTCAATATCAGGAACTTCAAAAGGAATAAGGCGCATCACGATACGGAGAGTGCCGCGCTGACGAAATACATTTACGCGAAACCGCCCAATGCCAGGGAGTCCGTAACCTAAATCCACTGCGCCAACGGTCTCTAAAGTTTTGCGTTGAGTTTCGTCTAGAATTTCGTAGGCCATTTGGTGTACGACTTCGGGAGTCAGTGGTTCCATATTAGGATCAAGTGGCCGCAGGATTCCATGTTTGCGCACGACGGGAACGATGCCGGCTTTAAGATGAATGTCACTGGCTTCGCGGCTGACGGCAGCACTGAGAATTTGATTTAGTTTCATAAGTTTTAATTTTATATTTTAGCCATGACAAAGTCACCGGACACAGGTAGAGTTTGCAGAAGAAATGCTTAAGATCACCGAGTTTTTTGTTACTGGACTCTACGTCGGTAAGATAAAGTGGGCCCCTGGAACTTTTGGTACATTGCTGGCCGTTCCGCTGGCCTATGGAATCGCCAGTCTTGGGGCGATGAGGTATTTGGAAATTACCGTCCTTCTAATCTTTGCCGCTATTTTTGCTTGTAGTTTTTTTGAAGCGCACACGCATTCGCATGACAATCAGCAAATCGTTATCGATGAAGTGGTAGGATACCTAGTCGCGTTTTTTTGGCTGCCGCTGACCTGGCAGTACCTACTTGGAGCTTTTATTTTGTTCCGATTTTTTGACATTCTAAAGCCGTATCCCATTAGCTACATTGATCAGAAAGTCAAAGGCGGACTGGGTGTAGTATTGGATGATTTAGCGGCAGGGCTTGTCGTGAATATTATTTTGCAATCAGTAACAAAAATTAAATTCTAATTGAATCTTAGCGATTGTATCACTTTTGGGTCTTGCTGCCGGCCCTAATTTCGATTAGCATCCGCTTATGTTTTTAGTGATTTTGATTTTAAGTACGGCGTTTTCGGCAACTCCGAATTTCTCAAATTGTGATTATTACCTGGAAAAGGAAAAAGAGACCGCCTGTTACGTGCGTTCAGCAGAGGGTACGGATTACTTAATTAATTTTGGATACCGTCTTTGTAGTCTCTATCTGCAAAAAGCGGCGCAGTGGAATGATGAGCGCACGGTTTTTATTAATAAGGTAGCCTACTGTTTGCAGAGTGAATTAGAAAAATTTTCGGGGACTAATATTTGTAAACAGATAGAAGACCAAGCCTTTGCGACCCACCCGAAGTGCTATAAACTATCGGGATATTGTGAGTTATCGGTAGCGCAAAAAACTTCCATAATATGGACGGCTATCGCCGCCGATGCCTTGCAAAAAGGGAGGCCATCCTTAGCTCACGGATTGCAATTGTTAAAAGAATGCAATGGAAGTTCAATGGTAACGACCGTCGAATAATCCTCGGCTTTGTCGATATAAATGCTGCCCCGGTGGCTCTGCACGATACCTTGAGAAATTGATAATCCAATTCCAGTGCCTTGTCCGGCGGTTTTTGTCGTAAAGAATGGATCGAAGACCTTGGTTTTTATGTCGGGAATATTTAAATTCAAACCGGCTCCGTTATCAAAAATTTCAATTTTTATGCGGCTACCATGAGGTGCGATATTAATTCTTATTTTACGGTCATTCTTATTGGGCGAAAGCAATAGCGCATCTTTGGCATTTGCTAAAATATTAATGAGAACTTGCTCCAAGAGAGTAAAGTTGCCGTTGACGTGGTACTCTCTGTCTAGCTGATTTCTCTCAACGTGGATGCTTTGGGTGCGGAATTGATTTTCGAATAACAAGAGCGAAGCATCGACGATATGGCAGACGGCAACGGGCGCAAAGTTCTGCTCTGACTTTCGCGAAAAATCACGAATATGACTTACAATTTCCATGACCCGGTCAATTTGACGTTGCGTCTTTTCAATGTAAGGAGCAATCGCTGTTGGTGATCCGTTAGCGTTTTTTTCTACCAGCCCGGCAATCGTATCCACGTAACCGCTAATTGTCGTTAGCGGTGTACTGACCTCGTGGGCCAGGCCGGCGCAGACTTCGCCAAGAATAGCAAGCTTGGCGGCTTGAATGAGCTGTTCTTGAGTCATGCGCAAATCATTTAAGGTCTTTGTAAGTTGCAAATGGGCTAGTTCCAGATCATGGCGCCGCTTTTGTTCGAGTTGTTGTTTATACACAATTTCATCGGCAAGAATATTAATTCCAAACGCCAGAGCGTCGACGTGGTCGCGCTTATCGGTTATTTTTAACCGGAGCGACATATCGCCACTGGCCATTTTTTCTAAAACCGAAATTATTTCTTCGAGGCGATTGTCCATTTTACGGCCTCATTTTCATCGGTAAAAACTTTTGTGGGAATAGCTGGTTTGGCGACAGCTAAATAAATGTTGACCATCATACGGCCGACGGCACTTAAATCGATGATTATCGCCATGGATGTAAAGTGATCCACAAGAACTTGTCCGCTATAAAATCTACGGACTTCAGGATCAACGGGTTTTGCCAGTCGTAGATCGACGATAAGAGGGATTTTAAATTCCTGGCAGATCGCCGTCATGTTTTCTTTGGCGTCGGCAAGGGTTTGTTGAACGCTCGGACAAACATTTACGCGTACGTATCCCTGGTCAGAGAAAAAAACCTCCGCAGCCTTTGTTTTAATTTTAGTATTTGCCGGGAAGGTCATCGGGCTTTATTTCCTAATTTAATAAGCGTATATTTTGCTGCAAAACTTTTTCTAAAACCACCATTTGTTTTGGTGTTGGCTTCGCCGTTTGAAACATTTGACGAAGGACGGTGTAAGCCGTAGTTTTGCCAGAAAGATCATAACCCAGTTTTTCGAGCCAGAGTTTTAATGACTCATGGGGAAACGCGCTGGCGGATTTTGGCGTGAGTTGCTCTTTGGCTGGAATTTGACTTTTGAAAATATACAGCGCCAGCATTACCGCATGGGACAAATTCATACTGGAAACAGGTCCAAAAACAGGAAGGCTACAAAGAACGTCACAGTCCAAGAGTTCTTCATTGGTTAGTCCGCTGGATTCCGATCCAAAAGCCAGATTTGTTGTTGCGTCGAAATCCGTGATTGCTTCAAAAGAAGTAACTGGTCGGAATTGACCGCTTCGGCAAGTAAATCCAATTCGTTTGCCTTGCGTTTCGGCTTTTGTATATTCCTTCCAACTGTCGTAACGCGTGTGATTTTTAAGCGGTAGAGGTCCGCTGGCCGCAGTTGCCAGGGCGCGGTCGCCGATTTGACATTGAGGATCTACAATAACCAGACGATCGGCCCCCATGTTTTGCATACATCTTGAGACAAAACCTATATTCTCCGGAATTTGGGGTCTCACTAAAATAATATTGACCATGAAAATCACCATGGATTCAGGCGAAAAACGTGTCAAGCTATGCGCGCAAAATCAGCAAAGTATTTTAATTGATCATCACTTGGGATGTGCTAAAACCCCAATTATGTCCACCTCAGAGTTAGCTAAACAAATCCACGAGCGATTTATTTCTCGTCATCAGACAATTTCTGCCGCCGAAAGTTGCACGGGAGGTGGTTTTCTAGCTACCCTTGTTAAAGTTCCCCGGGCTTCAGAATATGTTGCGGGTGGCGTGGTGGCTTATTCCAATGAATCCAAATTTAATCTTCTTGGCGTATCCAAACCCGTTTTGGGGGCAGCCGGTGCCGTTAGCAAAGAAGTCGCGGTTCAAATGGCAAAAGGGGCGAAAAAGAAACTGCAAAGCACCTGGGCCGTGGGCATTACCGGAATCGCGGGTCCAACGGGCGGAAGCGCCGAAAAGCCTGTCGGAACTGTATGTATTGCTATAATTGGACCGGCTTTTGAATACAGCGAGATCAATCTATTTTCTGGTTCACGCGAGTCAGTGATAGAGGCCACTATTAAAAAAACAATGCAATTAGTTTTAGAAAAGACCCATTAACCCTTAAAGGAGTAAGTATGCAAACCGAAAAATCTAACGAAAAGTCGCAAGCACTCAACCTTGCCGTGCAAGCTATTGAAAAGCAATTTGGTAAAGGTTCGATCATGCGAATGGGCGGTGAAAGTCTATATAAAGATGTTCCCGTCGTGCCCACCGGTTCTCTTAGCTTAGACATTGGCTTAGGGATCGGCGGATTACCAAAGGGCCGAATCGTTGAAATCTATGGACCAGAGAGTTCGGGTAAAACAACTTTATCTTTAAGTGTCATCGCGCAATCACAAAAAAACGGCGGCACTGTGGCATTCGTGGATGCCGAGCATGCGCTCGATATCGGTTACGCCGCAAAGTTGGGTGTAAACACGCAGGATCTTTTAGTTTCACAACCTGACACCGGTGAGCAAGCGCTTGAGATCGCGGAAACGTTAGTGCGTTCCGGTGCTGTTGACGTTTTGGTTATCGACTCAGTAGCGGCACTTACTCCACGCGCTGAGATCGAAGGTGATATGGGTGATTCGCACATGGGTCTACAAGCTCGTTTAATGTCACAAGCTTTAAGAAAATTAACGGCAGCTATTAACCGTAGCCGCTGCTTAGTTATCTTTATTAACCAAATTCGCATGAAAATCGGCGTGATGTTTGGCAACCCCGAAACAACAACTGGCGGTAATGCACTGAAATTCTATTCTTCCGTACGTCTTGACGTGCGCCGTGTGGGTCCCATTAAAAATGGTGAAGATGTTGTTGGCAGCCGTACCGCCGTGAAAGTCGTGAAAAATAAAATGGCACCGCCATTTGCTAAAGTTGAATTTGATTTAATGTATGGTTCTGGTATTTGCCAGGCGGGTGACGTTCTTGATCTCGCGACGGCAGAAAATATTGTCGATAAGTCGGGAACTTGGTTTAGCTACAAAGGCGAGCGTTTAGGTCAAGGCCGTGAAGCTGCCAAAGCTTATATCTTAGAGCGTCCTGAGATGATGAATGAGCTCAAGCAATCAGTGCTCACGAAAAAGGGAATTGGCTTAAGACCGGCAAATCCCGCGGCGGCAAAGGTTGAAGAAGCGCCAGCAGCTGACGACAAGAAAAAAGAAATTAAGAAGAAAGCGCACTAATTAATTTAATCCCAAGAGGCGGTTGAGGTTCGTCAGAGTCTCAACCGCGGTTTCTTTGATATAAGTCTTCATTTTTCCACGAAACACGCCAGAACCCAGTCCTGAACTCATCAAATTTTTCTTAATTCCTATAACCAAATAGGTAACGACGAGAGTGGTATGTGTATTTAACGGATAAAATTCCGAAACAGTAATCAAATGATCTAAGGCCCGGTTAAAGTCTCCCGAATAACGTAACGTCATCGCAATGGGCAGCTGACTGGCGCTGCGGTTACTTAAGATCGTTTTTTGCAACACCTGATTGGTTCTGATTTCTTCGGAATCAAAAAATTGCAAGTGCATTTCGGTGGTGAGCTCAATGAGTCCATAAATATCTTGGGTAGTTTTAAAAACTAAATTTGGCGAGGATTGTAATAGTTTTAAATTAAACGATGGGTTCATCTGCATGTGATATTCGGGTTGTAAAAAGAGTTCACGCCGAATTACTTTTTCTACCGGAAGCGAAATGATATTGGCCCCTTTACTTACAGCTAAGAACCTATCTTGGGCGGTCAAAAATGGTTTTTTAGTTAGGGCCGTATAAAAATCAGCAAATGTGCGAAAGTAGCTATTTTCGAAAGAGGAAACTTCAAGATAATTGATGCCAATAAAAATTTGATGAGGGGCGTTTGGAAATTCACCAAAGATGACACCTTTAGTTTGTTCAAAAACCTTTACCTCAGCGGCAAAGGAATTAAATGCCCAGACGCATGAAAAAAATATAAGGAATAACCGGTAAGCCCCATTATATTTCACTTGATCCCCCGACGAGGGGAAGTGCAAAAGCTTGGCCGCTAAAATCTAAATGGAACTGCCACCATCATCATAAAAGTGGTGTACCAAACCTTTTCGTCATTAAAGGAAGAAGGTAGGTTCATAAACTCGCCTTCGATATTAAAATCAAATCCCGCCTTTTCACCATGGGGACTTAATGAGATTCCGGCAAAGGCGCCAGCGCCCGAGAGGGGGCGGGATTCCGTAAGAACGATGGGGCCGCCAGAGGTATTGCGGTAACCCGCTTCAATGTTGCCGCTAACAATCTTGGGACCTAGGTAACCCGCAAACCAATCTGAGAAGCGCTTACCTAAAGAATAAGAAACGTCAAATCCCTTGGCTGTCAATTCGCCACTATAATAGGAGCTAGTAGAGGAGATATCGCTGAGTTTGAAGTCAGGTGCGACAGAGCTCCAATAACGGAGGCTGACGGCACTGGCAACATTGCCCGCTTTAGCCTGGAAATAATTGGCCCCCCCAAGTTGCCATTTTAGACTTGCTGACATTCCGACAGAGGTCCCTTGATTCATCGCCTCTAAATTTAATTGTAAATTAGACGGTAAACCGATTCCGATATGATAGCCACCTATACCAATTTTAGCAGCTTCGGAAATTTGGGTTGTCGTTGCTTGAGGGGTAACAAACGCAGGAGCGGAGCCAGCCGCAATGCCTAGGCGGAAGCCCCAGGGCCCAAGGGTTTCGGGCGTGTTTAATTCGTGCATGGGTACGGCGACAACGCAGCCGGCGGCCGACAAAAAAATGCTAATGAAGAGATAATTTAGTTTCATGACCTTCCCTTTTTATTCGCGTTGATAAATCTTAGATGTTTATAGTGTGACTTTTCAAACCATGACGCGGTATGGACTTGATTTGGTGTCGGGCACCCTTTCTCCTTTTCTCCTTTTCTCCTTTTCTACAGGTTTAGGAGTTTGTCGAGTCCCTTCATCTGTTGGGTGTAGAAGCCAATGATTTGTTTGCCGATGTAAATGGCAATAATGGCGTAAACCAGGGCGGGCAGGATTTTGGAAACTCGCTCTATAGATTCAACCACCTGGCGCTTAAGTTCCAAGGCTTGACGGTGAAGAAGCACCGGCAATTTACCACTTTGCGTACCGAGGACAACCGCCGCGTGAATTTGTAAACCAAACCGTGGCTCTCTGCCAAAGGCATCTGGTAGACTGCCACCGGATTTAATTGCTAGTAGTATTCGTTTGGCCGCGTCTCGCAAGCTCTTATCGGGCGTTGAGCGCGCCGATAAATCAAGGGCTTCGTACATTGGCAAACCCGCATCAAGCAAATGCGCAAAGGACGAAACAAAATTTTCCAAAGAAATTTTTTGAATAATTCCGCGGACACCGGGAATTAGCAGAAAAATATTATGGCGGAGTTCAGCCAGACCCAGATCAAAGGCCGCTAATCTGTTGAAGCGGAAAAGAAAATAAATAAACAGCAGAAATGCCGCCATTATTCCGCCACTTGTAATTAGATACTGAGCCGCCGAAATCTTTCCGGTGAATAAATCGGGAAAAGGCAAAATAAATAATCCAGCCCCCAGGAGCATGATGGGGCGGAGCAGTCCGGCGCGGATTGTGCGTTCTGCCTGGGCGCGCACTTCATATTTTTTTGCCAGTGAATTAAATATTTTTAACAGGGTGCCTGAGCGCTCACCCGCCTGCACGACGGGAATATCAAATGTCGGTAAATATTTCGCCGCCGCCATGGAGTCGGCCAAGGATTTTCCGCGTTTTATCAGAGAGGAAACCATGAAAATTTGTTGTTTAACTTTTTGATCGCGTTCGGTTGAGGCTAATGTCTCAAAGAGTGTTACAATATTAATGCCGGCATCGTAGAGTTCCGCGAGATTTTTATAAGTAGCGGCCAGCGAGGAGCTTGTCATTGGTTATGAAGAGCCTTTATGGTTTTTTCGCGGTCTTTTTGTTCCACCACAAAAGTTAAACTTAAGGGGCCGTGAATAATATTTTTGATATTGATACCTGATGACTTTAATTTTTTACAAAAGTGAATGGCTTTTCCGGAAGCCACGAGCCCCAAGCAGGTTGTCGTTACCGTCGATAATTCACCATCGCTGCCAAAGATTTCGTTGACGGGCGCGATATGCTCTTTGGCGCCCGCGACCAAAAATTTCCATGATCCATTGGAGTTTTCGGAATGGAGAATTTGCAGCATAGGAAGTTGTTTTTTGGCGAGTGTTTCTTGAACCTTATCTATGGCTTCGGCGAGATCAGGAACTTTGATGGCGATTTCGCGCACAAACGCATGCGAGTTTATCGAGAGAATTTTATCGTTTTCGTACATCTTTGCTTCTCCTTTGATAATCGTACCCACACCCTTTTTTTGGCTGGGGCCGATATAAATCGGCACATTTAAGTGGCTCGCAAGTTCGGCGGCCCGGTGATGTAAAAACTTGGCCCCCCAATAAGTCATTTCCATAAGGTGCGCGTAAGAAATTTCCGAAATTACTTCGGCCTTGGCATTTAATTTTGGATCCGAATCGGCAACACCATCCACGTCCTTCAAAATTTCACAGCGATCCGCCTTAAAATAGGCGGACATGGCGATCGCCGTGGTATCCGAGCCACCCCGGCCCAGCGTCGTAATTTCTTTGGTGCGTGGTGAGACACCCTGAAAGCCCGCGAGAACCACGACTTGATTTTTTGTCAGGGCTTCCTCAATGCGGATGGGTTTTATATCGATGATGTGGGCATTGTTAAATGAGTCGTCGGTTAAAACTCCCGCTTGGCTCCCGGTAAAACTAATTGCCGGCACATGGAGGTCATTAAGAGCCATACTTAGCAGTGCCATCGAAATTCTTTCGCCGGTTGTGAGGAGCATGTCCAATTCGCGTTGGCTGGGGTGAGGGCTCACTTGCTTTGCTAATTCCGTGAGTTCATTCGTCGTATTACCCATGGCGCTTACGACGACGATGATTTTTGCCTTTTGTTGATAGAGATCGGCAATACGCGCCGCCACTTTTTTTATATGTTCGGCAGTTTGCAAACTGCTACCGCCATACTTTTGAACGATGAACATTTTTACTGCTTAGCTAAAAGTTTTTGCTCTAAGTAAATTGATACCATTTTCGTGGCGCCCTTGGGTATCTTTATCTTATGGCTTTGCGCCACTTTGGGGATAAATCCGTGGAGAAGTTCCGGATTCAATTCTTTTAGGTAATTATAATTTATGCCGAGATGATTTGCGATTCCCGCTAAATCGGTGCCGCCGGGAACAAAAATTGTTTCAAAAGGGGTTGGTGGTTGGGGATTAAGCTCCCGAAAACCATACAGGCCCGGCGCTTTCGCGATGAGCATGGCCGCGATTAATTTTGGAACGTAATTAGTAGTTTCTTGTGAGAACGCCCCTTTTTTTGAAAGAATCCAAAAATTGCGGGTCTGATGTCTGTCGATGAGTTTTTTAACCTTATTTTCGCCCATGTTATACCCGGCCGCAACCAGATACCAAGAACCAAACATGCGAAATAGATCTGAAATATAGTTAGCGGCGGCAATTGTACTTTTATACATGTCACGGCGCTCATCCATCCACCAATTAATTGTAAGTCCATAGCGTTCCGCCGTAGCTTGAATAAACTGCCAGGGACCCACGGCATCGGCGCTGCTTACCGCATGGTGAGAAAATCCACTTTCAATCATTACGACATAGGCGAGATCTTTTGGTAAACCGCGGGTGTCCAAAACGCGTTGAATTGAGGGTACATATTTTTCAGAGCGCTCCAGCCATTTACGAAACCACTTTTTGCCGGCACCTTGATAATGATGAATCCACTGTTGCACCTTGGAATTATAAGTTATAGGCAAATCAAAAATGATCGAAGCTTCCTGCGGGGGCGCCACTTCGAACTTTGATTTTTCGAGATTATTTAAAGTCTTTAAATTTGGTGTAATGATACGTAGCTTTGGCGTAACTTCCGGCGCCGAAGCACTAACGACTGAACAGAAATAGAGAACAAAAAAAGGAATGAGTTTTGACACTAACTCCAATTATGCGGGCGAAATGAAAGGGGGTCGATCATACTTGTCTTTAACTAGCCCTTTGGCTAAGTGAGGGATTTTGACGACACGTCATTTTTTTGGCAGCGGAAGAACCTCACAATGCATTGTGACGGAATTGAACACAGACATTGATCCAGAAATCTTGTTGGCACGTCGATTGCTCAACTTGAGTTCGAGGTGAAGTCATGAGTTCGAAAGGAATTTACTCGGCATTAAGCGGCGCCATCGCGCAGAGCCAACGTCTAGATAATATTTCAAATAACTTAGCTAACTCAAACACGCCTGGATTTAAAAAAGATCAAACTGTATTTCGTGAATATCTTTCTTCTTACGAAAAACTGCCAACATCTCTAAATGTGCCACGCGTACCGGCGTCAATCGAATCTTTTTATGACATGCAAGGCGCAGATCGTGGGTATGCCGAGGCGAGCGGCTCCTTCTCTGACTTCTCGCAAGGGACACTTCTTACCACGGGCAATAGCCTGGATGTCGCTATTGAAGGAGAAGGATTTTTAGAAGTACTTACTCCGCAAGGTGTGCGCTACTCGCGCTCGGGAAATATGCGGGTAGATAGCCAAGGACTTCTTGTCAATCAGGCTGGCTACCCGGTTTTAAAAAGTGGGGCTGGGGATCCGGCGCAACGTACCTTTTCTGTGCGCGATTCGAACGTGACCGTTTCCTTTAATGGTGAAGTTTATGACCGTGATGAAAATCTTGGAAAAATATCGGTCGTTAATTTTGAAGAAAAGGATGTCTTACGAAAAGAGGGAAACTCATTATTTTCTTTGCGTCCGAATACTGCGGCCACACCCATAGCGGCGCGGGAATACAAGATTCACCAAGGCTATCTTGAGGCTAGTAATATCAATATTGTTCAAGAAATGACGGATATGATCGCAGCTAACCGCTTATTTGAATCTTCACAAAAGGCCATAAAGGCATTCGATCAGCTGGATGAAAAACTTTATAACGAAGTTCCGAGAACCAAAGGTTAAACGAGGGGGATAAACAGTGCTACGTAGTTTAAATACCGCCGCAACTGGAATGAACGCCCAACAGCAAAACATGGATGTTATCGCCAATAATATGGCCAACATCAACACTTCTGGATTTAAGAAATCCCGGGCTGAATTCGAAGATCTCATGTACCAAACCCTGCGTGAACCGGGAGCAGCTACGGGCGCAAATTCCTTTTCGCCAACGGGCGTGCAGACGGGGCTCGGCGTAAAAACCAGCGCCATCAAAAGAGATTTTGCCGTTGGTACTCCTAAAATTACTAACAACGCTTTGGATATGCAGATTGAAGGACCGGGGTTTTTTCCCGTGGAGACCGACAATGGACAAATTGCCTATACACGCGACGGTGCATTTAAAAAAGATTCTCAAGGCCGGATCGTCGACAAAAATGGTTACGTGTTACAGCCTGAAATGGTAATTCCGCCCAATGCCAGTGGCGTCGAAGTTACTGCCAAGGGGCAGGTCAATATAACGCTTGATCAAAATACGACTCCCCAAACGATTGGCCAAATTCAGTTAGTAAATTTTGTAAACCCCGCCGGGTTAAAAGCGATTGGGAAAAATCTTTTTTTACCGTCTAATTCCAGCGGTCTTCCGCAGCAAGCTGTTCCTGGCGAAAATGCTCTGGGAACTCTCGCCCAGGGTCAGTTAGAAAACAGTAACGTAAATATCGTGGATGAAATGGTAAACATGATCGCCGCCCAACGTGCTTACGAAACGAATTCCAAAGTCGTTCAGGCCGCGGACCAAATGTTACAAAATATTAATGGACTGAGGTAATCAGGTGCTGGTTCTGTTGGGTAGCCTCTTATTTTCACTTTCGGCGTTGGCAAATCCTGAAATTCAGGTTCAGCGAACTTCTAAGTTGGAAGTGCAGGAAGGCGTTAAGCTAAAGGATATTGCACTGATCTCGGGTCTTGATGAAGAGCATTTGCAAAGAATTGGCAATATAGAAATTATCCAGATCCCCACGAACGCGACACGCAATTTAACCGGATTTCAAATTTCAAAAATTTTACGCAAGAGTTTAATTGCCGTTGAAAACGAGATTGGCGAAAAAATTAAGGTTACTGTGCCGCCAGTTGTGCGAATTCAAAACATGGCATTTAAGCTTGACGAAGAAAACGTAAAGCAAAAAATCGTAGCCGAATTTAAAAAGCTTTGCGGTGAATGCGAATTTAAATTTTCACGCTTTAACTTACCGCAATTTAATGGCGTGGGAGGGGACGCGGCATGGATGGTGGATTTTCCAGGTGGAAAGCTACCACGGGGAAACTTCTCCATATCCTTAAGGGTTGGGGAAAAACTCTTTTCCGTTAACGGCGAAGTTAAAATTTTAAAACATGTTCCGGTAGCGTTAAGAAATATTAATATTGGTGAGCGCTTGGCGGAAAATGACTTCAATTTTGAGCTGCGGGACATCACCTTGTTAAATGATGGGATTCCAGAGAGAAAAAATCTTTTGGGCCGCCAGATATCACGTGGCGTGCCAGTTAACGAGCCAATTACTTATGGAAATCTCGCCAAAGAACTGCCGGTTAAGGCCGGTCAAGCTGTAAGGATCATTTCAGAAAACGAATGGCTGCAGATTACCTTAAACGGAATTGCGCAAGAAAGGGGCGAAGTGGGTGACCGCATTCGCATCTTAAATCCAAACACTAAAGCAATATTATCGGCAATCGTGGAGGCGCCCGGCGTGGTGAGAATACAGTGAAGAAAATCGTACTACTTTGCTTTTTAATGGTGAGTCTCTCTGGTTGTGGCACATTCGGAATAAAGCTTAAAAACTTTATGCGCGGCAATGGCTGGACGGACGATGTTCCTCAACAAAAACCTTTAAGCTTTAGCGATACGCCTAATTACAAAAAGGGCGAACAGAGAAAATACATGCGTATGACACGAGACCAGTTTGAGGCGGAAGCTAAAGTCGGAGCGCAAGAGGGTAGCCTGTGGATAATGGAGGGGCAGGGCGCATATTTATTTTCCCAAAATATAGTCCGGTTGGTCGGGGACCTATTGGCGGTTAAGCTAGAAGGGGCCGCGCGCACGCAAGTAGATACTAAAATTACTGTCATTAAAAAATTACTCAAGAAAATAGAAAACCCGGGAAGGCGTTTAGCGTCGGAAACAGAAGCGGCTGACGCGAACAAGGAAGAAAAGAAGAAAGAACCGGAAAAGGAAAAGACTGCGGCCAAGGATAATAAAGGTAAAGACGGAAAAGATTCCAGGGATACGACTGTGGCGAAGGAACAGGAGTCGCCAAAAGATGAAGAGAATGCTTTGGGTGTGGATGCCGTGCCCACGCGAATTGTGCAAAGGATGTCTGACGGAAATTACCGCGTTAAGGGTTCGCAATCTTTTATGATTGGCAAGCGCGAGTTCCGGGTCATAGTTACGGGAATTGTACGCGAGCAGGACTTTAACGACGAAGGCGTTAGCTCGCAGGCTTTGCTTGAGCCCGTCTATGACGTCGTGAGCGTGAAGAAAGGAATTTAGGCCGTGAAATTGATTCGATTTACAATACTCTTTGTATTAATAATTGCCGCCCTCTTTGAGGCGCAAGCCGTGCGCCTAAAAGATATCGCGCATATTCGCGGTGTGCGCGAGAATCAACTTGTCGGCTATGGCGTGGTCGTTGGGTTAGCGGGGACAGGTGACAGTAAGTCAGAGTTTACCGAAAAGAGTTTTACCCGCATGCTCGACAAACTAGGCATGAAGCTGGGTAAAGAAACTGTCAGTCAAAATGTCGCCGCAGTCATTATTACGGCGACATTGCCGGCATTCGCGCGGGCTGGAAATAATATTGATATTACTGTGAATGCGGTTGGCGATGCGAGTAGCTTAAAAGGTGGAACACTAATTCAAACTCCGTTACGTGCGGCAAATCAGGAAATATTTGCCGTGGCTCAGGGGCCTATCATTGTTGGTGATGGCGGAGGGTCCTCTCATAACACCGTTGGCAGAATTCCTAATGGAGCGATTATTGAACGTGATGTTTCGATTGATTTTACGACCCGAAAAATGTTTCGCATGACTTTAAATAATCCCGATTTCACAACGGCCGCACGAGTGACCAAAGTTATAAATCAGGATCTCAGCGGTAAGTATGCGGTCGCCAAGGACGCTTCTACGATTGACGTCATAGTTCCCCAGCGCTTCGAGGGAAAAACCGTTGAAATGCTCGCCACCATTGAAAGTTTGGAAGTGACTCCTGATCAGAAGGCAAAAGTGATACTTAATCAGCGCACAGGAACGGTTGTTATCGGCAGCGGAGTTCGCATTTCCGAAGTGGCAATTTCGCATGGGGATTTGACCGTGAAGGTGGGCGGCGCCAGCGCCAGTGTCAGAGGGCCTGCCTCGGCTGGTGGAAGAGGAAAAGATGAGGGCGACAAAGTTGGAATTTTAAGTGGCGAAGCGAGTGTGGGTGGTTTAGTCAAGGCACTAAATGGTCTAGGTGTCTCTCCGAAGGACCTGATTTCAATCATTCAGGACATTAAGGCAGTCGGGGCTTTACAGGGAGATCTCGAGATTTTATGAAAAAAAGTTTCGAAATGAGACAAAAAAATTATAAACTAATAATATGGAATACTATTTCCAACACATGGACGTGTTGGGATCCGGGGGATGATGAGTTAGGGAATTGTGACCAAGGATGGTTAGATTCAAGTTTCTGGCAGGAAACAGAGTCAACGGTTCAGCACCAGTCATGGATTGGCAGTAGACCGGAATTAAAGAGTGAAAGTGCAGGATGCACGAATTACTCTAGCTCATCTTCCCTCTCTTTTTTTTCAAGAGAGAAATTTAAATCTAGAACGGCCGGCGAGGCTTTGTGCTAAACAAAATCGGCGGCCTTAAAATGCCAGCTCCGGCTGCGGAGTCTCAGCCGCTACAGTCGCCGAAGCCTCAAACAGCCGCCGAACAGCGTGATCCTAAGATCATGAAAGCAGCGCAGATGTATGAAACTCAGTTTCTGCGCGAGATGGTCCGGCAAATGCGAAAGACCGTCAATGAGTCGGAAATCATTAAAACCAATATGGCCGAAAAAATTTTTCGTGAGCAGCTCGATGACGAGTATGTCGACCAATGGGTAAGCGTGAAGGGCGGCGTTGGAATATCTAATCTCATTTACGATCAAATCGTTGAGCGCTACGGCGCGCAGTTAGGAATTCCAAAGGGTCCTAATGCTCCGAATGTGAACCCGGAAAAAATGAAGTCACTTAAAAGTGGTGATTCTCAGGGGACTACTTTTAAGATTCAAGGACCACAAGGTAGCGTGCATAGCCCATGGTCGGGAAAAGTAGCCCAGAGTTTTAAGACACCGGATCAAAATCAATTGGTTAAAATAAATCACGCCAACGGCATGAATTCATTACTGCGTTTTTTGGGCGACGCTGAAAGCGATCTCATTGGAAAGGAAGTTGCGGCGGGCGAAAAGCTCGGAACTTCGGCTGGACTGATCGAGTGGACGCTTAACCCGGATAGTCCAGTCAAAGGCTAGAACCACTGTAATTTTAACCCTATAAGCTAGGTAAAAAGCGTCCCATTGTGATACACTAAACAAAGATAATTGGAAGTTTTTGCTACCTTGAGGTATGACTTAGCTTCCTTGGGAGGACTC
Source organism: uncultured Bdellovibrionales bacterium (assembly GCA_964498095.1). Classification (GTDB taxonomy): domain Bacteria; phylum Bdellovibrionota; class Bdellovibrionia; order Bdellovibrionales; family SG-bin7; genus SG-bin7. Next base: position 129,271 of record CAZCFY010000010.1, on the reverse strand, counting down.
ATGAAGGTCGATCCAAAAAAAGTTGGTAACACGTCAACCACCGCCACATCGGATGCGGCGAAAATTACGCGCACAAATGCGGCCAAAGGCGCAAAAAATAAAGAGCTTGGAGATATCGCTGTTCCAAATGATGTGGCGAAAGTTGATATTTCGAAAAAAGCCCAAATGGCCAATAAAATTCGTGAGCTCGCGACGCCAAATTTGGATTCGGTAAACGAAGAGCGCGTAGCGCACTTTCAAAAGTTGATCGATGAGGGCAAATATAAAACGGATGCTAAGGCCATCGCCGATAAACTTGTCGATGAGCATTTGATTTCGTAATTTTAGATATCCATTTTTTCAAGGACGAAAACCGTGGATCAGTTTGCAAATCTCGCCGAGAAATCTTATCAGCAATTAACTCTTTGTCTTGATGACATCATAAAAGTTTATTCGCTGCTTATTGAAAACCTTCACAATGAACGTGAAATTCTCATTAGTACGGATATCGAAAAGCTTAATGAGTCAAATCAAACCAAAGAAACAATTTTGATGAAGCTTGCGACCTTAGAGAATATTCGAATTAAACTCGCGCGCGAGTTAGCGCAAACCATAGGTGCTAATTTCGAAGCGCCGCGCTTGTTAGAGATCGCCGCGAAACTTCCACCGGGTTTTGGCACAAAGCTTCGGGACCAACATTCGGTTCTTGATTTACAAGTCCGCCGCGTCAACGAAATCAACCGGGATAATGAAGACCTCGTGCATTCGGCGCTAACGCATGTGCAAGGCGCGATGGATGCCATCCGCGACGCGGTTGTCGATAAAACGACTTATAGAAAAGATAGTTCCATTAAGAAAAACGCTCAGGCCGGAAAGCTTGTGCGCCGAGAGGTATAGAGTTTGTCAAAGATTCACTCGATGATGGATGTTGGTAAGCGCTCGCTGCAAAACAGCCAAACGGCTCTGCAGACTGTGGGCCATAACATTGCCAATAAGTCGACGGAGGGGTATTCGCGTCAGCGCGTGGAAATTAAATCCAATGTGCCTGTCGACTCGGGCCAGGTGCGCATTGGAATGGGGGCGCGCACGGGAGCCGTGACCCGAATAAACAACCCTTATCTTGAAAAGCAGATTACAGCCGAAGGTAACTTGATGGGCTTTCATCAGTCGCGGTCTGACGCCTTAGCTCGGGTGGAACAAATTTATAACGAGCAGGTCAATAAGGGTTTAAATAAAACCATGGGCGAATTTTTTAATGCCTACCGGGAATTTTCGACAAGCCCCGAAAGCATGGCCACCCGAACTCTGGTGCGCGACACGTCTGATCACTTGACCAAGGACTTTGCGCGCGTCAATCAAAACCTAAAGACAATTCAGAATGATCTCGATATGCAAATCCGCGCGGAAATCGAAAAGGTCAACGAATATACCCAGGAAGTTGCAGAATTAAATCAAAAAATCACCCAAATCGAGGTCGCGGGAGCGACGGCAAACGATGAGCGTGACCGCCGCGAACTGTTGGTAAAAAAAATCGGTGAAATCATAAATATTAAAGCGGTCGAAGGTGACAAGGGTGGCGTGTCCATTCGTGCTGGTAACTCGGCATTTTTAGTTTCAAGTACGGAAGCCACGAAAATTCAAGTGGCTCCCACGGAATCACACAGCCCACGCGGGGAAGTTCATCTAGGGATTTTCTTTCAGCCGACCGCCGGTACGGATCCGATGAATATCACAAACGAAATTACGGGTGGAAACATCGGTGGCATGCTAAATGTGCGTAACGAAACTATTGTAAATGCTCTTGATGACGTTGACCATTTAGCCCATAGCTTCGCTAATTCGGTAAACGAAATTCATCGCAAGGGTTATGATTTACGGGGAAAACAGGGCGGCGATTTTTTTGCGGTCGGAGAACAATTAAATGCCGCGCAAAACTTGCGGCTAAGTGAAGATGTGGCGCGTGATCCCGGACGAATTGTAGCGGCCGCTATGCCCGGCGGTGCCGGTGATAATCGTGTGGCCAATGAAATGAGTCAGCTGCAATTTCAAAAATTGTTAGATGACGGCACCAGCACTTTTGACGAGTATTACAATTCTCTCGTCGGGAAAATTGGCGTTGCCGCTGACCGCGCGAACTCAAAATTTGAATCGCAAAAAAATATGGTGTCACAACTTAATAATTTAAGGGACAGCATTTCGGGAGTCAGTCTCGACGAAGAGGCGACGAAAATGATTGAGTTCCAAAAGTCATTTGATGCCAGCGCCCGCTTGATACGCGTGGCCGACGAAATGTTTGATACGATTTTAAATATGAAACGAATGTAGGAATTAAGTAATGCGAGTCGCCGATAAAATGATTTATTCTCAGATCAATGACTCCCTCCACCGCGGAAAGGGAAATTTGGCGGAATCTCTTGAGCGGGCGGCTTCGCAAAAGAGGATTAATAAGCCTAGCGATGACCCCGTGGCTGCGACACGCGTACTTTCTTACCGTACCGACGAACAAAACATTCAGCAGTATCAAAAAGTTTTAACGAACGCGAAATCCTATTTGGAATACACGGACCAGTCTCTTGGCGATGTGGCGGACGTGATGGTGAGAGCCAAAGAGTTAGCTCTAGCCGCATCAAACGACGCCAGCACCAATGCCGACACTCGCCGTGTACTTGCTTCGGAAATCAATCAATTACAACGACAAATCGTGCAAATAGGTAACCGCAAATTGGCGGGAAAATTTTTATTCGGCGGGTACAATACAACAAAGCCGCCTTTTGACCCGCAAGGCAATTATAATGGGGACGACGGTGAGATTAAAGTTCCCGTCGATAAAGAGGCTTTTGTGGCGATAAATCTCCCCGGGAGCCGCGTATTTCTTGGCAAGCCAGTGGGTGATCTACTTGATAAAAACCATCCGGAAAATAATCCCGCTGGCGCGCCAAAGCTTCAGGATCCTGACGACCCAAACAATAAGACTCCGCAGAATTTAGCGCCTGATAGCGAGGACCCGCAAATGCGTGGACCGGCGTCGGTTGTGCCGCAAGTCGGGCCCGGTGCGAAGAAAAATGAAACAAAATTCGCTAGTCCTTCGCCCCGAAATCAGTTTGGTGAGGAAAATAATTCAGGAATTAATCTTTTTGGGGTACTCAAAAAGCTCGAAGTTGCTATGATTACGGGCGACAAATATACGATTCAGGTTTCGTTAGATGACCTTGATGAGGCCCATTCGCAGGCAGTTTTGGCGCGATCTGAGCTTGGGTCTAGGCTAATGAACCTAAATGCGACCATCGAATCCCTCGGTAAGTCCAAAGTTGACACCAAAGGCGCGATTTCCCAGCTCGAAGACGAGGACATGTTTAAGGTAGTTTCTGACGTAAATAAGAATGAGGCCACGCTAAAGGCCTCGCTTTCGACCTCATCTAAACTAATGCAGCCCAGCCTCCTTGACTTTCTAAGGTAACAATAATAGCTAAAGACGTTTTAATCTTTGTCCGTTAAGAGATATAGCTAACAAGGATATATCGAACTAGATATATCTAACGAGATAGAGATCTTCGTGTAACCAGGCTGCGAAGGAGTTGCGATGCTGGTTCTGACTAGAAAATTAGGCGAATCCATAGCGATCGACGATCATATCAAAATCCGTGTGGTTCAAATAAAAGGTAAACAAGTTCGTTTAGGTATTGAAGCGCCTAAAGATACAAAAATTCACCGTGAAGAAGTTTATTTGGCAATTCAGGCGCAAAATCAAGATGCCGCCACTTCCGTGCCGAACACCCGCGATTTAAAAGATTTGTTGCAGAAAAAATCCTAGGGTTCGTTGAAGGTACGTACTATTTTAGTATGAGAAGTTTATGTTTTCTCCTAATTTTGTCTTCATCATTATATTTATCGGCGGAGGAGTGCATTTACCCCGCTGCATCTATCAATTGGATAATGCGCTACTGTGCCTTTGAAGCTGAAACGGACGATGAAATAGTTATTCAAGAAAGCGCCTGCTTTAAGTCGGCGGCGCAAGACTTGTCGTCAAAAGATGAATGCAAGATAAAAGAAAAGTATAAATCTAAAATCTGTGAAAAGATTAATAAAATTCAGAAAAAACATAAATCCGTAGCGGAATGTTTAAAAGATAAAAAGGTAGGGCCCTTTTTTGCCGGTGATTGAATCACAGATCGCGTACCAATTCATAGAACTTCAAATATCCTTTTCAATCTTCTAACTCGCAAAGTTAGCAAAAGTAAATATAGCTATTTGAAAGTTAAGATATTGGGTTGCGAATCCTGCAATAAAGAATTCAGCGAAGTTGCGTAGTGTTTTTGGTCAAACGCGCCCTTTTCGTCAATACAAAGGGAATATTTCGTGTAAGGCGGATTTTGAATTTGAACGCGGTCTTTAAAAATTAAAATTCCCGCATTAGTACCCAGACACTCCTTGTCTTCTCTGATTTCGGCGGAATGAATCAAAATCATGCCCAGCGAATCGCGCGACTTACGCATATCTTTATAAATTTCTATGGCGCCTGATTTATTTTTTGCGAAATAGCAGGGGCCGTTAGCAGGCATCTTCCAGTTTATAACTTTCCCGGACTTTGCAGCGAACATAACTGCGCAATTGCGGGTAACGCCAACTTTTAGACCCTTTACGGTAACGTCTTCACGTATTTCTGAAGGAGGGGTAGTAACGACTTGGGGGCGCGCGCAGGCAGCGCCCAGAGAGATTGACAGTGCGCCACCGAAATAAGTGGCGCCACGAAAAAAACTAGGCTTTATCAGACTTTTCCTCTTTGGCTTCGGCTTTGGGTTTGCCGTCACCGCGTCCGCCTCTGTCACCACGGCCTTCGCCGCGTCCCCCACCTTTACCGCCGCGACCGCCGCGCCCACCGCGGCCACCTTTTTGTGGTGGAGCCTTGGGTTGCATGACCATAAAGATATCAGGAACATAATAGGCTTCTTCGACTTTCGTAGCTTTTGCGGGCGGATTTTCGCCTTCCGCAAGACTCATGACAAGCACGCGTTTAAGTCCGTCAGCATTAGCGCTAGCGACATCAATCGCATTTATGAAATGCTTTAGGCGGTCACCTTCTAATTTATAAGTTGTACCTAGAGCAGTTTGAATTTCTTCGGCAGTTTTACCTTCCGAAGTTAATTGGGCTTTTGTGGTGATTGCAGCTCGTAACGTAAATGCGGGAAATTCTGTGATTGATTTCATGGGTCTTCCTTCCAAAAAACCTAGTCTGAAGGAAAAATCCCGGCTTGCCAATCTCAAAAGCATTGTGCTGTGATATTGGGATGAGCCTTCGGGATTACGTACACTTTTATCTTAACGGCAAACCCATTAAAGCTAGCGGACGCGATGTTTTTCGCACCACTGCAAGGTTTTTACGCGAACAACTTCAGCTCACTGGTACTAAGATAGTTTGTGAAGAAGGCGATTGCGGCGCCTGCACATGTGTTTTTCAAAGCCCATTTGATAAAAACTTTAAGTCCGTGGATTCGTGTATCATGCCTGTTTACGCTTTAGACGGGGGTCATCTCGTTACGGTAGAAGGTTTAAAAACCGAGAAATCACTTCATCCGGCGCAGACGGCAATGATGGAAAATTTTGGTTCGCAATGTGGTTACTGTACGCCGGGAATGGTTTGCGCCTTAGCGGCGCTGGCTGAACATGCGCAGATTCATAAGAAGGAAATTACCGAAAAGAAGGCCAAAAATTATCTTACCGGCAATCTCTGCCGTTGTACTGGATACGATCCCATTATCAAAGCGGCCTTAGCAATGGAACTAGGAGACTTTCCGACTTTAAAAAAACGCTATCCCCAGCGGGATACAAAACTTAACTCGGCGCTTATCGAAACCGAAGATTTCCGCCTTCATATGCCGGCAACGATTAATGAAGCGCTAAAAGTTAAAGCCAAAAATCCAAGTGCCAAGATTGTCGCTGGAGCAACTGATCTGGGGGTTTTGCAAACTAAAGGTAAATTTGAGCCAGAAGATGTTATTTCCCTGCAAAATATCGGCGAACTCCATAAGACATGGAAATCCGCCAAGGGAATGTGGGTCGGTGCGCGGGTAACTCTTTCAGAGTTAGAAAAAATCAATAACGAAGAGGAATTCGCGGAGCTCCTACATGTCTTTGCCTCGCCACAAATAAAAAATAACGCTACTCTCGTTGGCAATGTAGTCAATGCTTCACCGATTGCCGACACAATTCCATTTCTGCTCGCAGCTGATGCCGAGGTTCATGTAAAATCAAGTAAAAACAAAAGAGAGATTCCTTTGGCAGAATTTTACCTGGGTTATAAAAAAGTGGATTTAAAGCCCACGGAAATTGTGACGGGGGTATTCATTCCAAAAATAAAGCCCAATTCAAAATTTAAACTGTGGAAAGTCTCTACACGCGAAGACCTTGATATTTCTACTGCCACGTTTGCGGCCCGTGTGGACTTAAATAAAAATAAAATCATAGAAGACGTGCGAATTATATTGGGCGGCGTTGGTCCTACGGTCATGCGCATGAAAAATTTTGAAAAAGAATGGCTAGGCCAAAGCTTCACTGCAAATCTCGTGGAGGGCATAGCCAAAAAGCTTAAAGGTGAAGTTAAACCGCTTTCGGACGTGCGCGGTTCGGCACAGTACCGCATGCAGCTCTGCCAAAACTTTTTTAAAAAATTTAGCCAGGAACTGTCATGAGTCTTGGCAGCCGTATTCCTCATGATACCGCGCGCGAACACGTGACCGGTGAGAGTAAATTTATCGATGACCGCACGCCGATGAAAGACGAACTTTTTGTCGGCTGCGTTTGTTCTCCCGTGGCGGCGGGAAAGTTTCTTGGGATAGACGCAAAAAGGGCGCTAGCCATGCCAGGAGTGCTTGGGGTTTTTACGGCCAAAGATTTTCATCACAATATTTGGGGCAGTCAAAAAAAAGACCAACCGCTTCTCGTTGAAGAGGAAATCGGCTATTACCACGAACCCGTAGCCATTGTAGTGGTTGATAACCGCGATATTTTAAAAAAGGCAATTCGCGCCGTCGAAGTAAAAGTCAAAGAGGCCATACCGGTATTAACGATTGATCAGGCGAAAAGCAAAAAGCAATTTTTATATTCGCCGGCGCCAACAATTTGTGGGGATCCCGATGCGGCGTTAAAAAGAGCGAAGAATAGAATTTCGGGTGTTCTAAAAATTGGCGGCCAAGAACATTTTTATCTCGAAACCCAAGCCGCGATAGTTTACCCGTTAGAGGGTAATCAATACGAGGTCCATTCTTCGTCCCAGCACTCTACTGAAGTTCAACACATGGTCGCCGAGTGTCTTGGGATTCCCTTTCATCAGGTAGTTTGTATTGTAAAACGCATGGGCGGCGCGTTTGGTGGAAAAGAAAGCCAAGCCGGCCCTTTTGCGTGTTACGCCGCAATGGCGGCGGCCAAGTTTAAACGGCCAGCGCGCTGTGTGCTTGGGCAAGAGGAGGACTTTCAAATTACCGGGAAGCGCCATCCCTTTCAAAATGATTATGAGGTTGGCTTTGATGATAAGGGAAAAATTAGCGCGCTAAAAATATATTTTTATTCCGACGGTGGTGCTTACCGTGATCTTTCGCCCTCAATTTTAGACCGCGCCATTTACCATGCCGATGGCGCATACTTTATCGAAAACGCCTATCTCGAGGGTCATGTGTGTAAAACCAACAACCATTCCAATACGGCTTTTCGGGGTTTTGGTGGTCCGCAAGGTAACATGACCATCGAAACAATCATCGAAGAGATTGCCATTTTTCTAAAAAAAGATGCTGCAGAAATCAGGCGGCTTAATTGTTATAAGGAAGGCGAAGTAACTCCCTATGGTCAAAAGGTTACACGAAATTTTTTGCCCATGATGATGGAGCAGGTTCTTACAGAGTCAGCCTATCAAAAGCGCCGGAAGGAAATCGACACCTTTAATGCCAAGAACCATGGGAAGCTGCGCGGCCTCTCGATGACCGCCTGCAAATTTGGGATCTCTTTTACGGCGCGATTTCTAAATCAAGGCAACGCTTTAGTAAACTTACATCGTGACGGAAGCGTACAAGTTTCTACCGGCGCCACCGAGATGGGCCAGGGAGTTAACACGAAAATATTAATGATTGTGGCGGATGCCCTTGGTATTCCGCCAAGTTTTGTAAAAGTCATGCCGACATCCACAGAAAAAAACGCCAATACTTCTCCGACGGCGGCCTCCAGCGGCTCGGATATAAATGCCGGCGCGGCCTTTAAGGCCACGGAGAAAATTAAGGCGCGTCTTTGTTGGGCGGCTCTTCATAAAGATCATTCGGACCCTAGCGAAATACCTAGTTTCGAAGGAAACTCAATTAATCTGGCCGATTGGAAATTTGCTGATCAAAAAGTCTATAACACAAAACTGCAAAAAACCTATGCGCTAGCGGACTTAATTGAGTTTGCTTATAAGCAAAGGCTTTCTCTTTGTGAATATGCTTTTTTTAAAGTCGAAGGATTAGGGCCAAAAAGTCCGTTTCGCTATTTTACCAGCGGAGTTGCTGTCAGCGAAGTCGAAATCAATTCCTACACCGGTGAGCTAAAAGTTTTGCGGGCCGATTTAATCATGGACATCGGCCGGCCTATTAATCCCGGAATAGATAATGGCCAAATTACCGGTGGATTTATTCAGGGTGTGGGGTGGATGACAACCGAAAACCTTTGGTACACTGACAAAGGCCAAATGCAATCGAAGTCGCCGACGACTTATAAAATTCCCAACATTCAAGATGTGCCAAGAATTTTTAATTTTAAAATCATAGAAAATAACACGAACGAAGAAGTCGTGGCGCGGTCCAAAGCGGTCGGCGAACCGCCGCTGTTGTTAGGTGCCAGTGTTTACACGGCGGCAAAAAATGCTTTAAGTTACAAATCCAGAGGAATCGCCCCCAAACTTTCAGTGCCTGTGGTTCCCGAGACAATATTAATGGAGCTTGCTGGCTATGAATCCTAAAGATTTTGAAGAATTTCTGGAATTTAGGAAAAGTGTTGAGCAAAAAGAATTGCCTTACGTTGTGCTTACGCTCGTGCAGATTGACGGTAGCGCCCCTCAAGATGTCGGAGCCCGCGCCATCGTAACAAGAGAGGGACTGTTTTGGGGAAGCGTTGGCGGTGGAAAAATAGAAAAACATTTAATCGAACTCGCGCGTGAAAAATTAACCGCAGACAATCCCGAGCCGACTTTGATTAAAGTGAATTTACAACGTGATATTGGCATGACTTGCGGCGGGTTAGTTTCCTGTTTTATTGAACCCTGCCTGCGAAAGCGTAAATGGACAGTTGCGGTTTTTGGCGCCGGCCACGTAAGTCAGGAACTTATTCGGACCCTCATTCGGCTTGATGCCGATATTCATTGCATTGATAGCCGCCCAGAGTGGTTAGAAAAATTGCCATCTAGCTCAAGACTTCATCGTTATCATTTGCCACAAATGCAAGAATTTGTGGAAAAGTTAACAGAAAATACCTTTATTATTGTTATGACAATGGGCCACGCCACTGACGTGCCGATTCTAGAAAAAGTTTTTAAGGCCGACAAAAATTTCGCTTATGTAGGCGTAATCGGAAGTGAAACAAAGAAAGTGGCCATAAAAAGGGAACTACGTGAACGTGGCGTAACCCCTGAGAAACTCGAAAAATTAATTTGTCCTATTGGCGAAGATTTTGGCACCAACGATCCTGTTGAAATTTCCTATAGTGTCGTGGCTCAACTCCTAAAGACACGTGGCAACATAAAGTCTTAAATTCCCTGTTAAATAGTTATTGACCTCCTCTTTTGGTCCAGCCAATCTTTATATAAGGGTCACGCTTTTTTTTAACCCAACTAAAGTATATTTGGGTCGTATTTTTGTGAAGGGGTTCGAATGCAAATTCAGACGTCGAGATTTGGCGCTGTTGGTTTAGAGCAAGAAGATGTGATCGAGTTCCCAGAGGGGATACCCGGATTTGCGTCTCTGCGAAAGTTTGTACTCCTCGATGATCCTACAGATGATATCTTTGCGTGGCTGCAGTCTTGCGAAAATCCCGCTGTAGCCTTTCCTATCTTAGAGCCCGAATTATTTGCGAAGAACTATCAAAACTCTCTTACCCGCCGGGATATGGAAGCCCTTGGGTTGGCTCCGGGCGAGCGCTATCACACATTTTGCATCATTACTATTCCGCACGATCCGCGCAATATGACCGCGAATCTTAAAGCGCCAGTAATAATTAACGCTAAAAAGAAAATCGGCCGCCAATGCGTGTTGCAGGACAATGCTCTGGCAATTAGCGAGCCGATCTTTGCGACTCTGCAATCGCGAGTCGTGCAAATTCCTCCGCAACCCATCAAAAGCAAGGCTGGCGAAACGGGCATGGCTGTGCGTTTAGAGAAAGCCGCAAAAGAGTCCGCGGCAGAAGTCTAATAAAAATTTTTACATTTTTAATTTAAATCTGACTTTTCTAAGCTTCTCACGTACGACCTTTTAATGACTATTGAAAGAATGTCAGAAAAAGATATTGAGGATGTAACCAAACTGTCAGAACAGCTAGGTTATCCAAATAAGGTCTCAGATATAAAAGCACGCTACATAGAAATAAAAGACTTATCCGATTATTCCCTTTATGTGGCTCGCAATAGTGAAGGAAAGGTCTTGGGTTTTGTTCAAGTTCATGCCGAAGCACTGAGTTTGTTGGAAGGGTCACGCGCCAATCTAGGAGCTTTAATTGTTGATCAGCGGGCGCGGGGCAAGGGTGTTGGTGCCGCCTTAATAAAAAAGGCCGAAGAGTGGGCGCGGGAAAGAGGGTTACATATGATGCGAGTACGGACCAACATAAAGAGGATAGAGGCTCATCAGTTTTATGAGAAACAAGGTTACGAAATTAATAAGACGTCCCATATCTTGACTAAGAAATTATTGTGACTATCGGCCTTTTTTCTCTGACAGCGAAAATAGACTTTGAATTATTTTGAGTAGGGGCCGGCCGCGTTCCGCGTTTTGTGTGGCTTTTTCAATCCAGGCTTGTGGAAGTTTTTGTTGTCCGTCCCACAAAGGATCTCCCTTAATTTCTTCTTCAACATAAGTAAATGGCGAATAATTTTTTACCGGTAACGCCCAAACAAAATCGGGATGTTGAGCGGGGTCTTCCCACTCGCCGCCGATAATATTAAAATTTTTATCTAACTCAAGGGTATATCTATAAACTGTTTCGATATGATCATCGTCACTCGTAGAATTAAAATTTTCAGATTTGGGAAAGGTATATTTTGATCTTACGACGGCCATTCGCACGCCGACAACTTTTACGGCATTCTTTCCGCGAACGGACTTATAAGGATCAGACTTAAATTCAGAAGCGGCCATTATGGCTTTATTGAAATCAGGTGTATGTATTTTACTTTCTGGATTGTAGTAACTGTAACTGTAACTAATTATCGGATAATTCCATTCCGCGTACTTTAAATCGGTGTCTAAATTTAAATTTCTTTTATAAAGTCCAATGCGATTTACAAGTGCTAAGTGAAATGCTGCCGGATTTAAATCACGACATCCATACTCCTCTGGCCTTCGCAGCGAATCCACGGTGAAGTTTCGGGCCTGACATTGCATCCCAACTTGGAGTCGTTGACCGGTAGCCACAAGCGACATGTAATAACTCCCAAGAGCTTTGATGTCGTCGGGATAAAAACGTATTTGTGTCGACCGATCATAAGAAACAACGCTGATAGGGTGTGCGGGGCGCGGAAAGTAAGAAGCGGCTGCCGAAAGGCCGTCGCAGAAGCCATACCAAACTGGCACCGTTCCGTCTTTCTCCATTTTTTCTAAAATATAATTTTTTGTGGCTTGGGAAAGAGAAAGCTCATTGGGCGAAATTAAAAGATCATATTTTTCGGCGGGAGAAAGTTTATTTAGGCCTTGGTTACGAAGTTTAATTGCGGCCGGCGGATTTTTTTCGAGATAATCGGCATAAACATTTAGTTGTAACGAGAAGGGAAATCTATAATCGTTGTAGCGGTTTAGGATTCCCATATTTTCCATTGGCCAGTAATAGCCGGACCAGGGAACTCTCTCTACGGCGCCGTGGTTTAAGAAACTAGCTTCGATTTCTGGAATTGAAGAAATAAATTTGTCGCCCTCGCAGAGGATCTCGGGGTGTTCCCATTCTTTGAGTTCTTCACTCCAAGCGGGACTGTTTAGAAGTAGAAAGGAAATTATATACACCCAGGGCATCATTTAAAGGAAATGCTAGATTCATGCCGCCAATTTTGGGTTAAAGTGCCCTTTAATCGTTTATTAAAAAATACAGATTCTAACAGCGAAATTTGGATTAACAGGTGTCTATGGATTCGACACCTAAATTCCGTTGGGCAAGGGAATTGCGATTACGCGGTTATTAGCGCCTTGGTTTACCCAAATATATTTATTATCGAAAACCAGGCCCTTTGAAAGGTTTGTCGATGTGGGGGTTACGGGATTGTAATTTAAGGTCGTCGTGAAATTGGGCTGTCCCACAACGGCGAGGGCATTAGGGTTATCGGCTATTACGGGTAAGCCGAAAATTAAAATGCGGTTATTAACATAATCGGTGACCGCTAAATTATTTTTTCCGATGGCTAGAGAATTTGGTGTGTTGAGTGTGTTAGGCCCCGCCGCCAAACCTTGGTTGGGAGTGCACGTCGTAAGATTCGGCTGGCCAATTACATTTGTGGCCACGGCGCCAAACGCTGTGGGAATGGCCGCGTAACGAGTTATGCGATGGTTGAAACCTTCCACAAAATAAAGTTCATTGCCGTATTTCGCGATTTCATAAACTCCCGCAAGTTTATTGGCGGCACATGCCCCGGTTCCGGTAACCAAGTCGGCTTGTCCAATGGCAAAATCGGCGGCGGCATTGGTTGTTGTTGGAAATGTATTGTAAACAAGAACGCGGTTGTTATCGCGGTCATTAATAAATAACTTTTTATTAAAACAATATCCCCCGTAGGGTAGGCGCAGACCTGTGGCGGTTGTCGCTGCAAGATTTGAAGTAAAATCTGGCTGACCCACAACTAGGTCGGCAGAGGCACCATTGGCTTTGGGAATTGTATTATAAATTAGGACGCGGCTATTGTTGCGGTCTGAAACTAGCATCTTGCCGTCACCACAAACAGAAACATGTACGGGCTCACTGTAGCCCATGGCATTTGTTGCTGCTTGACCGGCATTTGCTAGGCCAGAAGTAAAATTGGGTTGGCCCACAACAACGTCGGGCATTGCATTGTTAGCGGCGGGAACTTGGTTAAAAATTAAAATACGGTGATTACCGCGATCCACGACAAAAAATTTGATTTTGTTTTGGTCGTTGGGGTCGATAAATGCAGCTAGTCCATAACCCCCACGCATGCCGCTTTGTTTGGAAGCGCCACCGTCGCGATTAATAAGATTACTTACGTCACTGTCTTGAAATAAGTAGATGTTGGCTTTCAAACCAGAATCTAAAGCTGATCCGCCTCCGCCAACTTCGTTGAAGGCAAATGGATCTGGTGGGGGTGGAGGGGGTGGGGTCGCGGGTGGGAGTGGTGGTGGTACAACCGGGGGAAGTTCTACGACTTCTTCAACTTCCGAAGCTCCATTTAGGTTTCCATTTAATTTTCCGTCGGGGCTACAATTGTTGTATAGTGTTAGCGGTAGAACTACCGCTAACAGACCCACTACAAGTCTGATTTGATTTCCCCGATACCACTTCCCCATTACTGAATATTGTAACAATGTTAGGCGATTTCTCAAAGTTTTGCGGCCCGAATTTACTTTTGTGTTTCAAAGTGAGACGGAGCTTTATGGAAGAAGAACATCCAAAGATTTCAAAAGAGTTTTAACTGCTTTGGTGTCTCGTCGACTTGTCTCCCAGCAACTATTCCATAATTTGTCACGGTTTGAGTCGCGCAGTTTAATACTAGGATTTTGCCCGGGATCATAAAAAAAGAGGCCTCTTGCGAAGCCTCTTTGATTTGTCTCTCTGCATCGAGGAAAGGGAACTGTTACCTTAATAACAGCCGCGGGCGTAGCAGATGCGCGAGTAGCGGTAACACTCGTTAAGAGCGTTTTGTTGCGCCTCGGATGCCCAGTAGCCCCAGCCAGTGAAGCGTTGACCGTATTCGTTATCAGCGTAGCACATCACTGAAGATGGTCGCGGAAAAGGAATCGGAACGGGAATCGGGTAAGGTCGTGGGTAAGTTCGTGGATAAACTGGGCCACGTGGAAATGGTCCGCGTGGGTAAGGGCCTGGATAAGGTCGCGGGAAAGTGCGCGGACCAGGAACAGGCCGATGCGGTGGCGGAACAATTCCCGGCTCAACATTGTTGAGCGCTTCGTTGAGTGCCTCTGAATTTTCATTTTCGGCGGCTGGTGTATCGCCAAAAGTTTCTAACAATTCACGGTCAATTGTCTCAGCATCTTTAAGATCAGAATCTGAGATATTTACGTCGTTCGCGTTGCTAAAAGTCCCAAAGATGAAAAAACTAACTAGTGCCAAATATTTCATTTTGCCTCCCTTTTTGAAAGTTATATTCTTCATAATGAAAGAAGCGTGCCTACCTTAGTCTAGCTGCCAAATCAATGGGCAGATCTGATACTCGTTAGAGAAATCATTTAGTTAATGTTTCGCATTAAAATATTTGGTCGAGTTTATGCTGGTGTCATTTAAGTCCCACAACGATACGGCCGAATAAAATGTATCCAAGGATGGTGTAAAAATAATTGCCAAGGAACGGTGATAGACCACGGAAGGAAGTGTCTGTCATGTCAGTCAAATCTTTATTTCTCATTTTTACGATCACGTTTTTCTCTCACCAGTTGCGCGCCGACATCATGGTGTTTGACGTTAACAAAAATATTCCCATGAGCAATGATGAGATTGTTTACAAAGATTACTATCTCAATGGCGGTGCCACTGAAGGCATAAAAAAGGGAATGATTCTTTCGGTATTTAGAAAAAGCCCTATCCACGATAATTTGAAAAATAAATCTCAGGGATTTTTGTTAAATCCCATGGGCCGGCTGCAAGTGATTCATGTTGAGCAAGAATTTAGTATTGCGCGTTTGTTCGCGGTACAGGATCGCGATAATTCACCGTTGACGGAGTTTGACGGTATCATGGTGGGCGACTTAGTCGACTTAAAAGATGCCCACGAACTTAAGGAAAATATAGAGCGCCCCTCTAAAAAAGTTTCAAAACGTGATGAAAAAGTAGAGGAGCAAAAAGACTCGGCGAGCCTTATAGACAAACCTAAGGCCACCCCAGCCCCTGCACCCCAAGCGGCTCCCCAAGCAGTGGTGGCGCCACCCGCAATTGGCTTGCCAAAGGCGCCGGCCGTCGATAAACCTTCGCTCTAAGGTGAAGACATATTTTGAGTTAAAAATCGGCCCGGTACCGGGCCGTGATAAAGACATTCTCTCGCATTTTTGTTTTGAAAACGGCTGCAGCGGCATAGCTGAAACGCTGCCTTTTCGCCAAAAAACACTCGTTTATGAACCAGATATTTTTGAAAACGAAACCAATTACTTTTCTGTTTATTTTGAAACTCGTCCTAGCGAAGAGTTTATGTTGTTACTGCAGCATAAATTTCCCGAGCTTGGCATTGATGTCAGTGAAGAAAGTGAAAAGGACTGGTTAAAAATTTGGAAAGAGAATTTTAAACCATTTCACTTTGCCGGTGACTATTGGATCGTGCCCAGTTGGTGCCCCGTCCCCGCCGCCGCGAAAAAACATTTACTAATTGATCCTGGCATGGCTTTTGGTACCGGTACCCATGAAACTACACGTTTGGCCGCTGAGTGGTTTTTACAGAATCCCTTACGACCGCAAACTGTGCTCGATGTCGGAATGGGAACAGGAATTTTGGCCTTCATCGCCAAACGTGAAGGTGCCGGTAAAGTTATTGGGATAGATATTGATCCTGAATGCGTGCGCGTCGCCAAAGAAAATGCGGCTTTAAACCAAATTTCGGGTATTGAATTTAACACGACCCGCGTGGAAAAAATTGATGCAGAATTTGACCTGGTCTTCGCTAATATCGTGAGTGGAGTTTTGTTATCGATTCGGGAATCATTGATGCGCACGACAAAACGTGGCGGCCACTTGATCATGGCCGGCGTCCTAAAAGATGAAAAGCAAGAATTCATGGAAAAATTTATCGACGAGAAAACTTGGATTCTTCGCGGCCACAAGGATTTAAACGAGTGGACTAGCTTTTGGTTAGAGAAAAAGTAAAATGCGCCGCTATTGGTTGAACCATGATTCCATAAAAAATGACCTTATCGAAATTACTGGAGAAATATTTCACCATATTTGTGATGTCTGCCGCCAAAAATTGGGCGACCGCTTTGAGGTTTTGGGGGTTCCCGGTAAAGCCCTGCTTGTCGAAATAACCGATTTAAAGAAAAAGTCGGCAATAGCCAAAATTTTAAGTGAACGTGCGGTCGCTCCCCTGAGGGAGCCTCATATTCATTTGGTGACGGCGTTACCGCGGCCGCCGGTTTTTGATGCGGTAATTGAACGGGCCGTGGAACTAGGAGTGCAGTCGATACAACCCGTCTTTTCGGAGTTTAGTTTCTTTCGCGAACCCGCCGAGGCTCTAACCAAAAAACAAAGTCGTTGGGAGAAAATCGTTTTGTCAGCCACCCAACAGTGCGGCCGAAGTGAATTAATGGAAATCAAGTCTCCAGTTTATTTGGAAAAAATACTTGGAAATTTTAACCCGAAAGATGCTGCCCTGGGTCTATTTGCATACGAGGGGGAAGGGGGCAAACCTTTGCGCGAAGCTTTGCAGCTGCACAAGGCATTAGCTCCTCGAAATATATGGCTTTTTATTGGGAGCGAGGGCGGGTTTTCTAAGGATGAGGTGGAGTTATTTAAATCCAAAGGTTTAGCGCCGGTAACTATGGGGGAACAGGTACTTCGCGTGGAAACGGCTTGCTTGGCTTTAGTGAGCGTCATAAAGTATGAATACGACCTCATGAAATAGGAGATTAGTGTGGACGAATTCGATAATGATTTTGAATTTAGACCAATAACTGAAGGACTAGGGTTTCACCGCAAAGTTAAATCTATCCGCGATGAGATCGATGGTGCAAATTTAGCCCGCGAAGAATTAGCGGCACAAATCCCTAACTCTGGCCGTGTTAATATCGAGGCCGAAAAAGAAAAAACTTTAAATGATTTAATCAACTCAATTGGTTCTAAAATTGATTTCGTGCCGACGCAAAATACCGGGGTTTCGTCATCGGGCCACGGGAGCTTGGCGGGAGCGGCGTCGAAATTGACTGCGGCGGGAGCGGCAATCGCGACTGGCACAACGGGTTCAAGTATTTCTAACAATAAGCAAAAGCCGGCGGCTAAAAATGTCGCGGCATCTATGGCTACTGAGTTGCCGCGTGAAATGCATTTGTGTCCCATTAGTTTTAGCTTCTCAGCGATGATTTTTGACGCCATCATGGCGTTTGCGCTTTCCCTTTTATTTTTGATCGCGCTGGTTGTAGCGACAGATATGGATTTGCCCCGTTTGATTCAGGCTTCAACAATGTATGTCACAAATCAAATTGGTTTGGTTGTCCTTTATATTGCCGTGGCCCAACTTTATGTAATTTCAGCGCGCGCTTTTGCCGGTCAGACTTTAGGCGAATGGGCGTTTGATGTTCAGCTCGGAACATTCGAGGACCAGAGACAAGCCACCTTTCCGCTTTTGGTTTTTGCCCGCGCCCTTTTGGTGACATTGACCGGAGTTTTTATTCTGCCTCTTATCGCCCTGGTTTTTGGCGTTGATTACGCCGCTCGGATTTTGAGCCTTAGATTATATCGCGCGGAATAAGACGTGGGTAAATTTGTAAAAGTTGACGAACTAAACTCGGAACTCCAAAAAATCCGCAAAAACAAAAAAGTTGTTTTTACCAATGGTTGTTTTGATATTTTACATGCCGGGCACGTCACTTATTTACAGCAAGCAAGAAGTCTTGGAGATTATTTAGTCGTAGGGCTAAATGCCGACAAAAGTGTTACTCGTCTCAAGGGCCCAACGCGTCCCGTGCAGTGCGAAGAGGACCGGGGTTTTATTCTGTCGGCACTTAGCTGCGTGGATTTTGTGGTCCTGTTTCAAGATGACACTCCTAAAAAATTAATCGAAAGTATTTCACCAGATATTTTGGTGAAAGGCGGTGACTGGCCTGTTGATAAAATCGTAGGCGCCGATTATGTCATGTCGAAAGGTGGACAAGTTAAATCTCTGCCTTTCGTAGAGGGAAAATCCTCAACCTCAATTATCGAGAAAGTTAAGAAACTGTGAGCGATACCACTACGACTTCCTCAGCTTGGCAAAAGTGCACGACTTGCAAAAAAGAAATTGCTTATGGGCAGAAATTTTGGGTTTGCAATGTTTCTACATGTAATACGAAACGCAACAACTACATGTTTTGTTCGGTCGGCTGTTGGGATGCCCATGTTCCACTTTTACGTCACAAGGATTCCTGGGCCGAAGAGCGCCAGGCGCCGAAAAGATTGATGGGCCCCGGTGGGATGATGGCCACGGTCGCTAAGCCCGTGGAAGATGTATTAGTCGTTGCCTCTAAAGTGAAAAGTTATATTAAAGACCGCGCCGACATGAACACTTCTGATCGCGTAATGGAAATACTCACGGCAAAAATTAAAATTCTTTGCGACGACGCCATCGATAAAGCCCGCGAAGAAGGCCGTAAAACCGTTTTAGACCGCGATTTTTAGTCGTCAGAGTTTCTTCGCCATCGGCGAGAACTCATGCAGCTTTCTATTGCTTGATCGTCATTTACCATGCCTAAACCGCCGTCGCTTGATTGCATGCGGGCATTGCGAAAGCATTCAAATGGACGTGAGCTACTAGCGCCGGCGCAAAGTTGAATGGCTTGGTCGTCACTGGATAAGTCACCGCCACCGCGATCCCATTTTGTTCTGGCATTACGGAAACAATTTATCGGATCGAGTGATTCGGCGCCCCGGCAAAGTTTAATGGCTAAGAGGTCAGAGGAGATGTCGCCACCGCCAACAGTCCACCTTTTGCGGGCCTCGCGAAAGCAACTGGCGGGATCTAAGGAGATCGCGCCTGAGCATAAGTTTACCGCGAGTGTGTCTGAAGACAGGTCGCCGCCATTGCGATCCCATTTCGTGCGCGAATCGCGATAACATCTGGCAGGCGCGTCGTTAATACTTCCCTCGCAAAGGTCAGAAAGTAATTCGTTCGCGTAAAGCTCTCCGCCGCCGTCGGCCCAAGGCGCTTCGGCTAATTTAAAACAAAGTTGGCTGCTTTGGCGTGGTACATACTGGCGATATCCGTTTTGTGCCCAAGACTGGCTTGAGGCTAAAAGGAGAGTGAGAATTACGTACTTCATTTTGGCTCCGGCATATAAAAAACCGCTATTCTAGCAAGGTTAGTGCCTGCGCCATTTTTGCCAGAAAAGCCCTATTTTCCTTTACGCTGCGGGAACAGCCAACGAGAGGGCACTTTTGCGCTCCCGCCGTACAATTTTTTGTCTACTGCGTTTCGCCCGAGGTATTAAACTAATTTCGTCAACGCTTTACGCCTAGCTTTACGCTAAAAATAGCGTCGGAGTAGCGGTCGAGTTGGGCGGCTATAAAGAACGAGTTGAAGTCAACGATGCCGCCCATGAGCGTGTGGATGCTGGAAGTTTTTTCGTAATCCTCGGTCGCCGAGCCGGTGAGTCCAAAAAAGCGGCCGCGGGATTCGACTTGGCCACCGCCAAAGTAAAGCGAAAAATATTTTAATGTAAATCCGGCGGTGACTTCGATGCCTGCCGTGCTGGTAAAAATTTTCTCCGAAATACTCGCGGAATTGGCATGAATTAAAATGGAGATATTTGTTGGTAGATAAGCAGACTGATAAGCGCCCCAGCGTAACATTCCGCCGTACTCGCTGATGCCGGCATTTTCACTGTAAGGCGTAAAATGAAAAAAGAAATCAAAGTCATTGTAAAAGCCCTTACCGAAACTAAACCGCGGATAATTTATAATCGATTGCGGATTGCCTAATCCCGATCCTAAATTTCCGAGGTCGGTGACGTCTAAAAATTCCATTCCGGCGCCGAATTCAAATCCGGCGTAGCCCCCGAGGGGATAGGGAGCCGACAAAACTTTAGATGATGTTCCCATGCCTAAAATCCCTAGAGCTTGTTCGCGCTGAACTCGCGTCATATTAAGAGGGATTTGCACTCCGGCTTCAGCCGACGTTAGAAAAAGTAAAAATATAGAGAATAAACATTTTATCACAGCCAACTAGCGTATTTTTTAGGAATTTAATTGGCAAGATAAATTACTTAGGATGCCTTTTTAGTGGCAATCTTGCTCATTAATGATTCGGCTTCTTTTAAAAAGTTACCAAAGTCCTTAATTCTATCCATGTTGAGATCCCACTTTTTAGTTTCGCCCTCGGGAAGAGTTTCAACCAGGGAGTAGGAGGTAGATAGTTTCGCGAATATTTTTCTCTCGCGGTAGCGCAAGATATTAAAGATGACTTCGGAGATATTGGTGTTGGCCTTATATAAAAGGGTGCCTTCGGCGCTCTTTCCTGCTTGGAAAACCAAGTTCAATTCTGTCAAACCGGAGAGACTCATGCTTATTAATGATTTTGAAACGCCGAGGCGCTCAATTATGGCGGCAGCGTCTAGGGGCTTATCCGACAAGAATAGGCACGACCATATCTCGCCGTGGATTTTTTTAAAACCCCAATGCTTCATCAGTTGGCCAATTTGATCGATGAGTTCGGCGACTTCTGGCGGCAAATTGATTGGCTTTTTTGTATTGTTCATATTTTAAGATCTTTCTCGCCTAACCCAGGGCGCTTTAATATCACCAAAATTCTTAATATGGATTTTAAAGAACCATTCATGGGCAAATAAATATAGAATAATTCGAAAAGTAATAATGACAGCGTAAATACGAGAACACCTAACTCAACACCTTCGAGCAATAGGATCTCTTTGTCATTTTCGATTTCATGCTGAGTAACTATTTTTTCCAGTCCCGTGAGCAAATCGTCGGTCACCAAAGTCATTAGCTTTTCATATTCCTTAACAATAAAATCGCGGCGGTAGGATTCGCTTTCGAGGTTTTCTGAGATTCGCCTGGCACTCGAAATTAACTCACGCATTTTTTTATCCACGGCATAGCGGGGGCCAAAATATATATCCAGCATTTCTTCGGACAACTGATAGTTCCGCGTTAAAAAGGACTCGTTAGCAATTGTTTGCGGCTTGTAGATTAGCTTTTCGTGAGAGCTTTCCAGCGTATCAACGTGCTTATTTACGCTTTCTAATAAAATATATTTCGTATTTTGATCTTTTTCCTGCATGGCGAGACTAAGATACATGCCAATTCTTTGTGTCAACATACGTTGCCGGCCACTGATGTTAATAAGGCTACCCCGGGATTTATGCGATAGGATGATTTGGCGCGCGACCATGAAGGAGCTCACCGCCATGAGTGCCACCATCAAAAGTGCGAACATGTACTTCATGCTGGCGCGTTTGTATATCTGTTGTATGAGGCGCTCGTTTTCTATCATAAATACCTTTCGGCATAAGCCAGACAAAAGTTGATGATTTTTGTTTTCAAAAGAATTTGAACTTAATGTCTCACAATGAGCGCATCAAGTCGCGATACGAATTGAATCCTTTTAGAACACTTGAAAAATGTCGAGGTATTTCTTGAGGTTAGTTGTTCAAAAAAATGTGAACTTTGCCCTCAACTTTAGTCGGGCTGGGCCGATAAGTTAGTTCAAGAAAGCTTGAACTATTAGAAAACCCAAAAAAGGAGTCCGTATGTACCAAATTAGAAAAGCCGGCTTAGTCCTGATGACAGCACTAGTAGCTTCTACGGGAGTGGCCGCAGACCAAACTAAGGAATTTGCCGCTACCATTAACGTCGCTGGACGTCAGCGGATGTTAAGTCAAAAAATGATGAAGGAGTTAATCCTCATCAAGCTCAATATTAGTCCCGAAGAAAATAGAGCCGCGTTGCAGGCGACAATCGAAATGTTCGATAGCAGTCTCAATGATCTTATTAAGGGTAATGCGGTTAAGCAAATTCTCGTCCCCAATTCTACAAAAATTGAGAGCGCTCTTAAAGAGACCCAAGGTATGTGGGTTAAATATAGTGCTGATCTCAGTAAGTCGGCGAAGGGAGACAGTGTAGCAATAACCGACGTCAACGAGCAAAGCATTCAAATCCTAAATGCCATGAATAAAATTGTAGAAAACTATGTTGATATCGCGCGCTCTCTAGGAATTAAATCCGTGGGTGGGCAAGTGGTGAACATCGCCGGCCGTCAGCGTATGTTAACACAAAGGGTGTCAAAGGCCCTATTTCTAATGGCCTTAGGTGGCGAAACGAGTTTAGCAAAGCACGAGTTAAAACAAGCTAAGTCTTTGTTTGCGCAATCGCATACGGCACTTTTAAATGGAAATGCTTTTATGGAAGTTCCCAAAACAACGGACACCGAAATCGTTGCTAAGCTTAAGCAAGTAGATGTTTTGTGGGACAGTTTTTCCACGATAGTTGAAGATTGCATTAAGGTGGATAAGATTTCGAGTCAGAGTTTAAAAGAGGCGGCCGAACTTAATCCAAAAATTCTTAGTCTTATGAATGATGCCGTGAACATGTTCGAAAGAAATGCTGAAGAACAACTTAAGCAAGCTTCGGTAAAATAATTTACCCCAACCAGCCCCAACTGGGAGTGGCTTAGGCGGCTCCCGGTTGGTTAAAATCAATATCACTGGCGCGGGATAATTGGGCGCCCGATTGAGTGCCTCTCACCTGAAATGCCAATATTGGGAAAAAGATAAAGGGCAAAATAGTCATGCCGATGGCATACAATAAATCTTTTTGAAATCGCTGGGCTAATCCTATGTTGATCATTACATTTACCGGAATATTTACTAGGGGTACGAGTAGCAATAATCCCATCCAACCGGGCTTTTCGGCGGCGCGCGCAAAGCAAATTGCATTATAAAAGGGAATAAAAAGTGACCAAGCTGGCTGGCCAGCGGCTTTTAATATCGTGGCCATAGAAAAGATTGAAATCAAAGTTATGAAATAAAAAACGAGCGCGCCCGGACTTAATAAAAGTTCTGACCACGAAACAGGTTTTTTGAATTGTGCGGGCGTGCGGGCAGGCGAAGCCGTCTCTGTGGGAACAGTGGTAGTCGCTGGCGGCGCCGTAGTCGCGGGAGCCGAGGCCACGGGTGCCGAGGCTACGGGTGCCGTTGACGGCAAAGTGGCTTCTGGTGTTGTCGGCGCGGAAGTTGCGGGGCCTTCTGGTTGGTCTGGCGCCGTTGATTCAGACTGAGCTTGTTTTAATTTATTAACTTCGGCTTCCATTGCGGCCTTTGCCTGGCTGCAGTCGATCACCTTATCGCCATCCTTACATTCTTTCCCGCTTTTCTCTAAAATAACCATCATTTCTGCGCGGGCCTCGGCGGCAGCAATTTCATCTTCTTTGGGAACCTCTATGGGTTCAAAAACTTTTGCCGCTCCAGGGTTGGGAGTTGGCGCATCTTCCATTGCGGCGATTTCGAAAACATCAACGCCGGCGTCATTAATCATTTTAAAAGAAAACTTCTCGCAAGTTCTTTTGCCGGCAGAAAACTCATTTCCGGTTGGCGAGATGGAGCGAATAGTTTGAGGAACCTGACCCTTAGCGAGGAAATCCATGTGAACGAATCCCAGGTTTTTTGCATTGGGCTGATTTTTTTGAGATTTTGCCATATAACAAATTTGGAAAGTTTCAGTTTCATTAATTTTCTCGGTGGACAAATATACGATTTGCTCTTTCGGCGCATCGCCACTTGTAAATTGCCGCTGGTTATTTCCGAGCGTGAGTTCAACGTCGTAGTAAGGAGTTGATCTCACTTTGACGCGCAAATCGGCGAAAGCGGAAGGGTGCGTGGCCATTAAAATTGTGATTGCAAAAAAGAGGCGCCCCATTGTTATCGTATCGGTAAATTTGGGACAATTCTCTAGTCAATTTAGCGGATGGCGGGAGTATTAGTCGGCGTGGTCGTAGTGGACGTTGGATTTAGGGCAACGATACTATTTATTACGACTAAGAGATCAGAAGCTTGTTTGGCCGTATCAGGATCTTTTTCCGTTACGAGGGTTTTTAAAGGATTTTGAAAGCGCGTAAAGGCGGAAACAATCTGGCGTAAAGATAAACGCGTGCCCGTAGTCGAGTTTCTGGCGGCAGTCCCGGTGGTGTTGGCTGACGCCGGCGCTGGACTGGTCGGATTCGTGGGTGTGGCGGGCGCCGTAGAAGCCGACGTGTTAGTACTTTGTGCTTGTGTCAATTGGGGACGGTAATTCTCCACTGCACGGCTTATCGTGTTCATCGTTACAATGTGAACGGCATCCGAGTTATTTTTATCTAAGGCACCACTAAGGAACATAAATGACTCTACGCGGGCAAATTCCAGAATTTCTTTTTGCAGTTTATTGCGAAAATCAGAATTTGCCGGTTCATGGAAAAAAGTTTCTGACAAGATTATAAAACCGTAGGTCGACGGCGCCGCATCTAGCAACACAAGGCTAAAATCGCGAATATTGGGACGGGTGTCTTTAATCATGGCTTTTACAATTTGAAAGTACTGTTGGTCGGAAACTCCATGGCTACGATGGTGCTCAATAAAGTTTTGAATATCTTTCGTCGTGGGTTCACCCAATAGAATTTTTTCCCAATCGATTTGTTCTTTGTCGGGCTGATTTTGGGCGTTTGGATCTTCAAAGCCATTAACGTAATAGGAATTATTGCCATAACCGAGCTGGCTTTTTGGATCTAATTTTTTGTTGTTTTGGGCGACCTGCTGTTCATCTGATTTGGTATCGGTGGCCTTTTTCTTTTTCTTTTTCTTTTTCTTCTTTTTCTCATCTTTTTTCTTGGTGTCAGCTTTTGCAACTTTGGCCTTTTTATCATCGGCTTTTTTGGCTGCGGCCACGGGAACTCCCGTAATTGGTTTTGTTACTGCCGCTGCGTGGAGAGTTGGGCGAATAACCGGAGCGGGAACATTGTCAGTGCCAAGGCGCACGTTATAATCCTCTAGCTGGCGCTCGGACCTATCTATTACGCGTGCTACGCGAGAGTTTCGTCCTAGATTTTTCAATAGCTCAATGCTCGCGCCGAGCGCGAAGAATACAAAAGCTATTATTAAGAGCGTTCTCTTTTCCACGGCTTTACACCTCTACTCAGCAAAGAGCATGGGCCATGCCAATAACGAGGTTCGTAGATATTTGAAATAACTAAGTTTTTTTAGACCTCAAAACTGGGTGTAAAAACCCTTGTCGGGTGATCAAGCGGTTTCTTTGGGTCTCTTGAAAACTCTAGTTGTTTCAACAGTTTAATCATGTAATTGTGTAGACATGGCAGGTGACAACTTAAGTAAACTTTTAAAGACGGCGAAGCGAGAGCAGGATCCAGCGGTTTTGGCGCGAGCGCTTTCGTTTATCGACAAGAATTTGCTGGCCGCCATAAAGAGTAAAGAATTAACCACCGAAGACTTAAGCTTTCGCTTGGGAATTACCGGGCCACCGGGTGCGGGAAAGTCAACTCTCATAGCAAAACTCATCGCGCAATTTCGAAAACACGGATTAAAAGTTGCTGTTCTTGCGGTGGATCCCTCGAGTCCTATTTCTCATGGTGCTATCCTCGGAGACCGTATTCGCATGCACGAACATATTGAGGATCAGGGCGTTTTCGTGCGGTCAATCGGTTCACGCGGCTTTCATGGCGGACTCAGCGCCAGCGTTTATTTAATGGCGCGCGCTTTAGAGTTTTACGGATTTGATTTAATTATTATCGAAACGGTTGGGGTTGGACAGACGGAAGTGGAAATTATGAACGTCGCCGATTTCGTCGCGGTGGTTGTCGTTCCAGAATCGGGAGATTCGATTCAAGCGATGAAGGCCGGGGTGTTTGAAATCAGTAACGTCTTTATCGTCAATAAGTCCGATAGGCCGGGAGCTGAGCAAATGGTGAAAGAATTGGAATCAACCATTAATGCAAAAGTTTTTAGTACGGAAGCAACTGTTGGCAAAGGGGTGGATGGTTTGGCGAATTTTCTGGTGACGGAAAAAGAAAAGCCAATCTGGAAAAAGCAGCGGGTGGCTCCGAAGCGTTTGCGTGCCGAAGCGGCCGCATTACTTGCGCAAAAATTGCGGGCGCAGATAGACAAAAAAGTTTCCAAAATAAAATCTACCAAGGATCTGGCGCGCGTTTTGCGCTAAAAGAAAAGGATGTCAGAATAAACTGACATCCTTTGTAGTCGACTCTAGTAATTAATTAAGAGCCATATTTGGTCGTGAAATTAGTTTTTAGCGTTTTTAGTTTCCGGTGCGCGTCCGCAGTGTTTCGCTTCAGAAACGAAAGCAGTCACTGACTTAAATGCACCTTTTTTAGCTGTCGGCCAGCCAACTAAATCATAACCGCCTTTATTGTTCATCGTGAAAGCGATAACAACTTGAGCTGGTTTTCCGCCGTTAATATCTCTCTTCGAGAAAAGAACCGCGATATGATCACATCCGCCGTTAGCACCCACGCATTTATTTTCTAAATCGGCATAACCAGCAGGGTAGGCAACGCTACCTTTTTGGCCATTGCCAGGTGTAACTTCGGCAGGTGTACCTTTGCCACCGGCACTACGTTGTTCTTTTTCGGCAAGAGCGTATTGGTTTCCGTGCATAGACTTAGAAACCATTTCGCAAGTGCTACCAAGAACCACTGTGAACTTCGCCTTTTTAGAAGTTTCATCCGCTTGTTCCATTGTCACTTCAGCGCCGGCGACTTCGTCGGCTAAAGCTTTGTTTTCTGGAGCATTAGGATTGTAACCTTGGGCTTTGAAACCTTCGATAGCGTTAACCATTAATAGGTTTTCGCCTTGAAGATCAATGCCGCGAGTCCCAGTGTTTTCACCAGCCGTTGTTTTTGGCGCTGGTTTAATATTGTTTTTATTTCCCTTAGAACCACCACAAGCACTTACTAAAAGTGAAGTGGCACATAGAGCAACATAAAGGTGTTTCATTTTTTCTCCCCCTTATTTCTGTTTGTTTGCGATTATTAGAGCAATACGGGGGCCACCTGCGGGTCCGCTTTTATTTCGAGTTAAGCAAATGACACAAGAAGCATTTGCAGAAAGGTTACCGGAAAACGGCATTAATAGGAGTCTCAAGTGATAGTTTTAGTTGTTTTTGGCAAGTTTTGGTCAAAGTTTTTCAACAAAGGAAGCCGCCGCTTTACTTCATGAGAGAGCGAAACTATATCGGTGAGGGTTAGGAACTGGCTCACTTTTTACAAAGGAAAATTAGTATGAAAAAGTTACTCTATGGAATTATGGCATCTGTTTCTATATCTGCTGCGGCGGCCGATCAGGGCGCAATCTTTAGTGCTTTTACCTCTGGCGGTAAACTGTACGTCACAATATTGGGTGATGATTGTAATTCAATGGGGGCCCGCTTGGTGGTTCCCAAAGAATGTCGGCAGGACCGCGAAACCAGAGATTTAGTTTACCAATGCACCGTAGGCCTAAGTGTTTGGTCTACCCGAATGGCTTGTCCCGGCCGCAAACATGTACCGCGTTCTTTTGAAATTGATTTAAAAGAATCCGGCCTCACGCGTGAGTTACGTGAATTAACAATTCACTACCACGGCCCCGATGTAACGGTGAAAATAAATAACTAGGTGTTGCTGTTTTCGTGGTTGTCGGCAATTCTCGTATTTAGAAAAAATTCTGCGCGCTTCGGCGCGGGAAAAACCGGCAACCTCCCGACGATTTGTATAAATGTAATTCGTGAGATTTCGGCTAAAAGGCCGCAAATCCCAAAACTTTTCCTTCGCTGGCCGCCAACGACGGGGTTTATGGAAAAATTATTTTTCATTTTATCGCCAGTGAAATACAGGAGTAATAAAATAATCCACGGGCGCAATTTCTAGAGTGAAAGAATAAAAGCCATCGACGGAAAACTTTTGGAAAAAACTCAAAGCAAGATCTCGCCCCGTAATAGTTGGTCTCCGCGCGTTTCTCGGCCCGCAAACCAATCTCATTTTGCGACACCGATCCACCTCACTTCCCAAGGACCGTCTCAATCAGAGAGCGGCGGTGCATTAAGTATTTGTTCCTACATTCCGAAAAGCTAGACCAAAGGACAGGAAGTCATGAGAATACGCGGAGTCGCAAATACAATGCCTGGCGAGAGCCCGTCTCATTTGCAGGCGGAGCCCGTGGAGCCGCCTTCGCCAGGGAAGAAGGTCAAAGAAGTTAGCGGTGGGAACGCTGCTAATAACAATGATTCCCTCAAGCAGGGATTAGCGCGCGTTTTTGAAAAAATAAAATTAAATCAAGTCTTGCCGCTGCCGCCGCCCGGAGTAGAGCTACCACCAAATCCTTACGAGCGGGGAGATCGCCGCAAGAAAGCAGTCGCAAAATACCGTCGCACCAGCGAATCTGAACAAAAATCAGGTCAAAAATTAAACAAAGCCGCATAGTTGAAGTAGACAGTCCGATTCTCTTGGGTATGATATGTCTATGACTTCAAGATTTTTTCTACTATTGATGAGCGCCGTCCTTTTTATAAACCCCGTTGCTGAAGCTAAGACAAAGTCCAAAGCTAAGGCTAAAACTAAAACCGAAAAGTCCAAAAGCGAAAAGCCAAAATATTCGCCGCGCGATGAACTCATGGAAATGACTCCGGGAAGTGATCAAGATATCCCAGCGACTTCACCACTAGATGCTCAACTCGCAAAAGAGGTTCCAGCGGCGGCGGTGGAGTCCATAGATCTTGGTTATTATTATTGGCAAGCCAGCCCTGGCCGTTTTGCAATTACTCCTTACGCCGAAGCGGCGTATTTTAAAACCAAGGGAACGTTAATTACCGGAGCGCCCGGAGGATTTCCTTACGATATTAAAGGACAAATTTATCGCGGCGGTTTTGAAGTGGAATACGGAATTTTTCGTTATCTTTCGGTGGGAATGGGTGCTTCTTATTCGGGGACTTATACGGACGAAGACATTTCTACTTTTACGGGCTTCGAAGATATTCCCGTTTTCGCCAAAGCCATTTTGCCTTTGACGAATTTTACGTTGCACTATGGTTTGAAAATGTCGTTTAGTCCTGCGGACCAAATTAGTGACGGTATGGGAAATAAAAATGCGTTTTCGGGCGGTAACACTTATGGCCCCTATTTTGGAATTTCCCGCCGGCTTGAGTCAGGCGTCGCGGGTGTCGATGTTTCTTATGTATATAAGGACACGCGATCCACGAGCCGAGACCAAACGGGGACTCCAGTGGCTAATAAAATTAATATTGAAGGTGGCCATTTAATTAATGTTTTTGGTTTTTACGAAAAGAAATTCGTGACTTCAACTTTAGGCATGGCCGTTGGCTTTTCTGGCGAATCTCAATTTACTTACAAAACAAGTACCAGCACGAGCACCCAAGACGGGGAGAGTAATTTTATTGGAAAAGTTTATTATCCATTTAAATCCGGGAGTATGGACATCATCCCGGCGATTACTGGTCAGACCTTTTTGGACGACCAATTGGGTAACCGTCTCATCGATTCCAAGTGGCAGATCACTGCCCGATGTGACGTTCGATTTTGAGATTTATTTTAAAAATCATAATATAATTCATATATATAACGTTGTGCGAAAAAATAGTACTTAAGTACTATTGCGATGCGTCGATAAGTTCTGTGACTGCTGATAGAGAATTGGTCTTCTGTGGGAACCTTCTCAGTATGAGCCAGCGGACAAAAGTCCGTATGGTCTACGAAGGAGTGGCTCCATGCCTTTACGGATTGGTACGAACGTTACATCGCTTTACGTGCAACGGAAACTTGGGGCAGCCCAAGAGCGCGGTGCACACGCCATGCAAGCATTAGCTTCAGGACAAAGAATAGTTACCGCGGCTGACGATGCCGCGGGTTTCGCAATCGCAGAAAACTTGCGCGGTAAAGCAGTGGGGCTTGGCCGTGCAAGACAAAATGCGGAGCACGGTATTTCTTTGATTCAAGTCGCAGAGGGCGGGCTGTCCGAACAAAATAACATTTTAATTCGCATGCGTGAGCTGGCAGTGCAAGCGGCGAGTGACGGTATCTCCGATGAAGAGCGTGGATTCTTGGATAAGGAATTTACGTTACTCGAAGAGGAGTTTGACCGTATCTCGAAATCAACGACATTTGGTTCGTCAAAATTATTAGAGGGAACGGGACAACAATTTGAATTCCACGTAGGTGCGGAATCCAGCCAAAGTAACACAATAGCCTTAAAATTAGATGCGGATTCAAGCGCTGACACTATGGGAGTCACGGGATTAAGTATCGGCGACAAGGACGAAGCCGTCGGGAATTTAGAAACACTGGATGTCGCGATCCAAAAACTCGCGGGAATCCGCGCGGGATTTGGCGCTCTACAAAGCCGATTCCAATTCGCGATTAATAACTTGGACCAACAAGTTGAAAACATTCAAGCGGCCCGCTCGCGGATCGTCGACGCCGACGTTGCTAAAGAAACCTCAGAACTAGCACAAGCGCAAATCTTACAGCAATTCGGCACGGCCGTCTTAGCGCAAGCTAACACTCAAACCACCAGCGCATTGCGATTAATCCAGTAACCGCAAAAAGGTTCCAGGTTCTTTTTGGTAGTGCAGATGCGTTAAAACACAATTTTCAGATGAGGTGAGCCTAGGCTCACCTCTTTTTTTTTGCCTGAGTACGTCTCACTGCGAGCCAAATTTCTTTTGTTTAGTGCGACCAGCTAAGCCTTTAGTCGAGTTTTTCGAAAAAAAATATTTTGAAAATACCTGAAATGTCCCGCGCACAAGATGCGTTGCGCAAAATCTAGACTAGACCAAAGCCTAAAGTTTCCCCGACCTTCGTCGATGAGTTACGTGAACACGTTGGAGCCACTTCGAAGATTCTCTGTCAGCAGTCACTAACAGAAATCATCGAGAGAGGCCGGGGACTTGAGAGCAATGGTTGCTCAGGAGTTAATTCCGCGCCTTATATCTCCAACAAAATTTTATATTAACCTCGCCAATATGGCGCTCAAGTTGCGACTAGAGTCGAACTCGAGGTTTCAATCATGATGATTGCATTTTGTGGGAGATACTATGGGCTTAAGAATTACAACTAACGTTGCGTCGATAAACGCTCAACGTCAGTTAGACAAACAACAAGCGCGTAATGACCACGCTCTTGCTGCTCTCTCTTCGGGTAGTCGTATCGTTCGCGCCGCTGATGATGCTGCGGGATTGGCGATTTCTGAAAACTTGAAAGGTCAAATTCGCGGTATCGGACAAGCGCGTAACAACGCTTACAACGCAATGTCACTGATCGATGTGTCTGACGGTGGTCTCAACGAGATCAACAACATCTTGATTCGCTTACGTGAGTTAGGTGTTCAGGCGGCATCCGACAATATCGGTGAAGTAGAACGCGGATTCTTAAACTTAGAAAGTAAACAACTTGTTGAAGAAGCAGAACGTATCGCGCAAACAACAAGATTCGGTAACATGAAACTGCTCGATGGCACTGGCGAAGAATTAGAATTCCAAGTGGGTGCTTTTGGCGGTGACGAAAACATCGTACGCTATAAATTCAATGCCGATGCTACCGGTGGCGCCTTAGGCTACGACAGCATCACAATGGATGACAAAGACTCGGCTCGCTCAGCGCTTGAAACCGTTGACGATGCATTGATTAAACTGGGAGCGATCCGCGCTGACTTCGGTGCTGTATCAAGCCGTATGCAAGCTACAGTTTCGAATTTGGACATTCAGTACGAAAACTTAAACGCCGCTAATTCACGCCTTCGTGACGTGGATGTAGCCCGCGAATCCGCCGAACTTGCTTCTTCGAACATTCTACAGCAAGCTTCGATCGCGGTACTAGGCCAAGCCAACGCCCGCGGCGCTCAAGCTCTTCGCTTAATCTCATAAGTTATAAGGGTTTTTATAAGTTTGATGAGGTCTGGCCCCTGTAAGGGGAAGGCCTCATTGCCTACGAAAGTAGGAAGTGCGAGTAGGGATACCCACAGAAGACACCACTACTCTCTCTTAAGCCCGCCCTGGGGAGCAAACTCTCCAGGGTTTTTTAAGTACGCCGTTCTTCTTCCGAAATTTTTAAGATTGATATGATTATTACATTAGTAGTCTTTCTTTTTATTACGGCCGCCCAAGCGCAAGAGACTTGCAACGACCAGATATCATTTGCTGCAAAAGATAAAATTGAAGAAATCCCCTATCATAGCTTTAGTGCAATAAAGTTAAATGAACTCTATGAACAGAAACGAAAGCTATTAGTTGAAGAAGGAAAAGAAGGGCCAGTAGACTTTTTTGTGCCAATGCGAAGCGATGGTGACTATGTCGATCCAAAGCAAGTCGCCGACCAACTTACCAAAAAAATCGCCTGGTTTTTAGAGGACTCTAAACGCCTAAATAACGGCGTCGATATTAATTATAAAAAGGAAAACATCGTTTGCCAGCCCACATATTTTGGGAAACTTATCTTTGTTGAGCAAAAGGTTCGCGGCGCCGACTGCGTCGTGCGAGTTTGTGTTAAATCGGTGCCTTACCGGCAAGCCGCTCAATCTGCGGGTCCCACCACGAAATAATTCGAGAATTAAAATCCAATTTTTTGCTTTGTCGCCAGAAGCCTAGGCCGCTTTGACCCGCGAGATCACTTGGCGTTGCGGAAGATCTAAAATAAAGCAGGTGTTAGCGCAGCTCTTGTCTATGGTAAGTGTGCCGCGGTGACTTTCGACGATAGCGCGGGAAATACTGAGGCCTAAGCCGGTGCCTTTACCGGCGGGTTTGGTCGTAAAGTAGGGCTTCATGATTTTGTCCTGAATTTCTTGGCGAATCCCGGGCCCACTGTCGACAACGCGGACTTGGATACGATTTTTTATTTGACTGACCTGAATTTGTATCCAGCGGTCCGCCAGCGCTTCCACGGCATCCGCGGAATTCGATAATAAATTTAGAATCACTTGAGAAATTTGAATTGGCCGGCAATCGAGAGCCAGATTTGCGTCGATAGGATCCACACGCAGCTCGATTTTTCGATAGCCAATTTTCTGCCGGCAAAACTCTAGCGTATCGTTTATCACGTCAGCAATTTTTACTTCCGTAAAGGCGTCGTTTTCGCCGTCGCGCGCGTAGTTTCGTAAACTGGTGATGATTTTTGTGATGCGTTCCACGGTCGCTCTAATTTTAGTGATAGCAGTCGTGATGGTCTCTTTGTCAATTTGGCCACTTTCTAACATGCGTACAAGCCGCACCGAAAAGCCATCGATTATGGCGATTGGATTCATTATTTCGTGAGCGATACCGCCGGCCATTTCACCAAGGCTTGCCATCTTGCTGCTAGAAATAAGCTTCATTTGCTCCTGGAGCAGCTTCTCTTCGAGATAAGACTTTTCGATAGTGATGGAAAATAGATCATTAAAAAACTCAAAAATTTCAAGTTGGGCGAGCTTTGGCTCATGGTGCTCGCGGTGAAAAAACAAGAATACTCCCAAAGCTTGTCCGTGCGAATCGATTATGGGTAACGCGTATTGATCCTCGAAACCCAAAAGTGCGGCTTGGTCGCAGAGGGGCGCCCAGGCGGAATCGCGCGAGATATTGTAAACCTGCTTTTCACCGGATTCAGGTTTTGCCGAAAATAATTCTTCAAACGCTTTCTTATCTATATCGAGCTTGGAAAAGGCGGGGTGTAAGGATTCGGAAACATTTATGGAAGCTAAGTGAATTAGGGAATTTTGATTTACAAATTGTGCCACGCAGGCGTAAATCGTGTGGCCTTGATTTTCTATGAGTTGCAAAATGGATTCTAGGATAGTTTTTTGCCCGCTGTTTCGCACCATCATTTCTAGAATTAGTTTTTCACCCTCAAGTAAAGATTCCGCTCTCTTTCTTTCATTCACGTCGTCGATAGTTCCAAGATATCCTAATACGTTTCCTTTAATATTAATCGCCGCCATGTTAACGTGGCCCCAAGCCTCCCTAATACCAAACCGTAAATCCCCGCGAATTGTTGTTGATGGATTATGTTGAAGCTGATGCCAGCGAATTAGAAACTCCTGACGGTCATCGGGGTGAATAGATTCAATCCAGTCACGGTTGAGAGATTCTTCGGCTTTAAATCCGGTTATTTCGCAAAAGCGGTTATTGACGTAACTTAAATTTCCTTTTGAGTCGGAAAGAAATAATCCCAAGGGAGTGCTGGCAATAAACGCGCGCAGCTCCGCTTCGTTTTCGAGCAAGCGGCTTTCGAGCTGCATCGAATGATCAGAGGTTTCGTGAACCGCGGCCGATGACGCTTCGAGAGAATGAGATAAAATCTCTCGGTCGGATTCGATGTGATTGATGTGGCTCGAGATACTCTCGATGGCCTTCTCCCACTCGGACGGAGATGGTGGGCGAGATTCCTCGATTCCGGCGTTTTTTAAAAGCTGTACGAGCTGGGAATTTAGTTTATTGAACTTCACATTTTCTTTTCGGAAATTCGGGCGCAAAAATTTTCTAATTAAGTAGAGCTAACACAAAACTTGACGCCCCAAAAGTAGAGGCCAACAAAGGTCTATCCAATTAAAGTCGTGCCGGACTTACTCCCTGCCGAAAAATTCCTGGACCTCAGTCTTGAAAATTCCCCGACGAACGTAGTTTTTTCAAAACTTTGGTCCAGAAAATATCTGACGATGGTCTAGAAATGCTGGACGCGACTAAAGGGCCACCGGACCTCGCCGAAAGAGTTGTTGAATCAAGCAACAGGACGCGACCAAAAGGTTGCAAAAAATCCTGAAGTAAGGTTCCAACGTGTTCAAAAACCAGCGCAAGGATAGCGCGCCCGTCTCGGGGCTTGTAGGTAGGCCCAAAGTCGAGTGAGGTTAGGATTTCCGCCAAAAAGGGGAGGCTCTATGCCACTACAAGTTACTACCAACATCGCGTCAGTAAACGCCCAACGTTATATGTCGGGCACACAAAGGGAAGTTAATAAGAGTTATGCTCAATTAGCTTCAGGTAGCCGGATTACGAAAGCTGCTGATGATGCTGCAGGGCTGTCGATTTCAGAAAATTTGAAATCACGAGTTCGCGGTTATCAACAAGCTCAACGAAATGCCAACGATGCTATGTCCGTCGTGCAAATCGCTGAGGGCGGTCTTAATGAAATTTCAAACATCTTAACTCGCTTGCGTGAGTTAGGCGTGCAAGCTGCTTCTGATAATATTGGTGATAAAGAGCGCGGCTTCATCGACAAAGAGGTTCAACATTTAGTGGCCGAAGTTGACCGTATTGCAGAGTCAACACGATTTGGTGACGTGAAAATGTTAAACGGTACAGGTGATACGTTTGCATTCCAAATTGACATCGGTAACAACGACAACGTAGACCGCATTAGTTTTGACGCTAGCGAAACAGAAGCGACAGCCGATTCCCTGGGAATTTCTGGTTTCGACTTCAATGACAAAGGCGGAGCCCAAGCTGCTCTGGAAACCATTGAAGACGGTCTAAGTAAAGTAAACGGTTTCCGCGCCAATCTTGGGGCGATTCAAAACCGCATGATTTCAACATCTGATAATATTGGCGTACAAATTGAGAATTTGTCAGCCGCCAACTCACGAATTCGTGATACAGATGTGGCTTGGTCAACTGCAGAATTGACTAAGAACAACATATTACTCAACGCTACAACTTCAGTGTTGCAACAGGCGAATTCGTTCCCTGCAGTAGCTCTGAAATTACTCGGATAAGTTAGACGCGAAGGGCATTAATCCTTCCTGGTACTTACCTGCCCAGGGAGCCAAAAGCTCCCTGGGGTACCTCAAAGAATAATTGGATGAGGTTGCAAATAGGGTAAGGAACAAGACGAGACGAGCCCTGCGTCTATGGCCCCAAATGTCTATAAGAGATAGGTCTTATAAGCCCTTCTCCCGATATTGAAACAAACCCGACTTTAATCTCGAAATGTCTCTCTCTAGGTCAAGTTTTTTAAAACCTTCGACCAGAATTCCCACATCCTTGGACCAGAAACGCTCGACGTGACTTTAGGCGCTCCCGACCTCGCCGAAAGAGTTGTTGTAAATAACACTCGACCTCGACGGTCTTGTAAACAAGGAGTGAACTATGCCACTAAGAGTAAATACCAATATTGTTTCTATTAACGCACAAAGAGCGATGGCAGATAGCCAGCGCGGCATCGAAAGATCTTATGCGCAACTGGCATCGGGTAGCCGGATTACGAAAGCTGCCGATGATGCGGCGGGATTATCGATTTCAGAAAATTTGAAATCACGAGTTCGCGGTTATCGTCAGGCGCAGCGAAACGCGCAGGATGCTATGTCGGTCGTGCAAATCGCGGAAGGTGGTTTGAACGAGATCAGTAATATTATCACACGTCTACGCGAGCTAGGCGTACAAGCTTCATCTGATAATATTGGAGATCAAGAGCGCGGCTTCGTCAACAAAGAGGTTCAGCAATTAATCAGTGAAGCTGAGCGTATCGCGCAAAGTACCCGCTTTGGTAATACCCATTTATTAAATGGATCGGGTGATAAATTCTCTTTCCAAATTGACATCAATAATGATGATTTTAGAGACAGAATCAGTTTTGACGCCAGTGAATCAGATGCGACGACAGCGTCACTGGGCATTGACGGCTTTGACTTTTCATCGGCCGACGGCGCACGTTCTGCTCTCGATACTATCGAAGAAGCTCTGTCAAAAACCAACGGTTTCCGCGCAAACTTAGGAGCAATCCAAAACCGCTTGATTTCGACAGACGATAACTTGGGTGTAGCGGTAGAAAATCTCTCAGCTGCGAATTCACGTATCCGTGATGCTGATATTGCTGCCTCCACTGCAGATTTAACTAAAAATAACATTTTACTAAACGCAACGTCGACCGTGTTGGCGCAAGCTAATCAATTTCCGGCAATTGCCCTGAAGTTGTTAGGTTGATAGTTGTTTTAGTGGCAGTTCGGGCGGCTTTGTCGAGGGGCCGCCCGGACAATTTTAAGAGGTTCTCGGCGTCTCATTATGAGATTAAGCCCTGCCAAAATATAGAATTATCCCTATGAAATTATTGATAGAGTTATTAAAAGGGGGCGCGGGTGAAATTTCAAAGAATTGTTATCTACTTAGTTGGCCTATCCTCTCTCTTATTCTTCTACGGTAATTGCAATGCTTTTCGCTCAATTTCCGAAGGTAATTTTAGTTCTTCGGCGGAAACAAAACTGCGCCGCTTAAGTAACGACGAAATTACAAAGTCCCTAAATATAATTTTAGAAGATACCTCCCTAAGTTCATCGACCTTTTTACCAAAAGAAAACAGATCTCCTTATGACAACGAAATCAGTATGCAAAACCCTTCGGCGCCGTTGATTCAGGGACTCGATAGCTTGGCCGCGGATGTTTCTGGGCGCTTGGTTTTGGATTCCGCCCGCAAACTTCGCGTTCTCGGGTGTAACGGCACTTCATCGGCGGACGCCACATGCATGACGAATTTCGTTAAAAAAATTGGACGCTTGTTTTTTCGCCGTAATCTATCACAAGAGGAAACTTCGAGTTTTGTAAATTTTGGTTTAGCTCAAGCGGGAGGCGCCGGTAGTTTTGATGTTGGTGTTGAAATGGTTATTCGCGCCCTTGTTCAGCATCCAAGTTTTCTTTACCGTATCGAAAACAGTGTGGCACTTAGCCAACATGATATTGCTTCTCGCTTATCGTTTTTTATCTGGGGAAGTTCGCCGGATGATTCCCTTTTAAGACTTGCGGAAAGTGGTCAGCTGAGCACCGCCGCACAGATTCGTGCCGCCGCTAATAGTTTACTGGGTTCCCCGCGCGCAGTTTCACAAATTCAGAAATTTCACTCCTTATGGTTTGGTTATGGCGGATTGCCGGACGACACGCTATCGGCGGCCATGAAGCGAGAGGCCGACGCGATGGTTAAGCGCGTTCTTTTTGATGAGAACAAATCCTGGCGCGAGCTTTTACTAACAAACCAAACAACTATAGACAGCACACTTGGTCCAACTTATGGAATGACTAACCTTGGTAGCAATGCAACTTTAGTTAATTATCCGGCGGGCCGTGGGGGAATATTATCAACGGCGGCGTTTCTGTCTGTGGTTCCAAAATTCGCTGACACAAGCCCAACAATGCGGGGAAAATTTATTCGCGAACGCCTCTTATGTACCCCAGTGCCGCCGCCACCGCCAGATGCAAATGTAGATGCACCACCGCCAGTTCCCGAAGGTCAGCCGGACTGTAAATATAACCGTTACGATGCACACCGCAAGTCCGGCGGCACTTGCTTTGCTTGTCATCAACTGATGGATCCCATTGGATTTGGTTTAGAGCGCTTCGATAACAAGGGCCGCTACCGCGAATATGATTATAATGCTGACGGTTCGGCGAAGATGACTTGTTATATAGAAGGAAAAGGCGACATTCCTGGTATGGGAATTTTTAGCGGACCCACCGAACTGTCACAGCGGCTTTTGGAGTCGCAGCAAATTCAATATTGTTTAGTAAAACAAATTTATCACTTTGGAATGGGCGAAGAAATAGACGGTGGAAATATGACTTTGATCAACTCTCTGAAATCGGAGTTTGATAAGTCCGGCAGTATTAAGGACTTGATTTTAGCTGTCGCGACTTCGGCGCCGTTTTTACAGAAATAGTTTTGGGGGAAAAATGAAGCAACCGAAAATGAGTCGAAGAACATTCCTTAAAGGCAGTGGCGGAATTATCCTTGGGTTGCCGGTTTTAGAAGTTATGCTTAATAGCCATGGAGCCCTCGCGGCGGGTGCCCCGTTACGATTTGGCGTGTTCTTTAATGGTCAGTCTATTGGCGGTGACTATGATCCGCGAAATTATACAATTCCGACGGCGGTGGGAAGAAATTTTCCAATAAGCGTAGGGCTTAAGCCAATAGAAACTTATAATCTGCGAAATTATGTCAGCGCCGTTTCTGGATTAGGAATAGGCGATCTAAATACTTTGGCGGGCCGGGATGGTGACTTTCATGCCGACAGCCACTACCCACAGTTGATGGGAACAAATTCTAATCGCCGCACGGAAACCGCCGATCAAATTGTCGCGCGTACTATTGGGTCATCAACCCGGTTCAAATCCCTTCATTATCAGGCGCAGCCAGAATTTTACGTTGACGGTTACGATTTTGGCGA
This sequence comes from uncultured Bdellovibrionales bacterium, assembly GCA_964498095.1. Lineage (GTDB taxonomy): Bacteria > Bdellovibrionota > Bdellovibrionia > Bdellovibrionales > SG-bin7 > SG-bin7. Next base: position 90,050 of record CAZCFY010000010.1, on the reverse strand, counting down.
AAGAAATGTAATAGCCTTTAACGCCAACGGCGGGAGAATTCAAAATGAAATTTCTCCCTTAAAGGCCTATCAGGCATTATTTTCGTCGAGTGGAAATTCACCGGAATTACAGCAGCAACTAAATAAAAAGAAAAGCGTTTTAGATTTTCTTCTCGGGCAGCGGGATAAATTATTGAACCAAGTGAGTGTTAGCGATAAGCAACGGTTATCGGATCACTTTGATCAAATTCGCGATTTAGAAAGAAGTATTGCGTCCACCGGAAATTGCTCTGTATTGCCTAGCCCCGGTGCGGATCCTGTGCGTGCTGGAAATTACAGTGATGAATTTAAACGTAATCGCGTATTCATGGATTTAATTCATGCAGCCATGGTTTGTGATGCGACTCGGGTCGTAACGCATATGATCTCTACGGCGCAAGGGCATATGAACGCTTCAAAACTTCATCCGCAGCTGGCTAATGTGACCGCAGATGTTCATGATCTTGGTCATGGCGGCGGAAATATTCCTGTACCCGCGGGGACTCCCGTTTACAATATCGCACCTAATTATAATCCGGGCGATAATGTTGGATATGGAATGTCGTTAGCTCACTCATGGCACGTTGAACACTTTTGCTATTTACTAAATAAATTGCGTAGCACGCCGGAAGGTGCCGGTAATGTTCTTGATAGCTGTGCTTTGGTATTCCTTTGGGAGGGTGGTCATGGTGCCGCTTACAATGATGGTACCGACACGAAGGAAGTTGGCTCACATTCAACTGTTAACATGATGGTTTTAGTTGCGGGCGCCGCCGGCGGATTAAAACCTGGCAAGCATATCCAAAAGCGCGGTGAGCATCCCGCCCGCGTCGTGGTTTCCGCTATGAAAGCTGCCTCTGGCATTACCCGTCTTGGTGATGTGATTGGCGAAGTACCGGAGTTGTTTACAGTTTAGTTGGATGGGCCCACATAACCTAAATTATTAAAAAATCCTGACTTACTTTGTATCATAAAAAGCACTTATCACGATTCTAAGTAATATAAATTATTTTTTACTTTCACAAATTGCTATACATTGTTGCTGGAGGTAATTATGTCAAATTCAAATATTAATTTAGATCGAAGAAAAGCTCTAAAATTAGGAATATTCGCTGCTACGGCCGGCGTTGCTACTAATGCGGTCGCCCAGGCCATTTGTAAAACAACACCGGTTCAGCCGGAAGGCCCCTTTTACCCGGTAGATGATCAACCGGATAAAGATACGGACCTTGTCACGCTAAGAGGTAGCAGCCAATTAGCGAAGGGCCAAATTATTATCGTTCAAGGTATAGTTGAAAATTGTGACCGCGGGCCGATTGAAGGCGTTCTTGTAGAAATTTGGCAGGCATGTGCTAGCGGCAAATATAATCACCGTTCAGATCCCAACCCAGCACCGCTTGATCCAAATTTTCAGTATTGGGGAAAGGCCGTAACTAATGCGCGTGGAGAATACCGGTTTCGCACGATTGTTCCTGGCGCCTATCCTGCGGATGAGGGTTGGGTTCGGCCCCCACACATTCACTTCAAAGTGCAAAAACGTGGATTTATGGAACTCATCACACAAATGTATTTCGCGGGGGATGTACTTAATAAATCTGACCGCATATTAAGCCGCTTGAAATTAGAGGATCAAAAGAAGGTAATTGTTCCCTTGGTGCCAACGGAAGACTTACCCTATCCGGTGGCGACCTTTAATATTACTTTAGAACGGCCGTAAAAATGATTTCTGGTCCAGACGCATTTTCGTCTGGACTTTCTTTCTAGTTAATAGCCCAGTCTTAAATTGCGTATAGTTCCGGAAAAAGAACGGCGTACCTTAAAGAGACACATTTTTTTTCCGATAAAGAGACGGGTATGGATATAAAGTCGGTTCGCAACGTAATTAATTCGACTCTTACCACAGCGAAATTGGACGTCGAAAAAAAGACGCAGATTCGCTCGGGAGAGAGTACTGAGCGCGATGCCAACGGGCAAATGTTTGGTCAAGGCAAACAGGACCAGCGGGAGCTCTCTCAAGAGGAGCGCGAGAAAATAGTCGCGCACGTTAAGACAATTAACGGGGTGAAAGATAATAACCTCAATGTGCGACTTCAGGCCATCGACAATAAATTTTTCGTTTTGATTGAAGATATCAAAGGCAAAGTCATCCGCCGGATCAATATCCAAGATCTAGCTCACCTCTTAATTGACAAAGACAAAGGTAAGGGAAATCTCCTTAACAAAGCTCTCTAAGAGTCAAAATCCTAACTCTAGCCTTTAGACGCTAGCCATTTAATTGACTCACTATTTATGGGTTTTTCTTGCGAAAATAATTACATGGCAGGTGTTTCGTTTACGAGTATCAATACGGGTTTGCCGCCGAACATTATCGAAAAGGTAATGGAAGCCGAAGCTATTCCTTTAAAAAGTCTCGAAGCCCGCAAAGGTAAGGCCGAGGCCAAACTCAAACTTGTAAGTGATCTAGAGACACGTGTCGGTGCAATCACTGGAACCCTCGGGGAGTTGGCGGGGACTCGCGGTTTTAATGACTATCAACTGACGTCAAGTAATCCCGGAGTAATTACCGGCGTTGCTGATCCCGGATTAAATTCCGCGGGAAGTTGGAATATTGAAGTCGTGCAAATCGCCGAAAAGGCTTCGGCGATTACTAACGGCTTTCCGGATAAAGATCAAACCGAAGTGGGTGTAGGTTATTTGTCTTTTAAAACTCCCGATGGAAAAAAGGAAATTTACATTGACGGAAAGAACAATACCCTTCAGCAGGTTGCCAATAAAATTAATGCGGCGGAAATGGGAATAAAAGCGACAATCATTAATGACCGCAAGGACAAAGATGCCCCTTATAAGCTGGTGTTGTCGAGTGACCAAGTGGGGCAGGACAATCAAATCGAGTACCCTACACTTTATTTCTTGGATGGTGATCAGGATTTTTACTTTGAAGAGTCTAGGGCAGCGAAAAACGGCGTCATTAAAGTGGATGGTTTTGAACTGGAAATTTCCGACAACAAGGTCGCCGATATTATCCCGGGAGTTACGCTAGATATTCATCAAGCGGATCCGGGCAAAGTCGTTAACGTCAGTATTAAGGAAAATCAAGAAGCCGTTAGCGGCAAGGTTGACGAATTTGTAAAAGCTATGAACGGTGTACTTTCATTTGTTCAGCAGCAAAATAAAATTGATAAAAACACCGACACTTCGCGTACGTTGGGTGGCGATGGACTTTTGCGCAGTTTAGAAATGCGCTTTCAGCGCCTCGTGCAGGATTCTCAACATGGTGTGCCCGGATCCATTAAGCGGCTAAACCAGCTTGGCATCGTTTTTAACCGTAACGGTAGTTTGGATTTTGATAAAGAAAAATTCCGTCAAACACTGGCGAAGCAGTCCAAGGATGTGCAGGGCTTCTTTTCGGGTGATGGAATTTTTACGGGCTTCGTAAATTCCGTTAAGCGCGAACTTGGTACCTTAACGAACCAGGCATTCGGGCCGATCTCTAATCGTAAGCGTGGTCTACAGCAAAATATCAATACGATCGATGACCAGATCGCGCGTAAAGAAAAAGAATTAGTAAAAAAAGAAGAAAATCTCCGAAAGAAGTTTTCTCAGCTCGAAGAAACAATGTCGAGATTAAAGGGTCAGGGGGCCGCAGTCGGTGCTCTGGGCGGAGGGAATGTTCTCGGGGGGGTAGCGTTGGGAGGAATGAGTGGTGGAGGAATGGGAGGCTGATGAATGAATAATCCCTATCAAAAGTACAAGCAGACGGCGGTTCAGAGTGCGAGCCGGGAAAAATTGCTTCTGATGTTATATGAAGCCGCGATTAAGTTCTGCAAGCTTGCGATTATTGCTTGCGAAAAGAAAAATATTTCTGAGCGAGGAATCAATATCGGCAAGACTTATGACATCGTCATGGAGCTGGCTAATACGCTTGACCATAATGTCGGGGGAGAAATCGCCAAGAATTTAGAGCAGCTCTATATTTTTATGATGGATCAACTTACAAAGTGCAACATAACCGGAAAGGCAGAACATGCACAAAATGTTCTAAAGCTACTTGAAACATTATATTCCGCCTGGACCGGAGCAATAGAAAAATTAAAAAAAGACGAACCAAGGGAAGGTTAATATGGATATTCTATTAGATTTACTGCAACGGAAGAATTCTTTTTTGGAGAAGTTCTATACCATAAACGAAGCGGAGCTCCTCAATTTTACCAACGATGATTTCGATAATTTGGAATCATTTTATCAATGCCGCGAAAATATTTTGCGTCTAGTTGGCCGTCTTGACGAGCAGCTTGATGACTATTTAAAGTCAATGGACTCGGATATCTCGCGCGAGGTCCGCAGGCAAATTCAGGATTGTCTTGATAGAAAAGACGAGTGGGCAAAAAAGATTGTCGACCAGGATTTACAAATAATTACTGAGATTGAGCGTAAAAAAACCGGAATAATAAACGAACTTAAATCGGTGCAAAACGGCAAAATGTTGCATAAAGCGTACAATGCGCCGAGTGGAAGATCTCGTCAGAAAGTAAACGAGAAAGTTTAATCGCCGTCAAAAGTTTGACGTTATTTAGCCGAGGGGAAAAAATAAAGTAGTCTCCTCGCTTGGTATAGCCGTTGCACCTCCATAGGGCGGAAGAAAAGGGGTGTGTGATGACTGGACTAGAGTCGGTAGAAAATTTACGCGAAAGCGCAATCAATATTGGTTCTGCAACAGAAGTGAAAACCAACGGCGAAGTCGCCGGACCGGTGTTCTTCGAACCTACCCAAGCGGTTTCAAGCTTTGAGACCGAAGATGCCCAACCCCAAGAGCATGTTTACACCTTAGCTATTCAAGCAAAAGACTATTACGATAAAAATAATTTTGATGCAGCCTACGAGATTTATTGGCAAATCTTGCAGATGAACGTTTTTGATAGTGAGATATTGTTCGATGCGTATAAGAATTTGGGAAATATTTTTCTACAAGATGGCGATTTTGATGAGGCCGAGGAATTATTTAATAAAGCACGTACGGTTAAACCCGGCTCCGATTCGCTCATGGTGAATTTTGGTGTTTTGGAAATCCAAAGAAAAAACATGGAAGGCGCCCGGGACCGCTTTCGTGCGGCTCTGGAAATAAACTCCAAGAACGACGGTGCCTGGGTTGGATTAGCGTTGGTGCACCGTGAATTTGGTGATATTGAGCTGGCCTGGGGAAATTTAGAGCGCGCCTTAGATGAGAACCAGGCAAATCAAACGGCTTTAACCATAGCTATGGACTGGGGTATTCGCGACCATCAGCTGGATAAAGCGGCGTTACGCATTCGTACTTTCATTAAAGAGGTTTCCGATAGCAAGGATATGAGATTGTCTTTAGCAAAAGTCCTGTTCTGCTCGGGAAATTTTGTCGAGGCAAAAAAAGAAGCGGAAGTGGTTTTGAAGAGGGATTTTAATGATAAGGACGCGCTTCGGTTGGTTCAAGTTATCGATCAGGAAGTATTAAACGGGAAGTAAGTATGTTGGATGAATTGCGGTCAAAATCGGGACACCGAATACTGCGATGCGAAGGCAAGTTATTGGCGTCGCGGGAAGACCCAATTAAAGAGGCCACGCGCTGGCTAACCGGCAATCAGGCCCGCTTTTTAGACCGTGAAACAGTTTTGGTACTGGGGGTCGGTTGCGGTTACCATTTGGAATTGCTGGCGCAGCAGGAGAGCGTAAAAAATATAATTGGCCTGGAATCCTCTGCCGAAGTTCTAATTTGGACGCAGAATCGTCTCAATGGTATTAAGAAAATAAAATTGTACAATTTGGCCGCTAGCAATATCGCATTTTCCGCAGCAAATTACTCGGTATTAAAATACTTTCCATCTTGGTCGATGAATCCCCAGAGTTATCAACAATCCTTCGAGTTTTATTTAGGACGGAGTGAATCTGGCGCTAAATACTTATTACAGAAGCGCCAAGATCTAAAGAGCATGCGGCTTCGCGAAAATATAAGAGATGCAGTCAATTATAAAGATATTATCACTGATCCCGGTAGCGATGCCGCCATTTGGAAAGCCTTAGGAGAATTAGTCTCATGAGGATACTGGCAATAAATTTATTACGCCTAGGTGATGTGGTTATGACCTCCGGAGTATTGCACGCTCTGAAGGAAAAATACCCCGGTTGTGAACTCCATCTTCTCACCAACAGTCAGTGTTCCGGAGTTAATCGTTTATTAAATTGTGTCGATAAATTTATTTATTTCGACAGGGAGCGCGCGCAAAAGGGATTAGGGGAATTTGATATTCCACTTTTGGACTCATTTGATTACTTAAAGGGCCTCATCGCGGAACTAAATTCGGCACAGTACGATTTGACACTTAATTTTTCACAAAATTTATTTTCCGCGCGCGTAATGGGTCTGATTGAATCACCAAAGAAGCTCGGAATGACTCTTAGCTCGGCCGGAAAAATTACCTTTGGCTCTCCGTGGTTAGAAAAACTTAATAAACGAAACCGAGGAGAGCCCGTCCATTATATTGACTTTATGGCCAGAAGTAGTGGCATTCAGAAAAGTTGTCCGCCGCGAATTTCATTTGCTGAATCTAGCCAGAAACAAGCTACGGAAAACTACATAGTTGTTCAAGCTCTTACAAGTGATGAGAAGAAGAATTGGGGACTTGCTGCGTTTCAAATGGCGGTGCGACTTATCGCTCGGCATGACCGCAATTTAAATTTTCTTTTTTTGGCGGCCCCAAACGAGGAGTCTCAGCTGGCACCTGTTATCAACGAACTGCGCGCTTCGGATGTTCATGCCGAACTAAAGGTTTGTAATTTGGCGGAGGCCACAAAACTAATTGCACACTCAAAACTACTTATTACGGGCGACACGTCGATTAAACATTTAGCGGCGGCAACACAAACGCCCATATTAGAGTTAAGTCTTGGCAGTAGTGACTTTCACTTTACCGGTGCCTATAGTGAAAACGCCTTTATTTTTCAAGCCAATGTTGCCTGCGCACCCTGCGCTCACCGCGGTCCGTGCCCGCTTAAACGCAAAATTTGCAATTACGCAATTGACCCCCAGGTTGTCGCGCGAATGGCCTTGGCTATTTTAAGAAAAGAAAGTCTTGATCACTTTGAAAATCTGTATCGCGGAAAGTTTTTAAAAAATGGTCTATGGTCTGCGGAATCTACCATGAACACGAGCAATTTTGATTTGGATGGGGAAACTTTAAAGGGAGTGGCTAGTGATCTCTGAATATAAGAAGATGATTATTGAAATCGACAAAAAAATTGCCGAGCTTAAGAAGCAAAAGATCTTTTCCCAAGATATTGCCGAACTTAGCTTGCTTAGAGAACTTTTAATGGAGCAAATCCCCTATGAAAATTCTGATAATTCAGCTCGCTAGATTAGGTGATATTTTACAGACGATTCCAGCGGTCAATGCGATTCGCCGGACTTATCCCGAGTCGGAAATTCATCTGTTAACCCGGTCCCGATTTAAAGCAGCTGCTGAATTGGCGCCTAATATATCAAAGCACTGGTACTTAGATAGTGAAGAAGTTTTTAAACCGTTAATGCAGTCGGGTAATTTGCGGGAAACACAAATCAGTATCAAATCCTTAGTTCGTGATCTTAACGCCTGTCAATTCGCGCAGATTTTAAATTTTAGTTTTTCGCCCGCCTCGAGTTTTTTAACGTGGCTGCTGAGTGGCCGCGGCGTTGAAGCGCGAGGGTATACCCGGCATTCCGACGGTTTTTTTAATCCCAACGAGGATTCAAGTTGTTATTTTTATGGACAGGTGGGTATTGGCAAAAATAACCGCGTGCATATTACCGATTTAATGGCCCAAGTGGCCGCAGTAAATTTGGCGTCGGGAGACTGGTACACAAACTACAAGCCGCGAAAAATCGAATCATTGCCCGAAAATTACGTGGCTATTCACATCGGTGCTAGTCAAGCGAATAAAACCTATCCCGCAGGTCAATGGGCCGAAGTAATTAAGGGAATTAAGAGACCTGTCGTATTAATTGGCGCCACCGGCGAGCGAAAAATAACCGAAGAAATTCTTAAAATGGCCGGAATGAGCGAAAACATAATCGATCTTGTCGGACGCACGACGTTTACCGAGCTGATAGATATAATAGCGCAAAGTAGGGTTCTGATCGGCGCGGATAGTGCGCCCATGGCTATTGCGCCGTTTACCAGTACTCCATGCTTAAATTTGTCGTCAGCGACCGTTAACTTTTGGGAAACCGGTCCGCGTTCAAGGGGAAGCCGCGTGCTTTTCGCCGAAAAGATCGGCGACATCAATCCTGTGGATGTTATTAAAGAAACTGAAAACATTATCGATAACCAGCCATCCTCTAGCTTAAATACCGCGAATGTTGCGGCGGGCATAGAAAGTTTTGTCGCGAACTTTCCCTTAAGTGATGACTTTGAGTGGGCGTTTATCAAAGCCCTTTACATGGGTAGTGAGCTTCCGCTGGTCGAGGATTATTCAACCATTTTAGCAATGACTCAACTGCGCGAAGTTAACCAAATTATCATGGAGCAAACGCAAAATATTATTGATAAAAAGGATCCTTCGTTGCCCTCGAGCCTCATAGGACAAGCTGACGAATTAATTACGGGAATTAAAAATTTCGCGCCTAAGATAAGGCCGCTGGTGACTTGGTACGAAGTCGAGAGAACGCGGATTCCGCCCGGAAAACTACAAAATATCGCGGAGCGCACCTTAAAAATTTGTAAGGCTTTAGAACATGTACTATCGTTGTACTTGGGCGCGACGCGCCCGCATTTGAGGAGGTCAAATGAAAACTTTGCGTTGGAGTCACTCCCAGATTTTGAGTGATTTTTCAAATTGCGAAAATTTGCGCGATCTCATTGATGCCATTGAAGAGAATGGAAGAAATACTTCCATGTTTGTTTGCTCCATAAAGGTAAACGGGATGTCGCTTGAAGAAGAAGACGAGTCGCGTTTTGCTACGACTTCTATTACCACGGTAAAGGAAATCGAAGTTGAAGTGGGAAGTATCCGGGAAATCGTTGAGGGCATATTAGTAAATTACGTTAACTGGATTCCCTACCTAAGGGAAATCGCCGAAGATACGTCCCAGGCCTTACGCGCGGGAGAAATGAATATCGCGCAAAGGTCCATTAATGAAATGGCCGACGCCCTGACTGACTTGGTTAATTCTTTGGTGGAATTAAAGCGGACTAAGAACAGCTTACCTTTGTCACAAATCGAAAACGTAGAAAAGCTTGAAGTGACCTTTCTTGGAGTCGTTAAAGAATTGACGGCGGCGTTTGAGGGTGGCGATTATGTTTTGGCCGCCGACATAGTGGAATATGATTTAAATAATTTGTTAGATGAACTTAAGTCATGGGTAGAGTCTTGTCAGAAAGAATTGGCCCTGGGCGCCGGGAAGGATGAACCAATTGCCGGAAGCGGAGAAGCAGTACCCTAATCCCAACCAAATCCTTTGGTTAAGTCCCGTACCTCCAAAGGAGCGCGCCGTCGCTCATTTTGCGAAGACGGATCAGTTTAGAATCAGCGCGAAAGTTTTGGATCCGTGGATTGTGGTAATAGATTCGGAAATTGGCCAAAAGGAAACTCTCGAAACCTTATCTTTTCTAAAATTAAATTTTCCCGCCGTGGCCCGGATGGTTAAGTCAAAATCCGACGACGTTGATTTTTTGCGCCGGCTTGTGAATGAGGCGGGGATATTTTGTTGTTACGATCCCCATTTGTCGCGCGAGCAGGAAGACATTTTAATTTCTCGCGGTATCGAAAAATTTCGCGAATCAAAATCACGGCAGCGCATTTTGGCCGAGATAACAATTCAAAATAAAAAACTCGAAGAACTGACCCAAAACCTCGAATATTTGGTCGAAGAACGTACAAAAAACGTCGAAAGCTCCAAGGATGAGGTGGCGCGAAAATTGCGCTCTCTAAGACAGCTTGTTGCTTTTATTAAAGCATTGTCCTTGGCTTCGATTGTTGATGATTGGCTATTGGCGGTAGGAAGCGAGATTCGCGAGTTTCATGGGGCCGGCGCGCCGTTTTTGGCATTTACTCCTCCTAGCGGAACCCACCGGGTTATTACTTTTCGCGGAAAAGATTTAGTTGAAGTTGAAGCCGCGCAACCCTGGCCCTCCATCTACGAACTTCGCTTAAATAACCGTGATGATCAGAAATTCCTGGCAAATTTATTTCAACGGCCAATTGCCAGCATAATTTCTATACCCTTGGGGAGAGACGATCTGGCGGCCACTTTATATTTTGAACATTCACTGACGGGTCAAGCTCTTCAGCGCTTTATAGATTTTCTGCATTTAAGAACTCAGCCAATGATGTTATCATTGGACCGCATTTTACTTGAGCAGCAAACAAGGTATGCGTCCAAGCAGTGGGAACTTACCTTCGACAGTTTACAAGATCCCGTATCGATAATTGACCTTGATTATAATGTTATTAGGTCAAATAAGTCCTTCTTTTCACTAAAGCAGAAAAGCTTTTGCCATAAAATTTTTGCCGACCGCGACGCCAAGTGCCTAGGGTGTCCCGTGGAGCGTTCGATGAAGAGCGGTAAGCCCCAAAGCGGTAGGATTCACATTAAAGACAGAATGTTTGAAGTTTTTTCGTTTCCTGTTGGTTCTCCGCCAACAAACTTTATTAATTACTACGCCGACATTACCAATGAGCGAAAGTTATTTTCCCGTCTGGTGCAAAACGAAAAGATGGCTGCCCTTGGTTCCTTGGCGGGGAATATTGCTCATGAGTTAAATAATCCGTTGTCGGGAATCCGCTCTTTAGCGCAACTGCTCCAAGTCGAAGCGGAGAAATTGCAAAAAACTGAACTTAAAAGTGATTTAGCGGAAATTGAAAAAGCCACGGAGCGTTCGCACAAAACCGTAAAAAATCTCCTCGAATTTTCGCGCCCGTCGAGTATTCAGGTCACCGAGAAAGTCGCAGTTAACGAAATTGTAAACCGCACATTACCAATGTTAAAAACGGCGATGCGGGATCACCGCAGCTTCGTCGAGCTTAGTGATCAGACTTTGCTGGTAGAGGTAAACATGCAGCTTTTACAGCAGGTCGTCTTTAATATCGTGTTAAACGCTTGTCAGGCGATGGGGCAACCAGGTGAGTTGCGCATTTCGACTCAACTCATCAATAATGCGGCCGAAATTTGGGTGTCAGATACCGGTCACGGCATCGAAAAAAGCGATCTGGAACATGTATTTGAGCCCTTCTTTACAACTAAAGAAATGGGTCAGGGGACAGGCATCGGCCTGAGTATGAGCAAAACAATCATAGAACGCTTTGGCGGAAAGATTTTTATTGAAAGTATTCCGAGTAAGGGTACAACAGTAAAAGTCCATCTTCCATTGGCGCAAAAATGAAAGTTTTGATCATAGACGACGAAGCCTTAGTGCGATTATCTTTAAAGCGTGTGTTAGAATCCCAAGGGGAAATTGTTTTTACCGCCGAAGACGGGGCACAGGGTTTAGATCTTTGGCGCAAGGAAAATCCAGACCTTGTATTTTTAGACGTCATAATGCCTAAACTCACGGGACCCGAAGTTTTAACGGAAGTCGGTAAGGCAAAAAAAGCTAAGGTTGTTTTGATGTCGGCATATGCTGGTGAGCAAAACCAAGAAACGGCAAAACAAATGGGGGCTGATCTTTTTTTGGAGAAGCCTTTCGAAAATATTTTTGACGTCGTGAGTTTGGCAAAGACGCTCGTATGAGAGTAATTAGCGGCAAATATAAGGGGCAACATCTTGTGGATTTTAAGGCTGATCATATCCGGCCAACTACGGACCGCGTAAAAGAAAGCTTATTTAATATCATTCAGTCCGAAGTAGAAAACGCCGTAGTCCTGGATTTATTCTCTGGGACGGGAAGTTTAGGAATTGAAGCCCATTCCCGAGGCGCTCAAAAAGTAACCTGCGTGGAATCCAATAAGAGATCGTTAAAAATTATTAATGAAAATCTTGAAAAGCTTAAAATTAAAGAGGGGGTTGAGATCGTCAATGCCGACGTCTTTGATTTTTTAAAAGAAGTACCACAATTTCGATATGATCTTATTTTTATAGATCCACCTTTTACCGAGGTTTTAGGCGCGCGCATTATGACAGATCTCGCCGCGAGTTCTATTTTTTCCGATAATGTCACGGTCGCGATAGAAACGGGAACCAAAGAGCCGTTAGCGCTGGAATACGGTCCGTTAAAGTGTGTGACTCAAAGAGTGTTTGGTGATAAGACTTTATCGATCTTCAGGAGAAATCATTGAGTGTAGCCGTTTACCCCGGGAGTTTTGATCCGATAACTTTAGGCCATGTTGATGTTATCAATAGGTCTCTTAAAGTATTTAGCCGGGTAATAATATTGGTGGCGCAATCGAGCCGTAAACAATATATGTTTAGCTCTAAAGAACGCCGTGACCTCATCATCAAATCTTTGGGTAAGAAAAAAAGCGTGGAAGTGGAAACTTGGGATGGGTTAACAACTGACTTTGTGCGGGAGGCGGGCGCAAAAGTAATTTTGCGTGGGGTACGCAGCTCTTCGGACTTTGATCACGAGATCGTGGTGGCCCAGATGAACAAGCGCTTGGCGCCCGACATAGAAACTTGTATTTTTTTTCCCAGTGCGGAGCTTCAGTTTATTTCGTCATCCGCGATTAAAGAAATAGCCCAGGCCGGCGGGGATTTAGAATCTTTCGTGCCAGCGGTCGTGGCCAAAGCGATAAAGGAAAAATACAGTGCTCGCCAATAGAATTCGTTCCATCAAACCCTCGCCAACACTAACGCTTGCGGCAAAGGCCAAAGCATTGGCGGGAGAGGGTAAAGACGTTGTTTCATTAACTGTTGGAGAGCCGGATTGGGATTCGTTCGAAATAGTTAAACAAGCGGGCATTGAAGCCATCAAGAGTGGAAAAACAAAGTACATGCCAACGGAAGGTCTTCTCGACTTAAGAAAACTTATCGCCGCGCAAGCATTAAGTGAGACAGGAATTAATTACGAGCCTAATCAAGTTACGGTCTCAGCGGGGGCAAAATTCATAATTTTTAGCGCGCTCCAGGCACTCATTAACCCTGGCGATGAGGTGATTATTCCGGCGCCTTATTGGGTAAGTTATCCCGATATGGTTCAATTGGCCGAGGGGATTTCGAAAGTTATAGATTGTAATGCGGAATCCCACTTTAAATTGGATGCTAAGAGTTTAAAGAAAGTTATCAGTCAAAGCACAAAAGCGGTTATTTTGAATTCTCCCAGCAATCCCACGGGAGAAGTCTATTCGGCCAAAGAGTTGCAGGAGTTGGCGGCTTTATTGCTGGAGTTTCCGCATTGCTTTATCATTAGTGACGACATTTACAACCGGCTTTATTTTGGCGGAGACGTTGCGCCTCATTTATTAAAATTTGAACCGCGCTTAAAAGAGCGGTTGCTTGTCGTTAATGGTGTCTCAAAAAGTTATTCAATGACGGGCTGGCGCTTAGGTTGGGCTCTGGGTCCAAAGTGGTGGATTGACGGTATGAATATTTACCAGAGCCAAACCGTGAGCTGTGCGAGTTCGATTTCTCAATACGCCGCTATTGAAGCATTAAAAGACGGAGTTAAAGAAATTCCGGCCGTAGTGGATACGTTAAAAAAACGCCGCGATTATTTTTCAGAAATATTAAAGGCCGTACCAAATATTAAATTTAACACCCCCGAGGGGGCGTTTTATTTTTGGCTTGATATAAGCCATTATCTGGGAAAATCCTGGAAGGGACATAAAATTTCTGGTTCGATGGAATTTGTTAAGTTGCTTTTAGAAAATTTTTATGTGGCTACGGTGGATGGGGCCTCTTTTGGTTTAGAGGGTTATTTGCGCGCCAGTTACGCCATTAAAGATGAAAAATTAAAAGTAGCGGTTGACCGATTAAAAACATTTGTTGCTGAAATAAAATAAAAAATGATTCACGTCTCGAATATTACCAAACAGTATGGCAATAAAATTCTTTATAAGAATGGGTCATTCCAAATTAATTCCGGAGAAAAGATTGGACTTGTTGGCCCCAACGGCGCTGGTAAAACTACGATTTTTCGTATTTTGGCGGGTGAGGAGGGCGTCGATGGCGGTGCGGTTTCGAAGCCCGATAAATTAGTTCTGGGCTACTTCTCACAAAATATCGAAGAAATGAAGGGGAGCTCGGCTCTTGAAGAAGTAAAGACCGGTATCGGCAATATTCCGCAAATGCAAAAGCGCATCCAAGAAATAGAATCGCACCTGGCGGAGCCGATGGACGACGATAAAATGCAACGCATGCTCGAGGAGTATGGCGAATTGCAGGCCGAGTTTGAACGTCTTGGGGGATACGATATTGACCAGCGGGCGGCTGAGATCCTCACTGGCTTAGGCATTGGGCCTGAAGACTATCACCGTCCAACGGAAAGTTTTAGCGGTGGATGGAAAATGCGGATCGCGCTGGCTAAAATACTGGCGATCAATCCGGAAGTTTTATTAATGGACGAACCCACCAACCACTTGGACATGGAATCCATAATTTGGCTCGAAGAATGGATTATGAATTTTAAGGGTGCCCTTCTAATGACGAGCCACGACCGTGATTTCATGAACCGTATCGTTAAAAAAATCATCGAGGTCGCGCATCAAACGATTACCGTATACTCGGGCAATTACGATTTCTATGAACGGGAAAAAAAGATTCGCCTTGAGCAATTAATTGCCAGCGCGAAACGCCAAGAGGATATGTTAGCAAAAGAAAAAGAGTTTATTGCGCGCTTCGCGGCGCGCGCCAGTCATGCGGCGCAGGTACAGTCGCGTGTAAAGAAATTAGAGAAAATTGATATCATCGAAATTCCGCCGGATGAAAAGGAAATTAATTTTCAATGGCCTACTCCTCCGCGCGGTGGTGATGAGGTTTTAAAAATTGAGAACTTAGGGAAAACCTGGAAAACCCCCGAGGGAAAAGAAAAACTCGTCTTTAAAAATGCAAACGCCTTAGTAAAGCGTTTAGACCGCGTTGCCGTCGTGGGTGTAAATGGTGCCGGTAAATCGACTTTATTAAAGATTGTGGCTGAACAAGCCGAGCCTACGGAGGGCAAGGCGACGATAGGTGCCAATGTTTCCTTGGGTTATTTTAGTCAAAATTCTTTGGATGTGCTTGATCCACATGAAACCGTAATGGAAGAAGTTCATAAAAAAATCCCCACGGCGACAATTGGATACGTGAGAAACCTATTGGGTGCATTCTTGTTCACCGGTGACGATGCTGATAAAAAGGTTTCGATATTGTCCGGGGGCGAAAAGAGCCGTCTGGTTCTTGCCACTATTCTGGCGCGGCCCATTAACTTTCTTGTTTTGGATGAACCGACGAATCACTTGGATATCCGTTCTCGCGAGGTTCTTCTTCAGGCGATAAAGCAATTCCCGGGAACGGTAATGATCGTTAGCCATGATAGGTATTTTTTGCGTTCTATTACGACAAAAGTGTTTGAACTCGATAAAAATCAGTTACTCGTTACTAATGGCGACTGGGATTATTATTGGTCCAAAAAACACCCCGAAGCTCACTAACAAAATTTGTCCCGTTTTAAAAATTTTTACACTCTATTTAATAGAGTGAATAAACCCGTTATATTGACTTACTTGTAGAAAACCGGAGGACCTTTATGGTGGCGGCATTTAAGATTTTTTTGGGCATAACAGTTTTAATTTCTATCGGATGTAAACCATTCGAGCCTTATCATCATGACCCCAAAAAAGTGACTCCAACAAATGCCGGCAGCGATAAATCAGTCACTTTACCGGCTGACAGCGAAGACTCGGAAATCGACCTTGCCGCGATTAACAAAGCCATGAACCCGTGTGAAGATTTTTATGAGTATGCCTGTGGCGCTTGGATCAAAAACTTTAAATTACCCGATGATAAACCCAGCTACGGCAAAAACTTTAATGTCATTGACGATCGTAACACAGCAATAAACAAAGAGTTGCTAGAGGCTTTTGCCGCCGGACAAAGCCCTGTAGCCGCTAAATACTCGCAAAAACTCGCGCAATATTATGCCGCGTGCATGAATACCGACCAAATAGAAAAAGATGCCCCGCAGTTCGTGGTACAACAGCTTGAAAAAATTCAAAATGCTACAAAAGAACAGCTGCCGGCTTTACTGGCCTCTTTACATCTCGTCAATGTCGATGCCTTTTTCAATATGTCCTTAAATGCCGACGCTGCGGACTCAAATAGTTTGATTGCCGAGCTTTCTCAAGGTGGCATGGGCTTAGGCGAGAAATCCTATTACTTAAAGGCCGAAAATGAAAAGACCCGCGCCGAATACTTAAAGCATATCGCTAAAATGTTTGTAATTGCTGGTGTTGATACGGCGCTGGCCGAAAAAAATGCGCAAGTCGTTATGGCCATCGAAACTCAGCTCGCGCAAGAATCATTGACTCGCGGCCAAGTGTTTGATCCTTCGGTTACTACCAATCCAACGAACTTGAAAGCGCTTGAAGGCGTTTTTGCACAGAGCGATTTTGCCTTGGCAAGTTACTTAAATGATCTTGGCTTGAATTTGAAAGATCAAAAAATAAATGTCACGGCGCCTAAGTATCTTCAAGACGTTGTTAAAGTTCTAAAAACGACAAGTCTTGAGGATTTAAAAGTCTATCTTAAATGGCACTTTCTGCATAAATCAGCGTCTGTGCTCAACGAAGCTTACCGCCAAGAGAATTTCGCATTCTATGGTATGTTTATGCGGGGAGCGAAATCGCAACCCGAAAGATGGGAAGTTTGCGTTTCTGCGGTGGACTCTGCCCTCGGCGAAGCTTTGGGAGAAGCTTTTGTTAATAAGACCTTCGGCGCTGAAGGCAAAAAGAAGTCTATGGAGATGGTAAACAACATTCAAGCGGCATTCGAAGCCAACCTAAATAACGTTGAGTGGTTAGATCAAGAAACAAAAACCAAGGCTTCACAAAAATTACATAAGTTTATTACTAAGATCGGCTATCCGGATAAGTTCCGCAACTATGATGATCTTAAAGTTTCAAATAACTTCGTACAAAACGTTTTTGGCTCGCGAAAGTTTGAGTCACTGTTTCAATTAAATCTTATCGGCAAACCCGTGGATAAATCTCTTTGGGGAATGTCACCAGCAACTGTAAACGCCTACTATAATCCGCCATGGAACGAAATTGTTTTTCCTGCGGGAATTTTACAAGTTCCTTTTTTCGGTCTCAATTTTTCTGAGGCCGCGAATTATGGTGCTATTGGCGCCGTTATCGGGCACGAGTTAACTCACGGTTTTGACAGCGGCGGACGCCAATATGATGGTGATGGCAATGTCATCGATTGGTGGACAGAAAAGTCCACGGCCGCTTACAAAGAAAAAAGTCAGTGTATTGTTAACCAGTACAACCAATATAAAGTGGGTTCTGGTACGCCGATCGACGGTAAGCTAACGTTAACGGAAAACATTGCCGATATTGGTGGGCTAAAAGTTTCGTACCTAGCTTATCAAAAAGCCGCCGGCGAAAAATCCAAAGAATTAAAGCAGGGCTACACGGGAGATCAAAGATTTTTCTTAAGCTTCGCGCAGGCGTGGTGTGCCAAAGAAACGCCTCAATACGCGGATAACCAAGCCAAAACTAATGAGCACGCCAACCCTAAATATCGTGTGATTGGTTCACTTGTGAATACGCCGGCGTTTAGTAAGGCTTTTAGCTGTAAAGAGGGAACGAAGATGGCTCCTGCAGCTAAAGACCGCTGTACGCTTTGGTAAAAAGCTGGACCTTTTTCATAGCGTAATAAATTATAACGAAATTCGTTATTTTTTGATAAAAACAATCTTGAGAAGTTTGACGGTTGGCTAATATATTTGCTCTATAAGGTGCCCTGGAGTTAGAGCACCGTGGAGGACTTATGAAATTGCTAGTTAGTTTATTGTTTTTTACCAGTTTTGCGGCCTTGGCGGGAGAAGCTGGTCCAGGGTCGGGTGGTGGCGGGGGATTTGTCCGTACCGCCAATAACCCGTGGTTTGTGCAAAACACGAAAGAAGTACGTTACTGCCTTAAAATCGATGAAAGGAATTTTAGCCTTTCAAAAAGTCTAGCTTCCCAAAGAATTCGCGACGCGATCTCTTATTGGCTTGAGCAGTTTAAAATCTCGCGTGACCTATATCCCATGCGTGATGCCTTGCAACTCGGAACACAATCTTTTTTAGAGGTAGATTGCGCAAGTGATATCGATTTGGAATTTTTGTTAGGAGTTTTGCCAGAGGCGCCGCCGGCTGGTTGGATCCCCACTTCGTGGCTTGGGATCACAGTCCGCACGGACTACGATAATGTAAATTTGCGCGGCAAAGGATTTATTTACATCTCGCCAGAAAATGGTCCTTTGAAATTTAAAAATAAAAATGTTTTAGAAAATGTCTGGAGTTCCTTCGAGGGTCATCTATTTAGAATTCTTGTAATGCATGAGCTGGGACATCTTTTTGGATTTCAACATAGAAATGTAAGTGGCATGGATCTTATGAATCACAATTTTCCAGAGCTGTTAGTTAGAAAAGATACATTTAAAAATCCATCGCCTGATGTTTTGGAATTGATAAAGAATTACAAGCCCGCGCAATTTAAATTTGAGCCTGGACCATATCCTTATGTTGTATCCTGTAGCGCTGGAACACCTCCCAAAATTGGAGGGATTGATTTTAATATCCGGGCGCGCGAATTTTTGGCGATGGATGATCCTAAGAAATGTCTAACCTACTCCATTAATAAGCAGAGATTAGAATTCTTTGCGGTTGAGAACAAACTGGGCCAGCCAAGCAAACGAGAGTCTATAGGATATGTCGATTTAGAATGGGAACTAGAAGATAGATCTTATCGTGATGCCGAGACTCACGTAATGATGTGGCTCCCGGAAGAGCAAAAAGTGATAACTAAGGAGCGTTGGTCATCGGAATGGATGGGACTCGCTTTTGGTACACCACATGTGGCATTTCGCGGAATCTATCTTTCGCGCGACGGAAAAATAAAGCGCGAAGTCTGGGGCCGTGGAATCACTAGCTCGGGCTGGATCGAGCTTTCAGGAAAAATAGGCGACAAAGTCTATTTACGTATCGAGATTTAATCCAAAAGCCTCTTTTGGCCTAGACCCTGGTCTAGGCCATCTTGTAGCGCGACACTTAACCCGGTAAAATTAAAGATGGGTCTAAAGAGTAGACCACGAAGAACCTCCAGAAGGACGTGATCTTTGAGTTTATGGGGCCTTGTTCAAGTTTTAGTTAATGTTGGCTTTGGGTTAACGCTCTGGCTCTTGTGGATGAAAATTAACCGGCCGGCAAAAGAAGATCCCCGCTTAAGTAAGGGTCTACAAATTCTCCAAAGTAAAATCTCAGTTCTCGAAGATCTTTCGGATAAAACCGAAACTCAGGTCGCGCAGCTCTCCTCACTCCTTGACCGAAAATGCCGAGAACTTAATAAGGCGGTGATGGATAGTGAAAAACAAGTCCAACTCATCGATCAATCGACAAAGAAGAGTTTAAATGTCGCTAAAATTTTTCAGGATAAAATTCCGCATGATGAGATCATCGAACGCCAACGCACGCAAAAGTACGTGCAGGCGGCGCGCTTAGCGCATCAGGGATTAACGGCCAATGAAATCGCCGAACAAGTGGATTTGCCGTTAGCCGAAGTTTCATTTATAGCAAAAGTAAATAAGGAAGAGAAAGTGTACAAGGAGAGCGAGCTCCCAGATTGGGTAGAGCCCGCTGAACATATTAAGCAGGAGATAAATTCTAAAATCGAGTCACAAACCGCCGAACCCGCGGTCTCCGATGAGCTCGGTAAAATTGGAAAAAAATATCGCGATGCTTTAATTCAGAGCTGAAGGAGGCTATGAAGTTCACAATACCTACGCTGACCGTGGGTCAGATGTTGCGTGCGCAAGTTCATGAGGTACATTTAGATTCTAGCGTGATCGTCAGCTTCCGTGGCGATCTTCTTCGGGTGATCAACGATACAAGACGAAAATTTAAAAAGGGACAATGGGTTGTACTGCGCGTACTTTCCACTATCCCTCTAAAATTTCAGTTGCAGCCCATGGACCGCCAGAACTTTTTGGGTTTAAAAATCGAAGCCTAAAAGTACCGACGTCTCTTTTGGTAAATAGCGCACTCTATTTAATGACGACTTTAAGATAAACGGTTTTAATTTTGCCAAGGCTGAGTCTATCTGTAGGTACATTGTTAAATTGTACGACAAAGCCGCCCTCGGCCATAGTAACGAGCTTTTCGAAGCAGCCACCGGGAAGTTCGGATTTTTTGTCGGTTCCGATTAGAGTGAACTTTATTTTTCCTTCTTTAATCTCGGTAAAATTCACCGCTTCCAAACGGCATTTTCCTAAGTCCGGTGAGGATACTGCGACACTTTCGGCGTTAACTAAAAGACGGGCGTTGGCGTTAGCGGGTTCCATGGCGTCAACGGTTAATTCACCCTCTAAAGTGCCGATCATAATTTCAGAATCCTGCGAAGTAGGTACTGCGCGCAGCTTTTTTTCGCTGTGAGCGGTGATCTTAACTTCTTCCGGCGCCGGTTGCTGTTGTTGCCCGCCAGCGGATGTGTCAGCGGGATTTCCATCTTTTGTTTCCAAGTTTCTGGAGTCAGCGGGTACTTGCGGCGTTGATTTTGAGTCAACGGGTGGCTTTGCTGCGGGTCTATTCTCGCGACCGCCACAGGCAACTCCCAATATTACGAAAGTAACAAGTAATAAATTTTTCATATTCTCTCCTATATACATCGTTATGAGACTGAACTTTTTCATGTCTAATTCCTTTACACCGTGACGCAATTTGGCCCCGAAAAGGTGCCCGACACCAAATCAAGTCCATCCCGCGTCATATTGGACGGATCTCTTGCGGATAATTCAAATAATGGGCCTATGAAAAAGGTGACGAATTGAATCATGGAAAATGATACCGACGTGGGTAGTTGCATCACGGGGTGAAAAAGGTGCCCGACACCAAATCAAGTCCATCCCGCGTCATCTCGGACGGAATTTCTGCGAGATTAAGCCATAGAAAGAATTCGGGGAATGTAATGTCTTTGCATTCCGTGAGCTTATGTCTAGATCTAAATTCATTATCGACCCTACCTCTCCTTATCACATTTGTGCACGAACCCGTAACAGGGACTGGTATGACATACCAATCGAAGAGGTATGGCTTACGATGGAAGAGCACTTACACTGTCTTAATCATATGTTCTCTATACAAATCTTTGCTTTTGTATTGATGAGCAACCATTACCATCTGATTGCAAAAGCTCCAGAGGCAAATCTAAGTGACTCAATGCAATTTTTTAATGGTTCCACGTCTCGCGAGTTACAGAAAAAATCCGGAAGAAAAAACCAAATTTGGGGCTCTCGCTATTTTCGGAGTCGGTTGGGAAGTCACTGGAATTATTTGAATTGCTACAAATATATTTATCGAAATCCCGTTTCGGCGGGGATAGCCGCGCTAGTGCAAGATTACGAATTCAGTACTTTGTTTGGTTTACTAGGAAAGCGAAAGTTATTTATCCCCTTAACGCCCGATGACACGTTATTTGAAGGTGGAATTGAACGCACTTTGGAATGGTTAAATACAGAACCGTCGAAAGTAGCTTACGATTCGGTTAAAATTGCTTTAAAGAAGAAAGATTTTAAACTTCCGAAAATCAATCAACGAAAAAATCCATGGGAAAATTCCTTAATTTGACGCGCTATGGACTTGATTTGGTGTCAGGCACCTTTATTTAACGCTCTCGCGGATGAAGCGGGTGAGGTAGTATTTTACCATGTGTTCGATGTTGATGGGGTAACCCTGGAAGCTCCAAGTAATTTTTCCGAATGCGCCCGTTTGCGATTCGAGAATATCCTCGTGGACGCGCTGTAGTTCTTGTTCTTTTCCGGGAATAAAAAACGAAGTGCCCACGTGGGAAAAACTAACGCCGACTTTGCCGGGCTCCTTCATAGAGAAAATAGCTTTGTAACCGTTGCGAAAAAGCATAAAGTCAGCGCGCGTTTTTGAAATCGAATAAATTTTAATGCGACCTTGGGGATTGGCTTTCATCTGATTAAATGCGGATATAAACTCAACAAAGGTGTCTTTTAAATCAAAAAGAAATTGCGCGGTTTCTTCGGCAACTTCGGCATCCGGATTGTAGCCCGCATTGGGGTCGATAACGCCAGAATCTTCCATTTCTTGATCGGCACGAATTAAATCTTTAAGCCAAGATAGTTTATCCATAGGTTAATCCCCCGTTATTTAACGATCCCAAGTCACAGTGATTTTTGTCAAGCCTCAATATTAGCGTACTGTTACTAAAGGGTCAGCCCAAAAAATGGAATGACACCGCCGCCACTGACGGTCTCATCCGTACCATAGTAGACACCGAAATAGAGGTCCAAGGGTAAATAAAAGAAGGTATTTGTTTCTAGATGAATTTCGGCTCCTACGCCGCTATAGCCTTTTTGAATGTTCGTGCGGTAATAGCCGTCGCGCTGGGTATCAAAAAAGAGGCCATCTAAAATAATAGCATCAACGAAAAAGCGTCCATGCATGCGTTTGGCAAAAAATGGAGTAAGCCCAGCCCCGCGATTAATTTTCATGAGGGGAAACCTATATTCCAAATTGAGGTTGGCGATTTTCGTTCCTAAAAATGCGCCAGAAGGATAACCGCGCATCATAAAGTCCCCAGCCACAATCGTTGACTGATAAGCGGCCCCGGCTGTCGTCGACCCGGCTATAACTGAACTCGGGTAATTGGCATAAACGCCCTTGAAATGCGAATAAAGCACATGTCTTTCGGGAAACCACTTTGAAAAATAATTGGTAAGTTCTAAGTTGTATTCGTCATAATCCAGCCGATTTGCCGTGGGTTCGGCAGCGTAGTAGTGCGTGTAGCCGACGAGTGCGGCATTGCCGTTTTCGGGAGAGATTTCCTCGCCTTTTTGCGAAGTTGTATTATAAGAGACGGCGATTTTTGGTCCGGTGCGAATAATTTCTATGCCCACATCACGTTGACTATAATACCAACCGGCGCCGAGCTGCCACTTCTTGGGTAAATTATAAATATTTGTATTTGTACCGACAAAGGCGGTTTGATTTTTTCGTGGTGTTGACGAGCTCAGTAAATATTCTTCGTAATTTGCATAGGAAAAGGTTAGGGGAAGTATGGTCTGATTATTTAAATAAGAAACATAAGCGCCGGCACCGGAATTGGCGGTATTGTAAGTGAAAAGACCGCTGTAGAGGTGTTTACCCAAAGGATCAGAGTTGGAAGTCATGGCCTGAATCAAAACACCGTCAGTTAAGGGGTAAATAAAAGGTAACCAATAAGACGGCAGCATGTAGCGGTAAGCATAGTAATCGCCGATTTCGTACTTTGTAGTATTTGATTTCAGCTGTTCATCAATTTCCGCTTCCGGTAATTTTGTTTTTACAGGTATTGTCGGCCCGGGAATTTTAGGTGGTTTTAAATTTAGATTCGGCCAATAGTCGGCGCTCACTACGCGCGTGCCACGGCCTGTGAGTTCAGATAAGTATAATTTTTTTTCCGTCGTATTTAATTCCGCGTGATTAATTCGGGTAAATGAATTCGTCAGCGCTGACGCTTTAACGAAATTGGCGTCAGCCAAATAGGCGTTAGCTACACCACTGACTTCCGAAACAAAGATGACTCCCGCGCGCGTTTTGCGGGGATGATAAGCGGGATCGTACTCGGTAAGTACGCGCCGAAATTTATTGCGTGTTAGATTTAATATCGTAAGTCTTTCTTCGCCTTTGAGATTGCGCTCGGAAAAAATTATCTCATCGCTACTTATAAATTCAGGATTGTTTAATCGGTGTTGCAGTGGTGGGGCATAAATTATCTTTGGTTCACTGCCATCAGACTTCATGAGTCCTAGTGCATTTGTGCCGGGACCAATTTGCACGTAAACAATCAGTGAACCATCCGGGGAATAGGCGGGCTGCTGAGCGCGGGCCGCCTTGGTGAGTTGTTTTTCTTTTTTAAAATCCTCGATGTCGCGCTCATAAATATCGAAGTAAACATTATAACGGTCGCTGTCAGCGCCCACTTTATCGTAGATTATTTTTTTTGAATTTGGATGCCAGCTTAAGCGCGAGATATTACCGACGCGGTCTTTGCCCGAGGTTAAAGTTGTACTACCGTCTACTACTATGATTTCTGCGGTCCAATTATGACCACGCGTAACATAAGCTAACTTTTTTTCGTCTGGACTAACGTCGGGGTGAGTGCTGCTTAATCCTTCAAGTGGAATTTCTCGGGGTTCCAAGCGCGGGTTCTTTTTAATAGTTTCTATTTGCGTTTGGGCTTTGGTTTGAGTTTCTTTTATCAGCGGGTCAAAGATAGAAACATAATTGCGGCCGAACACTTCGTTCGGAGGTGTGTCCAAGAATACAAAGGGGATGCGTGATGAATGGCGTTGGGCGAGGGTAAAAGCGCCTTCGTAGCCCTTTTCTTCGATCATCTTTTGCCACATAAGGCTGCCAAATAAATACGGTCTTGAACCAAAAGGATATTCTAATATTCCAGATTCATTCGCGCGGGCAATATCCTCATATTTTAATTTATTTTCAAGTGTCAGAGCGCGCAGTACGGCCTCCTGAGAGTTTGAGCGTAGCCGACCCCATTCGCTAAAATCAGTTTCCGTTTTTACGGCCAGCCCTTCGAGCCACCAGCGAGGTAACACGAGATTGGGGCTCATAATGGAGCCGAATATCCAACGCAAGGGACGCACAACCCCGTGCGCGGGTTCAAAACTTAAAATATGCGTGTACTCGTGCAAGATGAGTTCGTAACCCCAGTTACCATACATCCCGATGGTTTCGCTATGTTCGGGTAAAACGGGCCGGGCATTTATCAAGGGATAAGGTAAGCGAGTTGCGTAACCATTGGCTTGGTCCGAGCTATCATCAATTACTAAGACCGTTTTACCGGGATATTCTTTAAATATAGGGGCCAAAAGCGAATAAGAATATTCAGCATAATTAGCGTATTGCAGGGCCAATTGATGTTGTTTTGCATCATAAATGACTTCAAAGTGTGGGGTTCTTATGGATTTCCATTCTATCGCCGGATTCACGGCATTAGCGGTACTCAATGATAAAAGGGTAAGCAGAGGGGCTAGAAATGGCATAATAAATAGTAATTGATCATTCATTTAAATCCTTTATTTGACAATAAAAAAAACCCTAACGAAAATAAGAGGGAATAAATATTCAGGACTAATTGCAAGGAGATAGCGATGAAAAAAATTTTAGCGGTAGCCATGATGGGATTATTATTGATGGGCTGTCCTTCTAAAGACAAAAAACCAGAAGGTGCAGACGCAGGTGCGACTTCTGGATCAACCGGTGGCGGTGGTCCTGAAAGCGTAGGTTCGACAGCGATTACTCACGATCCATGCGGCAGTGATTGCGGTGCGCTGAATGGACTTTACACGATCCAATTTGATTATGATAAAGCCACAATCAACAATCAGGGCCGCGAGTTACTTTCAAAAAATGCGGATTGGATTAAAGCGAATCCAAAAACACCAATTCAAATTGAGGGTCATTGTGATGAACGTGGTTCTGTCGAATATAACTTCGCATTAGGCGAACGCCGCGCGCGCGCCACGAAAGATTTTTTGGTGGGTCTCGGCATTGAAGGCGACCGATTAAAAATTATTAGCTATGGCAAAGAAAAACCCGTAGATAAGGGCGATTCGGATCAGTCCTATGCGAAAAACCGTCGCGCTAACTTTGTTCCACTTCCACAGTAAATTCTATAAGTTCTTAGTCGTAAGTTGTCTGACCGTGACTTTGGGGGGCTGTCCTGGTATGCCCCCTAATGACGATTATGCGATGGCCAGTATTGCCATCGAGGCCGCTAAAGCTTCGGGTGCACCAAAGGTTGCCGTTGGTTATTGGAACAGAGCTTTGACGGCATTTAAAGAAGGTGAAGACCTTTACGAGCAAAAAAGTTTCGGACCAGCGCAAGCGGCCTTCGTAAGAGCCCGGCAAAATGCGGAACGTGCCGAAAACTCAGCGCGCTTACAGCGTTTGCGGTCAGGGGAGGTTTTTTAATGAGAACCATAAAAATATTAGGACTTTTAGTTTTAAGTCTTTTTCTGGCTGGCGCCGGATGTCCACTACAAACTCGATCCCAAATGCAGGCGCAAGAAGAAAAGAAAGTAATACAAGAGCAAGTTAAAGGATTACAAGTTACGCGCGCCGATGCGCAAAACAAATTGCAGGAGATCTCTGGAGAAGTGCTTGGGCTTAATGGACGCATTGAAACTTTAGAGGCAAAGATTGCTTCTCTCGACCGTGGGCTTCAGATGCATAACCGCCAAGGAGATACTCAGGTCAATGAGGTTTCCAACCGTGTGCGCACTTTAGAAGAGGCAAGTCTTGGTTTAAATCAGCGCATGGATTCTATTGTGGAAGAATTACGAAACTTGCGAGCGGCGATTGATTCCTCTAACAAAGCAGAAAAACCACAATCTCATCCTAAAGGGCCAGAGCGGGGTCCGTTTAATACTGGCGAAGACGAATACGCAAAGGGTAACTGGGGCGAGGCGATTTTGAGTTACATGAAATACCGTGAACAAAACCCCACGGGCAAACGTTATGCCGAAGCAACTTTTAAAATAGGATATGCATTCCAACAAATGGGTAAGGCCGCCCAAGCAAAATCTTTTTATCAGGAAGTGGTAAATCGGTTTCCAAGTACTCCTCACGCCAAGAAGGCGCAAGCGCAGTTACAAAAAATTGATAAATGAAATCCACTGGCTTCATTCTCGCCATAGAAACCAGCTGTGACGACACGTCCGTCGCCATTTTGGACCAAAAAGGTTTCGTTGTTGCGCAATCATCGGCGAGTCAGGACGACAAACATAAATATTTCGGCGGCATAGTTCCAGAAATTGCCAGCCGTAATCACACTTTGACGGTAATTCCATTGATCGAAAAAGTTTTTGCTGACGCGAAGAAGTCCTGGCCTGATATCGCCGGGATAGCGGTAACCAATCGACCGGGGTTAATTGGCTCATTGCTTGTTGGCTTGATGACGGCAAAAACTTTAGCTCTGGCCCATAACATTCCCTTTATCGGAATAAATCACTTGGAGGGGCATTTACTAGCAGGATTTTTAAGAGACGAAAAGTTCGCCGCTCCTGCGAGTTTTGATTTTCCTTTTTTAGGCTTAGTGGTGAGCGGTGGGCACACGACTTTATATAAAGCGACGGAGATTGGAAAATATAAAATTCTCGGACAGACAATGGATGACGCCGCCGGAGAAGCCTTTGACAAATTCGCGGTGAAGGTAGGTTTGGGATTTCCTGGTGGCGCCAAAGTCGACCAACTCGCTAAAGCAGGAAGCCCACAATCTTTTAAATTTCCGCGCGCGATGATGACTCAAGAGAGTCTTGATTTTAGTTTTTCGGGTTTAAAAACAGCTGCAGTGAATGTTATTGCCGCGATACCAGAAAAAGATTTACACGAAAAAGTTTCGGATCTTTGCGCCAGTTACCAAGAAGCTATCGTAGATGTATTAATTCACAAACTTGATATTGCCTTTAAGTCCACGGGGTTAACGAATGTAACTATTTCGGGTGGTGTAAGTGCGAACTCACGTTTGCGGGCGCGGGCGGAGGAATGGGCGGCAAAAGTCAAAGCGACTTTAGTGATCCCGCCGCTTCGTTATTGTACTGATAACGCGGCGATGATCGGTTATGCCGGTCTCAGAAGATTTCTAAATGGAGAGGCCTCTTCGCAATCTTTGGGCCCATCGGCGGCGGCCCTCGTTACGGATTTTCAATGATTAAGCCGAAGCGTTCGCTAGGTCAAAATTTTCTAGTAAATAAGGCCGTTATTGGAAAAATCATAGCGGCGGTTAAAGATTTAAAGCCGAAAAATATTATTGAAGTCGGTCCCGGAACTGGCGCCTTAACTCATGACTTAATTGGGATGGGTTTACCCCTTACACTTATAGAATTAGATTCAGTTTTAGCCGAAAAGTGGCGCGCCGAAGGTCAAAGAGTTATAGAAGGTGATGCTTTACAGGTTAACTGGTCGGAGTTTGCCACACCTAAAGACACTGTATTGGTAAGTAATTTGCCCTATCAAATTTCTTCTTCACTAGTGATCGAGCGTAGTCTTTATAAAGATGGTGTGCGAGCGATGGTGCTTATGTTTCAAAAGGAAGTCGCCCAACGTATTATGGCGGTGAAAAGCACTCCTGAATATGGCATGCTGTCGGTGATGGCCCAGGTATTTTGGAAAATCGAGAAAGTTTGCGACGCGGATCCAAAGTCTTTTTCGCCGGCGCCCAACGTGGCAAGCCGTGTCTTGCGTTTTGTGCGGAAAGAAAATTCCGTGGAGGACCGGCAGAAGTTTTTGAGCTTTATCAAAATGGCTTTTGCGCAGAGACGGAAACTTTTGGCAAAGAACTTGGGTGTTGATAAAGAAACTTTAGTTAAGAATAATTTAAAAGAGACTTGCCGTGCCGAAGAGTTAGGTCCCGAAGAATTTGTAGCGCTCGCGAGCGCGCTGCATCGAGGAAAGGGAACTGTTACCTTATGAAAATCATAACCGAAAACAAGAAAGCGCGGTTTGATTACTCATTTGTTGAAACCTTTGAGGCGGGTATTGTTTTAATGGGGAGCGAAGTAAAATCCGCACGCAACAATCAGGTGCAGTTAAAGGACTCGTATGTGGCGTTTGCAGGTGACGAGGCCTTTTTGATGAAGGCACATATCGCCGAATACAAATCCAGCAGTTACAACAATCATGAGCCCGAGAGAAAGCGTAAACTTTTACTTCATCGGGAAGAACTGGAAAAGATCCGTGGAAAGATCGAGCAGGGTGGGCTGACTTGCGTGCCGACGAAGATGTATTTTAAGGATGGTCTGGTAAAGGTGGAAATCGCCATCGCCCGCGGCAAAAAGAAAGATGACAAACGCGAAGATATTAAGAAGCGTGACGTGAATCGGGAGATCGCAGCTCGTTTACGCCGCTCAAAGTAGAGGGCTGCGTGTTTCCGGAAGTATTTAATTGATAGCGGCGTTCATTAATTAGCTCCATCCAGTAGGCGTGAGCCACGCGGTCCTTGTAGGGTGGCTCAACTTTTCTTAGTTTTTCCAGGTCATTTATCGTTTTCTGGCGCAAGGATAAGTAAAAATAATTGTAAGCGGCAATAAGATCTTGAAATTCATCGTTTTCGCGCACGCGGATTTGCGCGGTCGTAAAATCTCCCATGATCAGTCGCTGTATGTGGTTTTGTAAAACCAGAAGTGGCCCCACTATGCGTGAGGTAAGTTTTAGTCCGAAATATGTGAAAAAAATTGTGGAAAACAAGAGCGTTACCGTGACAATTCTTAGTAACCAAACCCGTTCGTTTTCTAAGGAGTTTAAAATCTCGGGAGCCTTTTCGTGAGCGAGTTCACGAAAAAGTTTATAATTTTGATTTATAAAGAAGTAAACCGGCGCTCCGGCCATGAGCAAGGTGATAATCAGCGAGCCCGCCATATAGAAAATATAGCGGAGCTGGAATTGCCGTCTCATATAGAGCGAACGACGCTGGTGAAATTGCTGGGCTTCCCTTTTTGGGGGAAGTTTGTGTATCCACATACTTATATAGTTTATAGGTACTTGTCTTTTTTCAAAAGGGCTTCTACCATGAGCGTATGAAGTTTGATCTAAAGTCATGTCTTTTACTGACGTCGGTCCTAGGAAGTTTTTTCCTAGCTGGTTTGACGTCTTGTGGCTCTTCTTCCAAACTGCCAAAGGGTGAAGAGGAAGTAAGTCTGCAGGCCGACCGCTCGAGTCTCGAAGATCTCCGCAAAGAAGTCCCGGAAGAAAAGCGCAAAGAAAACGATGAGCTGGCTTTAATACTCCAGATCATGAATGCCAAAGATAAAAAGCCAATCGAGATTCGCGAAAAATTTAATACGGTCATGCGCAAAAAGCGCGAGGAGTTTAATAAGGGCCAGCGCCGCGCCCGCGAAGAGTTTTCGCGCCGCGAACGCGAAGAGCGCGAGAAGTTCTCTAAAGAGCAGAAGGAAGTGAGTGACCGGTTTTACCGTCAGAAACCCAGTAGCGAGGAGCGCCGTAACTTTTCCCAAGATCATTCCAGCCGCCAACAAAAGTATTATTCGGATTCGCGCGAGCGCCGTCAGGCTTTCGAAGAAGAGATGCGCTCTAAAGACAAGGACTTTTCTGCCTTGGTAGCCGAGAAGCGCGCTGAATTTGAAGAACATTACAAAGCTTACGACAAAGAGTTTAGGGAAAAAAAGGCCTTAGAAGAGGCCAAAATAAAAAAGCCATCTCAAACTGAGACGGCTCCTTCATTGGAACGATTAGAATCCACCGATAAGTAACGGCAAGTCGCGTATATTTGCGGAAAAAGTACGGCTTACCTTTTGCGGTGGTAGCGCCTTAGGCGGCTATTTTTTGTTCGCGATTGAGTAACCCGCGGGCCTCAAACGTATTACAGCAAGTTAACCAAAATTTTTCGCGCATACTCATTTCCAACGCATTAAATTTCATGGTGGGAAACGTATTGTTAACCATATGGTCAGAAAAGTTTTGGCAATTACAAGTTTTAACTACCTTTAGTAAAAACCGCAAGTGTCCCTCTGTGAGATGGCGGTCAACTAGCATCTTTTTGAGGTTTCCCTCTCCCGTATGGAGTAGGAATTCATAGAGACTGTTTATTTGCTCTTGGCTGTACATACGTCCTCCCCAAGAATTTACTTACTGGACTTTTCGGTGGTCGCAAAACAGGACTTAAGTATTATTTTCGAAAAGTTTGTCTCGGAATGAGACGTATGCCTGCCAAATGAAAGCGTTTTTTTTTTGGGCTAAAGGCGTAGAATAAGGTATGGGGGGGAGCATGCGACGAATTTGGGTACTGGCTTTGCTGCTTTTAGGGACCGCCTGTAAAAAAGATGGCGAGACGCCAGTAAAAGTAGATATTACCAAATTTCATCAAGAAGATTCACAGACCAATATAAATCAAAACACCCAGCTTATGCTTACTACGCCGTCCCGTCTAAAACTCGGTGAAACCACGACGGCCGACGCCGGTGATAAGTCAATTTTAATTTATAAGCGCCTGGTAGGTGCCGCTCCTAGCCCGACAGATCCAGTACTTGACCAGATTAAGCAATTAATTACCTCGAATCGTGTTTTTGATGCGGCAAAACTTGCGACCGCGCAAGACGATTTTTACCGCATCACTTTATTTCGAATGGCCGCGAAAATGATGAACACATCGGAAACTCCGAACACCCCGTTAAACGACTTTATCGCAACTTTTATTGGCTGTGCCCGCGAAGGTTTACGTTCCGGGACAGAATGTGACGCGAGCACCTTACTCACAGGAAATTACCGCTATGTACGTGACTTTAATTTGGCCGGAGTAACCGATCCCGCCGAACGGGACCGTTTTTATTTTGATCACATTATAAATAATTCTCACTACGTGCGCTACCAAAACGGAAATTTCAATCTGAATCATCTCGTCCGCCAAGAGCCGATGCTGGTAGGTAATTATATTAATTCCGGATTTAACGGCCAAGATTCAATGTCACAAGATCTTACGCGTGCCGTTCCGCCAGCATATGCCTCTTCGCTATTACTTTCCCGCGGTTTTATGTCTGAGATGGCATTAAACGGTACTAACCGCCGCCCCGTGGCCTTTGCCTTTCGCGAATTTCTGTGCTCGCCGATCGGGGTTTGGGCGGATGCTGCAAATAGTGACGAGAGAGTCGGAGCCGATGTTTCACGCGCGCCGGCCGGAGATCCAAATATCTACCAAACAACTTGCCGTGCCTGCCATTCCGGTATGGATGCCCTCCGGGGCGCATTCGCCAAAGTTGATTTTAACGCCAATAGTAGTTTTCCATTAGTTGCTCTACAAGCTACAAATCGGATTAGTTCAACCGCCGAAGGTGGAAACCCCCCAGGACTTTCTTTTTGGGAAATGCAAAACTACCCGGGTGTTCACTATAAAATGAACCGCAGCGCTCAAGCTAATGTACAGTATCGCGTGCGTGATGACTCCTGGCAAAACTTTGCGACATCGCCGAGAAACGCCGAATATTTTGGGTGGAACGGGCCAATGTCTGGAAATGGCCTTAATTCTTTCGCGCGCATGATTGCCTCCTCTGAGCGCTTTCCAAAATGTATGGCACAAAGAGTTTTCCAAGAAGTTTGTAAACGCGATCCGGGCGCCGAAGATATTGATATGATTAATTGGGCCGCCGGAGAATTTAAAAAAGACGGCTTTAATTTGAGAAATTTATTTTCGCGCATAACTATTCAGCGCGAGTGTTTGGGGAACTAATGAATAAGAAGGTCGTACTCTTTTTATTACTTTTAGTAGTTGCTCCTTTTTCTAACTGCGGCGGCTGGAAGGGGCTAAATGGCATCTTTGACGTTACCGAGTCCTCGTCCGCATCATCTCCTTACGGCAATGAGCCAATAACGCCAGTTCACGGCGCTTTAACAGCGGCGATTCCAAATTTCACCCAGATCGACACATCTTTAAAAAATCTAACTTGCGTGACAACCCCCCCGGGGACAATTTTGAACGCAAGTGCCTTGATGCGAAATGTTTATTCCCAAACAGGCTCAGCAAATTCCATGTCACAAACGGTTCAAGCGGTGAATATAAGAATTTCTTCACTTTACTGCGATGAGGCTTTTTCGCGCGAGCAAAGTATGGCGGCCAATCAGCGCTGCGTTTATGGCAGTATCAATCCTCTCGCGGGCCCAGAACAATTTAATCCAACCGTGATTCGAAGTTTTGCCAGCGCTCTTGCAAACCGCTTTTGGGGCACAACAGTTAGCAATGAAGAAATCGATATCTTCGCGCAGGGAATTTTAGACATATTAAACGCTTCAACTTCCACTGGAACTCAGAGTACGCGAAATATTGCGGTATCATCTTGCACATTAGCGCTTAATGTTCTCAACGGCTTATTAATGTAGGGGATTGGTATGATAGACGATAGAAAGAAAAAAGAACTAGCTCTCGAAAAACTAAAAACCTATGTCGACCGTGGTGGTCACAAGATGCCAATGACCCGCCGGGAGTTTTTAGCGGCCG
This sequence comes from uncultured Bdellovibrionales bacterium, assembly GCA_964498095.1. Lineage (GTDB taxonomy): Bacteria > Bdellovibrionota > Bdellovibrionia > Bdellovibrionales > SG-bin7 > SG-bin7. Next base: position 56,882 of record CAZCFY010000010.1, on the reverse strand, counting down.
GAGTCATAAAAATGTCAGCTTCGGTGGCCATTCCAAGTTTGGCCATGCAAATCCTAAACATAACCAAGGCAGAGGCGGTTGTTTGTCCCCCTTCGCCTACGGAAATTATGCCGGCTTATGTAGGTTTGAATTTAAGTGGCGGCGCTTCGTTAGCGTCAAATTTACTTCCCAAACTGCAAGATAAAACGAGTCTACTTTCTAGTTACAAAGAAATCGGTGCCGGCCGCACTCCGGGAACGACTAATCAATATGGAGTAACATGGAGTACGCGCAGCGATTTTTTAGCGGGGTTTAATGCAACTTTAACAGCGTCGGCAAAAACAAAAATCTCTCTAGCAAACGCCTGTGTGATGTCGTTTGACGATTCTGGCGATAATGAAATGGATATCTCTGGAATGGTAACGGCGGCTGGACTTGTCGGCCGGGCGCTTCCAAACATCGGCCGCAATCCGCGTTGGCCGTCGGGGACTAATAATAGGTCGTCAAGTATAACTCCGCCAAATCCGCTAGTGCTGGGAAATCTCAATCAAGCCGGCATAGTATTACCGCAAAGCTTCTTGCCAAACATCAATGAGAATCAAAAGCGCGCGCTATTAAAGACAATCGGAAACTTAAATGCCGCCCAACGGGCGCGTTTTGAAAAAATGTCGGGTGGCAAAGTCATGGCGGATTTATTAGAGTGTGCGGGGCTTAAAAACCAAGAAGTTCTTCAGAGCATTAGCCCAGCTGATATCAATCCGCGCATGAACGCGACAATTAACAATATCTGGCAGCTTAACGGTAAAGAAGACAATAGCCAGGACGCCGTCTCGGCAACGCTTGCTTACAATGCGATTAATGGCATCGCTGGAGCGGCCAATTTAGATTTAGGTGAATACGATGGTCACGCGAGTTTACCGCGCAGCTTTATGAACGGAAAAGATAACGAGGCCGGTGTGATGGCCGCCAAAATTGTCAATACTGCTGAAGCTTTAAATCGCAAGTTATTTTTATATATAACTACGGACGGCAGCATGGGCGGTGGAAACGATGCCGGAGACGCTATTTACTCTGGCGACCGCGGAACACAAGGCATGCTCATTATTATTTTGTTTGACCCCGCGGGCCGCCCACAAATGCGCATGAATCAAATTGGTTGGTTTAATAATTCTTCGCAAGAGGTAGATACAAATTTCAAATATGCGCGCGCCGTTTCGGCTGTCGCCGCCGGAGTGTTTTTAAATTACCTTCAATTCGCGGGCAAATTAAGTACCTGGGACAAAATCTTTGCCGCCCAAGCCCCATTCGCTAAAGACCAATTCAACGAGTTCCTTTGTGTAGGTTAGGTAACAGTTCCCTTTCCTCGATGCATCACATCGAGGAAAGGGAACTGTTACCTTTTAAAAGCAGCCGATGCGTTGGGTGCCGACGACGATGTTGTCGACCCACCAAGATTGGGCAGGGTGCGAGGGAGCGTCACATATGCCATCATCAGCGGCGTCTGGGCAATACCAGGAAGTACGAATAATGAAAGTGTTTACAGGGTTTACCCAGTCAGTATTTAGAACACCCCCGCTTACGCCGTCAATCCAGGCTTCAATTTCCCCATTTAGTCCAGAGCCGGAGGTAATACGGAACTCCAGGCAATGCCAGTTCTCGGGGTTTGGCATACTTCCAGTACTAAATTGTTTTGTGACATTCACCTGTGCAGGGCTGTTATAGCGATAAAAAAGTGAATGGTTGGCGTCAAATGCAAATACAACACTATGGTTGGTCCCAACGATTGCACTGACTTCCGAATAACTAGAAAATTGATAGTTCGGTGAATAACGAACGTACATGCGCGCGAAAAATTCCGAGACACTGGGAACGGTAAAATCTTTGGTACCGGCCCCGCGTACGTCAGCAGCATAATTTAACTCAAGCGCGTTAGTCCCATCAAACCCATCGGTATTTGAAACAACAAAAGAATTAGCACTAGATATCGCCCACCCACTATTCATAAATTTGGCGCGTGTTAAATCATTTGCGTTAGTGAGGCTACGGTCTTCATAGTTTTCGCAAGTAAGAACGCCCTGGTGGGCGCAAACGGCCTCTTGCGAATCAGCAATCAGGGAATTAAACGGGTAAAGCGAAGTAATACCTACGCCCATTTCCTCTATAGGAGCGCGATCGGCCAATCGGCAGTCGACCCTATACGATAAACTTTTACCATCAACGAGTGCCGTAACTTGGCCCCGGGAAAGTTCGTTGGAATTCGTACTTTTATGGATTTCTAGAAATATACTTTGCGATTGATAAGTCACTGTGGCACCTAGAACTGATTTTTCGACGGAAGTGCGTGGAACAAAGCGAACTTGTCCGCTGTTTGCAAAATATATTTTTGCCTCCGCCGCAGAGTCTGCCGAATTTGATTTGATAACTATATCAAAGCCGTCATTGTTTATACTTGTTCGGCACCAAGAATCGACAATTGGCAGCTCCCCTATGGCCGGTGAGCCCACGCGTTCATAGCTAGCGGTACCAATTCCGAGATAGTCTTTATTGTAGTAGGAGAAGGCGAGGAGTCTATCGGCAAAAGTAAAGTTGTAATCTTTGAGAACGCAATTATCTTGCGTGATTTCCACATTGAGATTGTCGACATTAAGTAAGCCCTGAACGCCGGCGGTGTTGTTAGCTGGACATCGGAAGTCATAATAGGTCCGAGTATAATCACCTTCTTCTGGTTTTCCCAAGAAGCCTTCTCCATTTCCGGCTTGTGACTCCTGATTAATTGTAAGTTTGATATCATTTGATGAGCGAAAGGCCACATCGCTATTTTGCGAGCAGTTTTGGTTAGGTGACAGGAGAACAAAAAATACCAGTAAAATTAGCGGATAACGCCAAATGGACATAAGTACTGATCGGTATTTTAGCGTCCCGCCTTGAGTCTAGCGGGAATGTTTTCTGCGTTCCAAATTGATACAATAAAGGCCTATGCGTGCCAGTGATGAGAGTCTTGATGAAATTGAAATGCTATTACGCGATGGAAATCACAAGCGCGCGAAAAAGATAATTAAATCCATCCCGTTAAAAAGTGTACCTGCGCGCCTTGCTGTAAGGCTTTCGGGCCTGATGGTTCGCGCCGGCGAGCTTCGTTGGAGCGCAAAGTTATTATTTCCTCTCATGTATGAAGGCCCCGAAAGTCCTTCCGCTCAGATAATGGCGCAGTATGCGCTGACGCTACAGCAACTTGGCGCCTACAACGAAGCTGCTAATCTCTATGAGCAATTGGATTTTAAAGCCGCGCCCGAAGCAAATCTCTATTACGCATTGGCCCTTTTCTCAAAATGGGAATACGAAAAGGCTGTTCCCCACTTAGAGAGTTACTTAAGTTCTAGTGCTATTAATGATTATCAACGGAAGGTTGGGAGGGCTAACCTCGCCCAGGCATTCATTGCCATTAACGAAACCCAACGTGCCGGAAATTTGCTTTCTGAGTTAGAAACCGATGCAAAAAACGGGGAGTTATACGCACTCCTATCCTACGTGATGGATTTGCGGTCGCAGCTGTTAATTTCACAAAAAAAATATAAAGAGGCGATAGCGATTCTAAATAAGTCAGAAAAACTCATCAGCGGAGGAGAGTCGCGCTATGAACTCATGGTTAGGTTTTGGCGGACCGTTTGTGAATACGCTTTGAGTCCGCAGAAAGAAAACTCTTTGAAAGCTATAATAGAGTTGCGGCTAAACTGCGTAAAGCAGGGAAGATGGGCTCTGGTGCGTGAGTGTGACTTTTACCGCTCGGTAATTAGCGAGGATACGAATCTATTTCTAAAAGTGTATTTCGGCACTCCCTTCCCTGCTTACCGAAAGCGTCTTGAAGAGCGTTTTGGTACACCGGTCGGAATTCCCGAATATTATTTATGGAACCCCGTCGAAAAGAACGCTGGCGAAAAAAAAGTTTTAAAAGTCTTCGAAGGCATTGATCTGCAGTCAGGAAATTCACTTAAGCGCGGCCAGGTTTTGCACCGGCTGCTCCGGGCTTTGTGCTCGGATTTTTATGTGCCCTTCTCTTCGGAGTCACTATTCTTCTACTTATTTCCGGGAGAAAAATTTAACCCCCAAACATCCAGCAAGCGTTCGCGCTTTGCGACTCTGCGTTTGCAAAGATGGTTTAAAGAATCAAAAATACCTCTGCAAATTCGCTACAAGGACGAAGCCTTTCGGATTTTTTTTACCGCACCCTATTTGGTTGAAGTTAAACTCGATTATTCAGAGAATTTTGACTTTGCCGCTGAAAGCGCACTGCTCAATTTTCTAAGAATCCATCCCCTGAAAACTGCGGGCGAAATCAGTGTAGCGTTAAAGATTCCGTTGCGGACGGTACAGCGTAAGCTTTCTGCCTTGCTAGGTAATAAGCGGATCGAGAGCCAGCGACGGGGACGTGATATTTATTACCGTCTCAAGTAGATACACTTAGACGCCAAAATATAAATTTTTAATGGCCTTTTTTTCAGTAAACTATTTCTAGAGCAGAAAAAGAAGGAACCCCAATTCTTTCTTACTCCGACTTCCCAAATAATCCCGTCCCAGCCTCGTAAAGAGGTTGGGATTTTTTTTAGCGGCCAAATTTTTCTGCTGTGGAGGGCTGGGTTTTTAGGCGCTTAAGAGATTTTTGTCTTTGCGCGCGTGATTTCAAGCGGTGACCAAACTCCATTACCTTTTGCGATTTAAAAGCGAGTTGTGCTTTTGCGGGGGTAAGTTCAAGAAGGTCTCCAGCGTTCATTTTTCCAATCTTTAACTGACCAATGGAAATACGCTTAAGTTTTAAGATATCGATATAAAAGTTTTCAAACATTTTTCGGAGCTGTTCATTCTTGCTATCGGTAAGTGTTACGCGGTACCAGGGATGCTCTTTTGATCCGTAAACCACCTTTTCTACTCTAAGGGCGCGCGATTTGCCGCCCGGTAAGGTCACCCCTTGGGATAGTTTTTTAATTTGCTCGTCGCTAAGCTCGAATTTTAATTTTACCAAGTAAGTGCGGGGAACTTCCAATTTTGAATGGGCGAGTTTCTGCGCGTAATCACCGTCGTTGGTTAAAATCATTAACCCTTCGCTGTCGTAATCTAGCCGGCCGACGGGAAAAATACGGTAGCCAATCCGGTCGGTAAAATTAGAGATATTCATGCGGTCCGTTGGGTCGCTCATCGTTGATAAGACGCCTTTGGGTTTATAAAATAGGAAGTAAACGTTTTTGGATTCCATACCCACCAAGCGGCCGGCGACGGTGACCTTATCCTTGCGGGGGTCTACTTTGGTTCCTAATTCGTAAACGCGTTTGCCGTTAAGCGCGACCTGGCCATCAGCGATTAATTGATCGGCCCCTCGGCGGCTTGAAATTCCACTAAGGGCGAGGAAGCGGTTGAGTCTGACTTTTCCGGTGCTTTCGACTTTTCCCATGGCGACTTTCTGCCATCTGTATTATTTACAAACTGTTCTAGCTGGGGGCCATAACGTTTGTTTAAGATGGACTCCAGCTCCCTTATCAAAGAGTGAATGTGTTTGTCACTGGGATATAGGGCATCCATCGCCATTTTTCCTCTTTCAATGGCATTTTTTCCAAGGTTAAAGCTATCAGGGTGATTACCGCGGATGAGCAGGATCACTCGCTCCAAATAAGCGTTTAGTTCCTGATAGTGGGGTTCGGAATGAGGATTGATAAAATGTTGTTCAAGACGCTTTATAGGGTAAAACACGCGCGTCAGAGATCTTAAGAGTTGCGCGGTAAAGACATCATATTTTTGGAAGGTATGGTCTTTGATGAGACTGCCACTGATACGTGTTTCGCCGTGACTATTTACCACAAAGCGGGCGGTCGTAAATGGCGCTACATTGATTTGCTGAATATGGCGGGTGCTAAGTTCCAATTCCGCATCGTAATAAAGGGTTTGATCTTGATTGAGGGGAATAAGTTCCCCATTGCGGATGATCGTCAGATTGTCAAAGCTAGAAACTTCCAGCGTATTATCAGTTAGAATTCGAATGGCAATAGCCTGCTTTTTGCCATCGTACACGACGCGCGATCTTTGTGTGTTGGAATATGTACGGTGAATGTGCCGCTCAATGACCTTTACGAGTTGCTCGGGGTCTTCGATGGGTACGATCTGGATGAGGGCCGCATTCATCAGGCCATCCATATTAAAGCTGCGGCGATCGGTGTCGGAAACCTTCTTAAATAAGAAGTTTTCCAACGAAGAAATAATTTCTTCCGATAACAAAACGCGATTTTTTTGCCAAAACGGATGCGAGAGCGACCGGCTTATAAAGCGGTTAACCAGATCAACATCAAAGGTCGAAGCGCCCTCACAATGATTTTTGCAGAAATTAAACCATGCAAAGCGCGCCGCATTAGCCTGATGATTTAGCGCAAATAAATATTGTGTGAATTGATGAACTGTCGCCATATTAATAGAAGGTAGGGCCTTCTACACGGTATGGCAAGGAGAAGATTATGCAGAGGGAATTGCAATCTGAGCTTTTCAAAGATGAAAACCAGCCCAGAACTTCAAAGCCTTCAATGGGAAATCCGCAGGCTGATATCGACCGCAAATCGCGGGCGTTGACCGATAATTTTGAAGCGCTCTCTCGCCGCATAGAAACTTTTGAAACGCGTTTCGACCAAATTACAAAAAATATCACTTTGCGGATAGAGCGTACAATGACGATGATTTCGCATGTGCAGACTCAGATAAATCACGTACAAAATGATTTAAACGAAAAAATCGTGCAGCTGTCGGCGAAAATTAACGAACGCCGTTTGATGGAGACTCGCACTGAAGATCTTGTTGAGCGGCACAACACTGTGGTGAAAACTTTAGAAGCGCGCTTAACGCAAATGCACCGAATGTTGACCGAACAGGAATCCCAATTGCATGGCTTTTCTTCGGCGCTTAATGAGGGCCGCGCCGAAATTCGCCGGCTCAAACGTAACGACTAGACCCGCCTTTAGTCTAGTTTGACCGCTCATTTTATCGCAGCCATAATATAAGCCTGCGAGGTGAATAATGAATAACATTGTTAAAATTTTAGTTGTGACGTTATTTATGGCATTTGGAGTAAATGCGAGTGCCGCTGGCAATGCCACGCCCTTCGCGATAGATCTTAACGGAATTTATTTTAATGATGTTCTCGCCCAGGCTGGTTCCGCGGAATACAAAGTGAGTCGCATGGCCATGGATGCGGCGATTGGTTTAAGTTTGCTGCAGGATGAGTGGTTATTTATCGGCGTCTCTTTATTTTCGGGAAATTCCATTGAGGGTTCAACGACGGAAACCACGTGGAAATCCACGGACTATGGTTTGCGTTTAATTTATTTTATCGACCGTGTTAAGCAGTGGGGGTTAGGGTTTGCTTATCATCTCTCGGCCTCGGGCGAATACGATAACGGCGCCGGCACCAAGGAATTTTGGAAAGGCACAAGTTATAAATTTGATTTTGGTTACACACCCTTGTTATTTCACAAAATTTATTTTGGTTTACGCATAAACTATTACATGGCTCAGTACGATCAAAGTTCGACGGATAATTCGACTTTCACGGCGGAGTCCAATAAGAAGTCATTTATTTATCCGTCCATTTATTTGGGACTTCGCTTTTAATGTCAGACTCACTTGAGAGCCAAGATCTGCCGAATGTCATGCTTCTACCATATTCCGGTGGGGGCAAAATTAATTTGCCCAAAGATATAAAAGGCTTTTGGACCGTTCTCTATTTTTATCCTAAAGATGATACTCCTGGGTGCACGGTAGAGGCTTGTAGTTACCGGGATTCGATGGATGAGTTTACAAAAAAGGGCGTAAAAGTTTTTGGGGTGAGTTCTGATCCCATGCCCTCCCACCATGCCTTTATTGCCAAATATCAACTTAATTTTCCCTTGATCGCCGACCTCCATAACATTTTAAGTGGCTCCCTGGGCGTCTACGTCGAAAAAGAAAAAGACGGAAAAAAATATTTCGGTAACTCCCGCGATACCTTTATCGTTACTCCCGAAGGGAAAATTGCCAAGGTTTGGCGAAAAGTCGACCCAGAAAAAACGGTAGCTGAAGTAAGAGAGTTTTTGAAAGCCGTAGGAAAATAAAAAAGCCACCGACGGGGAGTCGGTGGCTGGGTTGTTGGGAATGTTGAAGGCACATAAATATATTATCAACAGACCGAGTGAAATTCAGTTCTGAAATTTGAGGGGAAAAGTGGTCCAACCTGAGACGGCGTCTCATAATGGTGAAGAATCACGAGAAATAAAACGATTAAAGCTGGCTGGTAATATAGAAATCAACGTCTGGATTATTTTTCTCGGCCCAGCGCAAATCCCACTCCTCATTAAATAGAATAACCGGATTTTCGTAGGCATCGTGGTAGACCTTAATATTACCGTTAATGCCTTTTTCAACGGGTTTGCCTTCTTTGGTTTTTGGCCAGCGGGCCAGATTATAAGAAAGCCGTTCCAAAGTGGGATCAATTCCGTATTCATCTCTTAAGCGGTAAAGAAGGACATCAAATTGAAGAGCGCCAACGACGCCAAGAATAGGATCTTGGCGGCCAACGTAGGGATCAAAGAAAAATTGAATAGAGCCTTCATCGACAAGTTGTTGAATGCCTTTTTCTAACTGTTTGCGTTTGAGCGCATCCTTAACCAGAACGCGTGCGAAGTGTTCTGGAGAAAATCGTGGGATATCCTTGAATTTTATTTTTTTTCCGCTTGTAATCGTATCACCGATCTGAAAATTTCCCGTGTCATTAATCCCGACGATGTCGCCGGCGTAGGCCTCTTCAACCGTTTCGCGTTCGGCGGCCAGAAATTGATTGGCATAAGTAAGACGAAGCTCGCGCTCGGAGCGCATGTTCCACACCTTCATGCCGCGTTCAAAGTGGCCCGAACAAATACGGACGAAAGATACCCTGTCGCGGTGGCGTTTATCCATGTTCGCCTGAATTTTAAAAATAAAACCCGTAAAGTCTTTATCGAGGGGAGACACCGGGCCTGCCGACGATTCGTAGGGTTGCGGCGGAGGGGCTTTTTCGCAAAATAAATTTAAAAACAAATCAACGCCCCAGTTTTGTTTGGCACTTCCAAACGTCATCGGGCTTAGCTCGCCCTTTAAAAATTTTTCGGTATCAAAAGGGCCGATTATGCCTTCAAGGAGTTCCATGTCCTGCGTAAAAGTATTAAAAAGTTCTTCGCCGACATGTACCTTAATCGTTGGATCCTGCCAATTTGCAACTTCAATGATGTTGGCTTCGGGATTGCCTTTTTCGTAAAGATAAAGCTTATTTTCAAAACGGTGAAATAACCCCTTAAAGAGTCCGCCAATACCTATTGGCCACATCACCGGATAGCAGGCCATCTGGAGCGTCTCTTCGACATCATCGATGAGCTCCAGCGGACTCTTGCCTTCGCGGTCCATTTTATTGGCGAATGTAAAAATCGGCATTTTTCTTTTGCGGCAAACTTCGTAAAGTTTGCGCGTTTGCGCTTCCACGCCTTTCGCGGCGTCTATCAACATTACGGCGGAGTCAGCGGCCATAAGTGTACGGTAAGTATCTTCGCCGAAATCTTTGTGGCCTGGAGTATCGAGTAGATTTACGCGCAAGCCCTTAAAATCAAATTGCATGACACTCGACGTGATCGAAACGCCGCGCTCCTGTTCCATTTTCATCCAGTCAGACGTGGCAGCTTTCGTGCCGGCCTTGCCTTTGACGTCGCCGACGACGTTGATCGTTCCACTATTATATAAAATTCGTTCAGTGATAGTGGTCTTACCGGCATCGGGATGCGAGATAATCGCGAAGGTACGCCGGCGTAAAATTTCGGATTCAAACTGTGTCATTAGGGCGTTGAAACTACCAACTTAGCCCACTTTGGTAAAGCGGTTTCTCTCGGAAGAGTCAGATTTATAGGCCGATAAACTGATAAACTCGTTGGTATTTAACTTTTCGGAATAAAACTGCATGCCATGGGGTATTTCATCGGAAGTCTTAACGATATTAAATTGCGTTAAGAGCTTTTTGAAGTCATGGGCGACCTTGTACTGTAGGTCTTTAAAGTCCCCGGGTTTATAAATTACGCAGACTATCGTGTAAGAGCCCACTAGCTTCAAATTGTGATTCGGAACAGTTTCGTTAATGTAGGACGAAAAGCTTTTTACAAAATCGTCTACGGCCAGTAGTCCCCGGTTTTGCAACTCCTTGTAGTAGGCCAGCAAATCAAAACTTACCGCTTTAAAATTCTTAGGATCAAAAACCAACTCATCGCTAAAATTTAAGTACTTATGCATGATTGTTTTACTGTAAGCGGATACCTGCGTAGCCAAGCGGTGATAAATGTAATATACCGCGCTCATAACCAAGAGCATGGCAATTGTTGCTAGAAAAGTTGCCGACCAAATTAAATACGACTCTTTAAGTTGCGCTATGAACCACCCGGTAAAGCAGCAATAGCCCACGAGCACCGCAATGATCATGAGTGTGCCGTTGACGGAAAACCCCAGTTTCTGCAATTTGTGATGAAGGTGTTCATGGTCGCCCTTAAATACCGAGGTGCCGGCGGCCAGACGCCGAAAGATTGCCATACAAGTATCAATTTCCGGAAACGCAAAAATAAAAAGCGGGACGAGTACGAATGGGCGGTTGCCAGGTTCCGTTGCCAGATGAACGGCCATGGCACTTGTAGCGAAGCCGAGGAAAGTGCTCCCCGAGTCTCCGAGGTAAATTTTTGCCGGTGCAATATTGTAAAGGGCGAAACCAAGACAAGCGCCGGTTAAGGCCATCGCAGTTAATGCTTCGTCGCTGCCTTTATTAATTATTACCAATGTTAGTAAAATAATAGTACTCGTCGAAACCGCTTCGCCGTCCATGCCGTCTATGAGATTCATCGCGTTGATTATTCCAATCATCCAGAAGGCGGTAAAAAAGAAGGCCATCGTGCGTGACATTCCGATTTGTTCTAAAAGAAGTTCATTGGTTGGCGTAATTCCAATCCAGAGAACGACAGTGATAAATTGCGCGATAAATTTGGGTTGCGAAGGAAGTTCAAAAACGTCATCCAGAATTCCAACGAGGGCAATGGGTAGACCACAAAGTGCCAGAGTGAGAGCGTATTTATTTTCCAAAAGGAGGGCCGCCGTTAAAAACGAAAGATAAATCGCCACGCCACCCATGAGGGGAGTGCGCTTTTGGTTTTTGCGGCGGAAATCAACTCGCGAGAGAATACCGTGCCGGCGCCCCAACCAAATCAGGGCGGGAACAAAAATAGCGCTGGCGCCCATGGCGCCCACAAAACTAAGGACGTATTTGGAAATTGAAAAGCTCAACATAATCTCTAATATTTATCGACATTTTGAGACAGGAATTTGAACTAAAATTAGATTAAATTCTAGACTTTAGTTAAGCGGACTTTTTAATTTTCGTGGCGGCCATAGAGGCGACGTACCAAGCTAAAGCTTCCTCTAATCCTTGCGCCACATTGTGCGTGGGTTCATACCCTAGCAGTGTTTTTGCTTTAGAAACGTTGGCTAGCGAGTGTTGAATGTCACCGGCGCGAAAGTCGCGGTGGGTAGGATTATGGTTTTTTAGGTGAGGGAACTGCGGCAAAAGCTTTGTTCTTAAATTTTTATAAAGCTCAAGAAGGGTGGTCCTTTGGCCGCAGGCGATGTTAAATGCCTCGCCATGGGCATTCTTATTTTCGCAGGTCGCAGCTAAAATATTGGCCTGCACGGCGTTTTCGACATAACAAAAGTCGCGGCTAGTGCCGCCGTCGCCGTTAATGAATAGCTCCTCGTTTTTAATGAGAGACGCTACCCATAGGGGTATGACGGCGGCGTAAGGGCCATTAGGGTCTTGGCGTGCACCGAAGACATTAAAGTAACGGAGCCCAACCACTGGCAATCCAAAGTTGGTATTGAATACTTTGGCATATATTTCGTTCGTGTATTTTGAAACGGCGTAGGGCGAAAGGGGATTTCCAATCTGGTCCTCCACCTTAGGCAGCACGGGATGATCGCCATAGACGGCGCTGGATGAGGCGTAAACAAAAGATCTTACCTTGCCGTCTTTAGCGGCGGTGAGCATATTTAAAAAGCCCGAGACGTTGTGCTCATTTGTAGCCACAGGATCTTTAATTGATCGAGGTACAGATCCGAGCGCCGCTTGATGAGAGATGAAATCTATATTTTTTACCGCGTCCTGACAGGTTTTAAAGTTGCGAATGTCGCCTTCGATAAACTTGAAGTTTTTCCACTGATGCGAGGGCAGCTGGGCTTTGACGTCATTTAAGTTTTCGCGGTGGCCAGATATAAAGTTATCTAGACCGACAACCTTTTGATTAAGTTTTAAAAGGTGAAAGACAATATGGGATCCAATAAAGCCGGCGGCACCAGTTACTAACCACGACTGAGATTTTTTTGCTAAATCGGTCTTAACCTCTTCGAATTTGGACATGAGTTATCCGGCTTTCTTTTTTCCGTATCCATATCCATAGCCATATCCGTAGCGGTCAAAACCTGAGTCTACGAGATTTAATACGCCAACCATGGGATGTGCTTTGCCCGCATTGAGGCCTTCAATAGCCAATGCGATGTCTTCGCGGAAAGTGATTTCGTGAGCGGCGACAATTAATATCATGTCAACAATAGGTGCGATGAGTGACGGGTCACAGACGACCAGAGCGGGAGGTGAATCGATAAAGATATAATCGTATTTGTCCCGCATTTTCTCGATAAAATTGCGCAGTGACATGGACTCAAGAACATCGGTGGGATTTTCTATGCCCGGGCGGCAGAGTAGAACATCGAAGAACTTGGATACTGAAATAATATAATCCTCGAAATTACCCTTGGTTTTGACCGCCGTTTCAATTCCCGGAACATCTTTGAAATCCTTAAATGTCCGCAAGATCGAAGAATTTCTTAAGTCAAGGTCGACAAGCAATGTTTTGATTTCGCCTTTGCCAAACGATGCCGCTAAGTTTGAAGAAATAAATGTTTTACCAACCGATTCGGTAGGACTTGTAATCATAATTACTTTACCCTTACCAGGCGAGACGTTTGGTAACGTTTGCTGCACATGAGCGTTTAAGCGCAAGCGCATATATCTAAAAATATCAGCTTCGTTGGAATTGGGCTTATCGATAACGACGAGTTCATTGCCATCTCTTTTGTGTGATAAGCCGAGTTGCTTTTGGATTTTCGCCAAATGCGGTACAACTCTTTCAATTTGGTCAGAAACTACCGAGGGCGCCATCGTTTGAATCTTGCGAATCATCTTGGGCGCGATTCGCGTAACCCGCGACGTAATGTTCTCCAAATTTTGACCAATGACGCGGTCTAAGTTTTTTCCCAGGATCGACGCGATTGGCGGATTTAATCCTGGCAGAATTGGAACCTCGCCTATCACCGTAAGTCCCTCTTCCTGCATTTCGCGGTGGTTTCTGACGGTATGAATAAAAGTATTTTTGAGAATTAAAATTAGTAGCGCCAAAAGCAGTCCGGCAAAGCCCGAAACAGCAACCTTCATTTTAGGGTCAAGACCCACGGGGCTTCCAGCGGGTTGGGCATCGCTAACGTGTTTTAAATCATTATCGATACCGGCCGACATAATTTCTACTTCTTGCAGCTTTTGCTGTAATCCCAAATAGAGTTCCGAGCTAACGGTAATTTGGCGTTGCAGCGCTTCGAACTCCTGCAAGATATTCGGAATTTTGGCAATCTGTTGTTTATCTATATGAATAGTGGCATTAAGGGTCTGTTTGGTTGACTCAAGCTTTTTGCGTTCGGCACGCAAATTTACGAGAGTATTTTCAAGATCACGGTGATATTGACTTGTACTAATAAATGTCAGACCGCCGGATGACTCCACCTCATTAATTGATTTTTTAAGATTGGTGGCAACTTCTTCGATTTCAGCCTGCAATTGTTCCCTGCGCGCGACGCTTTCTTCGCTGGTTTCGTTCTCGAGAAGTGCTTTTTGATACTGTAGCAGCTCCATACGGTGCTGATTCTGGGTTAAAAATAAATCAGAATTGGTCAAATTCGGATTGGTTAAGTTCTCTTTAATTTTATTTAACTCTTCTTCCGTGTGCTGAATGACCTTGGCGTTTATCTCTAGTTGTTGTTGAATT
>CAZCFY010000010.1:28912-42740 GCA_964498095.1 uncultured Bdellovibrionales bacterium | reverse complement strand
GAATTTTAGTTACTTCGACTTGGGAGTCGCTATAACGTCTGTAAGTTTCCGAGCGATAATCGTTGGTAGAGCCAACCTCGTATTTCTTTTGTAATGCAACTTTTTTGGACTCAAGGTCGGCAAGTATTTGCTTTCTCTCAGTGGTTTGTTCCTCAACGAAGGACTTTAATTTGGAAGCCTTCTCTCGGAGATTTGCTAAGTTAGTTTTTACTAGCGCCGCCGCAGCGACATTCGCCAAATCGGCAGAAGCTTTTGGGCTGCGTGTTCGGGCCCGAATTGTAATAACACCGGCGTCAAAATTCGCTGAAGATTCTATGGCGCCTCTAAAATAGCTTGTTAACGTCTTCCACTCGTCAAGCTTCTGAATTTCGGCAAGCGTGAGGCCCTTGCGTACGGCCGACTTTAACCAGGACCTTAGCGGTCGAATTTGTTTTACGGGGACAATAGCGGTAATGTTGAGGTCATTTTCGATATAATGCGCAACTACCAAATCGGTAAAGCGCGTGGATTGAAGTTCCTCTAGAATAGCGTTAGTACGGGTAAACAATTGATCATTACCTTGAAAGCGGTCTAGAAGGGGAGTGATATTCATGGAGTCGTTTTTAGGCTCCACTTTTAATTTTGCTTCAGAAACATAAGTCGGAACATAAATGAAGAAATACTCGGCGCAGGACAAAATCAACCCTAAGCAAAAACAAATTAGAATAAAGCTACGGTTAGCTTTTAAGGTCCTAATTACCTGCCTGGGGTTTATAAAAATGTAATCGCCGTCATCTACTCCGCTATGAGCAAGTGCGCGACTGGCTTTACTGCGTTCCGACAATTGTGGTTCCTCCAACTGGCTAATCGGAGAATTATTAGTAAAATCTTATGAGTAATAGGTCTGGGCTGGGGACGCGTACAGAGGGAATAGGTACTTAGGTCTGGTTGTTGAAAGTTTAAACAAACGTGAAAGTTTTAAGACAAAAATTAACTAGACGTTCGTCAGAGTCCAGAAAAAGTCTAGAAACTTTAGGTTTACCAATTGGCGTTTCTAATCGCGATAATCGAGAGAATTACCGCTGCAGAACCACTGATAATTCCAATGTATTGCGCGGTTTTTTCTAAGGAGCGGCTGATGGGAATTCGTATAATATCGCCATCATTTAGCGCCGGAAGTTGATTGTTGTTGCGGGTGATTTTAAGAAGGTCGTAAACGATAAATTCAGTTTGATCTTTTCCGCGCGTGCGGCGAAATTCAATCTCATCTAACTTTGCGTCTTGTAGCGCTCCGCCGGCATAAGAAATTAGTACGGAAAGATTGGTGTCGATGGGCACATGATAAGTTCCGGGAAATGTTACGCCGCTAAGGAGGTTTACGGTAATCAGAGGTTTTCCCAACTCTTTGCCAACCCAGAACTCGGCACCGCCACGAGAGCCAATGATGGAGGACATGGATTGAGAGAGCGCAAATGTTGGAATTAGAATCAGTGATATTACGAGTTTAAACAGGTTCATTCGCATACTTCTACTTTAAAATTTATGGTGCCAAGTAGCAATCATTCGTAATTACTTTGGATAAACGTCCAATGTTTTCTTGCATATCTCCTCGACGCTAAACCCATCTTTCACATTGTTATAGGCGGCTTCGGCAAGTTGTGACCGAAGATGCGTGTCTCTTAGAAGTAGGGCTAGACTATTTTTAAGCGCTACCGGATCACGAGGGGGAACCAAAAGTCCAGTCACTTTGTCCGTAATAAGTTCGCGGCAACCGGGGACATCCGTAGTGACAATGGCGCGGCGGCAAGCGCTCGCCTCCAAGAGGGTCAGAGGCAAGCCTTCGCGATAAGAGGGCAGGCACACGATATTTGCCCGGTTATACCACTCCGCCATTTTTGATTGATGGCCGACCCACTCAACAATTTTCTCTTTAGTCCATTTGGCAACTTCACTTTCTGCTACGCCGGCCCGATTTGCTGGATCTAAGCCTCCCACTAAGACGGCGCGGAAATCCTTTGTCTCTTGCCTTAGAAGTTTAATGGCGGCTATGAACTCGAGAAGTCCCTTATCACGGAGTAAGCGGGCCGGAAAAATAATTGTCGCGGGCCCAGAGGGTTCTGGTGACGGAGTAAACTTCTTTAGGTCGACGCCGGAACCACGAATAAGATGCGCGCGAGAAGTGGGCAGCCAATTTTGTTTAGTGAATAAATCAAGATCGTCTTGATTCTGAAAAATAAGTTCAATGTTTTTGGAGTAAAGGCCAATCCGAAAAGCTAATCCAATGAAGAAGCGTAGTACGTCATAGACAATTCCACTCTGAATAAAAATAAAACCCAGCCCGGTGACAGTACCAACAATGCGTATCTTAGGAAGAAAAAAGTTAGCAAAGCAAGTTTGCAAAATGGGCTTAAGAGATATCGCATGAGCGATATCAGCATTTAACTCCTTTAGGATAAAATAGAGCTGATATATCGAGACTAACTCGCGAAATGGGTTTAAACTTTTGCGATTAAGTTCGTAGGCTTTTACTTTAAATCCCAGATTTATGATATCAGCGACTCTTGGGCCAAAAGGACAAACTACGAAAACATCATATCCATTTTGTCGAGCGGCATTCGCAAGGGGCAACCGATGGGACAAAAAAAAGTCGGGATTATTTACAACAATGGCTAAAGTTTTCACTTAAGAACTCACGCTAAAAAATAGGTTGGACAAGTCCTGGCCCAAGCGTGATTCAGAAAAGCGACTTTCCGCATCCCTCCTTGCCGCTTGCGACATGGCTTTTAAAATTTCGGGATTAGCGATTAATTTTGTTATTTCGGCGGCCAATTTGGCACTGGCGTCGGTAGCGTGTAATCCGGAGGAGGTAATTCCATCTATAAGCACTCCGGTTTTGCCGGACTCTATTAACTCAGGAATTCCTCCGGTGTTAAACGCCACCACGGGGAGAGCTGAAGCTAAGGACTCTAAAACCGTAAAGGGACAATTTTCCCAAGAAGAGGGAACTACCATGAAGTCGGCGGAGGCAAATGCTTGGGACAGCTTTTCGCCGGAAAGGAAACCTAAGAAGTGGACATTCGAAAAATCTTTACATTTAGCGCGAGTGGCTTCGCTCATTTTTCCGACAATTATGAAATCGACATTTTGGTGATAACTCTGATTTATTTTTGCGATGGCATCTATCAGAATAGGCACTCCCTTGATGGGCTCATTGTCCCGGCCCACATGAAGTACTTTTAGAGTGCCGGAGCGAATGTTTAACTTTTTAAAAAAGTCTGCGGTGCGAAATGATGGATTAAACTTCGCGAGATCAATTGAATGTAAGATATTTCGAACTTTTGGGTGAAGACTTGGTTTAAGGTGATCAAGTACAAACCGCTTACGCCTTGCAGAGGCTTCCAACCAGACATCCGTTAAAAGTCCTACCTCAAGAAATCCCGGCGAATCTTGTTTTCTAAACGGAATTTTACTAACGTTGGGGCCGATAATTATTTTCTTGCCGAGCAAGTGGGCGGCCGCGGAACCGTAAAGTGCCGAGATAAATCCGCAGGGGACATAGATGACATCACAGCGGCGGGCAAGCGAGAGTATCTTAAAAAAATTTGAGAAAATTAGGAGGGGTTTCTTTGGATTAAAGCCCGTGTGGAATTTGATTTTTCCAGATTTGGCAAAAGGCTCGCTTTCGTCAAAAAAGCCACATAAGACGGTGGTAATAATATTGTCCTTAGAGGATAAAGCATTAAGTGAACCGACGACATTGCGGTGTGGCCCAGTGCCACCCACAGCTTTGTCTACGACAACTAAAACGGAAATTGTTTTACCACTTGTCTTCATATTTCCGGTGCTGAGATGTCTTTGTAGCCGTTAGGACGACGCGTTCACATAGTAAGGGGTTAACGGCGATTACAATTTTGCGTAGAAATTCAATCCAGCGTGATTGCGATGGAGATGATGCGTGATATACTTTCTCGATTTTGAATCCGTGGCGTTCCACCAGATAAGTAAGCGTTTGCGGACTAAAATAGCAAGTGTGTTCGGGGTGACATTTTTCCCTTCTCAATATCAGCGCATAAAGCATCGCGGAAAAAGAGTAGGCGTTGGGAGTTGTTATAACTAAGTATCCGTGGGGGCGCAAAGCGCGCCAAGCCGAATCTAAAAATTTACCCGGGTTATAAAGGTGCTCGATAATTTCTCCCGCCACGACCACGTCAAACTCCGAATCAAATTTTAGCTCTTCCACGTTTGCGGCCAAAAACTTATATTTTCCTTGCTGATTAATTTTTTCCACGTTTGCGTCTAAAATATCTATTCCTAGACAGCTTTTGGCGCTGCGATGAATTTTGGCGTGCAGCCACTCTCCCGTTGTCAGCTTCTGCTCAAAGGCCCAATGGTCGACGCCTCCGCAATCAAGTACGTCCTTGCCGGCGGTCACGTTGAGAATAATTTCTTCTCTAAACACGGGCGAACCCCTTTTCTTCAAGTACGCGGTTTACCTCATTCAGGCATTTTTGGAAATTGAGAGTGTCTTCGCCGCTGGGGTTTGCGGAACGCCGAGCGATGATTTTGTCCGCGACACCCAAGGAAAATGCGAATTGATAGATTACTTTTTTCGAAGCAATCTTTAGGGTCTCCTGTATTACTCTTATTGGAAACCGGGTGAGATATTTATTCATTACCTTTTGGCGGGATTTTAAACTCGAAAAGATTTTGCTTTTGGTGAGAGTATCATACTCGGTGTAAGCGTACAAAATATGCGGACACAGGGCGTATTTGTGTTTTAAGAGAATTTGTAGCAGAAAATCAAAATCTTCCGAAGTTCTAAACTTAGTGTCATATTTAAGGTTTTTGGCAATACTCATACGAATCATTGAGGCGGCGTGTGACAGTGCCAGTGGCTTGGGTTGCTTCATGGGTTTAAAGAAGGCGGGCTCTTCGGCCGTACTTCCGTAAATTCTGACACCAGAGAGGTGAAACTTTCCCTTTACCACCGCCATAGAAGAGCTGATTAGCGCAATATCTGGGGCGCTTTCCAGGATTTCAGCTTGATGTTGTATCCGCTGCGGGTAAATCCAATCATCGGCATCTACCATTGTCAGATATTTTCCGTTTCCCATCTCAAGAATTTTTTGACGGGCAAAACCGCGACCGTGATTCTTTTCGAGGCGAAAGTACTTTATGCGTTCATCATTAAATTGTTTGACGATGGTTTCGGCGGAGTGAGAGGACCCATCATCACAAACCCAACACTCCCAATTTTTCCAGGTTTGAGCGACTACAGATGCGAGTGCTACCGGTAGGGTACGGTGATTTTCGTAAAACGGCATTGATATCGAAACCAAAGGTCGACTAAGTTCGTTCATACTGGGCCACGGGAACTAAATCGTTTGGTGGGGTGTCAACAGCATTGTATTTGGTGGCGTGAGCTTTGATTTCTGGCCTGAGCGCGCCGACAGGAGCATATACTAACAATAAGGCGAAGAGACAAAGACCGCCAAAAAAGTACTCCCCAGTAAGACCGCCGATAAAGCCAGTATATAGCGCGGTTTTTAAAGGAAGTGAAAGTCCGGCGGCCTTAGCTTCCTCTGAGGAGGCATGTTTTCTTAGATACAAGAAAATTGCCATCATAATTATCCCGCCGCCGAGACCAGTTTCTAGAAATATCTGCAACCAAAAATTATGACTCCCGGAAGACCATAAACCAGAAAGCCCTCCGCGATGATGAAAACCGGTTCCAAAGATTGGGGCGTTTACTATTTTGGCGGCTTCATGACTCCAGGTTTGGGTCCGGTAGCCGTCATTGATTGTGTAGCCAGTCGTCTGCACGAATGTTCGGTCTGGCCAAAAAATATTATCTACTTGAAACTGAAACTCTTTGTTTTGAAAATACAAAAAAGTAGACATTGAAAACGTGACAATAATCCCGATGAGAACCCGCTTGCGCATGAGACCGCGGCGGTAGGCAAGATAAATTATCCCGCAGAAAGCCGCCACCCACCCGCCGCGCCCGCGGGTCGTCGAGAAACCAACAATTATAAATAATAGACTTAGTAAACAGGCCTTACGCCAGAGGGGAGAACCATAACCGGTTACAAACAATCCTAGCAAGTAGGTAATAAATATCGCCAGAACGTTACTTACAAGATTAAGTGCCTTGTAATAGGAAGCGGTGGCCTGGCCAACTTCTTGCGGGCGTTCGGAGGAAAGTATACATGAAATCCCGACTACCAGAGCGCAAGCTAGAATAGCCCAATCAAAATCTCGACGGATGGTATTTGTCGACAGCACCCGAGACATATAGAGCGGAGTAAAGGAATAGAGTAAAAACTTAGCCAGTTTGAGGCTAGAAAATTTCACGATCGAATCCGGATTTGTATAATCGTAAGTAAAATAGATAAGGGCGATGCCTATGATTGACCAGGCGGTAAACGCGATGCCAAGTCGTATTATGACATCGGTATTTATGTACTTTCGCTTTCGCGTGGGATCGGTAATTAGCAAAAAGAGCAAAGGCAAAATCAGATAATCGCCGGTTTCCAACATTCCATAAGCGGTTTGGGTCGTTATGAAATTTGGCAGGTAAATTAATGGCATAAGTGCCATCCACAGGTAATACGACTTCATTTGTCCTCAAGTAATAGCTTAACTAATTATCGCGATAAAAACTACCTAGACTAAAGACGAAAAGCTTCGAGGAGTGAGTCACAAATAATTGTGGCGATGGAGTATCTCGCAGTACGGCTCGTCGTTTTTATCATTGAGTTGGGATGAGAGTTGGAAAACGTGATCCGCTTCAGGCCGGCAATAGCTTTAGTTGGTTTTACGGGTGCGTGCACGACTAAAGCTTCGACTTCCTTGGCTCCCGATTGCCGCAAATTCTTTGCTGCCGCTGCCAATGAGCTTCCCGTGCGCACCATATCGTCTATTAATAAAACTTTTTTGCCGCGCACATCAAATTTCTCGGTAAAAGTCTCGACTTTGGATCCTTGTTTGCGAATTTTTCCGCAATAGATGGCCTCTAAGTCTAGTGTTTTAGCTATCCGGTGAACGAGTTTCGCCTTCCCAAAGTCGACTGATGCCAAAATTAGTTCCTTATCCTTAATCAGTCGGGATTTTACAAATTTGGTCAGTGTTGATTCCGCGCTAACCGATCGCGCGCGATGACCGTTTTCAAAATAGTACGGTAAGCCTTCAGTGTGCGGTTCGAAGAGAAAAACTTCGGTGCCCCGTAGAGCTTGTGGAATCAGCGACAAAATTCGCGCCCGTGTTTTTGCTCTGACGATTTCGCCGCGCTGACTCCCTCTCTCCATGGTCCCGTAAGCGTAGTAGGGTATAAATACGACGAGACGGGCACAACCAAGGCTTACGAATTGAAACGAAAGCTCGATCAGCTCTAAAGTATCAGTGTCGGTGCACGTGCCGGCGATTAAAAGTATATCTTTGCCGGCAATATCGTCAGTTATGCGTAAATAAATTTCTTCATCGGGAAATCGTTTGCGTTCGACGCCGCCAAGACTTAGTTTTTTTAACTTTACAATCTCCTGGGCCAGGTAGTCATAAGACTTGGTGCTAAAAACGAGAGGTTTCTTCATCTCCAAGAATGATAACATTTATCGGGATAGCATGCATTTTCAAATTTTCTAGACCTTTGGCCAAACAAGTAAATTCGATTGAGTGGATTCCGAAATGAATGATGTACTAAGGATAAGGGGATTGATTTGGCAAATACCGTACGCTACTTAGCCGTTGATCTTGACGGAACATTAATTAAGACCGACCTGATAGCGGAAAATTTGTTGGCTTTGATCAAATCCAATCCACTCTTGATCTTTTATTTGCCATTGGCACTTTTGCGTCACGGCCGCGCCGGATTTAAAGAAAAGCTTAGTCAATTTAATAAGAACTTCGATCCGGCCAAATTACCATACCGGGAAGGCGTTATTTCTCACATAGAAAAGTACCGCAGTAATGGCGCCAAGGTTATTTTGGCTACGGCCTCACCTCATACCCAAGCGCAAAAAATAGCCGATCACTTAAAGAAGTTTGACTTTGTGGTTGCTTCTAAAGATGGACTTAATTGCAAAGGCAAAGAGAAGTTAAATCAAATAAAGGCCCTTACGGGAAATAACGATATCGCTTATATTGGCGATTCATGCATTGACTTAGAAGTTTGGCGCAGCTGCAAAGAAGCCGTGGTCGTCAATCCGAAAACCTATATTCAAAAACAGTTACGAGATTGGAACGTCAGCCAAACTGAAATTACGGATAACCGCCCGCTATGGAAAACCATGGTAAAAGCGCTGCGTATCTCTCACTGGTCCAAGAATGCGCTGATATTTATACCCATGATTCTCGCTCACCGTTTTGAATTTTCAACGTTAGTTAACTCGGTAATTGCGTTTTTAAGTTTCGGTCTGGCAGCATCAACGGTTTATATCTTTAATGACTTAATAGACGTCGAATCGGACCGGCTCCATCCGTCCAAGCGCTCGCGCCCGTTTGCCGCTGGGGACTTAAGCGCGCTCACGGGGTTAGTGATGATACCGAGTGGTCTTTTAGCAGCGCTGTTACTCGCCGCCGTATTACCCAGCCGCTTCGCTGCGGTTATATTTATATATCTCTTAAGTAATGTTGCTTACAGCTTTTACATAAAAAAGCTCTTAATGGCGGATACGGTATTTTTATCCCTGATGTATGTAATTCGCATTTATGCCGGAGGGTACGCGAATGAAATCGTAATTTCCTCATGGCTCGCCGTTTTCTCTATTTTCTTTTTCTTGAGTTTAGCCATGGTGAAGCGTTATGTGGAGATCGCGCGACTCAAAGAGGGTAATTCGACGGCGGGCCGCGGCTACTATTATGAAGATGCGCGCCTTATCCAATCTTTTGGCACATCAAGCTCTCTCATTTCCATATTAGTTTTGACACTTTATTTTTCAAGTGCCGATATTGCCAAACTCTACACTTATCCGACGAGACTTTGGTTATGTGTGCCTTTACTTGTCTATTGGACAGGGCGACTATGGTTAATTGCGTCGCGCCTTCACCTTAACGATGACCCGGTCGTCTTCGCTCTTAAAGACCGCGCTACGCGAGCCGTGTGCGTGTTATTGCTTTTAGTGTTTCTGGTATCACTATGAGTTTGCTCCAAGATTATAAAATAGCTCGCAGTTTTTCGAAAGTAAGTTACCGCTTATACATTCTCATTAGATTACTAATCATTCGCGATTTTATTTTGGACAAAATTAGCTCGCAATTTCCACGGGAGGGCAAGGTTCTTGACTTGGGGTGCGGTATAGGAATTTTTGCGCTAAAATTTGCCAAAAGATTTAAAAACCTAAATATCCGCGGGCTTGATATTAATGCGCAAAGAATTAGTGAGGCCAGCAGCGCGGCGAGAGAACTCCAACTAAACAATATTTCGTTTGGCTCCGAAGATCTACGCAAACATGAAGTCAAAGAGTCTTTTAATGCCATTTACATGATTGATCTGCTTCACCATTTGCCTAAAGAAATGGTACCCGACTTTTTGCGCGGCTTAAGTGAGAATTTACAGCCGGGTGGACGTCTGTTAATAAAAGAAATCCGCTCCCGTCCCTATTTAAAAGTGTTATTTACGCGTATTTTAGACAAAATCATGGCGCCACAGGATAATCCTTATTATTGGCCGGAGGCGGAAATCGTGAGTTTATTAAAATCTATTGGGTTTTCCGTAACCGTGCAGGAGTTTTCGGATTTCTTGCCGTTTCCCCACGTGCTTTACGTCGCGCAACGACCTAATATTTAAAAATCTCTTTTAGCCGGTTCGGAAATTGTTCGGCGCCGGCTTTTCCCGCGCTGGCCCGGGGGATGGTAAAAACATTAGACCACGAATGATAATGACCATGTTGATTGGTAAAAGCCCACTCAAACCCCAGAGTTTGGCAAGAGCGAATATTCTCATTGGTAAAGTCGCCGGGTCCTCCGTGGGGGTAAGCTGCGGCAACTATTTTTCTTTTTAGTAGATTCTCGAGATACCGTTTGCAGGTTTCCATATCCCTTTCGACTTCCATGGCAGGTACGTGAGAAAAAATGGGGTGTTCGTGGGAATGGGCCCCAATCATAGAGTCAGGCAGTTCGGCTAACTTCAAAATATCGCTATCCGATAGAGGTAGCGCTAACGTATCGACCGGGTAGACTCCCTTGGTGTGTTCTTCGGTGGTTGAGATGAATTTTTCCTTCTCTGCCAAAGAGAGTAGCCGCACTTTATCAAAAATATCCGTGCGCCTGATTCTTGCCAGTCGGTCCCACCAAAACTCCTTCTGAGTTCCAATTCTGCCCGTGGAAATAAAAAAAATGGCGGGGATTGAATACTTTTTCAAGAGAGGTAAAGCGGTCTGAAGCGTATCCTGGTAACCGTCGTCAAAAGTAATTAGCACGCCACGCTTTTTTAGACGCTTTCCCGCTTTAATCTGCCAACGGAACTCTTCGGGAGTTAAAATAACTTCATGTTCCTTTAGATATTTCAGTTGAAACTCGAAGTCCAGAGGCGAAATGCACATACCAAATGGGTCAAACTCGGCGTTGGCAATGCGGTGATAATTAAAAATTAAGATTGGCGGTTCAAAAAGATTCGCCGTGAAATTATAGAGACGGCGCAATTTATGCATTGGGTTCCGCGGTCAGTTTATATGTCACTTCGTAAAGGCGCTTTAAATAGCGGTCCACCGAAAATGTCGTAGCCACTTTTTCCCGCGCTTTTTCCGCCATGTTCTTCGTAAAAGCGGGGTTATCGATCAGCTTGAGCATCTTGCTGGCTAGATCTTCGTGATTTAGGGTTTCGTAGAGCATGCCGTCCAATTCCGGTTGCACGATTTCTCGAATGCCGCCGGAATTTGGAATAATTGGCGGCAACCCCATCCACATCGCCTCGAGGCAGACAATGCCAAATGGTTCAAAGGGTGAAGCGTGACAAAAAGCATGGCAAGAGGACATCACTTTATCCACATCTTTGCGTACACCCAAAATTTTAACAGCATCGGTAACTTTTAGGTCAGCCGCTAACCTCTCCAAATCCTGACGTTGAGGACCATCGCCACAAATAACGAGGGCCACTTGGGATTTACCGTGGTCATTAATTATTTTTGCCAACGCCCTTATAATTACGTCCATACGTTTATTAACGCCAAAACCCAGAGAGCCGACGGCGCAGAATATGAATTTCTTGTGATCACCAAAAAACTTCAACTTGTCGTCGGCGCCACTAAAGTTTCCAAATTTTTTAGTATCCAAGCAATTATGAAAAACTTCCATGCGGGTATTTTGAAAACCATAAAGGCGGTGGTCGTATTGTTTTAAGGCCTCACTGCATACGATTATCTTTTGCGCGAAAAATTGTGTTATGAAATTTAAAATTCGCCACTTCCACGAGCGGTAATAGATGTCCCCTTGTTCAAAGGCAAAGCGGTTTTTAATCCCGCATAAGCGAGCTGCCGGCAGCGCTAGTACGCGGCTCCAGGTGAGTGTCGCCTCAACTAAATCGGGATTTATTTCAGAAATACATTTGCGAATTTCATTGATAGCCGCAAAATATCTCCTCTTCGTCACCAGGGGACTTAGATTTAAAACTTTTACGGGAACTCCTATCTCGCGAAGTTTGTCCCCAACGGGTCCATCCTTAAATAACGAAACCACCACGTGATTGAAGTGAAAAAGCCTTTGTGAGCCTTGAATCATAGTCAGTAAATGAGTTTCAGCACCCGTTAACGGAAGCTCGTCGATGATGTGCAACAAAAGGGGCTTGGCTTTATTCATTTGATCCCTTGCCGGTTAGTTGTCATGATATATTCAATTGCAACTGGGGTAAATTAAGTGAAAAGAAATCCAGGTGGTAGCTCGACTTTCGTAGAGGGGCTGATTTTTTCAGTAATTATTGCAGCTGTTCACCTTTTTATTTTTTCAAAGACCGCTCAAGGACAGCTCACGGGAGACGCGATTGTTTATAGCGTCTCGGCCGAAAATTTCGCAGCATCCGGAAAGCTTTTGCAGCCATCTGATGGCGCAATCTTTTTAGGTCGTGAGCATCCAAAAACACAGAGGCCACTTGAGCCCTTGCATATGTTTGCTCCCGGGTATCCATTTTTTGTCGGAGTTATTTATTCGCTTTTTGGCGCCGACGCCGGTGGCCGTAAAGCCGTCGCTATTATTCAAATTCTTCTAATTGCATTTTTATTGCCCCTATTAGTGGTGCAAACCTTGAAATTGCTTAAAGTAACTGATCCCCCAATCATTAGACTTTGCTATCTCTTGATAGGTTTGTGGGTATCTGGATTTTCTTCGGCGCAACTTATATATAGTGAAGTTCTCGCGGCTTTGGCTCTGCTATTGGTTATTTACAACTTCGCCAAGGCCGGGGAATCAAAAGTCATTACGGTAAGGGATCACTTTCTAATGGTGCTTTCGGCGGGGTTACTTTTCTTCATTCGCTTTGAATTCGTTTTTCCTCTGGTATTTTCGTATGCCTTTTACCTGACAAAGGTAACGTCCCTCAGAACTCACATTGCTCCCATTGTTTTAGGCGGCACGATAGTCATTACGCCCGCAGTTAGAAATTACATTAATCTCGGAGAGTTTATTCCATTGACCTCGGTCTCCGGCCGGCTTTTTTGGTTGGCTTCGGTTTGCAGTGACGCCTCTGATTTTAGTGTCAAATACCGGGCCATGTTTGAAAATATTTATGACCCCGTCAGCCCTAAAAATACCGACAGAGGACTAATGTCAGAAGCCAGAAAAAATATTCGGGAGAATCCGGGAACATATTTTGGTTGTATATTTAAGAAAGCTAGGACCTTATTTGTCATTGGCAATCAGGAACCCGAGTGGAACAAATCTCTTGTCGCGAAAGTCACCAAACTATTTATGCGGTGTTTTAAGGTCATTTTAATCCTCGGATTTTTATTGGCGCTGCCGCGGTTCGTGAAAAGATTTAGGTTAGTTGGCTCACTTATCGTGGGAGTATTTATTGTTAAATATCTGCTTATGCATTTAATTTTGTGGGGGAACGCGCGCTATTTTGTCGTCTTTGAGCCCGTAACGATTTTAATGTCCCTATTTTTACTGGCTGAATTGCGGAGTAAACACGTTGCTCACCGAAGGACCGAAACCCCAAAGATCGCCTGAGAGAAACTTTCGAACTACGGGAGTGAGTGGTTCAAAAAGTGATTTTGCATAGTGGGAATTTATTTTTTCCTTGGGATAACCCATCAGCCAAAGTAACGACGGGAAAACTTGTTCTGCCGAGACGAGGTTGTAATTTTCCTTAATGTATAAGTTCCTTAATATATTGCGTGTGCGGTCATTAAAACCTAAAGCGAATAAAGGCACGCTAGCTTGACTGGAACTGATATTGAATACCCGATTGTGGGTTCCAGGTATACCCTTTTCTAGAATAGACTGTCCGTGATCAGAAGAGTAAATGACGATGACATCGCGGCCTTCCAAGCGGCTGGTAAGTTCCGCGAAAAACGCATCTACGCCCCAGCGCAGGGAATTATAGTAACTATTTA
Organism: uncultured Bdellovibrionales bacterium; assembly: GCA_964498095.1. GTDB lineage: Bacteria > Bdellovibrionota > Bdellovibrionia > Bdellovibrionales > SG-bin7 > SG-bin7. The sequence continues at coordinate 29,220 of CAZCFY010000010.1, read as the reverse complement.
ACATGGCTTCTTGGTTGTCAGAGTCCGAATTGGTGTAAATTGGCGAAAAATGTAGGGCCTCTTTTGGATAGGTAGAATCATAATCAAAATGGGAGCCCCACTTATTTACCCATATAAATTTTGTCCCAGCGTCCGCCGTGGCACTGTCTATTTCATTTATGACTTCACGGTCGTATTGGTGCACGGGTAGGTTCGGTTTGGCTCCATAAATGTCAACAACACTGATATCTTGGAACTCAAATTTTTGCTTTTGTTGGGCAAAGCTTGTTTGCCCCCAGATGAGGTGGGCATTCTTCATGGCCTTTAAA
>CAZCFY010000010.1:8473-28902 GCA_964498095.1 uncultured Bdellovibrionales bacterium | reverse complement strand
AATATCAGAGGAGCTTTACGCGAATTCTGATTGCGGTCAGGGATGTCCTGCATGCGCAGGCCCGTCAACACGCTATAGTTAGAAGAGCCGCTGGAGTTACTAAGACTAGAGGCAATTCCGTAATTTTGGATTTTATCTTTACTGGCAGTTAGAAATGGAGTGGTATCCTTGGTAAAGCCATTGATACTTAAAAAATCCCCACGCACAGATTCGTCCATGATGAAAATTATATTTTTGGCTAGAGGAGCCGCTTTCGGCTCAAAAAGTGGTTTTAGCCTTGGCCCCACGTAGGGGTTCATGCGCATATAAAATCCCGTCACAAAAAGTGGCTCAATATAACGTGGAAAGGCGCGGGTGTGACTGCCGATGCTTCGGAACGTAAGAATAAATCCAACAACGAGGCCCAGGATTGCAAAAGTAGACCAGCGCATGGAAACCAGCGGAACAAACTTACGTAGTAACAAGTATACAACCAAATAAGGAATTCCCACCGACGCACTGGCGGTTAAAAGTGGCCGCCAATAGGTTTTGGCGGCTTGCCCCGTAAAATCAAGGTACCTTAATGCGGTTTCGATATCCAAAACACCAAATGGCTCGCCGTTAATCTTCGCGTACGTCTGGCACGTACAGACAAAAAATAACGTTAAAATAAAAAACGGCAGTGACAGCCGCTTTGCCATTAATACCGTAGCGACAGAAAAGATCATTATAATATACGCACCAAAAAAAGCGGCGGCTTTAGCGGGAGTGCTTTCTACGGATAAGGCTCTTACAAACCAACTGATAACGTCATTGAGCCATAAGTAGTCAAGAAGGAGTAAAACTGAAAATGCAATTAAAAGGCGCTTTAGTTCTTTCATTAATTATCCAATTAATTTTTTAAGCTTAACATAGTATTGGTCCCAGGTGCATTCCTGTTCGGTCCTACGGCGAGCTTCCAGACCTTGATTTTGCAGAATATCGTCATTTTCAACTAGCTTTTCTAAGAGGTGCGCTAATTTCTCGTCGTTCCTTTCGGGAATTAACCAGCCGCCGTGATTTTCTTTAACGGCACTGGGAATACCTCCCGAAATTGTCCCTATCACGGGAGTCCCACAAGCTTGCGCTTCTAAGAAAACCAGCCCAAAGCCTTCAACGTTTTGCTCCAGGCGCTCTTCCCACGAGCACAGAAGAAATAGGTCGGCAGCTTGGTAATAGGTCAGTAAGCTTTCTTCAGAAAGTGTACCTAAGAACCGGACGCAATTTGAAATTTTTAATTCCTCAACGAGTTTGATGAGTGCCGGTTTGAAACTTCCTTCGCCTCCGATTAAATACTCAAACTTTTCCTTTGTTTTAGCCGGCAGCCGCGCAATAGATTTGAGAACAGTTTCGATACCCTTATAACGGTGGAGCCGCGTCACTGTTAGCAAGATTTTTTTATTGGATAAACCGAGGTGCGCTTTTGCTTGGGTTTTCGGCGCCGGGATAAACTTTTTTGTGTCCACACCAAGGGGAATTGCCGCTACATTTGCCCCAGGACTTTGTTCCAAAACTAATTTCTGCGTATAAGAACTGTTAGCGATTACCATTTTTGCGTTTGCTAGGGTATATTTTTTTAAGAACTGCCAGATTGGCCGTCGTAAAACGTTACGTGAAGGTAAAATTTCCGTTCCGTGCGCTAAAATAAAAACGTTTTTACACCCCGCGGATATAGCCAACAGTCCCTCGGGATACCAGTTAGCACAAATGACTGTCGCGTCGGAATCTCGCCACCGGCGCAAGACTTGGTAAGATAAAAAGTCTCTTTTTATTTTTGACGACGCTGTTCGCGTTAAAACTTCGCAGGAAATTTGCGGATCTTTTTTAATTAAGTTTACAAGTTCCGCGCAAAACCTAGCGATACCGCCGAGCAGGGGAGGAAAATCATAGGAAAACACGAGGACTCGCTTAGTCATTTAGGCGGGCCTTTTAAAAATGATATGTTTTGCTTCCTTAACTTCGGCACCTTGTAACCAGTGACTTAAGAAATAATAAATCACCGCGCCCAGCGGAATCTCGATGAGTATCCTATATAATGGAGAGCTTATAGCTTGCTGAATCTGAAATTTTGACATTGCAACCAGAGCGCCCATGGCGAGTGCACAGGTGAATGCGGGTGCAAGATTTTTTAGAAACTCGGAAATTTTAATATTTACGATTTTTCCAGAAAAATAGTGGGTCGGAAAAAACAAAATAAGATTTACAATACTGTATGCTAAACAAAGCACGTTGAGATCACGCCATAGAATGCCGAGCAAAAAGGATGCGATTACGAGGAGGCTAGCGACCGATCCCCACAAAAACATCACGCGTGTGCGCTTTGTCGCGATATATAGCCAGCCCGTCGGATAGGCCACGGTTTGCAACACTCCGGCGACACATAAAATTCTTAGTGGTTTGTCCACACCTATCCATTGCTCGCCCCAAACGGCAATTAAAAAATCGTCGCTTATCGCAAACAGGCCCATGAGGACGGGAAAACCTAAGAAGCTAATCATGCGTAGGGTTTTGAGGTAAGCTCTTTTTAGGCGGACAAGGTCATCTGAAATTTGGGCCAGGGACGGCATCATCACATTAGCTAACACTCCATTAATCTGAGTGACCGGGAAAGTAATTAAGTAGTATGCGCGCGAATATATTCCCAGCTCGGTGAGGCCTAAATATTTTCCCGCCAGGAGATCGTCTAAGTTTCTCGCTAAGTAATTTATGAAATTAAACCCCATGAGGTCGGAGGCCGTTTTGTTTGTGCTTGAGAGCTGTGAAAAATTAAAAACAAGTTTTGGCCGCCATAAAAAAAGCGGTAGTGCCATAGATAAAAAAGCCTGAACGACAGAATTTGTTACTAATCCCCAGTAAGACCCGCCATTTAAAATAACGACGAGCCCCGAGACGCCTGCAATAATTGTAGAAGCGGCAGAGATTAGGGCGCTGGCTTGAAATCTTAGGGCCTTTTTTACGAAGGCATTTGGCACGATGGAAATAGCGCTCATCAAGATCGTTGTGGAAAGGCATTTATTTACGGCGTCGAGATTTGGATTTTGATAATATTTTACGATCCATGGTGAGGCGCTCCATAGGGCTAAAAATAAAATGGCTCCAAACGTTGTGGTTAGCCAAAAAAGCGAAGAGGCCGTTTCGTGATTAAGTTCCTTTTCGGCAAAAATAGAGGGTTCAATTCCCGAGAGAATAACGACGCGGCCAAAACCGATAATTACCGTAACGATTGCCACGATACCAAAATCGCTGGGTACCAGTAAGCGTGCAAATGCAATGGAAAGAGCTACATCAAACACCCGTTGTAGGCCTTGGGCCAACATGAACCAACGAACGCCAGAAATAGTTTTGGACTTCAGACCCACATCTCTCAGAGTAATGAAAGGCGGTATCAGGGTCAAAGTAGACCATAGTCGGTATTCATTGTAATTCAATTCATATATTATTTTAGTGATGCAGGAACCGCTCAGTATCGTTATACCTACCTTGGAACGGCAGAAATGCTTGATGGACACAGTCAGAGATATACTCGCTCAGACTTATTTGCGCGGGGAAGTTATCATCGTCGATCAGTCGAAAAGCCGGGACGAGGCACTGCTCGACTTTCTAGAAAAGGCGACGTTAGGTGACGGGCTTAAGATCCATTATTATCATGTTAACTTTAAGGGTTTACCGGTCGCGCGCAATTTCGGAACGCTAAAAAGTGGGTTCCCTGTCATAGTTTATATTGATGACGACGTGAATATCCCCGTGGACTTTTTAACCGAACACGCCAAAGCGCAGGAAGCCAGTGGTGCCGCCATTGTCGCCGGCGGCATCGAAGAGAAATTCCGTAAAGATAATCCTAGCCCTACGCGAACGGGGCATTTCAATTTTTGGACCGCGACACCCATCAGGGATTTTAACGCTAAAAGTGAGCAGTGGGTTTATACGGCACCCGGGGGAAATTTTTCGGTACGGAGGGAGGCTTTTGAGAAAATTGGCGGATTTGACGAACGCCTAACTTTAGGAGCGGCACTTTATGAAGAAACTGAATTTTGCCTTCGCGCCCGAAAAAATGGTTACAAAATATTTTTTGCACCTAAAGCGCGGCTCACACATTTGGCCTATCCCACCGGGGGGTGCCGTGTCGAGGAAGTGCCAGATTATATCTGGGCTCTGGCGCGCAACCGCATGTTTATTATTTACCGCTACCTTTCTTGGTACCATTGGCCATCCGCAGCCGCTCGCCTAAGTCTACTTATACTTTCTTATTTTCGCGTTTCCTGGCACCCAAAAGTTATATTGCGAGGATTGGCGGGGATTTTAACTGGACTTTCGGAAGCCAGACTCTCTCCCCGTATTGGCAAGATTACTGACTATCAAGTAATATTTGAAAAGCATTTTGGGAGAACTGTAAGGTGAATCATAATAACAAATTACTTATTATCACTCCCTATTTTGCGCCCCAGTCTCATGCTGCGGTCTTCCGCGCCTATAAACTTGCAAAATATCTACCCGCTCTTGGTTGGCAGCCCTTTGTTTTAACCGTTGATACGAATTATCTATACAACGAGGATCCTAGTTTACTCGAGGCTTTGCCAAAGGAAGTAAAAATCATAAAATCCCGCTATGTAGAACCCACATTGCGCGGTCTGCGGATGGCTATGGGTGGGAAGAGCCGTTCATTTAAAAATATAAAATCCTCCGAGGGTTCAGCTTCCGGTGAAGTGGCAGCGGCAAGTCCGCTAAAAAAATTATATCAGGGATTAGTCAGAAACTATTTGCATAGTCCCGATGCCTACTGGAGCTGGCAGAAGTCAGCACTAAATGCTGCCGAAGACATAATGGCAAAAGAAGGCGTCAAATTAGTTTTTACGACCTGTCCACCGTTTTCTAATAATGTCATCGGCCGGCAATTGCAGAAGTCTGGGGCAAAGTGGGTCGCTGATTTTCGCGATCCCGGCGCTTACAATATGCGGACCTTTTCAAAATCCGATTCGGTTTTTTTGAAACAAAGAAGTATCGAGCGGGAAACCGTACTAAATGCAGATGCCCTGACGATCGCCTCGTCTGCTTTCCAATATATTTTCAACGATATGTACGGTAATAGCGGCAACCCAATAGAATTTATTCCAACGGGAATGGATGACGCGCTTTTAAATTTGAAATCCTCGAAACACGAGATTAGTGCGCCCTATTTTATTTTCTCTGGCGAGTTTATGCCGGAATATGATGATTTCTTTTTTCAAGTTTTTAAGCAGCTAGTACCCAGCAATGACATTAAGCTGGTGTTTGTGGGGCGAAAAGAAATCAATGCGCCGCGGGCGATGCCGCATATCCAGAAACATGGATTAGAAGACAAAGCGATTTTCATCGATCACATACCTCAGCAGGACTTATATCTTCTGATAAAGAAAAGTCTGGGCGCGCTGTTGATTCCCGGAAGAGATGCCTATTGGTGGAATTTGTTTGCCAAGCTGGTGGACTATATTGCACTAGATATTCCAATTATTGGCGTGCTTCCGGAGATAAGTGAAGCCCGCCGCGTGGTGGAGCGCTGTGGCCGGGGCGTTCTCTTGGACGGCACAGTTGAAAACGCGGTTAATAAACTAAAGGAATTTTTAGCCCAAAAAAACGTGTCACCGGTTAGAGATTCCGCGTATCGCGAGCGGTTTTTAGCGACCAATATGGTAAAATCATTTATTGACGTGTTTAACAAGATTTAAAGTAGTCAATTGTTTTGGTAAGACCGGTTTCCAAAGTGACCACCGGTTCCCACTTTAATTCGCGTTTAGCCTTAGAAATATCGGGTCGGCGCACCTTGGGATCATCGGACATTGCCGGTTTAAATTCTATTTCTCCCGCCGCTGGAATTCTTTCTTTTATTTTTTTAGCCATTTCAAGAATGGTTAACTCTGTGGGATTGCCGATATTCACGGGAGAATCCACAGCGGAAATAAGCAGACGATAGAGACCTTCGATTAAATCCGAAACATAGCAGAAACTGCGGGTTTGTTTTCCATCGCCATAGACAGTTAAATTCTTTCCTTTAAGAGCTTGCGCAACAAAATTGGGAATTGCGCGGCCATCATTAAGACGCATGCGCGGACCATAAGTATTAAAAATTCGCGCGATTCTAACTTTTACGCCATGAGTGCGCTGGTAAGCTGCTGCGACAGCTTCGGCAAAACGTTTGGCTTCGTCATAGACGCTGCGAATTCCCACCGGGTTAACATTTCCCCAATAAGTTTCTACTTGCGGGTGCACGAGAGGGTCGCCGTAAACCTCCGAAGTCGACGAGAGCAAAAAGGTGGCTCCTGACTTCCGGGCTAGTTCTAAGGCATTAAAAGTTCCTTCGGAACCTACTTTCAAAGTCTCGAAAGGAAGTTTGTAATAATCTTCGGGGCTCGCGGGCGAGGCTAAATGTAAAACGTAGTCTAGCTTGTCGTCGCACGAGATTTTTTTTGATACATCAGATTCGATAAACTTAAATTTGGTGTCTTTGATGTGGGCGATATTTGACTTTTGGCCAGTTAAAAAATTATCGACGCAAATAACTTCATGGCCTTTGGCGAGTAGATACTCACAAAAATGAGATCCTAAAAATCCGGCGCCACCAGTGATAAGTGTTTTTGCCATACTTCTAAATTATAGGTAGACTAGATAGCATGGCAAATGAAATCTCGGGTAAGCGGATAGTCTGTGTAGGGGCTGGTTACGTGGGTGGACCTACCATGACGGTTATTGCAAATAAATGTCCTAACTATCGCGTAACCGTTGTCGACCGCTCTGCCGAAAGAATTGCAGCGTGGAACTCCGATAACCTCCCTATCTATGAGCCGGGCCTCAAGGAGCGGGTCCTCAATGCGCGTGGCAAAAATCTTTTCTTTTCGACAAATCTGGATGCTGAAATAGACGCTGCTGATATCATTTTTATTTCCGTGAACACTCCTACGAAAACCTTTGGCGAGGGCGCTGGGCGTGCGGCTGACTTACAGTTTCTAGAAAATATCGCCCGGCGGATAAAAGAAGTCGCAAAAAAAGATAAAATTGTCGTCGAAAAAAGTACGGTACCGGTGCGTGCCGCAGAGACTCTAGAAAAGATTTTACATTCGGGTGCGGGCAAAGTGCATTTTGAAATTTTATCTAATCCCGAGTTTCTTGCCGAAGGCACGGCGGTAAAAGACATGGAAGAGCCGGACCGAATATTAATCGGCGCGCGAAATACGCCCCAAGGTGAGCAAGCGCGGGACGAACTCGTAAAGATTTATGCCCACTGGATCCCACGCGAGAAAATCGTGACTACTGACGTGTGGAGTAGTGAGCTTTCTAAACTCGTAGCCAACGCTTTTTTGGCGCAAAGAATCTCGTCGATCAATTCGATTTCGGCAATTTGTGAGGCGACCGGCGCCAATGTAAAAGAGGTAGCCCAGGCCATTGGAAAAGATTCGCGCATTGGCGCAAAGTTTCTTAACGCCGGGGTTGGCTTTGGCGGCTCCTGCTTCCGCAAAGATATTTTGAATTTAGCTTATCTGGCGGAATCCTTTGGCCTCGATGAAGTCGCGAAGTATTGGACTTCCGTCGTTGAGATCAATGAATATCAAATGGAGCGCTTCATTAAGCGGATATTAAGTGCAATGTTTAAAACACTTGTTGATAAAAAAATCGCCTTGTTTGGATTTGCTTTTAAACCCGAAACCAGCGATACGCGAGACGCCCCAGCCATTTCAATTTGTAAATGGCTATCCCAAGAAAAGGCACTTTTAAATATTGTGGATCCGCAAGCCATCGAAAATGCCAAAAAAGATTTAACGGGAATGGAAGGGGTATCCTATTTTTCCGATCCCTATAAAGCGGCGGAAGGCGCGCATGCTATTGCGCTTGTCACGGAGTGGAAAGACTACATCAATTTAGACTATAAAAAGCTTTTTGAAGTTATGCATAAACCGGCATTTGTTTTTGATGGACGAAATGTATTAAATCACGAAGCCTTGTTTAAAATCGGATTTAACGTTTATCCCATTGGCCGGCCCGACATGAGTCATTTGTAAAATGTTTGCTGCTGAATTTCACGAAGAGTTAAAAGTTTGTCCTTATTGCAGTAGCGGTTCGCGCGAGCACCTTAAAGACGAAAATGGTTACTCTTACGTCGAGTGCAAAAGTTGTGAATTGATATACTTAAGTAAAAGGCTTAGGCCTGAGCACTTACATTTAATTTATGGGGATCATTCTTACCATAATGTCGATAATCCTAAGTACCAGCTAAATATCGCGCGTAAACGGTTAAAATTTTTAGGCGAGTTGCCGGTGGGCGCGCGTATTCACGAAGATGGCGCCGGATCTGGAGCATTTCTCAAAGTCGCACAAGAGCGGGGCTTTAAGATCACGGGCTCGGACTTGGGTGAAGACTCAGTAAAAAAGGGTAAAGAAGCCTTTGGAGTGACGATACATCATGGATCGGTTGAAACTGTGGGGCTGCAACGGAATTCACTCGACGTGTTTGTGGCTTTTAATTTGCTCTGTCACTTATATGCTCCGTGGGATTACTTGCAGAAGGTTAGCTCCTATTTGCGCCAAGACGGCCTGTTTTTAACCCGTATCGGTGACCGCACGGGATTTTTTCGCAGTTATGGAAAGTTAGGCGCGCCGGAGCATGTCTTTCACTTTGGTATAGACCTACTCAAAAAGATGTATGGCAAAGTTGGTTTGGAAGTCATTGACGTAAAACCGGCATTTGACTCTGACTTCCCCTATCTTTTTTTTGATGCCGCGAAAACTTCGCGCCTGGCTCACTTTTTTTGTCAAAACGCCGTGCGAGTTTGGAATTTTCTCGAGCTTCCCAAAGAGGATGTTTTTATTCTAGCGAGAAAGAGTAAAACTAAATAATTTCTTGGTAGAGTTTATCTAGTTTTGCCAATTGAAATTGATTCGAGAAGTTTTCGCGGATAAACGCGTGGGCGTTTTGACCGTGAGTATTTAAGAGTTCACGATTATCACAATATGTCTTTATGGCATTGGCCAGAGCCCGGGGGTTTTTCTCCTCAACGAGAAAGCCCGTGAGATTATTTTTAATAATTTCGGTAATGCCGCCAGTGCGGGAGCCAATGGCTGCGCACCCGCGAGAACCGGCTTCGATCAGGCTCACGCCAAAGGCCTCCTCTTGGCCATTTTCTAGCTTAACACTCGGTAAAACGACGAGATCGTGGTTGTCTATCGCTTCCATAACCGAGTTAGGGGGTTGTGTGCCCAGAAAATTCACTTTGTCTTTTATTTTAAGATTTTCAACAAGGCCCAAGAGTTCATTGCGGAGTGGACCGTCACCTATTATTGTAAGCCGAATATTTTTGCTTTCGTCGGTCAAAATCTTTACAGATTCAAAGAGAAATTTATGTCCCTTAACCGGCGACAGCCGGGCGATACAAAGAATTTTTAGCGTCTCTCCCGCTAAGCGCTTTGTGAGCGGTGAGGCAATATCGATGCCCGGGTAGATGACTTGCGTATGAGGTAAAGTTTGAATTGCTTTATATTTATTTTGTAAAAACTGTGAGTGAAATATAACAGCATTTGAATTGGCTGCGATATTTTTGAGTTTTCCAAGATAGGCCACGTCTTTTATCGCGGAAGTTACATCGCTGCCCCAAAGCGACAAAACCTTTTTTATTTTTGTTTTTAGAAGTGCATTTTCAAACTTCGTGGCAGTCCAGCCGTTATGAATGTGGATTAGATCAGGCTTTAGTTCTTCAAGCAAATCCGTTAGCATTCCGTCGCTCTCATACCGGTCCCACCAGTCCAACTTAAAGGCCTTTCGCCGCAGTGTATTTGTCACTTGCCGCAGGACACCTGTTTTTTTAAGCAGGTGAATACGGGGATGAGGAAATGACTTTTCGTCAAAGCGGTTTATTGTCGCGACCTCGCTCTGAATACTCCCTCGCGATGCACATTGCCTAAAAAGAAATACTTCCGACGGCAAGACGAAATTTAGGCATAGCTGCAGAACTTTCATGGTCTCATTATAGAGTAAAAGCTCAGCAAAATCATTGCGCCTTGGACCTTTGTCAGTAGGTTCAAATTTGTCTTACCAAAAATACAATGGGGTCATAAAATAAGGAGATGATAGAATGGCTAAAGCGGCTTAAGTGGCGCTTGCGAGAAATTTTAAATTTCCGTCATAAGGTAAAAACCAAGTGTGGCGAAGAAATTTGGTTTTACGAAAGTTACCGCCAAAACAAAGTTATTTTTGATTACATCCTAGCCGGAAATCTCTACGAAGAGGATCTTCTTGAGTACATTCGAAGTCTAAACATTAAATCTGGTTGGTTTGTCGACATCGGTGGATTTATCGGGACGCATTCGCTTTATTTTGCCAAGTGTTGTAAGGCCGCTAAGGTTATAGCTTTTGAGCCCCAAGCGTGGGCCTTTAGGCAATTAAGTAAAAATATAAAGCTCAATGCGGCCACAAATATCGAACCTAGAAATATGGCCCTGGGGTCGGTTAACGGTACCAGCGGTATACAAGTGAGAGACGAAAAAAACCTTGGCGCCAGCAAAATTTCTGTGGGCGCAGGACAAATTCCCTTAAAGCGGCTAGATGATTTAAATTTACCTAAGTGTGATCTCTTAAAAATCGACGTTGAGGGCTTTGAATACGATGTCTTGCTTGGCGCCCGTGAAACCCTTAAGAAGTTCCATCCGCATATTTTTGTGGAGCTCTGGGATAAAGAAGTGTGCGAACGTGACGGCTTAGATTATACCTTTGATAAGGTAAAGCAATATCTTGAAGAGCTGGGTTATAAAATTGAGCGTAAAGCCGGATTAGCTGTCTATCACTTCTCTTAAAATTCAGTTGTCTCAAATTGAGCCGTGCCAAGTAAATTTGTCTCGCAAGAACTCACGCATCAGTGAAACGCGTATACTAATTATAGTCGCCCGTCGGAGAAAAAATGAATGTTTCAAAATTTCTCATTTTGGTCCTATCATTAGCTTTATTCGCCTCTTGTAAAGAGCAAGAAGACCAATCCTCATTTACACATAATCCAGAGCCCACACAGGAAGAGCTTGATTGTAAAAACAGTGGTGAAGAAATTGTTTATCACACTCAACTCCATTTAGACGGTGTTTGGAATAAGTTAGCGCCGACACTTACTTGGAATATTTGGCGTATTACTCCCGACGGCGTAGGCGCGCCCCTGACACAGTATTCAAGCGGGCAGTATTCGCGCTTTCCGCGCGGCTCGGCTTCCGGCAAATACGTCGTTTATATTTCCACCGTGGCTCTTGACGGCAAGGACTCCAGTGCCGGTGGCGTACCCAACGTTTGGGTCTCTACGCGCGATGGAAAGCGGCAGTGGCCCGTTACCAAAAACACTTTGCCGACTCTACCAACTTATTGGGGCGTAATTTCTCCAGATGATAAATATGTTGTCTTTCACTCTAATCTAAATCTCAGCGGTAAGTGGGATGAACCGCCAAATCCAGTATTTAATATTTGGGTGATCGACCGGGAAGGTAAACTTCTACCGCGAGCCATTACTCAGAATAAAATTGTGGGATCTGATTCTTTCGTGAGCGCCATTTCGCCTGAAGGTAAGTGGATATTAGGGCGGTCCTCAATGAATTTAGCGGGTACGTTGGATGCAGCTCCGGTCTTATCGCCAAATATGTGGATGTTTAGTTTTGATGGCAGTCAAAAGTTACCGCTGACAAAGAACACAAAAATTTCTTTAAATTCCAGCGGCGGTCATTTTTTTCCAGATGGCTCAAGGGTGGCTTTTATTTCGGTAATGTCGCTTACCGGTGTATTTGATGCGCCCAAAAATCCCGCGTGGACCATTTGGTCGGTAAAAACTGATGGTACCGATTTGAAGTTAGTCGCTGGCTCGGCTGTCCACGGTTATTATTTTTCGGCAATCTCAAAAGACGGAAAAACTATATACGCCTCTTCAAACCGGTCCTTAGATGGCACGAACACCTTAGTTTCTTCGGCAAATCTTTGGGCCGTAAATTCCGATGGTTCAGGAATGGTGCCGCTAACTCTTAATAAAAATGCAAATCTGTCGTCCTATTCACCACGACTTTCACCCTCGGGTGATTATCTAGTTTATATTTCGCAGGGAGATATTACGGGAACGTGGGATGGCGCATCTGCCACCTCTTATAATATTTGGCGGATGAAAGCTGATGGTACGCAAAGAGTGCCACTGACGTTCTCCAGTCACGCTTTGTTAGATACAAATATTGATATGCCGCCAGACTGGCTGCCGTCGGTAAAATGCCAATAACTATTTTTCGCTGCGGCTAGGAAAGAGGCGGTCGCGCACTTTTAGAAATGGAATTTCCACCAATTTGCCGAGTAAAATCCCCAATACGACAGCCACCAGCAAATAAAAAACCGTACTTAGCCAATAATTCTGAGAAAAAAATGGAAAGCGCTTTAGCCAAAAATACATCTTCCACTTAATCGGAATGTGCCAAAGGTAAATGGAATAGGAATAAAACCCGATAATGGAAATGAGCTTCGTTACCATTTGCTCGCTTCGGAAGCCTACCTGTAACGCAGCCAGCAGCAGAACTCCGAAGGCCAAATAGTTAAGCGTAAAACCAAATGTGCCAATATAAAAATTATTTTGAATTTCCCAAATAAAGTTTGGCAACAGCGCAAGAGTGGCGCCTAAAACAAAAAAAATAGAAACTTTGGAAGTTAATTTCTCCCAGACGTCTTTGCGCAAATAATAGAAATAAGAGAGCAACATTCCAAAGAGAAGTGCGTCTATTCGTAAGTGCGTGGCGAAGAGATGAGATTGATTAGAGAATTCCAAGGTCAATTGAGTAAATAGACGCAAGAAAAACACTAAGGCACAAAAACAGGGAATTATTAATGGCAACCTTTCGCCCCGCCGCTTGCCGTTTAATGATAGGGGCAATAAAAAAGCTGCCGCCAGATAAAAGTGTTCTTCAACGGCTAGAGACCACGTGTGATTCCATAAGCGGGGACCATAGTTTTGCACAAACAAGCCTTCGCTCAAATAGGCCCATTGGGGAGCGGCCCACGGCAGAATAAAAGGCGTAATGGCGAGTAGCAGAAAATAAGCAGGATATATTTTAAAACCACGGCGGATTAGAAAGTGTACGGGGTCAATTTTTTGGTACCGCTGAAATTCTTTAAACAAAAGTCCCGAAACTAAAAAGCCGCTCAAGACAAAAAAGAGATCAACGCCCATCCACCCGGCGCGCTTAAGAGCATTAAATAAATTGAAAAATAAATTATCAGAATTTTCAGGAGTATCAAAAGCGTGATGAATTAACACCAGTAGAACCGCGATACCCCGTAAAAAATCGATACCGAAATTACGCACGCGGGGTTATCTAAACGCCTCAATACCCGTTATATGGTGGCCAAGGATTAACCGATGAATGTCTTCGGTGCCTTCGTAAGTGTTTACACTCTCGAGATTCATCGCGTGGCGGCCGCATTGGTATTCATGCGTGATGCCCGAAGCGCCTAAAATATCGCGCGTCACGCGTGCGCAGTTAAGTGCCATGGAAACGTTATTCATTTTCGCCATGGAAATTTGTTGCGGCAGCGCTTTGCCAGCATCTTTTAAGCGTCCCAGGCGAAGTGCCAGCAATTGACCTTTGGTAATCTCGGTAAACATATTAGCAAGCTTGGCTTGAATTAATTGAAAGCTCGCGATGGGTTTATCGAATTGGATGCGTGTTTTGGAATATCTTAATGCCTCATCAAAACAGCCCATTGCCGCACCGAGTGCGCCCCAAGAAATTCCGTAGCGGGCATTATTTAAACAACTAAAAGGTCCTTTAAGTCCACCGACGTTTAAAATATTTTTTGCGGGTACACGGCAGTTTTCAAAATGAAGTTCAGAGGTAATTGACGCGCGCAAACTGAATTTTTTATGAATATCACGCGTGGTAAAACCTTTAGTTCCTTTTTCCACAATAAAGCCACGAATAATGTTTTCGTCGTCCTTTGCCCAAACAATAGCAAGGTCAGCAACGCCACCATTGGTGATCCACGACTTGGAGCCATTTAAAATATAATGGTCACCGTCTTTTTTCGCGCGCGTGATCATGCCACCAGGATTTGAACCAAAATCAGGTTCGGTTAAGCCGAAGCAACCAATGAGTTCGCCTTTGGCCATTTTCGGTAAAAACTTCTTCTTATGTTCTTCCGAGGCGTAGGCAAAAATTGGAAACATACACAGCGCCCCTTGCACGCTGACGAAACTGCGAATTCCGCTATCGCCGCGTTCAAGTTCTTGCATGATAAGGCCGTAAGCGGTGTAGCTAAGTCCGGCACATTCGTAACCCTGAATGGTCGCGCCTAAAGTTCCCATTTCGGCAAGCATTGGAATTAAATGCTTCGGGAATTCGTCTTTCATAAAGCAATCGTCAACGATTGGCACGATTTCTTTGCTGGTAAATTCGCGAATCGTATCGCGGATCATTCGCTCTTCGTCGTTTAACAGTTCATCGATATTGTAAAAATCAATTGCATCATAAGGCTTCATAAAAAAACTCCATTAAATTCTTTCAATAACTATGGCGATACCTTGTCCGCCACCAATACACGCACTACCCACGCCATAGCGGCCACCACGGCGGTGAAGTTCATAAATCAAATGATTCATGATGCGTGTACCACTGGCTCCTAGCGGATGTCCAACAGCAACTGCGCCGCCATTGACATTTGTTCTCTCGGAATCCAGTTTTAATTCTTTTTCGACCGCAAGATATTGACCTGAGAAGGCTTCGTTTACTTCGACGAGGTCTATTTGATTTAGATTTAAGCCAGCCTTCTCCAGAGATTTTCTAATTGCTAGCACGGGTCCAATTCCCATTATATGGGGTTCGCATCCTACGGAGGCCCAGCTTAAAATGCGCGCTAACGACTGAAGTCCCCGTTTTTTTGCCGCGGCCTCTGACAGAACCAAACAACCAGCGGCGCCATCAACAATCCCCGAAGCGGTTGCCGCAGTTACGACACCGTCTTTTTTAAAGAGAGCTTTCATGGTGCGCACTTTTTCGAGGGTAATTCCTGGCTTTGGATGTTCGTCGGTCAAAAAATCTACGGGACCTGTTTTTGTTTCTAAGCGCACGGGAGTAAGTTCTGATTTTAAATAGCCCTTGTCCGTGGCGTTTTTAAAACGGGATTGCGATCGCACCGAGTGCGCGTCGCAATCTTCGCGCGAGATATTATATTTTTCCGCCAAATTTTCAGCGGTAATGGCCATGGGAGTTTTGGTGTAAGCATCCGTGAGGGCGGAAGTCATGTAATCTTCGATTTCGCCATGACCCATGCGGGTTCCCCAGCGGGCTCCACGCAAAACATAGGGAATTTGTGACATTTGTTCGACGCCGCCGGCAAGCACTAAACCCGCTTCGTTGGTAATTACCATCTGCGCGGCATTAATGATGGATTGAAAGCCACTGCCGCATAGCCGGTTAACTCCGAGTGCTCCCATATTTATCGGAGCGCCTAAGTGAAGTCCAATATGGCGGGGGACGTAGGCGGCATCGTTTCCGCTTTGGACAACATTACCGAAAATTAAGTGTTCCAGTTCAGTCGCTTTAACACCATGAGCTTCGATAGTTCCGCGGCTGGCCGCCACCCCTAATTGTGTGGCGGTGACATCGCGAAGGCTTCCGCCAAAAGCGCCAAAGGCTGTGCGTTTTCCAGCTGCAATTACGATTTTTTCCATAGGCCTCCATTAAAGGCTTATTTGACTGTCATTGCAAGTCTGAGCTATGACCTGAAATGTGAAATTTTTGGTAACTGGCCAAGGTGGCCGTGAACACGCTCTCGTCAAAGCACTCAAACTTTCGCCCTCGGTAAAAGAAGTGCACTGTATGCCTGGAAGTGATGGCATTAGCCACGATGCTTTATGTCATCCATGGGATCAAAAAGATCATAATGTCGTCTGTGCTTTTGTTAAGAAATTAGGCATAGATGTTGTTGTTCTAGGGCCCGACGCCCACTTGGCAATGGGACTGGCGGACTCTCTTCGCCAATCCGGCGCACTCGTGGTTGGTCCTGGAGCTCATGAGGCGCAACTAGAATCCAGTAAACTTTTTGCTAAAGATTTCATGACTAAAGCGGGAATCCCAACGGCCCGTTATCAAGAAGTGTTTAGTGTTGAAGCCACTTTAACCGCCGCGAAAAACTTTTCACCTCCCTTTGTTTTTAAAGCGGATGGTTTAGCCGCCGGAAAAGGCGTAATTATTTGCAACAATATCGGCGAACTCAAAGACGCCGCAATAAAGGTATTTGAGAAAAAAGAATTTGGCGCGGCGGGGAGCCGGGCGTTCTTAGAAGAATTCGCTCCTGGTTGGGAACTGAGTTATTTAATTTTAACTAATGGGCGCGAATACCAAGCCATGCCGGTAGCGCAAGATCACAAGCGCATATTTGATAACGATAAAGGTCCCAACACCGGCGGCATGGGCACGGTAGCTCCACTAAAAATTTCAACTGAAAACATCAAAGCTATCGAAAGCAAAATTTTAAATCCGACGCTGCAGCAAATGCAGAAGGAAAAATTTAATTTTCGCGGAATTTTATTTATTGGCATGATGATGACGGCAAAGGGTCCAAGTGTCCTTGAGTTTAATGTGCGTTTTGGGGATCCTGAAACGCAGGTGATCATGCCGCTTTTGGATGGCGATTGGGGAATGGTTTTCGCCAATCTTGCTCGCGGCGAAGTGACGCCGTTAAAGTGGAAACAGCTCGCCAGCGCCTGTGTGGTGCTAGCTGCCGAGGGGTATCCTGATAGTCCAAAAAAGGATATTACGATCTTAGGAGACGTTTTTGCCGAATCCTCCAGCGGGTATTTTTTGCACGCGGGAACAAAAAAATCGCCGGATGGAAAATGGAAAACTAATGGCGGCCGCGTGATCAACGCCATTGGTATTGGTTCGAGTCTCGAAGCGGCTGTTCGCAAAGCGTACCAGCAGGCCGAAAAAGTAAAGTGGAACGGCGTGCAACTGCGCACCGATATTGGAAAAAAGATTTTGTGAATCTCGCGCCAATAATCTCTCATTTAGAAAAAGGTGGCATCATTGCCTATCCGACCGAGACGGTGTGGGGTTTAGGCGTAGACATTTCAAATCGCGTGGCCATGGAGAATATTTTTAATTTGAAAGGCCGGGATACCACAAAGGCTATGAGTGTTTTGGTTGGAAATATATATCAGGCCCGAGAGCTTGCCGAGTTCGACAACAAGACAGAAAAATTGATGGATCTTTTTTGGCCTGGACCAGTGACTTTTGTTGTCGCCGCAAAACCCAGTGTACCCAAAGAAGTTACGGGAGGAACGGGGTTTGTTGGGCTCCGCTGTTCAAGTCATCCGTTTGTTCGCGCGCTTGTAAATAAACTTGGAAAACCAATTACCAGCACAAGTGCCAACAAATCGGGTGAGGCTCCCGCCCAAAATCCTAAAGACCTTTTAAAGTGGTTGCCCGCCGAAGTTTTTCAAGTGAGTTGGGAGGAAGACCGTAAGGGCTTCGTGAGTAAAGGTAGCACAGTAATCAAGATTGAAAATGGAAAGCTGAATTTGTTGCGGCAGGGTGACGTGGACTTAGAAATTATAAGAAAGAGTTACGATATCTTTTGATTCGACGATGTTTTCGATATGACTAATGCCGACGGCGCCGCTGGAAATTTTCTTTGAAATTGTAAGTGTGGAACCGCTGCCCGAAAATGCAAACTGTCCGTCGAGTGAGCCCGTGAAATCAAGTTTCATGCTATTTGTTACAAAGTCATAATTCACTGCTAATTTTTGTTGAACGCCTTCTTTTGTTTCGCCAAGTTTGTATTCCGTGTTCATCGCTTTTTCGACGCGTTCAAAAGTTTTTACGACTTCTAGTTGGCGGGCACTGTCGCTGGTTAAAAACATTCTAAAAGCATTGTCGATAAGCGCTTGCGCCACTAACCGTTCGTCACTGGTAGGTGAGAGAGTCGTCGGCATAAGCTTTAACATGTCTTCGTAGGAAATTGCGTTTTTAGCTTGGACTTGATCTACAACTTTAAAAATTTCGTTATTTTTATAAAATTCAGAGGGTAGCACATCGCGCGAGGCAAAATACTTTTGGTTTATGACATAGCGGTCTTGGACTTGGTGTTCGGATTGGAAAACCGGTTGGAAGTAATCGCGCTTTAAAGCTCCGTTCCCGGTATATGGAAGCGAGAGTGTAAGAATCAAAACAATTAATCCGTATCGTTTTAAGATATATCCCCCCTGGATATTAATGCTTTAAAAAGCAATCAGAGGGCCAAATAAGCTGGTGGTAAGTATATGTAATAACTAGAATAAATGAAAGCACGCTGTATAAACTCTATACAGCGTACTACGGACTTAACAGAATTTCCTAAATTCCATTTAGAGCTTGCGGGTTTATTTTGTATCTGAGTACTACTTAGATTTTACGGGGCGCTTTTTACAATGGATTTCAATATCCGCGTCTTCGATATAACCGTCGAAGCGAGATGTTGTTTCGCGCGTGTCGCTAAAATCAAAAATTCTATCTTTGCTGGGATGGCGGGCGGTAATTTTTATGGGGGCTGTGCCGAAGTTAAAATCTAATGTCGCTGTTTTTCCAACGTAGCGGGCTTCGTCGTTACCCTTTACTTGATCTAGAAGGAACGTGTTTTTTTCCACACTCTTATCTTTTCCCGCTAATGATGTATCGATAATTACGCAGCGATAAAGCGTTTCTGCTTTCACCGCGCTATTAGCAACGCTTGCAAATAATAACCAAGCTACCACTACCAGGGGATACCTGAAGATGTAATAAATGGAGTTAAACATATTTTTCATAGTTCACCTCGTAAGCTAATACGTTGCAGGCCCCATGCTAGATTGTCCTGCGAATAAACTATTGAAATCATTGTGTGACGCTGCTGAAAACTCTTTTTACAACTGGAAAATTGTCACTCACTAGTTAAGCTTTTTCATGAGAGCGTCTGCAACTTTTTCCGGGCTTTGTAGGTAGTCGTCGACCTCAGCTTCGAGCTCATCGGTATCTTGAAAACTGAATTTTCCGAGCCGGTCACGAATAATTAGAATTGGCACTCCTGTTACTTTGGCTCCCAGTGACTCAACCAAAGCGTTAATTTGCTTTAGTGACTCTGGATTCAGACTCGAAACGGCAACAAATTCAAAGTTCCTGCGGACCTCTTCGGCTTGCGGCGCCCTGTTTAATAACGTCATTAGGGAATCACTATAAGGACAGTCGTCTCGCCCATAAAGAATAAGGAGATTTTTGCCTTTGCTATTTGAAGAAGTAATTCCGGCGTCAATTATCTCATTGGCGCTCTGGCATTTTAGGTTTACGCGTATTAGGTCAGATACCTCTCCATCTTTTTCTCACCCAATTTTAAGATGGCAGCTCTCTGATTACAGCTACGACAAAGCATTCTTAGATTCTCTGGCTCCGAACTTCCGCCCATTGCCACGGGTCGGATATGATCCTTTTCCAGCGCGTAAGTTGATCGACAGATTTGGCATTTCCCCTCGGACTTCCGCCATACTTCGTTTTTCACCTTCACCGAAATATATTTTCTGTTTGAAGTCTTAGCTTCCGCCGCCGGAAGTAAGGTCTTTGTCAGCGACTTACGTGGTTTTTGAGGTTTCTTCCTTAGGGGATCAAGCCTGTTTAGGGCGAGGTTACATAGTTCGTTAATTAATTCGGAAGTTTTCATATTTGGGTTTTTGTGCGCTAATAGTCCACGCAAGTGCTCCAGTTTTTGTAAAAGCTCTTCATCTGCCGCAAATTTTACTTCGGCGGTTTTGGCGCTGACTTGGCGAATCCCTTCTTTCACTTCCGGCGCCGGACTTGACGATTGCGCCAGTAAAATCCTTTCAGCTTCACGCGTGGATTTATTTTCTAATCCCTGCAGCACTTCTAGTTTTTGATCTGGAGTAAGTGCTATATTTTTTTCTTCTAGCCTAAAAAATTCTTTGGCCTTAGCCACATTTGTTAGAGACAAGTCACCGTTAGAAATCTTTTTCTCAATTTGTGGCAACTCTTTGATTAGTCTCATCGCCTTAATGCGCCGATCGGCCTGGGCGTTAGAGTATTTAAGGACGTTCACGCAGTAGGCAAAAAGACTTGGCTGCCGCAAATCCGAATACAGGCGTCGTCGTTCTATTTCGCGGAGATGATGGAGGATATCCATTAAGACTTCGCGCTCACGCGAAACCAAGCGCTCGACGCTGGAAAGCAAGTCTTTGTCAGAAACCTTTTTTAGATCCACGCGGCCTCCTGAAGTTATTTGTGGGAGTAAATTTTGGAATAAGTGAAATATAATTATAAATTAAAAAATCGCAAGGAAAAAACAGAAATGTCCGAAATAATTTTTAGCAAAAGCAAAAGCAAAAGCAAAAGCAAAAGCAAAAGCAAAAGCAAAAGCAAAAGCAAAA
>CAZCFY010000010.1:0-8373 GCA_964498095.1 uncultured Bdellovibrionales bacterium | reverse complement strand
AGCAAAAGCAAAAGCAAAAGCAAAAGCAAAAGCAAAAGCAAAAGCAAAAGCAAAAGCAAAGTGCGTTCGAGCTATTTCGAAAACTTATTCAGAAAAAATTTGCAAATTTAAACAGACAAAGGCAGATTCCGCCGATCTCTGGAAAAACCCTAACGCTCTCCACTGGGCGTAAATTAAATTTCGCTCTCGGGCGGGCGTAAGCCCTTCTTTTTGATTTTCTCTACGAGCGTCGTGCGGTTTAGGCGCAACAAAGTGGCGGCTTGATTGCGGTTCCAGCCGGTGCGCTCTAAGGCTTGAATGATCAAGGCGTTCTCATAGGAATCTACGGCAGTATTAAAATCCACGCCGGAATCTGGCAACACGATATTCTCGGGCTCGGAGTCTACCACACGCTGATTTAAATACTTTTCGGGTAAATCAGCGGCCTCGACTTGGCCATGACCCTTTAAAATAGTTAAGCGCTCAACTAAGTTTTCTAATTCGCGCACGTTTCCAGGCCAGTTGTAATCAGCCAGCAGATTCAATACCTCTTCACTAAAGCCCGTAAGGTTTTTGCCTTTGGATTTATTAAAGCGCTCCACGCAGTGATTTAATAAAACAGGGATGTCTGATTTGCGCTCGCGTAAGGCGGGAAGGTGAATAGGAATAACATTTAAGCGGTAAAATAAGTCTTCACGAAAATCACCGCGCTCAACGGCTTCCTCGAGGTTAATATTGGTGGCGGTAATTACCCGTGCCCGGGCGTCGATAGTCTTGGTGCTGCCCACGGGTTCAAAATTTCTCTCTTGCAGCACACGCAAAAGTTTTACCTGCAACATCGGATTCATGTCGCCAATTTCATCTAAAAAGATTGTGCCATTTGCGGCAAGTTCAAAGCGGCCGATGCGGTTAGCAACGGCGCCCGTAAAGGCGCCTTTAATGTGACCGAAAAGTTCACTTTCTAACAGTTCGCGCGGGATAGCGCCACAGTTTACCGGCACAAAGGGATTATTGCGGCGGTTAGAGTTATAATGAATAGCTTTAGCGACCAATTCTTTCCCTGTTCCGCTCTCGCCGCTAATTAGAATCGTTGAGTCCGAGTCGGCAACGGTTTCGATAAAGCGAATCACGTTTTTAATTTGGGGGCTTTCGCCGATGATATTCTCAAATTTAAATTTTGACTTCCCAGCTTGGGCGGCTTCCGCGCTTTGCACTTCTACCGGCCGAAGAGAGGTCTCAATGTTGGCGACGAGTTGTTCAATATCAAAAGGCTTGGTCAAATAATCAACAACACCTGCGCGGGTAGCTTTAACCGCAGTATCAATTGTGCCGAACCCGGTAATTATCATGACTTTGGTAGCGGGACTCAGGGTTCTTAGGTAATTTACTAAGTCGTAACCGTTGCCATCAGGGAGGTTGAGATCAACAAGTGCTAAATCTATTCCTTGTTGTGCCTGGCAAAAGATTTCAGCTTCTTTTTTGCAGTTGGCGGTAATTACTTGGTAACCCTTGCGATCAAGCAATCTAAAAAGCGAGGTTCTTAGAGCGCTTTCATCGTCGACAATCAGAATTTTTCTGCTGGGCATTCGATTCCTTCCGTGGTATCGGAGCCGATGGTTATTTCTATATATGGCTTACTTATAATTATAAATTTTTTCGTGACGGTGTCAAATTTGCCTGTCAACTTCTTGGCTCTTTAGTAGAGTTTCTGGACGTGTGAACTTGACTCTAGCCTGGAAAAACTTGTCCAAAGATATAACGTCGAGTTGTCCTAAATGATCTTTTATGATTTGGCTTGTGACTTGCAAATCTAAATCAAGTGATTCCTTCAAAGCAGAGGTGTCTATATATGGCTGACTCTCTGGCTGCGAATTTAGTGGGAGGCTTGTCGAAAAAGAAATTGAGTAAGTATCTGAAGTCACATCAAGTCCAATAAACAGTTGGGGATTAATAGTTTTGTCTTTACGCCGTTCTTCGGCGATTGTCGCCAAAGCCATCGTCATTAAATGACCGATCGCCTGGGTTAAAAGGTTAATTTGGCCTTCAATTTTTGTTGGATTTTCGGGCAATTCTAGACGGATCTCTATGCCACTGGACTTCGCTCTTAATTCAAAAATTTCCTTTGACTGTTGGATGACATCACGTAAATCCACGAGTCCCGCTTGTGAAAGCGGCGCCAAGCGAGAGAACCCCAACAGATTAGAAATGATATCCTTGCAACGTAAGGCCGCGTTTTCCATTTGCAGAATATCGTCATAATAGGGGTCGGTCTTTTTCAAATCCATTTTGATGACTTGAATAAACGAAATTATTCCCGCCAATGGATTATTGAGTTCGTGGGCGATACTGCTGCCGACGAGGCCAATTTCCGCTTCCCGCGATGAATCCAAAATCTGGACCTCTAAACTTAGCGCTTCGGTAATGTCGTGATAGAGATTGATATACAGCGGTTGTTCACTATTGGGGGAATGTAAAACTTGGCTTGTCACTTCGAACACGGTTTTTCCCTGGCGCGGAAGGCGAAATTTTTTACCAAGTGAACAATTTTGACAAGGTTGTGAGCGTTTAAAAAGCGCCTCATAACATTTTTTGCTTGGAGACTTCGCCATCTGCACGAAAGTTTTATTGCTGCGGACGATGTTGAAATTGGAGTCCACGAGGCTTAGTGGTCTGGTAATCGCATCAAATGTCGCTTCCCACTGACTTTTTAAAACCTCAAAGTGACGTTGATTGTTTAAACGAAAAACCGCCAGCGAAATTGATTCTGCCACCTGAGTTAGAAAATTTTCCTGATTTCCGCTAAACGGCTTGGAGCCCGAGCGCCCAAAGAGAACTTGTCCCATTTGTGTTGGGCCTTGATAAAGGGGACAGCTAAAGACCATGTCTTTAGTGCGTTGCTCGACGATTTGGCGGCTAAAGGGATTAGCAAATAAATCAATTTTTATCCAGTCGACATTGAGCGCCTCAGAGACAGCATCGCGGACAAGAGACTCGATTTCTGAAATGGTTTTGGCGCGGTTAAGTGCAATGAGCGCGCGCTGCAGGCCCTCGGTGCGTTGGTTGGCAATAACTAATTTCTCACGCGCTTTAATGGTATTTTGCTGACGTTTGGCGACGCGTTCTTCAAGCTCATGGGAAAGCCGCAAAAGATTTTCATTTTGTTCGTTAAGGAGATTAAAAAGTTGTTGGCTTTGTTCGATTTGCGCGTAAGTTTCTTGGGCCTCGGTTAAGATTTCGTTCCAGCGGGGATCATTATAGTTTTCTAGAACGCGGTAAAACTGCGTGAGCGATAAGATGCGCCGCAGATCCTTAGCGCTGGTGCCGTCACTAAGTAAAACAAGTTGGGTGTTTTTATCGCGACTTAGCGTCTCGGTAATAAAATTACAGACGTCCTCTGTCGCGGAAATCTTTGCGGGTAAAGTTATGACCGCATATTTTTGTTTAGCCGACAGATTGCGTGCCTTCTCTAATGTGGGCGCAAAATCCGCCCCGAGCGTTGGCGAAGCCGATCCTGTAGCGCCAATAAGTAAATAACTAGATCGCAGAATTTCCGTGTCGCTCATGACTCTTTCTTCAATTTAAAAATTTCCTTTATGCCGTTTGCAAAATGCGGCCACACTAATTCTATCGCCGTGCCTTCTTGTTCTTCAATACAAATTACCGGGATTCCATACTCTAACCAGGCGTATTGGCCTAAACTTCCCGGGGTAGGATAACCAATATCGGGCTGAACCGGATAGCCAGTTGCCGCGCCTAAAACTCTTGCCTCCGGCGGAGGCTCCTTGCCCGTAAACGTTATGCTGGGATGCCAAGAGTGGCAGTGGATAATAAGGCGCGGACGATAGGTCGTAATAAATTTTACTAAAGCTTGTACTTCGGGCTCACTGGCTGGCGAAGTGCCAGGGTAGTAGCGCGCCGATTTTATTTTTGCGGACCAATCACGTGCCGGAAAATTTCGATTTAAATCAACGCCGCGCCCGTTAGTTCGCTCCTTCTTGCTGTAACCGTCAGGGTTTATGCATGGAATCACAACCCAGGGAAACGCGGCCTGATTGCCGTCCAGCCATTTAAGTGTGCTTGTCGCTAACTCTACCCCTTCATATTCATCGCCGTGAACGCCGCCAATGAACAAGAGTGGTTGTGAATGGGGTTGCCAGAGAAAATCAGGGGAAAAAAATAAATCTATGTTGTTGCCTAAAGTACTCACCGCCCAATGCGAATGGCGAGGTAGTTTGACACTGTCAAATGTGCGGCTTAGAGTATAATTTATGTCCACAAAATCATTTTCGGCGATAATCTTAGCAGCTGGCAAGGGAACGCGAATGAAATCAAGCCTTCCTAAAGTCCTTCATCCGGTCGCAGGCCAGCCAATGATTTTGTCGGTACTAAATTCTGTAAAAAAGGCTGGCTGTCACGAGGCACGTGTCGTTGTTGGTACGGGTGCGGCTTTAGTCAAGCAGGTCGTCGAGCCGCAAGGGGCGATTTGCTATGAGCAAAAGGAACAGCTTGGAACGGCCGACGCCGTTCGTGCCGCGAAGCCTGAAAACTTAGAAGGGGAAGTCATAATTTTAAATGGCGATCACCCGTTACTAACGAGCCGGGACATAACAAATTTTATTAATGAGTTTCGCGATTCAAGTGCTGAAATTGGATTAGTTACGACACTTTTAAAAAATCCTGCGGAGTTTGGCCGTATCGTGCGGCATAAAGGTGATATCAAAGCGATTGTCGAGGCCAAAGATGCCTCGGCGGAAACTCTCAAAATCAACGAAATCAACACGGGCATTTATGTCTTGAAGGCTGAAACCCTAAATAAATTTCTGCCGCAGATTAAAAATCAAAATTCAAAGAAAGAGTTTTATTTAACGGATTTAATTTCTTTGTGTATTGAAGATGGCGGCAAAGTCACCGCAATTCGCGGCGGAAATCATGTGGCTCATGGGGTAAATACCCAGGCCGAGCTTGCTGGCGCTACCCAAATCTCTTTTTTAAGAAAAGCCAAAGAGCTGATGGATTCGGGAGTAACGATTATTTCTCCGCGCTCAACTTATATCGAAGCCACAGTCAGTGTTGGCTCAAGCACCGTGATCTATCCGAATGTTTATCTGCGGGGGGACACGAAGATTGGTGAAATGTGCATTATTGAGCCTAACTGCGTACTTACCGACACTAAAGTGGCAAACCAAGTTGAAATTCGCGCTGGGACATATACTGAGAAAGTTGATATTAAACTCAAAGCCGTAGTTGGACCTTATGCCCGCTTGCGTCCGGGAACGGAAATTGGTGAAGAAGCGCATGTGGGGAATTTTGTGGAAATGAAGAATACAGTTTTTGGCAAAGCCGCCAAAGCGGGGCATCTGACTTATTTAGGTGACGCCGAGATCGGTGAAGACACGAATATTGGCTGTGGGACAATTACCTGTAACTATGCCGTGGACCGCAAAAAATATAAAACTAAAATCGGTAAAGGGGTTTTTGTCGGGAGTGATTCGCAATTCGTGGCGCCCGTGGAAATCGGGGATGAGGCTGTAATTGCCTCGGGATCAACGATTACTAAAAACGTACCGGCCAAGGCTTTAGGAGTGGCGCGCGGCAAACAGTATAATAAAGAAGGATACAAAAAGTAATGTGTGGAATAGTTGGTTACCTCGGAAGTAAAGAACCAAAGGAAGTTATTCTCGAAGGATTAAAGCGTCTTGAATACCGCGGTTACGACAGCGCCGGTGTGGCCATTCTTGATCAGGGCCAGTTTCGCCGTGTTCGAGCCCACGGAAAACTTAGTAATTTAGGAGAGAAACTTAAGAGCGAAAAGTTTAGCGGCCATATTGGCATCGGCCATACACGCTGGGCGACCCACGGAGTTCCTTCGGAGCAAAATGCTCACCCGCATAAGGTGGACAAGGTCAGTATCGTCCATAACGGTATTATCGAAAATTACCAAAACATCCGAGAGGAGCTAAAAGACAAGGGTGCAAAGTTAGAATCGGAAACCGATTCAGAACTTGTTGCGCATCTCCTGAGCGAAGAGGTCGAAAAGGGAACGGATTTATGTCGGGCCGTGCAAAACGTAATACCCAAGATGACCGGCGCGTACGCGGTCTTAGCTGTGTCAGAAAATGAACCCGATACGCTCGTCGCATTTAAAGATGGCCCGCCGCTGATATTGGGAATAGGAAACGGGGAACTGCTTATCGCCAGTGATCTGCAAGCGATTGTTCCGTACACTAACAAGGTTATTTTTTTGGAAGATAATGAAATTGTGTGCGTGAAAGGTAAGGACTATAAGTTTTTAACTTTTGAAGGTAAACCGCTGCAAAAAGAAATCGAAACCATCGACTGGAACGCGCAGAAAGCCGAAAAGGGTGGGCACCCGCACTTCATGCTCAAAGAGATTCTGGAACAACCGCGCGCCGTAGCTAATGCCATGGCTCCGCACATTAATTTGAAAACAAGGTCCGTCCTTCTTGGGGAAATTGAACTCAAAAATTTAGACCGAATTCTCAAGGACGCTTCGAAAGTTCATATTATTGGCTGTGGAACGAGTTTTTACGCCGGTTGTGTCGGTAAATATGTTTTAGAAAAATATGCTAATGTTCCGGTGGAGTGTGACATTGCCAGTGAGTTTCGTTACCGCAATCCGATCCTGATAAAAGATTCCATCGTGATTCTTATTTCTCAAAGCGGAGAAACAGCCGATACGTTAGAAGTGCTGCGAAAAATGAAAGCTATAAACGTTCCCACCATAAGTATTTGTAACGTTAAAAACTCAACGATCGACCGTGAATCCGACGGCAGTCTTTACATGAATGCCGGTCCCGAGATTGGGGTCGCCAGTACGAAGGCTTTTACCAGCACGCTCGTGGTACTTGAGCTATTTGCGATTTATATGGGAAGAGTGCGCGGGGAGATTGATAGAGACACCGAAGAAACAATCGTTAGCGCTTTACTGGCGCTGCCAAGTCAGATGGAAATCATAATTTCTTATTCAAAATTTTTCGCCCAAGCGGCAAAATCTCTAAAAACTTACCGGGGATTTTTATTTATGGGCCGTGGGATTAATTATCCTATCGCGCTCGAGGGAGCACTTAAACTTAAAGAGCTCTGTTACATGCACGCCGAGGGCTATGCCGCCGGCGAAATGAAACATGGACCTTTGGCCTTGATTGATAAATCAATGGCCGTAATTATGATAGCGCCACGCGATGATCTTTATGAAAAAACAGTCAGCAATCTTGAGGAAGCCCGCGCCCGCGGTGGTCAAATTATTTCAATAGGAACCGGCGAGGACAAAAAACTGGCTGGTATCAGTGTGCACTACCTTTCACTGCCAGAAGCTAATTGGCTTGTTAATCCGATACTCGCGGTAATGCCCCTTCAGCTAATGGCCTATCATTTAGCGGTTGCCATGGGCCACGATGTCGATCAGCCCCGCAATTTGGCCAAGTCCGTTACTGTCGAATAAGCCTACCTTATTACCCTCATTAGTAATCATTTTTGGAACATGGGTTGCAATGATTAACCTGTAAGGATTTTTCGGTGTCTAAGTGGCGCCAGAATGCGGGGAAATCATGAAAAAAAGAGTAATTGAATCTGTTTTGTTGGCCATGGGGCTCATATCAATCACGACTTTCGCGAAAGCGGAGGACGAGGTGGTAATCCGTTATGTGCTCGTGATAGTTGATAATTCCCCGTCAGCCTGTAAGGATCCAGCTGGTATCGAAGGTCATAATTTGTTTTCTTCAGAAGAGAGCTTTTGGGATGAGTTTTACGCCCGTGGCGGAACCGCTGAGTGTGGCGATTTGACCGGAATTAATTTAACGGGGGCCCGTTTGCAGGGGGCCGATCTGCGGGGGGTTCTCGCGGCGAAATCAAAATTGGCGGGTGCCTTGTTGGCCGAATCTGCTCTCGGCTATGGCGATTTTTCTCAGGCCGATTTACGGGGCGCCGACATTAATGATGCAGAGGGCGTAGAGGTCAACTTGGTTGCCGCTAATTTATCGGGTGCGAGTATTAAGAATAGCATATTTAAAGGCGCAAATCTTAATAAAGCAAATCTTTCTAAGTCTGACCTTGAAGGTATTAATTTAACCGGGGCCCAGCTGCAAAACGCCAAACTTAGCGGTGCTTCACTGATTAATGCCAATCTCGAAGATGCAAACTTGCAAGGAGCAGATCTGCGCGGAGCTGATCTTTCGGGTGCAATATTGGAGTCAACCAAATTAAAAGGCGCAAAATTTAATTCTAAAACTCTTTTGGCGCTCTCTCGCGTGGAAGCTAAAAAACTGGGAATGGTTTTGGTTAAATGAGCTAGACACAGCATGGCCACCGGCGAAAAAGTTCAACGGGGCCATCGTTGCCGCCTTTAGTTTTGAAGGTTTAATTTTACTTCCGGCG
>CAZCFY010000009.1:159571-166447 GCA_964498095.1 uncultured Bdellovibrionales bacterium | reverse complement strand
ACAACTTCCAAAACTAAGCTGTCGAACGCGACATCTTTGTTGACAGGCACCGCCGCGGAGGTGGCCATGAAAAAAGGCGTGGCGGGGAACCACGCCTAGAGAGAGGCCTTACTTGCTACGGCCTGGGGGAAGATCGCCGTAGAGAGAAACAAGAGTCAAAAGAATATGAGTGAGGTCCTTTTGTACCCCTGCGATAATGGGTGAGAGGGCTTTCGTGTCGTGGTAATTCACGCCATAAATAATTTGGTCAGCCATGGGGAACGAAGTACCTTCGCCTTGCTTTTCCCAAAACTCAGTAACCTTAACGGAGGCCCGCAGTTTTGCGGGTGTCATCGACTTCCAACCGCTGGCGTCTTTTATTTCATCGACGATTTCGTCGTCTTGTAAGCAATAAGTAATGTGGGCAACAGCTAAACGTAAAAAGTTTGCCATGAAGCTAGTTATTTCTCGGCTCGGCAAAAGCGTTGAACTACTGCCATTTTGAAAAATAGTGCCATTCATTATGCCAATCATGTCCAGGGCAATTGTTTGCAGCCCAATAGAGCAAATCCGATTGGGGCTAGCGCCAGAGGATAAAAGTCTTAAGGCGCGGTTTAAATTTTCTTCATTGATGCGTTTGAGGTGTTCAATAAATTCAAATCTTTTACCATAGAGAATTTTAGCGCTCGCAAAGTCACTTTCGGCGTTAGGCTGGATTGTAGTTCGTGCATATTGTTCTTCAATGCCCATCAAGTGAGAAGCTTCATGAGCTAGAAGGCCAAATAATTTCATCTGATAGTTTGATTGCACGACCTTTTTTGCGAATCTTTCTGACGCAAAACAAATTTGGTTTAGTTCTGCATTAAGAACGCTGGCGTCGGCCGGTTGACCGTCGGGATCGAAGCATTCGGCTTGCGGAATAATACGCAGATTCGAAACGCGCTTAATAATATTATCGTCTGGTGTACCCTTAAGCCTAGTAAGCATCTGGTAATAATAATGAGCGCTCTCGTCTCTGCCCGAAGCTTTTGTAAGGTCTAATGTCCACATTAAACCCAAAAAGTGGGGTTTTAACATTAAGACGGTTTCGGGAATTGCGGTTTGCACTGTTAACGCCGAAACGGGGGAATCATCGGAAGCATTGCCGCCGCCGCCGCGCACGCCACCGGCATTCGCAAAATTGGCCACGGTGAGCGAAAAAAGTAATATTAATCGTCTTAGTCCTCGTAAATTCAAATTAATTGCTTTCATTTTTTTCTCCTTGTTTTTCTGCAATTTCTAAACCTTTATAGACGCTACGAGTTAAGACTTCTAGATGTGTTTTGCTAATTAATTAATAGAGAGTTAGCAGAAAAATTAAATATATATTATAAATATTTGTAAGTATGAATATTTTTGAGGTCAGTAATTACAAGGAAATTGTCCTAAAAATCCTAAAAGCCCGGCCCAATGGCGGTTATGGAGAATTTAAGTGTTTAGCGGAACATTTAAGACTTGGTTCTGTGGTAATCAGCCAAATTTTTAAAGGAGCGCGCGACTTAAACGAGGATCAGGCGTTGCAGGTTTGCGAGTACTTGAATTTTACGGCTCTTGAAACTGATTATTTTCTTTTGTTAGTGCAGCTCGAGCGTGCGGGGACGCACAAATTAAAAACGCGTATCAAGCAAAAGATCAAAGAGATTGTGGCTAAATCCCAAGATCTAAAGTCGCGGCTCACGCAAGACGTGGTTTTAGATTTAAATGCTAGTTCGACATTTTACTCGAACTGGTTTTACTGCGGACTAAATCTCGCTACCTCGATTAAAGGTTACAACGATATCGAATCTCTCGCCGAAAGATTTAGTCTGCCCAGAAATTTGGTAAAAGAGGTTGTTGATTTTTTAATAAAGTACGGACTGTGTATTGAAAAATCAGGAAAGCTTGATATGGGTCCGAGTGTAACTCATTTAGAAGCGGGCTCACCTCTCGTTAGCCGCCATCACACGAATTGGCGCCTAAAGGGGATAGAGCAAATGAGTTCTATCGACGAGGGCGAAATTTTCTATACTGGACCCTGCGCGCTTTCGCGGGACGCTGTCGCCGAAATTCGCAAAAAAATAGTTTTGCTCATCGAAGACTTCACTAAGGTGGCCAGCCAATCTGAGTCTCAGGTATTGGGGTGCTTGAATATAGATTGGTTTCAGTATTGATTGGCCCATCTAGGCCCTCGCTGTGCCCCTATTTGCTAACGTGTTAAAAGCATAGTCACAAGTGCTCCTGTGGGAAACGCTATAAGCCAGTGGCGATGGCATTAGAAGTGCAAAATGGGCGATGAGCATAACACAAGGAGCATTCATGCTAAAATATTTAATACTTGCAGCTACCGTCGCATTTGGTTCCATTGGTAACTCTAACCAACTTCCGAGGGTTTATGAGGGCGAAATCACAATTGTCCTGCGCTCCGTATATGAAAAAGTCCTAAAGGAAGTCGTACAAATTTGCGAAACTGAAGGTGCCTGGGGAGATGCTGCCTGCTCAACGCATAACGCGAGTGGTTTTAGGCTAGCAGTAAATGATGAGGGCGGCCTTTTCGCATTTGTTTTAGAAAAAGGACCCTTCGGTCGCGGCCAAATGTTAATGTTGCCAATTGATGGTGGTAAGGGATTTACCGCGAGCATTGCTGGCTTTGAAATTAACTCCAGTGAGGGTGTGATTGGCGATCAATCCCTAGAGCTAAAATTAATATACAAAAACGAAGTTTTCGGCTTTGCCAGAGTAGATAAAGTTCAGTAGCGCACCTCAAGTGCCGTTACCTCCGCCGCGGAGGTAGGTAAAGAAGAAGCCCTGCCCGGTGGGTGGAAATTGGACAGGGCCTCCCAGGGTATTCAAATTACTAATTTGCAGTCATGTAGCGTTTTACCAATTCCTTGGCGTTGAAAGCGTTGTTGCGCCGTGCCCGCGCTTCCATTGCATATATGGTGACACGGTTTAACTGTGACAGAGGAATAATTGTTAAAACCAAAATATAAAAAAGTACCGTGTAATCCATTTGTAACTCCCTACATACAAACAGTTTAGCGGCTCTGACCGGCACAAGAAACTTGCATTTTTGAACCAATTACGTAGCGGATTGATACAAATGTAAAGTCTATTTGACATCATAAGATGTAAAGTCTATTATACATTCCATGCCACGCTTAGAGGGAACGCTCACAATTAACAATAAAATTTCGGATCTGCGCGCCGAGCGCGGACTCACTCAACAGGAATTAGCTGATGCCGTTGATGTAACGCGCGCTACGATTATAGCTTTAGAAAAAGGCAGCTACAATCCGTCGCTGGAGTTGGCCTTTCGGCTGTCAAAATTTTTTAAAACAAGTATTGATAAAGTTTTTTACGAAAAAGGAGCCCGTCATGAATAAAGTCTTAAAATATATTCAATCTTATTTGCTCTTTGCATTTCCGTTCGTGCTGGCAAGCATGTTTTGGAGTTCGTTTGATCCAGAGAGGGGAATGCTTAGTAGCTCCTTATTGCGCTTGGCTTGGGAAGTCCTCTCTTATAACCTAATGGCATGGTTCGTAACCCTGATTATTTTCTTAGTTTTCTTGGTGGCCTCGGCAACCGCGCGAGAGAAAACCCTAAAGCGTTTAGCGAATATAAAAGAGCGCGATGAGCGTGAACAATATATCACCGGAAAGGCTTCGCGGGCGGCCTATATTTCAACCTTAAGCTTGTTAATATTCTTTCTTTTTATTTCGATTTTTTCTTTAAACATCTACCGTGCCCCAGAATCAGAAGCCGTCAATGGAAAAACTGGCACGGTCGCCATTGGCTTGGGCTTCAGTCTTATCGACAAGCCTCGTCTGCAAACCGACAGCGAAAATAAAGTTATCTTTGAGACTAAAGACATACCGCTCTCCAAAACCGCCATAATTTTAATTCTAATCGCTTGGCAGCTTATGATCTTTAATGTGACGGCTCGGAGAGAGATGTTAAATTAGTACTCCGCAACTACTTTACAATATTTATGGCCACACTCGCATTAGATAAATTGCCGGCGGCATCGTACGCTTTTACGGTGATCGCATGGGTGCCGCGGCGAAGGCGAACGGCTGCGGAAGTTACGGTGACATCTTTAGCTAATACGCCATCTACAAAAACGCGGTAGCCAACGACGCCAAAGTTATCGGTCGAGGCCGTCCAAGAAATAATGTATTTACTTTTTTCCTGAACATACACCACATTTGCGGGTGCAGTCGGAGCTAGCGTGTCGGCAGCCGTCATCACGGTGTAAGTGCCGTTAACACTCCCAGTGTAATTTGTAACTGCGGCATTTACCGCCCCCAGAGAAAACATATAATTTCCCGCCGCCAAATTTGCGGCACTTGTCACGGTCGCCTTAACTGTGGAGGACTGTCCTGGATTAATTGTCACTGCTGTTGCTGCAAGTGATACCGCGAGGCCACTGGCCGCCATCGATGATAGATTAAATGTCGAGGCCATGCACTCGGCCGAATCTCTATTAGAAACCGCAAGATTATAGGTAAGTGCTGATCCCGCTACGCCACTTTGCGCGACCGGACTTAAAGATAAAACCGGATTGGCGCGCACGCAAACGGGAGCCGCAGCGGGTTTACTTGCTGGGTCGCCAGGATTTGTGCCACTTATAAATTCCTGTTGGTTATTGGCGGTATCTTTATCAGAATCTAATTGTGACATCGCCGAAATTACGGCTTGCACTTGCGCGTTTGATAGCGAACCCACATTTACGCCAGGGTTTATTTTTAAAGTGTAATTTAAGAAGTCGACGCCAAAGCCAGTAGAAAGATTAAACCCTGAGGCGCCATGGCAGGCGGTGCAGTCATATTTATAAGAAGCTGCGGCCCCGTAAAGATTTTTAGCGGCGGCATCCACCTGAGGTGGAAGGTTAGGTTTCGCCATTAAGGTCGAAGTAAATGCAAAAATACTTATTGATATAATTTTTTTCATGATTCCCCCGGAAGCTTTTAAATGAGCAAGAAGAGTGCCCGCCAACCGCAAATAAATGCCGGTAGGCCGGGGGATTTTGTTTAAGTCACTTTACATTGTCGATACAGTTTACGAAAAGACACAGTCTCATTTTGAGATTAGTGATTACAAATTTATATTATTTGGTTTTAATTAGGTGGAAAATCCCGTGTAGTTAACCCTTATCGCTGATTACAAGTACGTATAACATAAAATATTTTTTTAACTGAACTAGGCGTTTACGAATTTCTTGTTGTAGCGAAAACGATATGGTCATCGGCCCGCTATAAAATAATTCTTCCGCGTCAAAACTGTTCATTCGTACTATGCCTCACGGAATTGTGGAACTCATTGTCAGGTCAATTGTCGGGTTACATATAGTATAATTGTAAGGCCCCTTACAATTAATAATTGATTTGCCTGACAATACCCCTTACAATTGAGAGATGACGACCCGTGAAAAGATCTTAAGCCATATAAAAAAACATCCCAACACAAAGACAGCAGATCTGGTAAGTATTCTGGGAATCAGCCGACAAACCACGGCAGATCATCTTAAGAGACTCGTAAATGAAAACATTATCCAAAAAAAAGGATCCACTCGAAGTGCTACCTACTCTTTTGGCGCGGCCAA
This sequence comes from uncultured Bdellovibrionales bacterium, assembly GCA_964498095.1. Taxonomy (GTDB): domain Bacteria; phylum Bdellovibrionota; class Bdellovibrionia; order Bdellovibrionales; family SG-bin7; genus SG-bin7. Next base: position 160,847 of record CAZCFY010000009.1, on the reverse strand, counting down.
AGTGCCTGCAGCACTCAATATTGATCTCGTAAAATCCAATAAAGATTTACATGAAGACGCTGTCTATGACGAAATCGAACGGCGCCTTCATTTGAAGGCCGTTTTGCCGAAAAACGTACGTAATATAATCTATTACGCGTTTTCCGAAATGCTCAACAATGCCATAGATCATTCGAGGTCGATTAAAGTTAAAATCAACTTTCGCGTTGAGAAGGGCATCGTCAAATTTACAGTTCGCGACTTTGGGATTGGAATATTTAAAAACGTACAAACAGTCTTTAAATTGAAAAATGAATATGAAGGCGCCGAACATTTGTTCAAGGGCAAGCAAACGACCATGCCCTCGCAACATAGTGGCCAAGGTATTTTCTTTACCTCTCGGATCGCCGATAGACTAAGTCTTCGCAGTCATAAACTCTTAGCGGCGATTGATAATGAAAAAAATGATGTTTATCTAAAAGAAGAGAAGTCAATTCGGGGAACAGAAGTCGAGTTTAAAATTAAGAAGGGTTCAAAGAAAGACATTCAAAAGCTATTTCATGAATACGCCAACGAAGATTTTGAATTTGACCGCAGTGAAGTAAAGTTGCGCCTTCATGCGGAGCGCGAGCTGATATCTCGGTCACAAGCAAGGCGTTTGGTAACTGGCTTAGAAAAATACAAAAAAATAATTTTTGATTTTCAGAAAATACCTGGGGTTGGCCAAGCTTTCACCGATGAAATATTCCGCGTATTCCGCTCACGTCATCCGGATACTAAAATTGAATATATCAATGCAAACGCTTCAATTGAGTTTATGATTCAGAGATGCCTTAAGGGATAAAGTAGAATTTAAAGCATCACGCTCTGCTCTAGCGGAATTCCCAAATCTTGCCCTACGGATTCAGCAATTTCGCTAATGGACTTTGTCGGCGAAAAATGCTTCAAGATCGAAAGACTTAATCCGAAACTAGCTGCCATTTCATTCAGAGGTAAATTAAAGTTAATCGAGACTTTTTTTTCGCAACAAATGCAAAAGACATTCTCTACGCGTCCATGTCCCGAAAGTGGATTTTGGAAATGAGGTAGCCGTTTTGAGTCTGAACTGGTAGTTTCAAACTCCGCATTTTCAGCCATTTTTATAACCTCTTCGCGGCTATAATATTTTGTGATACCGCGAGGCCACTGGCCGCCACCGATGATAAATTAAATGTCGAGGCCATGCATTCGGCCGAATCCTTATTTGAAACCGCAAGATTGTACGTAAGTGCTGATCCTGCTACGCTACTTTGCGAAA
>CAZCFY010000009.1:0-159471 GCA_964498095.1 uncultured Bdellovibrionales bacterium | reverse complement strand
TTTGAAACCGCAAGATTGTACGTAAGTGCTGATCCTGCTACGCTACTTTGCGAAAATGAGCAAGAAGAGTGCCTCTACCATGTCAAAACAATTGCGCCGTTCTGACCTTTGCCACCATTAGGACTACCGTCCTGGCAGGCCGCACCCGTATTCTGTGTAAAACCAAAGTACCAGTTATTTATTCCGCCGTTGCCGAACATGCCGCCACCACTTCCTCCAAAGGCCATACCGGCTGTCGAGCAATTTCCATCTGTTCCCACAACGTTGAATTCACCGCCGCCGCCACTACCACCCGTTCCTGCGGAGCAACTGCCGCCGCCGCCACTTCCTCCATGTGCCGTTAACCCAGCAAATGTGGTATTCCCACCCGCGCCGCCAGGGTTAACTCCTCCGCAGGAGGACCCGATAGCGAGGAGGTAGCAACTGCCGTGGGCTCCGCCATTGCCGACTGTCGCCGCGATAGAAGTATTTGGCGTCACAGCTATTGAAGTCTTGATATATTCTCCGCCGCCACCATGTCCGCCCAAGACATCATTTCCACCCCCCCCAGGATCTAAGCAACTACCACCACCGCCACCGCCAGCGCCCCACAGCTCAACTAATACCGTCGTAACTCCAGCTGGCACAGTCCATGATTGTGAATTTCGAATAATTTTAAATCCATGATTCTGGATCGTATCCCCAATCAAAAAACAATCGGTAATACTTACGGTCGTTGCATTTGTTTGGGTTGTTGTAAGTGTTATCGGGATTTTTTTTACTGTTAGCGCGGGCCCTAAAATATTGTCCTGCGGTTTTAGTAATTCAATTTTAATATTGCCAACATATTTGGTAAACGCCGTGACCTGCGCCAGATCAACCAACTTAATTGACCGCACCATGACCTGGGGACTTTCCTTGAGAGGCGTACTACTTCGCATTAGCACTAAGCCAGTGCTACTCACGATTTGATTGTTGTTAAGGTCAATCGTTGGCGGCGAATTACTATTTATAGCAGTGCTATTAAACGTCTTACCAAGTAAATTTGGCGTGCAGTTTGATCTTTAATTATTTGTTTTGTGTAATAGATACTGTCATCTATCTCTTGATTTAGGGAATTGTTTTTTGTCGCTTTCATGCTCGACAAAACGCTTGATGAGGAGGCGAACATCACCACACCCAAAATACCTAAAACAAAAAGGAGCTCTATTAAAGAAAAGCCCATTTCATTTGATTTACGGACGCTATACATCTCCTGGGCCCACCCTTTATTAGGTAAATAGGATATTATCTTTTAGCTAATATTTATTTACGTAATTCTGGGCCACATAAGTGTTGAATTTTACAGTATAAAATAGGGAATTGGCGGATAAAGTTCCGAGCAATTAAAAGGCCCAGAATTCCGCTATTTAGTAAATAGCTTACGACGGAGAACTACGAAGAGGCAAATTAATAACCCCACAAGATTCTCGACTTGCTTCATGCAGTACAAATCCGTCTAAAGCGCCTCTGGTATCAACCCCAGCTTTTCGAATATAAATCATCATTGTCTTCATATCCTTCCAGCCGCCCATTTTCATAACCTTAATCGGTTCAAGGCCGCGGCTAAGCAGCGATGTCGCCCAAGAGGCTCTTAAATCGTGAAAACGTATTTCTGGTAATCCAATTCCTTTTAAAAACATGCGTAATTCTCGGGCTTGTTCCCCTTTGTCCCACTTTGTGGATCGGGGAAGCACGAAAGGCATGCCTGCGCTTTTAAGTTTGAGTTCCTTAATCACCGGCATAAGGCCTTCAGCAATTTCGACAAACCGATCATCACCGCTTTTGGTAGATTTAAACAGGTCCTTGTTATTCCATGACATGTCCACAAGTATCCGTTTGTTTTCCAAATCAACTTTTTCCCATTTGAGAGCATAGAGTTCGCCGTTTCGCATTCCCGTGTAAACCGCAAACGCCCAGTGTGGGTACCATTCATGATCAAACTCCTTCGCTCTATTAAGCAGCAATCGAATTTGCTCTTGAGTTAAAACCTTCTTTAACTTTTCGACTTTGCGAATCCTAAATTGCGGAACGGGATTGTTGCTAATGTGACCGCGATCAACCGCATACGCAAATACCCTACGAATTCGGCTAATAACTGAACTCTTGTTGCCGTCGGCCAGTTGAGAGAGAACTTGATCCTTTAGATTTAAGAAATCGTTTCTCGTAATCTCAGTGATAAGTTTTCTTTCCCAAACCATTCCGGTGTAAGCGCGCAAAACCTTTTCATCGTTATAGAGAGTAGACTCTGTGAGCCCTTCTTCTCTTTTGCGATCCAAATATTCCGTCACGAATTCATTCCAATAGGGATAAACTTTTTCTTCGCACTTTCGTGCAACTTGAAGAATAAGTTCACGCTCGATCTTTTGCGCTTCTCTCTCCGTTGGAATATTAATTCGTCGGGCCGAAACAGGCGCGCGATTTGGGCCGGGCCTTTTGCTATAAGACGCGGTCCAAGAATTGGTTACAGAATCAAATTTTATACCCATAATTTCCTCACTTTCTGATGAGGAACTCTTTTAGATCATCAATATGGAAGCGATTAAGTCTTCCGGCTTTGCCGCGAACTTTGATACGTCCGTTACAAACCATGTTCCTTAATGTACCCGCGTTAAGACGTAGGTACTGAGCGGCCTCCTCAGTAGACAACCATTCAATGGGAAAACAAATTTGATTCGTAAAATTTTTGTTTTCTTCTATTTTATTTGTTTCAAAGAGCGAATTTTCTGTGGGCATATTTAACCTCTTGATTTTATTTGTGCAAATTTATTGTTTATTCCTCTAAAAGTTTCGCAAAATTAATATTTAAATCGCTTAATTTTGATTTAATGATGTCTCGGCGTTTTGATTCATCCCTAGAAAGGAGAAATCTATTGTCTAATTTCTTTAATTCTTCCTGCAAAATCAAAATTCTCTCTTTAATAGCGAGGATTTTGGAATTATTGTATGGAGCTGAAGAGAGTATCTTTTCCCGCATTTGAGAATCACAATTGAGACCGATAAATCGTTTTATTCCGCTATTTCCCCGGATAAAACATTGCAATCCACACGAATTGCAAATTAAGTAGGGGTGATCATTTTTATCAGGGAGAATTTCTTTTAAGTCGCCGCAGATCGGACAAGGAAATTCTGAAAACCATCTTTCATTAGACATTTTGAGCCTCCGTTTCTACGTTACGTACGTTACGTTGGTCGGAAACCTGAAGTCGACGGGTGGCGAGAAATCCTTTAATGAAGTTCTTTTTGTCCAAAACGTTTTCTTCAATATAAGGACCTAAAATATAACGTGCATCGCTTTGCTCGACCTTCGCAAAGGTAAATTTATTTTCAGGAATTCTTTTAATATATTTGGATAGTTTAATTCCTTTTGACGTCGAAATATGACGAATTCTTTGGTCGCGATTTTCTCGCATAGATTTTCCGAGGTATTTAGAAATATAACGAGCCGCTTTGTTGTCTGCCTTCCTAATATCGACGATCGAACCTCCGCCTAATACTTCCCATTTTTCCTTAAGCCAATTATGATTTATGAACTGGTCAAATAATATGTGTAAGTGTGCGTATCCGGACTTTTGATTTTCAATTACGCAGATAAAATTTAAATTTCGGTTAAATTGCCGCTTTTGAATGATGCGAAATTTATTCCATATTTTTCGGATATATCGAGCCGAATTAGCAGGGGTGCAGCTTTTTGGATTTAATGTTAGGGTAGCGAAAACATTTAATGAAAAATCATTAATAGCATTTTCAATTGCCTTTTTGATTTGAAATACACGTAGATTTCCACAGTATTCACACGTATATTTCTTGCAGAATATATTTAAATGCGGAAATAGCGATTTTTCATTTTTATTTCCAACTAAAATGAATTTAGAAGACGGGCAAGGAGCAATTTTGCCTTTTAATTTAATGCACTCCGTGCCCCTTATTGCCGTGAGCTCCGAATTTCCCTCCGTGTTGGAGTTATTCCCAATATTATCAAGGGAATTACTAGCTACTCCCTTATTTAATTTCTCCGAGCTTTCGATTTTATATAATTCAGTGTCATTCAATAACATTTATTTCTCCTTAATTTTAAATACACGAATCCCTTTTCAGTATTTCTACCGAGTCACCGAGACCATTTGGTTTTTCGGGGGCCTTGCGGCCCCCTCAAAACCGCTCCATATGGAGCTTCCAGGCCGAATGGTTAAACGACGTTGGAACTTTTATTTCTGTACTCTGAAATTATTTGTGGGTATAAATTAGATATTGCGGTCTGATTTAACCATATTATTTCAGAATATTCAGATTTCCCATTTTTTAAATATTTTTCGGTCGGGACCCCAACCCAGGGGTCCTTTTGGCCGTCGTCATGGACTCTAAAACCCTTGATTGTTTGTTCCCATCCGTTTTCAGAAATCAAAGTTACATTAGCCTTCGCCTTTAACTTCGAATTTCCTTTCACCGGAAAAATTTGAATCTTCGATATTTTCATTATTCACCTCCTTTCCATGGATTATTTTTGGCTTCAGCCCAAGAGTTTCCGATTCCAATTTCGACTTTCAGTGGAATTGAAAACCATGAAACCGGAGCCTCTAATATTTTTTTTGATTTTATGAGAATTTCTTCAGATATATTTTCGGGGCAATCGAGAATAACTTCGTCGTGCACATGTAATAAAAAGCGAACCTCTTTTGGTAATTCTTTTCTTAAAATATTTAATTTATATTTGAAAAGTGTAGCCGCCGAGCCTTGAATAATGCTATTCAGGATTTGGCGCTCCGCTTTAAATCTTTGAAATTTATCATTGCTCTGAAGATTTTTGATGTATCGCCGCCTATTTAATAAACCAATGATGTATCCATTTTCGCGAGCAAAGCGTGTTTGTATCTCATCAAAGACTTTTATCTCCGGATACTCAGCGAAAAAAGAATTTCGAAAATTTTGACCCTCTGATTCAGAAACATTTAGATTTTCTGAAAGGCGCTTGTTACCCATTCCATAAAAGATTGCAAGGGTTACTTGCTTTGCAACACTTCGAGCCGGTATCTCACCACTGAGATTGGAAAATAATTTGTTAGCTAAGGTTACGTAAAAATCCTGATCACTGTTAAAGAGCTCTGAAAATTTACTCGGATACACAAAGTGGCCTAATACCCGTGGTTCAATTTGACCAAAGTCAGCTACTATCAACTTGTGTTTTGGGCTCGCAACGAAGCACTTCCTGAGATTAGACTCTTTCTTAATGTTTTGAAGGTTAGGGCAGGATGACGTTGCTCGTCCAGTGTCCGCCCCAATTGGATTAATAAATGGATAAATTTTCGACGTTTTAGGATCGACAAACTTTAGTAAGCTTTCAAGTTGCTTTAAATAAGACTGGAGTTCTTTAATTTCTACAAGTAACTTAACTTTTTCGTGTTTGTCCTTAAGGGCTTTGAGTGCCTTTTTCGAAGTAGTTAAAATATTTTTGTTAAACTGCAATGGGAGATTGTAATCGCCGTAGATTTTCTTTTTGACCTGTTTCGGCGAGTTCCAATTTGTATCAGGTTCGTTCAAATCCTTCATCAACGCCGTGGTCTTACTTTTGCTTTTATAAATTTCATCAGACACCAGATTACGATCAATGGTGAAGCCGTTCTTTTGACACTCTAGATTTAAAAGAATGAAAGGTCTTTCTACCAGCTCATAAAGCTTCAGAAGGCCTTTTTGTTCAAGCTCACTTTTTAAAATCGGAAACAGTTTAAAAGTGTAAATTGCGTCATTGAGTGCGTATCTATCAAATTCATCTTCACTTTTAGAAACCACATCTTCATAAAGAGTTACTTTAGCGCCCAGCAAGGTTTGTGCTAGGTCTTTGAGTCCCGACGACCTAATATTGTTGCTTAATCTGGCCATCGTGGCGGTACATTCGAAATTTAATTTATGAGACACTGTCGATACTCCAAACGCCGCTGTTGAGGCCGACTTGAATATCAAACGTAGCGTTGTGAAAAATTATCGTTTGTGACAGAGGAATCACGTCTAGATTTTTACACACGAAGGCGTTTGTCTGTTCGGCAACACTCATGTGAGTTGCTTTTGCTAGGCGCGGATGACCAGACCAATCTAAATTTCTAGTTTTCTTTTTGTCAAAAAATGGAATTGCTTGAGTTTCGAAATCTATGCTTCTGTAAATTGGCGTCATCCATCACCTCTTAATTTGTAGTAATGGTTTAAGCATATTAATTTGTCCAGGGTAACGGGGGCAAACCAGGACCTAATCAATTAGGCGGTTAGGTCCCGAGAGGCTATTTCAAGTTTTTTTAACTGTTTCTTTATTTCGTCGGATGAACAACTGCAAATGCCAAGCCTATTAAATAAATCAGAAATTTCGACATTGGAGAGGTCTAACAAACTTTTTTTCTCACGCAAGAGTGCGAAAAATAGTGCCCTTCTCAGAAAACGGCGTTCGCCATCTTTTTTAAACACATCTCCAAAAGAGAACCATTTTCTAAGATCATTTTTTGAAAGTTCCCAAAGGGGCATTCTCAATTTTATTTTAGTTAGGACGCCAAATGTTTGTAAAAATATCGGATCATAATTTATTAAATGCCTAAAGAGGTCACTTTTTGAATCTTCTATCCATGAGCATCCGCCTTCTTTCCAGAGGAGAGAGGGGTCTTTATATAAACAAACATCGAGAATTGAAGCCAACATTCTTATTTGTCCATACACGGCGAAGAATTGTGCTTCCTTGTGAAATTCATCAAAATTTTGGAATGATGCTTTTATGGATGGCTGGACTAACTCGCGCGTAGGAATATTTTTAAAGAGAGTTGTATCGCGGATTAAGTACGAGGCAATTGATTGTTCATTTATTTGATTCAGCAAAACATCGACTGCGAAACTTGGGGCTGAATTGAAAACTTGATTGATGTGTTCAGGAAGGAATTGATAGAGAAATCGTAACAGTATTCCAGCGATAATTTGATGAGTAGCAACTAACGGTTTCGTCTTTAGGTTTTCCCAATGAGAATCATTGAGCGAAGCCATTACATCTACTCGTAACGGAAAGTCTTTCGTGAAAAGGGAGGTAAGGGTCTCCTTGGCCTTTATTTTCTTTTCTCGCGTTTCGGCATTTGAAATTAGACGCACTTTTCTCATGGGGATGAGATACAGTTATTCAAGGTGATTCGCAATGATTACATTGGGCAGCTTTGTTTTAAAGGGACACTACGATTAAAAACTTTTAAAAAAGGTTTATATTGAGTTGAGCTTTGATTTGGAACGACCGGAGGCGCGGTGAGCGCCTGAGTTGTAATCAGCCAAACCTTTTTATTAGCTTTGTCGAACGCCGATGAATATTCTTTTCCAGAAGGGCATAGGTAGGGAACTCCAGAGCCAATGGCGTTACAAGCTGGGTCTTGAGCAGTAATGAGATACTCAGGAAAAAAAGGGTTATAGAATGTTATTCCGCCGTTTTTTACATAAATGAAATCAATACTTTGATTTGGATTTGTTGGAAATGCTTGCGGAGTTGACAACCATTTTCCATCCGGAGATGGAAAATTTTTGAAAATATTCACGGTTGAGATGTCATTAAGAACACCCTCGTAGCCACCAGTTAAAAACATTAATCCATTTGTCTTGTCGAAGGCCGTTTGGTGTTCGGCTCGAGCTTGGACAGGATTATTTTCAGGATTTAACTGACTCCAATTCATATTAGATAAATCTAAGCTCCACAGGTCGCTGAGAGAGTTTATTGAATCATTTCCTCCAAACAATAAAATGCGATTATTAACTTTGTCTAACACCAGCGAGTGACCAAAACGAGCGGATGGACTTGATGATGGACTGAGTTTCGTCCAATTTGGCGTTGTATTACTTAAGTCAATTTGCCATAAATCATTTAGTGGATTTCCATCTTGAACATAGCCGATGTATTCGATGATTTCCCTTCCTCCAAATAAAATAATTTTTTGATGGTCCTCATCGTAAATTGCAGCCGATTTGCTGCGAGGACTGGGAGCTGAGCCGCTTAGATTTGTTTCTTGAAACTGAGAGTCTTTTTGCGCTCTAATCACAAAATTAGTAGTTGTAACGGTCGGAAGGTCTACGCTTGAAATTTTAATCTTTCCAGATATGTCTTTGCCTAAGTTATTGTTGATCACAGAAAGTGTTGCGGACAGAGTGCCGTTTGTGAACTTTAAATTTTGCGCGCAGATTTGAAGTGGCGTGTAGGTGATTCCAGGCGGAGAGGGCGTCGTATCAAAAATTTCTATTGTAGCAGTATAATTGAATTCAGAAACTACAGATTCGCTTTCATCAACTGCGGAAGCGTTAATGCTAAATGTTTCCCCTGAGCTTTTATCAATGTTGGTTTCTGAAATAATTATTTTTGTTGCGGGTGTTGTATTCGTTTCTTTTGGATTATTTGTGTTTTGCGTTGGACTTGGGGACAAGCCCGATGAATTTGAGCAATTCTGAAAGTATAGTGCTAGACCTAAGAACAGTGGAATGGCTAACCAGTTAATTTTCCAAGAAAATTTTAACCTTTTCATTGCCATCCCTTCAGAAAGCTATCAGACTTAGGTATTGAAGGCTGCACATTCATGTATCGGTATTTTTTATGAATAATTTAGAAAAATGCTAAATTTTGCTAAAAAATGTTAAAATATATTAAAAATACCTAAAAAATGAGGAATTTATGGCAAAAAAGCGTCTAGAAAAGCAAACTTCGAATGTAACCCTAGAGAAGCTTTCAGACTTACCATTTAAATCAGCCAAGTCTTTAAAGGATGCCCAGCATGAAGTTCAGCTTCACATCTGGCGGCGGTTAGAAGAAGCACGAACGCTAAATCAAATGCTCCAAAGAAATGAATATAAATTCTGGCATGAAGAATTTAGTAAGGGTCTTGTCTGTGGTTATGGTGAGCGCACTGACAATCTCGTGCGCGTTTTTTCAGAAGGAAAAGGCATTCAGATAAATATTAACAAGGACCTCGCAGCAAGTGTTCCGACGAGCGAAGCGCTGTTGGGAACTTTGGTAAAATCTATGTCAGAGAGTTTTGCAATGACGTATTATAAGGCCAAAGGGATATTACCGAACGAAGATAAAGTTCCCGAAGGTACAAACGCGAAAAAGTAATTCGAGCCGAAAATGGAAAAAGAAATTCCAATTCAGATTCAAAGTGGATTCTTCGGTTATGTCTCATACTTTCTTCTCACCGTGATGTGCTTTGTCCAGGAGTGGACTGCGAAATTATTTTGGTTTTTTTTCGTGAAGCCCGCTCTCTTGGTATCAAGACTTATTGGGGGCTCGAGGCCAGCGACGAACCCAAAAACCTTTGTAGTTTTGGATTGCTTGAAGCTTTCAAATAAGACCTTATGGAACTATCTAAAAACTGCTTTCAACATTAATTCATGGATAGGCGGAGTGAGGTCGAAATACAGTTTGTTTGACCATCTCCTTGCATGGAACACCCAAATTCCCCTCATAGGCTATCAACTCGACAAGACCACTTTCACCATAGAGCTTTTATTTGAAGAAGTTGACGGCGGTCAGGCTCGTCGTTGTGATCTCACATGGCTAAGTACACACAAGCGCCAAGGCAAGTTTCAAATTCTTTCGAAGAGAATTCTTCAGAATGGCTCGCGACAGGATGTAATTATCGACTGTATCTGGTTGTCGGGGCCTGACGTGGGAAAAATTTTCTCTGTCAAAAAGTTACCTGAATTGGGAGGTAACGATTCGGCAGATCCAACATCAATTTATTTTCCACCGGGATACATTTTATTCTTAATTGAAATTGTAATTTCCGCTACTGCAATTCTTGCATTGGTAAATCTCGCAAAGCAGGGATTTGAATTCTTATTCAAAAATTGATTTATTAGCCTTAAAAGGGAAGGGCATCTATATCTATTTCTTCTGAAGCGGTGGACGGCGAAGCACCGACTTTTTTCTTTTCTACGGCCATAATAAATCGTATTGCGCTGGTAACGTGATTTAAAATCAGCAGGCTTTCATCGTAATTCAGAACTTCGTTATCATGTGCGAAACTTTGATCATTTCGTACTCTGTTAAACGCCTCTAGAGTCGAAATGCTCGACTTTAGAATTCGTTCTGTCATTTCGGATTCGATTTCACCTGCATCCTTTAACTTTTTAACATACTCTCCAATTAGGCTATGCAAGGGCTTGGACTTTTCGATTTCAATTCCTCGGCTAGAGCAGATTACTCGCATGTATTTTAAAGTATAAGTGTGCAGGCGATCTAAGCCGCTTTCCGGTTCGTTTTTATCGATAGCTTCGCGAATCAACTTGGCTAATGTTGCAAAGTCTTTTTCCGGCGATTTTGGATCTATCACTTCAGCATCGATAACCGGTGCCCCCTGCAATAGACGGCTAGCGGTACGAAGCGAAACCTCATAAGGAGTTGAATTTTCTCCGTCAATTGGGTGTTCGGCGACTAACTCTAACATGTCTGAAATTAATTTTCCTACAATGTGATTTGGTTCTTGTTTCCAAAAGGAGCGCAGGCGACTAGCTTTTGAGCTGCCACTTGTCGCGTATTTTTCATCGTAAATTTCTCGATTTGTGCTGTCTGCGACAAATTCGCTAAATGTTCTGTTTGAAAACCAGAGAACGTAACCACCTGACATACCCAATATTTTCTCCAGGTGACGCTTTTCTTGATTTGTTAAATCTGCCATAGAGGCTGCCAGTTATTCCAAATTATATCTGAAATTTCAAGCTGTTTGCGGCACAAACTCAACTAAATTATTTTTTACCAAAGTAATATGATTTTTCAAATTGGTATACATTAGTTTGCAATGGCCCGTTCAATGGGTTGTTGAACAGTTATCAAAAACCTCAAAGAAATCGATTTTTTTATATTCTTTGCCTTCGTAGACGTGGGCAGCTGCGAATGAATTATTTAACGTGTCTGATAAAATTATTCTTCCTACTTCTTTTGGATTAGTCGAATTTGTTTTTTCGGTAAAATTGCCTAAGGCCGATTTCCAATCCGTGGCCGATGTGAAAACAATAGTAGGAAGTTTCGAGTTATTTCTTTTCGATGCGAAATAAGTCGGCGCTTCTGAGGCAGGAATTACTTCGCCCAATCCCCTTGCCATAACAGCTAATGATTGGCTAAGTTTTTGCGCAGTAGTCCATCTTGGTACCGGAGGTTGATTTGAGTCGGGGCACTTAAAACGTGAATTCTCTTTAACTAGATTATTCGTGAGCCGACAAGGGTTACCCACACATCGATCAACTAGCACGTAACCAGAATGAAAATAGCATTTTTCGCCGCCTTGTACTGGTTTTGTACCTACGATTTCGCATGCGGACACGCGAATTGGAGTATCATCGGCATGCCCTATTAAAAATACGCTTGGTAGCATACTTATAAACAAAAACTTTTTCATTCAATTCACCCCTTATATAGCCATTTTCACAATCCAACCAGTACCGCTTTTCGCTATCTAACCAAAGTAGCCGCTCTTGTTTTTCTCCATTGGCGGCGGTCAATACTGGAAACGACTTTTCAAAGTTAATGAGATCAATTGTTAGTTTTCCGGCGTTATAAGGAACGCTCCAGGACAAGATTGCCATCGCGATAAACACCAAACAGCTTTGAACAAAATTCGTGAACTGTTTTTTCTGCCGTAGGTACTCAAAAAACACCCAAAGTAAAATTGTCGGACATATGATAGAAATCAGAAAAGGGATGGTGTAAACAATTCCCCGTAATGACGGCAAGAATAACATCGCCAGGACAGTAGCCCAAACCTTTGACGGCATTTTGTAGCGACGATCTCGGCGTAGCCAAATAAATATAAATCCAACGATGATAATCAGTTGTGCGAGCGTCGCTATTAGTGAAATATTTTTGATTTCCGCAAAAAATTCGTCGACAGATGTCAGGTGTTCTAAAACCGAGAAAATGAAAAACCTCAAGGAGCCAAAAAAGGTTGGATAGTCTGGAATTCCAAGCTTCGCAGTATACCCCAATGCAAAGATATAGATCCCACCATTTACTCCCGAAACCAATGCGGATATGAGCGCGGTGTCGACTTCAAGAGCTACTGGACTTTCCTTGTCTGTGTTCATTTCTAGCTTTCGGAAAATAAAAATATATCTAAGTAAAAAGTATTTTTTTAAAACATACAATCCAAAGTTTGTAGTAGGCGTGCCGTTACTACCTTGATCAACTACAAACCTCTTACGAACCCCATTATTTCCAGTGTTTTTGAATGATTTTCGATCAATAAACTAAAAAAGCTCCTCATCACTAAATAATTAATAATAATAAACTTTTTTGAAAAACTGATTTTCTTGAAAACTATTTTCTAGATTGGCGGAGAGAGGGGGATTTGAACCCCCGGTAGGGCTTTTGACCCTACGAGCGTTTAGCAAACGCTTGGTTTAAGCCACTCACCCATCTCTCCGCGAAGGTGCACGTTTTTTACGGCTTAATCATTTAGTCATAGCTTATGAAAATTATGAGATCAAAGAATTAAGTGAGGATCGGGGCAACTACTTCACAAAGTTTGACGTCGGCACGCCATGCCAACGGTCAAGGTTGTGCAATCGTGGTCACACTAGGAGAGTTAGCAATCAATAATTCTGCGGAAAGAGTTCGCGCTCGACGGTTTCGATAACCGTGTGAATGATTTTAATATGCATTTCTTGAATGCGGTCGGAGGTTTGCGCCGGCACAATAATTGGCAAATCAACCATGCCCTTAAGCTTGCCGCCATCACGTCCTAACAAAGCCACAGTTTTAATTCCCAGGCGTTTGGCACTATCAACAGCTTTAATCACATTTCCGGAATTGCCGCTGGTAGAAATTCCCAAAAGCAAATCGCCTTTGCGGCCCAAACCCTCTAACTGGCGCGCGAAAATATATTCAAAACCATAATCATTGCCCACACAGGTGGTATGGCTTTGATCCCCCAACGCCAATGCCCCCAAGGGTTTGCGGTCTTTACGATATTTGCCGGTAAATTCCTCGGCAAAGTGCATGGCATCGCAATGCGAGCCCCCGTTACCGCAAGAAAAGGCATTGCCGCCGGCTTTAAAAGTCGCTAGCAGCATGTCGGTAAAACGTACACAGGCTTCGATCTGTTTAGGATCGTTTACGAATTCTGTGACCGTTTTTTGCGCATCAGTTAAACATGATTTCCAAATATTACCTGTCATTTTCAACCCGTTTATTAATCACTAAAGCAAACAGGGAGTTAGGGCAACTTTGATATTACAGGGCTTGATTTCTTGGCACATTATGTCTAGAGTGCAGGGTCTTCGAATTCCTAGTGCGGAGCCGTAGCTCAGCTGGATAGAGTACTTGACTACGAATCAAGTGGTCAGAGGTTCGAATCCTCTCGGCTCCGCCATTTTTTCTAGCATATTTTCTACAGCCATAATCAAAACATCAATACTGAGAGGTTTTCTAACCAACCGGCAAGAAGCAGAAAGCCCGAAAGATTCATCGGCGCGGCCGGCGGCAGTGGCAATCAAAACAGGAATGTGCCGCCGTTCAAGAATATCTTTAGCTTTCTCTAAAAATAAACGCCCGTCCATAATGGGCATCATTAAATCTAAAATAATGCCGTCAACGTGGGTCTTATCCTGCAACAAAAAATCAAAGGCCACTTGGCCATTTTCGGCTTGATAAACTTGGTAACCGTATAGTTCTAGCACTTCGGCGAAATTGGCGCGTAAGTCATTGTCGTCTTCAACTAGCAGTATGGACTTGGCCACTGAACTTCCTTTGGTTTAAATTCCGCGCGCGTTTCTTCGCGAGATTCGTAGCGAACATTTCCGCGCGGTAAGCGTACATAAAAAGTAGAACCCTTGCCCAATTCACTTTCAACCCAAATTTTACCGTTATGGCTGCGCACAATTTCGCGGGCGATATATAAACCTAAGCCTAACCCGCTAATGTTATTAGAGCCTATGGCACGCTCAAAGCGGTCAAAAATTTTCGTGATGGCTTCTTTTTCGATACCAATACCGCGGTCTTTTACACTTAAAAGTACATGATCATTGTCGTTTAGAACCGTAACGGTAATGGGGTTTTGATTACCGTAACGGATAGCATTTACGATTAAGTTATTAATGACTTGTTCGATACGCCCTTTATCCCAAACGCCAACGGCACAAGTGTCGCCGCAGAGCTCAATGTTGAGACCAAATTGCCCAAGAACTTCCCGAGTTACGTCATGTAAATCAAACTGCTCAGTGCGAATAGATAGGCGGCCCGTGCGAATGCGGGCTATTTCGAGCATGTCTTCGACTAAACGGTTAAGCCGCAATACTTGCCGTTCGGTTTGCGCCATAATTAAATTAACTTTATTGGGCTCATAAATTTCTTTATTTCCACGCACGCGTCGTTTGTTAAATAAATCGGTTTGCAGAAGCAAAGTCGCCAGTGGGGTTTTTAATTCATGCGAAGCTATCGACAAAAATTCGTCGCGCACGGCGAGAGACTTTTTAAGTTCGCGTTGATGTCTAAAATAGTCGTCGATGTCGGAGGTTGTCCCGACCCATTGAGTTTTTCCGCGCGAGTCTTTAATTGGCACCGCGACTGTCTTAAACATGCGGTAGCTGCCGTCTTTAGCGCGCAGGGGATATCTCATTTTAAATGGTTCGTTTGTTGCTATCGACGTGTTCCAAGTTTTTATAAATTCTTCCTGATAAGCGGGATGAATGACCTGCAGGCCGTCTTTGTGTTTCATTTGTTCTAAAGTCATGCCGGTATATTCGTACCAGCGCTGATTATACCACTGAAAATTACCGTCGCTATCGACGATCCACGCGAGTTGCGGGATGGTATTGGCAAATGTGCGGAAAAGATTTTCTCCGGCCTTCCAGTGTTGTTCGCTGATTTTTTGTTTGCGCGCAATCCACGCGATCATAAAACCCATAGCGACAAAGATACAAAGATGAAGAATGTCAGGCAGGGCGGTTAGGCTAAACGATTTTATCATTCCAATGAAAAAAAAGTTGGCGCCTGCCGCGCTAGCGAGTGTGGCTAAAAGGGCGGGGCCGAAACCTAATCTAATGGCAATATAAAAAATCGTTGGATAGAGGAGCACGAAGGGCAGGGGCGCAAAAAATAGACTAAATACAAGCTGCGCGCCAAGAACTGCAGTCACAATTAATGTCGCATAGACGTAAGACATGACATCTATTCTTGCGCTGCTACAAAAAGTTGTCAGGGATTGAAGCTATAACTGGCCCTTAAACACGGCTACGCCCCGCATTAGACGGCTGCGGATCATAAATTTACAACCCCCGGAAATTCATTTATTTTTCAAAACATATAAATAGGAGGTTCGTATGAGCACAGCCTGGAAAATAAAAGCCGCCACTTTAGTGCTATCCTTGGTAGGAGTCCTTTGGGGAATTGGTTCTTTAAAAAATGGTAAGGCCGTTGAAGGTCTAAGAAAAGTTGGAGTTGTACCCATGTCAGAAGCCGATGCTAGCGAAAAGCCTAAAAAATCAGCAACTAAATCTGAAACTCAAGCTAAGACTGACGGTAAAGCTGAAAAAGTCATTCCGGTAACCCATGATGAGGCGACAAAAAACGATGATACTCATCTTACCTGGTGTGAAACCCGCGTAAAAAGTTTGGCCACCAAGTCGGGCATAAAAATTGAGCAAGAAGGTAAGGATTGGTTCTCCGTTGGCAGCGGTAAGAAGGCAATTAACTCTTTAGCCATGGAAAAATGGTTGGGGAAATATTGTAAATTAGAAATTACCGACTCGCGCCCTCCGACTTTTGTTCCAACCAACGATGTTGAAATGTTATCGGTCGGCTTTATCAATGGCGAAACCGGCAAGTTTACACTGACCCCGGAAGGTTTTTATTTCTGGGATGGCTTGCGATTTCATTCTAAGCAATTCAAAGAAGCCATGGAACAATTGGCGAAGGTTGCAAACGGCGAGAGCCTATAGTAGTCTTATTTTTCTACCATTATTTTTTCGCTGCTCAGGAGTAGCTCAGTGGTAGAGCAACCGGCTGTTAACCGGTTGGTCGGGGGTTCGAATCCCTCCTCCTGAGCCAATTTTTAGTTTTACAAAAACCGGGAGCTACCCGGTTTTTTTGTTTTTGGATTAAAATTTGGTGCAGAATGAGAGGGGCTTTCGATGAAAACCAATCCTACTGTGATCAACCATTTCACAGAAGCTGCAAAAGTATACGATGAGAAAAATCGACCATTAGCACCGATTGTCGATAACATTCATTTCCTAATTTGTCTGATTTTAAAGAGTTTACCAGTTCGGGCGCGCATACTATGTGTGGGTGTTGGAACGGGTGCAGAGATTCTTTCGCTTTCAAAAGAATTTCCTGAATGGACATTTGTCGGAGTAGATCCATCAATCGGAATGCTTGATGTTTGTCGTGAACGACTTAAGACTGCTGGAGTGTTAAATCGCTGTGAACTCATTCATGGCTATATTCACGATGTGCCTCCAATAGCAGATTTCGACGCCGCTTTAAGTATTCTGGTTGCACACTTTGTGAAGCGTGAAGAGAAATTAGGTTTTTATCAGGCGATGTGCAGCCGATTACGCACAGACGGATTCTTGATTAACACGGAAATCAGTTTCGATTTGAATTCGCGAGAATTTCCTTTGATGTTAAAAAATTGGGAAGCAGTACAATTATTGATGGGAGCCACCCCAGAGTCACTTGCCAATCTCTCCCATGTGTTGCGCGAAATGCTTTCTGTTATCTCGCCGCTAGAAACAGAAAAACTTCTGAAACAGTGTGGCATTAATTTGCCGGTCCGTTTTTTCCAGGCGTTTATGATTAGCGGTTGGTACGGCATCAAAAATTCCAGTCAAATGGAGATGGGCCAGAATGAAGGATAAAACAGTTGATCAACTTGTTACTCAGCTATGGAATCACCGACTTGGAGAAAAAACTTATCAACACCCTATGACCAAAGCCAGTACTATTGTGGTTTAGGTGCCACGGCGTAATATTTCCAGGTAACTCTCATAGCTATATAATTTATTTCGCTCTTTTTCGTCTATTTCCTTTAATATTCCCATTTTGACTAAAGCGTCTACTTGAAGTTTGGCTGTTGGATAAGTGACTCCAAGGTCCTTTTCTAACGATGGAATGGTAAAGATTGGCATAGTGCAAATTTTTTCATACGCCGCAAGTAAGTTTTTTGACTTAGTTATATGTCGACTAATTTTTAGTTTGTCCGCCTCAAGAAGTTTCAAAATATCTTTCGCTGTCTTTGCAGCTTCTGCGGACGTGTGCCTTACGCCCCGAAGGAAAAATTTAAACCATTTCTCCCAGGCACCTTCAAAGCGCACCTTCATTAATAAGTCGTAATATTCTTCTCTATGTTCCTTGAAAAAAAGACTTAGATACAAAAGTGGTCTATCTATGACTTCCTTTTCTGAAAGCATTAAGGTAACGATGAGGCGCCCGAGACGCCCATTACCATCGGCATACGGATGTATGGTTTCGAACTGATAGTGAATTATTGCGGCTTTAATAAGGTCAGGGATCTTAGTTTCTTCGTGATAAAATTTCTCGAGATCACTCATTAAGGTTTGAGTCATGTGTGGCGGTGGTGGTATAAATACAGCTTCCTTTAGAGTGCAGCCCGAGGGACCAATCCAATTTTGACGGGTCTTATATTGTCCGGGATTTTTTTCTCTGCCACGTACATCTGTCATCAGAACTTCGTGCAGTTGATTAATGAGTCGGGTTGAAAAGGGAAGTTTCTTAATTTTTTCTAGGCCTGCGTTCATTGACTTGATGTAGTTGATAACTTCGTCCACAGGTCGCATTGTTTGTGTTTCGGGATCCACCTGAAGTACTTCGTCGATTGAACTTTGGGTCCCTTCAATTTGTGAACTCAATAGGGCTTCCTTTTTTACATAGAACGCTACAAAAAGATCTGGATTAGGAAGTACCTGGGAGATGCCTTTAAGTTCCCCTAACTTTAGATGGGCTTCGGTTAATAGATGTTCGTATTCCGAGTCTCTTTCAAAACTGGGTCCTTGGGGCATCAATAGTTTTGGGATGTAGGCATCGTATCCGGTGTCTTGCCTGACTATATTTCCTGCTCTGTCTGACTTAGGTCTTTCCATTCAGATTCCTTTAATTAATGAAGTTCTTATTAAAGAAATACTATAATTCCTATAATAAGTAAATCAATTATTAAAGGAATTATCGAATTTCTTTAATAACCAGATTCTTATTAAAGGAATGTTGGATCCATTTGAGACAGATTAGGACCAACGTGTGAATATCGGACCAGCAGCACCCTTCCTCTTGCGTTACTATCTTACAAACAATCCATATCCAGGCTGACGTCGTAGCCGCTATATACTTCAATTGTTTGGCCAAAATCATAGCGCAGATAACAATTCTTCTCGTTGTTTTCGTCGCGGATAACGGCCATACCAGTTTCGATGGCAACTTTAAACTCTGGCTCTGACCCAAAATAACAGCGGATGACACTCCTGATTTGTTTGTAGCGAGCTGTTGCAGAAACGCAGATACGTTTGCCGTCGACAGTGGCGTCGATGGCGATACCTTTTTCAATAGAGAGTGACTTTCTCGCCGGAACTTCTAGGGGGCCGGCAAAAGTATTTAAGGTCACAAACGAAACTAATGAAATTAAAATTCCAAACATAAGTCACAACCCTCTAGTTTACCGCTCATACTTTTGCTAATTTCGGTATCGTTTACTGTCTTTAATGCGCGCTTCATAAAAAATCCTAGTTGCAGATGGTATTATAGGTAACGGCAACCCAGTCTTTTTCAAGACTTGGTTTTTCGAAGCTACCGCGATTTACTTTTTTAACCTGAAATTGCCTTAGATAAATGCGGTCTATGGCGATGCCGTCGCTAGAGCGAAAAGTAAAGCTATATTTAGTATCTCCCATTTTCGCGCTTTCAATTTTTATGTTTTCAACGGTTTCCATTTCGCGGTGACCGCTGCTATTAGTTTTTAGAACGGCCGAAACATAGTTATCAATCTGATAGTTTTTACCGCTAGCGGTATCAATCGTTAAATAAATTACTCCGGTGGAATCATTCCATTTCACCGAAAACTTACAGTCGGTGTTGTTGTTTTCCGCCTCAAGTGCGGCAGAAAGTATGTCGTAAACTTCGCGGCCCGATAAATTTTGTTCGTTAGCAGCAGCAAGGCCGGTTGCCAAAATTAAGCTCGCTAAAGTAGTAAAGAATGAAAAATTTTTCATAGAGATCTCCTATATACGTACCTGTTTATCCACGTGAGCACTTAGCAACTTATGGGCCGAGAGGCGCAAATTCGCTCGGCGTGTAGGGCAAGCCCGCGCTTAATGGTTGTTAGGGAAATACAACCTATTGATATTACGTGCTAAATTCCCGCCAAAAATATCACCAAACGCCTCTGTTTTTAGGCTAAAATAATAGTATGAAGTATTTTGTTTTATTTTGTGCGCTCGCCGCGGTTTCGGCGGCGGGATTTCAAAACTGCGCGGATGCGCCGCGCCCGCTGCAAATCACCGCGGAGCAGTTAAAAGCCAATGAGGGTCGCATCAACGAAATTTTAGATAATGATTTCTGCGAAAACGATGATCAATGTAAGGTCTTGCCGTTTGGCTCTAAGGCTTGCGGCGGGCCGCGTGAGTTTCTCGTGCACTCAAGCATTGCGAACTTTTCGGAACTCGAGGAGCTCGTTCTTGAATACAACCAATACGAGCAACAACATAATATTTCTACCGGCGCCATCAGCACCTGCGACATTGCCGTTGCACCTAGTTTATTGAAGTGCGAAAACAATAAGTGCATAGGTAATTAAACCCACGACCAAGGTCCATAATAGTCTTTAGTGACTCAAAAAAATTAAGGCGTTACGATTATCTCCTACAGGAGCTATTCGCATCATGGGTACCTTTATCACTGGGTTTTTTATTTTCTTTATTTTGCGTTACATCTTCACCGCGTTTTATGTCGTCGATCAAAATGAGCGTGCTGTAAAAACCATTTTCGGGCGCGCCGAAAGGTTTGGTAACGCCACGACTCTTGACGATCCTATCAGCGCCTCTTTGCGGCCTGACGAAAAACCCCGCTATGCTTACCCGAAGGTAAAAATTATTCCACCGGGCGGCCCTTACGTAAAATGGCCATGGGAAAAAATTTATAAAGTCAGCGTTGCCACGCAAACCTTAAATATGGCGTTTGACCCGGATGTGCCCTCGGCAAATAAAGGCGGCCGAATTTTAGAAGCCGTGACAAAGGATCAATTAAATACCGGACTCATCGGGCAAATGCGTTTTCGCGTATCCGAAAAAAATCTGTACGCTTATCTTTTTGGGATTCGTAGTCCGCTTTCGCATATCATGGGATATTTCGTGGCAGTTTTGCGCGAACGCATTGCTAATTTCGAAGGGCTGCGCACGCCCGTTGAGGGAGCTGCTGTAAATCCCGCGGATGTCATTGGCGTATCGATAAATGATCTACGTAAGAACTTACGGCTCTTAAACGAACAAATGGCCAAAGAATGCGCTTCCTCGGAAGCCCGTTACGGCATTGTCCTCGATGCTTCGTTGATCACGGGCATCGAGCCGCCCAATGAAGTTGAATCCGCCCTTGCGGCGATTAACACCGCTCACAATCACGTGTCTTCTGATATTAGTTTAGCGCAAGCCCAAGCCGATCAAACCATCGTGCAATCGCGTAAGGCCGTGGAGATTGAAACTTTAAAAGCTCAGGCCGAAGTGGAGCCTCTAATACAAATGGCTAATCAATTAAAAGAACTTAAAGGCCAAGATGGCGATGCTCTGGACCTTTACACTAAAAATATCCGTCTGGAACTTTATAAAAAATCAGACCGCGTCGTCGTGGAGGTTTCACGATGATCGATTTACTCTTTAACCAACAAAGTACAATGGGTAGTCTTTTTGCGGCCGTGGTATTTTGGTTTATCGCCGCCCCGACGCTGATTGGAATTTTAAAATTCTTTGGTTTCTTTGCCATCGTCGAAGAGCGTGTCGCGCAGGTTTATATTTTATTTGGTAACGTGGAACTTGTTTTAACGGAGCCTGGTTTTTATTTCTTGTGGCCACACTTAACTTGGAAGGCGCTGATTATTAACTGGCTTGGCCAGCGCCGCGAAATTGATTTACGCCTTGATCAAAGTTATTTGCGTAGCCTCGCCGTCAACAGCGAAGAGGGTGCGCCGATGGGAATCGGCGTATGGTATGAAATGTATATCACCGACCCTCTGGCATTTTTATTTAAGAATGAAGACCCGGTCGGATCGCTGGCCGCCAACGTCAGTAACTCCGCCGTGCGCAGTCTGAGTAACATGCCACTGGCACAAATGCTTTCTGACCGTCATCACATGAGTAAAATCGTGCGCGATGAAGTGGTAAAGGAATCCGGTGAGTGGGGTTTTAAACTGGGCTCAGTGTACATCCGCAAAGTCCATTTTCGCGACCCAGAGATGATCCGCCAAATTGAAAGCAAAGTTGTGAACCGCTTGCGGCAAGTAACTTCGGCGATAAAACAAGACGGAGCCAACCAAGTAAATATCATTACGAGTTCGGCACAAAAAACGGCGGCCACCGAGTTTGCTAAGGCCGCTGCGATGCGGCCGCTGATAGTCGGTAATGCTCTTCGCGAAATTGCACGCGATAAACAGGTTTCGGAGTGTTTATTTGATGTTTTGGAAATGCAAAATATACTTTCGAGTAACGCGGATATAGTCTTGATACCCAAAGGACAGGCTTTAATGTCGCAGTTACTGGCAACAAATTCTACCGGAAAGGCATAGACGTATGAGTATTGAATTTACCACCATTCCATCCGGAAAATATAAAATCGGGGTTATAACTCTAAAGCGACCCGATCAATTAAACGTATTAAATTTTGAAATGGTCACGAAGATGACCCAAACATTGCAGCAATGGGAAAACGACAATTCGATTGCCGCAGTTTTATATCAATCATCCGATGAGAAATCGTTTTCCGCCGGCGGTGATGTAAAGGAAGTGCGCGAAACTATTCTGCGCAGTAAAGAAGATTCACGGGCGATTAATAAAATTAGAGATTTCTTTTTTAATGAGTATCTCACTGATTACTTAAACTACACTTATAAAAAACCGGTAATAGTGTGGGCCGAAGGTATTACGATGGGAGCGGGGCTTGGCTTGTTACGCAGCGGTCACATACGTATCGCCTCTCCGAACTGTATTTTCGCGATGCCAGAAATGGGTATTGGATTTTTTCCAGATGTTGGCGCCTCTTGGTTTTTACATCAAATCCCCGATGGTGTCGGCTGCTATTTGGGGTTGACGGGCATTCGCTTTAACGCAACGGATGCGCTGGAGTGGAAGATTGCCACTCATAGCATTGATTATAAAAAGAAAGAGGAGGCTCTTGCTGAGGTGTCCAAAATCGCTTGGGGCGGAACTCTACAAGAACGCCGTGGGCAAATTCACCGGTTGATTATGAAATATCATAGTGTTCCCAAAGCGCCGGGTCTGGTTTTGCCGTTTAAGGACAGCATCAAGCAAATTATGGCTGCTAAAACGTTGCGCGATTTTTCGGAAAATTTAAAAGTCCACGCGCCACTTCCGCACATGGAATTTATTTATAATGCGTCACCAATATCGGTTGCGGTAACTTTTGAGATGCTAAAGCAATCTAAGACATGGTCCATTCACGACGCTTTCGCGCACGAATGGGTGATGGCGACAAAATTTTGCCGTGATAGTGACTTTGCCGAAGGCGTTCGCGCGCTGCTTGTGGATAAGGATAAAAAGCCCAAGCTCCACTTTCAGGACATTTTAAAGGTTCCAGAAGAGCTCATTAAGGGCTATTTTAACTTCCAGATGCTTAAATACGATAACCCGTGGGAAGATTTCGTTAAAAAGCGCGCCGCAATTTTAGAGGTGTAAAAGATTCCGATAAGTTGAGCCCCCGGGCGGTCTGTGTTATAAGTGGCCGCATGCGTAGCCGTTTTAACGAAAATTTTGGTTGTGGGCGATTGGCTCTGGCACGTTGGCGCGTTGGTGTGCCGACTGTGGCGCTGTTTATTTTCGCTTTGAGTTTCGTGGGTTGCAGTTTGCCCAAAGGTGTTCATGACGACGAACCCGATTACTCGCCAATGGCCGCGCCAAATTACAAAGCGATCAACAGTTGGATTGTAAATACTCGCTGTATCGAGTGCCATAGCGCGACGGCTCCTAAAGGTGATATCGATCTTTCGAGTTACGAAAAGATTATTAATGCCACTGTTTTTCCGCCGCTGATCATTCCCGGCAATCCCGAAAAAAGTTTATTGTACGAGAGTGTCGCCACGGGCCGCATGCCCAAAGGCAAACGCCCGTTGAAGAAGCGCGAACTCCAAGCCATTTATGATTGGATTAAAAACGGCGCGAAGAATGAAGATGTGCCCTCGGGTGAACCGCGTGGACCGGGTGAGCCTGGTGAACCCGGTGGCCAGCGTGAGTCCGGTGGGGAACCTGGCGAGCCAGGCGGTGCGAATGGGGAACCAGGTGGCGCGAGTGAGCCAGGCACCCAAAATAAATCAAAAGATGAACCAGGAATTTTTTAAAAGGAGAAGAGAATGAAAAAAGTTATTTTTATGGTTGTAGCCCTACCGATGTTTGCCATGGCTCACGGCAATCCCGTTGAGGCCACAAGTGGTGCCGTCGTTGAGGTTTTAAAACAATTCAACGCCAGTGAAACCAAAGAAACAAAATCAAATTTTCGCGGTATTAAAGCTTGGCCGTCAGGTGCCGAGATCGTCGCGAAAGTTTATGTCAACCAAGACAATAAAGAAGTAGCGCTAAGCTATTCTTGCACAATGGACCACTCGGGTGGCCATGATGCTTTAGTTTGTAAGAAACAATAAGTTTGCAAGAAACTACAGGGTTGCGTTCGCAGAAAGATTTTTGAGAGCCTCCCTGGTTTGCAACCTAGCAGCCTTTCACTTTTGCTCTAGCGAACATTTTAGAAAGCCGGTCTTCAAGCCGGCTTTTTTTATTTGCCCCGTGATAAGTTGGTGGAGTGAGGTGGCGCAGTTCAATAGGTCTGCCAACCTATATTGCCGACTGATTCGGTCTATCAAGTGACCGGCGAATCAGATAATTGGCTGAATCTGCGGGTGTTAAGGAGGCCCGTCGCCGCTTAAAACTCTTCGCGCTTCTGCTCGGAAAAAACCTAAAGCTTCGAGCTGATTTATGGAGATATACTTTTCCAGGTTTACAAACGCCTGAAAGCTTTCGACGATTCTCGTAAAGGGCCGCAGATCCCAAAATTTTCCCAATGCTGGCCGCCAACGGCAAGCGCCGGTAACCGCCATAGCTATCGCTGCCGTAAAAGCGCGGATAAAGGGCCGATAAGTTTGGCGGTTTAAAAGCTTAATGTGTAGATGCAGGTGGTTGCCGACAATGGCTAGCTTAATTACTTTTACGCCAAATTTTTGTGAGAACTTCCTCAGAAAATATTTAATTTTGGATTTGTGTCTTGGCGTTAGAAAAGACCACGCGCCTTTAGCGCGGGACGAGCGCAGCACCAAATGCATTGTCCATTTGGTCGAAATTGGCCGTGGCCCTTTGCGTCCGCGGCGTGTGCGCGATAGCTCGCCGCCATACTCGGACTTTTCTTTCTTTAAGAAGGAAATTTGCTTGAACAACGTGAGCGAAGGTACCGCTTTTTATTAAGGAAGGCAATTTTCTTGAACTTTTATTTTTGATTCCGATGAGCGGATTTTTAAATTTCCGAGCATAGAAAATTTCAAGCTGAAGGGGAAAAATTCAACTCTATGGCATCAACGACAAAACCAAATCGCAAGACAAAAATCTTTGCTTCAAAAAGAATTTATTTGGCGTTTTTCGAAAATTTCTCAAAAAAGACAGTGGCGCGAGGTGCCGGGCGATTGTAGAAAACCGCAGCCAATTTATTTTTTGAAAAAGTCACACGATCTCCGGCATTTTATCGCTGCCGAGCCACTTGTCCCAGAAGCGAAAATACAAACCATAATTTACATTATAATTTCGATGGTGAAGGTTGTGATGAGTTGCCGTAATCATCCACCGGCCCCAAATACCGCGCATCCAGGCCCTTGGAAATACCTCATACCCCGCATGATTTGTGACACCAAAAAGAGTCATGGAGGTCAAAACAAACGCCAACGCCCCAATATGAATGGGAAGAATAAACGCTAAAATGGGAATTATTAGTGCCTCCACGCAAGCTTCCCAAAAGGAAAACGAAAAACTTGCCCACGGTGTTGGCGTGCGCGAATTGTGATGGACCTGGTGAAAAACTTTGAAAAGTTTTGGGTGATGCATGAGTTTATGCGTCCAGAAAAAGTAGGTGTCGTGCAAAAACATGTAAACAAAAACACTTAACACCAAATAGGGCAGGCCATATTGTTGCGGGTCGAGATAAATTTTGGTGCCGCCAGACTTCCAGGATTCTATCATGATGGCGCCCGGCACAGCGAACACGAGGGCGGTGAGGAGCGACCACATGATTTCGCTTTTTATTATTGCGGGAAGTGGCTCGCTGTCATTAAGACGGCGGTTCTTAAATCGGGGAGTGAGCCAAAAAAACAATCCCGCTATTAAGAAGTAGCGAATTAAAATAATTAAATAAAGTCCCAAAGTCGTTAACACAATCTACCTTTTCTCACCAAGCTTTGTAAGTGTGGCATTCTCGTTCATCAGGCATTGTAAGTGTCGCATTTTAGCTAAGCAAAGTTTTGCAAGATTCGCCTTTTTTGTACGTGTCGCCTACCTTCGCTCACCTAATTTTGTGCCTTCGCCTACCTTCGCTCACAGTGACCTACCTTCGCTCACCAGTTTCCCGGTCGTAAGCTTGACCCTACCTTCGCTCACCAGTTTCCCGCAGTGCGAACGCCGGCAACAACCAACCGCACGACATACCACACCGCAACCGCTCACCACGCCTGCTACCGCATCCGCGCCGCAGCACCCGCAGCCACGCCACCGCTCACCACCACGCCGGCGAGCGCACCCGCAACCACGCCACGCACCTGCAACCACGTCCGCACCCACGCACCTGCAGCGCGAAGGGGTCACCACAATAAACCGAGGCGTTGCATGGCTGTGACGGTTTCTTTTACGCCGGGGTAACCTTGATCAAACCAATGCCACCAGGACAAAACCATGATGGTGTGGCCGAGGAAAATAAAAAAGTGGCTCCACATTTCTACGCGGTCAGAGTTTTTGTTTAAATAGCGGTGCCAGTGTAGGGCTTCGTCGATCATGCTGTAAAAAATCGACAAGGCGATAAGGCTAATCGCGGGAATTTTAAAAAATTCGGGAAAATGGTAGCACATACACAAAACCAGCACGCTCGTGATGCCGGCGAAAATCGTAATGTGATGAACAAGCGACTCGCCTTTTTTAAGTTCTTCTTTGTACGCTGTACGGTGGCCGATGGTATCAAATGAGATCGCGCCGACGAAAATAAATGTGCCCAAGGGAACATTCCAGACATACGAAGGAAAGTCCGCGCCGTTTAAGTGCCCGATAACCACAAAACCAGTTACCGAAAACAAAAGGCCCAGCATAAGGCCAACCCAAGCGAAGTAAACCTTCCAGTCCGTGCGGTCAAATTGCCAAATCTGCCTTGCGTAGGCCACAGTGTCTTGCCAAAAGGTGGGTGTGGTAGCGATCATTGATGCCTCCAAATTTGATTAATCGGGACCGGAATAAAAGGCGTTCGCCAAAAACTTTGCCACATTATTTTAGCCAAACTTACGCCGACCCAAAAGATTTTTCTGGGTAGGTTTACATAAGTTCTCTCGCGCCACGCGAGGGCGCCACGGCTGCGAACAATGCGGCCGATGTCAGAATAAATATAGCGCGCCGACAAAATTGCTAATTGCGCGCGGGGATGCAAATAAACAAGACCTTCGTCGCCAGAGCGATAAAGGCGGTCGGCCTCATCCAAAAGTAAACGCGTCACGGCGGCCAAGCGTCCATGATAAATTGAAACAAACAGAGATTTGGGCGAACAGGGAACCTGAAATTTTGCCAGCCAATTTTTTGGGAGGTAAATTCGGCCCATTTCGGCGTCGGCAAAAACATCCCGGGCGATATTGGTGAGCTGCATGGCCATGCCCATGTCACAAGCGTGCGAAAGGGCGCGCTCATTACTGATCTTCATTATATGGGCCATCATCAAACCCACGACACCGGCGACACGGTAGCAATAAAGTTTTAAATCATCTATCGTTTCGTATTGAACTTTTTCGACGTCCATCCTCATGCCGGCAATGAGTTCCAGTGGGTAGTGCGCGGGAATTTTATATTTTTTAACAACGTAGGCCAGCGCGACGAAGGGTTCAAGTGTTACTTCCGAGCCACTGATTGCGGCCTCTGTCTGTGTTTTAAGAAATTCAAGTTTAGCCATTTGGTCAGCGGGTTTCGTGCGGTCGATCTCATCATCGCAAAAGCGGCACCAACGGTAGAGTAGGATCGCGGCGTCAAAAGTTTCTTTATCAAAAAGCCGGGAAGCTAGGGAAAAACTTTTAGAGCCTTTGCTGATGGCGGCAATCGAATTTTTTTGCAGTTCCGGACTCATAAGGAAGCCTCCCAATCGGGAAAATTATTTAGCTGAATATTTTTGCCCATGTAGTCTTGCAAAATTATGCCGCTGGTGGCCTTTGCGGAGTTAATAACTCCAGGAACACCGGCTCCGGGGTGTGTGCCGGCGCCAACAAAATAAAGACCCTGCAGATCCTTATCTTTATTTTGCGTACGAAAGTAAGCGCTTTGCGTAAGCACGGGCTCTAGCGAAAAGGCCGATCCAAGATGAGAATTTAAATCATCACGAAAATTTAAAGGCGTAAAAATTCTTTGCGTGACGATATGTTTGCGTAAGTCAGGCATATAATGCTTTTCCAGATAGTCCAAAATTTTATCGGCGTAACGGGGGCCTTCGACTTCCCACTGAGCGGCATTATGACCTAAGTGCGGCACGGGTGATAGCGCATAAAAAGTGTCACAGCCTTGCGGCGCCAGGGATTCGTCGGTCCGGCAAGGGGCGTGTAAATAAAGCGAAAAATCATCCGCTAACTTTCCGCGCGTAAAGATGTCGCTGAGTAATTCGCGGTACCGCCGCCCAAAAATAACGTTATGATGTTTTAAGTTTTTGTACTGTTTGTTGGTACCAAAATAAATCAAAAAGAGTGACATACTGTATTTTTGATTTAATACCTGGCGGCGCTTAAGACGCAGGGCCGGTTCCTCGCGCAAAAGAGTTTTGTAGGTGTGCCCGACGTCGGCGTTACTAACAACCGCATCAAACTCCATGGTGACACCGTTTTTTAAACGTAAGCCTCTTACTTTTTTTTGATAAGAGGAAATAGAGTCCACTTCGGAATTTAAATATATTTTTCCACCGAGCTCGGTAAAGAGTTTTGCCAGCGAATTAACTAATGCGCCGGTCCCGCCGATGGGAAACGAAACTCCCCAAGAACGCTCTAAATAATGAATTAAGGTGTAAATGGACGAGCTTGAAAAAGGATTTCCGCCGACGAGTAAAGAGTGGAAACTAAACGCCTGCCGGAGTTGTTCATCTTTAATATATTTTGCGACCATCGAATAAACTGGGCGAAAGGCCGAAAGTTGCACGAGTTGTGGGGCTACTTTTATCATGCTCCAAAAATTTGGAAACGGCACATGCGCGAGTTTAATGTAGCCTTCGCGGAATACGTCCTTGGTATAGGCCATGAATTTTTGATAGCCCTCCCAGTCGGCGGGATTCTTCTTTTGTATTTGGCGTTTTAATTCCGCGTTGTCGTTAGAGTAATCAAACGTATAGCCGTTTTCCCAGTAGAGACGGTAAAAAGGCGAAACCGGTACCATCTTAACATAGTCGCTCATTTTTTTATTATTGAGCGTGAAGAGTTCTTCAATACAGTGAGGGGCGGTAATCACGGTGGGACCGGCGTCAAAAGTAAAACCATTATCTTTAAAGACGTAGGCGCGTCCACCGGGTAAATCGCGCTTCTCGAAAATCGAAGTTTCAAAACCGGCAGATTGTAAGCGAATGGCGAGAGCTAGTCCACCGAACCCGCTACCAATAACGGCGGCCTTAGGCTTTTTCATAGGCGTTCTCCAATTGATCAATTATTTTTTTAAACGGCTCAGCAGCTTGAGGAAAGTTTTGGATTATTTGATTTTTGCGTTTAATTACTTCCTGTTTGGCCAGACCGAAGAAGTCAAAATCGATACACCAAGACGCAAAAGAAGTGAGATCGGGAAGGGAGCTTACGGCTTCTTTTAACCGCTCTAAAGCGGCCTCGGGTAAATGTTCAACGGTGAAGGCCCAAATATAACCAGGGCGCAAATTTTTTAAATCTTCAAAGCGTTTTGGATCGGCCTTGGCGCCGGCAGAAAACTTTAGATTTTTTATATCATCAATAATTTGCAGTAATACGCCAAAATGGCGGCCCGCCGAGAAAAGTTCGCGGGCTGCGGCTTTATTTATACCGCCGATAACGGCGCCGCAATAAACGGCGAGACCCGTTAACGCTCCCGTTTTTGAATTCATGGCGGAAAAGCATAAGTCAGGAACTTCATGGCGTGGTACTTTTGTAATTGGCGTACCGATATCAAGCGCTTGTCCCACGTGACCTTCGAATAAAGTTTCCAAAGTAGCTTCGACAATCAGGGCACGGCTTTCAGTGGAAATCGGCAAGGTTTTGATTTGCTGAATGGCCCAAAAATATAACCAGTTTCCAGAGTTGATGGCGCTCGCCACGCCGTGAATGCGATGAAAACTCGGATGTCCGCGGCGCTCGGGGCTGGAATCTTGCACATCATCAACAATCAGCGAACCGGCATGAAGACTTTCAAGAATGCCCGCCATTATCTCTAGGGCTTGATGATTGCGTTCGGTGGCGCCAGTAAGCTCGTATCCTAGCTCCACGAGCTGCGCGCGAACTTCTTTTTTTGGCCGGGCGAGATATTCTTTAACTGGGATTATGAGGCTTGAATCCAGATATTTTTCCACAATTTTAGCAGAACGCGGACTTAGCCACGGAAAATTAGGCGTGAACATTATCAAACGACTCCATCCATGAGTTTGTTAAAAGGCTCCGTAGGGCCCGCGCCATATTTACGGGAGGTTTTCCTATTAGAAGACGGACCTGATCGAAGCTTGTCATCCGTGCACCATAAAATTTAGAAATAAATTCTGCCGGGAACTGGTAAAAGCGGGAAAAAATATTTACCCGCTCCGAGGGTAAAGCCGCGCCAAACAACATGCGGTTTAGTAAAAGAAAGTAATTTGGTTGAGTACGAACCTTTAGGGCTGTCTTGATTTTAGCCGTAGTGGGATTTGACAGGTTAGAAATTAAAAACGCGTTTTTTACCGCCCAGGGTAAGGAATACCCCGTGGTCGCGTGGAAGTGGCCCCCACGCAAGCCTACCATCGCACCCGCATTTTCCTGAAACGCTAACTTTAAAAAATCGCGGGAAAGTGGAATGGGCAGCGCGGCGGATTCTTCGCGGGTGGCCTTAAATTCACCCGGCCAATTATTTTTGGCGTAATTAAAAATTTCGTCGCGGCAAGTTTTAAGATTTAAATCAGGAGTGTCACTGTAGTAGGTATCTTCGACGAGCAACGTATGTTCGTCGAGCGGCAGTGAATACATAAAATGAAAGCCGTCGTTTTGGGAAAGCCGGGTGTCCATAATTATCGGTGCCTTTAAACCATGGGGATTGGCGAATTTTAAATCAAGGCCCAAAAACTTTTGATAACCGCAAGGGCCCATTTCAGGTCCCTTCATGCCGCGGCCGTCGATAACACAATTGCCAAAAACTTCGCGGCCGTCCGCAAGCACAGCGTGGGTGTCGTGAACGCTGGCGATAGAAACGCCCAAACAAAGTTTTTCGCCGAGCACAGTTTGAACGTGCTTAAAAAAATTATCCGCCGTCATCGACGAATAGCTTAAAGGTAAATTTCTTGAATAAGTCGCAAAGCGCACGAGATAACTTGTCCAAGCCGCTGATATTAATGGGCGCAGCCAATCTAATTCCTCTTTGGCGAGATCCGTATTATGAAAGGACCATGTTTGATCTGCCGCCAGAGTAAGTTTTTTTTCTAAAACCACAAAACTCCGGTTTTGCTCGAAGAGGCGTAAAGCGAGGAGAGAATTGGCAAGGCCGGCGCCAATGAGGACAAATTCAAAATTGTTTCTTTCATTGTTGCTCACCCCTCTATCATAGGTACAAAACGCACCGGAAATAAATCACTTTTTTCAGTGCCGTGAGCTGTTTTTTCGAGGAGAATTAGGCGTTGTTCAAAGCGTGATCCCCAGGGGCCAATGAGGCGGCCGCCCACGGCGAGCTGATCGACAAGTTCTCTTGGAATTAACTGCGGGGCTGCGGTTAAGATGATTTTATCAAAGGGGGCTTTTTCTATCCATCCCTTGTGCCCATCGCCAACTTTGAAATTGATATTTTGATACCCTAAATTTGAGAGTAAATTGCGCGCTGATTGGGCAAGCCACTCGAGGCGCTCGACAGTAAAAACAGTGCTCGCTAACTCGGCAAGAATTGCGGTTTGATAACCTGATCCGGTGCCGATTTCCAAAACGCTGTCGGTGCTTTTAATTTGAAGTGCGTCGGTCATGTACGCGACGACATAGGGTTGTGAAATCGTTTGTTCAAGTCCAATCGATAGAGCTTGATCGTCATAAGCTTTTTCGACTAATTCCTGGGGCACAAATTTTTCGCGTTCGACTTTGCGAAAGGCCGCTAACACGCGGGGATCATTAATTCCGCGCAGAGAAATTTGTTTATCCACCATTAACTCTCTTTGGCGCTTAAGCATGTCCACCGTGTTTCCTCCATAAATCAGAAATCTCGCCCTCATCCAAAGTTTCTTGTTTTAAGAGCCGGCGCGCGCCAATGTCCAAAAACTCCTTATTCTTTTTTAAGATCTCGCTGACCCGGCTCAGCTGTTTATCGAGAGTGGTCTTTATTTCGAGATCAATTTCTTCGGCGGTTTTTTCGCTGTACTGATGACGTGTTTCCAGTTCCATGGGTCCATGCAAATAGGCGTGACGGGGGCTTTCGAATGTTGGCAGGCCAAGTTTTTCACTCATTCCATATTGCGTAATCATGGAGCGGGCAATATCAGTGGCCTTAGCTAAGTCATCGCTAGCTCCCGTTGAAACTGTGGTAAAGAATAAAATTTCGCTGGCTCTTCCACCCAATAAGACGGCGATGCGGTTGAGTAAATCATTTTCAGCAACGAGGTAGCGGTCTTCGGTAGGCATCTGCAGAGTGTAACCGAGGGCGCCTATCCCGCGCGGAATTATACTGACTTTATGAATTTTTTCGATGGTATTTAGCGCCAAACCGATGGTCGCATGGCCCATTTCGTGAAAGGCGATACGGCGTTTTTCGTCGAGGTTAATAATTTTATTGCGTTGTTCGAGTCCAGCGACAAGACGTTCAATGCCGTGGACGAAATCATCTTCGGTAACACTTACTGCATTTCTGCGGGTCGCGATAACGGCCGCTTCGTTAACAAGATTTGCAAGGTCAGCGCCAGAGAAGCCAGACGTTAACGCGGCAATTTTTTCCATTTTTAAATTGGCATCAAGTTTTATTTTCCGCGCGTGAACATTTAATATTTGTAACCGCCCTTGCTGATCGGGATTACCAATTAAAACTTGTTTGTCAAAACGGCCCGCACGTAGGAGAGCGGGGTCAAGTACTTCCGGGCGGTTAGTCGCGGCTAAAATTATCACTCCCTCTGAAGAATCAAACCCATCCATTTCGGCCAAAAGTTGATTGAGAGTTTGCTCTTTTTCTTCGTGAGAGCCGCCCGCCATATAGCCAAAACTTCGGGATTTGCCCAGAGCATCGATCTCGTCGATAAAAAGGATGCAAGGTGCGGCAGCTCTGGTTTGCGCAAATAAATCGCGCACGCGGGCGGCCCCCAAACCCACGAACATTTCCACAAATTCAGAGCCGTTAATAGAAAAAAACGGCACTTTGGCCTCACCGGCAACGGCTTTTGCCATCAAAGTTTTACCCGTTCCCGGTGGGCCGACGAGTAAAACCCCTTTGGGGGCGCGGCCCCCGAGTCGCGTATACTGCCGCGGATGTTGCAGAAAATTTATGATTTCCTTTAATTCATCCTTGGCTTCTTCGACTCCGGCTACGTCGGCAAAGGTAGTTGATACATTTTTTTCCATGTAAACTTTGGCGCGCGATTTGGTCATCGACATTATTCCGCCAGGGCCTTTTTCCATTCCACGAATAAGGTAAATCCAAATCAGATAGAATATCACGAAAGGCAAAAGCCACGAAAATAGCGTCGTAATAAAAGGGCTGGGCCTTTGGGATTCAAACGGAATTTTTTTAGCCGTTAGTCGTTCAATGAGCTTATCATCTTCCATCGGTACGGTAGAAAAGTATTCAGGGGCCCCGGGTGTCGGGCTGCGGTACTTTCCGGTGATCGTATCCGGAGTAATGGTTAATTCGGTGATCTTGTTTTCTTCGACTAAAGATAAGAACTCACTATAAGAGACTTTATTAGAGCTACGGTTAGTCATTATAAGGTTTTGGGCGAGCAACAAGACTACAATAGTGGCAAACATCCAGGTCCAGTTAATTTTAAGTTTTTTTACTTTGTTTTTTTTCTTCGCCATTTTACCTTCGTGTCATAATGTCTGTCCCACGTGACAAATTTTCCCAATCTGGGGATAATTCCTGGAACAGAACTTGCTCAATCACTAAAGAGAGTGAGTTTGCAAGAATCATACAGGAAGGCGCGTATGTTGTTGGGTAAGAACTGGACACTAGTAATAAGCAGAAACAAAGCTAAAATTTTAAGCGTAGTCGCGGGGCCAGTTCGCAAGCTTAAAATGGTAAATGAAATCAGTAACCCCCTTGGGCGCACCCGAAATCGCGCCATGAAGACAGATAAGCCCGGGCGCGGCGTCTCTTCTATGCGGGGTACTTTTAGCATGACCGGAGAAAAAGATCCGCACGAAGATGCGGCGGTTATGTTTGTTCATAAGATTTGTGATCAGCTAGAAAAAAACCGGCAAAAGAAATCCTTTGATGCCCTAATTGTGGCCGCCGAACCGCACTTGATGGGAATTATCAAAAAGAAGATGAAGTCTCCGTTAAAAAAGCAAGTCGTTAAGTGGGTTAATAAAGACTTAGAAAAAATCGCTTTAAAAGATTTACCCAATCATTTAGAGCTTGATGAACTCTGAGGTTCCCACAAAGAATCCAAACTTATAATTACTCCGGCACTCACGGCAATCCCGACGGAGTTTGCGGCCATATCGGGCCCGGAAAACTTAGGGTCCGTGACTTCTTTTAAAGTGCCAATGGCAAGGGTAGAGAGCCCGCCCCAAAGCAGAGACTTCCATTTCGAATAGCCAAGGCGGCGGTACATATCCGTAAAAGTGTAG
This sequence comes from uncultured Bdellovibrionales bacterium, assembly GCA_964498095.1. Classification (GTDB taxonomy): domain Bacteria; phylum Bdellovibrionota; class Bdellovibrionia; order Bdellovibrionales; family SG-bin7; genus SG-bin7. The sequence goes on along the minus strand of CAZCFY010000009.1, from coordinate 125,029 downwards.
GTCAGGCCGTAGCTGGCGAGCATATGCAGCTGCTTATCAGTATTATTAAAGCTAAACGTATCTTCGTCGGTGGCGGCAAGGCTTAGGCTCGGGACAAGGAGAATAATAATGATAAATTTTTTCATAGAATGAATTTTTCCAAGATCTTTATTGAGTGGCAAGACCTAAATGGCTAAAAGAGAGTCTATGGCCATAAAATCCTTGTTTCCCACGCATATCTACACTGCCCATTTGGGAAAAAGTTTAAACAAGGACCTTTACGAGGAAACACTAAAAATAAAATCATTCGACCGCGCGGGGAGCCGCTGGTCGCAAAAGAATTACGTCGGTGGCTATACGTCTTATGGTTCCATGGATAATCTGCAAAAGTTTTCTTCTACCTTTGCTCATCTGGAAGCCAAAATTGATAAACATGTAAGGAAGTTTGTGCGTTCATTAAAGATAGACGCTAAAAACCCAAAACTTTGGATGAATAGCTGTTGGGTTAATATAATGCCGGCCCTAGCGCACCACAGCTCTCATATTCATCCCTTATCTTTTATTAGCGGCACTTATTATTTAAAGGTACCAAAGGGCGCTTCGTGTATTAAGTTCGAAGATCCAAGGCTTAATTGTTTTATGGGGAGTCCGGCCCGGGGCGCGCATTTTGAAGTTCAGCCACGCGAAGGCGATCTAGTACTTTTTGAGAGTTGGCTGCGTCACGAAGTTCCCGCGCACACCAGCCGGCAAAACCGCATTAGCATTAGTTTTAATTACAGCTGGGAATAAATTAAATACTTTTTAGTTTTATCTCGCAGCAATCGAGCGTTAGTGAGTACTTTTGGGAAGTGCTAATGTGTTCGGGCGCGATTTTATAGATAAGATTACGTCCCACTTTTTTAGTCAGTACAAGGCCCACGGATCTTAATTGCTTAAGGTGCTTAGAGAGCAATGTTTTTTCTAAACCCGTGAATTTTTGAATTTCACTTACATTTTTGGGTTCATCCATTAAGAAGCGCAAAATTCTAAGTCTGTTTTTTTCACCAATGGCGCCAAATAATTTCGAAGGACTCGGATTCATGCGGTCGTTCCCCCGCAGCTTGAGCCACTGCCGGCCGTACAGCCAAAGCAATGTTGATTAATGACGATATTTCTTTTTTCAAGTTTTTCGCGGCTAAACTCTTTTAAGGTCGTAGGCGCGCCGGTGACAGTGAGATCCAGCATTTGATTAAAATCGCAATCATAAAGCTGACCGTCCCATCCCACGGAAATTGTATTTCGGCACATGACCCCATTAGCGGCGGTGGCATTAAAGGCATTTACTAAGGCCGCCATGTAAGATTCGTAGTTGCCGCTATTTACAAGATATTCTAAGTAGCGGGAGATCGGCATGTTCGTTATGCAGTAGAGGCTGTTAAACTCAATTCCAAAATCATTTTTGAGTTTCGTTTTAAAATCACGCTCGAGAGAAACCTGGTCTCCAGGCAAAAAGGCACCACTAGGATTATAAACTAGATTCAATTTTAAGTTTGTGCCGGTCTTGCCGTAACCGACTTCATTTAGCATCTGTAAAGCCTTTATGGATTTTTGAAACACCCCGCTGCCACGCTGACGGTCGGTGTGGCCGGCGGTGTAGTGGGGAAGCGAAGAAACAACCTCTACGCCATGTTGTTTGAAAAACAGCGGAAGGTCATTGTACTTTTTGTTGGCCAAAATAATTGTTAAATTACAGCGGACCATTACATGGGCCCCGGCCTTTTTTAGCTCTTCCACGAACCAGCGAAACTCGGAGTTCATTTCGGGGGCGCCGCCCGTTAAATCAACTATCGGAAATTTGTTTTTTGCTACAATGTCGACACAAAGCTGCAGGGTATCTTTGGTCATGATTTCTTTGCGGTCGGGACCGGCATCCACGTGACAGTGGTGGCAAGTCTGATTACACATCTTTCCCATATTGACTTGAAAAATTTCAATTTTCGTTGGCTTTAACGGAAAAAGATTCGCTGACAAAAGTTTGCTGGCAAAAGTGGGAAGCTCGGGCTTTGTCAAAAGGCCCAGTTGTTCTTGGGTCGAAGAAAGCGGTGACTGTCGTGATAAAAGTGACGCCATTTCTACCTACATCGAAAGTTTTTTGGCTTTATTCATCATTTGCACGCCATGAACCAACGAGGCGCCACCGCGAATCGCCGCCGCAACATGCACGGCCTCCATTTGCTGTTCTTCGGTGCAGCCTTTTTGCATTGTATCTTGTGTGTACGCATCAATACAATAAGGACATTGCACGGCGTGGGAGACGGCGAGAGCAATCAAAGATTTTTCGCGCGCGGTAAGCGCGCCGTCTTTAAAAACCGTTGAATACCAGGAGAAAAATTTATCACCCATTTCTTTTTGAAATTCGGTGATATCCGAAAACTTTTTTAGATCGGCTTCGTTGTAATAGTGGCTCATTACTTATCCTCCCGCGGTCCAGTTCTTAAATCCTCTTCGAACAATTTCTTAAACAACCCGGCAAATTTACCAGGTTTAAATTTTTTTCCATCGAATTCACAAACGGGTGCAACCCCCATAGTCGTGCCCGCCATAAGAATTTCTTTGGCATTTAAAAAATCATTAATCGTTAAATCGCTTTCGGCGACTTTTTTTACGTGGGGCTTGGCCATTTCCATTATGCGTAAGAGAGTCGTCCCCCGCAAAGTGTAAACAAAAGAGGGAACCAAAAATTCATCGTCATGGGTAATGAGCGCGATATTTTCCGTTGCACTCTCGCCCACAAATCCGTTAGGAGAAATATTTACCGAGAAGTCCCAGCCTTTATCGACAGATTCTTTTTTCATCAAAACATTGGGTAAGTAATTGCAGCTCTTTATCGTTGCGAAAAAAGGCTCCTTCATGGGAATTTTACTTACTCCCACGGTCACTCCGGTTTCATATTTTTGCGGGTCAAAAGGCTTCGGAGTAACGACGATAATAAAAACTTGTGAACCGCAACTGTCATAGGGGCTCGGACCAAAGCCACCCGGGCCGCGGGAGACAAACATGCGGATGGTTGCCGTTTCTACTTTAGCGGCTTTCAACGTGGCGACGATGATTTCGCGCAATTCCGTTTTTTTATGGGGCACGGGCAAGGAGATCTTTTCGGCGGAGGCGTAGAGGCGGTCAAGGTGGGCGTCGGCAAGATAAAGGCGGCCCTCGAAAAATTTAATGGCCTCAAAAACACCGTCACCTCTGTGAACCAGATGATCATCAATGGGAATTAGCATAAGATCGGTATCTGTAACTATTCCCCCGTGCCAGCTCGAATACATAGCTAAATAAGGCTGTGGACTTTTGCTTCGTGATAATTTTAGTTGGTTAAGAATTTGATCTTTGGTAAGGATTTGTGGTTTCATGCTCACCAAGAATCTTAGAAGGGGGATTTTTTATATGCAAGGATATATGCAAGGTTTAGTTATATTGAGTGTTATCGGCCTCGCTATATTGGGCGGTTTCCGTTATGCGCGCGGAGGAAATCTTATGAAAGGCAGGGAAATGGTGGAGTCGGCGGCAAAAATGATTTCCAAAGGTATTGCCGTTATTGACGTGCGGGAAGAGGCTTGCCAAGGTTATGTAAAGGGCGCTCACCGCATCCTTGTAAAGGAGATTACTTCTAAATCCCCGGAGGCTTTAAAACGTATAAGCGAGATTACCAAAAACAATAAAGACGCTAAAATTGCAATTTACTGTGCCGTGGGGGGCCGCGCCGGACGCGCCCTTAAAGCATTGCAAGAAGAGGGTTACACTAACCTACAAAATCTTGGTGGCGTCGGCGAATATTATGATGAAAATTTAATGGAGAAATGCCAGTCTTAGTCTTCGTCGTCTTCCTTTAAATAAGATTGGCCCGAAGAAATCGTGGCGTTGAGATAATTTTTGGCGACATAGGCGTGATAGGTTCCTTGATCTGTTTTATCGATATGAAAGGAATCTATCTCGCGTTCCTTTAAGCTTTGTAATTGCGTGACACTTACGCGCGTGCCCGAGTGAAGATACTTAAGAAATTTCTGGTTCGACTGTAAGTAAAGGTAAGCATCAAAATCAATTGCGACGTTGGGTGTAATGCTTTCGACATTGATCTTGGCCATTTTCGGATCAATCGAAGGCGCGATTTGCACGAGCTTTTTATCCATTTCAAAAAAAGCCATCATAACTTCTTTGCCCCGGTGCTCGGCGCGCGATACAAAGCGCGCTTTATGCGAAGTCCATAAATTAAAGTCAACTTCGTCAATTTCTATATTAAGAGACTTAGTCATTATACCGTCGAATTTAATAAAGGTATTAAGGTTGCCGAGCTTTTCGCGCATGCTGTTTATGAGCATAGGGTCGACGGAATCTTCATCGCCCATCACAAATACTAGCATACCTGTGAACATTCCGTCGGAAATCGGCAGAACTGTTAATTTCTTGGTGCGCGTGACGGGAGTAGCGATATCGTTTCTAGCTTCACACGCCTGCGACAATGAATTTTCGAGCTGTCCAAAAAATTGTTTTTCTTCTTCCTTGTATTTACGGTTTAAATTTAGTTTTTTTTCTTCTGATTGTGGCCGGTTGTGGACTTCTAAATTTTCCTCAATGGGCGCCGAAGATGAAACATGAATTTTTTGATTGAGATCACCACTGGCCGCACCGGCGATTTTGGAATAAACCAACGGACCACTGATGGGCGGCAATAAGGCATCATGTCCAAAGGCCCGCAGCAAACCTACGGTATGATTATCGGTCGACTCACCAAAGGGAATTGTTGGGACTTTAAATTTGTTCCAAATAATTTGCGGGTACTTAGTGATCTCCGGAAGCGGGATACTGAAGCTTAAAAGCACATAATCGGGAGGCGTATCAATTAGATATTTCGCCAGCTCATTGAAGGCATCAAAGGTTGTTACTTTCCAGTTACGCTTTTCTAAATAGCGCACGATCGGCTGCAAATCCCCAGGCGCCGCTGCTAATATAGCCACGTGAAAAGCGCGATCTTGTCCTTGATCGTGAATTTGCGAACTCATTTTACCCTACGTTCCTCTCTGTCTAACTCTTCGGCGAAAAGACCAACGATATTAAGACGTTTGTCCTAAATTTTAGGTTAAACACACTAAGTTTAAGTTAAGGATTTACTGAGTTATTTCAACCGACTACGATTTTGTTTCAAACTGAAACAGGACGAAATGCGAGGGTAGATTCACGTTTCATTTTGAAACCCGGCCGTGAATCTAAATGAAAATCATTTGCCGCTAGGCTTCTCTTTAGCCGCCCATTAGCGGCGTAGGTACTAAAAACACAAGGCGTGCCGGCAAAGTTTTTTAGAAAATAATTTAACCATTCTTCCGTCCACAAATCAGGGTTGGCCGCCGTACTAAAGGGATCGTAACAAATTAAGCCAAACTGGGCGGGTACCGGGGTTGCAAGGTTTAGGGCGCCATGAATTTGCCAATGAAAACGCGAATAAGAATCTAATGCTACATCTTTTAAATCTCTGGCGGTTAAACCAAATTTTGCGGCAACTAACTTTAAGACTTTTTCTAGGTTTGCGTTGGGCGTCCCGGTTAACCAGCGGGTAAAGTTATCGCGCAATTCCAAATCCGATTCGTAAGAGTGAAATTGCGGAGCAGAATCTAAATTATATCCAGTAAGCCACTCGGCTAAAATCGCCAGTTCAATGTAACCTAAGCCTAAACCGACGATGCAAACTTCGGGTTTGGCACTCATTTGGCGCGAGCGTTTATAGGCCTCGCCATAAATATAAAGTGTTTCTTCGAGCGCGCCTTCGACCGCATGCATAGCTTGACCCGAGTTAGGATCTATTAAAGTAGGGGAGCCATCTTGCGTAATAAGTGTTTGATAAGTTTCCATTGACAGTGTTTAGGAACTTACTATTTTCGCTCAATGGCGGCAAGAGAACCTTACTACCCAATAAGTAAATATTATAAAGAGCGCTTTGGCGCCAAGGTCGCTAAGATTCCTGTAAGCATTGTCGATACTTGTCCCAACCGCTTGGGCCTTAAAGGCATGAAAACCTGCGTCTTTTGTGATGAGTGGGGTTCGGCAGCTTACGAAACAAAACAGAAAGCTTCGGTCTTTGAGCAAATTAGGGAAGTGAGAAAAATAAAAGCCGAAAAAAATAAGGCGACAAAATTTTTGGTTTATTTTCAAGCTTATACCAGTACCTTTATGGCCGTCGAAAAGCTACGCGAGTATTTCGATATTGCTCTGGCTGAGCCAGGTGTCGTTGGTATTGTTGTCGGTACGCGCACGGATTGTGTTTCCCCCGCCCTTTTGCGTTTATGGGAAGAATATGCGGCGAAAACCTATTTTAGCGTTGAGTTTGGGGTACAGAGCTTTTTTGATCACCACTTGGAATTTTTGCGCCGCGGGCACGACTCCCTAAGCGCCATGAATACGATTTCTCAGTGCACGCAAATTCGCGGGCTAGACGTGGGGATACATCTGATTTTTGGTTTGCCGCAGGAAACACGCGAGGAAATCATCGCTACCGCGGAGTTGGTAAACTCTTTGGGGATCCATAGCGTAAAATTACACAACCTCCATGTGCTCAAAGGCACCGAATTAGAGAATGTCTACCGTCGCGGCGAGTTTTCGCCGTTAAGTCTCGAAGTCTATGCCGAACGCGTATGTTTATTCTTATCTCATTTGTCCCCGGGGGTCGCCGTCCATCGTTTGGGCGCGGTCGCTTCGCGCTGGAACGAATTAGTCGCCCCCGAATGGACCCGCTATCATTTGCGGACTTATCAGTTTATAAAGGACCGGTTGGTTGGCGCCGAGGCACCGCTTTAAATTTAGTGATTCTAAAAAGTTCGATCAATAAATCACCGACATCCACTTTTTCTGGGTGTCGCTGAGAGAAGTTATTGGCGAAAGCAAACCTGACTTTAAACCGTTAGCGTAGCATTTACAGTCTTCGATGTTATCTTCGTCGGTATTTACGATTTTCTCTAGCAGTCGAAAACCTTTGGCAGTGTTTTCCTTTAGAATTCGCATAACTTCCGCTTGGGTAACGTGCTCGATACTTAAATCCCAACAATCATAATCGGTCACAAAGCAAACGGGTAAATAACAAAGTCCAGCTTCGCGCGCTAAGGCAAACTCTGGGAACTGTGTCATCCCGATGATTTGCGCGCCAAGTTTTTGGTAACCGACAGATTCGGCATGCGTAGAAAAATACGGCCCTTCGATACAAACATAAGTTTTATCAAAATGAATTTTATGCTCACACTCGGGTTCCATTTCACGCACGACATCCGTTAGCGCCGGGCAGGCCGGGTGGGCTAACGAAACATGGCCAATAATGCCTTCGCCGCAAAAAGTGTGGGCGCGAATTCCTTTGGTGCGGTCGATGTATTGATTAATAACCGCGACGTCACCGGGTTTACACTGCTGTTCAAGGCTACCGACGGCCGAAAAGGCTACTAAACGTGCGGCCCCCCAGCGTTTAAGCGCAAAAATATTAGCGCGGTAATTAACTTCGGTCGGCAGTTTCTCGTGATGTTCGCCGTGGCGGGACAAATATAAACATTCGGTGCCGCCGATTTTAACGCGTTTAAAATAAGAAGAAGCCGGTCCAAAGGGAGTTTCGCGATCTAGGTTTTCTAAAATTTCGAAGCCCTCACACTTTTCAAAACCAGTGCCGCCGATAACTCCAAACATAACTCTTCTCCTCTTAATAAAGCCAAGATGAATGGCTTTATATTACTAAAGGCATTAGTGGTGACAACCAATTTAACATTTGCGGCATGGCTTATAATGCAGTAAACCTCCAAATCATGTTATATCGTCTGCCAAATGAATTTGAAGAGCGCATTGATAGCTTGCTTGCCGAGCAATCTCTGAGTTTGAGTAAAACGACAAAATTATCAGAAGCTATTCTAGAACTTTCGGATTTCTATATCCATGAATCAGGAAAGCCAACGCCGTGGCATAAATCGAGTACGGTCGCGGCGCATTTGGCCTATTATTTTCCGCTTAATTATATTCGTTCATCGGCCTTACTTGGCGAAGCCACTCGCCTTGGTTTTTTAAATAAAGGTGATGAGATTATAGATTTTGGGGCGGGATTAAGTCCTTTGGTTGCATGTCTAGATGAAAGTTTAAATTTAAAATCCCATTGTGTCGAAGCGTCGGAAGTTTGCGCTGATTTGTTTCCCAAGCTTGTTCCTAATTCCAAGTCAAAGTGGTATCGCGACATAAAAGAAATCGAAAAAGCGAAAAATCAAATTCTTTGCATGTCGTATTCGCTCAATGAATTAAGTGAAGTCCCGGAGTGGATGTTTTCCTATGATCGCCTCTTAATCATGGAACCTTCTGATCGAGCCACGGGACGTAAGGTTCTTGAGCTACGCAAGAAATTAATTGAACAGGGCTATTTTATTTGGGCTCCATGTACGCACCAGTTAGAGTGTCCTCTTTTAAAGGAATCAAAAACCGATTGGTGCCATACGCGGGAGTTCTGGGAGCAGCCCCAGTGGTTTCAGAAAATTGAAAATCACCTACCAATAAAAAACAGGACGCTGACTTACTCTTATTTACTGGCCAGCCGCAGTCCGGCGCCGGAAGTACTCTCAAAGCAAGCCCGCCTTACCGGTGATTTGCTAAAAGAAAAAGGAAAATCCCGCCAACTTATTTGCCGCTCTGACCGCCGCGAATACCTTGCCTGGCTAAAACGCGACGGCGACGCCCCCGAGTGGAAGAGAGGGAGCCGCGTAAAAGTTAATGGCGCTCCAAAAGTCGCGGGCAATGAGCTACGCGTGAGTAAGGACGACGTTATTTTAGTTGAAGTTTAATAAACTGGTGAAGTCGAAAGACTTACTGAAATTTTATTTAATATTAAACTGACAATAGAATAAATTTCGGTGCTTCAAATTACTTCACTTCACTTCACTTCCGGCGCCGGAAGTGAAGGCCAAGGAATCGAATTTACTGATACGCTTTACTGATACGACTCAATCGGCTCGCAGGAACAAATAAAGTTCTTATCGCCATAGGCATTATCCACGCGGGAAACCGTTGGCCAGTACTTGTGCTCGAGCAGCCAGGGTTTTGGAAACGCGGCTTTCTCGCGCGAGTAGGGACGGTCCCACTTATCGCTCATTACCACGGGAGCCGTGTGCGGGGCATTCACCAATGGATTATTTGCTTTGTCGACTTTTCCTTGCGCCACTTCTTGAATCTCATTGTAGATGCTAATCATCGCATCGCAAAAGCGATCAAGCTCATAAAGAGATTCACTCTCTGTGGGTTCAATCATTAACGTTCCCGCCACGGGGAAGGACATAGTCGGCGCATGGAATCCGTAATCCATTAAGCGTTTGGCTACGTCGTCCACAGAAATTCCGGTGTCGGCTTTAATGGGTCGCAGATCTAAAATACATTCGTGCGCCACACAACCGCCGGCACCTTTATAAAGGACAGGAAAATAAGTCGAAAGTTTTTTGGCGACATAATTCGCGTTTAGAATCGCTACTTGCGTAGCGATTTTAAGTCCGGCGTCTCCCATCATTTGAATGTACGCCCAAGAGATCGGTAAAATTCCCGCGCTTCCCCAGGGGGCGGCAGATACCGCGCCAATACTTTTACCGCGATTTAGAGATTTCACCACACTGTGACCTGGTAAAAATTCCGCTAAGTGTTTTGCGACGCAAATAGGGCCCATGCCGGGGCCACCGCCGCCATGAGGAATGCAGAATGTCTTATGTAAATTAATATGAACAACGTCGGCGCCCAATTCGGCGGGACGACTTAAGCCAACCAGCGCATTCATGTTGGCGCCATCCATATAGACTTGGCCGCCGTAACTATGAATCGTTTTACAAATATCAACGATACCTTCTTCGAAAACTCCGTGAGTTGAAGGATAGGTAATCATCAGGGCCGCTAGATTTTTAGAATGTTCTTCAGCTTTCTTTTTTAAATCCGCCAGATCCACGTTGCCATTTGAATCGCACGCCACGACCACAACTTTAAGTCCCGCCATGACCGCGCTTGCCGGATTTGTACCGTGAGCGGATGCGGGGATTAAACAAATATTGCGGTGATTTTCTCGGCGGCTTTCGTGATAAGCGCGAATTACCAAGAGACCTGCGTATTCACCTTGTGAGCCCGCATTGGGCTGCAGGCTTGTGCTATGAAATCCCGTGATGTCGGCAAGCCACTTTTCTAACTCCGTGAACAATTGCATGTAACCTTGCGCCTGATCAAGAGGTGCAAAGGGATGCAGATGACAGAACTCTCCCCAGGTAATGGGATACATTTCCGAACTAGCATTTAACTTCATCGTGCAAGAGCCAAGAGGAATCATCGAAGTCGTAAGCGAAAGATCTTTGGCTTCAAGCCTGCGGATGTAACGTAACATTTCTGTTTCCGATTGGAAGCGGTTAAAAACTTTTTGTTTTAAAAACTCGGACGTGCGCAAAAAGTTTTTTGGAATTCCCAAAGCCGCTTTTTCGAGGTCGGCCTCGGCGAAGGCACGCGTTTTCCCTTTAGTTAATGCTTTAAGCAGTAAATTAACGTCTTCGATGGTTACAGTTTCATCGATTGAAATGCTAAAAGAATTTCCGCTGCTGTTGCCGCCCCCGTTAACGGCTAGTCCCAAGTTAATATCATTCTTCTGTGTTTCACTGATGATTTCGTTAATGGAATGAGTTTCTACCGTCAGCGTATCAAAGAAAGTTTGATTTTTTACTTTAAAGCCTAGGTTTTCTAATTCTGATTTTAGTAAACCGGTCGTACGAGCAATGCGTGTAGCAATGCGCTTTAACCCATGGGGTCCGTGGTACACGGCATACATCGAGGCCATGACCGCCAATAAAACTTGGGCGGTGCAGATGTTACTCGTGGCGCGTTCGCGGCGAATATGTTGTTCGCGGGTTTGTAGAGCTAGGCGCAGGGCATTTTTTCCGTGGGCATCTTTTGATACGCCAATAAATCTTCCCGGGATTAAGCGCTTAAAGTCTTCGGAGGATGCAATGTAAGCGGCATGCGGTCCGCCAAACCCCATGGGCACGCCAAAGCGTTGTGTGGTTCCAACTGCGATATCCGCTCCTAATTCTTTGGGTGGGGTAAGCATTGTTAGCGCCATAATATCGCAAACAAAAATAACTAAGCCGCCGGCGGCATGAACGTCGGTTACGAATTTCTTATAATCTTCTATAGCGCCAACGGAGTTTGGATATTGCACGATCGCGGCAAAGATTTTGTCACTGGATTTAAAATCGCCAAACTTGCCGACTTGAACTTCGATGTTTAAGGGGGTGGCGCGGGTTTTTAAAACGTCGATAGTTTGTGCGAAAGTGTGTTGGTCGACAAAAATTTTATGACTGGGATTTTTTGGCGACTGCAGGTTAAACGCCATCGTCATGGCTTCGGCGGCGGCGGTGGCTTCATCAAGTAAGCTGGCATTTGCGACCGCAAAACCCGTAAGCTCCATAATCATAGTTTGGAAATTTAACAGCGCTTCCATCCGGCCTTGAGAAATTTCGGCCTGGTAGGGAGTGTAGGCCGTGTACCAGCCTGGGTTCTCAAGAATATTTCGCTGAATCACCGTTGGCGTAATCGTGCCGTAATAGCCTTGCCCGATATAAGACTTAAAAATTTTATTTTGGCGCGACATTGCGCGAATCTTTCTGAGTAGGGCTTTTTCGGTAAAACCTTCACCAATGTGCAAGCGCTCTTTGGTGCGGATGATTCCGGGGAGGGCAGCGGCAGTTAGATCATCGAGGTTTTTAAAACCAAGGGTACCTAACATGGTTTGAATTTCAGACGTAGAGGGGCCTAAATGACGGGCGACGAATTCTTGAGTTTTTTCCATGAGGGCAACCTAGCAGGTCGCCCATTATAAGGCAATCTTAGACAGCGCAGCGAGGGCCCTTGGGCCCGGCTGGTTACTTACTTTTTTTCTTCTTTTTATTATTAAGAGTCGTTTTAATCTTTTTAGAAATCGTGTCCTTGTGGTTTTCGGCCTTTTTCTTTACGTCGTTAAACTTCTGCTTAGCTTCTGTTCGCGACTTTTGGAAAAGGCTAATAACCTGGGTGATCTCTTTATCGAATTGTTTTTGGAATTTTGCGATAGTTTTAACCACTTCATTATAGCGGCCTTCGATTTTGCGGATGCGCTCTTTATTGCGATCGCTTAATTTTGCTTGTAAATCGACTTTGCGAAATTCTTTAGCAAGGCGTGTGACCTCGTTTTTTACCGCATCCACCGATTTATACTTTAGGAGTTCATCTTTTAGTTTATTGATCTTATCTTTATTTATTTTGAAATCACCTAATGTCACTTCTAGCCTCCTTTTAAATTGCTTTTGAGTATAAACACTTAAGAAGGTTTCAGGGAAGGCCCAATTTTAGAACGCGCCTTTGGGCGCGAAATTTAGCGCCAAATTGGCGCACTGCCGGTGCCCTCATTTGGCCAGCCTTTGATAAAAAATACTCTTCCAGGGCCGCTTTTGATTCGACTTTGTAGTGCACGATGATGTTTTTAACAGCGTTTAAACGCTTTAAACTACTATTACTTGCGCCACCATCGGCGAAAGAATTAGTTATATCAGTGGATATTTCGGCCCCCAAAAAGCCCGGAATCTGCAACATTTCAGCGACGTGACCGGGCAACCAGTTTTTAAATTCCTCAATGATTTCATAATCTACTTCGAGATTTACTTCATAGATCAGCATGCAAAGTCCTTTTTTAATTCTTAAAATTAACCAATATTTCGACAGGTCATTACAGTAAATATTACGCAGGCTTGTAATTCAAGGGCGCAAATTTGTCAGCCAACTGTCAACGCAGTTGGCAACAGTCTTGCTTCGAAATGACGCGAATCGATTTTCTCTTTTTTGCGATGTGGGATTGGCCCATGTCCAAGGGAATTTTTATTAACAATACGTTTTTTAAAGGAGCGTAATATGAAACTATTATCTTTCGTGGCAGCGTCTGCGATTGCAGTTAGCGCTATGGCTGGAAATGTTGACAGCCAAGTGAGCCCGCTAAAAAGCATTTCATTACTTGAAATGGAACAAGTTACTGGAAACACTCCAGCTGACTTTTCAAAAATGGCTCAAAACACACTTTACAGCACTGGTAACTTCTTAATGCAACTTGGTTCTGATGTTATCGTTGATGCTGGTTACCAATCATGGGAACAAGTTAAAAAACTTGTTGCTTGTCCTTCTGCACAAATGGACGAGAACTTTGGTTACGATCTTAAATACGAACCGTTGAAACAACTTCAACGCGTAGTAAACGGTCGTGAGAATGGCAGAACTTCTCCTATCACTGGTATCGTTGCTTCTTTAACTGGTTGCGCTGTTAACTTTGGTGCTGAGACTTTCGGTCTTTTAGCTATCAACACTGGCGACAGACTTGTTGATTTAGTTGCTATCCCTGGTCAACTTGGCCATGACATCCGCGTTATCGCTTACAAACGCGCTGGTAAATTTGCTAAAGTTGCTGTTCGCACTAAAGATTCTCAAGGTAACCCTGTTGGTCTTCAATTAGACCTTCGCGTTGTTGCGGTTGCTGCTGGTATGCCTGATACAGCTCTTATGGCTGCAGGCGGTTTAGCTGAACTTTCTTATGACCTAGTTAAAGCTGGTAACGAAAAAGTTTGGAAAGTGGCTGTTAACGGTGCTGTAACTGGTATCGATATGGGTGTTCGCACTGCTGCGTTCATCGTTGATATCCCAGTTGTTCGCGCAGTTGCTCTTGCAGAAAACGGAATCATGGCTGGCGTTCACTTAGGTGCCGCTGCTCTTGATTTAGCTTGGTTCATCATCTCTGGTGACGAAGCTTCTGCTGACGGTTACGTATCTCACCGCAAAGCTGCTGCTAAATCTATCTTCTACTCTATCGGTTCAGTTATCTCTGGCCGCAATGCTGAGAAGATCGATGAAGAGCTTAAAAAAGCTTTCGCTGATGTTGAGTAATTGATTCTGGGAGCGAAGTTTTAGCTTCGCTCTTGAAATTTAGAAAGGGGCCTAGTTTTAGGCTCCTTTTTTTTTGGCGATGATGGAGGATTTAAAAATGTCAGGGCTAATAAAAAAAATAATCGTAATGTCTCTGATTTCTTCAATGGCTAATGCCGGTCTTCCTCCCTGCGATCAAGCGCAAGTCGATGTCGCCGATCCTGAGGGTATATTAACCCGTGCGGAGAATACGATTTTAAAAACAATTCCCCATCGCGTTGTCGAAGTTATAAAAGGTTCAAATGAGGAAATGGGCGTCTGGTACGAAGTTAAAGGTACTGGAAAATGTATAATTAATGCTTCTTACGAAAAACTTTATCCCGGAATTCCAATGGGCGCCAACTGTATGGTTGAAGGCGCGCAAGGCATCGGCTGGACTATCGCGGGTGCTGGAAAAGATATAGCCACAGGAACAATTGAGGCCGTTGGCAATGTATTCGATATAGACTTGCAGCGTTTAGGTAAGGCCGGCAATGATTTTGCCGACGAGAAACTGCAAGCCATTCATCAAAAAAATGAGCGAAGTTTTGGCGACCTTTTAGCTAAGGGCAGTCTAAACTTTTTAGATTATATTGCGCATTTATTTCGCCTAACTTCCATGGGTGTTGGGCAAGTCCTAAAGGGCATAGCCGTACGTATCGAGGCCCTTTTTATGATTCCAAAAGATATCGTTGAACAAGGTATTCATATTGCAGAGCAAGCCTGGATCGGTAACCCCGAAGGCATGAAGTTATCGGCAAAAAAAATCGGCTGGCGGCTCGTTAATTCGCCACAAGCCGTGTTTATGGGATGCGAACCCGCAATTCCCGGAGTAAGGACTGAACAATGAAAAAACTTAGCTTTATTACATCGACGTTTTTAAGTCTCGCTAGCCTGCAATCGGCGGCCATCGAAAATTTGCTTTACCATGAAATCGCGTCAGTAAAAATGACCTTTACACTAAATGGTTCACCCGCGAATCAAAAAGATTTTTTGAGCCCCCGCAGTCCCTTGCGCGCCAAGGGCGATGCCTGGAATTGCCAAGACAATCATGGCTTACGTAATAAATCGGGAACGGTTTTTTTGGGCTCTCCGCGTTTAGATGTCTTACCGCTAACCTATACTTTTGATTACGACTATTGGACTTTGAATTGTCATACCGAAGGTCATGTTTTTTATTTGGCTTTGCAGCAGCCTACGCCCGACTTTTTGAGAAAGCGGGGATATCAAGTAAATGATTATTACGAAGCGATTCACGATATTAATCCCGAGAAGATTGTGCGCCTCCCTGATATCAGAGAAATTTTAACTAAGGACGCCAAAGGCAGTTATGAGTGCCGTTTATATGACAATAAGATCGATAATGGCGGCGTTTTTTACGGTTGTGTGACTTTAGCGAAATCCTCCGAAAATAACCGCTATGCCGAGAGTAAGCTTAGCATTTCGGTAAATATTGTTGATAGTAAACCCATAAATGTTGCCAAACGGTTCCCAAAAAAGAATAGCGATAGCAGCGGTACAATCGTGTCGGTTACTTTGTACGGTTCCCGCGTGGAATCTAATGGCATCGTAGCACCCACCGTGAAGCCCGTTACCATTCCTTACAGCGAGTATCTCACGCGCGCCGTGACCATTGACGACGAGGACTACATTTACACCGATTGATTTTTCGTTGTGGTTCGGACGTTGGTTGGGGTGGGCCTCGCCGCGTAGGCTTTGT
The DNA here is from genome assembly GCA_964498095.1 of uncultured Bdellovibrionales bacterium. Taxonomy (GTDB): domain Bacteria; phylum Bdellovibrionota; class Bdellovibrionia; order Bdellovibrionales; family SG-bin7; genus SG-bin7. Next base: position 109,350 of record CAZCFY010000009.1, on the reverse strand, counting down.
GTGCTTCGCGTGAGTCGGCCGACTTTTTTGTGCAGCTACAACTTAAAGCTGTAGCTCTCTTTTACCCGCGAGCCGATTTTTTTAGCCGAAAAGATGATTTTCGAGAGTGTTTGGCTTCATAAATTTTCGAAAAAAATTATCCCGGAAAAAATATTTTTTGATTGCAAAAGTTTATTTTGTAATTATATTTTGCTTATCTAAAAAATATTTCGGCAAAAAGTATTTCAAGGGGGCTTCATGGATTTAAGAAGTGTATCCGATGAAAGTTTACTTTCTGGCATCGTGACTCTGGTGGCTCGCGAGCGGGAGGTTTTGTTGGAGATTCTCTTCCACCTTCGTGAAATAGAAAGACGGCGGTTGTACTCTGATCTGCGGCAGCCAAGTTTATTTGCTTATTGCGTGAATGTTCTGAAATACTCAAATGCCCAGGCAGATCGTCGTATTAAAGCCATGCGGTTAATTAAGGAATTGCCCCAGGTCCAGGCGAAACTAGCATCTGGCGAACTGTCTTTAACAAACATCGCCAAGGCCAAGGAATTTTTTAATCAAGAAGATAAAGCAGGGAGCATAGGCGCTAATGAAAAATTAGAAATATTAGAGGCACTAGAAAGTAAGTCAACGCGTGAGGCCGAGAAGATCTTGTTGTCCTATGCTTCTAGTCCGGCGCCGGAAGTAAAGGAAAGAGTCCGGCAGGTTAATTCTGAATTCGCCGAAGTTAAATTCGCCGCAAATGAAATTTTATTAGAGAAGCTCGAGCGGCTTCGTGGATTATTGGCACATAAAAACCCAAACATGAAAACCTCGGAATTGATTAATGAGTTATGTGATATCGCCTTGGCAAAGGTCGATCCGCAGTTAAAGGGTCAGAAGGTTTCGCGCTCAGGTAGGTCAAGCTCGGAGGGGGCATCGGAAAAGGTCCTTTCCAGCTCTTTATTGCCCAAGGTAAGTAATTCGTCGCTGAATTCCCAGCCCGCGATCGATAACTTGTCGCCGACTTCGCAGCCCGCGGTAAACAGCGCGCCGCCGTCTTCACTTCTCACTGATAGAAAGTGTTCAACGATGTCACTTCCGGCGCCGGAAGTGAAAGCTAAAAATAGGAACTATATTTCAATAAAAATAAAGAGCGAGGTTTGGCGGAAGGCGGAGGGGAGGTGTCAGATTTGTCGCTCAACGTTCGCTTTGGAGATAGATCATGCTCAGCCACTTGCCCAAGGTGGGAGTTCAGAAAGAGGTAATTTGCGGCTACTTTGCCGGAGCTGCAACCAGAGAGCTGCAATAGTCAAGATTGGCGAAAAGACAATGCGGAGATATTTGCCTTAGTTTAGTCGCGGCACTCATAACTACCGCCCCGAAAAAGTGGGGCATTCATATTGCAATACCCCCTGCGAAGGAGTTTTGTATGAAAAACCAATTGTTATTAGGCTGCGCAATAGTAGGTTTGGCGCTCTCAGCTAACGCTGATTTGAAGAAGGTCTCTAATCTCCTCTATCATGAGGTTTCAAAGGTTACCATTAAGGTCTCCAAAAATGGTCACAGTGTCGATTTAAAAGACATCTTGGTCAACAGCCCCCTGCGCGCCAAAGCGAAACCCCATAACTGCTCGGAAAAACAAAAAAACATGTTACGCCAAGCGGTTGGAACGGTATTTATTGGTTCGCCAAGTTTAGACGTTTTACCTCTAACGTATACTTTTGATTACGACACATGGACCACAAACTGCCAAAATGAAGGCGAGAAATTTTTCTTGGCTACCAAGCAGCCGTCGCCAGATGACATTCGCGCCCAAGGCCTGACAGTCAACGGATTTTACGAACGCATCCACAAAATTAATCCCATAAAAGCGATTACTCTTCCCGAATTAAAAGATCTTCTGACCAAAAATACTTCCGTCACTTATGAGTGCCGCCTCTATAACTTAAAAAATGATAACGACGGCGTGTTCTATGGTTGCACAACAAAGTCTCTTACGGCAGAAAATGATCGCTTTGCTGAAAGTAAATTAAACATCAGCGTAAACATCATCGAAGGCCAACCCCTAAACGTCGCTAAGCGCTTTCCTAAAATGAACGCCAACGCCGACGGGAAAATTGAGACGGTCTCCCTTTACGCCAACCGCGCGGAAGCTTCTGGAGTCGTGGAGCCCTCTGTTAAGGTCGAGACAATCAGCCACGGTGAGTTTTTAAAACGCGCTATTTTGATTGACACACCTAATGGTGTCGAAGACTTCATTTTAACCGATAAATAATTGCCATGCACTTCTACTAGTAATTGCCCCCGAGGCGGAGTTTGGCCATAATAGACATTATGGCCCGAACTTCGCTGCCTGAAAAACTAAATATCTGTATTACTTCGCGGAACTTTCCCGTGGCTTCACGGGCGGATCATCACGGGTACCTTTGGCCGATCGTGCGCGGACTGGCGCAGCGCGGGCATCATGTCACGATTTTATCGTCGACTAATCCCTTGGGGAAAGCCGAAATTGTCGATCAGGGCGTTCACGCGTATTACCTTAATGAAGGAATTGTTACTTCACCCGCGCCTTTTGGTGAAATACTAAAATCAAAGTTGCTTGAGACGCATAGAAAAGAGCCTTTCCACATTCTGCATTCGCTAGATAATTCCGCCATCCTTTTAGGAAAAAATAAGAAGGACCACCACCTGGCAATTGCTTACGACGTGGAGGCCACGCAAATGGGCCAGGTGTTTTCCATTTTAGGAATGGCGCAAGAGTCACTCAGCAGTTTAATCACGACAGGACTGGCGCTCGCTTATAAATTTTTGACCACTTTTTTTGGCGGTGACCGCGCCCTGCTAAAAACCGCTGACGGAGTTTTTGTAACCAGCCCGCAGCAGCGAATTTCTTTAGAGCGCTATTATTTATATCCCGATTCTCGAGTGTACACGGTGCCGTATGGTATCGAAGTGCGAAACCTCGAGCCGCGGCCAAGGCCAGAACATTTGTTAAAACAGTTGGGGCTTCCGGCCAACGCGCAGATCATTGTGACTCTAACGGATATGACTGAACTTGAAGAGATAAAGAATCTCCTTAGGGCCTTTCAAAAGGTAGCGATAAAAAAGCCCAACACGCGGTTAATCATTATCGGGCAGGGACCTCTAAAACATCAGGTTGAATATGAAATGCTAAGTCTGGCGCTTGGTAGCCGCGTGGTTTTTGCGGGCCCGGTTCATATTGACGATCTTGCGGACTATATAAGTTTGTGTGACGTGTATATTGATCTCTCGGCGCGCTCCAGCGGTTTTGAACCTACTATGTTAGAAGCCATGGCTCAGAAAAAAGTGATTATAGGTTCTGAAGTCAACCCCATCGCCAATATCGTTGAAGACGGCCGCGATGGATTTCTGGTGCGCCCGGCGGATACCCAAGCCATAAGCACTTTGCTTATAGATATTTTTGAATTTCCATTGCTCTCTTCTGAAATTGGAGAAAGTGCCCGCAAGAAAGTCGTTAATCTTTTTGATACCAAAAAGATGGTCGATGAAACCATAAACGCCTATAAGAGTATTCTAATGCGAACTGGCTGGTATAAGGCTTAAGACCGGCAGTTTTTACGCACCATTTCCATATATTTATTCCTTTCTTGCGTCATTCCAAGTAGATATACTTTTAATAGTTTCAATAACTTACTCCCAAGGAAATAACGCATGACCAAAGCGGATCTCATCAATCTTATTTCTGAAAAAGCTGGAATCACCCGTGTAAAAGCCGAAACTGTGGTGAACACGATTTTTGATACCATGACCGAAGCTTTGTTGAAAGACGACCGGATTGAGATACGTGGTTTTGGGTCTTTTGTGAATCGCGCCTATGGTTCTTACCAAGGTCGCAACCCTCGCACGGGTGAAGTTATTAATGTCGGTGAAAAGAAACTCCCATTTTTCAAAGTGGGAAAAGAACTGCGCGAAGACATAAATAAAGGTAGCTAATCTTAAGGCTAGGTTAATCTTCTTAAGACACACCTTTCGGGCGCCGATAAATTCCTAATGCCATTGGGAAAATTTCGAATTTCTAATAAGGCCAGGGACGAACTCGCCAAACGCGGTACGAGTAGTAGTCTTGGGCACATCACTTTAGCTCTTATTGTCTACGCCTATACGGATTTTGCCCAGGATTTTCCCTTCTATTTTAACAGCATCATGGGGCTAATTATTTCTTTAAGTGTCCTGCGATTTTTTTTGGGATTTTATTCGCCGGTCGTTTTTTTATCGCTGTTGGGACTGACTGCGGCTTTGTGGGGAACCCTTTGTCATTTGGCACTAAAAATATATGGAATGCATGATATCTCCACGCTTGTTGTCTTGCTGGTTTGCTGCGGTATTGCCGCAGCGTCACTGACGATACTTGTGCCTAGTTTTTTCGCGGCGGCCTTATTCGTGACTTTATTGATTGGAATTCCCTTATCAGCAACATTTTCTCTAAATGGTGCTGAGCCCCTGAGTCTCATCATTTTCACGTATTACGTATTTCTTATTTTTCAACTACGCTCGCAATGCCTGCAGTTTCGTGACCGCATTCGTATTGGTGAGGAGCTGGAACTACGTAACAGGGAGCTTGAAGTCGCAACCAAGGCTAAATCAGAATTTTTGGCCAATGTCAGTCACGAAATTCGCACACCCATCAATGGTATCTTAGGCATGGCTAATTTACTCGGCAGCGAAAACCTGTCGGAAAAGGGAAGATATTATTTAAAAGTTATGACCTCCTGTGGAGATACTCTTTTAACTTTGATTAACGACATTCTTGATTTTTCAAAAATGGCGGCCGGTAAACTGCAACTCGAAGACTTGGATTTTCACGTAAATGCTTTTTTAGAAGAAATTTTAGGACTTTTTGGACCGCGGGCGAAGGAAAAGGGAGTGCGGCTAATTCTTGATTCGACGATCCCGGATGACTTTTGGGCCCGATCAGATTCGACCCGTCTCAGACAAGTGCTTTTTAATCTGGTAAGTAACGCCATTAAGTTTACCAATAATGGCGAAATTAAAATCGCCGCGGGCTTTCAGCCTTTGGCCGAAGGCGATTACTCGTTAGAATTTAGTGTCGCGGACTCAGGTGTGGGAATTGCCGATGAGGTTAAGAGCAAATTGTTTCAATCATTTTCGCAAGCCGACGCTTCGACGACCCGTAAATTTGGCGGCACTGGATTGGGGCTGGCTATTTGCAAAGGCATTTGCGAGGCCTTAGGGGGCTCGATTTGGGTGGATAGCAAGGTCGGAGTGGGTTCGAAATTCTTTTTTAAAATAATTGTTAGAAAAGGTGAGGGATCAGTTGCGGTAGCCTCTGGCTACGCTGTCGATGCAGAGCTGTCGCAAAAGCTTCCGCTGACCATTATCGTGGCCGATGACAATTCAACTAACCAAATGCTGGCGCGCCAGCATCTGGAAAAAATGGGATACCATGTAGACGTAGCCGCCAATGGTTTGGAAGTTTTAGATGCTCTGGGAACAAAAAATTATGACGTCATTTTTATGGACGTCAATATGCCGGAAATGGATGGCTTTGAAGCGACAAGAAAACTGCGTTTGCGCTGTCAGTCCGCGACGCATCCCTGGGTGATAGCACTTACGGCGAGTGTTACGGATAATGATCAGCAGAGGTGCCGCGAGTCGGGGATGAATGATTTTGTCGCTAAACCTTTTAACGCCGAAAGCTTGGGTAAAGCCCTGCAACGGGCTGTTGCCAAAAATGTCTCAAGCGAAGAACCGTTAAAAAAACTTAACGAGGCAAAAACGGTAAAGCTGGACTTGGAATTACTTTATCAACACTTCGGAACTGATACCGATATAATGTACAAATACATAAGAGGGTATCTAGCCAACTTTCCGAAGATGGTAGCCGCATTGGAGGCGGCGATTGATTCTAAGAACGAAAGAGCCATGCGAATGACGGCCCACAATATTCGTGGCGGTGTTGCCAACTTCTTTGTAACAGAAATTTATTCTTTTTTAAATGAATTGGAAAATGCGGATCAAATTGATTGGCCAAACTTTAAAGAAAAATATATAAAATTAAGAGCGATGTTAGAGAATCTAAATCTTCAACTTAAAGAATTAACCCGATTGGAAAACGCCGCGTGAGTATTTCGATTTTACTTATAGATGACGACGCCAACTTTGCGCAGACTTTTGCCGACCGTTTGGAACGGCGTGGTTTTAAGACTGACGTCCTTGCAAATTCCGAAGACGTGATGGCGCATTTAGAAAAAAACCGCTACGACGTGATCTTGCTAGATATCATCATGCCCGGCAAGGATGGGCTGGCGATCATGGAAGAGATTCGGACGAAATACGATAAGAATTCGCTGCCGATCATTGTTATTACCGTTATTGATGACGCCGCGAATTTGATGGAAGCTTTTAGGCGGGGTGCAAACGATTATATAAATAAGCCTGCTAATTTTGAGGCGGCGTGCGCGCGTATTACCGCCCACGTCAACAGTGCGCAATATCAGCGGGAACTGCTGTTAAAAACTGAGCTTGAAGCCGTACGTGCCATGATTATTACTTATAACCACGAACTCAATAACCCACTTTCAATAGCATTAACCAGTATTGAGCTATTAAATGGCGATGCCAATATCGACAAGAGCCCGCATCTAGAAACTCTGCGCCGTTCTTTGGATCGAATGATTGCCGTGGTAAAAAAAATCGATTCGGTTCGCGATAATCCGTCACTGACGTTTCAGACTTATGTTGGCGATACGAAAATGATTAAGATCAACAAGTCCTAGTATATTGCCAAATCACCGTTGAAAATCGGGCCGGGTAAGGAGCCCATTGTCGTCCAATTAACTCCGTCGCTAGATGCCCACACATTGGAGTTTGCAGCGGTGCCCTCTTTGCCGCCGACGAGATACATCATATTTCTAAATACTATGCCGCGAAGAAAAGCGCGGGGTGCGGGCAAGTTGCCAATCTTGGTCCACTGAATACCATCCGTGCTTTCGAAAACTTCAGAATTAAAGGTGAACTGCGCACTCTGTCCGCCGGCAAGGTAGAGTTTATTATTAAAAGTAAAAAGTGCGGGGGCAAAACGTGGGGGGATGTCGTTGTCATAAGTCCAAGTTTTGGCGTCGGGACTCGTCATGACAAAGCCGTGAAATGTGCCCGTTTCCATATTGTATCCGCCAGTGAGAACAAATTTACCATTGAAATAGGCAAGGCGTGTTCCAATGTCGGGGCCATAAGGCATATTTGCATGCTTGGTAAAATTAACACCGTCACTTGAAACTAAAATTTGGTCGGTAGCGGCTAAATAAATTTTGCCATTCACTAAGACCCGGCCCGCCATCTCGCCCGTGCGTGGTAAGTTTGGATTTTGTGTCCAATTACCCGCGAGGTCAGACGCCTGGAAAGATAGAGGTAACTGGGTTGTCGTGTAACCGCCAAACAAATGTAAAACATCATTTAGTACGAATAGTGAAATCCCTTGGACGTTAAGGGGCAAGGGTTTTGACGTGGTCCATGTTTTTCCATCGTGGGATGAATAAATCGTGTTACGGCTTCCAGTGCCATTGTCGCCCCCAATGTAGTGGAGAACTTGTGAACGTAAATTTATATCCACATATTGCGCCAACTTATCTGTGACCCTTACAGTAATGCGGCTCGAAGAAGTGGGAGCCGTATAAACCCCCAGTGCATTGACGCTTCCGCCGCCAGAAGTCACCGTGTAAGTTAACGGCGGCTCACCGCCGGTGACGGGGAGGGTAATCTGATCGCCACCGAGAAGGGTGTTGTTAAACGCGCCCACCTTTATTTCGGGGGCTGTGTAAACGCCTTCAATTCCGAATGTGTAGGTTTTGCCATTGGTAAGTGGATTTGAATTATCACTGGCAGAAAATCGCAATGTACCTAGCCAGTGACTAAAGCGTCCCTGACCGTTAAACCGAATGTCGTCATGGAGCGAGTGGGCGGGACCAATTTCTTTACCATTTTCAAAAAGTTTAATTTTTGAAATGGAACGGTTAGTGTCTGAGTCGGAGGGCTCGGGCATATTAGGCTTTAATATCAAACAAGAAAATCCTGCTTCCGTTACGCATTGAGAAGTATCGATTTTAAATTGGTAGAGCGGCGGTCCCGCGGGTTCGGGTTGTGGCAGCGGACTAGGATTCGGTGTAGGCGTTGGTTGGGTGGACGCTAAGTCACCGGCATAAACTGCGCCTTCTAATTTTCCCAAAGTTCCCTGATCAAGGCATCCGAGCATAAAGAGCGCTGGAAGTATGACCCCAAGGACATTCCACTTCATAGTTCCCCCTTACTCAATTTTAAGGCTTCGAGGAGCGAGAATTTTCCTTATTATGGCCAACAGAGTGTTTCAATCTGAGTCAGTGGTTGACGCTGGCGCATAGGGTGCACCTGTGTTTAAGGGATAAAGTGGGTTTAGGGTATCAAATAAAGTTCTACGGGCGCTTCGCCAATGTCGACAATACCTAATGCTTTTGCGGCTTCGAAGGAGAGGTCAATTATCCTGCCACGAATAAATGGTCCGCGGTCATTAATGCGCACGATTACATAATTACCATTGTCACGACGAACGACTTTGACCTGTGAGTTAAAGGGCAAAGTTTTGTGGGCGGCGGTCATCGAGAACATATTAAATTTATCACCATTTGCTGTTTGCCGGCCGTGAAATGCCTTTCCATACCAAGAAGCATTTCCCGATTCGATATAATTTCCTTTTTGCCAGCTGGCGCAGGAAATTACCAAAAATAACAGCAGTGACGAAAGACGAACAAGCATAGAGCGCAGTCTTGATAAAATGGCTCTCTTTCGTTGTAAAGGCTTATTTATCGCAGTTCGCATGATAGCCTTTAAAAATACAATTAATATGCCACAGCAATGCCGCAACTTTGTCACTAAGGTGTCGTGAAGTTGAACAATATTTCTATTGGGATAAATTTTCTAATCTTAGTTTGCACTTCCGGCGCCGAACTTGCCGAAAAAATTCTAGCTAAAAAACTTTGTCTGGCGAATGTCTTTAATGGAATAAATCGCCATGAAGAGCCGCTCTAGTCCCATGGCGATACCTCCGGAGGGGGGCATTCCCGCGCGCAGGGCCTTTAGTAACTCGTTGGACGGTGGGACTTCGGCTTTACCTAGCGCGCGTTTTTCTTCATTCCAAAGGCGCAACCGTTTTTCGCATTCTATGGGATCGTTAAGTTCGTCGTAGGCGTTTCCTAATTCTAATCCCCGCCAGTAGACTTCAAAGCGGTCAGCCCACCCGCGCTCATTGAGGCGGGCTAGTGCGGCCATCTGCGGGGGAAAGTCGCGTACGATGACGGGCCTCTCTAAGCCTATTTGTGGCTCGATTTTTTCTAAAAATAAGCGAAAGAAGACATCACCCCAGCTATCATCCGGGCGGCTGCCTGCGGCCACAGATTTTAGTTCATCAAGGGTTGTTCGGGGAGTTAATTCAAATTCCAGATATTTTTTAAAAAGTTCACTCATCGAGACTAAATCTGTTTGCGGCTGCTCTGCCACGAACTTCAAAAGGCCTCTTACGTCTTCGATTATTTCATCAATACCGGCATAACCGCGGTACCATTCCAACATGGTAAATTCGTAGAGGTGTGTTGATGACGGCGCGTCCTTACGGAAACAAGATTTGATTTCAAAAATTTTGTTTAGCCCCGACGAAAGGAGCTTCTTTAAATGAAACTCGGGGCTTGTCGGTAAATAATAAGTCGCGTGTTCTATTTGCGTAGTAAAGGGATCCAAATGTGTTTCCGCACCCGAACTTTGCACCAATGTAGGCGTGTGGACCTCGTTAAACTTTTCCGCTTTAAAATAGTCACGAACGTCTTGTAAGAAGCGTGGCCACGCCAGGGCCCAATGGTTGGCGTTAATTAACTCCGGTTCCGCGAGTGCCGGGGCCAGCATTACCGCCAGCGTAAACTCGCTATTGACGGCGATAATATCGCCGACCTCAAAATCGCGCGCAATAGAGCCAATATTTTGCCTTTCGCCATTAGGAAATAGCAAAATATCCTGAGCTACTAACCGTCCGCTTAAAAAGCCCTTGGGAATTTTTTGATAGGGAATCATGGCGTACCCATAACACAGGTTAACCACAAATAAAAAGGGCTAACCAACAGGTTAGCCCTCAATTCAAACAATCTCAGTTAAAGGAGATTAGAAGCTGTTACCAGCTCGTTCTTCTTCTTCACTGCGGCCAGATGACTGCGCCAAAGCTTGCGCAACCATTTGATCCAAAGTTTGGCCTGTTACTAAACGAATAGGTAGTGTTACAAGGCGGCCTAAAACGTTATCAAGGAAATTTTTGATAGCGCCATCGTTGCCACCAATTTTTCCGTGAGCGGCTTTGCTGATCGTAACAAGAAGACCTTTGCCAACACCATAGATGTCTTTGCAAAGGATTTTTGCACGGCCAGTAGCTGCATCGGCAACCATAATTACGGCGTTAGCAGCGTATTTGATACCAGTACGTACGCCAGCAACAGCTAATTCAACAACTGTTCCTGCAGTAGCAGATACTAGATCGATAGCGGCAGCACCTAATTGAGCAGCGCGACCAATAACGTGAGAAGCTACACAAACACCAAGGTTAAGAACCCAGAAAGCCGGGTTGTGCTTAAATTGGTTTAGTGCATCCCAAGATTGTTTGCTAGAGCTCAGCATGATCGCTGCGATCTCTTTTGCAAACTTAGAGGGAACGGCAACAACCGCTTGTACGCCAGACATTCCAGCTAATACGATTGCAGTTGCAGCTTCAGTTCCGATTGTCACAGGACAAAGAACTGGAGCAGTTACAACTTGGCCAGCTGAACCATGAAGACCATCATGGATACATTTAGCTAAGTTTTTAGCTGTTTCAGCTGTAGCTTTTGGAAAACGAACTAATGCGTCTTGGCCAAAACTTACAACTAGGTTTCCAACGTTTACAACAACGTTGACACCCGCTTGAACGATCTCTCCAGCGCGTTGGCCAGGAAGATTTTGGTCACCGGCATTTGCAGATAGCGATAAAGCTACTGAAGCGCCTGCGATTAATGAAATAAGAGTTTTTTTCATAATTTCTCCTTCTCTTATTTAGATGTGATTAAATAACTAGACGCAGCCAAAGCCAAAATCACTTTGTAAACTTTGATATGCATCCCCCTAATTCGATACTGCAAGTTAGCTATAGCAACAATTCGGCCAACGCGTAAAGACTAAAATTGGGACATTTTCTATATTTCACAGGGCCATTTGTACACAGTTGCATGTAAAGTATGCAGCTTTTTTGATACCAGTGGTTTCACTTTGGCTACGAAATTATGGAAGAAGTTGCACGATATGTGGGAGGACTTTACGGTTTGCTCCGGGAATATCGAGATCCTGTAAATCTTTTAGATGAACCCATTTCAACTCGCGGTGATAAAAAGTTTTGGGTTCGCCTTTCCAGTATTTCACTAAATAAAATAAAAGTAGAATTCCCGTCTCACCGTAAGAGTGAGTTCCAGCGAAAATAATTTCCCCAATTTCCGCTTCAATTCCTAACTCTTCTCTGAGTTCTCTTTCCAACGCGCCTTCGGGAGTTTCATTGGCTTCAATTTTTCCACCGGGAAATTCCCACTGGCCCGCCAGGTTTTTGCCTTCGGGGCGCAAACCAACTAAAACTTGGTCGCCTTTCATTATTAGTCCCGTAACAACGGGTATCCAGTTAGGACGTTTGGGCTTCATAATAAATAGTCTAACCCAACGCCTAAGGCTTTGTCATGCTGACATCAGATGTTGAAATAGTTCGCAGTTCTTTTAAAGAATTTTGGACCTTCAAGCACGAGAGCGGCGTAGACTTCGACGAGGTCCGCACCCATGGTAAGCCGTTCGGCGACATCCTCGGGAGTTAGAACTCCACCCACGCTTATGATTAACTTATCCCCACGCCCAGCGCCGAGGAACTTAGTCGTCATAAGGAGTTGATGTTTTGCTAACGGGGCCAAAGGTTTCCCAGACGTTCCGCCTTCGGCAGTCATGGACGTTGTCGTGTTACCCAATACCCAACCGTCAATACCGAGCTCATGTGAAGTTTTTAGTGTGCTTTCCAATTCGGAATCCGAGAGATCGGGACTTAACTTTAACAACACGGGTCGGGGTTGAATTCCGAGGAGAGGTCTTAAAAATTTGGCGAGGCTGTCGGCCCCTTGGATTTGCCTAAGCCCCTTGGTGTTTGGACTACTAATATTAATCACGAAGGCATCGGCGATATCTTTAAATTTCTTTAAGCCAAGGAGGTAATCACTGGCAGCGTCTTCGTTAGGTGTAGCGCGATTTTTACCAATATTAATAAAGAGGGGTGTTGGCCGTTGCTTAATTTGACTTAATTGGTGATGAACATAACTCGCGCCTTTGCCGGGAAACCCCATTTTATTCCACACCGACATTGCTATTACGTCACGGTCTAAAATTTTCCCCGGATTTGGCTCTTGCGGTAATGGCGTTATGGTGCCAATTTCTAAAAATCCGCAGCCCAAAGCCCAAAAACTTTTTAAGTATTCCCCATTTTTATCCACGCCGCCGGCGATGCCTAGGCGATTGGGAAATTGCAGGCCCCGCCAGGAAAATGATTTCCATTTTGGAATTGGCGCCGAAAAAATATGACCATAAGATTTTAAATAAATCTGACTTAGATTATGCGCCCAGCTTGGCGGCAGCCATAACCAAGGTTTCATTAACGGGGATAAAGTCCGCGCAACAACATCGCTGTTTCTAAACGTTTTAGGGCAACGGCCATTGCCCCTGTGCGCATGTCGACGTCTTTTTCTACCGTCATAGCCCAGGCCAAATCAAAAGCTTTAACTAGAGACATGCGTAACTTGCGATCGACTTCGTCTTCGTCCCAAAAGTAAGAAGCAATGTCTTGTACCCACTCAAAGTAACTCACAATAACACCACCGCCGTTGGCTAAGACGTCAGGAACCACGGTGATACCGCGCTTATGAAGAATTTGTGTTGCGCCGGGAGTCGTCGGACCGTTGGCGCCTTCGACAATAACCTTGGCGCGGATTCGGTCGACATTCTTTTCGGTAATTTGATTTTCAAGAGCGCAAGGGAGCAAGAAATCCACGGGAAGCTCGAGAAGATCATTGTTAGAAATTTTTTGTGCGCCCGGGAAGTTTTGAATGGGATTTTGCTTTTTAACAAATTCGACAAGATCGGCCGCTTTAAAACCCTCGGGATTATAAACCGCTCCGCTTACATCACTGGCTGCGATAATTTTAGCGCCCATGGACTCAGCAGTAAGAGCCGCGTAAGAACCCACGTTACCAAAACCTTGAATGGCAAAGGTTGAGCCCTTTAGCGGAATGTTTTTGCGTTTTGCGATTTCAAAAGCGATGTAGACAACGCCCTTTCCGGTAGCGCTTTCGCGGCCAACGGAACCACCAATTTCTACTGGTTTACCAGTGACGACGCCGGGGACGGCATAGCCTTCCTGCTGCGAATAAGTATCCATCAACCAAGCCATGATGCGCGGATTTGTCCCGACGTCAGGCGCGGGAATATCACGTGTCGGCCCAATAAACGGCGCAATTTCTGTGGTCATACGGCGCGTGAGATTTTGTAGTTCCGTGCGCGAAAGTTTTGTTGGATCCACGCAAACACCGCCTTTGGCGCCACCAAGAGGTAATTGCAATAAAGAGTTTTTGAATGTCATAAGCGCGGCAAGCGCGGCCACTTCGCTGATGTTCACGTCGGGGTGAAAGCGAATACCACCTTTAAAGGGCCCAAGCGTTTGGTTGTGTTGCACGCGAAAGCCTTGGAAAACTTTGACCGTATAGTCGTCCATGCGAACGGGAATACTCACACAGATAGAGCGGCGAGGAGTTTTTAAGCGCTCAAGAATATTGGGATCGATGTTTACAATTTTACCGGCAGATTCGATGTTGCGGACAACGTTTTCATAGAACGGTCCAGAATATAAAGCTTCCACAGTGCTAGCTCCTTCAAATTATGACCCCAATAATGAATTTGGTTTGCAAGATTTGTCCAGTAAAATTAGTCTATTCTGCATGGGATTTTATCTCGAGTTTGTAAACAAAACCGCCTTGCTACATTATCAAGGTCCCAACCGCGTGGTTGAAACGATGGTTGAATCCATCCAAGAGAGTCTTGCCCAACGCGTTGTTGAGATTTCGGTAGAACTTCCAGACGATGATGCTCAAGTGGCGGGCATTCGCGAGGTAATCACCAAGCTGGCTGACTTACTTGTGCAAAAAAATCAGTCGCTGCGAATTATGAATGCGTCGGGGTTGCCGGAAACCCGCTTACAAAAAGATCTTGCTAGTCTTGGTTGTACTTTTGTCAAACGCGAAGAAATCGCGCGTACGAAATTGCGGGCGCAACGCCAGACCGCCAAAGAAAAAGCCGAGCAGATGCTGGCGGAGCTTAAATCAAAAGATAAACGTGATTTCCCTTTTGGTTTGGATTTCAAAAAGATTTACAAAGAGGCCGATTTTCAAATTTTTCCTGATTATCAAGAGCAGTTTTTAACGGTGCGCACACATTTAGAAATAGAACTTCGCCTTAAGGAGCGGTTGAACCGTGAAAAAAAACTCTACGCGAGCCGCATTATGCAGCTAAGAAATGTGGCGCAAGTAAGTGCCGCCGACGAATTACAGTTTCGTGAGTTGCAAAGGCAGGAAGAGCGTTATAGACAAATAAGGTCAGAGATTTATGAACTTTACCGGCAGAGTGCCGCCCGGGCGCGAATGGAATTATCGGTCGGTCAGGATACGCGTCTTCGTGAGCTTGAAGGCATGAAGCAAAAACTGTTAAAAGAGCTCGAAGAGTTACAAAAGAAGGGTTGATATGATTCGTACCATGGCAGAAAGCGTTTTAAAGCGCCTGGACATGATAAAAAATAAAAAAATTCTCATCATCGGGGATGTGGGAATTGACGAATATGTCATTGGTGATGTCAATCGCATTAGTCCCGAGGCGCCGGTTCCCGTTTTGGACGTGAGTGAGCAATCCTTGCGCTTAGGACTCTCCGCCAACGTGGCACAAAATATTACAAGTTTAATGAGTCAGCCGGTGTTGCTATCCGTGGTTGGCCAAGACGGTGCTGCCGATCAATTGCGCGGCCTTTTAAAAAAGGAAAAAGTCGACGATAGCGGTCTTATTGTCGATGCCTCGCGCCCAACGACGCGCAAACTGCGCGTTATGGCCCAGCATCATCATATCGTTCGGGTCGATTTTGAACACCGTAAATTTTTAAGTCCCGCGGTAGAAAAAAGTCTGCTGGAACGGGCCGGGGATTTAATTTCCAAAGTCGACGCGGTCATACTGCAAGATTACGCCAAAGGAATTTTTAGCGAAAACGTCGCGCAAAAGTTGATAAAATTAGCGCGCGAAAAAGAAAAAAAGGTAATGGTCGATCCGCACCGCACGACCCCGTTACGCTATTATCGGGGTGCTGATCTAATTAAGCCAAACTTTCAAGAGGCGTTAGCTCTGGCGAAAATGACCGAAGACGATCTGCATGTTAACAAAAATTTACTCGCGGAAGTTGTAAGAGTTATTACCGAACAAGGTAACTTTGGCCGCGTGGTCGTAACGCGCGGAAAGCAAGGGATGACGATCTACGAAAATGGCCAGTTAAGCCAAGTGCCAACCTTTGCCCGCGAGGTTTATGATGTAACAGGGGCTGGCGATACCGTTATCGCGAGTTTAGCGCTGGGTTGGTCCGCCGGGTTTAATTTACCCGAGGCGTGCTTATTGGCAAATGCGGCTGCTGGCGTCGTGGTGGCTAAGATCGGCTGTGTTCCTTGCCATTATGAAGAAGCTAAGAGCGCCCTGGAAAATTTAAAATTTTTTCAGGAAAAGGCATAAAATCTTTGAGGATTTAGGCTAATTCGGCTATGAATTGGCCTCCATGCAAAAACATAATTTCTACGACTTTTCTTTAGCCGATTTGCAAAAGCTTTTAATGTCTTACGGCAAGGAAAAGTTTCGCGCCCAACAACTTTTTAAGTGGGTTTACGTGGATGGCGTCACTGACTTTGATCAGATGACTAATATCGCGAAGACTTTACGGGACGAATTAAAAAATATTTTACATTTTACGCTACCGGCAGTTGTTCAGCATTTAAAGAGTGTCGATGGCACGCAGAAATTTTTGTTGGACATGGGTAGCAATAAGACGATTGAATGCGTGTTAATTCCCGCCGACAATGACCGGCTAACTTTGTGCGTGTCTTCGGAGGTGGGTTGTAACATGGCCTGCGGATTTTGTTACACGGGCAAAACAAAATTATCTAAACGCCTGGCAACCAGTGAAATCGTTGGCCAATATTTAATCGCTAAGAGCGCACTGCCCCCGGAAGTTAGAATTACCAATATTGTTTTTATGGGAATGGGTGAGCCACTCGATAATCCTGAAAATGTTTTCCGCGCGATTGATATTTTGCATAGCGAATGGGGAATTAAGTTGTCGCGCAAGAAGATTACAGTTTCTACCTCGGGACTCGTGCCGCAAATTCCGCTGATTACACAATCGGGTGTACGTCTTGCCGTAAGTTTAAACGGCTCTAATGATGAGGTCCGTAGCCGGGTGATGCCGATAAACAAAAAATATCCGATCAGTGAGCTTTTAGAGGCTTGCCGTACCCATTGCGAGGAAACCGGCGATAAAGTGACGCTTGAATATGTTTTACTCAAGGGCGTGACGGATAGCTTAGAACAAGCGCATGAGCTTTATCATTTAACGAAAAATGTGCCGTGCAAAATAAATTTGATTGCTTACAACGAACATCCTGGTTCAGACTACTTGCGACCAAGTTCATCGCAAGTGGATCGGTTCCAAAAGGAGTTGATGAAGCTCGGCGCGCACGTTCTGGTTCGTAAAACCATGGGACGTGATATTTTCGCCGCCTGTGGACAGCTGACATCGCTTTATACCAACCGACCGGAAAGGTTAGAAGTACAACATGCCTAAAATTATCGTGATTGGAAGTTTGGCGTATGATTCTATCTATACGCCGAGTGGGGCCGCCGAGCGTGCGCTAGGTGGAAGCTCAAATTATTTTTCTTTAGCCGCCAGTATGTTTTCTAAAGTCGGCGTGGTTGGTGTAATCGGCGAGGACTACGCGGGGTCGGATTTAGATTTGTTAAAAGAGCGTGGCGTTGACGTCACGGGAATTAAAAAAGAAAAAGGTAAGACTTTTCATTGGGCCGGCCGCTACGAAGGCGATCTCAACGAGGCTCAGACCCTCACGACGGAACTCAACGTGTTGGAGTCTTTTAAACCTGTATTGCCAGATTCTTATAAAAACGTAGATTATGTTTTTTTGGCCAATATCGATCCAGTATTGCAACTTTCGGTTTTAGAGCAGGTTAAGAAACCAAAGCTTGTCGCCATGGACACAATGAATTTTTGGATTTCCTCGAAACTTCACGATTTAAAAAATGTTTTAAAGAAAGTCGATGTGCTTTTAATTAATGAGGGCGAAGCGAAGATTTTAACTAAAGAGCCCAACGCCATCGCCGCCAGTCACAAGCTTTTAGAAATGGGACCCAAAGCCGTAGTGATAAAACGCGGTGAGTACGGCTTCGTTTTGTTTTTCGACAAACATTATTTTATTTTACCAGCCTATCCGATTGCTAAAGTTGTAGATCCCACCGGCGCCGGCGATACTTTTGCCGGTGGTTTTATTGGTTACATGGCTCAGCAGGGCGGGACACTTAATTTTGAAGCGTTAAAGCGCGCCTGCGTGCAAGGTTGCTTGATGGCTAGTTTTACGGTCCAGGATTTTAGCGTGCGGGCGCTAATTAATTTGACCGATACGCAAGTTGAAAAGCGGCATAAAGAGTACATGAAGGTAGTGACGGTTTCTTAAGTATAAAGGTTAGCTGCTTATTTCTCGAGTATTTTCCCTCTCATTTTGACCCAGGCTCCATTCCTTTGCTGCTCGGCTCGCGCTTCCTGCGCTCGGCCTAAAGGCTTTCCTCGCAGAGGTGCAAAATGAAAAGGAAAATACTCGAGAAATAAGTCGCAAGCATTTTTGCTGTCAGTATTTTTATCTAGAGTTAATAGATTTTTCGAGTTTCTCGAGGCGAGATTTAAGTTCGGCGATCTCTTTATCTTTGGCGGCTTTTTCCGCTTCGGCCTGTGTCTTGATTGAGGCAATCTCTCTAGAGTGGCGCTCGCTGGCCGTAATGAGTTCTGTTATGCGACTATGAAGCGCTTTAATGGCATTGGTGATCCAGGGAATTAATCCGTCATAGTAAACCTGCAACATCCCATCGTCATTTTCACGCACAAATTCTGGCGCAACTTTTTGCACTTGTTGGGCAAGAAATCCTGTGTAGCGTTTTCCTGACGGATCTTTTTTAAACTCATAAGTAACGGCGTCAAGTTGCAGGAGACTTTCAAGAGCGAAATCAGCCGCTACAAATTCAATATTCTTTTTTAATCTTTCATCCGACGAGCATGCCATTCCCGTACCCGAAGTTGCCGGCGTCATCGTACAAACCCCGGTTGCTGTTTCGAATTTCGCGACGGCAGTACCGGCCGTAGTCGTAGCGCTGCCGACGTGAAGTAGTGAAGATGGCGCCGTGTTTGCGATGCCGATATTGCCCAACTCATTTATAAAAAAGCGATTCGTTAAGGTCGTCACGGAGGAATCTGCGGCACCGACAGAACTACTTGAGGTATAAATATAGTAATCGCCACCAACAGGATCAAAAGCGGCGTATCCGCTATAACCCGCTCCGACAGATTTCCAGCCACTGTTAAAATAGGCATTCATGCTCACTCCAGCATCGCCGCCACCGATCATTCCAAGCGCGTTGCTGGTGCCTTGGCCAAAGATGGCATAGGTGTCACCTACTTTTTTGTTTACAATTAGCCCTGCATTCGTTGGACTTATCGTGCCAATACCGACATTTCCACTGCTGCCATCTAATACCATCGGATGACTAGTCCCATATGAAAATGCCAAGCGATCCCCTTCGCCAAGATCATCATTAGAATCATCGTCCATCCAGATATTCCACTGGCCGCCGTCGGTGGTTTTTATCTCAACCCCTGCACTTCCATTTGAAACTCCGGTGGATTCAAGTTGTAATCGGGACTGAGCATTATTTCTAACAACATGTAGTGCCTGCGCGGGACTTATAGTGCCGATACCAACGTTGCCATTAGTGTCTATTCTCATTTTTTCAACACCACTTTGAGAGAAAAGAGTTGCTTTTGCACCGGCACTATTACTATCGATAACAAGCCCACCGGGATCAGAGGCGGCCGTCGATGATTTTATATAGATGGAACTGTAGTCAGCATTGTCATTGGCCAAATTTAACATCGTGCGAGCTGTTGCGCCGTTGTTTGAATTTCTAACCCAGATAGTAGACAACGCATTTGTATTTCCCGAAATATCTAAGAGCGACGCAGGCGCATTTGTCCCTATACCCACGTTACCAGAGGAATCTATTCGCATTCTTTCAACACCGCCAGTACTTGCGGCCATAGTACTTGCTGCAGGTCTCCACCAGCCGGTGCCGGTGTCACCAGTGAAGCTAAAGGCTGGAGCTGCCGCCGTGCCATTGCCAGAGGTTATCAAAGCTCCACCCGTTGTTGGTGATGACAAAGTTGTTGAAGAAATATTAAATACATTTGCGCCGTTTGCTGAAATACCAATCGTATCAGCACCATTACTATAAAATCCTGTATTGGAATCTCCTGAAAAAGACATAGACGGAGAGCCGACGCTTCCATTACCTGCAGAAAGTGAAGAGGCTGTGCCGATGACATCAATCCAACTTCCGTTTTGAAACGCCTCAAATTTATTTGTGTCGGTAGCGTAGCGGATCATCCCGTTGACGCCGACAGCTGGACGGTTGGCGACAGTGTCGCGAGGAATAATGATAGAGCTCGCGGCGGAACCTGTGCCGGTAATGTCAAGGCGGGCGCCGGTGGTTGGCGAGGTCGTTCCGATTCCCATGTTGCCAGAGTTATTCAGAATAAGTATTTTTGAAGAGTCGTAACCTGTACTATCTGCGGTAGGTATAGCCATGTATGCATAGCTTGGCGTACTTCCGGCTCCGACCACACCAAAGGCTCCTCCATCTTGGCCGTTTGTATTATTCCCTTGAGTGATTCGAAAGGCTCTTGCCCATCCCCCGGCATCTGCATCCGTAGTCAGATCCAGATGATCCGTGTTTAAAAGCAATCGAGTATTTGAAGCCGCCACCACATCAAGCTTGCCCAATGGGCTTGTAGTTCCAATGGCAACGTTGCCATCAGCAGTGATTCTCATTCTCTCTGATCGAGTTGTACTTCCTGCGGGAGTTGTTCCAAACAGGAGATAGCCGCCTTGAGCCGTATTTGTCCAATTTTCTCCAGCATGGACTTCCATGGCAGCCGTTGCGGTTGTACTCCATGCATTTGTTCCATATCCCCTTCCGCCAAATTGGGCCAAAGTACTATCCTGAACAACTGCCGAAGGAGACGCGGCTGAGCCTAAGGCCCGTCGACCGATGAATTGTGGTGTTACGCTGGCCCCAAAACCTTCGTTAACGACATTTGAAGGATTTGCGCCGCCATCAGTAGAAATCATAAGTCGCTCGGTGACAGTTGTCGTTCCGATACCGACGTTTCCGTCTACGATAGACATTCTGGCCGCGCTCGTATTGTTAACCGTCGTATGAAACTCTAGAGTGCCGTCGATACTCCCATTAGTTGAATCCAAAGCTTTCCCCTGAATTGATCCATATTCCACAGCCCACGAAGTTGTATCCGCTGCATAAATTGTTATTGAGCCCAGTACATCGCCTGGAGCTGGAAAAAAGTTTGTAGATTCTAATCTTACTTGGGCCGTTGCCACATCTTTTCCGATATGCAGTGGAGCTAACGGAGTGGTGATTGATCCTGCGGCAATATTGCCATTTGGCGCAATTGATAGGCCATGCTTGGGGCTTCCATCTCTCTCGGAGTAAATACTTATTCCTGAGTCGCGATTTGTCGCGTTTGAAAAGTCACTTTCTTTATACGCACTTATTTTGCCAGCCCGAACTCCCGCAAAGTTAAAATGTATCTCTGCCGTTTCATTCGTGGAACCGGCACTATTTGCCTGAGTATTGTCGACAGTTAGAATCTGCGCGGCACCGTCAACCGTTTTAGCGACATGTAACGGAGATACTGGGCCCGCCGTTCCGATACCGACGTTTCCGGTCGTATAGTAAATATCGCTGGCGGTTGTTGTCCATTGGGTGGCGATATCGGTAACACAAGACCAAGAATAAATTGGGCCTGCGCTCATTTGAAGTTTTTGACCCGAAGTACAATTTGGAACAGCGTTATTACTAGCGAGATCCGTAGATCCCGTTCCTGTATTTAATACCGCAGCCGTACCAAGGCCTAAACTTGTGCGCGCATCGGCGGGTGTTTTTAAAACAAAATTAGATCCATTACCAACGATAAAATTATCGGCCGTAGTTGTCAGGCCTGCAATATCCGCTAACTGCGCGTCGTACGCTTGCACATCGGTTCCAATTGCTAAACCAAGATTTGTTCTTGCTGTGGCCGCATCAGTCGCTCCAGTTCCGCCCTTATTAACCGGTACTGTTCCTGAGTAACTTGTGGCCACCACATTGGTAAGTGCGCTTCCGTCAACCGCGGGGAGTTTTCCGGTACCATCAAGAGCAACAATTTTACTTCCTGTCGTTCCCGAATCAACACTGACTGTTCCTGATGAAACCGCAAGACCACTTCCAACTTGCATCACACCTTTGGCGCCAGTGGTGGCATCGGAAATGGTGAGTGCAGGAGTCGTTGTTCCATTTGTCACGCCAAGTGGCGCAGTCACTGAAACGCTTGTTACAGTACCACCGCCACCACTTGTATCGATATTTGCCCAAGTTGTGCCGTTACAAAATTCCATCTTGTTACTTGTTGTGTTGTAGCGCTGACTTCCCGCAGTTGTGCCATCGCAAGTCGCGCTGCTGTTACCGATTTTTATGTCACCCGCAACATCAAGAAGCGCAACTGGGACCGTGCCAATACCGACCTTACCATAGGTTTGTCCACCCGTGCTCCAGCCCCCTTCCAATATAATATTGTTGGAAGTATCAATGACAAATGGGGTGCTCGCTATCGATTGATCGGGATTACCCCGTCGGATGGCAAAGGTGCTTCCACCGGTCGCCGCACCCGCCGAGTCCTTTGAAGCAATAATTTTCCAAGTCTGATTACCGTCGGTAACTTCTGTGTTTTCGAAAGTGATGTAGGGAGAAGTATATTGTGCGGTTCCTTCATTGGTGAGTTTGATTTCGGGATTATTGGCAGCCCTTACATGGAGATTGGCGCCAGGGCTTGTCGTGCCGATACCTAAACTTCCGGCGAAGTAGTTCTTTTGGTTAGCGCCTTCTTGAAATAGGCCGTAGTCAGCTGTGGTTGTAGTTCCTACTGGAGTATCAATATAAACTCCGTAGCGATTGGCTGCACTTATACTTCCAGAGGTACTCATTTGACTCACATATACACCGTACATATTTGTTATTGATCCGTTAGAAGACATAGTATCAAAGTAGCCACCATACATATCCATTACACTGCCTGTACCAGCATTTGAAACGGTACTCTCTATTCCAGTCAGCATACTCACTGTACCCGTACTCGAGTTTGCGGCGCTAAATGAGCCGCCCTTCACTGCACTTACGGTCCCTGAACCATTGTGAGTAGAGTCTCCTGTTACGCCGAGCAGGGTCGCGAAGTTTCTAGTATTTCCTGCTTGCGACGAAGCTGAGTTTTCACTCGCAACTCGCAACGCACCAAGCGCATTTGCGGAGGGATTAAATGTAAACGAGTTTTTGTGTAAACTTATGGAGCCCGTAGTAGTTGTGTCAGTTTGACTGATAGATAGTTTCGAACCGGGGGTTGCCGTTCCAATCCCCACATTTCCCGTATTAAAATAAATATCACTTCCTGTTGTGGTCCACTGAGTATCCGTTCCCGTTTGATCGGTCACGCATGTCCAAGAATAAACCGGCCCTAAGCTCATCTGTAATTTTTGTGTTGCTAAACAATTTGGTACCGCGTCTGCAGCCATGACTTTTCCAGCGGAGGTGCCAATGTCATTACCTGACAAAACTACCGCGGCGGGCGCAGCACCCGTCCACATTTTAATTTGGCTTTGATCGGTGTTATACCAGGTTTTACCCTTGTCCACGGCGCCAAGCGTTCCCACCAGAGTGGTCTCTTGCGCATCGGTGTAAGTTCCAAGATTTAAAGTTTTTTGCGGACTCATGGTAATATGACCCGTAGCCAGCAAGTTGTAGCCACCCATATCGATCGCTCCGGTCATAGTGCCGCCGGCGAGTGGAAGCTTGGTGCTATCAGTTGTTGAAGGCGTGTAAACTTCCCATTTATTTAAGGTGTTATTCCAGCGAATGCTTTGGCCATTTGTGGTGAGTCCAGTGGTGTCAAGGGCGGCGCCACCAAGTTTAGTGTCGGAATAAGTTTTATTAACGGCATCGGTACCGGCGGTAGGCGCGGTGAGATTTATTATTTTATGCGAATTTAAATTCACGTCGGCAGCCGGAGTAAAATTGGAACCATTTGGTAAAGCATATTGGGTTGACGTCCCGGCGATGAGAGCGAGTAACTCATTGTAATTAGCATCAAGTGCCAAGTTGTCGACTTTGATTTGAGTCGTTTGTGCGCTAGTTTGTAAGAAATTAGCTGGAGTTCTTCCTTGTAAGCTATCGGCGTAAAGCGCAAACGGCACGGCTTGCAAATCCAAAGTTTGCGTAACAACTTGTGGTCCGGTGCCAGCATCAAAGGTTAATTTAATTTTACGGATTGCGCCGCCAGAAGGTGCGTAGCTAGTCCCTACTAAGCAGGTTAAACCGGTGAGAGCGCCAGAAGCATTATTAAAAATCGTGGCAAGAGAACTGGTGTTTTCAAATCCCGCACCGGATCTCGTGCCAGCACCAAGTGGTAAAGAAAAGATGCCGCCTGATCCCGACATATTGATAGTTTGGGTCTCTTGATAGAGTAAGCATTGCTCGATTCCGGGAGATAAAATTTGAATAGCAAAAGTGACGCTTGCAGCTTCCACGGGAGTATTGCTGGCATCTAAAATTTTTCCCTGCAAACTCATGGCCTGTGGCGATGATTGCGCCATGGCGGTCGTCGCTAAAACGATGCCGTAGAGTAAGGTTAGGATTTTCCCGCAAACGTCCATAACTCGACCTTTCACCAGTACTTTTCGGAATTTGCCAGTGAGTGCTTAACTTTAGACTAGGTTTCTAGAGAGAAATTCACAATTAAGCGCGCCTATTTGAGACGGAATAGGTAATTAGTTTAGATGTGCTCAAGGGGAAAAGTGATCACCTGTAAAACATCTAATCGATGATTTGCTTTTGGTTCATCCCTTTGTGGTCTTTGCCTTGCAGCGCTAATAGCCGATAAGGGATGGGGGTTAGGGTGTATCATTTTAAGTCAAGAAATCTAGCATCCGTTTTAATTTTACTCGTAGTAACCGCCAGTGGTTATCAAAATTGTTCTAACGAAATGGCCCCATTTCGAGGCGCTCTAAGTTCAAACTCCACGACGGACACCGGCAATAATCCCAGCGCCGACCCAAATAATAATAATTCCAACACGCCTCCACCGCCGCCAGTACCCGCAATGCCTAAACTCATTTCTGTGATAGATAACAAAGGCCCCTTATTTGGGGATCATTCTCTAAAAATCACTGCAAGTGATATCCCGCTAGCCGGTAAAAAAGTTGAAGTTAAAATTGGCAATCAATTATGCTTAAATTTAAAAGTCGTAAGTGCAACGGAAATTAATTGCATAACTCCTTCTTCGGCGGCGTCTAAAGTCGACGTAAGTTTACTTGTCGATAATGTTGAAACCAGCAAACTGATTATGGGATATGAATACGCTCCCAGCGAAAGCATTGTTGGAATTTCGCCAAACGCAGTAATACCATTTCGCCTCTACGGTACGCCGGCGATGGAAAACGGAAACGTCTACTTTTGGGGAGGGCAAGACATAAACCGAAATATTGTTGCCCAGGGCGTAGTTTACAAAATGGCCACGGACTCATGGGAAAATATGGAAACTCAGAATCAGCCCACTCCAGGGATTGCTCACACAGCTGTTTCGACCGGCAAGGAATACATCGTATGGGGCGGCTTTACGAATGCTTATACAAATCGTGGCGGCCGTTATAATTTTGCGACAAAAACGTGGGCTCCAATGAGTACTGTGGGTGCGCCCTCGGCTCGCGGCTTTGCGACCGCCGTGTGGACGGGTACAAAAATGATTGTGTGGGGCGGCGCCATTGTTAACAACTCGTCTTATAATGATGGAGCCATCTATGATCCCACGACGGACACCTGGGCACCAATGGCAAATGCTCCCGCAGATATTCCGGGGCGTTGGTATCACTTTGCGCATTGGGACGGTAAAGAAATGCTTGTGTGGGGCGGTTATCTGGCAGGTATGATCACAAATGGCGTTGGCTACGTCGGCGCCTATGATCCCGTCACCAACTCTTGGCGCAGAATTAATCTAGCAAATGATTACACGGGAATCTCAATTGATTTTGGCTGGACATGGTACACCGGTACTAAATTTATGGTCCAAAGTATTTCAAGTGCGCAGTTGGGAGATCAGTCTATTCCTAAATATCTTGATCGCACTGTCAACGCGTGGGTCAATCTTCCACGCGGTTTATTACCTTCGGTAAATCTTCAAGCCGAAGTGGCCCGCTACAACGCTTTCTGGTCTGGCCGCCATTTATATCTTTTTAAGAATGGCGCTGGCGGATTTAAATATAGTTTTAATTAACAGATGGCCTTAGCACTTCGTAAGATCTAATTCGAAATTTTGCAGATAAAGGTCTCGCCGTCATCAGCGATAACGGTATAGCGGGAGTCGCTAGGAGAAAGTTCTTCGAACTTGAATCCCCAGCGGGACTTCCATTCATGGCATACGCGGGGAGAGGTTTGCTCTTCGGCGTTTTGGAGATGAAAAACCTGATCTGAATTTTCTTTAAGCTCGGGACATTGGGGGCCGTCGACAATTTGATCGGGTGACACGCGGGCCGAGTAAGTGGCGGAGCGGCCGGGGGCGGCATTTAGTATTGTCGCGTACATGGCGGAAATAATATATTGGCCGCTGTCTTTTAATTCCTTAAAATAAAAATTAATTTTAACTTCGCAGGGATTTTTTTCTGCATCCATGCCGGCAAGACTGACTTCTCCAAAACGCCGATAGGCGAGATCCACGGGCCCCGTGCCTAAAATCAGATGAGGATTTGCATGCGCCAAACTAGAAATTATTACGACTGAAGAAAAAATAAGTGCAAAAATGTTTTTCATGAAATCTCCTTTTTGCCCTAACGACTTAACCATATAACACTAGACTATGGTCCGAGATAGAATAGAAATCTATAAGTTTCGGCGCGTAGTATATGCAATCTAACAAATTGGTTCCTTGGCCAACGTCTAGAACCCACGCCAAAGGGTCACCTGTAAATTAAGAAATACCTCTGGATTTCCGATATTTTACGTAGATGGCTGATAATAAAAATGGCGGCAAATTTGCGATGGGAATCGTGGATGCGCTGTTGGGAAAAGACCAACAGAAGCCCGATTCCAATCTTCCAGAGTTTGAGGGAAAAAGTCCTTCGCGGAATCCTTTTTCCGCCGGCCATTTGCCCACGACAGAAGCCGCTTTAGCGCAGTCAGAAAATTTGCGCGTAGCTCAGCAAAGAATTTTGGAACTTGAAGAAGAAATTGACCGTTTACGGCGCGAGAATGAACAACTTATCGCTGCTGGACGCACGCTAAACCAACGCGTCGAAGATCTCACGACGAAATTTGAAAAAGCCTCTCGTCAAGCGTCTGAGCAAGAAGAAAATTTTAGTGAAGAAAAGCGGCTTTTAATGGAGTCTATCCAGGCCAAAGACCGCGAAATGGGAAGACTGTCGGGAAAAGTTGAAGAATTGGAAATGCGCTTGGCCACAGATCTAAAAAAGATCCGGGTGCGGGAGCGTGAGCTTGAAAACCGCCTTGAAATCATGAAAATGGAAGGTGCCGCCGTCATTCGCAATAAAGATGAAATAATTTTGGATTTAAAGCGGCGCATTGATCAAATGAATTTGGATGTTGAACAACATCGGACGCGCGAAGGCGCGATGAATGACCGCATCGAAAAGGATGGCGAAAAAATTCGCCGCGTTGTTAAAGCTATGCGATTAGCATTGTCACTTTTAGAAGACGAAGACCAAAATGCTACGCCTTTAAAAAAGGTAAAGTAAATGAGCGATATTTTGGTAATGCAAAATTTATTAAATTTTGAGTCTGACTTAGAGTTAGATAACTGTCCGCAGGTTATCTCTAAAACCTTGGAGCTTTTCCGTAAGGAGTTAGGGGCGACACAAGTTTATTGGTTTCTGGGCGATCGTTTAGAAAATATGATTCAGACGCAGTATCAAAAGGGCAGTGTGCAAATTCCGCGGGCGCGGATTGGCGAAGTTTGTCCCAAATATTTAATTTTAGGAAAACAAAATCAGGAAGAGCTTGGAGCCCTCATTGCAAGCCTGGCCCGGGGCTTAGTGGAATTTGATTTGGATGATGTCGTACAAATAAAAACCTTAAACCGTGAATTCGTGCTGTGGCCCGTTTATGGACCGAAAACGCAAGAAAAGATAGGCGACATACTTATTGAGAATCCCCGCAACTGGCAAAAAAACTGGATTTTTCAAAGCATCGTTTATGTGCGCCAAGTAGTCGCCAGAAATCTAAACGAAGCTTTGCGGTTTGTGCGCGCCCGTGAATTGGCGTTCGTGGATGACTTAACCGGATTATTTAACCAACGCTACCTGGCGATGGCTCTTGACCGTGAAATTTCGTTGTCACGCCGTCAAGAAAACCCTTTTTCGGTTTTGTTTTTGGATATCGATCATTTTAAAGACGTCAATGATAAGTTTGGTCATATAATTGGATCTAAAATTTTAGGGCAGCTGGGACAATTGCTAAAAACAAATATTCGTGGAAATGACGTCGGCATTCGTTACGGCGGTGACGAGTATCTCTTGCTTCTTATTGGCGCTAATTCCTTAAATGCGAATGTGGCGGCCGAGCGGATCCGTAATCTTATTGCCAAAAAGGACTTTATCGTGGATGGCCGTACTTATAAAATTACGACGAGTATTGGTGTCGCGGCCTATCCGGAACACGCGGAAACACGCGAGACCCTCGTAAATTTGGCTGACCAGGCCATGTATCAAAGCAAAAGCTCTGGGCGAAACCGCATCTACATAGCGAGCTAATAATGAAGAAGATGAAACTCGTCGTCAGCGATCTTCACTTGGGAAAAGGGCGTATTCTCCAAGGTGGCGCTCTAAACTCATTAGAAGAGTTCTATTACGCCGAGAAGTTCGTTGAATTCATAAATTATTACATGTCGGGCGAGTATAAGGATTACCAAATCGAGTTGATTTTGAACGGGGATATTTTTAATTTTTTACAAGTGGATTTTCGCGGTCACTTTTTAACCGTGCTCACCGAAGGCGTGACATTGTCGGTAATGAAATCCATTGTCGAAGGTCATCCACAGTTTTTTGGCGCGATCAAAAATTTCGCCGCCAAAGAGGGTAATCAGGTTACTTATGTCGTCGGCAATCATGATCAGGGAATGTTTTGGCCGGCCTGCCGCAATTATTTAGACGAAGTTGTCGGCAAAAAAATTAAATTTCGCAATATCGTTTACTTCTTTGATGGCGTGCATGTCGAACACGGCCATATGTATGAGGCGGCCAATCGCTTAGATCCCAAGAGGTTTTTTCTAAAAAAGGATTTACCCGAGCCGATTTTAAATTTGCCGCTAGGATCCCACTTTTTCGTCGACTTTGTACTGAAAGTAAAAAACAACTATCCCTATGTCGACAAGATCCGTCCCTTTAGCAAGATGCTTCGCTGGGCATTTTTTAGCGAAACCATGTTTTTTATAACGGGCATTACTCAGCTGATAGGTTATTTTGCTAAAATTTTATTCTTTCGCGATCCCCGCCGGCAGGTTACGGTAAAAAAAGTCGTCGAAGTGCTTCTGGAAAGCGCAGTTTTTCCTGATCTCAGTGAACAGGCCAAAAGAATCCTTCAAGACGAAAGAGTACATACGTGTATCTTCGGGCACACCCATGTTTACCAGTACCGCCAATGGGGGAATGACATGGAATATTTTAATACCGGCACTTGGACGGAATTAACTTCACTCGACATGCCATCCCTTGGCAAAATCACGAAGCTCACCTATGTTATGATCGAATATCCCGATGATGGCTCTCGTCCACGCGGTCGGTTAAAAGAGTGGCGCGGTTATCACCGGATTGAAGAAGACGTGGTTATTGCATGATTTTCCTTACACATTCTACGCACGCTCCTCGGCCAGAAGAAGTTCAGGCCGCCAGCGATGCGCTTAAAAAATTTCTTAAACGTAAAGATATTGGTTTTCATCAGATTCCCGAACGCAAGAGTTTGTTTGAGTCGAGTAAAAAACGCGCCAAGGAATTACAAAAAAAATTTAATCACATGGTGGTTTTAGGTATTGGCGGAAGCTCCATGGGTGGCAAAGCCATAGCCGAAGTTTTAGGATTTAAGGCCAAAAAATTTACGGTCGAATTTATTGACAATATTGACGGCCATTACTTTTGGCAGCGGTTGAATCAAATCGCAAAGCCCAATAAAACCCATTTTGTTTTGGTGTCAAAGAGTGGAAATACCGTGGAAACGCTGGCCATGGGAAATTTTGTTAACCAGTGGTTGGCCACTAAGAAACTAAGTCTCGCAAAGCAAGCAACGGTCATTTCGGAACTTAAAGAAAACCTATTAACCGACTGGGCGATTAAAAATAAAATTCCGATTTTGGAAATCCCCATTGATGTTGGGGGCCGGTTTTCCGTTCTTACGCCCGTGGGACTTTTGCCGGCGGCCTTTATGGGTTTAAATATCGAAGAAATTCGCCGCGGCGCCCTTTGGGGAATTCAACATCAAGACATCACGGTACAGCTTATAGCTCAAAGCATCGCGAGTTTTAAGCGGGACGAATGGATTACTTGTTTATGGAGTTACTGCGATGCGCTCCGCAATTTTGGGCTTTGGTATCAGCAGCTATGGTCAGAGTCGTTGGCAAAAAAAATAACGCGTGAACAAAAGCCCGCGCCGCGAGCGAGTACGCCTATCCCTTTGACGGGCTCTTGCGATCAGCATTCGGTATTGCAGCAAATCGCGGAAGGCGCGCGGGACAAATTTGTCTGGTTTTTACGTGTCTCTGAAAGTGAAGATTATGGTTCACAGTTAAAAAAAGATATATTCGCGAGCCAGTTAGGATTTGAAAAAAAGAACCTTGGTCGAGTCTTTGCGGCTCAAGCTGCGGCGACCGCGCAGGGACTTGAGCAAATGGGAGTACAGAGTCTGAGTTTACGTGTGGGGCAAATTCGGGAAAAAGAACTGGGCGCGCTTTTCATGCTTTTTCAAGTCGTCGTTGCCGGTCTAGGAGAGCACCTCAACATAAATGCCTTCGACCAGCCCGGAGTGGAACTAGGCAAGAGACTAGCAAAACAAATCCTGCAAAACTAAATTGTCAGAGTTGCTAGGTTTTTCTATACTGATTGTTGATGGCTGAAGATCCAAAGGACGACGAAGTCACGGCCGGTGACAAAACAAGTGTTATCTCAAGTGACACATTTAAAGGTCGGCTTGCCGAGGCGACAAACGCTCCGCCAAGTTTAGTATTGTTAGTGGGCCCCAATGCTTACATTGGTAAACAATGGCCGCTTACCAGCAGTGACATGGTTATTGGGCGCGATCCGCGCTCGCATGTTTTTGTCGACGACAAAAGTGTTAGTAAATCTCACGCGAAAATAGTTTTCGGCGGCAAAGAAGTTTCCATTATGGATTTGGAATCGACTAATAAAACCGTGATTAACGGCCGGGTCGTTCCGCCGTTAACGCCCGTAAAGTTAAAAAATAACGATCAGATAAAAACGGGAAATGTAATCTTCAAATTTTTGGAAAGCGGCAATATCGAGTCGATGACCACCAAGAGTACTTACGACCGCGGTCAAATAGACGGGCTAACGCAAATTTTTAATAAAGCCGCGTTACTAGAGCATGGAAAAGAAGCTTTTAAGCGCAGTGGTCTTATGCAGTTTCCGTTAACTGCCATCGCATTTGACCTTGATCACTTTCGCCAAGTTAATAATAACTTCGGCCATCTTGCCGGAGACTTTGTTTTAAAAACTCTGGCGGACCTCATAAAGGCCAAAGTTATTCGTGGCGACGATTTTTTTGCCCGCTTTGGCGGCGAGGAATTCGTGGTGATCCTCCATGGCAGCAGTCTGCAACAAGGCGCCGATATCGCGGAGCGCGCGCGCCAAGCGGTACAAACCCATAGTTTTGAATATGAAGGCAAAAAACTTCCCATAACGATTTCCTTGGGAGTTGCGGAAAAGTCACCGACAATGACTGGTTGGGATGACTTATTTAAAGCCGCCGACGAAGCGCTTTACAGATCAAAAAATAACGGAAGAAATCAGGTTACAAAATATAAAGGTTAAGGAGACTTCAATGAATTCAAAAAAATTGACCATGGTTGGTCTAAGTATTTTTTTGAGTCTTGGTTTCGTGGGGAATTCTACTCCCGTACGCCAGGACCGGCTGCACGTGGTTTTAAAACTAAAAAACTTCTCGCCGGAGCTACGAACTTTAAGTTCGCAAAATTTTGATATTTCTGGCGTGAATTTGCGGCGCAGTGAAGTTGGAGTTGTAGTCACGCGAGAAGAGTTACAGGATCTGCGCAGCGCCGGCTATGAAGTCGTCAAAGAAAATTTCTTAAATGCCGCTGTCGACTCAGAATACAAAGACCCGCGGGAAATCGAAGAAATATTAAAATCCTATGCAGCCAAGTACCCGAACTTCGCTGATGCCGTTAGCATTGGGAAGACCGAGCAGGGGCGTGATATCTGGGCGTTGCGTATTACCAATAAGAGCCTCATATCCAAATATAAAAAGCCAACTTTTTATATTAATGGAATGCACCACGCCCGCGAAGTCATGAGCCCCGAAGTTCCGCTTGATATGATTGAATATTTGTTAGCTCATTACGGTTCGGATAAAAAAGTCACACACTGGGTTGACCAAAACGAAATTTGGGCTGTACCCATGGTAAATCCCGACGGGAATAATGTTGTCTGGGAAAGTAATAATTGGTGGCGTAAAAACGTGGCGGGCGGTTTTGGCGTCGACGTAAATCGCAATTACCCTTACAAATGGGGGCAATGCCAAGGTTCAAGCGGCAATAAAAACTCGGATACTTATCGCGGTCCAAGCGCGGGATCAGAGCACGAAACCCAAGCCGTAATTAATCTCATTAAAAATGTTCGCCCTGCAGTGAGCCTATCGTTACATTCTTACGGCGAACTCGTATTATACCCTTTTAGTTGTCAGGGGCAGCGCACGCCCCACCATGATTTCTTTAAACGAGTAGGTGGTGGTATCGCCAGCCAGATAGTGGGAGATGGTGGCGGAGACCGTTATACTCCTGGTACTCCCTGGGAAATTTTATACTCCGTTGATGGCGGTGATATCGATTGGCTCTATAATGATTTTCAAGTTATGCCTTTTGTTATTGAGATGAATCAAGAGTTCCAAGTGAGTTACCAACAGTACCGCGACAATACCGTGCAAAAACTGCGTGTTGCTTGGATGACATTACTGGACTTATTAGATGGGGCGGGGGTTCGTGGTGTAAGTCCGTCTCCCGTTGTGACTGTCGAAAACATTTCTAGTAAAGCAAAATGGAAAACGTTTGAGTATAAGGCCGATACTAAAGGTAATTTCCATATATTGTTGGAGCCTGGGACCTACAAGATCATGGGGCGCGAAATTACCGTGACCGATCAAAGAGTCGATCTTTAATTATTGCGCCGGTACTTTCTTACCGGGTTACCAAGAATAATTTTGCCGTTGACGCGGGCTTTGTTCCGGCGACTTCGGCAATGTTTACATTTAAAAAGTTCCGCGCCGGTACAAAAGGTATGGCTCCTGACGCACGAATTTTTAAAGTGACGGCAATTTTCGATTTTGCTGAGACGGCTACATAATCCGGAATTTCTATGGCTGTGA
This sequence comes from uncultured Bdellovibrionales bacterium, assembly GCA_964498095.1. Taxonomy (GTDB): domain Bacteria; phylum Bdellovibrionota; class Bdellovibrionia; order Bdellovibrionales; family SG-bin7; genus SG-bin7. The sequence continues at coordinate 76,191 of CAZCFY010000009.1, read as the reverse complement.
TTTGTTCTCCAAAGAGCGCCAAGTCAGGCAAGGTCGCGGAGATGTTTAATACTCTACCCTTATCGGATTCATTAAAAATCTCAATTTCAACGGCTCCTTCGTAGTCGTACTCGCTTACGGGGGACAATATAAGAATGTCATCGGCGGCCATTGAATAAACTGAGAGGCCATCGGTTTTTCGCAGCGTCTCGTTCTGAGATTCTAACTGATTTAGGTTCGCAGGTAACGTGGACCAATTGCCGCAGGCACTTAATAACAATGTGGCTAATCCGAGTGTGAATGTGTGTGTTAAATTTTTCATTTTTCTCCCACCTATCAAAACCCAAGTTACCCCTAACTAAATTCAGTTTAGCGGGTACTTCAAAAATGCAATTCGCTATTTTGGCAGGGGGTTTAATTACCAAATTGAGACAGGCTAGCCACGCGGAATTGCCGCGGGCTACTGTGGTTACATATTTGTAATAGGACAAATTTCGTAAAGGCCTAGACAAAAAAAGTTACGTCCATAACATCTTTTTACCGCGTCCATAAGTATTGGCTGTGTAGCCTGCCGACCGCATAAATTCGCGCCGGGCATGTAAGCGGTGCACTTTTTCCAGGCACAGCGTTTGAATTATCTACATAGCGAGGGATGACTTGGGGACATGAAGTCCCTAGGCCTCAGCAGTGATCTCCATAAGAGTGAAATTCCCCAAAATTATCAACCACTTCATGTGCGGAGGAATTATGAAGAAAGATATTAACCCGACTAAGGACAAGCCGGGTCTAAGCATCGGCTCTGAAGAGAATTCTTCGGATCTATCGATCATAGCGCAAGTTCGTGGCGGTGATCGCGCGGCCTTTTCGCTTTTGGTGCGCAAGTATCAAAAGTCTGTTTTGCGAATGGCCTTGCGAATCGTTCGCGATCTTGAAACAGCGGAGGATGTAGTGCAGGAAAGTTTTTTGAAAGCCTATCAAAAGCTACATCTGTTTGAGGGCCGGGCGGCATTTCGAAGTTGGTTGTTTCAGATAAGTATTAACACGGCCAAAAATAAATTGCGTGGCCGCCGCCATGAAGCTCTCGATATTTCCAAAGTAAATATCGCCGTTTCTCCCCAGGCGGAAAGTGACCTAGAAGGCGTGGATTTGCGGGAGGTATTAAACGCCGCCATCGATGAATTGCCGGAACGCCAAAAGACGGCTCTCGTTTTGCGGATCTATGAAGACTTAAGTTTCAAAGAGGTCGCGCAAATCATGGAGTGTCCTTATGACACAGCCAAAGCAAACTACCGCCACGCTTTGATAAAATTAAAAAGTAAGATTTCGGATAAAAATTTATTAAATTTATTTAACCGAAAAGATGTGATCGCAAGTCTTGGCTTTGCGAACACTAACGAAGGGATGGAACAATGAGTAATGTAAAAAACGTAGATGATTGGGAATGGCAATGGCAACTTGCCATAAAACTATCAAAAAACGAGGGCCTACCCATTGAGGAAGAATACTGGGAAGGCCTGGAAGAAAAAATAATGAGCGAGATCGTCAAGGCTGACGTGCGCAAATCTCGCCCGTCTGACAAGGAAGTCGTTGCTCGCGCGAAATGACGTTTTGGATTTGCGCGGTGGCGCTGGGCGCGTAAGGGCTGATTCGCTGACGGCTGTGGGTGGTAGCTGGCGACGACGTTGCGGGTTTTGCTGGCGGGCGTGGGTTTTGCTGGCGATGACCCTGTTGTCGACGACGTTGTTTGTGGCAGCGGCGGAGCTCTCGTAGCCTGCCGCATTTTCCCTACTACTTCCGGCGCCGGACTAACTTGGCACTTTCACTTCACTTCACTTCACTTCACTTCCACCGCCGCGGCGGTGGATCAACTGCTACCAATCCAACCTCCGCCGCCGCGGAGGTAAAATAAAAGGGAAATTAAAAGGTAAAATTATATAAGCAAGGATTGCGTTTGACTCTGCGGAACACGCGTCATTAAAATCAGACCTCGTTCGCCAACGATGCGCCAAAGAGAGGTCATCATGAACACATTAGTTAGAATCTGCCTATTTATATTTTACTCCGCAAATGTATTTGCCCAAAATCCTGCCGCTGCTCGCGAAAATCCAGCGGCCCCCACCGAAAAACCCGCCGAAGCCAAAAAGCCCGTGCCTTCCAAAACCGAAATGTACGATCAACTAGATGCACAGCTGCCTTCACAAAATGAAACCTGGTACACCCAATGGGGTTTAGGTTTATCAAGTAATAAATATGATCCCGATACGACCGCTTCTCTTGCTGGTTGGAACCGTACCCAGGTAGCAATTGATATCTTGGGCTTCTACTGGCCCATGGCGGGGCATCAGACAATGCAGGGGTTTATTATTTGCGGTCAGGGCGATAGTTATCGCAGTCCCTCTGGTTTAACTGAATATTCGATTAGTTCCAGTTTGTACGCCTATAGTATTCAGCATTTTTTTGGCGCCAATATCGGTGACGGCTGGCTGTTGCGAGCTGACGTGGGGTTGGCAAAAGCATCGGAGTCAATCACGGGTTCGGGTTACACCATTTCTGGCGTCAGTGATACAGGCTTTGGCTATGACCTCGGCGGCGGTTATGCCTGGCCTACGAGCAGTGAAACGCGCTTTTTGTTAACCGGCCTTTTGACATCTAAAAAAATAAAAGGTACCTCCGGAGACGTCAATTTGAATTCATTTTCGCTGTTAGCGAGTCTTTTGTTCTAAGGAGGATTTATGAAGTTTCTCATTGTTACGGTTTCTTTAATTTCTTCTCTAGCCTTTGCCGATCATCCGCAACAAGTTGGCAAACCGGTGGTGGAAGCGGTTCAAACTTTACTATCTCAACGGGTTCCGGTTATCGATGTTCGCCAAGAGGCTTGCGACGGTTATGTTGTTGGCGCACACTTGGTTTCTATTGAAGAGTTTTTGAATCATCCGGAAAGCGCCGTTAACAAAGTTTTAAAACTCGTAAACTCCGACAAAAATAAAGACGTCGCGGTTTATTGCCGCTCGGGAGCCCGCGCCGCAAAAGTCATTAACGTACTCAAGGAGTTTGGCTTTACCAATCTGCATAATCTTGGTGGACTTGGCGATTATTACGACGCGGCTACAATGCAGAAGTGTGCGCGCTAATTTCGTCGAGCGAAAGTGAGAAACTCGGCACGAAGTGCCGCATAAAATATTTTACTTCGGGGCTTGCCATAGATTTAATTTTTTCCTCTATGGCGATCTTGGCCCGGCCAAACTCCGCATTCCCGGTGGCCTGTTCTTCACAACATTTAATGTAAGCCGCAATGGCGTCTGCGGATTTTACCAAACTCTCGTGTTCGGTGTTATCATCCCCGTATAATAGGTTTTTAAAATCCGACTGAAATTCCGTTGGAATTAAATCAATAAGTCGGTCAGCCGCAAACTTTTCGATGTTTTTATAGGCTTGTTTAATATCAGCACTAAAATATTTCACGGGCGTTGGAAGGTCTCCGGTAATAACTTCGGTGGCATCGTGATAAATTCCTAAAAGTGCCACGCGTTCGGGGTTAACTTTCCCGTTAAAATGTTTATTTTTGATTAAAGCCAGGGCGTGGGCGATTACGGCGACTTGCAGGCTATGTTCCTGCACGTTTTCCTTGTGGGTGCAGTGCATGAGGCCCCAGCGCTGGATATGCTTCATTCGAGACAGATACGCAAAAAAATGACTCATCTATTTGTAAGTTAGAAAATCAGTCGTTATGATGTCAATTCGATTCATCGCGGAGGTCAAAATGAAGCTTCGAAGCGTACTACTCATGGGTGCAATTATTTCTACTATAAGTTGCGCAACTATAAATAAGACCCAGGAAATTCCTGAAACTTTAAAGCATTCCCTGAGTTTAGCTGAGGCCGAAAACCGCGCCCGCATTTTAAGCGAAGTCGTTTATGAATTACACGTTAACATCAGCCCTAAGGGTGACAAGTTTAGTGGCACGCTTAAAGCGGGGTTTAATCTCAGCGAAGTTCCAAACGAGCTTCGACTGGATTTTAGCGACGGCGAGGTTAGCGGAGTTAAAGTCAATAAAGCGCCGGTCACCAATTACCGTTATGACGGTACGGGAATTTACCTTCCGCAAACAGCTTTGGTTAAAGGACTCAATGTCGTCGAGGTTAATTATAGCCATAACTATAGCAACGATGCGCGCGGTTTGCACCGCTATAAGGATTCAATTGACGGTGAAACCTATCTCTATACCGATTTTGAGCCCTACGACGCTAACAGATTTATGCCCTGTTTTGACCAACCAGATTTAAAGGCGACTTTAACTTTATCGGTAACGGCTCCCGCGCAATGGGAGTTAGTATCCACATCACCGTCGGTAAAAAAGAAGATCGTTGGTGATCAACGTCTCTGGAAGTTTGCAACGACGCCAAAAATGAGTACCTATTTGTTTTCATTAATTGCGGGGGGCTACAAAGTTTTTACCGACCGCTACGGCAAAATGCCGCTACGATTACTTGCCCGCAAATCGTTTGCAAAATATGTGGATGCCAACTGGTGGTTCAAAATTACCAAGCAGGGGTTTGCCTTTTATAATAAATATTTCGATTACGAATATCCCTTTGGCAAATACGATCAAATCATCGTGCCGGAATTTGCCAGTGGCGCCATGGAAAATGTCGCGGCTGTAACCTTTAGTGAAAGATATTTTTCGCGTTCCCAGTCAACCCGTGAAGAGCTCGTAAACGCCTCAGGTGTTATTCTTCACGAAATGGCGCATATGTGGTTTGGTAATCTTGTAACCATGAAATGGTGGAAGGATCTATGGCTTAACGAGAGTTTTGCGACTTACATGGCAACTTTGGCCCAATATGAGGCCACTGAATTTAAGGAAGCGTGGAACGATTTTTTTACCAGCGATAAATCGTGGGCCTATTGGGAGGACCAACTTGTTACAACTCATCCGATTGAAGCCGCTTCTGTAAACTCAACATCCGACGCGCGCGCCAATTTCGATGGAATTACTTACGGCAAAGGTGCTGCCGTAATGAAGCAACTTTCTTATTATATTGGCAAAGATAGCTTCCAAAAAGGCGTACGTACTTACATGCGTAAATATGGATTTTCTAATGCCACTTTGGCTGATTTTATTGGATCTCTGCAGGCGCACACGGCTCACGATCTGACGGCTTGGTCAAAAGTGTGGCTGCGGGAAGCCGGTGTAGATACATTAAATGTGAAATTGGAATGCGATAATAATAAGGTCAGCATAGCACGTTTAGAGCTGAAGTCTGCGACATCATCGAATCGCCCTCATTCCTTTCAGGTGGGAGTTTTTGAAAAACAAAATAACACTTATCGAGTCACGCAAAAAATAGACATCACGATGGAAGGTGAAACGGCTGAACTCAAAGAGTTAGTTGGCAAACAGTGCCCGGGATTTATTTTTCCTAACTATAACGATCATGCCTACATGAAAATTTATTTTGATTTGCTAACTTTAGAAAAATTAAAATCAGAGATAAATTTGGTGCCCGAACCTCTCGTTAGAGCAATGGCGTGGTCTAATCTTTGGCAAATGGTAATTGATCAGAAAATGCCGATTCAAAATTATACGGCTGCCGTTCAGGCGCAAATTTCCGGAGAAAAAGATTTATTAATTCTCAACAAGGTTTTGGAAACCGTTCTGGGCCGGGGCACCTCAGAGATGAATAGCGCTCTTTACTATATGCCGGCGTCGCCGCAGAAAAATGAACTTATAGTATATCTGGAAGGTTTTTTCTTAAAGCAGATCGAAAACACTAAGCCGGGAAGCGACCAATTTAAATTGTGGGTTAAGATGTTAGCAAAGGTCGCTCAGTCGCCCGGCGGTTTAACAGCGTTGCAGGAGCAATTAAAGAATAATCTTGTCACTGACCCTGATTTGCGCTGGCAAATGCTTTGGGCCCTTTGTCGGCGTAATTTTCCGGGAAATAAGGCGATGTTAGCTAAAGAATCAAGTTTGGATAAATCTGAGCGCGGCGTACGCTCGGCACTTGCTTGTGCCGCCGCCATTCCTGATGCCGGCGTCAAAGCAGAATGGATGGCTAAACTTCTTGAGCCCAAAAACAAAATGCCTATGGCGCAAAAGCGCGCGATCATGCGAAATATCTTTTTACCGGGTCAAGAACAACTTTTTGAACCGCATACGAAGACTTATTTCGACGTTGTCGCCAACCGCGATGGCTCGCGCGATAATTATTTTGTCGAGGAATTCTCGGAAAATCTATTGCCCCGCAAGTGTACCCGTGAAAGTAGCGAGACTATCGGTAATTTTATTGCTAGCGAGAAAAATTTAGAATACCCGGTACGGCGTGAACTCTTAATCGGTCAGCAAGAAGACCGCCGCTGCGTCGGAATCCGTGATCTTGCTAAGCAAACAATGAAAGCGGATTAGGATTTGCGTTTGAAGTTCGTGATAACCGCCAACTCGGTTGGCGGTTCTTCGCGTCCTGAGTGGACAGTGTCGATGTAGACTAGCCGCACTTGCGGCAATGTTTCGCGCACAATGCGAAGGTTTATGGGTTCGTTTTCGAAAAACCAAATGGAACCGTATTGCGACATTAACTCTTTTAAAACATCGCGTTTAAATTCCGCGTCTTTTTTTTGCGTGGTTTCTTTTAAAATCACATTCTGGTTTTTTGGCGCTAACGGAAAATTGTGTTTGGCCAAGGAAGCGATGGTGCCCTCGCGCATAGAGTGGGACTCACGGGCGGTAAGATAAGCGATATGGGTACCTAAGGAATGAAGTTCTTTTAGAAATTCAATGGCACCGGGGATCGGCTCGTCAAGATGGAGGTAATCGTTAGAAAAAAATCGGGCCTTCCAAAAGCGCATCACATCTTTAAAAAAATCAAAGGAACCAGAAACCAAACCGTTTCGCTCTAAACTTTCCTCAATACTGTAATCTTCGGGGTGGTGGGTGTAGCGTTCAAGGACACGGCACTCGCGGGGGTACTTCGCCAAATGTTGCTTAATTTTGGCAAAATCCCGCATTATCTGCGTCATACGAGGTCCGACCTCTATGAGAGTGGAATCTAGATCAAATACTGCCATCACGTTTTTGTTCGATAGGCCGTGATCTTTTACTTCCTTTAATAATTCTTCAAAAATGTGGTCTGGGGATTGAAGATGTTTGGTCATAGCTTGCTAATTTTAACTCGGTATTTTAAAGTTTTTCTGTATGCATTATTATACCCGATTTTTGGTAGTGGTGGGAATCATTCTCTTGTCCTCCTGCACCCGTCAAGAGGCGCCGCTCGGTAGTCCAGAGAACCCGGTAAAATTGTTTTTTGTTCCATCCATTGACTCAAAGCTTATAGAAGACCGTGCCCAAGAAGTTCGTCGGTATCTCGAGGAAAACACGCCTTATAAGTATAAAGTCGCCGTACCGACGAGCTACATTGCGGTGGTTGAGGCCTTTGGTACAAAGCGCGCCGATGTCTCAACCCTTAATACTTTTGGGTATATTCTGGCCCACGAAAAGTATGGCGTCGAAGTTCTGCTGACTTCGGTGCGTTACGACAGTCCCACTTACAGGGCGCAGATCCTTGCCCGCTCCGATGGTCCAGTTAAGACTTTAAAAGATATAAACGGAAAAAAATTTGCTTATGTAGATCCGGCCTCGACGTCAGGGTATCTGCTACCTAAAAAACTTTTTAAAGATAAAAATATTCAACCCAAAGAAACAGTCTTTGCCCAGCGCCATGATAACGTGATCATGATGATTAATAACCGCCAAGTGGATGCGGGGGCAACTTACTATACGCCGCCACAAAAAGGCGAAATTCAAGATGCGCGCCGCTTGGTTTTAAAACAGATTCCCAATGTGGCCGAGAAAATAAAAATTATAGAACTCACGGGAGAAATTCCTAATGATCCTATTGTCGTGCGCAAAGACATGCCCCAAGAGATGAAAGATAAGATTGCCGAGGCGTTTATAAAATACGTCGCGACCAGCGAAGGCAAGGATACGCTAAACACCATTTTTAGTATCACATCTCTTAAGCGGGCTACGGATAAGGACTACGAGGGTGTGCGCAAAATGTTAAAAGAGTTAGGCGAAGAAGTGCGATGAAGGACACCGTCTTAAAAGTGCGCGGCCTCGGGAAAACTTATACGAACGGTTTTGTGGCGCTAAAAAATATTGATTTAAATGTAAAGGTTGGTGAGTTTTTGGTGGTGATTGGCTTAAGTGGTTCCGGCAAATCCACTTTGCTCCGCTGCCTTAATCACATTATCGCGCCCACAGTTGGCGAGATAGAGTTTGGCGGCCGCAAAGACCAAATCGCCATGATCTTTCAGCATTTTAATCTCGTGGACCGGCATACGGTTTTATCGAATGTTCTGACAGGGGCTTTGGCGCGGACTTCGACCTGGCGGAGTCTCTTAGGTTTGTTTAAAAGGGACGATATAGAGAAGGCCAAAAAATATATCGAACTTATGGGGCTTACCGACCGAACGTTTTATCGCGTTACCGAACTCTCAGGCGGGCAAAAGCAACGCGTCGCTATTGCCCGAGCGCTCATGCAAGATCCTAAAATTTTATTGGCGGATGAGCCTGTCTCAAGTCTTGATCCGGCCACCTGTCACACGATTTTAGATTATTTAAAAAAAATTAACCGCGAAGAGGGAATTACGGTAATTTGTAATTTACATTTTTTAAGTTTAGTACGGGAATACGCCGACCGCGTGATCGCCCTTAAAGAGGGCCAAGTCGTTTTTGAAGGCGAGCCCCAGCAAATTAGCGAAGAGTGGTTTGCCAAAATTTATGGAGATAAAGCGCGTGAAACCCATCCTTTTTGACGGCATTTTGCTCTCCTATCTTGGCTATCTGGGTTGGAGTTTTCTTGGCGGCCGCAACGATTACGCATTTATAATAGTTATTTTCTGCTTACTTGGGGCAATTGCCTTAAACCGCTCAAGCGTGACCACTGTTGGCAAAAAAATATTTAATCCACGTGGCCGCGTTTACCCTCTATGGCAAACTTTTTGGGGCTGGACGCTTATAATTAGCTTTACCGTTACCTTTTATGTTGGCTTAAGACTTACCCACTTTAGCTGGCGCGAAATTACCAATAGCGAAGGGTTCCACGGCGCAGTCCGCTTACTGCAAGGAATTATAAACCCTAACTTTCAAATTTTACCCAAGGCAATCACCGCCATCATCGAAACCATTTATATTGCCTTTGTGGCTACGGCCTTAGCGGTTCCGGCGGCATTTTTACTAAGTTTTTTCTGTGCGCGAAATATCATGGATAAAAGCATTTTAACCCTCACGATTTATCATCTACTGCGCGGGTTTTTTAATATTTTGCGTTCCGTGGAACCCTTTATTTGGGCGATAATTTTTTCGGTATGGGTCGGCATCGGTCCTTTTGCCGGGATGCTGGCTTTAATGATTCATACCGTGGCCTCGTTAGCCAAACAGTATTCCGAGCAAATTGAATGCGTCGAAAATGGCCCCATCGAGGGAATAATTTCAACCGGCGCAAATTATATCCAGATTTTATGGTTTGGCATTGTTCCGCAAATTGTTCTGCCTTTTGTGGCATTTACAATTTATCGCTGGGACATAAACGTACGCATGGCAACAGTTATAGGGCTGGTGGGCGGTGGTGGCATCGGCAACCTACTAATTCAATACCAAGGAATCGCCATGTGGGAAGAAGTTGGGTGTATCGTACTTGTTATCGTGCTCGTGGTTTGGTTTATGGACACGGCCTCCTCCTACATCCGCGAAGCCATGAAGTAAAAAGGTGCCTGACACCAAATCCAGTCCATACTGCGTCAACTGCCTTAATTATTGGACAGATTTTTTTCTATTATTCTATATTCGCTTTCAATAAAGGGGGATCACATGCGTTTGAAAGTTCTACCGTTACTTTTGATTGTTTTTACCTTTGCTATTCATGCCGACGAGGCCGATCCATTTATTTGGCTGGAGCAGGTTGAAGAAAAAAATGCCCTAACTTGGGTAGGGGAGCAGAACAAACGCACTCTGGATCTCATCGAGAGCAAGGCGAGTTATAAAAAAATCTATGATGCAACTTTAAAAATCTTAAACTCGGACGATAAAATTCCGGATGTCAGCATTCGTGATGGTTATGTTTATAACTTTGAAATGAACGCGGAGCATGTGCGCGGAATCTATCGCCGTATGAAAGTTGAAGACTTTCGCCAAGGTTCGAAAAACTGGGAAACAGTTCTCGATATCGATGCTCTCGGCAAAACGGAAAATGAGAGCTGGGTTTATAAAGGAATGGAATGCTTTAAAAAATCTGCCGCTCATTGTTTAGTTAAACTTTCTCGCGGCGGCAAAGACGCCACGGTTAAACGTGAATTTAATCTTTTAACAAAATCTTTTAGAACCGACGGTTTTGTAATGCCAGAGAGTAAAGCGGGGGCGCAATGGTTTAATGAGGATCAACTTCTCGTCGATTATGACTTAGAAGATTCCGCAAAAACAACTTCTGGCTACCCACGTATCGTAAAAGTTTGGGCTCGCGGCACGGAGTTAAAAACTTCGCCCACCATTTATGAAGGTGAAGTAAAGGACGTCTCGGTGTTTTCGTCGATTGCCGAAATCAAAGAAAAACGTTACATAATGGTTGGTCGTGCCCTCGACTTTTTTAATTCCACACTAAGTATTCGCGCCGAAAACGGCGAATTGTTACCGGTAAAATCTGCTCCCGATGCGGATCTAGCGGGTGATTACAATGGAAATTTTATTTTGCGTTTGGGTGCGGCTTGGAATGGGTTTACCGCTGGCTCCGTAATTACTCTGGGGATAAATGAAATTTTAAATAAGCAGCCGCTAAAATACGGTTTAGTTATGGAACCCACGCAAACGCGCGTGATAGAAGCCGTCGGTGTTTCAAAGAATGCGCTCTACTTAGGTGTTTTGGATAAAGTGCGCGGCAAAATTTTGCGTTTAACCCAAGATTCGCAAGGCAAGTGGAGCTCTGAGCAAGTGAGTCTGCCGCAAGAAGGACATGCGGAAATTGATTTTATTTCCGACCGGGAAAATGACATTCTCGTGCGTTATGGAAGTTATTTAACGCCGAGCCGCTTGTATGCGGTGGGTTCGCCCAGCGATGTGACGGTTCTTCGCCAGCTACCGCCGATGTTCGATAGCTCAAACTTAGTTGAAGAGCAGTATTGGGCGACAAGTAAAGATGGCACAAAGGTTCCCTACTTTATCGTGCGGCCAAAAAATATGAACCTTAACGGTTTAAATCCCACTCTGCTTTACGGTTATGGCGGATTTAAAGTTTCATTGACACCTAATTATTATGCCACCATCGGCAAAAGTTGGATGGAAGCGGGTGGCGTTTATGTCGTTGCCAATATTCGTGGTGGCGGGGAGTTCGGACCCAATTGGCATCTGGCGGCGCTTAAAGAAAAACGCCAAACGGCTTATGATGATTTTATCGCCGTCGCTGAAGACTTGATCGCGCGAAAAATTACGAGCGCAGAGAAGTTAGCAATTCAAGGTGGTAGTAACGGCGGTCTTTTAATGGGCGCGGTTTCCATGCAACGTCCCGATTTGTTTAAAGCCGTGCTTTGCCAAGTACCGCTGTTAGACATGATCCGTTATACGCAATTGCCTCCGGGAGCCAGCTGGATTGGTGAATACGGTGATCCTGCTGACCCGCAAATGCGCGCGGTTATCGAGAAATATTCCCCGTATCAAAACATTCGCCGCGAAAAGAAGTATCCATTTATTTTATTTTCGACTTCCACGCGTGATGACCGCGTTCACCCGGGGCACGCCCGCAAGATGACGGCCAAAATGCAGTCCATGGGACACCCGGTTTATTTGTTTGAAAATACCGAAGGTGGTCACGGTGGTAGCGCCGACAACGTTCAGCGCGCTAAAGTGACAGCGATTACAATGACGTTTCTAAAACACTTTTTAGGGATGGAGTAATTTTTTAAGGGCGAGTTCGACTTTATCTTCGTAAGTCATCTCGCCCCAGCTTATCATTTCCTCTAAGGAATTATCTTTAGCCAAATTTTTAGCCGCCTGATAGCCCAAGCAATAACCGGGGCGGCTGGGCTTTACATTTTCGTTTAACCAAAACCATTCGCGGCGCAGTTCTAGGCGTTCTTTGTCAATCATGGGGCGGCGATAGATTTCCAAATATTTTTTGGCTAGACCGGCCACGTATTGGGGTTTTTCACATTCTTCTGCCAGCCCTTTATCGTAGAAAATTTCGGCCTTAGAAACTCCGGGATTAGCGAGTTCGCTGGCATAGGTGGCTAGTCCTTCTGTCCACAAAGCACTGGCTATACTGGTAAATGCCGAGCGAATAAATATTTTCTCGAAATGATGTTTGTGGAAAAGTTCGTGGGTTAACAAGACATCTAGATTGCTCTCCCACTTTACGACCGCATCGACACCAACAATAACGACCTCACCCCGGCGTCCCTTGATATAGTTTTCCATGGCGTTAAAACGCAGAGCCGTTGGAATGAAAATAAAAGTGAGGTTGTCGGTGAAATCCGGCAAAACCTTTCTGATCGCCGCTACACTTTTTTGCGCGGTGGACTGGGCCTGATCAAAATGAGACAGCATCTTGTCTTTAATATTGGGTAGCGCCGCAAAGAATTCACTTAAAGCATCACTCTTGGTTGTAGGCCATGTCGCGGACGCGTGATCAAAAACCACGTGCTCAAAAATGTCGGCGTACTTTTCTTCAAAAGTAGTCCAATCATAAATTTTTTGTTCGCCCTGGGACCTTTCCCAATTTGATAAAAAATCCCTGAAGTCCGCGCCTGAGTTGACTATCTCAAACGCCGAGACTTCAGAGCTAAAGGAGTATATGAGAAGCATTAACAACACGGACCGCAGTTTCATCGCTTACTAAAATAGTCGGGAACACCCATTTTCACAAATGATATAAATCACTGTGATCCATAATGGGAACTAATAAGGTATGAATTAATTACACTGTATACAAGTTCGCCGATTTCACAAAACATCAGGAATTCACGCTAATTGTCATAGAGTTTTACTAAAGTCTGCAGACTGGACTTCCGATAGATCTGGTTGAGACACAAGGGGAAACCTCTATGCAAACACAATTTTACGTCTATATAAATGGTCAGCAGGAAGGTCCATTTTCGGTTAAGGAAGTCGAACACAAACTTAAAGCGGGAGATATGGCTCCCAGCGATTTTATCTACGTGGAAGATAAGGCCGACTGGATTTCCATCGTTGATTTTGGACCACTCACGGATCTAGCGAAAAAGGCGTCCCCAAAAATAGCTAAACCAGCGAAAGCTGTCGAAGAAAAACCAAGCGACGATTTAACCGACCAGGAATGGTATACGCTTAAAGGCGAAAACCGCTACGGTCCGTTTGCATTTGCCGACTTAATCCGCATGCTGCAGGAAAAATCTCTTTTTGAATACGAATACGTTTGGCGCTCAGGCATGCCGACATGGCAGCGGGTTGCCGAAGTGGAAGAATTTAAAGCCGACAAAATTCGCGATCTTAAGAACTCCGGTGAAAGAGGCGTGAGTGAACTTTTCTTTCGCCGCCGTCACAAGCGGGCGAAGTTAGACGGTTCAATAATAATTCATAATAACAAACAAGTCTGGAAAGGGCAGAGTATCGAGATTAGCGCGGGTGGTGCGGGACTGGTGATCGAAAACTCAATGATCGTTCCCGGCCAAACTCTGTTTCTACATTTCAAACCTGGAGAAGGTGTGCCGCCTTTTAATGCGGTATGTGAAGTTGTCAGTAAAAGATTTTTAAAAGGTATTAAACATAAAGAACAATCTATCCATTATGGGGTGAAGTTTACCAATATCGGTGACAAGGCCCAGGGTATCGTTTCCGAGTTTGCCGAGAAAGGTAAAAAGGCCGCCTAATAGATTTGAATTTTAAAATTTGGTTAGTTCCCGTTTGCTCAAACCTGTGAATGTACGCTCCGAGCAAGAAGTCTTGAATAAACTCTAGGAGTGTACGCGTGTTAAAAAAATTATCGCACATTTTAGTCGTGACCGGCACGCTCTTATGCGCTTGCGGCCAGCAGGATTTTATGCTGGGCCAAGCTGGCTTAAATTATCAGGCCAACGTAACCTGGAATAACAAAGTCGATATCCTTTGGGTAATTGACAATACGCCTTCCATGAACAAACACCAAACCGTACTGGCGCAACGCTCAGGAGAATTTCTCCAAGGACTTATTGGCCGAAAACTAGATTTTAGAATCGCGGCGACCACCGTTGATATGCGTTCGGGTGGAACGCGCGGCGCATTTATTGGAAGCCCGGCTGTGTTAACACCTTCAACACCTAATATTTTTAATGCTTTTAACGCAAAAATTACCGTCGCGGAGGATGCGTACGATTTAGAGCAAGGCTTAGCGGCCATGAAAAGATCTTTTGAGTTACGAACGTCTACGAACCAAGGTTTTTTTCGTGACGACGCTTTACTCGTTGTCGTCGCTGTATCTAACGAAGATGACGGCAGTCCGGATAACTCCGCTGACTATATTAGTTTCTTAGACAGTATAAAACCCCGTACCCCGGTGGGAGAGCGTAACTGGGTTCTTCACTTTATTGGCGTTACGGGTGCTGCCGGCGAAAACTGCTCCACCTATGGAAATTACACGGAGCCTGGTTTTCGCTACATGGATTTAGTAAATAATTCCGGTGGAGCTAAGACGACAATCTGCACGGGAGATTTCGCGGCGGCCTTAGCGGGTGTTGAAAAACGAATTTATGATACCGCTTCAAGATTTTATTTGGACCGCACGCCCGCGATTGGTTCTATTCAGGTTTTAATTAATGGCAAAGTTGTTCCCGAAGACGCGGCTAATGGTTGGACCTATAATGCCGCCGACAATAGTATTCAGCTACACGGAACCGCGATTGCTAGGACAGATGTTAATATTCAAATTTACTATCAACCAACAGAAGTTAAGTAAAAGGGGGCTAAAATGTTGGAAGCAATGAAAGAAGTATTTAAGGTCATAGACGAATCGGGTGCGACAGCGTACCTGATCGTGCTTATGGGCTTTATGTCGATCGGCGTAATGATCGACCGAGTTCGCTGTTTGTATTTTGCCTATGGAATAAATGCGCAAGAATTTATGGGCCAAATCCGCAGCCTCGTACAAAGTGATAAGATTGAAGAGGCGGTTACTTTTTGTGGCGGTAAAGAAAAAATTCCGCTTGTTTCTGTAATTAAAAAAATTCTCGAGCGCTCAGACCGCGATGATGAATCTATTGAAAAAGGTCAGGAGATTGCGATTGCCGAAGTAATGCCGTCAATCAGTAAGCGTTTGGGCTATTTATCAATGATAGCTAACGTGGCCACCTTGTTGGGCCTATTAGGTACAATTCAGGGTCTCATTTTGGCGTTCGCAGCGGTAGCCAAAGCTGATCCCACGCAAAAGCAAATGATCTTAACACAAGGTATTTCGATGGCGATGTATACGACGGCCTTTGGGTTGATAGTGGCGATTCCCACTATGATCGCTTATGCGTTCCTTTTTGCCCGCCAAAACAAACACTTCGAAGAGATCATTGAGAGCTCATCGAAACTCGTGGATTGGTTGTCAACAAGACACTACCAACCGTTCCATGTGAATTCTGTATACCCGAATAATGATGGAACCGGCGGCGGCGGCGGTGGCAACGGCAAAAAGCCGAATACTCCTCCTCCCAGTCGTTTAAAGGCGGTATAATTTATGCCACGCAATCTGGCGTTTTTTAAAAATGACGAAGAGTCCTTCGATCTAGACATGGCCCCCGTCTTGTCCGTCGTTGTGGCTCTTGTTCCGATATTGCTGGCCACGGCAGTGTTTTTGCGAGTCGGTGTCATCGACACTCAGTTACCGCAAATAATCAATGAGGCCGTCCAGCAAGAACGCAAAGATGAGTCACCAAAAGTGACGGTAAAAGTTGAAGTGAGTTCAACTCAAGGCATAGTTTTAGAAGTTACTGATAACGGCCAGTCAAATAAGAAGACATTAGGATTAGTTAACAATGAATTAGATTATGCTGGTCTTCACAAAGAACTTTTGCAAGTAAAAACGCAATTCCCAATGGTGTTTCGTTTGGAACTGCGTCCGGCCGATGACGTGTCTTATGACAAGATTATTAAAGTCATGGATAGCGCCCGCAAAACTCGGGAAGGTGACCCCAAGTTATTTGTTACGGATCCAAAAACTAACGAAAAGGTCGAATCGCATTATATGTTCGTCGATATTTTCTTTGGCAATGTTCTGGAGGGTTAAGTCGTGAATATTTTAGAGACAATGAGAAAATTTAATAAGAAATCGACATTCACGGTGCAAATTACTTCCATGTGCGACATGATGACAATTTTACTCGCCTTCTTATTGCATCAACAGTCAACTAGTTCGGCGCAAATCACGCCGATTGAAGGCCTAGAATTGCCGCAAGCCTACTCGGCGGGAGATCCCGTCGAAGCGTTAAAACTCGTCGTTACTCGCAACGGCGTTTTTGTGAACGATAAAAAGGTTGCGGAAATTGCTGAGGGTAAAATCTCAGCGGCCGCCTTAGACGCCAAAGATAAGATGTTTATTCCTGCGCTTTACGAAGAGTTAGATAAGGAAGCGGAGAATTCTAAGAAGATTGCTAAAGTCAATGAAACCGTGGAATTCGAGGGTAAAGTCGTAATGCTTGCTGACTCGCGCTTAAACTATGAGGTTTTAAAGCAAGTCATGTACACCGCGACCTCGGCGGGCTTTGCGAATGTAAAATTAGCGTCAGTGAATTTGGGAGAATAATCACGTGAAGTTATTAGCCTTATTGCTTTTGTTAATATCAAGCGGTGCTCAGGCTAAAGATAGCCCTGCAATGCGGGAACTCAAGGGTAACGATGAGTCCACTGTCGAGGTTCGTGCGTTAAAAACTGAAATGCTGGTGAAAAGCACCGAAGCAAAAGCTATGGCTCAACTGGATAAATTATTAAGGCAGAAACGTGGGACATCCATAGAGCCGGATTTACTTTTCCGTAAAGCCGAACTTTATATGCGCCAGTCTAAAACCAACCGCTTTTTCGAACTCAATAAGTCCAACGACAGGCTGAGGGATTTAATACCAAAAATTGGGAAAGCGACGGAAAAGCGCGCAATTCTAAATGCCATAGATATTTATGATGGTATTATTCGGAGATTTCCGCGCTATGGCCAAATGGACTTAGTACTTTTTAATAACGGCTTTGCAAATCAAACAATTCGTAACAACGCAAAATCAAAAACTTTATTAAACAAGTTAATTAATGAATTTCCCGACTCAGATACAATTCCTGACGCCTACTTATCAATAGGCGAAATGTATTTCCAAGAACGTAGTTTTGAAAAAGCCATCAAATATTTTAATGATATCAAAAAATATCCAGAAGCTCGGGTTTATCCTTATGGGTTATACAAGACCGCTTGGACTTATTATAATATGCACGACGCGAAGTCTGGGCTTGGCGAACTCGAAGCTCTTGTCGCTTTTGGTGAAAAAGTTCATCGTGAAGGTCTTGATTCCCGATTGGATTTACGCAAAGAAGCTCTAGAAGACATGGCCCTATTTTTCGAGGATGTATATCCGGCGAAAAATGCCTACGGTTACTTCTTAAAACCAGCGGGCCCGTTTGGCGTGGCGCCTGTCTTAATTAGATTATCGGAACTTTATAAAACGCATAGTCGTTACAAAGATTTATCTATTATACTGCATGATCTCGTTGAAAACTCACCGCGATCGGTTTATGTCCCGACGGCCTATAATGAACTTGCCAATAACTATGAAACATTGAAAGATCGAAATGGCAGCGTGCGCGAATTGGCCAAATTTCATGAAGTTTGTCAGTCCAACAGTACATGGTCGAAAGCGCAACGTGACAATAAGCTAGAGGACATTTCGCAAGGATTTACGGCAACCGCCGATACCGACTGCCGTGGATTATTCGATGACACAAGCTTGAAATTAGCCACCAAATGGCACCGTATGTGGCGAAAGCAGTCCCAATTTAAAGAGTTGGCAATCGCCGCGGAAAGCGCCTACCGTTTATTTCTGGACGGTACGAAGTCTACCGAAAATTTAAATCCCATGCGTTTTAACTTCGCTGAATTACTTTTCCAAAACCAAAAATTCCGCGAGGCAAGCGAAACCTATGCCGCCGTGACATTAGCGGAAAACAAGGATGAAAAGCTTCGCCATGATGCTGGATACGGCGCCCTTGTAAGCTTAGAAAAAGCCGTAGGTGACAAGCCTTGGAATGAGGCCGACACAAAATCATTTAAGACTCTGGCCGAAGTTTATTTTAAGGGAAGTCCTAAAGGTAAATTCGTAACTGACACGAAATATAAAATTGGCTTCATCGCGTTCACTCAAAATCGGTTTGATGAAGCGAAGAAATATTTCCTGGAGATTGGTGCGCAAAAAGATAATTCCGATCTTGCCGTCCGGTCGCAGGACTTATTAATGGACATCCATAATAAACAAAAGTCCTATACGGAACTAAAAAATTACTCTAGGTCACTGGCTAATAAGGAAAATAACAATGAGCGCCGCGAGAAGCTCACAAAAATATATCACGAATCTTACTTTGCGGAAATTCAAGTCGTTGAGGAAAAGGGTGAACTCGAAAAGGCGATTAATGAGTACCTTGCCTTTACCAAACAGAACCCAAAGTCCAATTTAGCTAGCCGCGCTTGGTGGAATGCCGTCGAACTATACTATAAGATCGGTAAATTCTATGAAGCCGCGACCCAAGGCCATCAGTATGTCTTAACTTATCCCGACGACAAAAATGCCAAAGAAATGCTTTTACGTTCTGCCCAAGCATTTGAGAAAACGGGCAGGGTCCAAGAGGCCGGTACCGTTTTGTTGGACGTGGCAAAGCGTGATCCCAAGGATGCGCGAAAATGGGAACTTATGGCAGCTAACTTCTTTTCCGTATCTGACAATAAGGAGTTAGCGCGCAAACTTTTTGAAAAAAATGTCAACTCCAAAGGTAGCGTTGATCATGACATCATTAATCGTTGGTATGTCATGGAAAAGTCACTAGGTACGCGAGGTAATCTCAAAAAAGTGCAGGGATTAATCTTTAGTCATGGCGTTCAACCGATCATGGGGCAAATTACATTGAGCCAACTGGAAGAAGAAATGGAGCGCAAGGATTATGCGCGGGCCTTTGAAACGGCAAAGCGAATTTTATCAATGAGCCACGCTTCTTTGGATTACGTGCGCTCCATGGCGCGCTTTTATCAAGGTCAGGTTCTTGAAGAAGAATTTCGTGGTCAAAGCTTAAAAGCTAAGCCAGAACGCTTAGCCCTGGTTTTACAATTAAAAACTCAAAGACTTGAAAAGGTTCAAAGTGCGTATGAGTCTGTGGTAAAAATGGGTAACACCAAAGTCGGTTTAATGGCCCTAAAACGTTTAGGAGAAAGTTACTTACACTTTGCTCAAGCCGTTCGCGCGATTGAAACCCCAGCTGGTACGCCCGCAGATGATGAAAAAGCTTTCCGGGCACAGCTTGAAGAGTTGGCGTCACCTATCGAAGATAAGGGCTTAGGAACTCTAAGTTCCGCATTATCTCAAGCTACTAAAGCTGGATTAACAGATTCAACCGCCGAGGAGCTTCGGCAGGCTCTTAATCGCGCGCAAAACGCTGCGGCCCCACATTTTAATATTCAAGTTACACCACCAAGTTTGGCGTTACCGACGTTGCGGGAGGTTAGCACATGAAAACCATTAGATATATTCTTGTGGCAAGCCTTGGTTTTGGTTGCGCGACGGGTCCGCAATTAGCGACCAAAGATCCGCAGGTAGCTGGAAAAAATTATACCGTAGAGGCCCAAACCATCTTAGCGCGCAAAGTTCTTAGAGAGGGCAACCGACGTTGTCCTAATACGTCTCGTGAAATGGATAGCAAAACATGGCGTGAGGCCGTGGATTTTGGCACGACATGTGCGGCACGTGAAAAGTGGAGTAACCTCGAATTTGTCGGTCAGTACATGGCGGATAGGTTTCCAACAGCTCCCTGGGGATTTTATTTTCTAAGTTTGGCCGCCGATGCACGCGGGGATATGGGCCGGGCGTTTTGGATGCTAGAGCAAGCCGGTGAAAAGGATAAAACTATGGCGCTCTTTCCTTATCAGCGTGGCCGCATCTATCTAAAAAATGGCGAAACTGACAGTGCCGTGGTGGAATTTGAAAAAGCAATTAAATTAGATTCTAACCTTTACGAGGCCGATTTGTTCTTAGGACAAATTCGTTTGCGCAGCGGAAACTTAGCGGCTGCCGAACGCAGCTTCCGTAATGTTTTAAAATATGAACCATTTCATCGCGATGCCTTAGTGGGCGCCGCACGTTGTTTAGTTGTTAATGGCGATGCCAAATTAGCCTTGGATTTCTTAGAACGAGTAATTGCCAAAGACAAACGTGATTTGGAAGCCCGTTATGAGCGTGCCCAGATTTTAGAAACGCATTTTCAAAAGCATGAGGAAGCCCTCGCCGAATACTTAGCACTGCGAACAGTGGGCGACGGTAAATTTCAATTAAATAAACGCATTGAAGATTTGGAAAAGGTTATTAAGGTCAAGAAGGCCGAAGCTGACCGCAAAGTGGCTTCGACAAAGTCCGGAGGTGGTAAGTGAAAAAATCTCTCCTACTAGTAATTTTATTATCCAGCGCGCTCGCAATGGGTGCTGAAACCGTTAAACGTGGTAATGTTCAAAAGGTCGATTTCGCCGATACCGACGTTAATGGAAAAATTCGCAGCCCCGACGGGTCATACCTAGTACAAAAAAAGGGAATGGACTTTGCGCCAGTGTATAAAGTTAAAAAGAAACTCAACGATGGCGTCAAAGAGTCGTTGGAATATATACATTAATTGGGGTTTAGATGAAAACTGTACAATTAAGAGTAGAACATAGACATGAAAATCGCTTCCTAAAGCAGCGTCATTTACGACCTGGTAATAAGTATTTTACCATTGGGTCCTCACGCGATGCCGACTTTAGGTTACTCGGTGACGATGTAAGTGGCATCCATGCCATTATTGAGTTTCGCGAAGACTCCTGGTGGGTGAGTGATGTTGGCACACTCAAAGGTAATATCGCCGGCGACAAAAAAGCGGGTGACTTGGTCGAGCATAAGATTTCTGGTCCCATGAAGTTTGAAATTGGGGCTCATACTCTGGATGTTAAACCCTGCGAAGTGCGCCGCGTACTTTTTCAGAAGGAAGCGCGCGACATCGAAAGTTCGAATTCGGAAAATCTCGTCCAGCAAGTGGTTATTCGGCAAAAGAGCCATGTTGTTGAAACGCAATTTTTACCTATAGAACAAAACTTTGAATTTTGTTACGGCATAAAAAGTGAGGTTTTGCCACCGCCTAAAACCAAACAATGGGTGTGGCATACATTTGGTAATTTAACAGTGCAGCAGCGATTAGTGAGCCTCTCTCGCACCAAAACTCAACATGTAGCATGGAACGATATTCTTCCTCATGACATGCGAAAGAGTTTAGCTCAGGCCGCTCTTGTCATGCTGGGTTTGCTTTTCGTATTCACTGTTCCTTACATTGGCGGCAAACCCGAAGAAACCGAAATTCCCAAGGTTTTAAATCCTTATACCCAGATGGTATATGATGCCAAAGTGGTGAAAAGGAAAGTTGATAAATCTGAGAAGATAACCGCCTCATTAATGAATCGTGGTAAACCAAAAGGACCGAATCCCGATCCTAATGCCACGGTAGAAGCGGTTTCGCCGAAGAAAAATCTATTAAATAAAAACGTAAGCTTTGACGCTGGTCCCGCCGCAAGCTCAGGGCAAAAAGCCATTAAGCAAATCCGCGCGGCAAATTTAGCGGGGCTTATTGGCCGACTCTCAAAACGAGCGGTTTCTGGAAATTTAGTAAAGGTAAATAATAAGGACAATTCAAATGTCTCTGGCGGAATTCCTCAAGGAGCTACCGCAAGTTTAGCGAGCATTAGCAAATCTGCTTTGGGCAATATCGCCGTTGGCGCTGGAAACGGTGGCGGCACCCATAAAATTGGCGGCATTGGCACAGTAGGCGCAGGTGGTGCAGGATCTTACAAACAATATGGCGCTCTAACGACTGGTTCGGTTGGCACTGGAAATGTTGGTACAATTGAAGAAGAGGCCGACGTCGATGGCGGATTAGACCGCGACGTGATCGCGCAATATATTTCGACTCAAATTGGTCACATTCGTTATTGTTATGAGCGCCAGTTAAGCGCCAAACCAGATTTATACGGAAAAATAAAAGTGCAGTTCACGATTGGTGCGACAGGTTCTGTCGTTCAATCAAAAATTGGATCTTCAACCTTACAAGACGCTATAGTCGAGGGATGTATTCTGAAGCGTGTTGCGAGTTGGGTATTTCCAACCCCGAAAGGTGGAGCTACCGTACTCGTATCATATCCGTTCTTATTTAAGAGCACGAACTAAAAAAGTTCTCGCTTAGATAAGAATAGGACGTTTAGCTGAAGGAGGATAGCCCTATGGGCCGTCGGAATACGTTTCTTGTTCTTCTAGTAGTGCTTTTTGCTGCCGGCGAAGTCCGCGGGCAGTCGACACAATATACCCGCAAAAAGAAAGCGGCGCCAGCGGCGGTTCCTGCGGCCACAGCGCCGGGACAAGCCCCGGCAGCACCTGCACCAACAGGCAAAGATGAAAAATTAGATGTTTCTGGTTTAGAAGAAAAATATTGGTCTTCGCAGGACACAGACTTTACCGTCGTACAGAACCGTACGTACACCAAAGTCGGCAGAGTTTCTTTGGCAGTAAGCGCGGGCTTCCCTGCGAATGATAGCTATAATACCGGCTTACTTACGTCAGTGGCCGTAAACTATTATTGGAGTGAGCGTTCCGGCATAGAACTTAATTATACAAAATATGATTTTAAAGACAGTAAACTTGTCAGCGATTTTTTAGGTCAATACGGCAGTGGGGTTCGGCCGGATATGAACCGCGACACCCAATTTATCGGTGTGGCCTATAACTGGATTCCAATCTACGCCAAAGCTAGTCTGCTCGGAAGTAAAATCATGTACTTTGACTTTGGCGTATCGCCGGGTATTGGTATCACGAATTACGAACAGTTCGTGGATACAGGAAATCGTAGCGATTCTGCACTTGGTTATACTTTAGATTTCACCCAACAGTTTTTCATTTCCAAAGAATTGGCTTTCCGCTTTGATTTTAAAAACAAGTGGGTGGCGGAAAGGGTACTTGGGTACTCCAATGTGAGCCGCGGGATCGAAAAACGTAACGACCCAATCTACTCTAGCTACTTGGTATTTGGAATAACGTACTTTTTTTAAGGGGAAAAGCTTATGAAAAAGCTTAATTTATTAATTTTAGTTTTGGCGTTAAGTTTTTCGGCCAATGCCTTTGCCGACGAGAGTTGGGGATCGCGCTGGAATAACTTAGTTTCGCGCGCTAAAAATGAGGCCAAAAAAATCGAAGTGAAGGTACGCACCTGGGCCAACCGCTTTTTCGATAAGAAAGAAGAGAACAAAAACAACCAACAACAGGTGGCACAGCCTCAAGACCCGCAACGTATACCAGCCAATGACGGTGCCGCGAGCCCGGCGCCGGCTAACGAAAACTCCGGTGCTACTACCGCTGCAGAAGTCACTAGTGACAAAGCCGCTGCGTCGCCAGCATCTACTGTGACTTCGCCGAAAGTCGCCAAAGAAACTCTATTAGAAGACGAGGACCGTGGCACTTCGGCACAACAGATCAAAAAAATGACCAAAGAACTAAAGGACGCTAAACACTTGGCGGTGGAAGCTGGCCGTAAGGGTGACCAAACTTTGACTCGCAATAAATCAGGCGTCGTTGTCATACCAAAAATTAAAAAAGAAGTTCCACTGCTTGACATTGGCCTCGAGGACAAAGTTTCCGCTAAAGAAATGATTGGCGACAAAATTGATTTTAAAGCCATAAAACTTAAACCCTTCAAGGCACTGGCTTCGCCCGAAGTGATTAATAAAAAGCAAACCGAAGGTGTAATTCCTAAAGTTATTGAAAAAGTCGCGGAAGCTAAAGATATTGTTTCCAAAATTAAAACCGGTGACTTCCCGGTGACAAAGGAAAAAATAGACCGGGTTAGTTATGTACTAGATCAACCGCTGCCCGTAACAGAAAAGGAACTTAATCCTTTATCCGAACCGGAACTTATCATGGTGGCAAGTTATCTGATCAACGATAATAATAAATCTTGTCACAACATGGTTGGCTTACTCCAATCCGTCAAAGACAAAAGTCAATATGCCGCTGAGGCCCGTTATCTAGCGGGTAAGTGTGAGTTAGAGATGGGGCTTTATGCGCAGTACGTAGAAGATATGCGAACCGTTATCGGTACACAAAGTGCCGAATACGGATTGCCCGCTTTGAGTTCCATTTCCAATGACGTTAAATTTGCCTTTGAAGACGAAGTGGCCGAAATTGTCCGCAGTGGAAAAGAGAAATATACAAATATTTCTGGCGATACTCTCGAGGCTATTCACTTTCTATTGGCAAAAGTGGCGGCCCATGATGGCAACGCCGAGTCAGCGGCGAATCATGCTAAAAAAGTTTCTGACTCAAGCCCTTATTACTCACGCGCGCAATTTATAGTTTTTAGCTCACAGATTTTGCTAGGAAATTATAAAGAAAGCATCGAAACAGGTAAGCGCCTTGTTGACTATATAAATAAAAAAGGTGACCCCCATAAGATCGAACCCCTCGTGCATCTAAATATGGGGCGCACTTATTACAATAATAAGCAATATACCGAAGCCAGCCAGTCTTTCTTAAAAATCAAGAAAGACCATCCACAGTGGGTACAAGGTTTAATCGAGCAGGGCTGGGCCCAGCTGCAAGGTAATGACCCTGCGGGCGCCATTGGTAACATGTTCTCGGTGCAGACAAATATTTTTGCCAAAGTTTATAAGCCTGAGTCCTTTGCGGTGCGCACGATTGGCTACTTAAATCTTTGTCAGTACGGCGATGCCTTCCAAACCGTGAATGTGTTTGACCGCATTCATTCCGGTTGGTCCCAAGGTATCGAAAAGTATATGACCGAGAATAAATCGCCGGCGAAGTACTACGAAACTGTTAAGGCTCATTTGCAAAATCCAAATCTTACCAATGTAAACGGCTTACCTTCGCAAGTCGTGCGCGAAATGGCCCGCCACCGTGACTTTATTAACGCGCAAAATGCGGTTAATGAAATGGTGGACGAAATTGAACAATGGCGTTTTGTCGAGAACTTCTTTGTTAAGGATCTAAACCGCATCGGTGGTAAAATTATGAGCTTAAAGACCGAATCACGCTCGTTGACTTCGCGTTTAGCTCAGGCTTTGAAGGCCAAAAACGCGGCGCCGGTTTCGCCAATGGAAATTCAGGAAATGAAGGCGCAACTCAACGCCGTAAATAGGCGTCTTGGCAACCTGGAGTTTCGTATCGAAATGGTAAAAAAGGCCCAAGCGAACTTTCGCGATTTAAAAGTTAAAGGCGTAGCCTTAGCGGTCAACAAAAAGAACTTCCAGCGCTCACGCGCCGAGAAAATTTTGGTTAAACGCTTAAAGGCCGTAAAAGAGGAGCTCGACGAAATTATCGCCAACAATGAACTTCTTAAATACGAAGTTTACGCTGGCTCGGGCGAAAACATACGCTTTCAAGTGGCGGGCGGTGAAAAAGGCAACTTGCAAAAGCCCAAGCATGTTAAGGATAACCAGAAGAATATGAACTGGGAATTTGATGGTGAAATTTGGGAGGACGAAATCGGTAATTTTAGATCGTCCCTTGAAAATAACTGTCCTAAAGAAAAAAAGAACGCGAAGTTATAGGAGTATTTTATGAAAAAACTAATCGTATTGTCATTATTGCTTTCGGCGGGTACGGCGTGGACCAAGACTGACGTTGAAAAGAAGATTGATCAGTTAAAAAACAATGCCGCCAATAGTTCGGCTAACTACGAGTCCTATAAAGACAATCTTGACCGCGTGGATAAAAATATTACGGAAATCGACAAAGCTTTAACTACGTTTAGGGATCAGCGTAAACAGTTAAACCTGGGCGATAAGCAAATCGATGCCAATAAAAAGGAACTTGATAAACAAAAGGTGACCGTTGGCAACCATATCGAAGACGAGAAGAAAAGGCTAAAAGGCGAAGAAGCGCAAATCGCGAAGTTAAAGGAAGCTCTCCAAAAACTTGAGACAAATAAAGCCAAGCGCGAAGAAAACATTCAAGCCTATCAAGAGCGATTGGTGCAAATCGATCAAGAAAAGCAGGAATGGGATCAGCAGCGAAAAAATGTGGCAGATTTGCGTAATCAAATTGATTCCCGAGTTAAAACTACCGAGGCGGAACGCGCCACTTGGATATCAAAGCAGGCTTCATATCAAAAAGAAGTCAAGAAGTGGAAGAGCCAAGCAGATGATTCTAAAGCTACCTTTGACCGCTACAGCGGCCTAAAGTCTGAGTAGTTTAGTCTATCTAAAATAGTGCTTGTCTAATCGCCCTTAATGGGCGATTCAAAGAAGATGAGCCGACACTTAAAGCGTTTAAAGGGGGCATTGGTCCCCTTTTTTAAAGTCGCCGTTGCCGTCCTGATCATTTATATAATGATCGAAAAAAATCTGTTTAATCCACAGGAACTCGTTAAAGAAATCACCTATACCGAACTTATTTTCTGCATATTTCTGGTCTTACTGGGGATTTATTTATCGGCTTTACGCTGGTTAATTCTTTTGCGCGGGCAGGGTTTTGATTTAAGCATGAAGAATGTTTTTTCACTGCAACTCATCGGCTTGTTTTTTAATTTTGTTGTTCCCGGTGGCGTAGGTGGTGATTTGGTAAAAGGTTATTACCTTGTAAAATCCAATGATGACCGCAAATTTTTGGCCGCTACAAGCATTGTCATGGACCGGCTATTAGGTCTTTGGACAATTATCATTCTCGTTATCGCCTCGGGCCCACTTATCGGCGGGGATATCATGCAAAACCCCAAACTTTACTACACCTATCGGGGCGTTTTAATTGCTGGCAGTATTTTTACGGCGGCACTCGTGCTTGGGTTCTCGGACCGGTTTTATGACTCGGGATGGATGTTTAAAAAATTCGGCCGCCTTCCTTATGGAAAAATAATTGTCGACTCTTATGCGGCCGTCCACGCGTATTGTACAAAATTAGATGTCGTGGGTAAAGCTGTGTTTCTGTCGATTTTATTGCAAGTTTCGTCGGTACTATTCTTCTACCTCATTGGACGGTCGATGGGAGTATCCATGAGTTTTGGTTCTTATATGTTTTTGGTGCCATTGGGATTTGTTGCCTCAGCTATTCCCATTACGCCCGGCGGAATTGGCATAGGGCAAATGGCATTTTTTGCTTTGTTTAATACCTATTTGGGTACCCAATCCCAGTTAGGTCCCAATTCCATTACTCTTTATCAGATCATTTGTTTTGTATTTGGCTTGGGTGGCGGTTATATATACTTAACCCGAAAAAAATATGAACCAAGTCATTGAAAAAGCCATCATTTTAAAAACAATCAAGCACATGGATTCAAATCTCATCGTGCACGCGATTAACACGAGTGGCGCGCGTTTAAATCTTTTTGCAAAGGCCGCGGCGAAAAGTAAAAAGCGCTTTGGTGGCGCCGTGCTTGAACCGCTAAATTTTGTCCAATTGGTTTACCGTCCCGGCAGCGAAAACGAAGGCGAAGCTTTAGGGCAATTAAAAGAGGCGTCCTTTATTAGCGGCTTTCCTAAAATTCGCACCGACTATGACCGCTTGGAGCTGGCCTTTTATTTTATAAAATTAATTTTAAAACTGGCTCAGCCCGATGCTTTGGATAACGAAGCTTTGTTTAACCTTTTTGGTCACGCGCTAAAAAACATCGAGGACAGCCAGGACTTGCGTAAATTAAAGCTGCAATTTGAACTAAAACTTTTAGCGTTGCAAGGCGTGTTACCTAAACTTGATAACTCCGAAGATTTATTAAAAGCCCCACTGGCGCAGCATGCGCAAGTACCCACGGAGAACTCTTCGATGTCACGGCTGCAATCCGAGGTAGGATTGCTATTAAATGATTACGTCGGCTCTTAGGGATAGCCGTCGTACTTGGCCTTTAATACCTTCTTGGATTGATCTACCAAATAACCTTGGATTGCTGGCTGTCCTTTATAACTTACTCCGCGGTAAGCAACGGCCTGAAATAATCGTTTTCCCACATAACCCCAGCAATTAAAGGGGACGCCATTGATGAACACGAGACCCGAGCCGCCGCCAGGGCCGTGACATGTGTAACCTGTTCCGCCCATGGCCGCAAAAGACATTGGAATTCCATCTATACCACTCGTTGTGGTGGCGGCGACATTGATGTCGGAGGTGTCGACGGGGTCGCCATATTTTGCATTTAAAGTGTTACAAATTTTATTTTGCTCATAGCGATTACACGCTTCTGTACCCGCGCCGCAGGCGCCAGAATTGGCGTCGGGTCCGAAGCCAACCGAGTAAACGCGCCGACTTCCATCGGGCATAAATCCTATTTTTAAAATACACATCGTATAGGTGTTAAATTCATTAAAGTGCGTCTGTTCCGCTTGATAAATTGCCCCCAAATTCGCTATGGCCTCTGATTTATGGGCGTTGTCGACGAGGCAGTCCAAATTTCTTACGCCGATGCCTATTAGAATTGTAAGAATCGAAAGAGAAATTAGGACATCTAAGAGTGAAAATCCAATCGCCTTCATGGGAACCCGTCGAATTTTGCTTTTATCACTTTCTTGCTTTCATTAATTAGATATCCCTGTAAGGCCGGTTGGTTATTATGGGTTATCCCGCGATAGGCAACGGCGTGAAAACTGTTCTTGTACACTTTTCCCCAGCAATAATAAGGTACGCCGTTGATAGCCACTAGGCCATTATCATGGCAAGTGTAGGCTCCGCCCATGGACGCGAAAGATAATGCAACTCCCTTTGCGCCGCTGGTTGCGTTTGCCGCGACGTTGGCGTCGGAAGTAAGTCCCGCATTAGCGCCATAATTTGCATTTGCGGTGTTACAAACAAATCCCTGTTCGTAACGATTACACCCTTGCGCGCCGTTACCACACGTACCACTATTGGCCTGAGAGGCAAAACCCACCGTGTAAATGCGTTTTCCAGACTCGGGGAGATAACCAATTTTTAAAATGCACATCGTATATGTGTTGAATTCATTAAAGTGAGTTTGTTCCGCTTGGTAAATGGCACCAAGGGCAAGCATAGCCTCGGATTTGTGAGCGCTGTCGGCCATGCAATCTAGATTGTGCGAGGCGATGGTTACAAGAATTGCCATGATCGCCATGGAAATGACAATATCTATTATTGAAAACCCGCTCGCATTACTAAGCATTTCCTTTAAATTTTATCACGTTACTATTCTCAGTTTGAGCCACAATTTTGGGTGGTCTAGTGATTACAATAAATTATTTTTTAAATACTAAATACGTCTTAAGATACTGAAAATACTGAGAAATGCGGCGAACTTTGAATACAGAAGTTCATGCTGTCAAAGTTATAGGTATGGCGAACCATAATCCTCTTAGGTAGAATTAATCAACGGGGGGAAGGTATCTTGGCGGCAATCACAGCGGCACAACAAAAAACTCGACCAGAAGTATTTGCGCATCACGATTACCGCGAATTTTTGCAAGCTTGGATAGAATATAATAAAAACCTCGACGGGAGCAAAACCCTACGTGCTCTTAGTCGAAACGCTGACTTGTCTCCAGGGTACCTTCCCCTTGTCCTTTCTGGACAAAGAAGTCTGTCCGAAAAGGCGCTAAAAAAATTAATGCCGCATTTGGGACTTAAGCCGCAAGAACAATCGTATCTAAAAATTCTCGTCGCTTTAGGCGAGGCCCGCAGTCAAGAAGAGCGCTCGCACGCATTAAAGCAAATTCAACGCTTTGAAGCTTATAAAGACAAAAATACTTCGGAATTAGAAGTTCATAAATATCTTTCGCGCTGGTACCTAGTGACGATTCGGGAACTTGTCGCCACCGAAGGTTTCAAGTGGAATGCCAAATTTATTCAGGGGCGGCTAAAACGTCACGTGCCGGTTAGCGAAATCGAAAAAGCCATGGGCTTTTTAACTAAACATGGATTCGTCGCCGTGGATAAAAATGGGCTGGCCAGTTTGCCCAACAAATCTCTTAAGTGCGAAGGCGGTGTTTACCAAATTGCTCTTGGCGATTATCACCGCGAAATGTTGAATTTGGCGGTGGAATCAATAGATCAAACGGAAAAAGATGCGCGCTATCTTTCGGGCTATACCTTTGCCGTGGCCAAAGAAAACATCGACGCTGCTAAAGAAATTTTAGATGAAGCCAAAAAGAAAATAGTGGAACTCGAGCAAAAGCAAAAATCCGCAGATAGCGTTTATCACGTTGAGCTTTCCTTTTTTCCGCTAAGTGAGGACAAATAATATGAGTCAGAGAACGACAATATTATCTTTCATAGTATTCAGTGTACTCAGCAGTTTGTTCTTTCAAAACTGTAATGGTTTTTTAAGTCCACTCCTTGGCGGCGCTGGCGGTTCACAGGGAACATCGACCGGAAATCCATCGCTGCATTTATCCTTTGCGGCCTATGGTTCGGCGGCTATGGGGGCATCAATGAATAAACCCGTTGCGGCTACAGTGACTACAACAGATAATTTACAAAACATTACCGTTATCATGTGTATTGGAAACGTAAAATTTAGAACTATAGTTGATTCTAGCAGTAATACCGATATTCAAAACGTACCATTTGCGGCCAGACAGGTTTCGCTGTCGCCGCTGGGTACGGATTTAGATTTTATTTCTCTGCCGCCTTCAGAGTATAGACAGGTGGAGATGTCACTCAACGGCTCCAAATGTGGCGGGTCAAGTGTGGTGGTTTCAAATCTCAATGGGCAATTTAGTTCGAGTGAAAATATATCAATGAAATTTAACGGCTCAAAAAACGTCGACTTCAACAGCCAGGAAATATCATTAAAAATCCAGGCTATCGTTGAAGCATTAATGACTGTAACCAGCGACGGTGAAATTCGCGGCAAAATTGAAACCGCGATTGGTGTTTTAGATTAACTCTAACCCCAAGGAGGTTACCATGAAGAGCTTACTGCTTTTCGTTAGCGTCTCTGCCTTGATCACCGCGGGCTGCGGCAGCAGCTCTGGCACGGAAGAGTCCAAACTCAATCCGGAATATGCCAAGATTCTCGCGGAACTTGACGGCGCCGCCGTCGCTCCTTCACTCTGTGAAGATGATGGGGATAACGACGGCAACGATGGTGGCTGCTATGCCCTATGCCATCTGCCCGAGGGAAATCCTGATAATCTGCACACTCTTTATGTTGGTGCGGGTGCGGTGATAGCGCATCTAAAACAACATGGTGTGGGAGATTTAAAAGACTACGCAGGGGAGTGCGGATCTCAGGAGCCATCATCTGATGACGAACCCGGAGAAGATCCAGTAGATAACCCAGTTGGAAATGAGGGAGATTTCTAATGAAGAAAGTTTTTGGAATACTGGTTATTACGATTGTTTTTACCACTGTATTCTACAACAATTGCGAAGGCTGGAATGTAAATAAGGCAATTGTTGATAGTACAAATAACCCGAGTTCAGATCCTAACGCGAATTCGCCCAATCCCACGCCGATGAATCCTCCTCCGGCGGGAACGACGGTGTCCGAAAAGGCGATGAATTTGCTGGTGCAGCAGTGCAGCTTATGCCATGGCCCCACGACGAAACTAGGAACAATCCCTTTTGATGTCACCAGTTGGGATAGCTTGGTAACCACAACCAATGTTGTCGTACCAAATAATTTAATGGGATCGATTTTATATACACGAATGTTAGATACCGCGGCACCCATGCCGACAACAGGTAAATTACCAGACGATCAAATTAAAATAGTTGCTGATTGGATAATGGCGGGTGCGCCGAAGCCGGGCGCGACAACCCCGCCGCCGGTGGTTGATACATTTGATCCTGCGAAAACGCCGAAAACCTATGAAAATGTGAAAAAATTTATTTTAGCCGGTAAATGTATTGGTTGCCATGGGCCCGTGACGGCCAAGAGTAATGTGCGCTACGATACATATACGGCAACTTTGAGAGATTTAGATGGTTTGGTCAGCGAAATCGAACGCGATACAATGCCTCCTAAGAAAGATCGCACCCAATACCCAGCGGTCACTGCCGTCGAATTAAAATTCATCAAAGACTGGATCGCTCTCGGCTCCCCAGAAAAATAAGGTGCCCGACACCAAATCGAGTCCATTAAGAAAAGGTGCCTGACACCAAATCGAGTCCATAGTGCGTCAAAAATCGTAGTTCGCGGTCACCATATACATGAGTGACCACTTGTTATAGGTGTAACTACTGTCATTCGATTTTTGCATGGTGTAGTTTGCATTCAACGTACCTTGCAATGACTCGGCAATGGGGCGGCTCATCGCTAAGTTAAGCGCGTAGTTATTATCCGCACGCGCGGTAGTTTTCTTACTGTAATCAGCTAAATAATACCCTAAAGAGGCAATCCCAGTTGAGCCCCATTTCCAAGGCGTCATATAGGTACCTTTTAAATCCAGGCGCGTGTAGTAGTAATCATTTCCTTGGGCATTGTTGATGGTGTAACCCGCGTCTCCAGAAAATATCGTGGTGCGCTCCTTATTTAAAAATTTCATCTGAGTCGTACCCAAAGAAATTTTAAAGGCCGAAGAGTCGGATGTCGTAGGAGATTCGTCCTGGCGTAAGTTAGCGGTTACTACCGAAATGCGTTCGGGATTTAAAATTAAAGTATTAGAAATTCCGAGCACACCAGAATTTAACAGATTTTCTCGGGTGCCGTCGTTGTCTGCGTCCATATAAAGAATTTCGGCGCCAGGAGTGATATCCCACTTAGTGCCAAGATCCATAAGGGTACCCTTGACGACATAGGGAAATGTTAAAGAGATAAGAAAAGGATCGGCCTTGGCATGAGCGGAGTTCGAAGAGTATAGGTAGGTTAAGGCTAGCTTGGAACCAAATTCTTTATCCTGTTCATAGATCGGCCTAAATTGTCCTGAGGTCATCAAAAGAAAACGCGTGCCGCCAAGATCAGAAGCTGTTCCTTGATCTAAAGTGGCGTCAGATGTGTAGAGAATATTTGAATCGTACTGCACACCGATGGATGTCGACGTCAAAATGCGTTTGGCCTTTTGTGCGGCAAAATAAAGTATTCCCGCGATTTGTTCCAGGTACTTTTCGGCTTGAGCATCCAACTTAGGATCTGAGAACTGACTGTCCAAAACTTCCTGGAACGGGATTTTTGCATCTTCGTACTTCAGCGTCTGAAATAAAACCACACCCTCGTAAAAGGCAGAGGAAGCGGAAAGAGTGGGGTGATTCGTGGCTTTAATTTTTCTAAAGATTTGCACGGCATTTTCGAACTCTTTGAGCTTAATGTAGTTTAGCCCAATGTAATAATCCTTTTCGACGATGTCGTAATCTTTTCCCTCGCTAACCTGTTGAAGAATTACGATAGAGTCATTGTTTTTATCATTTCGGAAGAGCGAAATACCATAATAGTAATAATAACTCGTGTTAGACGGATCAAGGTCAACGGCCTTGCGAAACAAGTCTTCAGCCTTGGGAAATTCGCTTGCCCTATACGCGGCGACAGCTTCTTCGGCAATTTTTTTTGCCTTGACCTGACGGCGCGCTTTTTCGGCCGCATCGAGTTCCGCCTGTTTGCGTTTACGCTCTTCTTCCCGCTGCTTTTCAATTTGCGCTAAACGGGCGCGTTCAGCCTCGCGGTCAGCTTCTTCTGCCAGTAATTTCAATTTAGCCGCTTCAATAGCGGCAAGTTTTTCTGCTTCTATCATGGCGGCAGCCGCAGTTTTGGTAAGAGCTTTTTCCATTTGGGGTGTAGCCTTGGCTTCCTTGGCCTCTTGCTCTATTTTTTTGGCTTCGTCGCGTGCTCTTGAAGCCTGTTCGGCCTGTTCTTTTGTGTCGAAGACATCAAAGGTACGTATGCCACTTTCGTTTTGGCGCGACAGAAACGGCTTGCGCTTTAATTTCCCAGCTTTAACTTTTTCGTTAAATTCCTTGAGCCAATTTGGCTTTTTAACCATTTCTTGGGGTGGAATATAAATTTCGGGTACAACTTTTTCGTCATCACCCCAGCGAATTATATATTTTCCTTGAAAAGTAGCCGAGTCCGGTGCCGTTTCATCGACGATGATCAAAGCTGTCTTGTTAGAATTTGCGTCCCGAAAGATTACCGAAGCGGAATCAATTTTTGTAGGATCGTTGTTCCACTTTGCAGAGCCATAACTAATCGACATTGCCGTATTGGTAGAAACGGCTTTGCGCCCACTTGTTTTGGTCTCGACGGGCTTTTTTTCCGTACCGGTGGGCGGTTGGGTAGCAGTTTCTTGGGCGCCGGAAAAACTAGAAATTAGAATGGTTAACGGTAACAGAATTACTTTAAGCCTCATAGCCGCTCCTCGAGAGTGAATGCCTAAAGTAAAAGATAAACTATGTTTTCAATAAACGGGAGTATTAAAGGTATCTAGTACATTGGCCGACTCGACCAATGTACTAATTTTACGTCTGGATTATTGAGCTGTTGGAGTACTTACAATGATTTTCACGCGGCTCGGACCGTTGATAATGGTTTCTGTGCAAAAAGAGCACAGACTAGGATCAAGTGTCGGCGGCGGTGGTGGCAGCATCGGCAAAATTGGAATGTCGATGGGTGAAAGTATTGGAGCTGCCACTTCAATCATTGGCGGCGGTGGTGGCATTGTCATAGTCGGAGAAATCGATGGTGTCATTGTTGGCATTGGCGCCGGTGCCGTTGTTGTTACACTCGCTGGCATCCTCGGATCTGGCGAAGGAGCCACTCCTGGCGCCGGTGCAGTACCCGAAGTGGTCGGTGCTGGAGCCGTGCCGGGGGCTGGAGCCGTGCCGGGGGCTGGAGCCGTGCCGGGGGCTGGAGCCGTGCCGGGGGCTGGAGCCGTGTCGGGGGCTGGTGCAGTTCCCGAAGTAGTCGGTGCTGCTGCAGTAGTTTCGCCACCACTACCCGGCGAAGGAGCCGCGGCAGTTGATCCGGCTGGAGCAGGAGCGGAGGGCTTGGGCGCAGCAGCGCTGTCACCTTTAGCAGCTGGTGCCTCTTTCTTAGCGTCATCATTTTTAGCCGTCGTTGGTTGCTCGCGCTTAGCCTCTTGTTTTGTTTCTTGCTTAGCTTCTCGTGCGGCTTGCTTAGCTTCTTTGGCTTCCTGTTTAGCTTCCTTTTTTTCTTCTTTCACTTCTTGTTTAGCTTCTTTGGCCTCTTGTTTTACTTCTTTCTTTTCTTCTTTTTTCTCTTCTTTAGCGCCGCCACTATCGGTGGCAGGTTCGCGATGCTCTGATTTTCCACTCTTATCGGCCGTGGAATCTTTGTTTAAGTTAGCTAACTCCGCTTTCGGAACAGGAGCGGGCGGTGTCGGTGGCGCGCCGGCGATACTTGAAGTTGCTTGCCCAGGAGCAACCATAACCGCATTCGCAATCGACCCACCGGGTCCCGGTGTTCCCACTTGCACTAAACCTTTAAATGTTACGAAGTTTGATTCTTTGTTGACGGGATTATATCCCCCCAAAAAGTCAGTACCGCGAACACCGGCAACGGCGGCCGGGGTTTTTACGTTAAATTTATTTTGATCGCCATCGTATTTTTGATTTACCGTACTGCGAACCTTACCATAGAGAACGTTGATCACCACGTTCTTGTCATTTTTCTCGGGTTCAAATTTGTAGGTTTCAAGATTAATTTCTGACTCTGGAGAAATATTCAAAACGTTTTGGTCGATCATCACGAGTTTGGCGCGCGAATCTTTGCCGGCGACAATCGTGTCTTTCTCTTTTACTTTGGAACCCATTTTCGCGGGTGTGACTTTTCCGTCTTTTTCTTTGATCTCTATTTTACCTTTGACGACGGCCAATGTACCTATCACTTTTTCAGCATAGGCAGTAAGCGGTAAAAATATAACGAGCAACAGCCCGACAGCATACGTGCGCTTCATATGGCCTCCTCAAACGTGGAAATTGCCATATAACTTTTCGGGACTTACGTACGGGAACTTAAGATTTTGGTCCAGTTTCTCAAAGTTCTACGAACCACATTGAGAGTCTTAATTTGAAATAATGATTTTTGCGACCGATGCCAAATCCGGCGCCTCAAAATGGGGCTCGGGCCCCGCATCTTTGTGACGGGAGTAACTTGTTTTTAAAAGAATTGTACGGCATCCGGCGCGCACGCCCGCTTCGATGTCCGTGAGCCTATCTCCCACCACCCAGCTCTCTTTTAAATTGATATTATGTTCTTTCTCGCCCTTTGAAATCATGCCTATATTAGGTTTACGGTCCGGGTGATTTGACTCCGGTAAATGCGGGCAATAATAGATCCCCGTAAAATTGACCCCATGCTTGGCGAAATCGTCTTCCATTTTCTGGTGTATCAAATTGAGATTTTCCAAAGTGACAAGTCCGCGGGCGATTCCGGATTGGTTAGAAATAATAAACAGATCAAAATTATTATCACGAAGTTTTTTGAGGCTTTCAAAAACTCCGGGCATGTATTCGATAAGTTTCGGATCATTCAAATAGACTTTGTCTATTATGAGAGTGTCGTCGCGATCAAAGAAAACACCTTTACGCCTCATGATTTCCGCCCTAACGGGTGGTAGTCTTCCATAACTTGGGTGAGTTTGTCGATAGACAGGTGGGTGTATTTTTGTGTTGTCTGCAGTGAGTTGTGACCTAAGAGCTCTTGGAGCGTTCTTAGATTTACTCCCTCTGATAAAAGGTGAGTGGCAAAGCTGTGGCGAAGCGCGTGAGGATTTAACGGTTTGCTTAAACCGGCTTCAAGCCCTAACTCGCGCACCATGCGAAAAGCAATGCGCGGGTTTAGAGGGCGGTCCCCAAATAAATAATTTGTCTTCGGCAGTTTTTTTATTTCTTGCCAAAATAAATCGGGGATGGTGATAAGGCGCTGTTTTTTACCTTTCCCCGTTACCATTAGGACTTTGCGGTGAAAGTCGATTTCACTGCGCGCGATATTGCAGGCTTCCGAAATCCTAAGGCCGCCGCCATAAAGCAGACCTAACAGCAAAAACTTATGGCTTTTCTTTTTCTTGGTCTGAGAAGCGGCTTTCAAAAGTGAAAGAGTTTCATCGATAGAAATAAAATGCGGAATTTTTCGTGGAACTCTTGGGGCCATCACTTTATCAGCGAGATCTTTCTTAAGATGTCCCTCACTGTGGAGCCAGTGTAAGAAAGATTTTAGCGTAGAAGCCTTACGGTTGCGCGAAGCAAGAGAGAGTTTCCCCCATTTATTCTGTTGGGTGCGGATCCTTTTTAAGATTTCGTCTTCCGTAACCGAGAAACTTGCTTGTGAATTTTTTTCTAAAAACGCCTGGTGCAAATCGACCCTGTAAGCCTTACACGTATGGCGCGAAATAGTTTGTATTAAACTCAAATGTTTCAGGTAGTTATCAATCAGGCCATGAATTGTAGATTTTGCCATTTACGCGCCAATAAGTTTTTAGATCGCACATAACGCTTTACATCAAATTTGTGTTGCTAAGGATTATGCGCTGTGTTAGTTTTGCCATGTATAAAAGTTAATAACTCAAACCTAGTTAGGGTGGTACGTATGTCAGGACTAGATAAGCCTTCATTTCTTCCTCCGGGGCCGATGAACAAACCGTTGAATGGTGAAGAGCCTCAATGGCTTGTTGCCAATAACAACAAACCCCGTAATCAAATCATAGACGACAAAACGATCGTTTACAAATCTGAGGTCATGCGCCAAGTGATGAGCATGGTCGAAAGAGTGGCGCCATCAAACGCGTCTATTCTTATATTGGGAGAAAGCGGCACAGGAAAAGAATTAGTAGCTACGGCTATTCACGAGCGCTCAAATCGCCGTAACAAGCCCTTCGTCGCTATTAACTGCGGCGCTCTTCGCGAAAATCTTTTAGAATCAGAATTATTCGGTCACGAAAAAGGGGCCTTCACTGGCGCTTACAACCGTAAAATCGGTTTGGCCGAAGTTGCCTCTGGCGGAACATTGTTCCTTGATGAAATCGGCGAACTTTCTCCCGCTATGCAGGCCAAGCTTTTACGTTTCATCCAAGAAGGTGAAGTTTATCGCGTTGGCGGCAAAGACCCCATTAAAGTTGATATCCGCTTAATCAGTGCGACAAACCGTGAGTTGGATGCAGAAGTTGTTAAAGGTAATTTCCGCGAAGATCTTTTTTATCGCGTTAACACGATCATGATCCACGCTCCACCCTTACGCCGCCGTAAAGAAGACATCGTTCTTTTAATCGAGCACTTCCTCAATAAGAATGCCGCAAGCCTTATGCTAAACCGTGGCCGTCAAATGAGCGAAGAAGCTATGGTGATGATGCTTAAATACGATTGGCCGGGAAACATTCGTGAATTACAAAACGTTTGCGAACGCCTGCAGATTTTGTCTGACGGTCACATGATTATGCCGGGAGATCTTCCTGAGCATATCCGTAATCCTGATCAAAAAATCGATACAGATGATTACGATCCAAGTTTCACACTTTATGAATTAGAAAAACGTTATATTCTTAAAGCGTTGAAATACTTTGACGGCAACAAAACGCAAGCCGCGCAAGCTTTAGGTATCACGATCAAAACACTTTATAACAAACTTCATGAGTACGGTGAGTTTGATAAATTCGCAGTTCATAATAAACAAGCTGTGAAATTATAATCTTAGGATCAACGCTGCAGTTCGCTAGGGCTGCGGCCGAGATTCCGCCCGTTCTGCTTACAAGGGATTTATGGGGAAATTTCTTTTAATTTTAATCTCGTTTTCGGCGCTGCAAGTTTTTGCTGGCCCCGCCGACTCCGAATCCATTGAAGTCATTCCGCAAGAATCTAAAATTCTTTTCGAACCCCGTTTTATTGTTCGTGCTTATACCGGTTTAACAAAAGTTGGTTTTGGCAAAGAAGGCAAGCACGGTTGTTTCTTTCAGCATGACCAATCGGCGCGAGAAAGAATTTTGCCGGCCGAACTACAGGTTTCCCGTGTTACTTCTAGAAGCTATTCTTCGGGAAGCCCATATACGCAACGAGACGATACGGTGTATTATCACGTTATCGAATTCATTAAGATGGAAAGCCGCCTTACAATGATTTGTATTTTTCCCTATGTCAGTGGCGAAACCTTTTCTATTGGCCAACTGCGCGATATTCTAAGCTCTGGCGGCGGTAGCCTTACTTTTTCTGATCCTATCGAGTTTTGATCCAGTAATCTGACAAATTTTTGAAAATAAAAAAGGCGAACCTAAGTCCGCCCTTTTTTAAGTATTTTCCCGGAAAAAGTGGAAAAGTACGTCGTTCCTCTTCCGCGAAGTTAGAAGTAGCCTTCGTCGTCTTCGGACTCTTCTTCTTCCTCTTCAGCGTCATCGTCAAAGCTTTCGGCTTCTTCGAGGTCTTCGAAACTTTCTACGTCTTCTGGCTCTGGAGCGAATTCGTCTTCGCCTTCAGCCGCAAGCTCTTCCGTAGCGGCCTCATCAATTCCGAAACCAGCATCATCGTGTTTTTCACCCATATCCGCATAGGGATTTGTCATTGCAGGAGCGGCAGCAGCGGCTGTCGCGGCGGCGGCTTTAGCTTTGGATGCGGGTTTTTTTGCAGCCGCTTTTTTCGGAGCTGCTTTTTTGGTTTTCTTAGCCGGCTTTTTCGCCTTTTTCGCGACTTTCTTTACGGCCTTTTTTACGGCTTTTTTCTTAGCCGGTTTTTTTGCTTTTTTCGCTTTTTTAGCTTTCGCTTTCTTCTTAGCCATTTTCTTACTCCCTATGTCGTGCCCTAAAGGCTCATTGTCTATTTTGGTATAATGCTTGAAAAAAACATTCTCTGTAAAGCCCAAGTTTTACCAAACGACAATGGATTGCGCACAGCAAAACCCGAGGTCTCCTTCCTGCGGAGAGAGACCTTGGGTGGGTATAGGGTAGGGGTTAGGTCAAGGGAACGGTTAAGCTTCGGGATTATTTAATAATTCGTCTAAGGCACGGGCCAAATCGGGGGGCAATAGTAAGGATAAGAAAAAGCCACCGCGATAGGGTTTCTTAACAGGTACGGAAGTTAGGTAGCCTAAAGTACGCTCCTGGCTGCCGTCCTCCTTACTCGTTTTGATGGGGAAGGTAAGTTTGACGTAGGGATCAAACGGAACCTCCACATAAATGCCTAGTACCTCAGCGCCAAGATATATGTGTAAAGTAACGTCTTTTATAGGAACGCTAAGTTCGAAACCGGGTAATTCGCCACCTGGTATGGCGGGTAGCGGGTCGCCGTTTGGCAAGCGTTGGGGGTCCCCAAAATTAGCACCCCTTAAGAGGTAGGTAATGGGGACGTGGAATTCTAGGACAGTCTTATTTTCACTGTTTAAGCGTGAAACTAACTTTGCCCCAGGCAGTTGGGCGACTTCTACTTGCAATTCGGGGAAGACGTTGTCGGAAAAAGGAATCGTTAAAATTATGGTTTTCTCGACTTTGTTCACGCCGATAAGCTTTTGGTTACTGCCACCGACATTGGAATAGCCCGTTAATTCCTTTTCCATTTTTTGCCACGGATCAACCGGAATTGGCGGGGGCTGTTGTTGGCCGGGGTTTCCTAATTCTCCGTTATTTGAAGCTGTAATGGGCGCAATTTCGTTCGTGCAACCCAGAAGGCCTAAGGCTATTGCCACTAACATGAGATTCATAGTGGTGAGTTGAATTTTGTTTAAAATGTTTATCATTAGAACCTCCGCTTCTTTTATTATTTTAAGGTGTAGGGGAGGCTGCCTCCATTAAAAAATTTGGTTTTTATTTTTCGTAAAGGATTTCGACATTAATTAAAAATCGGTCGGGAGAAACAAAATAGGATGCGGTGCGAATGTAGATATAGTTTTCAGTCGCGAGATCGCCATGACCTATTTTGGGATTCATTTTAGGTCATGGCGCGGGCTTTAGAATTGCGTTGGGTCGTCATTTCTTTGGCATATTCCCAATGCGGCTGTGACATCATCGAGTACGACTCCGTCTTCCATACCGCTACTAATAATGGGATCTTGATCTAGGTACTGATTAAAGCCTTCATCAAGAAGAATATTAAAGCGAAAGATAACTTTATCTGTTCTTAATTCGCTACGTTTAATGACCACCGCTTGCTGAATATAATCGGCTCGGGAGTGGTTGCGGCCATTTAAGCCCGATCCCTGTTGCGGCTGTGAGGAGTCAAAGACAGTTTTCCACTTAGCGCTTTTGAGGGCGGCCGGATCGACGGTTTCTCCGACGCCACACTCGGCGGCTGTGCCATCACAGACTTCTAGGCGTAGGTACTCGGTTCCCATGGCCGAAGTTTCAAGATCTATCGGCAAGTAACTAAAGGCGAGTCCAAAATCGGTGGCTCCGTCTAAAGGAATAGGTTCCGAAATGAGATAAACGTTATGCACCGACGAGCCGGGGCGGCCATAAAAATAAAGTGCCCTTTCACCGGATTGCGTGGGGCCCATCTCTGTTTGAGTATAGGTTTTAACGTTGATTCTGTCGCCAGAGGAGCCGACGTAACGGCCCATATCGTCGACCAATTTTCTAAAACCAAATTTGTTTCCAGAATCGCTGCCGTCAACATTTGCCCGTTCAAAGGAGTCAATTAAAGAAATATCGTAGAGGCTGCAGGGGAGCCCGTCATCGCCCGTGATGTGTTGAAACGGATTGCGAAATCCCATTTTATAGGTGCCGTTTTGCGAGTCGAAATCCAAAACGCTACAGCTTTGGTTGCTCAGTGCTATAACTAATATTCCTAGTGAGAGACGGTAGTTCGCCATGGAATCCCCCTTTAATATTATAATTATAAATTAAAGGCGGAAGATTTTCTGAGTTCTCAAAATTGTCGAACTTTTTGATAATCAGCTTAGATTTACGATTCCATCGCTAACCTTCAGAATGGACATGTAAAGGTTAGCTAGTTTTATCGGTCCGCCGGAATCAATGGAGCGCCCCGAACGGATTTGGCAGGATGCTGTCAGGCTTGCCTAGCCGCAATACTTTAGGCTGTACTTGTTCCAAATAAATTGTATCAGTTCGTGAAGAAAAAAATTCGTCATTTTGGCAGCGAAGGAGTGGTGGTCTCATTTTGGCACATTATTTGAAAAATCCGAATTCATGGTAAGTATTCTTCGGTTTATACATTTAACGAGCTTTGTCTTTGTCTATATATTTTTCACCTGTCAGCCTATTTGGGCCACCATCGGCGCGGCCGGTTACAAGGATTTATATCAAGTTCTTGGAGTTTCGAGAACCGCAAGTCAGGAAGAAATCCAGAAATCTTATCGAAGAGAAGCGATGAAATTTCATCCTGATTTCAATC
This sequence comes from uncultured Bdellovibrionales bacterium, assembly GCA_964498095.1. Lineage (GTDB taxonomy): Bacteria > Bdellovibrionota > Bdellovibrionia > Bdellovibrionales > SG-bin7 > SG-bin7. The sequence goes on along the minus strand of CAZCFY010000009.1, from coordinate 33,756 downwards.
CTGGCAATAAAGAGGCGGAACAAAAATTCAAAGAGGCTGCTGATGCCTACGAAATTCTCGGTGACTCTGAAAAACGACAGACTTATGACAAATTCGGACGCCCAAAAGCCGAAAATTTCGCCAAACCCGGATCGCCGCCGACACCGCAATCCTATGACTTGGACAGCAATTTTGAAGAAGTTATGAGCAAAAATCCAAAATGGGCGAAGCTCATCAGGAACCCTGAGAGGGAAGTTCCTCGTGCCGTAAAGAGCGGGGAGTGGGATACCCTATTGGCGATTTCAGCGGAGCTTCGATATGACGTTAGATATTTTGAGGCTCTTTGTATTGAGCTTGGTAAGGTAGGAAATTTAACTTACTCTTCGCCCGCGCGATCCAGTGGAAATTTAGCCGCTCAAGAACTCGCGCTATGGGAAGTGAATCCGATTTACCGGCTAGTGCAATTCCTCATAGCTAAAAAGGATACCGAAGTAATTTATCTTTTGGCAAAACACACGCTCACAAAACCTGGGTGGTCGGATCAGGTGGGATTGCAAAATGAGTTTGTAAACATCATTTTTGAAAATTTTAAGAGTCCGGGTCAGGCACGCTTCACGGGCCGAGTGGGTATTGAATTAACTATCAATGAATTTTTGAGTCCCTTGTGGGCGCTGTCGCCGTCAGAGTCGTTACGGCAAGCCTATAAACACTTTTTGGAACTCTGCCTTCAGCACCGCCGACTTAACACTGAGCTCGTGTGGGAGGCTTACCCAGAACTATTCCTTCAGGCTCTGCGGAAGTTAAATTATGATGATGTGAAAGGGTTTGCTGTAGCTTTTGGTAAATCCTGGAATGAATACCCGTCGTTTAACTTTAAGGCCTTTATAGAGCGAGCGATCGAGCTTAGTATGCCTGGAGCTTTAGAAGCGTTGATTCTTCATACTTCAAAAGAGGTGTGGAATCAGCACCCTGAAGAGGCCAATCAATTGTTAGCGGCTGTCAATAGAATTGATGATATTGATTTGCGGGAAGACTTTATTGCGAAAGCCAAAAAATACAAAATTTCCGGTAAATCAAAAAAAGCAGATATTTGCGGGAAGCTTTTCTAAAAAACAGGTCCAAGTTTTTCAACTTGGACCCATTGGATAAATAAGACTTAGACTTTAACTAACTATCTTATCATCAGCCGATCAGCTTTAAAGCGATCGCATTTTTTTGGTTAGCTTGAGCAAGAGTTGCAGTTGAAGCTTGTAACAAGATGTTACCACGAGTCAAGTCTGCAGAAACTTCAGCGACGTCTGTATCACGGATACGAGAATTCGCAGCAGCCATGTTCTCATGCGCCACACCTAAGTTGTTCACAGTAGATGTTAAACGGTTTTGAAGAGCACCCAGATTAGCGCGCATTCTGTTAACATCTTTTTGAGCAGTATCTAAAAGCTCAAGAGATTGTTGAGCGCCTTCTTTTTCCGTGTAGTCAACGCCACCTAAACCAAGAGCATCCAATGTCGCAACATTTTCGCCAGCCTCGAAAGAGATACGATCTTCAAAGCTGTTGTTGAATACACCAACTTGGAAATCGAAGGTTGGAGTTGAACCATCAAGAAGTTTTACTGAACCCCAAGTGGTAACTTTCGCGATACGTTCCATCTCTGATTTAAGTTGCTGAACCTCTGTGTTGATGAATTTGCGCTCATCCGCACCGATTGTATCTGAACCGGCTTGAATGCCTAGCTCACGAAGACGTAAGATAATTTCTGAAATCTCGTTCAAACCGCCCTCAGCAGTTTGCACCATTGAGATACCGTCGCCGGCATTTCGGCGGGCTTGTGCGGCTGATCTCATTTGCGCTTTTAAGCCTTCAGAAATCGCTAATCCGGCAGCGTCATCAGCAGATTTGTTGATGCGGTTACCAGAAGCTAATTGGTTAAGAGCCTTGTTAATGCTCGTTTGGTTCGTTTGTAGGTTGCGATTCGCATTGATCGCTTCCACGTTTGTTGAAATTCTAAATCCCATCTTATCCTCCAAAAATTGGTTAACTTATTTCTTTTTTCATTTTCTCTCCTTGAAGTCTGATCTTTATCGAGCTCTTGCTCTTTTTTAGATCCGGCATCCTAGCCTGGTTAATAATTCAAATTCTCAAAAGTTCATCCTTAATTACTTAAATGTCTCGGTTCCTCCTTGAGAACCCCCTTTCGAAATTTCCAGAGAGCTTGACCGTTTCTCTCTTGGTTCGTTCTAAACCTCTATGTTTAAAAAATACATTGTCATTCCTGACAACCAACCTTTCGGGATGTGAGGTGTATTCTTGACAGGTCATGAGACCAGAAAAAATTTTGTTTTTTATTTTTAGATGTTGGTATTAAGACGATCGGATTGCGCGCGGATTTTCAGAGGAGAAATTCAGAATTTTCGTCGAGAAAAATAATTCGTTGGTCTAACAGACTTCTGCCGTTAGTCTATTTCAAGAAAGCGGCAGATCGCCATACGTCCCGTCAGAAAATACATTTTTTCTTGCGCTTCACGACGATGGGCATGTGTCGGATAACCGATGGTACAACTTTGGTTGTGGGGATCAAAGTGTGAGCACTGCTCACAGGCGAATTGAATATTTAAGGTACGATAGTCCCGGGGATTCACGGGATCGAATATAATTGAGGGCCTTGGACTTTTAGGGGTTTTTTTAACCGTTTCCATTGACAGAAACTAAAGCCAACTCACCTTAAAAGACAAGGAAATTGAAAGGCCAATGCATGAAAAACCTCGATAGACTCACACATAAAAGCCAGGAAGCTGTACAGGCGGCTGTTAGTCGCGCGACCAACAACGGGAATCCTTCCGTAGAGCCAGAACACTTGCTCTATGAAGTCGTCGAGCCAAGTGACGGGATTGTTGCACAGACCATTTCTAAGGCGGGTGGCAAGCGAGAAACCCTAGTAGCGGGTCTAAAAAAAATGATTGGTGAGCTACCGAGCTCCGAAGGGGACGCCGCCAAGACGGGAATGAGCCAGCCTTTTGTTAAATTTCTAAATAACGCTGAGACCGAAGCCCAGAACATGGGTGACTCTTATATATCGACAGAGCACTTTTTAATCGCGGCACTAAAAGACACCAAAAGATTTGATTCGTATTTTAGAAATGCGGGTCTTAATTTAGACGTCTTTATGAATGCACTTGTGGAGTTGCGTGGAAAAAACAAAGTTACCGATCAAGATCCAGAAAATAAATTCGATGCTTTAAATAAATATGGAAGAGATTTGACCGCCTTGGCGGCCGAAGGAAAGCTTGACCCTGTTGTTGGTCGAGACGAAGAAATCCGTCGTGTCGTACAAGTGCTATCACGGCGAACAAAAAACAATCCCGTACTGATCGGTGAGCCTGGTGTAGGTAAGACCGCAATTGCCGAAGGTCTAGCTCTACGGATAATTAATAAAGACGTTCCCGAAAACATGCGCGATAAAAAGCTTGTGGCGTTGGATATGGGGGCCTTAATTGCTGGCGCTAAATATAGAGGGGAATTCGAAGACCGCTTAAAAGCAGTTATTAAGGAAGTCACAACGAGTGATGGCCGCATTATCCTATTTATTGATGAAATTCATACACTCGTGGGTGCCGGCAAAACCGATGGCGCCATGGATGCGGGGCAACTATTAAAGCCGGCCTTAGCTCGCGGAGAGCTTCATTGTATTGGTGCGACCACACTTGATGAGTACCGCAAATATATTGAAAAGGACTCAGCTCTTGAGCGCCGGTTTCAACAAGTTTTTGTTTCCGAACCTTCGACCGAAGACGCCATCACAATCATGCGCGGTTTAAAAGAAAAATATGAAGTCCATCACGGCGTGCGGATTAAAGATTCAGCGCTGGTTGCGGCGGTTAAATTATCCCAGCGGTATATTACTTCACGCTTTTTGCCAGATAAGGCCATTGACCTGATGGATGAAGCCGCCAGCCGGCTTAGTATTGAAATTGGCTCGGTCCCCGAAATCGTCGATAAGCTCAATCGCCGCATTACGCAGTTACAGGTGGAGCGCGAGGGCTTAAAGAAAGAACGCGATGAGGAGTCACGCGAGCGTTTAAAAGAGATCGAAAGCGAACTCAAAGAGCTAAATGCCAAAAACGAAGATTATAAACGCCAATGGGAGTCTGAGAGGTCTTCCATCTTAGATGTTAAAAAGATCAAGGCGGAAATTGAAACCGTTCGTAATATGATGGAGCGGGCCGAGCGAAACGCCGAATTAGAAAAAGCGGCTGAACTCAAATACGGCCAGTTACCAGCCTTAGAAAAGAAGCTAAAAAAGATCGAAGAAACCTCTGACAGCAAGACTAAAGATAATAAAATGCTGCGCGAAGAAGTCGGTCCCGAAGAAATCGCCGAGGTTGTCGCGAAGTGGACGGGCGTACCCGTTTCTAAAATGTTGCAAAAAGAATCTGAGCGCTTGCTAAATATGGAAGACAAGCTGCGCGAGCGTATTATCGGTCAGGATGAAGCCTTAAAGATCGTGGCCAATGCTGTTCGCCGCGCGCGCGCGGAAATATCAGATCCTAACCGGCCCATGGGTTCATTTATTTTCTTAGGTCCTACGGGTGTAGGTAAGACCGAGACAGTAAAAGCTTTAGCCGAATTTTTGTTTGATACGGATCAAGCGGTCGTGCGTATAGACATGAGTGAATACATGGAGAAGCATTCCGTATCGCGCTTAATCGGGGCGCCTCCGGGGTATGTTGGTTATGAAGAAGGGGGGCAGCTCACTGAGCAGGTTCGTCGCCGTCCTTACAGTATCGTGCTCTTAGATGAAATCGAAAAAGGGCATCCCGACGTGTTTAACGTCTTATTGCAGGTATTAGATGAAGGCCGCTTAACTGATGGTCAAGGCCGTACGGTAGATTTTCGTAATACAATCATTGTTATGACTTCAAATATCGCTTCGGATGTGATCGCCGATGAATCCAAATCCGAACGCGAACGTAAAGAACTCATTCAGCAGACAATGAAAAAATATTTCCGTCCAGAATTTATTAATCGTATCGACGATACGATAGTATTCGGCTCACTCAAAAAATCGCAAGTTGTCGAGATCGTGCGCGTGCAGCTAAAAGGCGTGCAAAAACGTATGGCCGACAAAAAAATCGGCCTCAAGTACGACGAAAGGGCTATCGATTACCTGGCACGCAAAGGCTACGATCCCGTCTTCGGCGCCCGGCCCTTGAAGCGAGTTATCCAAACGGATCTCTTAGATCCCGTCGCCAAATTAATTATCTCGGGAGATTTGCAGGCGGGCAGTGAAGCCAATGTGACTTCCAGCGACTTGGCTTTGGAGATTAAGGTTTCCTCTTAATTTCTCGCGCCAGCTCACACGGATGGTTTGCCCTCTCGCGCGTCGCCCCATACAGGTGACATAGTCTCTCGCGCCAGCTCGCTCTTTAGCTCCGCTGGCTATTTAGTAAGTGCCGTTTCTCTTGCGATATGCTCTTCTTGATAGGCGTTGGCCACTAGTTCGCCTCTAATGAGGCGAATCCTTTCAAAGAAATTCCACAAAGTAGCTGGCTTTGAGTGAACAAGGGTTTGCGGCACTTGAAATATCGATAGAATCGTTAGTGCTGGGATCCGATTTTTGGAAGCTCCCAAAATTACTCGAAATTCCCTCCAGATTTTTCGAAACCAGTGAGAAAACTCTGGGGCGATAGGCTGGTGTTCGCTTATAGGCCAATTAATTTTACTCCACGATTTTAAAAAAACGTGACCCCAAGAAGTGAAAAAATATGCGACAACAAGACTTTGAGTTCTTAAAAAAAGTCCCCCGAGAATTCGGTGGAAGTCTCCTTGAAAACAAGAGAAAATTTAAACGGACTATTACCGCAGATCTGCCAATTCATCTCGTTTTAAAATCTGATAAGGCTCGCGGCGAATTTTCGTTTATAAATCATCAAACCAAATTACAAGAGAAGAGTTTTGCAATTTCTAGAAGACATGGCGTAAGGATTTACGCTTGGTGCATTAATTGGGATCACATTCATTTCGTAATCCGCCTACGGCACGTCAATGATTATTCTAATTGGATTCGTGAACTTACGAAAGAGTTGGTACTGGTAATTTCTAAAGAAACAAAAACGAAAATAAAAAGTTTCTTCACCTGCCGTCCGTACACGCGAATAATAACGTGGGGGCGAGAGTTCCGCGAAGTCCTGGATTACTTAAAACTAAACGAGATGGAAGTGGCCGGGATAAGGCCCATCATGCGGCGAAGCCGGTGTAAGGCGTAGTTCCGATAAGATCATGGGGTAATTGTAATGAGTTGGTCTAAAAAACCTGCTTCGGAATTTCGACCCAGAAGATTAGCAGGATTTTTGGCTTTACTCTACGGCCCTGGCTCAAATAGCAATCTTTAAAAGTTAGAAAGCAATCTTAGTTGGTTCGCCTTCGTGAAAATACTCAGACTCTAGCCGGTTTTGAAGTGTTTTCTATCATTGGTTATCGTCATCAATATAGACAATTTGTGTTAGATGCGATTCTAGGTCCTTTTCAGACACCCATACGTTGCCCGGGTCGTCTTTTGGACAATCGAATCCCTCTTGATATCTTTCACATTGAGGACCTAAAGTGTCACGTATCAAGTACTCGCAAGTTCCGTTTTTAAAACGCCTGGCCACTATACTGGAAGCATGCCAACCAAAGGTTGAGGAGAAAATTCCAAATGGCCCCACATGCCGCTAATGTTGTGGCTTCAGAAAAAAATTAGGATCGTATTCTATTGCAACGATTTTTCCGTTTTGAAGCTGTGAGTTGAGGTCCTTGATAATTTCTCGGCTAGATGATTTCGATAATCCAATTCGTCGTTCTACCTTTAATCCTTTGCTAGATCGAATTTTGTTTTTGCAGTTTGTATCGCGAAGTGTACTCGCGATTTCGGGCGCTGAGACTTCTTTAAATATTTCCGCATATTGTGCAAGGTTAAGATTCGGAAGTAAGTAGTCAACAGGGTTACGTTCACACCTGTGGCGACCGGGAATTCTCTCCGGGAATGTTTTTCTAAAATTGTTTTGGTGTTCTTCCAATTCTGATATGTCAGACAAAAGTTTAAATGCTGCGATAGCGCCCTTTTCTGATTCGGGCATGTCGCTTGCGCTACATAACCCCTTGTTTAGAGCCCGTTTGATTGCTGTCATCGTGTCCCCGCCTTCAGAAGGTTGCATGTTTGACAACAACGAATTTAGCTTTTCGCGTAACCCCTTTTCAGACACATTGGTAATCGCCACGTCAATTCCCGACACACGAGTATTTAGTTTGTGTGAAATCAAGTCAGCTGCTGTCATCGCATAACACCAACCAAACGAAATTTGATCTCTTGGTGGACCAAGAACATCACTTCTTAAATCGATGTCAGAGCATTCATCGGCAAGGACAAGATATGGAAGAATTAAACAGAGTAAAGAAAGTGCCAATCGCATCATTGAAACTTTGGATTTTGGAAAAGACATCCTTTTAATTTTATTACAGATTTCAATCTATATCCTTCACAATTTTCAAGACCTTAGTCCAAAACCAAATCTCCAAAAGAGTAACCAAACTCGACATAACGCAGACTTCTGGCAGTTCTTAGGAGTTTAGCTTTAAAAGCTCGACAGATTGGCTATGGCGCCTAACCATCGAGATTTTGAGACATGAAAAATTTGGCCATGAAATCCCACTTTTCAGTAGTAATGCTTTGATTAATCATTTGCGTGGCACTGGCCGCTAAAAGGGGATATCTGTGCCCTTTTATGCCTGGAAACCTGGAGTAAGTCCCGCATATTTGCTTCTACACGTCGGCTTTTCAAAGCTACAGTCGCTGATGGGAATTAGCTTGGGCTTTAAACTCACGCCAGCCTATCGCCCCGAGGTTTTTCTAAGATTAATAAAATATTTTTGAAAAATTTTAAAATAAGTCCTCGTCGCTGCAGCCAAAGCTTCGTTAAACCTAAAACCTCCGCGCTTTCCCCATCCGTCTCAAAATAAAATAGTGTCCCAAATTATTTGCTAGCCCCAAAATAAAACTGAAAAAGTCTCCCTATGCCATTGGCCTCCCGAATCAGCCACCTGGGCCACCGCGCCACATAGCCCCACTCAATCGCCGACCAGCCCGCCACTGAGCATCCCAGCCACCCACCCAACCCCGCTACACACCCAAACCCGCCACTCCGCCGCTAACTTTCCCACCCCAATTCCCTCACATTTCCCGTCACGATGCCGAAGAGTCTAGGCTAGCATGAAGTCATCCAACTTAGCGACTCAATCTGAATCATTTTTCTCGGATCGTGATGTCGAAACGATCTATGAGCTTACCGAAGAAATTACTGGCACTTGCCAAGAGGGAAGATTTCGTAAATCCATTCTGATCAACAATGTCCGTCGGCGCATGGATCACCATGGAATAATTGATTTGAAAGAATATATCCGCTTTGCCAAAGCCGAAAAATCAGAAATGGATTATCTGGTATCGGCGCTGACCATTCATACCACCAGTTGGTTTCGCGAACCTAAGCAATACGAAATCCTAGAAAAGCGCATTGGCGACGCCATTGGAACTTATCGCCAGCGTCCGCTAAGAGTTCTTTGCGCCGCCTGCTCGACGGGAGAGGAAGTTTATTCTTTTGCTCTTATCTTGGAGCGGCTTCGCGAATTCTACGCGGGCTTTGATTACAAAATTGATGGCTTTGATATTGACCCGGTAAGTGTAAAGACCGGCGAGAAGGCCATTTACCGCATGGAAAATGGTTATAAAGAAATTTCTGACCCGCATCGCCGCTTTTTGCTCATTGGCAATGGAAAAACCGAAGGGTATTTTACGCTGACCAAAGCGATTCGCGACCGCTGCCGCTTTTTCGTAAAAAGCCTCAAAGATAAAGGCGTTGATCATGACAATATTTACGACGTGGTCATCTGTCGTAATGTTCTTATTTATTTTAAGTCCGAAGAGGCGCAGGGAATAGTAAAAAATCTCCTGGCCCAAATGGATGAGTCGGGAATGTTTATCACTGGAACGAGTGAGGCAGTGATTGCCGCGGGTCTTGATCTCACCAATCTTGGTGCCAGTTGCTTCGTGCATAAGGGCAAGGAAAAGTTAGTTGGCAAAGATAAACGGCATAAATGTTTAGTCGTCGAAGACTCCGCGATAGACCGCGCTATCATGAAGCGCCAATTCGAAAAATATGGATTAGACGTTGAAGCGGTGGAATCTGCGGAAGACGCCACTAATTATCTAAACAATCACAAAGTAGATATCGTTACTTTAGATCTGCAACTGCCAAAACAAAGTGGTTTTGACTGGCTAAAAGCCCAACGTCAAAATGGCCTAAAAACTCCGGTGGTTATCATTTCGGGGGCCCTCCCTCACGAAGCCCAAAAAGTTCTCGACGCTCTGGGCACGGGCGCCCAGGATTATTTTAATAAAAATGAACTCAGAAAAAACGCGCGCGAGATTGTTGAGCGTTTGGAATCTATCGTTCATCACAACATTGTTTCCGGCGGTAAAGGAAATCCAAAAGTCGTTAGTGCCAAAAAGGCCGACGAAAAAAAGCGCCCCGATCTCATACTCATTGGCTCCTCAACGGGGGGGACAGAAGCTTTAGTGCAGCTCTTGCCAAATATGCCCACCAACTGTCCGCCAATTTTGGTTGTACAGCACATCGCGCAGCAGTTTGCGCCCGCATTTTACGAGCGGCTTGCCAATATTTCGCGACTGAAAATGGTTAAGCCTGCCGATCATATGCTCCTTGAACCAGGTCATCTCTACATGTCGGACGGCGACTATCATATCGGAGTCGGCGAACAAGGCGGAGTTTTTAGACTTCGCATCGGCACATCGATGACCTATGGTGTCCATCGCCCCAGTGTTGATTATTTATTTAAATCCGCCTGTCGCGTGCAGGGTAACATAACGGCGGTTTTGTTGACGGGTATGGGCAAAGACGGGGCGCGCGGCCTGCTTGAGCTCTATAAGAAAGGTGCGCTCACTTTTTGCCAAGATGAAGCGTCTTGTGTGGTATTTGGAATGCCAAAGGAAGCGATTCAGCTGGGCGCCGCCAGGGTTGTTGGGAATCTGCAAGAGATTCGCAAAGGGCTCCTAACTAACCTATAAAAAGTTCCCTTACCTTGACTCACCACTCCAAAATAGAGTAGTTTCCTCAATGAGAAATCACACATTTTGTAATATTTTCACAGAAGTGAGGAACGGTGTTTTCCGGGATCGTTGAAGCCACAGGTAAGATAACTCAACTCAAGCATAACCCAGGCACTGTTTTAATCTCAATCACTCGTCCCGCAGAATTTAATGATTTACTTCCTGGTCACAGCATTTGCGTGAACGGTGTTTGCTTAACGGTCGAAAAATTTGATCAACACAACATGGAATTTTCCTTGGCCGCAGAAACTTTAAAGGTCACGGGATGGAACCCAGAAAACCTCATGGGTTTACAGGTTAATCTTGAGCGTTCACTGCAATTCGGCGGCCGCGTTCATGGCCACCTAGTGACGGGCCACGTGGAAAATATTATTCTCATAAAATCCATCGATGATCTTGGCGGCAGCCGCATCATCACTTTTGAGCTTCCTAAAACAAGTTTCAAATTTGTGGTGCCTAAAGGCAGCGTAGCGATTAATGGCGTCAGCTTAACCGTTAATGACGTCGACGAAGATCAATTCTCGGTTTGTTTAATACCGGAAACTCTTAAGCGCACTAACTTAGGTCAGCTAAAAGCTGGCGACAAAGTTTGTTTTGAGTCTGATTACATGATTCGTGCCGTAGGTAAGTTATGGCAATGAGTCCGATCAATGAACTCATTGAAGATATTAAAAATGGCAAGATGGTAATTCTCGTTGACGATGAGGACCGTGAGAACGAGGGCGACCTTGTTCTCGCTGCGGACTTTGTTTCTCCGCAGGCGATAAATTTTATGGCCAGAGAAGCCCGGGGGCTTATTTGTTTATCGATGTCGGGCGAGCAAGCGGAACGCCTGCAATTGCCGTTGATGGTAAGTGACCAAGATAACCTCACTCCCAATAAAACGGCTTTCACGGTTTCTATCGAAGCCGCGCACGGCGTGACGACGGGAATTTCCGCGCAAGATCGTGCCCGCACGATATTTGTTGCCTCTCGGCCCAATGCCTCGCGTAGCGATATTCGCATGCCTGGTCATGTCTTTCCAATTCGCGCGCAGGCTGGCGGAGTACTAAGACGTGCTGGTCATACCGAGGCGAGTGTAGATCTTTGTGTGCTGGCGGGACTAAATCCGGCGGGAATTATTTGTGAGATCATGAACGAAGACGGCACCATGGCGCGTACGCCAGACTTACTTGCTTTTGCAAAAAAACATGGAATTAAAATTGGTACTATTGAATCATTAGTAGAATACCGCCTTGGCAATGAGACTTTGGTAGAAGAAGTTGCGGGTGCAAAGTTACCGAACCGTTTTGGCAGTGATTTTAAAATCCGCGCTTTCCGCAATACGCTTGATGGTACGGAACACATAGTCGTGCAAAAAGGCGAGATTAATCCTGACGAGCCAGTGTTAGTGCGCGTTCACTCCGAATGTCTCACCGGTGACGTGTTTGGCAGTTTGCGCTGTGATTGTGGCCAGCAATTAGCTAAAGCCATGAACATCATAGAGCGTAGCGAAAAAGGTGTTTTACTCTATTTGCGGCAAGAGGGCCGAGGTATTGGGCTTGCCAATAAAATTCGCGCTTATCAGTTACAGGATAAGGGCATGGATACCGTTGAAGCCAACATTCACCTGGGGTTTTTAGCTGACCACCGCAGCTATGGTATTGGCGCACAAATCTTACGCGCCATTGGAGTTGGTAAGATACGCCTACTTACGAATAATCCGGCAAAACGCACGGGACTTAAAGGTTATGGCTTAGAAATAGTCGAGCGCATTCCACTTGAAGTCGCGCCGAGTTTTGAAAACCGTGCTTACTTGGAAGTTAAAAAAGATAAAATGGGGCATTTTTTAAAACTTTCCGAATCGCAGGAGTTAAATTTATGAGCGATAATAAGCCAACTTATATTTACCGACTCGATGACTCTAAAGATGTAAGAGTAGCCATCGTGCGATCTTTGTTTAATGAGGTTGTGACGTCACGCCTGGAACAAGGCGCCGTTGAAGGTTTGCTTGCGGGCGGAATTGAAAAACAAAACATTTCCTTTTACCCCGTGCCTGGAGCGATGGAAATTCCTCTGGCCTGCCAATTTTTATTTGAAAGCGGTTATGCTGCCGTTGTAGCCGTGGGTTGCATTATCCGTGGCGAAACCACTCACTACGAAACCGTGTGTGGTTGTGCCGAGCGCGGCTGCACGGAAGTACAAATCAAGTTTTCGCGGCCCATTGGTTTTGGGGTAATAATGACTGAAGATAAAGAACAGGCGGCTCAGCGTAGCGGTGGCCGCCACGGTAACAAGGGTTTTGAGGCCGCCCAAGCCGCGATTCGCCTGTTGCAAATCAAGCGTGAACTTAAAAAACAAGATAACGAAACTGTAAGAAAAAATTTAGATAATAACTATTCTTTACCAAGGGAGTTTTATGGTGAGCCCTCAAATTACGGCGAATGATTTTTTGCAACGTCTTAAACTAAAAGTGAGCGACTACAATGCGCGCTTAACTTTACATACGGCCATGGTTGATTCCAAAATCACTTGTGGTTATTCCGACACTCTGACAAATGAGCAATTCGAAAGTCTTTGCTTAGGCTTAATCAAAGTTGGCGGACCCGCTTTCCATGTTGGTTCGACAATGTATAAAGAAGTAAAAACTTCGTTTAAGCACTAAAATGTCTGAGGCGCCTTTCAAACTTAATGATAGCGGCGCCGTCGCAATCGAGATGCGAAAGCGCCGTCGCGAACGCGTGACCATTGTGGGTCTCTCGGTCTTGTTTTTACTTTTAACATGGGCCGAGTATGCGCTTTTCGACACCAGTAAAGAACTTCCGTTCTATCACTCGATTTTCTTTTTTGGTCTCGTAAATTTTAATATCATTATTTTACTGCTCTTAATGTTCATGATTTTCCGCAATGTCGTAAAGGGCTTCGTGGAAAGAAAGGAACATTGGTTTGGTAAATCGCTTAAGTCAAAATTGATCGCAGCCTTTGTTACTTTTAGCGTGGTGCCCACGGTCCTAATGTTTTTGGTTTCCGTTGTTTATATCAATAATAGTTTCGATAAATGGTTTAACGTTAAAACGACTGAGGTATTAAAAAATTCCCTTGAAGTTACTAACGCCTATTATTTAACCGCCAAAAAGCGTAATTATCATTTTGCCGCGCAAATTTCAGAACTCATGCCCAATGCAAAAACCCTTAAACAGCTTAAGGGTCAGCTTTCCCGTCTTTCAAAGCTATTTCGTCTGGACGCGGTGGAGTTTTATCCAGAGTTAATGGGTGACCGCATTGTTGTAACCTCCGAGGATCAATCTCTCACCGAATTACCAAAGGTATCTTTGGATTTCTTGCGCAAGGGGATTGAGCAAAGAACAGAGTCCAGTACGATTCATCATTTCGAAGACGGCAATCTTGTGCGTGTTATAGTCCCCGTAAAATGGCACGCTAAACCCGCGGCGCTGGTCGTATCCTCTTTTATCCCGATGTCCTTGATCTCGCAAATGGACGATATCGCTTCCGCTTACGAAGATCTTCGTCATCTAGATCCAATTCAACATCCGCTGAAGTCAATTTATCTTATCATTCTCGTCATGATGACACTGGTTATTGTTTTGGGCGCGACATGGTTTGGGATCCAACTTGCCCGCCAGTTATCAATTCCACTTGAAAAATTAGGCGAAGCTACAGAGCGAGTCGCCCACCGGGATTATGACAAAGTGGACGTGACTTCCGGCAGCTACGAAATTAACCAGCTAATTTCGAACTTTAACACCATGGTTAATCAGTTGGCCCAATCGGAAAGAGAAGTTCTAGATGCAAACCATAATTTAAATCAAACGCTCATACGCTTAGACGACTACAATCGCTATATCGAGGTCATTCTTGCCAACGTAAGTACCGGTGTTGTCGCTATTGACCAAAACCGTGTGGTCCGTACCATTAACCGCCACGCCGGTGAACTTTTGGAGATTGAACCCAAAGATTATATCGGAAAACGCGTGGATAATGTTTTAACCGGCGAGTATCTAGCCCAGTTTGATGAAACTCTAGCAAGTATGAAACGTCACTCGGCGGCCATGCTACAGAAGGAGCTGCAAGTTTCCTTGCGTGACCGCCAGTTACCCATGCAAGTGAGTCTTTCGTTACTTCATGATGAGCGTGGCAACGATTTGGGTGTCGTGATAGTTTTTGAAGATATGTCCATGGTCGTAAATGCGCAAAGGGCGGCCGCTTGGAAAGAGGTTGCTAGCCGTATTGCACATGAAATTAAAAACCCCTTAACGCCGATAAAACTTTCCGCGCAGCGCTTACAAAAGAAGTTCGCCGATATTATTTCTGATCCCGCTTTTACTGATTGCACGAACATGATCATCAAGGAAGCGGATGAATTAAAAAACATGGTCAATGAATTTAACCAGTTCGCGCGGTTACCGCAAAATAAACCCGTTATAGGATCATTAAATCAGTCCCTGCAAAATGTTGTCGCTCTTTATGAAACCGCGCATAAGAACATCATGTTTGAAACTCACTTTCATGCGGAATTGCCGAGTTTTGCCTTTGATGCCGAACAGATAAAGCGCGCCTTAATTAATCTGTTGGATAACGCCGTTACTGCTGTGGCTAGTGAATCCGCGGCCGAAATAAAAGTTTTAACCCATTATGACGGTTTGCTAAAAATCGCCCGGATCGAAGTCGTTGATAACGGGCCAGGCATCCCGCCCAATATGCTAAAAAGGGTATTTGAACCATACGTGACCATGAAAAATGGTGGAACCGGCCTAGGTTTAGCTATAGTAAAGCGAATTGCTGAAGATCATCGCGGATTTGTTCGTGCCTTAGCAAACAAACCGCACGGTACACGCATAGTAATTGAGTTGCCAGTTTCCGAGTCCAAAAGCTATGATCTGATTGTTAAGTCAGAAGGGGAGCCTCATGTTACCAGCTAAGATTCTTATTATTGATGACGAAGCTGCCATTCGCAGCGTCCTTTCGGCCTCGCTGGTTGATGAGGGATATAATGTTGAGACCGCTGACGATGGTTTAAGTGGAATTGAAAAAATTAAGACTTTTTCTCCCGACGTAGTGCTCTTAGATATTTGGATGCCCGATATGGATGGTATTGCCGTATTAAAGAGGGCTAACGAACTTAATTTCTCTTCTGAATTTATAATCATGTCCGGTCACGGTACTATCGAAACGGCCGTTCAGGCGACACGCCTGGGCGCTTGGGATTTTTTTGAAAAGCCGGTTTCTTTAGAGCGCATACTTATTTTATTAAAAAATACTCTCAGTTACCGCGAAGAGCGTTTAGAAAAGCGCGCCCTCTTAAGTAAACTCAGAAAGAATATCGCCATTATCGGTGACAGTCCGGCTATGAAAGCCGTAAAGGACCGAATTGCCCGCATCGCACCGACGGAGTCTTGGACGCTAATTTCTGGCGCGCCAGGAACTGGTAAGGAACTTATCGCGCAGAACATTCATTACCTAAGTCAACGCGCTAGCCGCCCTTACATTGATATTAATTGCGGTTTAATCCCCGCCGACCTTATGGAAAGTGAATTGTTTGGTTTCGAAAAAGGTGCCTTCGCGGGTATGCAAAAAAGTCGTAAAGGGAAAGTTGATTTAGCGCACGAAGGAACACTCTATCTTGAAGAAGTGACCGAATTGACTCTGGACGCGCAGAAGAAGATTCTTGATCTGCTGCAAAACGGCAAATTTAAGCGCGTTGGTGGTGACGCGGAAATTGAAGCCAACGTTCGGGTAATTGCATCGACCAGCAAAGACATTCGTCAGGAAATAGAAAATGGAAAATTCCGCGAGGACCTGTATAGCCGCCTAAATATAATTCCCATCGAAGCGCCGGCACTTTGGCTGCGCATGGACGATTTGCCCGCGCTGCTAAATCACTTTGGCGATCAAATGATCAAAGCCGGAGGGTACAAGTCTAAATCGTTTAGTCCCGAATCCATGCAGCTTTTAAAAGAGTACAAATGGCCGGGAAACGTGCGTGAACTTAGAAATTTTGTCGAGCGAATTTATATTCTTATTCCCGAAGACCGCGTTGAGGTTCAAGATCTTTTGTATGTGGGATTGCCGCTATCGGAAAAAAAAGTCGCCATCGACATGGAGATTTCAAATTTTCGCGAAGCGCGCGCCCAATTTGAACGCGAGTATCTAAAGAGAAAAATTGAAGAAAATAACGGTAATATTAGCAAAACCGCAGAGTCTATTGGGCTTGAGCGCAGCTATTTACACCGCAAAATAAAAACTTACGGACTGGATCACTAATGAAATGGTCAAAATCTTTTTTATATACGATTCGAGAAACTCCTGCGGATGCGGAAATTCCCAGCCATAAGCTCATGGTCCGCGCGGGATTGATAAGAAAGCTTGCGCCCGGTATTCATGTTTACGGTACTTTTATGATTCGCGCGCTAAAAAAACTAGAGACAATCATTCGCGAAGAACATACGCGCATTCATAGCCAAGAAATAACGATGCCCATGGTACATCCGCAAGAGTTGTGGGAAGAATCGGGCCGCTGGCAGAAAGCGGCGGGTGAATTATTAAAATTTAAGAACCGCAATGGGCACGGGTTTTGTTTAGGTCCAACGCACGAGGAAGTCGTCACCGATTACGTGCGCCATCAAGTTAAGAGTTATCGTGATTTGCCGGTTTCTCTTTATCAAATTCAAACCAAGTACCGCGACGAAATTAGACCTCGGTTTGGTTTAATGCGGGCGCGTGAATTCTTAATGAAGGACGCTTATACTTTCGACGTTGATGCCGCAGCGGCGCTAAAAAGTTACGATGCTTTCTATGGTTGTTATAAAGCGATCTTTTCGCGGCTGGGTTTACGTTACGTGATCGTTGCCGCTGACGCGGGTAATATCGGTGGTTCGAAAACGCATGAATTTCAGGTTTTAGCAGATGCTGGTGAAGATCATTTGATGGTTTGTAACAAATGTACTTTTGCGGCCAATATAGAAGTGGCCCCCGTCCGCGACACCCATAAAAAGCCAGAAGCCAATGCCGCTCCGATGGAAGCGTTTCCCACTCCCGGGCTAAAAACAATCGACGATTTAGCAAAAAATTTAAAAGTTCCAGCGGAAAATTTAGTGAAAACGCTTTTTTTCGCGGGGACTGATAGTCCCTCTGATAAAGATTTTCAACCGGTTTGTGTCCTCCTGCGTGGGTCTGATGAGCTAAACCCGATTAAGCTCAAAAATCTTTTGGGCTTAACCAATCCGCCACTCATGCTGACTGATAACGAGGTCAAGCAAGTTACCGGGGCTATGCCGGGGAGCTGTGGACCCGTGGGATTAAAAATTCCCATCTATATGGATAATGCGGTTCAAAACTTGGCTAGCTTCGTAGTTGGTGCCAATAAAGACGATCAGCATTTAAAAAATGTAACTAAAGACCGCGATTTTAAAGTTACTAAAGTGGCTGATTTAAGATTAGCGCGCGCCGGTGACCAGTGCCCTGAGTGTGAGGGGAAATACGAATCTCATCGTGGCATTGAAGTCGGCCACGTATTTTTCTTAGGAACAAAATATTCAAAAGCGATGCATGCGGAATATCTAGACGAAAAGGGACAAAAACTTCCCATCGAAATGGGTTGTTATGGAATTGGCGTCACTCGCACCATACAAGCCGCCATTGAGCAGAGTCATGATGCCGACGGTATTATTTGGCCTTTACCTTTAGCGCCATTTCACGTGCATATTTGTTTACTTGATCCTAAAGATCCAGAAACTTTGGCAGTCGCCGAAAATATATATGCCGGACTCAATGAACGCGGTGTCGAAGTCTTTATGGATGACCGTGATGAGCGTCCCGGCGTGAAATTTAAGGACGCCGATCTCATGGGACTTCCAGTACGCTTAATCATTGGCCAAAAAGGCATCAAAGCTGGACAGATCGAACTCGTAGTACGCAAAACAAAAGAGAAAAAAGAAATTAAAACGGCAGGGGCGTTAGAGGCCATCGAACAGGTGCTTACCGCGGAAGGAGATAAGGTTGGCTTTTCAATTAAAAAATCCAGTCATATTAGCACTCGACATTGATTCTAAAAGCGAAGTCACGCATCTCGGTAAAGTTTTGGGTCCCCAGGTCGGCGCCCTTAAAGTCGGACCGCGATTAGTGGTGCGTTACGGTAGCGAGGTTATTAGTTCGCTTGCCAAATCCGCACCTGTGTTTGTGGATTTAAAGTTTTTAGATATTCCGAGCACCATGATTTCATCCGTGCGTGCGGCTTTTGATGCGGGAGCCAGTATGGCAACCGTTCACGGTTGGGCGGGACCAGAAGCTCTCAGCGAATTAGCAAAAGTTGAAAAAGAATTAAATAAAATGCGTCAGTTCATTATTTTGGTTGTTACAATTCTCACAAGTTTTAAAGAGGAAGGCCTGCCGGCGGGACTCGCCAAAAAGTCAATTAAAGACCACGTTATGGGTCTCGTTGATCAGGCTTATCAATGCGGCTTGCGTGGCTTTGTCTGCTCTCCGGAAGAAACAAAAATGATCAAAGAGAAATATTCCGATGTCTTCTTGGTAACCCCCGGCGTGCGCTTGCCAGAGGATGAAAAGGGCGACCAAAAGCGCGTGATGACGCCTGCCGAAGCCCTGCAAAATGGTTCCTCGGCGTTGGTTATCGGCCGTCCCATCGTGGAATCTAAAAACAGCCAAGAGGCGTTGAACAAATATCTTCGTGCGATACCCAAATGAGAACAGCCATTGGATTACACGCCTGTCGTGAAGCACTGTCAGCTCATCCCAAAGAAATTAGGAAAGCTATCCTGAGTCGCGACTGGGAAAAATCAGGCGATTTAAAAGAACTTCGTAAAGTTTTACAGAGCTTAAAAATTCAAACGGAATTTCAGGCCGTGCAGCAGTTAGACCGTATCGGCAGTCACCATCAAGGAATCGCCTTAGACATTAACCACACACCAGAGCCTGATTGGACGACACTTTTAAAAAAGGACCGCCAAGTTTATGTCGCTCTTGACGGTATAGAAGACCCGCATAATTTGGGCGCCATGATCCGTTCCAGCTGGTTACTTGGTGTCGATGCTATTTTAAGCCTCAAAAACCGTTCGGTGGGACTAACTCCAACCGTTCATAAAACAGCTTCGGGAGGCACGGAACATGTTCCCGTTGAATTTCACGCCAACCTACAATCGAGCATTGAGTGGTTAAAAGAGCAGGGTGTTTGGGTGATGGGACTGTCCGAAAAGGGCAATAAATCTATTTTTTCCGTCGAAATTCCTAAAAAAGTACTGTGGATAGTCGGTGGCGAAGAAAAGGGAATCCGCAAGTCCTATCAAGATCTTTGCGATGACCTAGTAACCATACCGCAGACCGTGGCCCATCATAGTTTTAATGCCTCGGTCGCTTTAGGAATTACTCTCGCCGAAACCTGGCGGCAGAACTTGCATATATAATTTTCAAATTTAACCAAGCGCGCTCAAATGCATTTTAAGTGGTGGTCAAAATAAATCCAGAAGTACCTTGGGGAAAACAGCCCGTGCGGGTCTTAGCCGACTTCGGGCTGTGAATACCGCTGACGACGATGTCCCCAGCAAACGAAAAGGCTTCTTAATCGTAGATTTTCCGCAGGGTCCGCAGAATCGTCAATCGTCTCCGCGAGCCGCTATCTGCCGGGGCCTTTTTTAATCTTCATAATCGCGGAAAGCCCAGAGAAAACGGGCGAACATGAGTAAGGTAAAAGTAATCGCCGCGGCGAGGCCATAACCATAACCCTCGCCGGGGTAGGTAGAATAATAGCTACCAAAAAACATGATCAAACTTTTGCCGATTAACATAGGCATTAAAAAGGCGAAGATAAAATTCGCCAGCTGTAATTTCTTAACGGGCTTTTCTTTTTTATCGGCTTCGCTCATTTTCCTACTGCTTGAAGAGGAAGTACCCAGCGCTTAAACATTAAAGGGGTAATCATGGTGGTTACGATTCCCATGAATACTAATGTCGAAAATAAACCTTGGTCAATAAGGCCACGCTGATAACCGATTCCCGCCACGACAAGTTCCATAACGCCTCGGCCATTGAGAATAATTCCGATCCCGAGGCAATCTGACTCTTTCATTTTTAGGAGTCTAGCCCCCAGCCATCCCGAGTATACCTTGGAAGCGATCGAAACTAAAAGGACAACCAGCGAAAACACCCCCGAGAGTTCGGTAATACTAAACTCAAGGCCCAAATAAGCAAAAAACACGGGAGCTAAAAAGCCGCTACCAATAGAAGTCAGAGTCCGCTCCAGTTCGTGATAATACGACTGAAGAAAAAGTTTTTTATCCATCAATAGCGCTCCAAAGAAGGCACCAATGATAAAATGAAAACCTAAAAACTCAGTTACCGCTCCGAACGCTAGCGAAAAGAAAATAACAACGCCAAAAAGCGCATCACTGCCTAATAAAGCCACGAGTTTATCTGGAATCTTTTCCAAATGAACTCCGCGGTCCATAAGTTTTTGTAAGCCCCAACCAACAAGTAATATAATGACGGCAAGAATGATAAGCTTTCCGCCAGTAATTGCGATTGAGGTTCCGATATCCGCGAGTGTCTTTTGTTCCGGTAGGTTTAAGATTACTCCCAGCGCTAAAAGAGCGGCAACGTCATTAAAAATCGCCGTCGCAACAGAGTAGCGGGCGATTTCTGACTCAAGAATATTAAAACTCTGCAGGATTCTAATTGCGACGGGGAGCGCGGTAATGGAAATACAGAGTCCAAGAAATACGGAACGTGTTACGTCTAAGCGAAAAAGGATTCCTATAAGGATTCCGGAAAATAACGGGATAATAAAAGCTAAAATCGCCACCAAAATGCGCCGGCTAAATATGGCGCTTACAATACTTTTAAAATTCATTTCTAAGCCAGCGGCAAGTACGATCAAAAATACTGCTAAATCCGAAATTCCCGAAAGAGCTTCGCTAACCTTAACTAAATTAAAAACACTGGGCCCCAACAAAATCCCGGCAAGCATTTCGCCGACAAGAGAAGGCTGATTAAATCGCTGAAAGAGCTGCCCCAACAAGCGCGCAGCGATAATTAAAAAAAGAAGCGTTGTCAGTAATGGCATTCTTCTTAGATTACGGGCTAGGAGCGAATCTGTCCAGCCCCATCGATAATCCAGCGCGAGGTAGTTAGCTCGCGTAAACCGACAGGACCACGCACATGCAGTTTCTGCGTGGATATCCCCAATTCTCCGCCCAATCCGAATTCAAATCCATCGGTGAACCGAGTCGAAGCGTTCCAATAAACGGCGGCAGCATCGATCTCTTGTTGAAAACGCCGTGCACCTTCCTCGGATTTTGTAACAATAGTTTCTGAATGCCGTGATCCATGTTTTTCAATATGCGAAATGGCCTCGTTAAGATCCTTAACCACCCGGCAGTTTAAAATTAAGTCCAGATATTCGGTATCCCAATCTTTCTCTTTCGCGAGAGCAACATTTTTTTTATCCCCAAGAATTTTCTGCGCGGCCTTATCCGTTTTCCAGATTAAGTTCTTTCCTGCTGTCGCCGCGTAAAGTTTTGGTAGAAAATCCGCCGCTATGGCCGCATCGACCAACACAGTTTCAAGGGCATTACATACACCAGGCCTTTGCGTTTTGGCGTTATCAACAATTTTCACAGCCATTTCCACATCCGCGTCGGCTGCGACATAAGCGTGGCACAGCCCGCGGTCATTTTTAATTATCGGCATAAGCGCCGTCTTTTGTACGAAATTGATGAGCCGTTCACCGCCGCGGGGAACCACAATATCAATCAGATCACTACGACGAAGTAAAGTCTTCACGATTCCGCGGTCATAATCATTAAAACCATAAAACGGTAATTTCGCCTTATGTGAAACTTTAAGTGCGTCATAAATAATTTTGTAAATCACTTTACTCGTATGCGCTGATTCGCGGCCACCGCGAAGGGCGATGACATTTCCCGATTTATACGCCAGGGAGAATGCTTCCAAAATCACGTTGGGCCGGGATTCAAAAATCATAAATATCACGCCCAAGGGGGCGCGGACCCGCGATAGTTCGAGGCCATTTTTAAGTGTACGGCTTTCAACAACTTCTCCCACGGGGTCCGCTAGTGCGGCGACTTGTTGCAAGCTTTCCACCATTCCGTCAATGCGTTTCTGATTTAATAATAACCTATCGCGAAAGGCCGGCGCCGTGTCTTTTGGTAGCGCTTTCAAATCTTTGTTATTCGCTTTTTGAATTTGCTCAGAAGCGGCGCCAATTTTCGCGGCCAAATTAAGTAGCGTGGCGTTCTTTATTTCCGTGGGGCATTGGCGTAACTCGCGTGCTGCCACCCGTAACCTTAAAAATGATTTTTCGATTTCTTTAAGGGCGATAACGTCCTCCGATTTGCGTACCGAGGCTACGGCCCGAGGCGATTTCGCGTAAATTATCAGGAATGTCTCCACGCACAAGATGAGTCACGATTCCCTTTTTTTGCACGCGTTCGGCGGCTAAAAGTTTTGAGTACATGCCGCCGACTCCATACTTAGATGTTTTCTTGCCATTGGCCATCCGGCGCTCTTTGGCGCCCACTTTTTTAATATGGGGTATCAGGCGGGCCTGGGGGTCCTCTTGCGGATTAGCGGTGTAGAGGCCGTCGACATCCGTTAACAAAACGAGGCGTTCGGCGTTCATCATAAGCGCCACTTTCGCTGCCAGAGCATCATTATCGCCAAATTGAATTTCTTCGGTCGCCACCGCGTCGTTCTCATTTAAAATTGGAATCGCTTGCCATTTCAAAAGTTCATTGAGTGTATTCTGCAAATTTTTTTTGCGCGTTTTTTGTTTCATGTCGTCGGCCGTTAACAGCACTTGCGACCCTAATAAGCCCACGGCCTGCAAAGCAATATTGTATTGGTCCATCACCAGGGGTTGGCCAATGGCGCTCAAGGCCTGCTTTTGCGGAAGGGTCCGCTTCTTTTGGCGAAAATTCGTACGCTCAATCGCAGTACCGATCGCTCCCGACGTAACCCAAATTACTTCGATGTTATATTTCTTGCGTAAGGTGAGCACTTGCTGCATCCAAGTTCTCAGCAGTAGCAATCCGCCGGTACACACCATCCGGCTGCCAGCTTTAACGACCCAGCGGCGCGGTTGGAGCATGGATAACTCTTTGCGGGAATGGGATTTCGATTTTTTCTTGGTTGTAGCGCGCATGTAAAGCCTTTATAACCTCATGTTTTAATAATGCCTGGTCCGTCCAATGCTTTACTCGCAAGATCAAATCAAAATCAATACTGCTTTCAGCAAAATTTTTATAACGAACGGCCGGTTCAAAACTAGCCACCGCTCCCGGCACGGATTGCAACATTTTCTTCGCAATCTCAAGCGTGACTTTTTCCACGTGACTAAGATCGCTCGTGTAAGCCACTCCAAGAGTTAAGGTAATCGCTACGTCACTATTGGGCATATCGTAATTCGTAATTATCGAATTACAAATTTTCGTATTAGGTATCACCACCACAGTGTCAGATGGCCGATGGATCAATGTACTGCGCCAACCAATGCGCTGAATGAACCCTTCAGAGCCGTCTTCTAACCGAACAAAATCCCCAACCCTCACGGGCTGATCAAAATATAAATAGAAACCCGCAAATAAATTTCCCAGCGTATCTTGCAACGCCAGCGCCACGGCCAAAGATCCCACGCCTAACGAAGCTAAAATCGGCGTAATGGAAACACCAACGGTATCCAAAGCCGCCAACAGACCCAAGAAATAAATTGCAAATTGGGTCATGGTTGAAACAAATTGTAAGGTCCCTAGCTTCACGCCGCGGCTGGATAAAAACGTCCGCAAAAAAACAACTAGCGTACGATTGATCATCCAAGTGCCAATTAAAATAAATCCAATTTTTTGTCCGCCGCGAATCGCCGCGTGTTTAGCGACAAACTCCGGATAAAAACTAAGCCCGATCAAAATCGCGCCATATATTATGAGAACACGCACCGGGGCGTTGAGGCGCTCCAGCAACTCGTCATCCCAAGTTACTGCCGTGGCGGCCACGGCTTTGCGCAAGACTCGCCACAAAATATTTTTTAAAATAAATAAAATAAAACCCGCAGCGACCGTCGAAGAAATCGCGATAAGTCCATGCGAATTCAATAGTTCCTGAAGAGATTCCATACCCAAGACGTTAAGCCGAAATCCAAAGGCTGTCGACTACTTTTCGCGGAGTGACTTTTGACCTTTGCGCGTGTTCTCCAGAGATAATCCGAGCACCCGCATGGCCTCCTGCGGAGCATGAAATCCCACGGAATTTTCGGCTTCGACAAAATCTAACAAAAATTGAGCACGCCGCTGAAAATTCTGTGCCTTTTCTAAACCTTTCGGGGCTGGGTTACCATTTTTGGCGACTTCCAACTCTTGAATGAGTTCCATGAGTGCGTCCATGGCAATGTCGCGCAATTGTAAAGTACGATTTTGAATTGTGATAACTCGATCCCGCAATGCGGTTTCAGGAACACTATGACAAGTACGGCAAGACTTAGAAATATTTAAGAGCGGACTTTGCACATGGTGGTTCGAAATTTTAAACGCGCCAATGCGTTCGTAAGGCATATGACAGTCGGCACAGGTGACCTTTGACTCCGCATGTATTCCCTGACTATAAAGTTCAAATTCAGGATGTTGCGCCTTTAATACGGGGGCGTCCGTTTTGGCGTGTTGCCAATCTTTAAATTTATTATTTTCATAATAGGCTAAAATTTCATCCGCACGCATACCCATGGCCCACGGATATGTTAGGCGCTTTTCGGGACCCTTAAAATAATATTCAACATGGCATTGCGCGCATACAAACGTGCGCATCTCTTGCGGCGTTGCCATTTTATTAACGTCAAAGTTTTTTACCCCAAGATGTTCTTTATAACTGCGGAACCCTTCCATAAATGCCGGTCGCGTAACCCGTAAACGCATGCTCGTGGGCTCGTGGCAATCAATACAGGCCACGGGATGCTTTACATTTTTAACGGCGCTTTCATACGGCTGCGAATTTAGCTTTTCAAAACCTTTAAAGATATCGCCGTCGCCTAAAGCTTTCATCGTCACGTAAGTCGAGGCATGGCAATTAAGACATGTCCCTGGCTGTTTAACCACTTGCTGACGGAGCGTATACTTTTGATCTTCGAGCATGTAAGCGTGACCGCGTTCTTCCCGAAAATCTTTAGAAAAAGCGTAGCCCGCCCACATTGTCACGAGGCGCGGATCAGCTTCGATTTTTGATTGGGAAACGGTTTTGCGTGGGTCTTTGGTGGTTGGCACATGAGGTAGAGATTCGCTCCCGCCGTGTTTGGTGCGCGCCTGATCCACCGTTTGCAAATAGCCATGGTATTGATGCGGAAAGTTTTGGCCCCAGATGGCGGGGTCCTCAATGTCGTCATTGAGTTCATGCACATGAAAAAATGGTCGTCGGGCTTCATTTTTGTGTTCGATAATATTTAAAAGGATTGAAGTTATCGCGCCGACAATTAAAAAGCTCAGAAGAAATGCGATATACAGGCGGTTCCAGGTCTTTTTTCTTAACATAATTCCTACTTTCTAAAATTATGGCCGACGCTTTGATGGCAGTGCAGACATGATTTCGTACTAAGATCGGTTTGGCTAAAATGCGAAGTTTCAATCATTTCCCGGTGACAATTTAAACAGGAGTTGAGCGCGATTTGGCGGTTATGCTCTTTAATTTCAATAGGCTCCTTAAAGTTTCCTGTCGTGAAAGCCCAGGAATGCCAGAAGCCATTGCTGGCTTTATTGATATATTTGGCAACAAAGTTTTTCGGCGCGTGGCAGTCATTGCAATTGGCGACGGCGTGGTGGCTGCCTTTGGTCCAAGCAGTATATTGATCCCGCATCACATGACAATTTATGCAGGCCTCGGGTTTATTGGAAAAATACGAATACCCTGCGGCATAATAAAATGTATAAGTGGCCAGCCCCAACGGTGCACTGACTAGAAAAATTAATGTTAAAAGCGCTATTAAAGGTGCGTTCCGTGAAATTTTCATGAAGGAACTGTATCTATAATTAGGGGAGTGTAGCTGTCACGAAGATTCATGCCCAACTTAGAAGCAAAAATTTCTGATTTTAGAAACCTAGCCGTCAACAAATAATCCTTTGACTATGCAATTTAATTTCATGTAGTTATGTCCGTTACGAGGCTTGTCAAAGGCATTTGTCACGGGATTAGTGTGTGCTGGCATAGCTCAATTGGTAGAGCAGCTGACTTGTAATCAGCAGGTTGCGGGTTCGAGTCCCATTGCCAGCTCCAATTGCTTTTTTTTGGCTGAGTGGACAACGGGGAGAGATACCGAAGTGGCCAAACGGGGCAGACTGTAAATCTGCTGGCTTATGCCTTCGAAGGTTCGAATCCTTCTCTCTCCACCACTGAATTGACGTGCGGATGAGCTTGAAGTTGAGACTGGGAGAATTGAGTTTTGAAATTTTACGGTGATGCGGGAGTAGCTCAATTGGTAGAGCATCAGCCTTCCAAGCTGAGGGTCGCGAGTTCGAACCTCGTCTCCCGCTCCAACTACTGCCCATGTGGCTCAGTGGCAGAGCACCTCCTTGGTAAGGAGGAGATCGTGAGTTCGATTCTCACCATGGGCTCCAAAATTTTGATTTGGTGAATTTTGTTTTGTTTTTGAATTTGAGATTGAAATAGAAAAACTTTTTTAAGGAGAAAGTTAAATGGCAAGAGAAAAGTTTGAACGGAAAAAGCCGCACTGTAACGTCGGTACCATTGGTCACGTTGACCACGGTAAAACAACAACTACCTCCGCTCTTACTAAAGTAAGCGCTGATAAAGGTATGGCAAAATTCATCAGCTACGATGACGTTGCGAAAGCGTCTGAATCTCAAGGTCGTCGCGACCCCACTAAGATTTTGACAATCGCCACTTCTCACGTTGAGTACGAAACAGATAAACGTCACTATGCGCACGTTGACTGTCCGGGCCACGCTGACTATGTGAAAAACATGATTACTGGCGCCGCTCAAATGGACGGAGCGATTCTTGTCGTTTCTGCTGAGGACGGCCCGATGCCACAAACTCGTGAGCACATTCTTCTTGCTCGTCAAGTGGGTGTTCCCGCGATCGTTGTGTGGATGAACAAATGTGACAAAGTTGACGACCCTCAGCTTCTTGATATCGTTGAGATGGAAATTCGCGATCTATTAAATAAATATGAATATCCTGGCGATGACACTCCAATCATTCGCGGCTCAGCGACAAAAGCGATTGCTGGTGATCAAGGTGAATTCGGCGTTCCGGCAATTTTAAAATTGTATGATGCGATCGATAGTTTCATCCCAACTCCAGTTCGCGACAAAGATAAACCATTTTTGATGTCAGTAGAGGACGTATTCTCGATCTCTGGTCGTGGTACTGTTGTTACTGGCCGTATCGAGCGCGGTGTTGTACGCACAGGTGACGAAGTTGAAATCGTCGGTCTTAAACCAACTCAAAAAACAGTTGTGACTGGTATTGAGATGTTCCGCAAAACCTTGGATTATGGCGAAGCGGGCGACAACGCAGGATGTCTATTGCGTGGTACCAAAAAAGAAGATGTTGAACGTGGACAGGTTCTGGCGAAAACGGGATCCATCACTCCTCACAAAAAATTCAAATGTAATACTTACATTCTGACTAAAGAGGAAGGTGGCCGTCATACTCCATTCTTCAACGGTTATCGCCCTCAGTTCTATTTTAGAACAACTGACGTAACTGGTATCTGTGAATTAAAGCAAGGAACAGAGATGGTTATGCCGGGTGACCGTGTGGAAATGACTGTTGACCTTATCGCTCCGATCGCGAT
Source organism: uncultured Bdellovibrionales bacterium (assembly GCA_964498095.1). Lineage (GTDB taxonomy): Bacteria > Bdellovibrionota > Bdellovibrionia > Bdellovibrionales > SG-bin7 > SG-bin7. Next base: position 5,793 of record CAZCFY010000009.1, on the reverse strand, counting down.
GGAGAAAGAACTCCGTTTCGCGATTCGTGAAGGTGGTCGTACAGTTGGTGCCGGTGTTATCACAGAAATACTTGAGTAATTAGCCGGAAGCGGCTATATGGGGGGTTTTCAAATACGAAAACCTCCTACAAATTTGGGGCTAGACTATGCGCGTGATTATTACATTAGGATGCGAAGAGTGTAAGGAACGTAATTACACTACGACAAAAAACAAGCGGAAGATGCCAGATCGATTCGCCAAGAAGAAGTTCTGTCCTCGATGCAATAAGCATACATCGCACAAGGAAACAAAATAGTTTAGGGCAGTAGCTCTAATTGGTAGAGCAACGGACTCCAAATCCGTAGGTTGTGGGTTCGAATCCCTCCTGCCCTGCCACTTTCGGCGGGTTGGGAAGAGAAGCGAAAAAACGGAGAGAAATTTGGGAACTGACAATAAAAAGATTATAACCATGAGTTTTTTGACTGCCGGAATTTTAGCGGCCCTTGTGGTGTCATTATTGATGGATGTGGCTGCATCAGCATTTGGCGTAGTCGCGCGGTTACAAGATAACCAAGTTTTCCGGCACGGATTGCCAGTAGTGCTTGGTCTTGCGGTTTTTGGCGTATTCCAATTTCGTCCCGCTTTGAACGTGTGGGCCGATGAAGTGGTTTCAGAAATTCGTAAGGTCGTATGGCCATCAAGAAAAGACACTATGGGAATGACTATGGTGGTTTGTATTTTAGTGGTTATGTCGGGGATTGTGGTTTTCGGATTTGATTGGGTAGCGGCTTTCGTAGTCGAGAAACTCGTTCAGTAATTAGGGGAAAAGCGTGTCGATTAAAAAATGGTATATCGTAAACGTACAAACTGGCTGTGAATCAACGGCTAAGGCCTCTATCGAGGAGCGCATTCGGCTTCACAAGATGGAGAAGTACTTTGGCGATATCCTGATCCCCACTGAAAATGTAACTGAACTTGTTAAGGGTCAAAAAAAGACTCGTCCCAAAAAATTTTTTCCGGGCTACATTTTCGTAAACATGGATTTGGATGATAAGTCTTGGCACTTAGTAAAAGGTGCGACGAAAGTCAGTGGTTTTATTGGTGGTCAAAAGCCAATGGAAGTTCCTGAAAAAGACGTTATTAAGGTGAATCAGCAAATTGAAGGCGTTGGTGAAAAAGTTAAACCGAAAATTAATTTCAACATCGGTGAAGGTGTTGTCATTATTGATGGTCCGTTTAACTCTTTCAACGGTACCGTTGAAGAAGTGAATGAAGAAAAAGGAAAATTAAAAGTACTTGTATCAATCTTTGGTCGTCCGACTCCGGTTGAATTGGATTTTATTCAAGTGGAGAAGACTTAAAGGTAGAGGTGATTTATGGCAAAAAAGGTAACGGGAGTAGTAAAACTACAAATCCCGGCGGGTAAGGCCAATCCAGCCCCCCCAGTAGGACCGGCGCTTGGACAACAAGGCGTCAATATTATGGAGTTCTGTAAGCAGTTCAACGCCAGAACTCAGAAAGCCGGCGACACGATCATTCCAGTGATTATCACTGTATATCAAGATCGTTCGTTTACTTTCATAACAAAAACTCCACCGGTTTCTATTTTAATAAAATCGGCGATTAAACTTGAGAGCGGTTCAAAAATGCCCAACAAAGACAAAGTTGGCCGCATTAAAAAATCGCAAATCAAAACGATTGCTGAGACGAAAATGCCAGATCTCAATTGTCTAAACCTTGAGTCAGCTATCTCTCAGTGCATCGGTACGGCCAAATCTATGGGCGTAGAAGTGATCGAGGGATAGGTGATATATGGCTGGCAAAAAATTTAATAAATTAAAAGAGTCTATCGACTATAAGAAAAAATATTCAGCGGCTGATGGAATTAAATTAGCAGTTGAGTGCGCACCTGCAAAATTTGACGAATCTATCGATGTATCGATTCGTTTGGGTGTAGATGCGAAGCAATCCGACCAACAAGTGCGTGGCGCTGTGGCCCTCCCACATGGTCTTGGTAAAGCGGTACGCGTTATCGTTTTTGCCAAAGGCCCAAAGGAAGCGGAAGCAAAAGACGCTGGTGCTGATTATGTTGGAGCTGATGACTTGGTTCAAAAAATCCAAGGTGGCTGGTTGGACTTTGATAAGGCGATTGCCACTCCTGATATGATGGCCGTTGTTTCAAAGGTAGCAAAAATTCTTGGTCCTCGCGGCTTGATGCCAAACCCAAAAGTGGGCACAGTTACGATGGACGTTAAGAAAACTGTGGAAGCTGAGAAGAAGGGGAAGTTGGATTTCCGCGTTGATAAAGAAGGAAATTTAGCGGCCTCTTTCGGTAAAAAGTCGCTCGGACCGGATAAATTAAAAGATAATTTCAATGCACTTATGTCGGCGGTAATTAAAGCCAAACCCGCAACGAGCAAGGGCGTTTATTTAAGAGGAGTTACTGTTTCCTCGACAATGGGACCTGGAGTTCCGCTGGATACGGCGCAACTTCAAGGGGCTGAGGGGTAACGCGTATGATGACACGTACATTTAAAGTTGAAGAAGTTAATCGCATAGCAGAAAAATTAAAAAAATCATCTGCCGCATTCTTAGTGGATTTCAAAGGAATAGACGTCGAATCAGTGACAAAATTCCGCAAAAATCTACGTAAGCTTGATGCAGAAATGAAAGTTGTTAGAAATACGTTGGCAAAACGTGCTTTAACCACGGGTGAAAATAAGGCGGAAGCTCTGTCAGAAGATTTTACTGGCACGAACGCCGTTGTATTTTGCTATAGCGATGTGGGAGCGACAGCCAAGGCCATCAATGACTTTAAGGGCGAATGTGACAAGATCGTCGTAAAAGCCGGAATCATGGATGGTGAGAGACTTGATGCTAAAAAGATCGAGTATCTGGCTAAGCTTCCGTCCAAAGACGTACTTCGTGCTCAATTACTTGGTACATTGGCAGCGCCAATGTCGAAGTTTGTACGCCAATTAGCGGCTGTACCAAGCTCGTTCGTACGCGTTTTAAGTGCGCATAAAGAAAAACAAGAAAAAGGTAATTAATAATTTATTTTAGGAAATAAATCGGAGGAAGAAAATGGAACTAAACAGAGATTCAGTAGTAGACTACTTGTCGAAAATGCCAGTGATCGAATTGGCTGAGATGATTAAAACTCTCGAAGAGAAATGGGGAGTTAGCGCAGCTGCTCCTGCAGTTGCTATGGCCGCAATGCCTGCTGCCGGTGCTGCTGCTCCAGCCGAAGAAAAAACGGAATTCAAAGTCGTTTTAGCTGATGGCGGTGCGAACAAAATTAACGTTATTAAAGTTGTTCGTGAGTTAACTGGTCTTGGCTTGAAAGAAGCAAAAGATCTAGTTGATGGCGCGCCAAAAACAGTAAAAGAAGGCGTTGGAAAAGACGATGCTGCGAAAATGAAACAAAAATTAGAAGCAGCTGGTGCGAAAGTAGAGCTCAAATAATTAAAAATTTGAGATTTGTTTTTACTATTTCATTAAATAAATTTGCAGGCACAAGTCCTATCGGATTTGTGCATGCTTCATTTTTAGAGGGCGGGGAGTCTTAATGGAGACCACTTCATTAACTGCGTCGAACATTCGGTTTCGTCGTAACTACGGCAAACTGAAACGTGATATTGAAACACCTAACCTTATCGTTTTACAGAAAAAGTCTTACGAGAGCTTTCTGCAAAAAGATGTTGATCCGGATAAACGTACAGATACTGGCTTGCAAGGCGTGTTTAAGTCTGTTTTTCCGATTTCAGACTTTAACAATACGGCGAGCTTAGAATTCGTTAGCTATGCTTTAGAGCCGGCGAAATATGATGTGGAAGAGTGTCGTCAAAGGGGTATGACCTATGCCGCTCCAGTAAAGGTCACTTTCCGCTTGATCGTATTTGATGTGGACGACGAATCCCAAAACCGCTCTATCCGCGATGTGAAAGAACAAGAAATTTACTTAGGCGAGATCCCTTTAATGACCGCCAATGGTTCCTTTATCATAAACGGGACTGAGCGCGTTGTCGTTTCTCAGTTACACCGTTCGCCAGGTGTGTTCTTTGACCATGATGGCGGAAAAAATAGCGCGACTGGAAAATTAATCTATTCAGCCCGCGTAATCCCATACCGTGGCTCTTGGCTTGATTTCGAATTTGACCAAAAAGATTTAATTTACGTGCGCATCGACCGCCGCCGTAAATTCCCTGTTACAATTCTTTTAAAAGCGTTGGGCTTTTCTAATGAGCAATTATTAGAATTTTTCTACGACCTAGATACGGTTTCTATCGAAAAAGGTGGAAAGTTCTACCGTTCAATTGATATTGAACGCATGGTTGGTCAGCGCTCACTTGTTGATATCGTTGATCCCGAATCCGGAGAGGCGCTAGTAAAAGCCGGCCGCCGGATTACTCGTGCGGTAGCAAAAAAAGTCTCCTCTATCAATTTAAAGAAAGTTGAAATTTCAATTGATGACCTTGTTGGTAAGGCGATTGGTAAACCCATCGTTGATAAAGCAACAGGTGAAATCATTGCAGATGTTAATTCGGAGCTTACAAAAGACGTATTACTTGCCGCCGTTAAAGCGGGAGTTAAAGAATTAAAACTTATTTTCTTTGACGGTCTTTCTGTAGGTCCATACCTGCGAAACACCTTACTCGTGGACAAGGTAAATACGATTGAAGAATCTCTGATGGAGATTTACAAACGTCTTCGTCCGGGTGAGCCACCAACGGAAGAAGCAGCAAAAAACTTCTTTAGACGCTTATTCTTTGATCCCGAGACATATGATCTCTCGGAAGTTGGTCGCTTAAAAGTAAACCATAAATTTGATATTACTCTCGAAGAGTGCCCGGTAGATCACCGCACTCTCACTAACAAAGATATCATGTCGACAGTTAAAATGTTGATCGACCTAAAAAACGGTCGTGGCAAAGTGGATGATATCGATCACTTAGGAAACCGCCGCGTGCGTTCCGTTGGGGAGTTGTTAGAAAACCAATACCGAGTCGGTCTTGTTCGTATGGAAAGAGCGATTCGCGAGAAAATGTCTTTACAGGATCTTGAGCAAATGATGCCGCACGATCTTGTGAACGCAAAACCAGTTAACGCCGTAGTAAAAGAATTTTTCGGTGCGAGCCAATTATCTCAATTCATGGATCAAACAAATCCTCTATCTGAGATTACACATAAACGCCGTCTTTCAGCTCTTGGCCCTGGAGGTTTAACTCGTGACCGCGCCGGATTTGAAGTTCGTGACGTGCATCCAACGCACTACGGACGTATCTGCCCAATTGAAACTCCAGAGGGTCCAAACATTGGTTTGATTGCGTCGCTCGCTACTTATGCCCGCATTAATAAATATGGATTTATCGAAACACCTTACCATAAAGTCGCTGAAGGTAAGGTAGATCCTAAAGTTGACTACATGTCGGCTCTTGAAGAGCAAGGCCACTTTATCGCACAAGCCGATGAAGGTATGGATACTGATCGCGTCACTTGCCGGAACAACGGTGAGTACACGATGGTTGAGAGAGATAAAGTTTCTCTTAAAGACGTATCGCCATCACAACTTGTGTCGATTGCGGCCTCATTGATTCCGTTCCTTGAGCATGACGATGCGAACCGCGCTCTTATGGGTTCGAACATGCAACGTCAAGCGGTGCCATTATTGAAGTCACGTTCTCCACTTGTTGGAACCGGCGTGGAACAGATTGTGGCCCGAGATTCGGGAACCAGCGTAGTCGCCGTATCTGATGGCGTGGTTGAAGAGGTTGATGCTTCTCGTATCGTGATTCGCCGTTTTGCAAAAGGTG
>CAZCFY010000008.1:0-172034 GCA_964498095.1 uncultured Bdellovibrionales bacterium | reverse complement strand
CGCCCCCCGTGATGCAACTACCCACGTCGGTATCATTTTCCATGATTCAATTCGGTCACCGACTAAATGGCACCTTTCTAGCAATAGTCCACTTCGATACTAAAAGGAGTGAACATGAGGAGCTTTCTATTGGAGTTTTTTATACACAAAACGTAACTGCCGTCCAAGATTTAGACAATAACATCGTCACAGGTTGCGAGAGGTCTATGGCGGTACTAGTGACAGGAGAAGCCACGGCGCAACTTTCTTGCCGCGATTGATTGCGATTAATCCGCCGAAGCGTCCTTGGTAAATTTTATGCGACGACTAATCACAATAATAATCTCTCTATTTACGTTTCCCGTGCTCGCACAGGTCGCCTGCAAAGACTTATTTTACTTTCCCAACCCGAAAGCCAGTGCGGAGTTTTTACATAAAAAGGATCCAATCCTGCGGCGCGGATTGGGAAACTGTCAATTCCCAGCGCCTTAGCAAGGAAGAACTCGTTTTTCTTTACGAAATAGAAGGGACGATTTCGAGTTTTGGCTATCAAAAGGATCCCCGCATTCAACAAATTCGTGACCAAAGAAATTTTAAAAGTGATTTGGTACTTATACTTGAAAGTAAATACTCGCAAAGTGAAATCTCTGTAACGCGCGAAGAATTTCTCCAAGGCGGAAATTTCACTTTGGTAATTTGGATCTGAGTGACCTAAAGTCCCTCGCTGGAAAACCATTGCCGAAGATAGTTTATGGATCAGTTCTTCTAGGCTCCTTATCTGAAGCGGAAGTCCTGGTGATGCCTGAGCGGGTTTATGGTAATCTTGATTTATCTATGCTCTATGAAGTTAAGACTCTCATTCTTCCTAAAGAAATGACTGGTTCTATTAGGTTAGGGTACCTGCATTACGTAGATAGAATTGAGTTTCCCAAAAAAGTCGTTGATCTCGATATCCACCACATTGGTTTAAATATTAAAAGAATGCGTTTACCCGAAATAACCGGGAATTTAAAAGTAGGATACTATACTTACCATGTTCACAGACAGTACTTATACGAAATCACCAAGGGAAGGGTCGCAGTTCAACCCTGACTACTCAACTTTATATTCGCGTTATTATAGTGCCATTCTATTAAGGGAATTAGCGTCTTTAAATCCAAAGGCTTATTTAAAATCGTAACTGCACCTAGGCGCTGGGCCTCCTCGCGGGAAATATCGGAGTACCCGGTCATTAAAATAAAAGGAATCTCTGGCCAGGTTTTTTTTGCTTCCTTTAATAAATCAATGCCTGACTTACCGGGAAGCCTTATATCAGAAAGTATAAGACCAACTTGATTCTTACGGAGTTGGTTAAGAGCTTCGTCGACGGAGTCCACGGGGATTATAGGAAATCCCGCCTCCCATAGAACTAAACGCAAAAACTCCCGAATGTCGGGCTCATCATCTAAAACTATAATTGATCTTTTATTTTTTAAATCCGGTTTCAACTTCTTCCTCTTCCACTGGCCGAACTGGCCTTTGCGCTATTGGCAGAACTAAAATAAAACATGTGTTTTTGGAGTTTCTATCGTATAACAGCTCTCCGCCATTTTGTTTAGCTAAACCTTTCGAAATACTAAGTCCCAGCCCTGTGCCCTCACCAACACCTTTAGTAGTAAAAAATGGCTCAAAAATCTCTTCAATGATTTCATCTGATATTCCCGGGCCTGAATCCTTTACACGAATTGCGGCAATTTGCCCCTCAACTCTCAGACTGAGCTCAATCCATGGAGACGGCTTGTTCTTGATAGCGTCGGCGCTATTATTGATCAAATTGATGAGTATGTGTCCTAGATCTACGGGCTGCCCCTTTACAAAAACATCATCCGACGGAAAATCTAAGAGCAGTTTTATGAATCGCGATTCCAGTGATTTCTGGCAGAGGTCAACGACGTCATTAAATAGGTCCTTTAGGGAAATAACTTTAGATTCCGAATTAGTTTCGGCGCGCGATATTTTTTTAAGAGAAATCACCACCGCCTCGATGCGGTTAACTGTTTGAACGATTGTTTGCGCCAATTTCTTTTGCTCTTCTGGCGTAAGCGACGCAATCTCCAGCTTAGTAGCGAGAACCTCGGCGTAACCCTTAATAATCGTTAAGGGGTTATTAATCTCGTGGGCGATGCCTCCCGCCATTGTTCCTAGGCTTGCCAGTTTTGCTGAGTGAATCATGTTGGCCCGGGCCGCGAGTTTTTCCGTTTCGTCAAGCATCGTCCATATCTGCAATTCCTTATCGCGGTAAGTACCGCTGAGCACGGTTTTGATCTCTCCATTTTTAGTTTTTAAAGTATTACCGCGAAGGTGCGACTCAATGAAGGCCTGCCAAGCTTTCGCGTTTTCCCAATCATTTACAGTCGTAGCCAAGAGTTTTTCCGCATTTTCATTCATATATAAGAAATCTCCGCTAACGTAGGCTGCCGCCACGGGTAACCGGTCCAGAATTTTTTGAAACCGCTCGCGTTCCGCTTCTAATGATTTAATGAGCCGGTATCTAATCGCGAAGGTAAAATAACTGGCAATAGACAACGTAACCATGACTGCGAGCAATAGTTTTTTCTGCATAGGCGCTGTTGGCGCATCCATCGCTAGCGCGAGGGCAATGCCGGCAAAATTATAAATAAGTATGTATCTGTGGGAAATAAAACTCAAAGTGATCGCGAAAAATGCCAAAATCGTACCCAGCAAATAAAATTGATGAAAGCGATTGATCTCCGTGAGGTACAAGAGATGAGCCATGAGAGTTAGGCCCGCGACAGCAACCATTCCTTCAAGAACTAATGGCTTAAGTTTTTTATAATAACTTATGCCGATAAATATTAATGCCAGTGTAGAAACCCCGAAGCGGCCAGGTAAATCCTCGATGAGACCGTCGTCACCATAATAGACAAAATACCACGGCGGATAGAGTACCGCCATCAAGAGCAAATCCAACCGCAAAATAGATATCAAAAACGCTTTTGTACTATTCATGTTTAAAAAGTGAAGCCCCAGGGTCGGTTATTGTCAATCTGCGTAGTAGCAAGTTCTGTCGAAATTTAAAAGACAAATTAGGACTTTATGCTTTTCATTTGGGGCAAGTGTGCCCATGTTCATATAGGGGATTTCTTACCTCAGCCGTGGAGGTAAATTTTCCCTGCAGTGGCGCGATTTTAACAAAAAACCACTGTTTTCCCCCTCGCCTTCGCTTAATTCTTTAATGCCTTTTGAATCCTGGCGTTTAGACTATCGAGTGAATCGGCAAAATTCTTTTTAAACTTCTTCCAGTTTTCGTTTACCGTACTATCGACTTCACCCAATTTTCTGCGCAATTCGTCTCGGGTGTTTTCTAAATCCTTGACAACTTTATCCTGGGTTTCACCACCCTTCTCCTGCACCGTCTCCTTAAGCTCGGACAGCTGCTTTTCGGTTTGTTCGAGCTTCTGACTCATTTCTATTTTAAAATTTTCCATATCCTTTTTTGCGCCCTTTAGCGTTTCCGATGCAAAAGAATAAGTTAACAAAGAAGCGGAAGCCAGCGTTACCACCAATAATTTAATCATGTAAAAACCTCGTTAAAAAGGAAAAAAGAGTTTCCATTCTGCCGGGCTTTTTTTTGTTAGAAAATAAAAAACGAGGTGCGGCAGGATAAAGCGCCGGGGCTCATAACTATTTCTTAGAGCGTTGACGCCAGCGGACCAAAAAGCCACCAAAAAGAATTCCGGGAACTGCACCGGAAGCACCTTGCAAAAAATAAAGCAGCTGATCTTTACATTCCTGATGCGCAGCCGTTTCGGGAATACATTGGGCCTCTAAGGCTGTTTTTACTTCTTCTCGGTAAATGTTCAGAGAAACAAATAGACCAATAAAGGTACAAATAAAAATTATTGCTAAATCAAAAGCTAATTTTTTCATTTTCCTTATTTCAATTCTGAAATGCAGAAAAAGCGAAGTCAACTTCGTCAGAAGGCCGTAACTTGGTCTAGTTATTTATGGGAATAGGCTTTACTCTTCTCTATTGCACTGGATTTAAGAAACCCGAATTCAGAAGCTTCTTCCGCTGGTCTTCTCGACTCAAGCATTGCCAGAAGGATCAAAAGTAATACCGATAAAATATTAATCCATTTAGATATCAAGCGGCCCTCGTTCCCCTTATACTTTTTAGAATACAACTTATTTCGCTGGTCTTGAGGTATATTTTGGCGTTTACACCACCCAGAAGTGTAGAACTTTTCGACACCGAGAAAGCCTGTGAATAAAAAATTCCATTAAATCAAATTCCATAGATTTATGGCGGAACGCCCTTTGCAAACTTATTGGGTTTATGGGGATATCACTACTAATCATCACATTACTTTTGGGCTCGTCAATTGTGGCTGTCAGAACCTCACAGATCTATCGTGACTTTATCTTGGTAGGACGCGTGGGTACGCCCGTGATTTTCGGCGAACTTAAGCGTTTAGGTATCATTTTTATTGGAACTCAATTTAGCCTATTCCTAATACTCGGCGTAAAGAATATCTTTGAATTTTCTATCTTCATGGCGGCGATTACGCTCCAGATGTATTTACTCTTGCATTTAAATTTGCGTCTAAAAAGTCAAAGATTTGAATTATTTGATTTTGTGCTATTCCTGGGAAAGGTGTTTCTTGGGCTTTTCTTAGTCTATACGGTTTATCAGGCCACATTAGGTGCTTCGCTAAAAACTTATTCCCTCTTGGGCATTAGAGTGGCGCCCGTATTTAAAGCGCTCACCGCAATTTTGTTTTTGGCCGTATTTATGGAACTAATACTCCCCTTGTATATCCGTTTGTTTTTAAATCCAAAAAGTATACCGTCCGCCGATGTTGGCAATTTTTTGAATGCCTGTTTTAAAACCGTTGAACTAAAGCCCATTGAAACCCGCATCGTTGACTTTGGCGGAATTCGTTACCTTGACATTTTAGTCGTTGGCTTTAAAGGCGCTCCCAGTTTTTTACGTCCAATAATTTTAGTTAATAAGGAGTTATTTTCCACTCTTAAGGCCGAGGAGTTTCAAGCGCTTCTATTACAAAAAGTGAGCCGCTATGATCAAAGTTTATATGTAAAACGAACGGCATTCTTCTTTTTAAGTATTCCTGCCGCCGGATTTTTGGCAAAATGGTCAAATACTCTTATTTTACTTTTTTCCACTAAATATTTCGCACCGATGGCAATGAGTTTTTCTGTTGCTATTGGAATCCTCGCGCTCACCTTAACTTTAGCCCGATGGTTACGTTTACAACAATTACAATCCGATGTCCTTTCGATATTAGGTTACGGCGTCACTCCAGAAAAGCTCATATCGGGAATTCACAAAATAGATACTCTTCGCGGCAAGGCGTTTGGAACTTTTTTCTCCCCCGAAATCCCAACGGACGAAAGGGGTGAACTCATTTACGAGCGTATCTACCGCCACCAATCCGGACGCAAAGCGTTTTCTTCTGTGGATTACTTAAGTAATCTCGGCGGTGGAAAACTAGGCACCTCTACTATAGCGCTAGTATTTTTACTTTTTTCCGCAGCGGGAGTTTCGAGCAACTATTTTAAGAAAGAGTTAAAATCTTTTTCGCAATCTAGTTTCAAGTCGGTGCCGCAAAAGAGAATGGCCGCCACCAAAATCGTTAAGAGTGGCAAGCGGTCAAAAGTCTACCGATAAATTTGCCTACTATTACTTAACGCACCCTTTCTCGCCAAAGATTTAATTTGAAGAGATGAAGTATTCGCCGTAGATTTCCTTTAAAGGAGCTTCTATGAAAAATATTTTATTTTCGTTCATGGTAGGTTTGGTCTTATTTTCTTTTAACAAAAGGGCTGATGCCTGCACTCCTCCGCGTGACATTTATGAAATGCAAGCTTTAGAAACGCGGTCACTATTTACCAATAAAGAAGTCGACAGCACCATTTATAAGTTAGCAAAGCAAACTGCCACAGTAAAATCCGTACTAGTCGAAAAGGGCTATGTAATCACTTTAACAAATGGATGCCATTTTACCGCCAAGCCAATTTGGCACAATCCCGGCCGTAATGGCGCTTGCCCAATCTTCGACGGCTTCCGCATTGAAAACGAAGTCTGCAATTAATTGCTAGCTCACCTGGTAAAACTAAAATTTGTTAAGAGATCGGAACATTTGTCTCTGTAATTTGGTTTGACTTAAATTTAGTAGCGGCTGAGATTACGGCAAAGAAGGAGCTGCTTATGAAATTTATTTTAATGAGTTTTTTAACTTTAGTTTCATTCAATGTCTTTGCCGATCACTGGCCCGATGATCGCGGTAGATATGACGATATCGTTAACGTCAATGTTCGCGGCCAAGGCTATTTTCCCGATCAATTAACTGCAGATGCCGTTTGCCGTTTACATGGCCATTCACAGTCGGCTGGGTTTACACAATGGAAACAAGCTGGAAATCGCATACAAGGGCAGCGTTCTTATGACGGCCGTCCCTATTTTCAATCGGAAGTTTGGAATGGCGGAATGGCGCTTGATTCGGTTAATTGCTGGCTAGGTGGACGTCGTCAGCCGACAATGATCAGCGTGCGCGGACAAGGCTATTATCCTGATGAGCCGACCGCTAACGCAATTTGTTTATTTAATGGCTTTCGCCGCACCGTTGGCTTTACGCAATGGAAACAAGCCGGAGATCGCATTGAGGGTTTACGCTCTTACGATGGTCGCCCCTACTTTCAAACGGCAATCTGGGGTGGCGGAATGGCTTTAGACTCCGTCAACTGTCGCTAGGTCTAAGTCATAGACCTAAGACCGCTTAAGAAGTAAAGACGAGAACCCGTAAAGTATATATGCTATGGGTTCTCGTTTTTTTATCGAATGCATTCTCTCAACCGCTGCCGGTTTGTACCTCAAACCCTAACTGTCCCGTTTCAACCGAAAACTTTGAGCTTTCCTACGACCCACTCGCCGTCACAAATCCCATTTTAGCCGATTTAAAAAGATGTGGAAATAAAACAGCCGATGGAGCTATTGAAGACCTTAAAAAAAAGGGCGGCTGCATCGCCTCTCTTTTTGATTGCACAGCAAGCGCCGTAAGCGGTGCCGCGAAAGCCGTGGGAAAAGCGGGTGTGGCGACCTATGATTGCGCAACAAGTCCCGTGGCTTGTTACTCAACAATGTCTGACGGGCTTAGTAATTTTGCCAAAACGCTCGGTGAGATCCGCGAAATAAGAGATTCTATTCCCCTCGAAAAGCGCCAGGCAATGGTCTGCGGAATGGCGGGTACAATGGGACCCAATGTTGTATTAGCCATGGCCTTGGGTTATGGAATTTTAAAGCTAGGTCCCCAATTTATAGTTTTGCTCCAACGCATTGCCGCCCTAAAAAACCTAATTAAAAGTGAGGCTGTTTCGGCCGAAACTGTTGAAGCGCTAATGAAACTTGATGATGCTAACGGCGAAAAAGTTCAGAGACTTCATCTCAGGGGCCACAACGAATCCATAGAAAAGGTAATGACTTCATGTCGAATAAAATAGTTTTCGCTTTCACTCTATTTATGGCGGCTTTTGCTCAGGCCAAAACTCCCTACACATTTGCCATTCCTTCCGGCTGGTTTGAAAACAAGGACTTTATGGGAATGGATTACGTTTTATTTACTCCCTATAAACCCAACCGCCTACAGCCCGTTTTGTTTATTCAGTCGCAAAAAGCAAAAGCTCCCGCTAACGGTGTTGAATTTCTGCAAAATCAAATCAAAACAACGGCTCTAGGAAAAGTGCTCGAATCAGGTACTATTCCCACGCTAAAATCCAAAGCCGCCTTTATTAAAATTCAAAAACAATCTGGCGATGAAATCGTAAAACAACTTTTCGTGCTATTACCCAATACCAATTCCCATCAAATGCTAGTCTTCTCCGCGCCAGCGGACTATTTTGAAGACTACTATCCTGATGTGAAGCAAATGGTAAAAAGCTTTGCGGCAAAATAATTACTGGGTCGACTGTGACTGCGTAGGCGTGGGTGGCTTACTCGGCTGACGCGACTTCCATTCCTCAAATCCCTTCATCATTTTATCTGCCTGGGCTTTAGCAAACGCAGCCTCTCGCTCGGAAATAAATTTCTCGTCAATCGTACACTTACAGGCTTGTGTCGAAGTTCCGGTCGGCAAAGCGCCGCTGGCTCCTTGGGTTAGCCTAGTATCATCGGCAGCGAGAACTCCGGCGCCGGCGCAAAAGATAAAAAATAAGACGAGTCTCTTCATAACTCCGTCCTAATTGGATTTAACGCCTGTAAAAGTTTATCATGCAGATCCCAGATTCGCGCTTGTACTTTTTTATTGGCCGTAGTCTCAAGTTTCATTACATTACCATCAGCATGATATTTTATTTTTACCGGCGGAAAGCCTTTAACGGCGATTGACGCAATCTTGTTAGATCCCCCCCAATAATTGATCCGTAGTTCATTTGACTTTATGAATTTTGCCACGATGAGGCGGTTGAGTTTATCCCACGAAAGATTCGCCGCAAACTTATTACCAGAAACCCGTACCAGAGCTCCCGCGGAGTTATAGGTGTAGGCGTAAGTCTGCTCGGTGGCCCCGCTGGCTAACGTAACTGCTGAAGGCTTACGCGCGTCCTTCCCATAAAACAAGGTTTGCATTGCACCTCTATCGTATTTAAAAAGCGAATCTAACGCGGCAAAATTAACGGAGTTTTTATCCTGCAAAAAAGTGACCGCTCCGTTTTGATCTCGCTCCTCAAAATAACCATCCATTTTTGTGGTAATTCCGGCAAAAAAAACCTTTTCTTCACTCACGCGCCCCTGACAGTCGCGCGTAACTTTCGCAGTATGGGAATTATTTAATTTCTCATACGAAATTTTTTGGGCACATCCCGTGCGCGGCTTAAATGAGATTACTTTGCCAAAGGCTTTCTCATATTCTATTTCATCACTGGTTTTATCAGGGTAACTTATTTGATTTAGATTATTGTTATCGTCGTAATTGTAAGTATAGGAATTGCCCCACCCGTTTCTAACCTTTTTAAGCAAGGCGTTCTGATATTCATATTCTATCGGGACTTTACCGCCAATTATTTTTTCGACGTGACGACGGTCGGCACCGTAAACAAGGGAGAGGTTTTCACCGGTGGTTTGGTTCATAATCTTTTCGACGAGACCGCTAGAACCGCGAGAAAAAATAATTACCGCATCCGCGGCTTTTAAGGCCTCAAAGTCGCCGGTGGCATTGAATTTATAAACGAATCCGTCGCCAGCTTCCCACTTAAATTCACTTCCCGATTTTGTGATGGTACCAAATTTTGAATTAGTAAAGCCACTCTTTCCGCTTATAAATTCCATATTGCGGTTATCACAAGAAGTGACGCTGAGTTTTTTCCCTTCAATTTTTAATTTTAATTCTATAGAGCCACACCATCCCAGACCAAAGACACCATCCCAAGTAGATTTACTATTATAAACACGGCGAATTTGGAAGGCGCGAAAGTCCTGCCCCGCCTGACCATCGACCCACGAATCAGAAAAGTTCCCGGTTTTTAGGTCAACCACAGCCATGGCTTGCGAAAATAAAAAAATTAAAAGCGCTGACATTTACAAATTTATCGGAATTTTCCGATGGGAAATTATGCGTTTTTCATTCTTAATTTTAGTGGCGCTTGCCTTTTGTCCAGCGGCCTTCTCTATCGATATAAATCCGTGCGTAAGCCGCGGCCTTAACGCCGAGGAGGAACGTTTAACTCGTATGGAAGAAGCAGATAAACAACGCTATATCGCGCAACTTAAGGAAGAAGAACGCAAGCGCCAAGAGGCACCGAAACTGGCCGAACAGATCGCAAAGCAAAAGGAAGAAAGTTACCGCCTGGCAGGCGAATATGATCAGGCGCTTAAGCGTCCCGCAAATATTGCAGCGTCGATAACTTCAAAAGGTGACGTAGCTGTGGTTCGCAGTTCGGTTTTCCAAGAAAAACTCGGTACCGACGAAGTGCTCGTGCGTGTTTTGGGGAATTCAGGCCGGGACATGAATAACCGACAAATGGTTGAAGTCGAAGTCTACGGCGGACTTAAAAAGGGCGAAAAATTTACCGTGAGCCTTCACGAAAACCAAGTTAAAGAATGGACATCAGGGCATCATACCCCCCGTGCCCAAGAACTCATGCGCCAAGGTGATGCTGAAGTTCGAAATAAGGTTGTTTCGGAAGTGCAAGAGGCTTTTAAAAAAGGAAACATGGAGCTTACCGGTGACGAAGTCGTAGTTGCCAGGAGCATGAACTTTAATTTAAAACCAAATGATACCAATAGCCGAATCGTTTTAGACCTGGTGCAAACCAACGATTATACGCGTAAAGAACGAGTATCTCTCCACTTTGTGAAAGAAGAAGCCAATGGCAGAAAAGTTTATCAAGCCAAAAGCGACAAAGATTCACTTGGTCGTGATGAACCCGGGGAGAAATTCTACATAAACAAGGGTGAATCGCGTATTTATAAAATGGGGAAAAATGATTACGATGACGACATCCCAATTTATTCTTCAATACAGAGAGCCATTATTCCCTAGATGCTTAGATCAATCTTCTGCGCAGGTGCTTATCATTAATCATTTCACGTCTTGCCTTTTCGATTTCCTTTTCACAACTCACGCAGTAGCGCGCTTCCGGAACAAGTTCTAGGCGCTCGATAGCAATTGCCTCGCTGCAATTTTCACAAACTCCGTATGTCCCTGTTTCTAGCCGGCGCAGAGCTTCGTCAATTTCTTGTACGGATTTTATATTTCGCTTTGATAAACTATCAAGCGTTTCCATTTCTTGTGTTTCGCTGGCGGAATCTGCGGGGTGCCAGCGGGTTCTTGATAACTCTCCAGAACCATCCGGGCCCAACTCCGTGCGCGCACGCCGGATCAACTGGCCCTCATTAGTTAATAAGGTTTTCTTACGCGCCTGCAATAATTCCTGCCAATGCAGAGAATCAATCATAGGACCTCCGATTGTCTTTTGAAAATAAGAAGTGCAGTCGGTATGCCAGATCCATCGGCCATATACATGAGCGCCCTTAAACACCGAGACAAATTGTCAAAAAGGTATTCTAAATTTGCACAGTACTGGTATTTAACGCGTTACTATCAGCGGCTCCACGGCCAAATCCCGAGAGATTAGCTCCCATTTTTTGCGCCATCGTTAAATGTAATGCTGCCAGCGGGGATCCTCCCATGTCGCGTACGCCACCGTTTGGCGAGAGTGTTCCTCCGCCTTTTCCGGCGACGACTATCGGTAAACGGTCGAACTGGTGCCCTTCTTCCATGCCACTCATAAAAAGTATCATAGAATTATCAAGGAGATTCCCGCCGCCGTCAGGAGTGTTAATCATCTTTTGCATTATGTAAGCAAGTTGCTGAGCAAACCATTTATTTATCGAGTTCCACGAATTAATCGGATCGGTTTGCTCGTAGTGAGAATAATTATGATGGAGCCCGTTGCAATCTGGATCACCTGTCCAGCGATAATGTTGAGTGAGACAAGATCCGCCGCTGGCCATCGCGTAAGAAGCTATCTTTGTATGACCACACTGGAAAGCTAAAACTATTAAATCTAAATTGGCTTTCGTCCAAATATCAAAATTTATTCCTGACTGATCGGGACCTGGAACGTTATTGGGGGCGCCTGTCGAAGAACATACTGGAGCGGGCGCAGATTGTTGTAAACGAGTTTCGACGTTACGTATGGCCTCAAAAAACGAAGCCATTCGGCGTTTGTCTTCGGTCCCTAATTTTTTATTTAATTCGTTACTACTGTCTTTAACATAATCCAAAATACTTTGTTTCTTCTGATTGCGGAGCTGAGCCAAGGGATCATTGGGAATTCCTCCACCAAAAATATCATTAAATAAGGCGTTGACCTGCGAAAAAACTGTGACCGGCGTATTTCCGCGCCACGAAATGTATCTCACATTATCTATGTGATAACCATTCTGCAAAAATACAAGGTCCGTCAGCGGCGCAATCGAAATAGATTTTCTTCTCGTGGCACTACCAACGGCATCAGCGATGGCTTGGTCAATAGACATTTGTGGACCACCGTTGGAATAATAAAGTCGCGGTGATGGCGCCGGGGCGCCGGTATTTTGATTAGGACAAGTCGCCGTAGTTAAGGTACAAGTAGCTTCGGCCTCATGCGCGCCGCCGCTGGAAGCCCTGCCGGGGCTATTACTCATATTGGTTAAAATAGACACGTAATTTTTGTAAGGCGCAATTGGCGCCAATGTGGAATTGAAATTCCATGTTCCGGGGTAATATCCATTTGGAAAAACCATGGCTAGATATTTTTTATTGGCTAACACTTGCGCGGTGGCCATTGAAGGCAGCATCGCTTCTAAAAAAGGTAAAGCTATTGTAGCTCCTAATCCTTTCAAAACAGCTCGGCGAGAAATTGGGTCCCTCATTTTTGAGCTCCTTCTTTTTGAAATGCCATACCTTTTACCAAGGCCTTTACTAAATCGGAAAACTTCTTATTTCCATCAAATCCAACGCTAGCGATTTCGCGAGAATGGCAGCTTTCTGAAGTGGTAAACTGACGGCCAAGAGCAAAATTTAAAAGTTCTCTTGATAAACATTGCTTAAAGACCGGCCCTTTGGCCAAATCATTTGTCATCTCCACGGGCGAGAAGAAAATTTTGCCGTCAGGAAAGTCAGCCCGAGAATCTACGGATTGACCGTTAATAGTCGTGCGATAGGTGCCGACGGGACTAAAGTTTTCTAATAAAAACCCCATCGGATCCATATAAGAGTGGCAACCGATACAAGCGGGATCAGCGCGATGTTGTTCTAAGCGTTCTCGTTGCGAGAGATTCGATCCCGGCTGAGCTGGCTCTAACGGAATGTTTTCGGGCGGCGGGGGCGGCGTCTGGCAAAGGAGTCTATCCATAATATACTTACCGCGCCGAACGATACTAGTGTCACGATTGGCGGAAGTTAAAGTTAAAATGCTAGCGTGACCGAGCACACCCCTACGTGGCAAAGCGGAAATGTCCACTTTCCGAAACTGTGCACCCGTCACGCCAGACATACCATAATGGTTCGCTAAGCGCTCATTTAAAAAGGAATAATTTCCAGTAATAAAATCGATGGGATTAGCGTCGTTGATTAAAATTTCACGAATTAAAAGCTTCGTCTCCGTTAGCATGTCCGCACGCAGTTCTGCCGTAAACATCGGAAACAAAGTTGCGTCAGGATTGCTGCCGGCCAAATTTTCTAGAGCCAACCAATTTGCCGCAAATTCATCTATCAAGGTTTCCGCTTTTGGCGATTTAAGCATCCGAATCACCTGGGCGTCTAAATTTGCTTTTAGAGTTCCGGCAGAGGCTAAATTAATGAGTTCATCGTCGGGAACGCTGCTCCATAAGAATAAAGAAAGGCGAGAAGCAATTTCAAAATCATCTAAATCTTTTACGGCATCCAAGTCCGTACCCTTTGGATTTACCGCCACATAGACAAAATCCGGTGAGGCAATTAGGGAACGGATCGCCAGCTTTAGCGACTCTTCGAAATTAATATTTAGGGTGGCGCCTTTTTTAAATACAGTGATCAGACGGTCGATCATTGCGGCGTTTACGGCTTTATGAAATGCCTTGCGGGCTAATTTTTCAAGAATTTGGCGGGCGCAGACTTCGTTTTGGTTCTGACAAATTAATATTTGATTACGGGCCGCTGTATTGGCAAAGGCGGCATCAAGGATGGATTCGCTGGCATCAAATAGACTTTCAAGAAAAACATAGGAGACCTTTAATGCATTACCATTATTATTGTAAAAGCCCTGTTTCGAATCCGGAGGCAAAATCGTATTTAAAGAATTATTAACACCTAAAAGATCACGCACGGAATTGCGGATTTCGTTTAGACTTAAACGTCTCACACCTGAATATACCGGACTGACTGCATCAGCGGTGCTGCAGGCTTTATCTAATTCACTCGCCGCCGATCCGCTGTCTAATTTTGCGCTTTTAAAGCTATTACATCCTGACAGTAAAATAGGAATACAAACCCAAACCCAATTCTTCATGTACCCCCCGATATTAAAATTATCGCTTAACTCCTGCCTCGAATAATCCTCCATTTGGCATAGGCTTAACTATCCAACCGTTAGACGGGTGTGTTTTATATTTCTACAATTGTCACAAAATTCAAACCAATTGGCGGTTATTCCCGTGTGAGAAGGTACTTCATTTGCAGTTAGTTTTGTAATACGTCTCGCATGTTGTATCAAAGCGAGACGTAACCAGGGGTAATAAATGCGGGGATACTTAATCACATTCAGCGTGATTTTTTTATGTGCCTGTGCCGAGCGCTCAATACAAGTCGACCTAAAAACCGCAGGCACGGATTCTAGTTCCAGTTCAAACACAAATCTCCCACCAAACAATAATCAACCGCCACCTGCGGACACGACTACAACGTGTAAAATAACACAAGCCATTTGCCCTCTGCATCCCGAATACGTCGGTACTTTTGCTGATAATTACAATAACTCCAGCAGCGTCCAATCCGCTTGCATGCAAAGAGCTAACGATTTTTATACTTTCTGCGGTGGGGCCTATTTGATGAATGGTCAAAGCACCAAGGCCGAGTACTATATTGGAATTAATGTGATAGAGTCACGAACGATCAATTTAAAAGTCCCGACTCTCAATTACGTTTACCGCTTTTATAATGGCGAACACTTTTATTCTCTAAGTGCCGATGAAGGCACAAATGCTGGCTATATTTACGAAGGCGTTGGGTTTAAAACCTTTTCGTCGAATGCAAATTTAAGTGATGTAACTGCTCTTTATCGCTGTATTGCCGGCGGCCACCACTTTGTATCCACCGATCCCAATTGTGAAGGCCAGGCGAATGAGGGCAGTTACGGTTATATCTTCACTAAAAAAATCGGCAACAGCATTCCGCTATACCGATTTTACGGGCCCGGAGATCATCTGATTACTACTAATGCCGGTGAAGCCGGCGGCGTTTACACTCCCGAAGGAATTCTTGGTTTTGTCGTGCCGTGATTGCCGCGCCCTCTCGACATTCTCATTTTGAGACGTTCACGGCCTCAACTACCATATCTAAAGATTTAGTTTATATTCACTAACCCGAGTGCTAAACTATTATTGTGAAATACGTCTTAACAACTTTTGCTATTACAATACTTCTCTACTCCAACTGTGATGGTCTGATGTATGATAACAGCGCCGATAATGCGTCGCTGGGAAAATGTAATCTAAGTGTCGATCCTTCTTTGCGTGAACCTCAAAACATCGATCAAGCCTCAAGACTCATCGCCGCACTTCCCAAACCCCTAACCGTGGATTGTTTTGTCGAAGCGTTAAAACCGCCATTAAAAATATTCGCCGTTGATAATGCTTTTAGCGCGCAACCCTCGGCGGGAATGGATAGTCCGCGAATTTTTATTATTAATCGCAATTTAATTCTTTCCATAGTGCCCGCAGGACCAGGACGCGACATGCTTGAACTTTCGCAAATCGTTTCGACGACGCATTCCGTAAAGGGCGAAATCGAATTTCCCGTAAAAAACACCTACACTCTGGACGCGCCTTACATGCGGATTTATAATGGCTCAAGCGGCACCGGCTGCGCGCTCTGCCATGGAAACGAAAGACTTTATCCGTCAGCTATAAGCGCTTTCGCTTACGAATCCGAGATCGTAAAACCAAGTCCCTTTCGGCGTGTTACTCAGACTTATCTTAAAAATCAAAGTTTAAACTGCGACAGTTTTGTAGATCCAGTACGCTGCGATATTTTGCGCGCCGTCTTTATTACCGGACAAGCGCAAGACGTCCCGTGGCCAACGCCTTAGCCCCCGGGGCTAATCGCCACCAAACTTCTTTATTAATCAATTGGAACCCTCCCCTCCTGGGCCTTTGCTTTGCAATCTACAAAACTGAGAAATATTACGGGAGGAAATTATGGAACAAACCGCAGAAAAAATTATGGATCGCTTAACGCCCAGCATGTTGCCCCACGAAGGTAAGATGACCAAAGCGGTAGAAAAAGTAACGTCCCAAATTCCGTCAATGACGTGGTTACTTTTAGCTTTTGGCTCGATGGCCATTTCGGCAGGGCTCGCTTCTACCAAAGAAAGAAGAGGCTTGGCCACTTTTGTGGGACTTTGGGTGCCGTCTTTACTACTCGTGGGAATCTATAATAAGATAGTAAAACTCGAAGGTTCTGACCGCTTTTCTCACGGCGCTTGAACTCCAAAGTTATAGCGCTCGCGGACTAACAAACTTTGTCACCGGGCTATAATTATTTTAATTCCCAACACCACTATTGTCGCCTTATCCTGACTACTCTATAATTGGGCGGCATGAAAAATATATTTTTACTCCTTTTAGCATTAGGCACATCTTTGTCCTCCCTTGCCGCCGTGAACAGCGTTTACGATGTGTACCTTTTAAATGAAATCCCGATAGGAACTAAAGTTACTTTTAACCAAAGTGTTTTCTTGCGCGCCAGGTGGTCCGAGTCCCTTCTCGGTAAAAAGAATGACGTCTCCTGTAAATTAGTAGTTGCTCGTACTTTTACCAAACAAGTGGACCGCGTAATTTTAGAAGGCACGCAACTTGAAATTGTAGGTCCTTGGGGAAGCGGTTTTAAACTTTCAAAAAATATGGGTATCTCTTGTAGCGCCAGGTTTAGCGCCGCCGTAACCCTAGGCGAGTTTGCCGAAGTCACAAATGGAATTTTATCTTTTGAATTTCCTCCCTCACTAGAGAAACCCGAAATCATGGAGATCGTAAAATGAAGCGCATCGACGAAAACAGTCATCGATTATTTTTCTTATTATTGATTGTCTTTTACTGCGCTGGCGCCTCCGCCAATCCTAATCGCCAGTTTCATAAAACACCCAATGGGACTCTGGTCAGATTTGAAACTGAGTTTCTTATCGCGGCAGAGACCACAAAAACGCATATCGGAACTCTAAAAAGCGGCGAGGGTTGTTTTTTGGGATTTAATCCGGAAACGTTTGATCGGGTGATCCGTTCGGGCGTGGAAAATCAAACCACAAACACCTCTTCATCGGCAGGATGGCAATGCATATCTTTAGGAAAGCTAAACATTTGGTGTGACAAGTCCAATTTTACCATAGCCGAATTTACTGAAGCCATGAGCGGTAAAATATCGATGAAGGTCCCACCTCCGCCTGAGCCAAAGGACTTTGAGTTTTAATATGAAAAACATATTTTTAATTTTATCTATTTTGTCTTTAAAAGCACTCGCTCAAACAGATAATAACTCTTCGTACTACCGCAATTTGCCGACGAATAAATTTCCTTCTGGTAGCAAAGTCGTATTTCAAAAGGACCTCGTGTTACCAGCTGGCGAAAGCGTAATTAAATTAACAACCTTAAAGACTCAGCAGAAGTGTCAATTTTCGGTTAACAATCAGTTTACGAGCACCGAAGATCAAATCATTCCGGCGGGAACTGAGCAAAATATATCGGCGGGATATAAAGAATCTTCCTGGTCGGGGTTCCAACTGGGCGACCAGGGTGTAGGTATATTTTGCCAAAATGGAAATTTAACTATTGGCGAGCTCGCGGATGCTCTAGCCGAGGTGGTAACATTTGATTTCCCTTATCCTCCAAAACCAAAGCTTTTTAAATTTCCAGGTAAACAATGAAGTCCGTCATAACATTTATTTTTTTAATTGGATTTTCTGCAACCGCCAAACAGTGGCAAGAGATTATTGAGAATAGCTATTATAAGGTCTCCGAAAGTGTGCCCGCTAAAAGTTACTGTTTATTTTATTTTTCAAAGGATACCGCTCGAAATCAGCTGCATATCTGGTTGAATTCACCGGATTGCAGCAAATACTCCGAACTCGATCATTCTCTAGAAACTCTGGATTGTGAGGACAATATCTGCACCAGCGAAATGAAAGAAATGGATCTTAAAGGATTAAGAGGCCAATGGTTAGCAAATGCCGAGTACCGCAAAATAACCCTCATTAAAATTCCAAACACCAAGCAATTGTTACTGCAAGTTTACCTGCGGGCTAAATCGGGAATGTTTGTCGGCAACAACAAACAGGAAGAAGTGATTTACCGCTTACGTATTGAGCCCAACTAACGCAATCACGCCGCAAAACTGTTTCGTCAGCGGCCTTAAATTACCTAAATATTCCTATTTTGTGCCGTTACAAAATTTCTTTGCGCGCCAATTTGATAATTACTAAACCCGACCAAAGTAATAGCCGAAAAAGAATATATGAGGCGTTCACGTATTCTCGTTTTGATATCCCTAAGCGTAATCTTCTTTGGTTGTCAGCGCGAAGCGCCGGTCAAATCCACCATTGTCATCCAAGCCCCAAAATCCCAAAAGGTTTCGGGACAATCTACGCCATGGCCTTCTGACAGAAAGGCGTGCTTCGGCGTGAATGTCACGGCCACTGATATTCCGCTTAATTATCCTTCCTGTAGCCCGACGACGGGAATCGTTGCCGGATACGTGGAGCCCGATCAAACCATTGAAGTAGACGTACCTATGGGTAAATCACGTAAAATAGATCTCTATTTATATTTGCAACCGGCGGGACAAAACAATCCCTGCCCTAAGATAGGACCAAGTTTCTCGGGCACCTATTTATCAGAGACCTATCTCATTGGGTCGGCCACTGCGGACCTCGCGAGTCAAACCGAGACAGTTACGATCACTGCAAGTTTTCCGGGATTATCAAACAATATAGCCACGCAAAACTCAATGCCCACGACATGTACTGCGACAACGCCGCCGCCTTCGGGCCCACCAGGATTTAATGTGGGAACAGCGGCCGGAGTAGCGGCGGGAACAGGATATAAAATGCTTGGCCGCATTGGTGGAAACGGCACCGTAATGACCGGAACAGGATATAACTTAAAAATAAAGTAAGAAACTGAAGTTTTTTAAGGGGGACGTTTGTGGAAAAATTAATGAGCTTCCTATTGATAAGCTTTTTTGCGACGGCAGTTTACGCCGTTGACCTTCCCCAATATTTAAATTTCGACGGACAATTAACTGACGACGTGTCAAACAATCCAATTACTACGACTACACCGGTCACCTTTCGCATCCTTGACCCTACCGGAGGCTGTATTCTTTATGAGGAATCAAGAAGCATTACTCCAGATACCAGTGGGCACTTCTCGGTAAAAGTAGGTCCCGCTGGCGGCGGCACCCGCAATACCTCCGCGGATGGCGGTCTATTATGGAAAAATATTTTTCAAAACGACGTTCAAGTCCGCGCTCATGATCCCGCAAATTGTGTGGGCGGCTATACGCCTGCCGTCGGCGACGCCAGAAAATTACGCGTTATCGTTAACAGCGTAACACTTTCGCCCGACTTTTCATTAGCTCCCGTGCCCTACGCGACCGTGGCTGAATCTCTCCAAGGAAAGTCAGCAGCTG
The DNA here is from genome assembly GCA_964498095.1 of uncultured Bdellovibrionales bacterium. Lineage (GTDB taxonomy): Bacteria > Bdellovibrionota > Bdellovibrionia > Bdellovibrionales > SG-bin7 > SG-bin7. The sequence continues at coordinate 152,619 of CAZCFY010000008.1, read as the reverse complement.
ACTTTCTATCCACCGCTGGAAACGCAAATCTAAACGGTTACCTTAGATTTAGTAACTACAATGAAGCTCGCTTCTCCGATGCTTCAGCAAATTATGTTGGGTTTAAAGCTCCCGTGGGATTGTCGACTTCAACTGTTTGGAGTCTCCCTAATTTAGACGGAACCAACGGCCAAGTCTTACAAACAAATGGCGCGGGTCAATTAAACTGGGTGACTCCGGCGAGCAGTGGCATCATGACTTTAAATGGATTAGGCGGGAGTGCTCAAACTTTTAATACCGGCGCCGGCGGCAGTTCCCCAAACTGGAGTTCGTCTGGCGCGATACATACGCTAAATATTCCAAGCGCAAACTCTGTCGGTACAACAGCTGGACTTCTCTCTTATGCTGACTGGACAAATTTTAACAGTAAACAAAACGCTTTAGGTTACACTCCGTTAAATTCCGCCGGCGGAACAATGAGTGGCGTATTAACCATGACCGCCAATCTTGACATGAGTTCAAACCGCATCTTGAATCTTGCGAATCCTACCGGCGCCCAAGATGCTGCGACAAAATCTTATGTCGACAGCATGGGCGGTATGTGCGTTTTAAAGGCCGGCGATAGCATGACCGGCGCCTTGAGTGTTTCAAGTTTAGGTTCACCGACTGTGCCATCAATCAACGTCAACGGCCATGGTTTGTTTTCGCCCGGCGCAACATCACTTGGTTTTGGCGTCGCTGGCGCCGAACGCATGCGGATAGATTCCGGCGGCTTTGTGGGAATTGGAACCAGCACGCCAACCCAACGCTTAACGGTCGAAGGAAGTGCAAGTCCGCAAATTAAATTAAACTCAACCGATGGCTCGGGCTCGGCGATGAAGATTTATTTAGGTGGAATCGAAAAAGCCAGTATCGCTGCAAATAGTGGTGATACCTATGTCGACTCTTACGGCGGAAACACTTTACATCTGCGCGCCGACGGCAGCATAAATCAAATGGTCCTTGTACCAGGCGGAAACATCGGAATAAATACCAACACACCGGCAGCCACGTTAGATGTCAACGGAACAGTGCGCATCGGTAACATGGGTCCGCCCATTCAATCCGTCAGAAACTTTGCCAATGTGACTTGTTCCTATACTCCTGCTCCGCCGATTTCTGCCAACAGCACCGCAAGTTGCACGTTTACCTTAGGTGGCAGCGGGATTAGTGGCGCCGATAATATGGCGGTTTCTTGCAGTCCACAAGGTCCGCCTTCGCTCCCTATGGTGCATTCTTGTTATGTGAGCGCCTTTGAGCAAGTTACTCTGGGAATTCACAACATCGGCGGCGCCGGTATGACGCCACCGTCTTCGTGGAATATCACCATAATTAAATTCTAATGCTGCGGAAACGAATGCGCCGAGACCATCCAATAATACTTATCCGCACTTAATCCTATCTTTGTTAAAAGATCCGCCGTACCCAGATCGCGCGCTTCATTAGCCACTTCGGCTGCTTGCTTATGTGTATCGCGATAGCGGTTGAGCGCATTCGTAATATTGGCAATGTGTTCCTCGCCGCTAATTATATGTAACGGATACATTGGTAGTTTTGATTTCTTGGCCACCGTCTGTACCGTACCATCAGCAACGCCACCTAACTGAACTATTCGCTCAGCAATAAGATCGGCGTTTTTTTCGATAACTTCAGCTAACTCGTCAAAGAGTAAATGCAATGTCATAAAGTTTTTGCATTTCACATTCCAGTGCGCTTGCTTCGCTTGAGACATTAAGTCTATGGATTCCGCCAAACACCCCTCGAGTACCGAAAGAAGTCCAGCAACGTCCTTATCATGTTTCTTAGCTTGTTCCGTTTTGGGTTTCATTAATTCCATAATCTGACTCCTTAGTAGAATTTCGACTACCCTAAAATAGAATGCAAAAAAAACTCCAGAACATAAACGCCTCAACCAAAGTCCCAAAATGCCAGCGTAAAAATTGAATATTGCTAAAGCTCGATGCCTCCCAATAGACTAACAAAATGTGGAAGAAAAGTCCCTACCAGCCCATTGATTGTGAATTTCACGACACCCTCGAAGAAGCATGTGTTTTAAAATTGCGAGTTGATTTTCAATTCGTCGATGATAACGGCGACACGCAAAATTACTCTGGCCAATTATTGGATTTTAAAACCAAGGACGGCGAGGAGTTTGTCAAACTCCAAGATGGAAAATGGTTAAGACTCGATAAACTCAATCACGTAAAAATCTCACCTAAGGAGAAAAAATGAAACGCTTTTATTGGCTCTTTGTTTCGTCATTACTCACCGCCTCAATCGCTCTCGGTATCTCTGCATCCGTTTTAGGAAAGTGGTCAGCGTCCATAGAAAATCGCGGCTCCAAATTCTCTTTGGGTCTCGAAATAGGGGAAAATGCGTCCCGTTTCACGGTTCATTGTGCCATCCAGGGTCTACAAGCAGAAACCGTAACAATTGAAGTGCCAACTAAGATAGAGGGAAATACGTTCCACATCTTAACTTCGGCCGCGCAAGAAAAGAAAGTAGGTCCGGTAAACTGCAAAATTAGTGTCAGCCCGATCTCTTATAATTTTGAAGCCACGGATACCAAACTTAAAGTCAGCACAACGGATGGCCGCGTCGTCTATTTCGATCGCGTGCCCTGAGCGAATTGGCATTTGGCCGCCTTTAGCTCTTGCCATTCTTGCGGAGTTAAAGGCAACTGCGAGGTTTTAACTTCCCCAAATTGGTTTCTTAAGGGCAGGCCTCTTTCTCTTAATGGATGCGAAGACACAAACTCCAGAGCCTCACTAGATGGACTACCCAGATCATGTTCTAAAAAGTTAATTAGTGGCAAAACAGCGACACCTTTTGCCGCCATCATCTCCGCTCCTTTTTGATCCGCTTCGGCCTCATCATTGCGGCTAAACTTGAGGCTTGCGACTTGATAAAGTGTCGACGGGTCAATGGCCAAGAGCCCGCTAAAGTCGCCAAAGGCAGCCTTCCACATGAGCGTTAAGAGCGAGCTGCGAATGACTGCGGCTAAAATGTGGCGTTGTTTAAGGTGCTGCAATTCGTGCGCTACAATTCCCACCAAGGCTTCTTGTGACTTTGTTTTACTCAACAAGCCTTGCTCAATCACGATGATGCCCCCAGGAAATGCAAAAGCGTTGACTATTTTGCTACTGCCAAAAAATATTTCTGCCGGGTAAATTTCGGGCTCGCCCGCCTGCAGGAAGTCGAGTATTTTTACAAAACTGCGTACAGCTTTTGGATTATTACAAATATTCTTTTCGAGTTCTTTGTGAATATAGGGCCGCAGTTTTAATTCGATTGCAGTTGGCACTTTCTGCGCTAGACTCTTAGCAACCTTCGGAGAAAGTTGCCAGAACAAGACCGCTAACGCCGCGATAACAAAAGTCGCGGCAATTATTTTTTTGCCAACATCACTGCCGTAATCAAAGAATTCAATTTTTGTTAAATGTAATATTCTTTCCACGGCGGCGGTATCATTAACTTCTAGGCGCCGGGTTTTGGACTTATCGGCAAAAACGTAGATTTCATCGGCGCGGATGACTTCCACTTCGATGTCTTTAAAACGCCATGTTTCACCCATATCAGATATAAATAACGCTGCGGGGACGAACTCTATAGTCACGAATTTTTTATTGGCGGATCTGCCGTCGAGGTAAGCTGCTTTAAAAGCCGAAGTCGACATCTAAGAAATCCGCCATCTCTTCGCCGTCGGCACTGCCCTCGTGCGCGGCCTGTTCAAGTTCTTGGAAGTTAATTGCGCCCAAGACCGCAAGCCGTTCCGAAAAGAATGAAATGTTGTAATGTATGATATAAGGATAAGCGAGTCCCAGCGTTATTATAGCCACAAAAATATTATGCAAATAAAGCAGGAACATGTCAGCACCAGAGACAACGTATTTAAAACGAGCGCCCATAAAACGGGTATGTTTCCATTTGTAGCGCTCCCGCCAGGCGGCATGCCAAGGGTAGTAGATTCCTAAAGTAATCACTGTTAGAAAAATATTAAAAATAAATCGGCCGAAGATATCGTTGCTCGTTCCGGCATAAGTAAAGCTATGAGTGCCGATGCGTGTGTTGTCTATTAAAAATTTATTGGTCGTATGCCAGCGCTGAGGCGCTAATAACCCTAAGCTTAAAGCACTTAGAATCGTCCACGTTAAATAGAGTTTCACGTAAGCCAAGCGTTCGCGTGTCATGCCCATGCGTATGCCACGCCAGCGCGTACGCGACAAGCGATAGTTTCTTCCCGAATACTGCGCAAAAGGAATGAGTACGAAAAACAAGAGTGAAGGAATGATTCCTGCCAGCTGCATAGAAATCATTCCGATTGTATATTGAATTAAAAAATAGATGATCACGCCGATCACCATGAGTTTAGCAGCAGACCGAAATAATTCCTTACCCGTACCGGTGTACTCAAAGCGGTCATTATTAAAACGCAGATGGGACCAAATGTATTTTCGCGTGCGGGTTTTTCCCCAAAATTGGTAGACCCCCAATGTGAGTGCCGTCAGCATCATGTTAACCAACACGAGCAAAAACATTTCCTTCACAATACCTTCAAAATGAAATCGGTAGACGACGGGACCGTTATCTGAGGGGTTACCACTGAGGTTTATAGCGGCCGATTCTTCCATGTGTATTAACTATCGGATCGGACATGGGAAAAATGAACAGTCCCAGACCAAAGAAGGGCTTACGGAAAGACTCTTTCAATTAGAATATTTGGGGGTCGGCCGTAAATTACAATTACCTCTTCGAGGTTTCCATTTGAGCTACTTTCGCGCAGGCGCTGACGAAGGTCAGTTAAATTAAATTTATTGGAATTAAAATGAGAATTCTTCATCAGGTTAATAACTACCCGGTTGGTTTGCCGCTGCGTTGATCCATCATGCATGACTTTAAGAGTTTTATTTAAAATGCCTTCGACAACGACGTTGATATCACCCGAGGGCAAATAGTGATCAAAAATTCTACCTTCATTTATATTGCCTTTACTTAATATGAAGTAATCGGGCCGGCGATTAGATGACACTCCTGACTTTGCTTTGATTTGCTGATAGGAATAATTGAAAACTTTGCTGGTGTCGGGATTTTGGATCACATAAAAACCCAGTTTCGCCAACGCTGCCGCCGAAAGATTTTCCCACTCCAAACTGTCTTGGAGGGCTTCGATTTGCGCGAGGGTTTTTTTGTCGGGATTAAGCCTAGTCAGAGTATCAATGTCCGTCGGCGTCTTGTTGCCGGCAAGAGTTCCAGTTTTTGCAGGATAAGTAGGAGTAAGCATTCCAACGATACGGCGGCGCTCATTTGCGGCTACTTTTGCCCAATCAATTTCCCGGCCAGAGGCGTCTTTTAGAAAACGCCCCTCAATCCAACTTAAAGGTTCTTCACCCAATAATTTTTCAGCGGAAGCAAGCGCAAGAACTAGGTCTTTATCCCAATTGATCTTTTGAAATCGATCGGAGAATAACTGACATTGCGGAGCTACCTGAGACCAAGCTAGTGATCCCGCAAAAATGACAATTAAGGCCAAATGTAAATTTCTTAGACAGTTAAACAATGCCACGTCCTAGTTAAAATATCCGAAGAATCAGTTTGCAAGCTCAGGGCCAAGTCGCTACCTTTACTGTATGAATGTGGCCAGACTCGGCAGAGCGCTTATCGCAGTTGCGGTTTTTTTATTTGCGGTTTCAGCGGCTATTTATTTTGGCCGCCAATATTCCCAGCGTGGGCAAGTTGACCGTAACAACGTATTTTGTTTAGCCTGTCTGGAAAATCATTATTACCGTACCAAAGCGTTTAAATGGGAAACCGAGCCGAATTATGATAGCTGGCAAGAGTTAATTTATCTTCCCGCTGACCTCGGCATTTCCGAGCGTGCGATGTTAATAAAAATGCTTACCAATTTCTCTAATGTGGCAGCACAGACCCGTTTTAAAAGCGAACCACTCGCGGCTTGGGCAGATCAGTTTTATCGCGCCTGGGGCCGGAATAGGCCTAATTTAAAAATCCGTCTCCCCTACTTCGCCCGTATTGAAAATCATCAACCCAGCTGGCCTTCGGAGCCCGAACATGATCTTTTTGGCGCCGTAGCCTCCGCCCCCATCAATAAGGAAATTTTTGGCCTCATTCTAATTGCACCCACTCAAACTGAATTTGATGCGACTCTTAGTTTAGCACATTCCTTATTTTTATTATTTGATCCCGCAGCCAGAACTTTACAAGATCAACTAAAGCCAATTCTCTTGGAACATTGGTTAAATTTTCGCGCCTATATTGCGGAAATCGAGTTATGGCACTTATTTAACCGCTACTTTGAATCCACTAAGCTTTCTTATTACCACTATCATAAATATCCCGGCCTCTGGCAGCAGCTAAAGGACAAAAACTATTTTGGCGTATTCGCCTGGATGATCGAACGTGCGGCAGAAGAAAATCATTTTACGGACGTGCGCTATTTTGAAGTCTTGCCGGCTTTACAGGGAAAGATGCCAGTGCAATCACTGGCTGCAAAAAATACTGCCGCAAAAAGTTTTGTCGATTTGTTTAACTTGGAAGTTTCTCCATTTTCTGCAATTTCCTGGCCCCAGTTTTTTTCGCCGGACACGCCATTTGATGGTCTCTTATTGGCTACCCGCCTTAGGCGTCACGAAAACAAAAAGGAAAATTTTCTATCTGACCTCCTGGCGCAGATGAATGAGTTTATTAAAAAGAAAGATCCTAATTTTCATAATGAACGTGCTGACATCGTGTTTAGCCGATTTTACGAGATTTTGGGCGCCGATGGCGTTTTGCTACCCGAGAGACTTAGCGAAAAAATAAATCCAAATATCCGAGGTGAATTTTGATAAAACAGCTCTTCGAACTGACCTTTAAGCATTATATTCCTGTTTTAAAAAGGGGCGGATGGACTTTACTTTTGGGGACATTTATTTTGGAAATTCCAATTCAGGCCATGCAGGAATATCAGCGCGCCGTCGAGGCGTCTCTGTTAGGTATGGGCGGTGCCGTGGATACTGCACGCTTGGTAAACCAGGTAACACTATTACTCTTGGAAACCTTGGTAACGGCCTATATTTTATTTTGCGCCTCCATTTATACCCACTCGATTTACCGGAACAAAGCAACTGAACTTTTAAAAGTCACAAAAGAAACTGCGGTTCCTTTAACTGTTGAGTCTTTGCGGGCGTTGGGCAAAACCATTCTTGGCCTTGTACTATTCGTATTGCCAGGTTTTTATTTCTATATTCGTTTGTCGCAAGTTCCGTTCGTTGTCTTGTTCACCAACGCCTACAAATCTGGCAAAGCCGACGCACTTAAAATGTCCAATTTTCTCGTCATGGGTAACGGTGTCTTGGTAACTCTATTTTTAATTATCACGAGCGCTATTAACCTTTACGTAAGCGTTTTAAAGGACTCTCATCCACCCATGGAGAGTCCCGCTGTTTTTGGAGTTTGTTTTTTGTTCAATTTTTTAGTACAGGTATTCTTTTGTGTGGCAAGTTACTTCCTCTTTGAACTCCTTCTCATTAGCAAAAAAGACAGCTTGCCCAAGGAGTAATGATGAACTCAGTATTTTCCCGTAAAGAACTCACCTATTCGCGTATCGGTCTTACTTACGACGATGTTTTGCTTGTACCGCGAAAATCTGACGTACGCTCCCGCCGCGATCCAGGATTAGATACTCGCGTAACAAAAACCAAAACTGTGCAAATTCCAATTATCAGTGCCAACATGGATACGGTCACCGAAGGCGACATGGCGGTGGCCATGAGTCAGCTCGGTGGCTTGGGCATCATTCACCGCTTTCTCGCCATTGAAAGCCAGGTTGCCGAAGTTAGAAAAGTCGTAGAAAGCGGGGCCAAACTTATTTCGGCAAGCATTGGCGTAAATCAAGATTACAAAGAACGTACCGATGCTCTGGTTAAAGCGGGAGTCAACGTTATCACAATTGATATCGCTCACGGGCACTCGGTTTCTATGATGGATACGTTAAAATTTCTTAAAGACAAATATCCCAGCGTCGAAATTATTGCCGGAAATATCTCTACTCCCGAAGCCGCTAAAGATTTAATCGATGCCGGTGCTGACGCACTCAAAGTCGGAATTGGCCCGGGCTCCATGTGCTCTACCCGCATTATTACAGGTTGTGGAGTTCCGCAATTAACGGCCGTCGCTTTTTGCAGTGAAGTGGCTGACGCCTATGATGTTCCTATTATCGCCGATGGCGGCATTAAGACTTCCGGTGACATTGTTAAGGCTCTTGCAGCTGGAGCGTCTACAATTATGACTGGAAGTTTATTGGCCGCGACAATTGAGTCACCCGGCGATATTAAACAAGGCCGCAAACTTTATCGGGGGATGGCTTCAAAGTCCGCGCAAGTATCTTGGCGTGGCGTTTTACCCGAAGGCATGGCCCCTGAAGGTGAATCCACGCGAATTCCCGTAAAAGGCCACGTGCGCGATGTAGTCTTAGAACTTTGCGGTGGAATACGCAGCGGCATGAGCTACCTCAATGCCGACTCCATCAGTGATGTCCGCAAAAATTCGCGATTTATACAGATGACGCCTTCGGGTTTCCACGAGTCAAAACCGCATGGAGTCGTTCACCCGGAATAAACATCAAATACGCCGTGACCATAATAAGGGAAAAAAACACGAGTCCCATGGTCACAGCAATCATGAAATGAAAGGCCACCCCGCCCAACAGCACCCATGGACGCAATTTCTTTGGCCAAATGAGCGCGGGAAAATAAATTTCTAACAGCAAAGTAAAATATGTCCCCAAAATAATAAATAACGGGTAATTCAAAATAAAACTAAAATCCATAAGGGCCATTTGCGAGTTAGCCATGGCATTCCAGGTCGCCGTTCCTTCCCACCAAGGAGCACCTTTAAGTTTTTCCATTCCCGTATAACCGTAAATCACACACAGTTGTATTTGGAAAAGTCTAATGGCTACCGAATTAAAAAGATCGCCAATGGGACGTGGACGCGGAGGAGCGTTTTTAAAAAAGTTCAGCACGCTAAAGTGCCGGCGGGTGTCAGCGAGACACAAATAAAATAACCAGAAACTTGAAACAATGTCGGCACCATAAATAACCGTCGGATTGCGGTATATAAACATTAAATGCATGCCTAGCAGAATAAACTGAAACCAGCGCCCAAAAATACCGAGTACCATAATTAGTAACCCCGCCAAATAGGAGGAGTGCAAGAGAACCGCACCAATGTCGGAGGCAGGAAACCACATAAAGGTTGGCCGGTAAAATTCTGGCAACACGCTGTTTATCAATTCTCGCGGCAAAAACCCAGATTCAAAATAATAAAACGAAACCTGCAAGTGCCTATGGGCATACATGACTAAGAGGATAAGTCCAAAGATGACGCGGAAAAGTGCCAGCGAATAAACATTTTTGTTGTTAAACCAAAAGATATCCCACGCCGAAATAATCTCTTTAATTTTGTTTTTCACAATCACCACGGACTTTAAAAGATGTTTGGGGCGTTTCCATTTCCGAGATTCGCGAATAGGTTTGCGCCTTTTCAATATTCGGAACGGGTGCCATTATAACTTCGGCACTGACCATCATCGCCCCTGGATGCTGCCGGCAAACCCAGGGAATAAAAACGTCTTTAAGGCGTTGCGGATCAACGGAAACAAAGCGCGCACTATAAAGTCGCCGGCGAAAATTATCCCAATCCGGATCCCGCTGATCTTGCGAAGGATAAAAATACTTTTTGCCTTCAACCTGAAGGTCGCCATTTTCGCTGGTTTGCGTATTACTGACTTCGTATTCAATATAAAATTTCGGGCCGGGAAATGGCGAAAAGAACTGCCATGGCGTATTCATATTCAAAGAGTTCGCGTAAGGTAAAAGAAAGCGGTCAAGCTTACGGCTTAAGAGGGACTGCGTATTGGGAAATAACAGAATAATAAACAAATGATAAACGAGCCAAACCGAAATAATTAACTTTGCCGCTTTAACCATCGGTCGGTTTTGGTTCCTCGGTTAAATCGAGCTCTTCGGTAATCACCGTTTCCACCGAAAGCTCGGGTTCCTCGTTAAGCGCAACTTCATCAATGGATTTTACTTCTTCAACCTGGGCCAGAGCCGGCGCCGAAAGTTCCGCCGAAGCAAGACTTGCCGCCGCTGCCGCTGCACTTACCGCCGCCGCAGCTTGGTTAGCTTCGTATTTTTGCAACCACTTAACATCGGTTTGGGCAACTTCTTCGCCGAAGGTTAGGGCCTGTTTAATATCCTCGGCACGCTCACGGTCACGTTTTTCCCTCTGACGGCGTTTTTCTTCTTCAAAGAAATCCGTGCTAGAAGAAATTTTTGTTAACTCATCAGAAATTTCCAGCAACTCTTCCTCACCGATCGAGTAATTCGAAATCGCGCTATCACCTAATTTTTCCGCGAGTTGGTTTATCTGAAGCTTTTCGCCTTCCGCCTCATCAATGCCTTGCGGGATGAGTTCGTCAATTTCACTTAAAGACGGTAACTCTTTTGGATTTCGTAAACCAAAAATTTCTAAAAACTTTTTGGTCGTGCCGTATTGCATAGGCTTACCGGGAGCCTCGCTCTTGCCGTCAAAGGACACAAGTCCGCGGTCCATCAACGCGCGTACCAAGTGTCCTGATTCCACGCCGCGGATATGATCGACTTCCGCCTTCGTTAATGGCTGCTTATACGCGATAATTGCTAGAGTTTCCAACGACGGACCAGAAAGTTTAAAACTCTTTGTTTTCCCCATGCTACGTAGATATTTACCATTATCAATTTTTGTCCTTAGCTGATAACCACCTGCCACCGTCTCTAAACTAATCCCGCGGCGGCCGCCCGCGTACTCAGTGGTAAGGCGCTCAATGGCGTCTAATATCTGGTCTTTTTTTGCTGTAGTCCCTTTAAAAGCTGAGCGAATCGCGGCCAACCCCACGGGACGGTCAGAAACAAATAATATAGTTTCAATAATGGATTCCACCTGCTCAGGTGCGAGAAACTCTTTTTCAATAACTTCACTTGTTTCTTCACTGGCTTCTTCACTGGCCTCTTCGCTTACCGCCGCGGCCTCATTGGTGCCACTATCAGCCGATAGTTCTTCGGCAGCTGCACTCCCTTCGCCCTCTTCGGCAAATTCTAGCTCATGAAGTTCGTCTAAATTTTGATTTTCTTCAGACATTTGTTTCTCCTATTTCCTGTTCGGCTTGCAGTAATTCTTCATCAGTTGCCGGCGCCACGTCTTCACTCGCCGCTAAAAGCTCGCGCTGATCTTCGACAATTTCGTTTTCGGTATCATCCACTTCAAATAAATTCGTGGGCGTATGGGTGTCGTACTCTTCGGTTCTTAAAACCGCGCCTTCGTCAATTATGCGTTTGGGTTCGATATAAATATTGCCAAAATTATCGGGCTGATAGATGGAAATATATCCTTGTTTGCTAAGCTCTAAGAGCGACAAGAAAGTAACAAGAATTTTATTTTTCCATTCTTCCGGCGAAGTTAAAATATCAAAGAGAGTTGTCTTTTGTCCCACGACGAGCTGGTTCTGCAATTCTAAAATACGCGAATGCACCGATTGCATCTTTATTGTCACACGGTGAATCGTGTCTTTTACCCGACGTACAGCTTTACGATAACTAGAAATCAGCGCATACAAAGCGTTGTCCTCGTCAATGACAATTTCAACTTCATCATCAGTAGTGATTGTCGGCGCCTCCACAACGCGTGGCCGCCCCCACCAATCACGGCCTAGCAGCGGCCGCTGATACATTTTTTGCGCGACTTCCTTAAAGGCTTGATACTCTAGTAACCGCGCCACGAGTTCTTTACGTGGATCTTCTTCGACCAATTGATTATTTTCATCATATTGCGGCAGAAGCATTTGCGATTTAATTTGAATTAGTGTCGCCGCCATCGCGATAAATTCGCCGGCGACTTCGAGATTTAATTCCTTCATGCGGCGGATGTAATCCAAAAACTGACCGGTGATTTTATGAATCTCGATATCATAAATATCCATGTCTTCTTTACGGATAAGATAAAGAAGCAGCCCCAACGGTCCTTCAAATTTTTCTAACTGGACCACATAATTACTCAAGACTTAATCCCCCGTTAAACTTCATGCATTTATGTACGATCTTTAAAGTTTTCTGCGCCTCAGTACGCGCCCGCTCATTTCCTGTTTTGATCATTGAATCTAATTTTTTCGCGTCCGACAATAGTTCTTTTTTCAATTCTCGAGGTTTTTCTGCTAACTTATTGATATTACTTACCAACTTATTTTTGCAGTCACCACATCCTATGCCGGCAGTTGTGCAGCCTTCGCGCACCCATTTGATATCCTCGGGAGTTGAAAATAACGTGTGATAAGTATGCACGTTGCAAACATCGGGATTGCCTTTATCTTCACGCTTCACGCGCGCCGGGTCCGTGGGCATTTGCTTAACTTTTTTCTCCAAAGCTTTTGACTCTTCGGTAAGTTCTAAAACATTGCCGTAAGACTTCGACATTTTGCGCCCATCTAAGCCGGGCACCAGTGGCGTTTCCGTTAAGAGTGGTTTCGGTTCTGGAAGCTTGGCTTTGTAAATAGAATTAAATCGGCGAATAATTTCGCGGCTTAATTCCAGATGAGCTACTTGATCTTGGCCGATAGGGACTAACATCCCCTGATAAATGGCAATGTCGGCCGCCTGTAAAACAGGATATGCAAACCTACCCAGATTATAGGTATCGTTTTGTTTGGCCTCTTCGATGGCGTCCTTCCAAGTAGGCACGCGCTCAAGCCATCCCATGGGAGTTAGGTTAGCAAAGATCATAAACAGCTCGATGTGCTCCGGTACTAAACTTTGCACGAACACCGGGTTCTTATTGTAATCAACTCCCCAAGCATAATACTCGGCGATCATGTCACGAATATTGGGATCGATTTCACTCGTTGTCTTATAGGCCGAGGTCATGCCATGCCAATCCATAGCGCCAAAAAAACAATCGTACTCGTTTTGTAGCTTAACCCAATTGCGAAGCACGCCAAAATAATGCCCGATATGTAACCGGCCCGTAACGCGCATTCCACTCATCACTCGCGCCGGCATTTAGATCACCTTATCGGCAATGGCCAAAAGTAAACCTGCCGTCCATTCGATGGGGTACGCGATAATACGAAAAGCTCCCGTAATCATCATCAGAATCAAAACAATATTTAATGTGCCTTGGTTTTCTTCCAACCAATAATTGGCTTGTCGAGGTAAAAAGCGGGCCAATACTTTTCCGCCGTCCAGCGGGTGGATTGGTAATAAATTAAAAAATGCGAGCGCAAAATTAACTTGGATGAAGACAACAAGCATGGGCACTAAGCCCGCAATCGACTGGCTCGTGTATTTTTTTACGAAAACATAAGCAAAAATAGCGACGGTTCCTAAAAACAAATTTGAAAGAGGCCCTGCCAAGGCAATCCAAAACATGTCTTTGACCGGGTTTTGCAAATTGCGATCGTTTACGGGGACCGGCTTGGCCCAACCAAAGAAAAAGGGCGGTAAAATACCAGCCAAGACGCCGATGGGTAAAATAAAAGTACCAATGGGATCCATGTGCACGAAGGGATTCATTGTTAATCGCCCCATCATTTCGGCGGTTCTATCGCCTTTGCGTCGGGCTACCCAACCGTGCGCATACTCGTGAAAGCATAGTGCAAATAAAAATGGCAAATACTGAAGCGCCACTTTTACAATTGTTCCCATCAAATCAGTTTGCATGCCAAAATGCTACATGAACGCTAGACTCGCGTCCAGCTAAATGCATAAAATTATAGGGATGAAATTAATTTTTTTGAGTTTGATTTGCGGGCTGATGAGCGCACAAGCTCTTGCCTCTTACCGCAATTACAATTCCATTCTAATTGGCGAGCGAGCGGCAGGCATGGGAGGTGCCGCTACCGCACTTTATGAAGACGCTTCGGCCGCACCATTTTACAACCCCGCAGCACTGGCCCGCATTGTCGGTTCGAATTTTTCCACTTCGGCTAGCGTTTATCACAAATACGATGCCGCTTATAATGATCAGGGAAATCTTACCGACGCCACTCGCCGCATAAATCAAGGGACTTTCAAGGCGATTCCTTCCATAAATAGTTCGACCAAGGCGTGGGGGTTATTTGGTCTCGCATTTTCAGTCGTATTTCCTGACTATGATTATTTTGTCGGCCCCGTAAAGGCCCGTAATGGCAACGTTTCACATCTTAACTACATCGATGAATCACTATGGGTGGGCGGCGGCATTGCTTTTAATTTTTCGCCGCAATCTTCCGTCGGCCTTTCCATGTATTATACCGCCCGCGATTATTACCGTTCCGTTTTTGATCAAGCCATAAATTCGCCAACGGATATTGTAACCGTTAATGAAGAAAAATCACTCACCCACAATGACATAGTTTATATTTTGGGACTATTTCATCAATACAATGATAATCTTTCTTTTGGCTTGAGTTTGCGTTTTCCCTCTCTAGAAGTTAGCGGCCGTGGGTCTTACTATAAGGTAAAAACCACGACCACTCCTGCCGACCGTGTTGAGGACCCGCACCCCGACGTGCGCTCTTTTACAAAAATCCCGCCTCGGCTGGCATTTGGAACCGCTTACCGCAATGACAAATTTTTGGTTTCTGCCGACGTCACCTACTATGGCGCTACTTCTTACGTTGACTTAGAAACAGAACAGTTTGCCGACCACTTCGTACATAAGGCTCTCGTCAACTACGCCCTGGGAGCGGAATACAAATGGCGAAGCTGGCTGCGCGTGCGCGGTGGGATTTATACGAATTATTCTTCGCATCCAGATATCGACAACACTAGTCAGCGCCGTCAGGGTGATCATATTGACATGTGGGGCATGAGCGCAAACTTAGCTTTTTATACTTCTGAGCGCACTTCGTTTACATTTGGCGGTTACTATACCGGCGGCCGGGGTGAGAGTACGCAAATCATTAATAATCAAATTCAACTCACCACTAAATCCGAACAGATTTTCTCTATGCTAATTGCGTCATCCTACTTTTTTTAGAGTCGAAATGTTAACCTGAGGTTCCATGCACGAAAAATTATTGATCATTCGTTTTGGAAGTATTGGCGATATCATTCAAGGCCTCGGCATTCCTCAGGCCTTTAGGAGTAAATTTCCCCAAGCGCAAGTGCATTGGATAGTTAAACACGAGTTCTCCTTCTTGGTGGAACATCACCCGATGATCAATAACGTTT
Source organism: uncultured Bdellovibrionales bacterium (assembly GCA_964498095.1). GTDB lineage: Bacteria > Bdellovibrionota > Bdellovibrionia > Bdellovibrionales > SG-bin7 > SG-bin7. Next base: position 137,356 of record CAZCFY010000008.1, on the reverse strand, counting down.
CTAGTTTTGAGCGCCAAACCGGCCTGTGGGGACTTTTGCGTTTAGCCTGGAGACTGCGCGCCGAAAACTTTACGCATATTTATGATGCTCACGATAATTTGCGTTCCCGTTTAGTCAGTTTTATCCTAACACTTTTTAGATCCCCGCATTTTTTACGCCGGCCTAAAGAGCGCTGGAAGAGATTTTTGTATTTTAAACTCGGCCGCCGTGGCGAATACTTGATGCCGTTTCGCGGGCAATATTCTTATTTAAGGCCACTGGCCCGCTGGCTGGGCAAAACCTTTGTACCACCGGCACCGCAACTTTATTTTCCTGAGGCTACTCTGGAATTTGTCTTACGAAAGATTCATGTACCAAAACCATTTATTGCACTTGTACCCTCGGCCGCGTGGACCATGAAGCGCTGGCCCCAGGAGCATTGGAAAATTTTAATCGAATCCTTACCGCAGCAAAGTTTTGTAATTTTGGGCGGACCGCAGGATCAATTTTGCGATAAGTATCAGCAGATCGATCCCAACCGCGTGCAAAATTTAGCCGGAAAGTTAACGCTCATCGAAAGTTGCGCGGCTTTAAAAGCCGCCTCACTGACGATTTCAGCCGACACGGGACTGTTACATGCCGCTGATCAATTGGGGGCACCAGCGATTGCGCTCATCGGACCCACGGCGTTTGGTTATCCAACCCGGCCCACATCTCATATCATGGAAGTCCAAAACTTACCTTGTAAACCTTGCTCCAAGGATGGCAGCGGCCGCTGCCAGCAGACGACCTTCCGCCGTTGCATGGTAGAAGTTTCTCCCGGGGCTGTCGCCAAGAAAGCCATGGAGATCTTAAATCAGCAGGCACGCTCATGATTTTTCTCTATGCGGGGCTATATCACATATTGTTTCTCCCGACTTTTTGGCTTTTATCTTTTTTTAACGCTAAAATCGCGCGCGGTTTTCAGCTGCGTCAAAGTGTCAACGGAGTAAAACCCTGGCTAAATTTTACGGCTAATTCTCAGCCAATTTGGTTTCATGCCTCCAGCATGGAATTCGAGTACGCTAAGCCCGTTATCCGCGAATTAAAGGCCCGGTTTCCCAAGGTAAAAATTTTAGTTACTTTTTTTTCGCCATCAGCGGAAAGCGCCTGCCGCAATTTTCCCGGTGTTGACTTCGCAAGTCCCTCCCCTTGGGACACTTCTGCAGCGGTAAAAGAGTTTATAGATTTTCATCGGCCCCGCGCGCTGCTCTTGGCTCGTACCGACACCTGGCCGCAAATGCTGTCTTACTGCCGTGAGCAAAAAATTCCGGTCCTTTTGTTTTCCTCTACTTTTGCCGCTGGAAGCCGGCGCAACCACTGGAGCGTGCGCGGCTTTTACCGCTTCGTATTCTCTTTGATCTCACAAATTTTTGCCGTGAGCGAAGAAGACGTGCAAAATTATTCCGCCCTAGGAATTAATTCGCAGAAGATGGGGGACACCCGTTATGATCAAGTTTTATTTCGCTTGGAACATCCTAAGCCCATCAAGGCCGAGCTCCTACCGCCATTAAAAGATGGGGTAACCTTGGTTGCCGGGTCGACTTGGCCAGAGGATGAAACTCAGATTCTGGAAATTTCTGACGCCTACCACGCCAAAGTTGCACGGCTTATTTTGGTGCCCCATGAACCATCACCAGAACATTTGACCGAAATCAAAAAACTTTTAGTCCAGAAGTCGCTGCCTTATGTTCTTTATTCCGAATGGCATCGGCCACTCCAAGCCGGTGAGGTCCTAATCGTGGACCAAGTGGGAATTTTAGCCGAACTTTACGCGCATGCCGATATCGCCTTTATTGGTGGCTCGTTTCGCAAAAACGTGCACAGTGTAATGGAAGCCCTAGCCTGTGGTTGCTTAACTCTGGTTGGCCCGTTTCACCAAAATAACCGCGAAGCTATGGAGTTTAAAAAAATAGTGCTTCGTCAGAAATATGAAAACATAAACTTTTTTGCCGTAAGTCCTTGCTCTACCTTTGTAGACATTGAGGACACAACACGATTTTTTAACAGCCTGTCGACGACAGAACGCTTAAATATTAAAAACGAGATTCGCGCCCTCGTACGCACTAAAGTGGGTGCCACGCAAAAAGTAATTGAATGGATTTCTTCTACTGGGAAACTGGGTTAGAGGCCGGCATCTTTGCCGTGAACTTTTCGTAAAAGTCGTTTTTAAATTTATAGTATTTTTCGTAGTTGTTTTCGCCACCCAAAAGTTGACTCATTTTTACTACAGCGTCGGATTCGATGTCTTCGAGCTTTTTAATGCCTTCTTTTAGCTGCTTGTTGGTAATCTTCGCCCGTTGCTCCTCTAAGTTTTTTAAAAGCACGGACTCGGCGGCGACGAGATTTACCGTGGCTTCTTCGCTGAGATTTAAATCATCGAGCACGAATTTATTTAGCTCCTTGATCCAAAGGTCGTGGTAAGAAGAACTACGCTCGTTACCGAGGTAATTCTCGGTATAGAGAACGTTTTCGGTATATGTTTCTTTGAAGTTCGGCGTTAGATTTGGATTAAAAGCGTTTTTAAGCTGCTCCTGCTTCATCTCTTCTTTTATGACTTCCGAGGCTGACTTGTCGGGCCTAATTTTTTGCATTAAGACCGTGGGCCACTCTGGAAACTGAAAGTGCAGAGCTATCAAAGCAATTCCGAGAACAGAAAAGCCAACTGTTTTCTGCCAGAATTTTTTGACCTTTTTGACGTCATCGGGATTAAAAGTCATGATGGTCTTTACTTGCTCTTGATGAACGTCGTACTCCTGATTAACAACTTTTCTAACAACTTCACCAATCTCTTTATAAAAGGCGTCGCCATTGTTAATCATCTTTTCTAGTTTTCCAGCACGCGACCGGAATACCATGTCGAGATTTCTGGTAATTTCCTCGATGTGATGATTCTTACGCTCGTAGAGCGCCGCCTCTTCGCGCGCTTTAACGGTTTCCAATCGCGCCATTTCGCTGGAACGGATTTCATTGACTTCGATTTCTAGTTCTTTTTTGGCTTGGGCAATTTCCTGGTCATTAGCATCTTTGGCCGATTTAATATCCTCCTCCGCTTTTAAGCGCAGTTTCGACAGCTCAGATTCTAATTTTTGCATGCGCTTTTCGCGGTAAGCGTTAAGCTCTTCGGATATTTTTTCTTGCTTTTGTTCGTAGGTCTGGCGCACGACATCCAGGGTTTCTGCGACTTCATCCCGCTGAGCTTTTAGCTCCTCGATTTCCCGGCCAAGCTTTTCTTTTTGTAACGTGACGGTCTTTTCCATTTCATCGAGCGTATTTTGTACGTCTTCTTTAAGTTTTATGGCTTCCTGCGCCGCCTCTTCGTGGGTAGCCCGGTTACGCTCGGCCTCGTCACAAGCAATTTCCTTTTTGCGTAAAGCCGCCTCCACTTTACGAACCTCGGCCTCGATTTGATTAAGCTGCTTTTGCGTATTTAGTTTCGCTTGCGCCACTTCGTCTTTGAGTTTTTCTTTTTTGGCACGGACTTCTTCGATTTCAAGGTCATACTGGCGTTTTTCTTCTTGTAACGCCTCACTTTGCTTTAAGACGCTTTTCTTGTCTTCTTCGACATTCGTAATTTGTTCTTTTAGCACCTGCAAGCGTGCTACCGCCGCTTGGTTTAGTTCGTGCGTCGTCTCGATGATTTTGCGCGACTCCTCTTTTGCCGCTTCTACCATTTTAGCAGCTTGAGATTTGCCGTCTTCAATAAGCCGCTCAACTTCTTTTTGCGCTTTCTCTAAGACCTCTTCCTGTTTTTCCTGAGCCTCAAGTTCGATGCGGCGGCGGTCCTGTTCGCCGTCGTCCTGAGCTTTGCGTAAAATCTCATTTACGCTCATTTGACTATCACTTAATAGCTGCGCGGCTTTGGCTTCGGCGGCCTTAATGACCTCAGCACCGACGCGTTCTTTTTCTTTCACGTAGGCGCGGCCTTTTTCTTGGTATTCACCAATTAGACTTTCGATTTTCTGCGCGGCACTTTCCGCAAGTACCCGCGCCTTTTGTTCGGCGGCATCAACCAATACCTTGGCGGTTTCCTGACCTTTATCTTCGGCGTCCTTTAAAATTTTTTGTTTTAAAGGCTCTACTTCTTGGCGGGCTTTTTCAAGAATGGCCTGCGCTTCTTCCTGGGCTTGCTCTTCTAACCGCTCTGCCTTCTCGCGCGCGGCCGCTTCTATTTGCTTTTCCATGAGGGCATTTTGTTGCTTGGCTTCTTCAATAATGCGCGCGGCTTTGGATCTGGCTTCATCGACGGTGCGGGCCGCGTTGTTCTCGGCGTTGACTTTTACTTTTTGCCCTTCATGCTCCACCTTGCGGCGTATGTTATCCGCCTCCATACGAGCTTCCTGAATAATGAGTCCACCTTCTTCTTGCTCGGTCATCGGTAAATGGAAGAGTTCCAAGCGGACAGGTTCTTCCCAGCCGCCTAGTTTAATGGGTGCCCCAGGTTTGTATTGAACATCTTCATCTTTGGGTATGACGGTGCCGTTCACCCGCGTTCCGTAAGCAGACCCAAGGTCACGAATTAAGATTTTTTTACCGTGAGCGCTGACTTTAAGGTGGTTTCGGCTCACACCTTTGTCTTTTAGACAGACCTCGACATCGGGCGAACGTCCAATTATAAAGTTGTCCGCTTCGAGGTATTTATACTCCTCTCCCTCATCAGACGGGAGCGTGATTTTAAATACCACCGAAAGCTTAGTCATACTCTATTAAAAAGTCTCTCTTATGAGGCTTTTCCTTTTGGAGTCGGAGCTGGCGCGCCCCGGTTTTCATCTTCATACTTCCTTTTGCCGCTTAATACACGGTTTACAGCCTGTTCCGCCAAGGCATCAAAAGGATCTTTATGTTCGTTAAATTCGGGAATGTCTTCCGGCAAACGATTGTCGTCGCTGCGGTTCCACAACACGGCGAGCACGTTTTCGTAACGTTCCACCGCTTGCACAAATAAACGCTCAGGCGAAAGTAACGAGTTTACGAATGTAAGTGCCACCCAGAATGCAATCGCGATGATCGAAGTCGTCATCGCTACGCCAAGGTGGAATAAAAATTCATTCATTGCGACTTTGGTACCTTCTACGTTTTTGACATCGATAAGTCCTAGTTGCGGGAGAGCGTTCATGATACCTAGGAACGTTCCAAAAATACCGCCGATGATCATGATGCTGGGCAGGACATTAAGAATATCATTTAGTGTCGAGGCGGGAAAAACCCCGAATAAGCGATTAAAACAAGGATTGTTTTGAAATACGTTTTTCGTAATCTGCATGAAATCAGGATCATGTTTGCCATGTTTCAAATATTTCACTTGGCGCAGAGTATCCTTTACAAGCCAGGCCGCTCCTTGATTGATTAGAAATACACGGTCCCCCACTCCCATGATCGGGTCAGGGCGACGGCGGCTCATGATGGCTCGCACTTCAAAGAGTTCGTAAAAGGTTTTTTCTAGCAATCTTTTCGCCACCAAGAAAAAGGAAATATCCCCTTTACTTTCTTCGCTGGATAAAAAGCGCTGGGCCCGCTTATCAAACTCCCGGGCAAACCATAATTCCCGCGCGACAGTGTAATAAACCAAAACCCGCAGCGCAATGGCGATTAAAAACACAATCGTTAAAGTCTGGAAGAGATAAGCGGCGCCCACCTCGGATACGACTTTAACGAAATGACGAATTAGATCTTGCATAACTGCTCCCTATTCATCCAAATTAAACTTGATGATAACTTTTTGTGACTTTTTACAGTCAAATTTCTTACAATATTCATTAATATCAAATCCCGAAGCCACGCCCCGGCCCTTGGCCCCTTCCGCTAAAAAGCTGCGGCCCGTAACTTTAACCAGCGGCAAAAGTTTCTTCTGGTATTTATAAGTCATCTTGTTGGGGTCAAAAATATATTCAAAAATAGATTTGGCGCGCTGGTAACTTAAATCAAGATTATAGTTAACGGCGTTGCGGTCTTCTAGATCCAAACTTTCAGGATCTATATATTTTCCTTTAAAGGTGGGAGACGCAAAACCAACGATCTCGACGGATTTAATTTTCTCGGCGACTTTTTGATTCGTAAAAATACCTTCAGAATAGCTAGGCATAAATTGCTGTAACGACTCCTTCATGGCCGGTTTCAGTCTAGATTTGCCGGTATCAAAGTAGGAATCTCCAAAGGAAAGCGTAACGTCTCCGGTTCTTTCGTCCACCTCAGCATCAACACCAGCCTTCTTGAAACCTTCTTTTATAGCTTTTGCTAACTCCTTGCGGGCGTTGGCAACCCGGCGGGCTTTTTCTAACTCTTTATTTGATGACGCCACTTCTCCCTGCAAAGACGCGATTTTGGAATCAAGTTCTTTGGCCCGCGCCTCGGCCTTCTTATTAAATTCGCGAAGGGCACTGGCCTTGGCTTCGCCAGAGAGACGCTCGGCCGCCAGCTTTTTGTCAAAGGCGGCGCGCTCTTTTGCCAGGTCAGCGTCGCGATTGGCTTTCATTTCGGCGATTTGCTTTTCATACTGCCCCACCGTAGCTTCCTTCTCGGTCAATGCGCTAGATGCTTTTTCTAGTTCTTTAGATACGCCATAAAGTTTCTGCGATACTTCATTTTTTTCGCGCTCAAGATCTTCCACCTTATCTTGCGTTTCCTGAGTTAAAGCCGCAATCTTTCTCTCCATGGCTTGTTTGGTAATTTTTTGCGCTTTAAAGGAATTTTTAAGCTCCTTTACTTTTTTCTCTAAAGACTCTTCTAGACCGGCAATTTTTTGGTTGCTCGCTTCAACCATTTTCATTTTCTCTTCAAGATTTTGTTCTAGATTTTGAATCTCTTCGCCCTTTTGCGTTAGCTCCACTTCTTTTTCCGCAATGATTTTCTCGCGGCGTTCAAGACGGGTTTTTGCCAAGATGTTAGTGTTGATGATATTCCGAATCATCTGCTGATACTTATTTAGGGCGCGTTCGGTTTTTTCGTTTTCATCCGCCTTGCGCCTTAAGTCGTCTTTTTCTACTTTGGCCTGATCTTGCAGTAAATCAAGCTTACCCATAAGTTCTTTGTACGCTTGTTGCTCTTGGTCGGTGGCTTGGTTTTCGACGTATTCCTGTTTAAGTGTATTATAAACTTTAATTTGCTGGCGCAAATCTTCGGCTTCTTGTGAGAGCCGCTGGTATTCCAATTGTTGTTGCATATTATTGGTTCCACTGGTGACTGCGGCATAGACGTACATCAGCAAAAAAATAAATGACATCATCGTAAATAAGTCGGCATACGAAGCCCACCAGTCACCGCCGGCTCCATGGTTGCGATTTTTATATTTATCGTAGTCGAATGACACCCATTCCTCACTTTTTTGGAACAGCAAAATACTTTTCCTATTTGTGTTTTCGGCTATTTATAGCGCGTTCTTGACGCATCGGCAGAGCTTCTAGACTTTTGTCGCTAGCCGGGCATTCGAAAGCGAGTTCGTGGGCCCTGATTTACCTTTTCAACCAGACCTTCCGCTAGCAAATCGCTTAAGATTCGATTCGCCGAGCGCAACGAAACTGACTCTTTTTGCGCGAGATCCCGCGCCGAAAATTCGCCTACGGAAAAATGATTTTGCAGCCGGAGTCCCCTAAGATTTCCGCTCCGGGAGTCAGTCTTCAAGATGGCCACCTGTTTAGAGAGATTTATTCGGTATTCTTGCTGATGACCTAAGATCTCTAGGCCAATTTTTTTAGCCCCAAACCATTTTTGTAAGCGCCGCACGCACTGATATACGCGATCCGGAGAAGAGAAAGGGTCATGATATTGCCCGGGGAAAACGCGCCCGAATAATTCTCCCTGACTAAATGGTTTATAAAAGTCGCTACATAACACTAATAGCAAACGGTGCATGGCCTGGCCGGTTTTTAATTTTATTTTTTTCTTTAGATCCTGTCCGGCGATAAGGTCAATCGTCACATTTTTTGCCTGGTTATTCCCCTCGGACTCCCAATGGTAACACGGGTAAATAGTCAGTCCCTGCGCACTCCCGGCTAAGCGTAACTTTTTACGAAAGGCCTCATGAGGTGTACCAAAATAAACTTTATTAAAAAGCAATTCGTTCTTGGTTATGAGAGCTCTATGGCGCTCGCAATCACGTATAGTTTCCCACTCACCAATATTTTGCGCTTCCTTGATAATTGCCGAAAATTCATGGACCGCTTGGGCCTTTTTTTGTTTTACCTTAGCGACCGCTAACCACTTTTTAGCATAAAGGAGTCCCGCCGGACTTGCGCCCGCCAAAAACTCCGTACTTTTTAAAAGAACTTGTTCGGCCTTCTTCCATGACTCTTTTTTGACATTTAGTTGACCCTGTAGCTCTAGGGCATTCCCATAGAGCAGCCAATTCGCCTGTTCATAGGATATTTTTAAAACATTCTCTAAAGTTTGCGCCGCCTCTTCGAGTTTGTCACAAATGATTTGTGCCGCAGCTAGGTTTAAGCTCCCAATACTTTTTTGATAATCATCCGTTTGCGCAGCGACGAATTTTTCTAGAAAAGGAAGGGCGGCTTCGTAATCCCAAGTTCTAAAGTATGTAAACGCTTGAAAGAGCCAGACTCGTGAAGAAATGCCGTCCACCTTTATTTCACTTAAAACTTTCTGCGCCTCCGAAATGGCACCGATATCTGCTAAGGCAGCGCCGTACTCAGCAAGCTCCAAAGTAGAGGGCGAGCGCACGCCAGAAACTTGCGGGCGCACAATGGGAAAAAGTAACTTCAACGAGAAGTTTGAATAGCCCACGCGCCGAGAGAGGTTTGCCAAGGCCGCCACGTGGTTACGCGGAATGTTTGATAATGAGATTTTTTGAATGGCCGCGGCCACACGGTTGCCTTGTCCCCGCCGCACCATTATGTCCCATTCTTTAACTTTTTCGAGTAACTCCCTCTCTATCACGCCAAAAATATCGGTCGTTTTCTTACCGAATTTTAGTTATCATTTAAGTATGCGACGGGGGAAATTTAATCTCATTTTGATACAGCTATTATTGCTAACCGCAATGATGAATCAAGGCTGCTTATTACTTGAGGGAAATGGCAGCGGTTACGGTGGAATGACTTCAACGGCGGATGCTGTTGCAGATAAATGGCTGGATTATATTGCCCGCGTTCGCAACGCCACTTGCGTTAGTCAGGGTCAAACGACGACTGATTACGGCAGCTCCATCGGAATTTACGAAAGCGCGGGCTATTACTACTCGGGCAGCTGCGATAACACCCAGTCAGTAATCGAAGTAAGTACTGTTGAACTTTCAAAATTTAATTCTGGATTTGCGGTTTACAACAATACAATTTACGAACAATACTCTTACAAATATGCAAGCCTCGAAGAAATGCCCGTTACGGAAGTCTTCTGCAACGATAGCACGGGCACGTACGAACTTATTTTACAGGACTTTAACGGCCAAAGGCTCGTTACCTACTATAGGCAAGGCGAACAAGTACAAAAAATTTTAGTTACCCTGTCCGCAAACACCGCGACCGAAGTTGTTTACGATGGGCCGCCCTTTCATCTGACTATCAACCGCACCACTGTCGTCGATTCCAAATACCCCGGTCGCATAGATGGCCCACAAACCGCCAACCTCGCCTGCCGCCTCCAAAACTTATAGGTAACAGTTCCCTTTTCTCGATGCGCCACATCGAGAAAAGGGAACTGTTACCTTATTCGAATTTATTTACGAAGAGGCCGCTTCTTAGTTTTGGTTCAAACCAGGTAGATTTAGGCGGCATGATTTGATTCTTGTCGGCGACATTCATCACCTCGTCCAAAGAGGTCGCAAACAGCGTAATTCCAAGAAAATTATTTTTCAGACAGGTAGCCATTAACTCTTCGACCCCCCGTATACCACCCATAAAATCAATCTTTTCATCGGTACGGGGATCCTTTATGTCAAAAACCGGTTTTAAAAAATACTCCTGCAATAAATAGACATCGAGGTTTTTGACAGGGTCCTTTTCGTCAATAATTTCTTTCTGCGCGGTAAGCTGGTACCATTTACCCGCATAAAATACGCCGAACTGGTGACGCGACTTAGGCGCAAAGGATTTTACACCCTCTAACGGAGATAAAATAAAACCTTGGGCCTTCTTAATAAGTGCTTCAATATCATCCTTGGCATTTTTTAAAATACGGAAGTAAGGCAGGATCTTTAATTCATCTTCCGAAAAAATTCCCGCCATAAAATATTTTGAAGCTGAGCTCAGTCGGCTGCGGCCCACCCGCCAGGCGGCCTGCGCGCGATGGTGACCGTCGGCAATATAAAACGCAGAAATTTTTTGCGCTAAATGTTGTAGCCGCGAAATAGCTTCGGCATCATCGATTTTCCAAATACGGTGTTGTACTTTGTCACTGGTGATAAAATCTATTTCACAAGTCTTGCCTTCTATTTCTTTATAGATGGCGGATTTTAATTCTTGGTTGCGCCGGTAGGCCAAAAAGACCAGGCCCGTATGCGCGGCACAAACCTCTATATGTTTAACGCGGTCGTCTTCCTTATCCTGCCGGGTGAGCTCATGCTTCTTAATTATTCCTTTTTCGTATTCCTCGGTACTGCACAAGGCAACTAGCCCTGTCTGCGTACGGCCCTGAAAAATTAGCTGATAAACATAGAGGCTTTCGCGTGAATCAGGCGTTAAAACTTTATCGACGATTAGTTTCTCTAAATTCTTATGAGCTTTTTCGTATACGGCCAAAGTATGCGGATCTTGCCCAGCGGGGAAGTCAATTTCAGCGCGGCTCACATGAAAAAACGAATGGGGGCGAAAACGCGCGATCTCCCGCGCCTCTTCGGTAGAAACAACATCATAAGGAAGCTCCGCCACTTGGCTAGCGAACTGGGAACTGGGCCTTAACGCTTTAAATGGTTTAACTGTTGCCACCAGTGTAAATTATTCATACTAACTTTATAAATGCCAGAAAAACGTTAGTGCTTTTGTAAAAATTTAGGTGCTTGAGCCTAGAAATTCATCACCTTGCACTTAAAGCAGGAATGAAATTTGTAGCGTTCTCCTTCGTTAAAAGCGGAGAGACCAGGCTTGCTGAAATTATCACTACTTCTTAGCATAAAATTCTATCTATTTTGCGTCTGTGCTTATGCACAAAGCCTTACTCCGACAGAAATTAAAGTTCAGTTTCTGGGTGTAGCCCCGACCGCGCAATCTACCGTTGACCGGAGCTTGAATCTTCGTTTCTCCACCTGTTTAGGCCAGCCGAATTTAGAAGTCCAAGCGCAACCAGGAAATGTCAAAACAAAAACTGATGCCCAGGGTTGCCTAACTTGGAAAGGCCAATATCGCCATAAAATCTACCAAAGTGGCGACCAAGTCATGTTTGTCTCGCTGCTTCCCGCAGGTTCCCAAGATAAAATTAGCGTCCCGGTTTTTATAAATCCGTTTCGCAGCGACACTGAATTTGCGGTGGATGGCCGCTTTATCGATGAGGAGCGCAAAAAAAATAAAGCGCAGCCGGCGCCATTCGTACAAATTCCTTCGGTGCTCGCGCAATTTAGCGGTACGGATTTCCGTATAAATTCCGTGTTGGATATTACCTTTGTCCGCCGCTACTCACTGATGATCTCCCCGGAAATCATCCGTCCCGACATGCAATCTATATCGTTGAGTAACTCCGAACGCTTGCGTGACGGAAAGTACCTCTTGCGCGCTTCTTTGTTTTTGGGCGACGAAAATCTCTCTTCAACTTCGGCGTTGCCGCTATTAATAGATTCCTATGAGCGCGTCGTTGACGTTGTTGGTAGCCGTGTCCAAACGCAAATTGAATTAAGCACCTCCGACCTCATCGTTTGGGGAGGACGTAACTCCATTGCCTTTGAACTTTATCCCTTAAGAGCCGATGGCAAAGGTCCCGATCTCAGCTCGGGACTCCAACCGCGGGTTTTTTGGGGTTCCTTTACTCCCTCAAATGAACTTTCAAATATCCTCATCGCCCGCTCTGACTCCGACTCAAATAGCTTTACTAAAATGAACCAAGTCATCAAAGAACATAAGCAATCAGTGCAAGCCCGGCTTATTGAGCGTCAACAAAAGTACTCATTGGATTCTTATGTCGCCGAAAATGGCTTAACGCCCTTTATGCCCAAGGATGCGAAATATAAAAACTTGCCAATTGACCCCATTTTTATGCAGACGGTAGCCGCCGAAGGTCTGCTCAAGCTTACGCAAAATAAAACTTTTAATGATCTTTTGATAAAAAACTTACGCCCACTTTGCCGGTTAGCTTTTATGGACGGGTTTAAAATTAATTCTGCCAGTGCCTTTGCAAAATCCGCCCAAACCAATATGAATTGCGAAAAGGAACCTTTAAAGTTCTTCTCGCTTGACCACCGCATTCACATTTTGGATCCCAAACCACGTGCCACTTGGCTCGGCGGCAGATCGCAAAGCTTTAACGTCGCCAGCTCTTTTGATTTAAGCTCAGGGAGAAGCCTTTCCTCGAGCCTACGCGAGGGTACTTCTGTTTCGGCGGGCGCCTCCATTCGTCCGATGTCGTTGCTTAGTAACGTGCTTTCCAAAGTTCCCTTAATAAAAGATTTCTTTTCTGCAGCGGTCGACTTCCAGTGGAGCAAAGATTCCTCACGATCAGATTCTTTTTCTGAAAGCAACGGACATAGCATTAACTTTTCTCATGGCGTTTATTTGATCGAGCAGCAAGCCCAGCTTGAAATTCAAGTACAAAAGTACCGCCCGTGCTTAAGCATTACGTTAAACGATCAAGCTTTGGGGCAACACCAGGGATTTCACTTTTGTGCCGATGTGGTAAGCGAGCCAACTAGCTTTTTTGAAACTTACTACTTTTTCTCGCAGCACTTTTCGACGGGCGACTTTATCGATGCTCGCCATCCCAATAACCGTCCCTTCGTCCTCTCTTTAAGAGGTAACCGCGACTATTTTACCTTTTTAAATATGACGACAAAGCTTTTAAACCTAACCGATGCCTCAAGAACGGCAAAATCAAGCCCGCAGGAGATTTTCGTCGAAGGCGTTGAGCTTTTTAGTCACGAGCAAAGGGCCTATCCAGGAAGTATTTCGACATTTACCAATAAAGACCAAATCGACTTCATGTTGCGAAGCGAAACCAATGTCAAAGCGAAAGACTTTTTAACGTCTTTTTTACAAGAATTATCCCCCTTTTCTCGCCATAATATTAAGCCTCTAGCCGCCCACTAATTCACCGTTGATTTAGCCTCTGACCGGTGCTTAAATCGGTTCCTTCCCGGAGGTTATAAGTGTTTAAGATTTTAGCCATTTTGGTGTCTTTTGGTTTTGCGGCGCAAACCACTCCCACCGTTGATACTTTGGTGATTCAAAAACAAAAAATCCAGCGCTTAATTAAATACCCCGCAGTAATTATTCCCGTCGTGCAGGGAAAACTCACCAGCGAAATCACCGGGACCGTCACCCGCATCGTGCGCGGCTTAGGAACAAAAGTCCGCCGCGGCGAAGTTATCTTTTACATGAAGAATAATCAAATGGAGATGAATTTTAATGACTATGCCGTGCGCGCTCCCGTTTCCGGGGTCGTCGCCAAACTTGATGTTCATTTAGGAAAGACCGTCAGCGCCGGAGAGAGTTCGGGAGAAGTCATTGATCCCAATCTTTTTAAAATTATTGTTGAAGCCCCCGCCGGAGACGTGCGCCGTCTGCAGCTAGGTTTCGAGGCCCTTTTTGAATCCGAGGTGCAAAAAATTAAAACCAAGGTTTCGGCACTTTCGACCGTGGTAAATCCCCGCACCGGCACTATTCAAATGGAACTCCTGCCCACCGAGAAAATTGACCGGCCAACCATGGGTGCCGTGGGTAAATTAACCGTTTATCCGCCGTCGGAAGATCATATTATCGTCCCGCCCCAAGCGCTCGTAAAATTAAACCTCAAGAAATTTGTGCGTAAGCTTGATAAGCAGGACACCGTTCACATGACGGAAGTTGAACTCGGCGATTTGGTTAATGGCCAGCATATCGTTACCAAAGGCTTAGTCGAAAAAGATGAGATTGTTTTAAAATCCAGCGAATTTGTAAAAGATGGCGATAAAGTCGCCCGCCAGGCCAAGCCGGAGACGACTGTTACGAAATGAAATCGATCTACGCCCGGCCTAAGCGCCTTTATTTTTTAATTATCGCGTTTACTGTCCTTGGCATCGTGCTGTCGCGGTTTTTGCCAGTTACTCTTTTTCCTAATTCGGCCAAACCTGAATTTCGCGTCAACGTAAGTCTGCGGGGCATGACGCCGGAAAATTTTTATCATCAATATGGTGATGAGCTGCAGGCGAATTTACGAAAAATAGAGGGCGCAGAAAAAGTCACGGTTCGCGGCGAGCCCGGTCACATGAACTACACGGTAGAATTTAAATGGGGCATTGACGCCAAAAAAGCTGACCGCGAAGTACAAACCGTGGTGGAAACCATCCGCCCGCGTTTACCAAAAGAAATGCGCGATTTTATGAACTATTGGCAGCGCCAGGCAAATAGTGCCTTTTACGCGGCCAGCATTTCTTCTCCGGATGGGGATTTAACGGCGCTTAAAAAAGCGCTGGAGCCTTTAATTTACAGTCCAATTAAGTCCCTCGAAGGCACAAAAGCAGTTGGCCTTACCGACCCGAGCGCGCAAAATGTTTATATTACCGTAAATCCCGAGCGCGCCACATTTCATCGCGTCGACGTCTTTAAGCTCGCGGGCTACGTCGAAAGTGCCTTAGCGCCTATTTACCCCGGCAGCGTCCAGTTAGGCGAAAGTAATTACCAGATCTTACTGCAAAACAAAGTCGAAAACGTTTCTGAACTTGAAGAACTTTCTTTGGAACCTTTTGGCACTCCGGGCTTAAAACTCAAAGATATCGCCGTCATCGAACTGCGCGCCGGCCAAGAAGGACAAGACATTTACAAAACCGATGGCAAGCAGAGTTTAATTCTGTTCGTTAACCCGCGCGACGATGCGAACTTAAAAGAGCTTTGCGATCAAGTAACCGGAATTTTAGAAACTTCGAAACCAAAATGGCCAAAAGGCGCAGACTTTAAGATCTTGGTAAATCCCAGTAACGTCATCAATGCGGCAGTCCGCGACGTTTATGAATCCATCGCGCTCGGTGGATTCTTTGCCGTGGCGATTTTACTTTTGTTCGTAGGCTCGCTTAAGCTCACCGTATTTTCTGCCCTGGAAATTCCACTGGCCATGGCCTGGGCCTTTATTTTGATGTACTTTAACAACGTCGGGATCAACCTCGTTTCGTTGGGCGGCTTAGCCCTCTCCGCGGGAATGAACGTCGATGCTAGCGTCGTCATGGTCGAAAATATTATTCGCCATTTTGAAATGGAAAGGAATAAAGGACGTGAGCGCCTTGATGTCATCATGGACGCGGTCAACGAAGTTAAATGGCCAATTCTAACTTCCACGTTAGCAAGCGTTATTGTTTTCCTACCATTGTCGATGACCTCCGGAGTTACCTACGCCATTTTAGGTGATTTAGCAAAAGCAGTAGTTTATTCGCACGTGTTCTCCGCCATCGTGGCAATTATTTTAGTGCCTACCATTCGTTCGCAAATCCATCACGACCCCAACGAAATGAACCGCGTCTCAATGGCCTTTAATTATTATTACGAAAAATTCGTGCTGCTCTATCAGGGATTTCTGCGCTTTATTCTTTCTTCAAAGGTGCGACGGGTCTCATTAAGCACTGGGGCTTTTGCGCTGGTAATTGGCGTATCGTATATCTTGCTGCCAAAAATTAAAAAAGAAATTATCGCCATCCCCAGCTCTGATTTAGTCATAATTTGGGCTTCTATTTCGGGATCAATGTCGACCGAAGAAGCGGCGATGGCCTTAGAACCCTACGAAAAAATTCTTAAGAATGAATTTAGCGACAAGATTGATTATACTTTTACCCAAGTCCGCGACCGCGACGAAGGTGGAATTTTTGCCCATCTAAAATCCAAGAAGCTTATGAAAGAAACGATGAAGGAATTAGAAAATCGTTTGGTGAGTACGCCGCAAATTCAATTTCGCGTCTGGCCGTTCAATCCTTCAAAACTGCCCATTCCAAATCCGCCCCATCTTTCCGTAAAAATCACCGGCCCCGAAAGTGAAACTCTGGAATACGCCGAGAAACTTAAAATGGAATTAGAGGGCACCCGACTGCTCGCCTGGGTCGATAGCACGGTAAAACGTGAGCCTCAATTTACTTTAAAACCCCAGTTTCAAGTTCTGGACCGGATTAAGGATAAAGACTTAAGTGGCCCAACACTTTTTGATCTTGGCGAAATTATTTCGTCTGGGATTCGCCAAAAGGGATTGGGATTTGTTAAAACCGACGATAAAGACAAATACGTCTACATCCAATACCCTGAACAGTGGTTTAAGACGGCCGAAGATATTGCCGCCATTCCCGTAATTGCCGGCGCCAGTATTTTACCCTTGAGTGCACTTGCCACAATTAGCCTTGATGATGCGGTCTCAGGTTTTTATATCGAAGAAGAAACTCGCAATACACTCGTTTACGGATATCTCACGCAACAGGCCCGCGAAGATAAATATAATAATGAACAGAAATTGAAAGCCCTGGTGGAATCCTTACCGCGCTCTAAAGACGTTCAGGTAATAATCGAAGACTCGCAGGTCGAAATTAATAAATCGCTACGTGGCCTCATTTACGCTTTCTTAATCAGCTTGTGTCTCATCGCGATGATTGTTTATGTCCAGTTTGAAAACATAAAAGATGTATTAATCATTAAGGCCGCTATCCCGCTGGGATTTTTGGGCGTGTCTTTGGCGCTTTGGGTTTTTGACAGTACTTGGTCTATAAATTCATTTTTAGGTGTAATTCTTCTCGGCGGCATTGCCGTGAATAATTCAATTATTTTGGTGAGCTTTTATAATCAATGCCGTGAGGAAGGGCTTGATCCAGTGAGCGCGGCGATTAAGTCAGCTTCAGTACGGATGCGGCCCGTGTTAATTACGAGCTTTACTACGATCCTAGCTATGATTCCTCTGGCTATGGGTCTCGGGCAAGGCGGAGAGGTGCTACAGCCACTCGGAATTAGCGTAAGTTTTGGAATGCTCTTCTCCACTCTTCTCACATTAATAATAGTACCCTGCTTAGAAGTGATTGCGGACCGAAAACATGTTTAAGCTTCTCGTTTTTATACTACTCCCCCTCTTTTCTTCTTCGGCGCAGACACTCACACTTAAGGATGCGCTCAAACTCGTTCCCAAGCATCCGAAGCAACAAAGTTACAATCTCGACACACAAAACGCCGAAATTGGCCGCACCAAGAGCTGGTTAAACCTGACTCCATCGATATCCGGTGCGTGGCAAAAGTCTTCGACTTCTACAATTGACGATTTAGCCAATCCGACTTGGAAACTCAGCGCCGGCTTAAACTTATTCTCAAGTTTTGGCGACTACACCAATATCCGTGCAAAAGGTTTTTTGCTCGCCGCCACCGAATCTACCGAAGATTGGGCGCTAAACCAAAACGAACTGCAGCTGGCGGAAACTTATCTAAATTGTCTCTACGAACAAAACGCGGAGGCCGCCGCCCTTGAAGCTTTAAAGATAAGCGAACAGATTGCCGCTATCGAGCAAAGCCGCTTTAAGAAGGGGATAAAGTCTCGTGATGATTTCTTAAAATTAAAGGTGGACGCCGAAAACCGCCGCATACGGTATTTAAGTGAGCTCACGAAAAAAGAAAGCTGCTATTCTGAACTGAGTTATTGGGTAGGCTCTTTTTTAGCCCTTGCCGACCCCAAACTCAACCCCAAAGAACCGGTTGCCAAGAGTGGCTTGCCCAGTGAACACCCGCGATTAAAAGCGGCGCAGTTAGCTTTAGAGTCAAACCGCTCGTTGGCTCACTCCACAGTAACGACAAATTTACCCCGCCTGGATTTATCCGTTGGCCGCTCTTATTATGAAGTCACCGAAAGTTACGGAAATGAGATTTACCTTACGGCAAAATGGAATCTTTTTGATTCTGGACAAACTCTTTCAGATATCCGTGCTGGCTTTGTGCAGTTAAGAAAAAGTGAGGAAACTTTAAAAGACACGGAAAGAGATTTAACCAAAGAAATTTCCGTACATAGTAAAAACTTAACCCAATATTTAAAACAATATAAAATTGCCGAAGAAAATTTGCGCGACATTCAGCTGACATTTAAAACGAGCCTCGCCCGGTTTCGCGCCGGCGCCATCTCCGCCAACGAAGTGGCGCTCGACCAAGCCCGCGTGGTGGACGCGACATTTGCGGTTTATAATTTGTGGTTACAGATGAATTTGTCATATCTCCGCTATCAATCCAGTATCGGCAATAAAGTTTCACAGGTGCTAGGAGAGCAAAAATGAAGAATTACTTCCCATTACGCGATTCCCCCATAAAAGCACTCTATAACCCTGGCGATTATCTGGTGATCTTTGGTGAAGTTTTCGGACGAGGCTACGTCAATGGGCTAATTCAGGAAGCCGAGAAATATGGGCTAAAAGTTATTTACACGACCGTCGGTCGCCGCGAGGCCGGAGCCCTGCGAAAGTTAAACGGCGATGAACTTGCTAAAATGCCAACGGAGTTAATCAATGTTCCGTTAGAGGCTGGTTTTGATTTGGAAAAATCCACGCAAGGACTCACCCCCTGTGACCTCGTTAAAGACATTAGAATGGATGAGTGGCAAAACGCCAAGCTTAATTGGGTCCAGATAGAAGAATCAGAAAAAGTGGGTGCGGAACGTTTTACGAAATACGTAAAAGAGTTTTACCGCGAACTCCAAGCGCGCATTGAGCCGGGCAAAAATGTTTTTATCGCGCACCTAATGGCAGGTGGTGTCCCCAGAGCCAAGATTTTTATGGCGGCCCTAAACCGCGTCGTAAAACCCAAAGGTGATAAATTTATACCGTCAGAAAGTTTTTGGAACTCCGACTTAGGCCGGCTCTGCGATAAGAGTTTTAATGCCGTTACTGCGGATACATTTAAAGTTTTAGTGGAAGAATCGGCAACGCTTGCAAAAACAAATTCGCTGCGTTTTTCGGCCTATGGTTACCACGGCACCGAGATCACGACGGGAGCGGAATATTTTTGGCAAAGTTACGCGCCTTATATTCAGGGTTGGGCAAAAATTCGGTTAGAGAATCATAGCTGGGGTTTTCATAAATCGGGAATTAAAACCTGCGTCTACAACTCTCCTGAAATCTTAACCAACTCAAGCTCAATTTTCCAAGGCGTAGAGGTTCCGCTCTATCCGCTGTTATCTTCCTATAAAAAGTTAGGGGCCGACAAAAAATATACCAAGGATCTGTTTGCTAAGTGCCAAGCACTCTTAAAGCCGGGCAAATCCATTGATGATTTACTGACTGTCGCGCGCGAGTTTTATAGCGATGCGGAAATAAAAAGGGACTTCAATATTTTTGACAAATTTCCGCAACATAATAACCTCAGTCAAATGCAGAAACTGGTGGATTGCTCAAACCGCATTATCGAAATGCACCAAGACGAGAAAAATCTGGTTACCTTTGTTCTTAGTGAAGAAATTCTTAAGGGAACGGGCCAACTTATATTTCATGATTCGTTCCTAATGTCTAAATCTTCGCTCTGGTTAAACCACGATATCATTGTGAAGCATATACTTTCTCAATCTAGCTCTTAAGACCACTGGCACTGACTCCGATTAATAGATATCGCCTAATAGTCTCAAAAGGAGTCAAAACATGGGTATGCTTGACCGCTATCGCAAAAAAGGTGGCTTTCGCCAATTACTTCAACTTATCGAAACGTGTACCTCCAGCAAGCAGACTCAATTCATGGATATAGTAAAAAAAGAAGACCCCAGCTGGGCAATGACAATTTCTAAAAAAATGCTAACGATGGACCTAATGTTTTCATGGCCCGTGGAAGTCGTTGGTGAGTTTGCCAGCGAAATCCCGCCGCGCACGTTGGCCATCGCCTTAAAAAAAGTGGGCCAACCGGGTTTAGAAAAGGCCATCGCTACGTTACCTCATTTGAAAAAGCGCGAAATCGAGGAATTCTTCACCATCCTAACTCCCAATCCTAACGAAGTTCACGCCGCTTCCATCAAAGTCATCGAAAAGGTCAGACAGCTTATCGACTCCGGCAAGATCCGTTTAGAAAGGTTCGCTCCCGACCTCGCCTTATCAGAAGACGAAGCCGCATAAAGGTTCCAGGTTCTTTTTGGTAGCGCACTTGCGTTAACCTTCCTAAAGGACCTGTCTTTTTCTTGAAACGCGCAATTGCAGTTCTCGGTATTGATAATTGATTTTTTCGTTTGGTGCCGGAAGTGATGTAAACGGGCCATAAAGAAAAAGTCGGCCACTCATCCGCATTAGCCACGAATAAACCATTGAGCGTCGGCGCCCTTCCTGCTAAGCGGTGTTAATGCCTGGGATTGAACACTATTTAATTGATAAACCTAGTGAGCTTTTGTCTTTAGCCAGCCAAAACCTGATAGATCTTGGATCTGTGTATATTAACCACACGCGGGCGAATCAAAATTTAAAACTTAAAGAAGGCGATTACCTTCGCGTCCATACTCAGCCTAAGCGCTATCCTGTTGGCAAAATAGACTGGAACCAACTTACGATTTACGAAGACCGTGATCTCATGATCATCGATAAGCCGTATGGCATCCCCGTGCATCCGACACTTGATAATGCACTTGAGAATGTGCTTGTAGCGATGCGAAAATTTAAGGGCCAAGAACTTTTTCATACCCATCGTTTAGACATTGGTACGCAGGGCGTTTTAATTTTGGCTAAAAATTTACCGACCCAAGCGAAAATTAATGAGGCCTTTATGCGCAAAGAAATTAAAAAATTCTATGTCGCCCAAACAGAAAACCCCGTAAACGTCGGTAGACACGTTCATTACATGATGCCGTCAGCACGAGCGCCTAAAATTCTTTCGCGCGAAGAACAGCCAAATTGGAAGAAGTGTGAACTTGTTGTAACAAGTAACGTTTGGGAGCGGGCCACGCTAGACGACTCCAACGGCGGAAGCTATACCAGCGAAATTGAACTGATCACTGGCCGAAGTCACCAAATCCGTGCTCAGTTGGCGTTTGAAGGCTCCCCGATAATCGGTGACTCTCTTTACAAAGGAATATCTGCCAATGCCCCCAACTACCAGGGTGAATTTTTCTGTCTTGCCTGCATTCGCATCGAGTTACCTGCCGGGGTTTTTTCGCGACCTGCGGGGTTTTACTGACTATTTTGACGCACCCTAGTTACCAAAAAGAACCTGGAACCTTTTTGCCAATTTCATTGGCGAGTTGTCGGAGGAGCCGATTTTTAAAAACATACGAGCGAAACATTTCTAAATCTTGGCGTTGAATGAACAGCTCATGTTCGGTCGCATTTAAACGCTCTAGGCGTTTTTCGGTAATGGTCCTTCCCTTACGCACGAAAAGATAAAACTTTTTGTTTTTTGGAAGGTGAATATACAGATTAAAGGTGACGTCAGTTTGTAAATCAATATCGCACGTCTCGATGGTAATAATCTTTTGATCCTTGGAACTTTGCGTTTTGGGTTCCATTATGTCCGAAGGCACAAGTCCCGATTGCCATTCAATATTACTTAGTTCCCAATTTAATTTATTTTGTGTCTTGCTTAACAGTAAAAATCGCTCATCTTTACGCAAGAAAAATTTGATCGGGGCTCCGCAAGAAAATTTTTGCCCTAGAGTCGACATGCGCCTTTTTAATTCACTTGCTAATTTATCCAAAAAACTACCGATGGACTCAGGACGTACTGGCGCTAGCAACCACAAAATTCCGTTAAATTTATCGCAGCGAATGGGTAAGCCCGCAAAACAATTATCCAGCGTTAGATCAACGGCAGGATCAACAACAAAGGACTCGCTGACTTTTTCGAGACTCGGCACCACAACCGCTTCGTACCAAGTCTTCTTGTCGCCGCTCAACTCGCCAACCATGGACAGCGGAGGCTCTTGATTCAAATCGTGAATGTTTATTTGCGGCGGCGGCACCTCAAAGAGCGCGCCGGATTTCGCTTTGGGTCCAGCGCTGTCATCTTCAAAAAGTGGACGATTAAGCCCGGTGGAATCATTTTTATTTTGTTTGCGAGATTTTGGCCGGTCATCTTTATCTCGCAACATACGCGAGACTTTATCAAAAATAGCGTCAGCCGTAATTGGCGGAAACAATAAATTTTTTAGTCCCGACTGCAGCAAAAGTTTAGCGGTATTTTTCGCCCGGCGCTCGCAAAATGCCACGCACTGAACACCAAACCGCCGCTCCAAAATTTTGGGGGAATTTTTTAAATTTATGTCTTCGTGGTTATAACTAATCATCACCACGCGCGGACAATCCGTCGCTAAATAGGTTAACGCCTCACCAAATGACCCGACAACTCCTACCTGCCAACCGCGCTCGCTAATTTCCTGCGCGAAGGCCCGGTAAGTCGCGATATCTTGAGCAATTATAAGTATATGGATCGGCTTTCCCATGTGAATTCTTATCGGTTTTAAAGCGTCTAAACTCCAGACAGCTGTGAACCCGGAATTGGCGATTTATTCAGAGCCCCCATAAAGCTGAGGAAACCTACGTATTTTCAATACGTTACCACAACTTTTTTGGCATAGCCTGTGCTCTTTATAGGATTGAGGTAAAGGATGAAATCAAACCTGGTTCTACTGTTAATGAGCTTACTAAGCCTATCTGCCCAAGCACACACCGACGTAAGGTTAGCTAAAGCAGTGGGTCTGGCGCGCTTCTATGCTGATGCCACAAAACTCATTGCTGCCAATAACGATACACTTTCCGCGCATGATTTTAATATCTTAGTACAATTAATTAAGACCGAGATTAAACCTTTAGAAGATCAGTTCCCGGCGAAGTTACAAAATGAATGCGATTTTATATTAGCGCAAATCAACGATTCCAACACCAATAGTGAACGCTTAAGCCGCCCCAAAGAATGGTTACAAAACCTCGCGCAAACTTTAGAATTTAATTACTCTCGCTTAGACTATTTACTGCGCCGCCACCAAATCGAGAACGGCACGCGTCTTCTGCACACACAAATTCAGGCTTTAAAGTTTGAGGCCGCAACGCAAGCTTTTATAGAACTGGTGAGTACTCGCAATGACCGCTTTCACGGGTCGTTTATTGAGTCAACGCCCTTTTCGCCCATGAAAAGAGTGAAACCCTATTTAGCGCAAATCATTAACAACATGGCAGTCAGTCAAGAGCCGACTCCCCAATTAAATTTGCCGATTAACAATATGCATGTCGAAGCGGCGGTTAGACAAGCAGCGGAACTGCAATTTCAATGGCGGCAAAAGGTAGAACGCAATGTTACTTCGCTTTAAAATAATATTTTCAGTTTTACTTTTTACGGCGGTGGCCCAAGCAGACCAGCGCAGCGACTTGTTACGCAAACTAAAAATCGTTCAAGAAAGCTATAATTTAAATCTGAGTGAAGTAAATAAACTCATGATCGCGCAGATTCTGTCGACGCAAACGGTGCACATTACGGCCAAAGGCGAAAAGCAGGCGCAAAACAATCTCAATATTTCTTTACAGCAAATAGAAGAGCTCCACCGTAAACATCACGAAATAAAACAGCGCATCTATTTTACCGATAGACTCATATTTCAGGTCGACAGTAAATATACTAACGGACAAAATCCAAAAACCTTTTTTGCCCAGCAACTTCTGGATATGGCTTACACCGAATTAACGACCCTAGGTAATACCCACGGCGAAGAACTCCCGGTCTGGAAGTTTATGATTCATTTAAGTGTCGCCATTCGCGAAATACATAATCCTCATGAAGATATCGTTGGCTTTGTCGAAAGCTATATTGCTTATTCGTCAATTACCGAACCAAAATCTCCATTTTCATTTTTACGCGACGGAAATTATTTAAACGGGAGCCAGGTGCAAACCGCCAATCCCCTGCCCGCCGATCGCATCGGCGAAGCGTGGGAAGAACAAGTTAAAAAAATGGGTGGCGTCATACCTGATTTTGCGCCCGACACGACAAACGTAAATGAAAATCGAATTGGTTTGCCAGAGGCTCTAGGCCAGCCCAATGAAATGATACCCACGCATACCATCTTTGACAAAAACCAATACTCCAACGAAGCGCCACTTCCTGGTGATGCGCCAACGCCCTACCGTTTTGAGTTTGAGGGTTATTCGCGGTACTAGGCGTCTTCTTTCTTTTTCACCACTTCGATTTCGGCACTGACGCGAAATTTGTGTTCTTCGACAAAGCGCGAAGCTTCTTTAACGAAATCAATTTTAGATAAAATTTTAACGACTTCGCTAGATACGCGATTCATAAATTCATCTTTGGATTTCGAAGCTCCTGAGATCATTAACGACAAAACTTCTTTGGGTAATTTTATGTCAGACAAATAGCTGCGAATACTTTCTTCCGTCATAAAGGCCGCACTAAGTCCTGCGGCAAATAATTTTTTTAAACCTTCGCCGACACCAATACCTTCAGCGCTCTCATTATTATCTTTATTGTCTTTTTCATCACTCATAACTACTTATCCTACTTTTTATAAAGGTCACTTACGCGTTTGTGATAACTACTAATCATATTGGGCAGATTTACGCTAACAAGGCCGTTGGCAATAAACTTCGGTACAAAGAGTGTGAACTCGACTTCTAAATGATAAGTCGCGCGGGCCTTACCCCCTTCATCCTCTATAGTCCAAGAACCCGAATTAAATTTAAAAATATCTCCCGAGCCGAATTCCCAGGAAACTTTCTTATTTGGCTCTTCCTTCATCCACAGAGTGTAGGAAAAAGTCTTCATCAAAGATAAGCTAAACTCGACGAGCTTTTTGCCGTTTTCTTCGCGCAAGACCTGGCAAGCGGTGACTTCTTTTAAAAACTCCGGATATTTTTGGTAATCGGAGACGATCTTATAAAACTCCTCGGGGGTACAATTAAAAACTGCCGATGTTTGTGCCGTTGCCATGAAATCTCTCCTTATACCATTTTAATTTTATCGGGATTGTGCACGGCTTCGATATTGCGAATCGTACCCGTACGCGAACGCATGACTACGGAATGCGTAGTTACTTTACCGTTACTTAAAAATTTAACGCCCTTTAAAAGCGGCCCATCTGTTACGCCGGTGGCGCAAAACATAACCTGTCCCGCCGCGAGATCGTTAAGTTGATAAGCTTTTGCTAAATCACTAACTCCCATGCGGCGCGCGCGCTCTTTTTGTTCTTCCTTATGAAAAACCAGCCGCCCCTGGAAGTCGCCGCCCAGGCATTTAAGTGCCGCCGCCGAAATTACACCTTCCGGCGCACCACCAACACCTAAGAGCATGTCAATACCGGTGTCTTCCATGCTACATGCTACTGCTGCAGAGACGTCGCCGTCACCGATGAGCTGAATCCTTGCTCCCGTGCCGCGGACTTCTTTAATCAAATTTTCGTGGCGGGGACGGTCTAAAATTATAACCGTGACCTCACTAATATGTTTATTGAGGGCTTTGGCTACGGCTTTAATATTTTCGGTGGGCGTTTGATCAATACTCACGTGACCAACGCAACGGGGCCCAACGGCAATTTTATCCATGTAAACATCAGGCGCATGCAGGAAATTTCCTTTTTCGGCAATGGCAATAACGGAAATCGCCCCCACACTGCCGCGCGCGCAAATGGTCGTGCCCTCGAGCGGATCTAAAGCAATATCACACTCGGGAACGCGGGCATCTTTTAGTCCCACTTTTTCGCCGATATATAACATAGGAGCTTCGTCGCGTTCGCCTTCACCGATGACAACAGTCCCGTCAATGCGAACGGTATCAAACGCTTTTCTCATGGCATCGACAGCGGCTTGGTCGGCTTTTTTTTCATCTCCACGGCCCATCCACCGCGAACAGGCTAGGGCTGCGGCCTCGGTGATACGTACGAATTCTAGGGCCAGATTTCTGTCCATGCTTCCTCCTTCAAAACGCTTACCAAGGCTGCCGGTGGTTTGGTAATACGAAAATTTTTATCAACGGCCACATGTAAAGTACACCCCGTTGACGCGGGATCTTTTTCTTCATTGCGATAAACGGCATAACGAAATTTTACTTTTGCACCTTCGCCTTGCACTTGCACACGCACCTGCGCACTATCGCCAAATTTTAGCGGCTTCATATATTGGCACTGGGCATCTACAACCGCAAAGACTACGTCGGAGTGAGGCGCGTGAACTTTATCAAGGCCACGCTCACGCAGCCAAGCCACACGCGCGTCTTCAAAAAGTCTTATGAAATTTGAGTGATGCACAACTCCCATTGCGTCGGTTTCATAGTAGGCCACGGGGCGCTCATAGATAAATTCTTTTAAGCGCATTAGCTTCTCACTCTCTTCATCAATACTTCTATCACCGAATCAATGACAGCGCCTTTTTTAGGAATGTGACTTAAAATATTAATGGCGCGCTTGACGAGATCGGCTTGCGAAAA
The DNA here is from genome assembly GCA_964498095.1 of uncultured Bdellovibrionales bacterium. Taxonomy (GTDB): domain Bacteria; phylum Bdellovibrionota; class Bdellovibrionia; order Bdellovibrionales; family SG-bin7; genus SG-bin7. The sequence goes on along the minus strand of CAZCFY010000008.1, from coordinate 110,888 downwards.
ACTCACGTTGGATGAAGCGCGCACGTCGGCATAGCCAGAATAGCCTTCCCGGAAAAATTCAGTTTCCGGCAAAGTTTGCGCAAAAGCCATAACTTCACTTTCATACTCGATCATCTGATAATCGATTTCGATAATAAATTTTGTAAGCTTTTCGCCGTCTCGCCAAATATAAATATTGGTGTCTTTGGGGCCGTGGTACCAGTGACTTAAGTTGTGACGGCGGTCACGTGAATTTAAAAGATCGGTGCGTACGCGATGAGTATTTACTCCCAACATTTTATCACTCATGAGTTTATCAAAATCGAGCCGTGTCTCTGGCGACATTTCGGCAAAACGCAAACCCACAGCAGAGTCAGACGTACGCACAACTTCCGTTGTCACGGGTTTTAAGAGATGGCCTTCGAAAACAAATTGGAGCGGCAAGCTCTGTCCAATTTTTTCTACTCCGGGAGCATTAACACGCAGGATCGCTGCGCCATTATAACTTAAATCTAAAACAGGAACTTTTTCACCGGAGGGAATTTGCGCGTTGATACCAATGATCGTGTGCAGATCGGCTTTTTCATGAGGAATGACTATGCGCGGATATCGCCGCTTATTGGGCCATGAATTGCCCGAATCATCTTGCAATGCCTTGCTCCTTCTTGAATTCAGCCTCTAAATAATTCCTAATTTTCTTTGCCACCTGTTGCAACACAATTTCTAAGCCAAAATCTAATAAAATCGCTGGCATACCCAACTTTTGAGCACTTTGCGCTCCCACCAAACTCATCTCGGTTTTTTGACGCTTAAAGTCTTCAGAGCGAACAATTCCCTTCATTCCCACTAAATTGCCTCTTAAAACTTCAAAGTGCATTTCAAAATGATTTTCGGCAATTACAGTTTCTAACTTCATCCACATCTTGGCATGAAAGCCGTAGGCTTCGCCATGAAAATAAAGTTCTTTTTTTCCCGGGTCATATTTGGTTTCTTTAATGTAGGAGGAAATTTCGGGTAGCTTTTCGTATTGAAGCATCTTTTTTTGGCAAAAAGCGAGAGGGACCGCGACGATTTCTGCGCCTTTATAAGTAAAACTGTACGGCTCGCCCGCTTTACTGGGTTTTTTATGAGTCACCGACACGACAATTTCGCGGTCGTCGACAATACTTCGGTAAACTTCGGGCTTGGTTTTCCAAAATGGTTTTTCGTCAGCGTTCACCACAGAAAGGAGTATTGACAACAACAAGATCATCCCTTCATGCTAAACAAATGGCGACTCCGTTCCAAGAAAAATTACCAAGTCTCATCACGCTTTCCCGTATAGCGATGACGCCATTTATTTCGCTAGCGATTTATTGGGGCGATGAATGGGGGGAGCTGGCGGCAGCCGGCCTCTTTATCATCGGCGCGATTACCGATTATTATGACGGTTACTTTGCGCGCATTTGGAATGTGGAGTCCAATTTCGGCCGCCTGATGGACCCTGTCGCTGATAAAATTTTGGTTTCTGTGACACTCATTATGCTATTACCAATTCGCAAAATTGATCCCACCATGGTGAGTTTGCTACTTACGCGTGACTTAATTATTGGTGGGGTCCGCGCTGCCGCCGCCGCTGACCACCTAGTAATTGCTGCTAAACCTTTCGGCAAATGGAAGACAGGTTTTCAATTGTCGTGCATACCAATGATTCTTTTAAATCGCCCTATTTTAGGGATTCCCTTTCCAACCATTGGGTATTGGGGCTTATGGGTTAGCGTAATCTTGAGTCTTATTTCAGCCTTCCAATATTGCATTCAATACCGGGAAGCTTTAGTCATTCGAAAGAATGTTTGACATATTTCGCCCGCCCGCCTACTTTTGAGGACTCTCTTTTGCGGGAGTAGCTCAGTTGATAGAGCGTCGCCTTGCCAAGGCGAAGGTCGCGGGTTTGAGCCCCGTCTCCCGCTCCAAGTTAAATCCGGTTCTCCGGTTCTATGGGGTGGCTTTGAACAATATCAAATTGCCCACATCCAACTTGGAAAACTTGATAAGAACGGTTGGATTTCAAAAGAATATTTGATTTCGGCAAAAGATCTTCAGAAGATCGATGTGAAATTCGGAAGCGCAATCAATGCTTCGGCACTTACAAAAAATTGGGAGATAGTGAAATGAAAAAACTAATTTTAATTTTGGCTTTAAGCACCTCTATAACCTCCCTCGCAAAAGGATTAAATTCGGGCGTATGGACTTTTACCAATCTACTTCCCGACGGAAAAAGAAGCACTGAACTCTTTTTGACAAAAAGCTCCGACTCAAAAACCGATAATGCATATTATAACGTCGCTGTTTCAAATCTGAAAAAAGATAACTTCATTGGAATGGTTCGTCACAAAAATAACTTGGTGCTCTTGCGGACTATAAATGATGGCCACGACAGTTTTGAACATATGTATTTTGTAATTTTAAAGGAAGATAACGGCATAATTCATCTCGGTGCAACACAAGTAGATTTCTCGGACCCAAAGAAGCCAACAATAAAGCCTGACCCCTCCAAGGGAGAGGTCGCAACTCTTGAGGCCAATGTAAAATGAAATACCTTTTAAGCCTTTTTGTGGTTTTTGGTTTCTACCAAGTAGATGCTACTGATCTCGGAAAGGAAATTATTCCCGACATAGATTCACAGGGTAAACCAAACATTGGCATGCAATACGCCTATGATGACGTATACAGCTGGACTCTTCTGATTAAATCTAATCTTTCCCAAAACGAAATTTCAAAATTGCCTCCAAAACTTTATTGGGCATTGATGAATCTAAAAACTAACGAAGTTTATCAATCTTGGATAGAAATGGGTAAATTTGATGTTTTTATGACCCAATATAATGTTCGTGAAGCAAAGGATGTATTAAGATTTCTACCCAATATGAAAGATTCAGCGATTCTAATATCTGTTGATCAAAATGCTATTCTTTATAATATTAACTTAGGAAACATTTGCCGAAGCTACCCGACGCACATTAATGATTTAACAAATTCTGATATCCCTAAATGTGCGGTTAATCTCTAAGGAGATCGTGAAATGAAGAAACTAATTTTGCTATTAACCCTTCTTTCCTCACCTGCATTTTCTGAATCGATCGCCTGTGGGGGAAAATATAATTCCTGGCATGAAACATCTACCGGGAAAGTCGCTTGTGGCGGCCAATACAACTCATGGCATGAATCTTCAACCGGCGAAGTTTGCGCTGGTGGTCAGTATAACTCCTGGCACGAAAGCCGCACTGGCAAAGTCGCTTGCGGTGGCCAATACAACTCCTGGCATGAATCTTCAACTGGCGAAGTTTGCGCTGGTGGTCAGTATAACTCCTGGCACGAAAGCCGCACTGGCAAAGTCGCTTGCGGTGGCCAATACAACTCCTGGCATGAATCATCAACTGGCGAAGTTTGTTGTGGTGGCCAATACAACTCGTGGCACGTGAGCCGCACTGGCAAAGTATGCGCTGGTGGTTTATATAATTCCTGGCATATTGCAAATTAGAAGCGCCGACCCCAGGCATCGGTGCGGCAGCCTAGAAATGCGGGTGCCCGTCAGGGTAAAATGCGTTAGCTAGATTATGCGCCCGAGCACCGCGAGGGATAACAACGACAGTGATTAAATCGAACCTTAAATTCCTAATTTGCTCTTTGGCGAGCAGCTTTCGTTTCCCCAAACGCCAAAAACCCTCAAAAGTCCGTGAATTCTTAGCCAAATCCCCGCATTATAACCACTAGAACTCTAGACAGCTACAAACCATTTTGAGAAAATCATTTGGTGGAAAATAAAAATAGACCTAGTTTAGTAACGGAAAGACTTGTACTGCGCCCATTCGTTTTGTCTGATGCTGAAGCTGTTCAAAGGATGGCTGGCCACCCCCTTGTGGCAGCTACTACGGCAACAATACCACATCCATATCCTGATGGGGCCGCTCAAGAATGGATAAACAAACACAATCTTTGGTTTCAAAAAGGAAATGCTGTCCAATTTGCGATTACTCTTAAAGAAAATGACAAACTTATCGGATGCATCGATTTAAATGGAATTGCAGATGGAAATAGTAAGGCGGAATTAGGTTATTGGATAGGTGTGGATTATTGGAATAACGGATACTGCTCTGAAGCTGCGCTAGCAGTCCTTAAATTTGGCTTTGAAAAATTAAACCTCAATAAAATTACCTCAAGGCATATGTCATCTAACCCATCTTCGGGAAGAGTAATGGTTAAGGCCGGAATGAAAAAAGAAGGGTTACTACGTCAAGAATTTAAAAAAAATGGAATTTATGTTGATATCGAAGTTTATGGAATTTTGCGCACGGAATTCACTGACCATTAATCCCAATCTCCCCTCTAACTCCCGCTTGGTTTTTAAAGGCCCCCTGTAATCAGCTGATAGCTACCCGTAAACAGTTCCTGAAAACAATATCGGTTTACTATTAACCGGTTACGCGTTACTGAGAACGCCCGAGCACCGAACAAGGTTCGTAATTCAGCCACTCCCAATCCTAGCCTTATCAACTCGATCAATTAGGTCCTCCACTAATGGGCTTTTTGCAAAAGGAATCATCATGGCCGGACTAATTTTTGTTAAAAACATAATCTCGTTTCCAAATTTTGATGTTTTGCGAAGTGAGAGCGTTACAAATTGTGGTGAAAACCTGCTGTACCCAACATTCTTAATATCCGATAAGAGAATCTTATCTTCTACTCCAGATTTTTTAACTAGTAAGTGATCACCAAAGTCCCAAACATCAGCTTGAAAATCGAAAATAAATTTCTTAAAAAAGAAAAAACCAAAAACCATCATCGCAACTGGAATAAAAATAAATGGGAGGTCAACGCCCTTTACTTTCCCGCAGTATGCTCCCCAAAGCATCGCGCCAGTTGCCACTAGTAACCCACCAAACCAAAACACCGCAAAAATCCTGGAATAATAATAAAAAAATACCGATGAAATCCGATTACCTTGGCTCATGGCCTGATTCTCTCAAGGATCTTCCCAACAGACCAGCCAAACCGTTCTCAGCGTACAAAAATAGTTTAGTTTAACTAGTAAACCGCCTCTAGCTTAAGCAAAAAAAATTATAGAGCTAACTTGACGATTTCGTCAGTCAACTCAAATTTAAAGCTCAACCACTTACCCAGGAGGGGGCTTTCAGTGAAAAAATCAAAGACGTTTGAACTAACCAAAAACCGCCAAAACGATAACTGGCAACTTAAACGCCGAGGCGACGAAAATCCCATAGCGACCTATCAAAATAAATCCGACGCCAAAAAAGATGCGCCAACAACCACGCGAAATTGGGGTGGCGACCAACTCATCATCAAAGGTGAAAATGGCCGCATCCAGGAAGAGCGCACTTACAAAAAAGATCCCTATCCACCGAAGGGCTGAGCGATGAGCGAAGAAACTTGCGGTTCACAGCTGCCAGCTGAGAACGGAGCATCTAAAGCAGCTCGGGGCGCGCTTCAGATTGCGAGTGTAGTACCTTATGTTGGCGGCATGCTATCGGCCGCAGCCGGTTATTGGTCTGAGAGAGAGCAAGACAAGGTAAATAAATTCTTCGATCAGTGGCTAAAAATGCTCGAGGATGAATTAAAGGAAAAGGCTGAAACAATTGTTGAAATTTTAGCCCGACTGGATTTGCACGATGAAAACATTAAGGAAAGAATTGAAAGTCCTGAATATCAATCTCTCATTCGCAAAACTTTTCGCGAGTGGTCTGGCGCAGAAAGCAAAGAAAAACGAATATATATTAGAAATATTTTAGCAAATGCCGCAGCCACGGATCTTACTGTAGACGATGTAATCAGGCTCTTCATTGATTGGATAAATACTTATTCTGAATTGCACTTTAAAGTAGTTGCTGCAATTTACAACAATGCTGGAATAACCCGCGGCGGGGTGTGGCGATCACTGGGAAGAGATAAGGTTCGTGAAGATTCAGCCGAAGCCGATCTCTACAAACTTTTGTTCAGAGATCTATCAACTGGCGGAATTATTAGACAATGTCGGGAAAAAGATTATTATGGGAACTTTGTCAAAAGGCCCAAATCGAAAGGCACAGGATCATCCACAATAACATCGGCCTTTGATGATGAAGACCAATACGAGCTTACACAGCTTGGCCAACAGTTTGTACATTACGCGATGACAGACTTACCACCGAAAATTGATTATTCGCCATCAGAAAGTGCAGAAAATAAGGAGACCTAAGCTGACAACCACAAAAAAGCTAATTGAGTTTAAGGTCATGGGCGCGGTAGCAAAGGCTTTAAAAGACCATAACGAACTTGATGTCCTTGGTATTGATCCATCTGAATCACCTGATTTCATTGTTAGGACAGCCAAAGAAAACATAGCCGTCGAATTAACCTCATATTCAAATGATGCTAAGATTAAAAAGAATAAAATTAAAAGCGAATCTCGAAAACGCTATTATAGGGGACACTCTCTGCACGACGATGGCGGATGGATAGGATTTGGCAATGAAATAGTTCAGATAATTAGCGACAAAGCCAAGTCTCTTGAAAAGTACACCGCGAACGCCGATGCCACACAATGTTGGTTAGTTATCCATACTGAAAATCTAAAGCCGTTTGAAATTATTGGAGATCAAAATCTCGCTCCGCTACAAAATATAAATTTAAGAGAAATTATTCGGCACTACAAGAAAAACATTCCGTTCGCAAGAGTATATTTTTACGATATACAAAACGAAATCCTGTTTGGGGGACCAGTTCAGTAACCTTTAAAACACACTCCCTATTTCCACTCACTATTTTTTGCGAGTCTTCGATTTCGGCATAACTTGATCCAATAATCCCGCACGCCTAAGGTAGTCCCATCCGCCCCATGCGTTCTTTTTTAATTCTGATCGACTTTTATATTTTTTAGCTGCCTTCACTGCGAGTGGTTTTGTCCAAGTAATTCCTCGCCGACATATCGGGCACCAGGACCCACGCCTAACAGAAGCTGGCATTGCGACAAATATGTGGCCCTCTCCACACTTCCATTTTATTTTTTTGAAAACATTGAAGTACTTTTTGGATAAACATTGTCCACCGTTCCGCTTCGCTAGCACTTTCATATCCTCAATTGAAAGCTTTGCCACTCCGGCACACTTTGCGCACCATGCCCCTCTTCTAATCGTCATCGCAGGCGCGTACCACATATGACCTTTGCCACATTGCCATTTAAGAGAAGTATGCGCGTTTTTGTAACCAGTGGATAAGCACGCCCCGCCTCGTTGGTTAGCGATTTCAAGCATTAGTTGTATCCCCAAAGGTACCTTTCCCGCACATACAGGACACCATGATCCGTTTAAAATATGTTTGGGCCGAGTAGACCACGTATGACCACTTCGACATTTAAAGGAAATATTGCCATTCCATCCATGATATTTTCTGTCAATAATTCTCCCACCCATTTTTCTAACTTCGTTTTCTATGGCCGAAAGTATTTTCTCGCCATCTGATCCATAAATAGAATTGAAATTGATTTTAATATCCTCAACTTTATGAACTTTACTAACTCGATGCCGTTGACAAAAGTCTAAGATTATTTTTTTTGCCTCATCTACAGAGACGATTTGGGGTACGGATTTTATTATTAATAGACTTACCATTTTCCTTTTACAAAGCTGCTTTTTTATTCTGTCGTTTCTTAATCGGGACAATAGGCCTTTCCTACCCCCCATAACATCTAAAGCCTGAAAGTGCTGCTTTCCTTGATGTTCAAACGCTATCCTTAATGATTCATTGTAACCATCAAGCTGGAGCTGATTCCCGTCGCCATTTTTAAGCCACTTGGGATAGGCCAAGTGGAATTCTCTACCGGTTACTTTCTCAAATATCTCCCGCACGATTTTCTCACCATAGTTTTTTGTACAATATGGACACCAATTGCCATTAACAACATTTGCGTATTTTGCTTTCCAAATATGACGATTTTCACATCTCCAGGATAGTGAAGAACTATTATTGTTGTATTTTCCAGAAAGAAGCCGCCCACCCCTAACTCTAGCAATCTTGCGGGCTTTTCTTAGCATTTCTCTTTGTGCGTCTAAATGGCTTTTGTGACCAAGTATTCGCGCTTGATTTTTTTCTCCAGTACTAATCCAACCACACCTTTGGCACCATGAACCCCTGGTAATAGAAATCGGCATCGCTTTCCAAGTATGCCCTCGCTGACATTTCCACAACAGCTTACTGTGGGAATTAACATACCGTTTAGATAAACACCGCCCACCCTTTTCCTTGGCGAACTTTTGCATATCTTCAATCGTATATTTAGTTTTAGGCATTATATTTTATCTGAATTTCCTTCTACCCAGGGACAACCTCCGACACCTAGGTGGTTCCCTCTTTACTGATTGAGTAATCTTCCGACAAGCCCATAAGCAGCGCCGTTTGCTCGTTGACGATCAGCCTAATGGGCGTCCTCAAATCTTTTAGCCTTACTTTTAAAGTCTACACAAGAGTATGGACTAGTTAACACAATTAAAATTGCTATTACTCCTGCAACTAAAGCGGCCGCATAAAATGCTCTTTTCCAATCGACTTTCTTCAAAACTTGTTCGTCTCCCTATCCAATTTTATCTGATTACCTGATTCCGCTTCAATATCGCCATTACCATAGTTAGGATTTAATCCTTAAAGCGCAAAATGTATGCCCTTTTCCGTTTCTTCACGAATACAACCAACCTTATTTCGTCTCCGGAATAAAACTAGAAAACAACTTGCTCACCAATTCGGGATTGTCCTTTTCTCGCTTAAGAGTCATTCCATGAAACTCAACCACGTTATCACCAACCAACAGCGTGGTGTAGGTTGTATCTCCCTTACTTTGAAATACCGGATTAAAACCTTTTTCGGGGCTATGGATAACTTTTTGAAGTGTCTTAATTTCTGCGTTTACTGGTTTTAGGTGAGACGGATAGATTCTTAAAGGCCACCAAACATATGGTCCTTCAATGCGCCAAATATTCCAAAAGTAATTAGTTGCTAAGTTTCCTCTTACCTCATTTAAGGTTCCTTCCATTGAGCCTTTACCGTCGGTGTACCAAAACATCACCAAGAGATCAGAGACGAAAACCATCATTATCCCTCTTTTGCCTTCACCATCGAGCGAGAAAATAGCCCCAGCTTCAGGCCGATGCCATGGCTGTATAACACAACTCTTAGAGTTCAATAGAATAAAACCAATTACAAAAACCCCGGCGACAAAATTGCCAACATACTTCTTCATTTTACTCCTACTCTAGGGTATCCGACTCTTTACAATTTTCAGAGCGCCAGATCTATAAAATACCACAAGCAAGTCGTCGACTCAAAATTAATGAGCCTCACACCAAGGCTGATAGTTTTCCGTCCAACGCTTTCGTACCGCTTCACAATCATTACCGCCTTCATGGCTTTGATAAAAATCCGCTATTTTCTCTTTCTCTCCCCGTAGACTCTTAACCCACAGTGTGTGCGTTGGCTTAGGATCAAAACATCCAGTTATAATTAGCAAAAAACTGAAAGATACTATTCTCATAAACTCTTTCTACACGTTAGTCCTGATGCGAATTCACTAATTTATATAAAGTAAAAATCAATTACATTTGATTCTACTTGGCAGCGCAGAATTACACAAATAGAATTGTCCGTAGGATAAAAAGGCGTTAGCTGGATTATGCGAACTTTGCGCCGCGAGGCTGATTGTACTCAACTCGGCCAACTAGCCAGCAAAGTTCGCCATGTGAGAATAAGTGAAGTTTACAATGAAAAACCTACTTTTGTTTTTAATAATCCTTTCCCAGACCGCCTGCGTATCGGTAACGTCTTTATCAATTTCTGATTTTGAGCAAGGAAATCTGACACCTATCGAGACCATATCGTACTCTGTTGATGTATTGCACCTGACAACGCCGTTTTTTAATCTTCATTCAGATTTAAAAGCGAAATGTCCCAATGGATCTATAAGCGGCGTACAGACGGTACTCACCATGAGAGAATTTCTCATCATTCAGTTTTATGAAGCCGAAGCAAAAGGGTACTGCAAACAGACTGCGAGTAATAAATGAAATTTAGGCCAATAGCTCTCGCAATTATTACTTTGTGTTTGACTTTAGCATTAGCAGCTTATTTTTCTTTAAAAGATTCTTATACTGATCAAAAGATCATTCAGATTTGGAATTATTCAAAGCAGAGCCCCGAAACCTTCAAGTCATTATTCCCGAAAGAAACATTTAATCTAATATTTCAAAACAAAGAGAACTACACTGTTACTGACTTAGAGTCAGAACTAAAAGCCGCCAAGATGGAAGGAATTCGGGCTATATCCAAGTATGTTTTATCTAACTGTACAACACTTGAGAATAGTTCAAGATTATGCATTGATGTGCAGCTTGAAGACACTCCCCCAAATCTCGAATTCATAAAGACATTTAGTTCCAAATGGTTTCCAACACTCAAAGTGCGTTTTAAGAATGCTGGAAAAAGAGACAATGAGTTTGTAGTTCAGCTGACAACGAAATTAGAAAAATCCTCAGAAGAAATGTCAGTAGATGAGCTAATTAAACATATCCAGGAACGAAATGACAAATGAGTCAAAGTTACACCCGTTGGGATGTACTGAAATACTTTTTAGAAACCGAAATTCTGAAATCCACTTCCAGTGAGCTTTCGGATCTCCTCAGCAACTGGGACCCGAGTAATGAGCAACAATTGACCGACGCTGTACGCGCATACATAGCGACTAGAAACGATACCAATCCCTGCTTAATATGGACCGTAGGAATAAGAAATGATCGAAGATTTGAGCTAGTAGATCATTGGAAGTTAGAGGAAGTGAATCTAGCTTCTCTATACATTCCTGCGATGACCGACAAAGTTAAGGATCTATTAGAGAAGAGTCAGTATAACTTAAAGGTACTGCATACCAACCATGTTGAAGATCCAGCATTCAAAAATGAGTTTCTAAACTTAGATTTGCCGCACGAAAATCTCCGGACACTGATTTTACTTAGGCATAGCTCCATTAAATACAAGGGCGACTACGAATTAGTTGATGGAGCTCACCGAACCATCGCAATGATCCACAACAAACAAACCACGGCGAATGCCTTCGTCGCAATACTAAGAGACAATCCGACGACCTCATGAGGAGCGCAGATTGCTAAACGCCCGACGAGGGCAGTAGGTGCAGCGGCCAGCGGCTAGCGAACCGTTCTAGCAATCAAGCTCCGCAGGTCGTCGTTCCGCCTCGCTCCAAATCACCCTCATCACTCCCCCACACTCACAAATCCTCTTTTCCCACGCCGAACGTACGTGAGGCATGTAAGCGTCAGCTGTCAAATCGGACTTTGCGAGCCCCGCAATACAAGGGATTGCGAAGAGCAAGTAAAGTCCGCAATTCCAAGCAGCGCTAAACGCCTGGGCGCGACCGCCCTATTCAGTGTCCCAGCTTTGTTTTGATTGTTCAAAAAGTCTACTAAAGTATTGAAAACGAGATCCAATATAAGTTCTAGATTCTGTGAGCTCTTTGCCAGAGTCATCTGTCATCACGCTTCTCCACTCTTCTACTGTGACGGCCTTTTGAAACAAAGCGGGGTCAAAGACTAACAATCTTGGCTCACCTGTAGATTGAGTTACAAAGGCCACAGGAGCGACGTGATACATCCAACCTTTCTTTAGAACGCCGCTCTTTAATCTCAGTATGCCTTCCGCAAATATATTTCCTAAAATAATCCTCTTACTTTCTGCAATTTGAGCCATATCGGTAGCTCTATCAGAGCAACGGCCATTTGTGACGTCGAATAAGATTTCGTTATGAGTGACGAACTCTCGAAATAGCTCATCAGCTGCATCTGCACTCAAAACCGAAATTGCTATGGTTTTTGGATCGCCATCCGACTTTGCAAAGCCGTTATTTACCTCTTGAAGTGGAAACTCAGCAGAAAATAGGGCGATTGGCAAAACTACCAAAGCCCAAAAAGCGGCTAGTGTAAAATTAAAAGACAATTTCACGTCCTCATCTCCTCATAACAGTTTCTAAAAACAAGTCTCATATACTCACACATACTTAGCAATGCATATGCCACAAACATTACTTCACGACGAGCCCCATAAGGACCGCCGCGCTTCCTTGTCTTCGATGTCTTGAACCTTTTTGCCTTGGCCGAGTCGAAGACGAGGTAAGTGCGTCAGCAATTAAAGCGGAATTTGCGTAGCGGAGCTGAAGGTACTCTCTTCAGCTAGTTAGCAAGCAAATTCCGCCTGCCTTGACTGCCTCGGTGCCTTGACTATCTATTCCTTGGTCTTGAATTGCTGGAGAAGTAATCGGCTCTTGCTGCTTTTCACTTTGAGTCTTGCATCCAATAGTAAAAACAATCCAAATTGCAAGTAAAATTACATTATACAGAGGCCTCATATCAACATATTCTATTTGCTAAGCTGTGATTCAAACAAGTAGAATTTCATGTAAGAATTTAATTTTTTTCAGGGAAATCAACGTGAAAAAATTTGTATTACTGCTATCTACTCTCTTAGCTTTAGGGTGTGAAGGCCTTCAATCTTTAAGCGAAAATAAGGAGGCGCAATCTCAAATTAAACCGGGGATGACAGTCTTCGAAGTGGCCTGGATATTAGGAAAACCTGAGCGCACGCAGAAGGGAATCGACGAAACATATATAATTTACGGATCGAAATTTTATGTTTTTCGCAATGACAAACTATCCCATATAATTACTGCAACCACCCCAATCTACAGCCTTGCCGGCGACGCACTTATTGGAACAAAGGCATCTGGCAAAAGGATATTCTTTAGTGCAAAAAAATCAGAGAATGAAGGAGATATATATTACAACGCCTACAAAGAGTACTTATCACAGGTCTTTTCGTTACTAAATTATCAGAGTGTTCAATCCTCACAAGAAGCAGATATCGTAGTTCTATTCGATTTTGATATGAATGAACAACGTGAGCAGAAAATTCAATCCGTGAGCGTACCAACCACAAGCTATGTATGGAACCAACCACAAACAACTTCATTTTCAAGCAATACTGATATTTTTGGCTCCAGCTCCGGATTTCTAGGCTCCATGAGAACTTCAGGGACTGCGACATCAAATGGTTATGGATCTCTAGTTATGTCGAGTACGGAAAGAATTTTCTCAAAAACCGAAATTTCTTACAACAGAACACTTGTCCTTGATGCTCAAAATGCAAATGCATTTCGCCAACATAAAAAGTCGCCGGCTTGGCAAGTTTCAATTCAAAGTAATGGCCCATCTAGCGATAAAAGACATTTATTTGCAGTCTTGGCGGTAAGTGCACTTAAATTTATTGGGAAAAATTCGGGTGGCCAATTTACTTATTTAACTGCAGAAAATGATCCATTAATCGACTACGTTAAAGGCAATAAGTTTGCTTTAGCCCATTTTCAAAGTTTTCCGGCAACCCCACTTTCAGGACTAGAAAAGGATTTTTCAAAAAAGGAAAATGTAAATCTTCTTGGTCCCGCTGGAGACCCACCCCTTTTAACCGCAATTCACCTAGGATCACCGTCGGCATTTAAGTCTTTAAGTTCTGCAGAAGCTGACTTCAATGGAATAGATAAAAATGGTAAACCTCTCTTGGCCTATGCAGTCGAAAGGAAAGATCCGATGCTAGTTTCCATACTTTTAAATGGCGGAGCTGACCCCGAATTCAAATTTGCTCCCGACGCCGCCTATTCAACTGGTGGGAACTTAATTTCAGTACTCGAATATTCCGCTCGATATCAAAATGAAAACGTAAAAAATCTTCTAAAAGCAGCTATTGAGAAAAAGAAGAGCCAAACCCCCAAAGAGAAAAAAACAACTTCGCTTTAAATATAATCGAAATACCCAGCGGCTAATAACGAGTAACGCTTTCATTGTTGGTACTTGTCTGCCCGTTTGCCTTGTCTACCTTGTCTGCCTTGTATGCCTCGGTGCCTTGATTCCTAAGTCATTCCATGCCACACTTTCTGTATGAACCACCTTCTCCTCTCAGTCTTTTTATCTCTTTCACCTTCTTTCGTCCTTGCCGACGACTGGCTTCTTCAATCAGATGTCGCCGACATCTACCCAATCGGCTTTTCCAAAAAAGACATTTTTGGATACATTTATTTAGACTATCTTGAAGGTTACCAAAGTCTCAGCCTTGTAACCATTAGCCTTAAAACAGATACGAGTGAAATGAAACATTTGGTTGGCGATTTTGATCACCCAATAGGGCCAAAACCATCTCTTTCAGAAATACAAAAAAAGTATACTAAGGAAATTGCTGACTTTAAGAAAAAGTACGATTTACATTCGGGAACTGAATATAAACTACAAAAATTCCCGATTAAATTTGGCGACGATGAGCTTGATGTTAGTTTTAAAAAAATCGAATCAGACATGGGCCCGATCAATAAGGTATTTTTAAACTCGAAGAAACTAGGGTCAAAACAAATTGGAGAAACCTCTCCGGCTCATATGCCAAACCCCACAGTGGCCCTCGGCTATCTAAAAAGCCCCTTTAGCGACCGCGTAGTCGTCTTTGTTCGCCATCCAAACTTCGGCGCCGAATATGCTCATCATGACCTAATTAAAGTACTGGGCGCACACTTAACTTCCGGTTTTGGCAAAGGAATTTATTTACGGTTTTTCAATGCTAAAACCCAAAAAATTGAAAAATCAAAATCTCGGACAATTCCAGCAGATCTAAAAAACGTAGATTTAATCGTGAACACCTTCTTAAAAGGGGTTAACAAAGAGGAGCTAAAACAAAACCTTTCTAATCCCAATCCAGAGCTAAAGTCTCTTTATATTGGCCATACTTTTAAAGACGGTCGTTTAGTTTTAAAATTCAAAAAGGGCGCTGAAACTTGGCTAAATGGCTCTTCATTTGAAGTCGCAAGTGCAGAAACTCCCCTTTTTGATATGTTCTATGAATTTCCTGAAGTAAAAATCATCGACTTTGAAATCGACGGTAAAGTGCTAAAATAAGAAAGCCGCTAAACGGTTTTCTTACTAAGCTTATACAAACAAGCTCCAACATAATCCGCTTTCTGCGAAAGCATTTGATTTTGTACGAGCGCCAATACTCCTTGGCACTCGCGAAGCGATCCAGGTGCAATGCGATAGAATTTTACTCTATCCTTTGCTGTGGGCTTTGCCGAACCTTCAGCAAGGTTCAGTACAACACTAGAACTCGCTCTCTCAAATTGTTCTTTCAAATGATACGGCATTCTCATTGGCTTCGCCTCTTGATAAAACTCAACTGCCAATTCATACGTCGACGCGAATGCGAGACATAAGTGCGTGAGCAATTAAAGCGCCCGCCGGGGCGAAAGGCGTTAGCCAGACAATGCGAAATCTGAGAGCGTAAGCGAATCATAGATTCGCTCCACAGGCGAGCAGATTTCGCCTTGAACGAGCAAAGTCCGCCTGCCTTGAGTGCCTAGAGTTTCATCAAAAACTCCCATTGAATCTCTTATTTCCCTTAGCTAGAATTTCTCTTCGCAGGGGGATTTTATGAAATCTTTAGTGGTGCTTCTTTCAATCGCTCTTTCATCAACTGTTTTCGCTAGCCAAGTAATATCTCTCAAGGCCGGTGAAACTGCCATTGTTCTGGCAAATGAGGAATCAAAGGTAAAATGTGAATCAAGCGAGAAAATCTGTAACCTTGATTCTGACACTTGCTTAAGCTTACCCGTCGGTACCGCTTGCTATACGATGGATCGTGCCGGAGTTTGTGTTCAACGAAAGTTACGCGATGATGGCCAACGCGTCTGCGTCTGTAAGTAAAATCGAAGTAGTTTCAAATGAAATCACTAATCATTTTTCTTTCACTTATTCTTTCCGCTCCCGCTTTTGCTAAAACACAGATTTTTAGCCAAATCCAAAGAGATGGCAGTTTATCTATTACAATGGTCGATCATAAAGGAGAACAGCCATATGAAGCCGGAAACCTATGGGTCGTCATTAAAGGTGCTGACCCCGTTTAATCGATACAAGGTAAATCTCTTTCAATTACTTGTGATGCCTCAGGAAGTAATAACAGCGAACGGTTTGCCTCATGTCGAATAGATTTACCTGTGTAAAACCAGTCGCTGATCAGCCCCGCTACTACCGCCCATATAGGGACTTATAACTTTCGCGGCGATCTATGGTGATGGAGCTGATCCCACCGATTGCGGCGTTTCGCTTCGGAGTTTCTGGCCGTCACAATACCCGAAGTACCCGTTAATATACGTCTCGTGTCCTTGAAATGTACCGATGGCCCCGGGTCCTGTCCTCTCTTCTTGGGCTCAAGCTTTGACCTTGGCATGTTTTACGATCCGCATCTTGAGTATAACAAATTCCGTCGAAGATATGGTAATTCATTCGAACCTGTGAAAAAAATCAGATCGCCTCATTAACTCTCTGCTAGAGGATGGAATTCTATTACCTAAAACACAGGTAAATCCTATTAAAATGAAGAAATTCGATTTTTGGAAAAGTTAATGGCTTGACGAAAATTTTGAGTCGAATTTTCTCAAAGTTTATGTCAAGCCCGAACGCAGTGAGGGATAACTGCGTGAGCGATTAAACGAGCGATTCGAGCGGCAAAGTCCCAAAGGACTTTAAGAAGCGAGAATCGCGAGAAACATTCCTGGTCAGGTAGGCCCGCACTTTGATTGGCAGGCCTTGGCCATTTAACAAGTGTTATAAACTGCGCACTAGTTATAGGTTTCTCTATACCAACGGAATTTTAAGGGCCGAACTACCACTTCGGCTCAAAATAAATTGGTTCATTAACCTCAACAGGCGCGTCAATTTCAATTTTGGTACTCGAGCCTATTCTCACTCGCAAACCTTGCTTGAGCTTGTAATGTGTTCGCGTTTGGCATTTCATTTCCAAATTCCAAATTTGAGTTAATGGAAAAGTTTCTGCATTCTCTAATCTTATGTTATCGACCTTGCAGAACAGACCTAGCTTGTCCTCTTGAGTCGCCACTAGCGTTTGAAGGTCTTTTTCAAACTTCGGAACATCACCAAAGGCAACCGCCATCATCGCGTCACTGTAACATTTGATCGATTTAAATCCCGGTTTTTGTTTGCAGGTGGTTTCCAATACACGTTCCACTTTATCCCAATCCAAGATATTGGCCGCATTTTCGTCATAGAAATTTGGCAAATCTTGAAACCAAAAGATATCTATGTCACTGACTGGAGTTTCATATTCCAATTCCTTTTTGGCACGTAAACTCAAAAATTTTGTAGCTGCTTCTACAATAATCTGCTCCTGCAGGTGATAAATATCCGTATTATAGCCAATCAAATTATCGTCCAACAACGCACTTGATACCGGATAATAATTTGTGCGTTCAATTCCTAAAAGGCTAATTACTTCATGCACGGCGATAGCTTCCTTAATGGCCCTCACGTTTATTGGTAGATCAATGATAGCCGAAATATTTTCCCACTGGACAGGATTAAAAGTTACTACGCCATTTAAATCTTCTAAACTATTTTTTGCGGTAAGCGGCGACTCATGTGTCATTGTCGGAGCGTCTTGTAGTCCATATTCAACACGAAAGCGTTGCTCAAAAGGACGTGGTGAACGAATCGATTCAGCAATTTTTTTAGCCTCAAAAATATGTTTTAAAGTAAAGTCAACTTGGTGGCCCGCTCGATCCTTAAATTTATTACCCTTTTTTACTAACTCTTCAAGTTTGTCCATTCCATCGTAAAAACTTTTAAAAAATTCATTTTGATATTCTTTATAACTTTTAAATGTGACCGGTCTATTCATGTAAATGACATGTGAAAATCCATGATAGCGTAGTAGATTCACATAAGATCCACCGCCGGGCCCACCGCCACCTGCAAAAAGTGTCAGAGGCGTAAAAGTAATAGCCACTGTTAGGATGGTCATGTTCAATAGGTTCTTCATAAAAGCTCCAGGGTTAGGTTATTCAATCTTTACGCCAATATAATGCGGTGTGATATTATTTTCCATATCTTTTTTGTCTAAAGGTATGGCCAAATATGACCGATTGGTCACAATGGATCAAGCTGCCAATCTCTTCGAATTTTCAGACTATCGCGCGTATCTACGCAAACATATCGAGTTTTTAAAGGATTCCGGTTTATCAAATCTTTCAAAAATAGCTGCAGCTGTCGGAGTCCACCCGAGTTACCTTGGGCACGTAATTTCTGGTATTAAGAATCTAAATTTCGATCAAGCCAAGGAACTTGCTGACGTCTTAAAGATGACTCCGCTTGAGCAAGAATATTTTTTCACACTCGTTCATTTAGATAGAGCCGGCACACAAAAATCAAAAAAATATTGGCTGACTAAAAAAGAAGAGATTCTTGCCGAACGCTCCAAGGTAAAGTCCCGCGTCGGAGAGCACACAGAACTTTCGGCGCACGACCGCGCCATATTCTATTCAAGTTGGATATATGTGGCGATATTTTCGGCGACGTTTATCGACGACGGTCAAACACTAGATCAAATTGCAAGTCGATTCCAATTATCGCGTCTGAAAGCAGAAGAGATCTTGGATTTTTTAGTGCGCACGGGAATTTGTGAGCGCAAAGGTCCAAAATATAAACCGGGAACCACATTTGTTTACATAGCAAACGATTCACCACTCGTAGTAAAGCACCACACGAACTGGCGAATGAAAGCGATTCAAAAAATGGATTCGCGAGAGACACGTGAACTTTTTTTTACCTCACCAATGTCTATGTCGATTGAAGATTTTGCGAAGATTCGCGAAATTTTATCGAAGAGCATAGAAAAATCTTTGGAAATATGTAAGGCTTCTCCAGCCAAAGAAGTTGTATGTTTGAACATAGATCTTTTTCGATTGGAGACCGAAATCTGACTAATCTCTAATGGTTTCGATTCAAAGGCCGCCTTGAAATGCCTAAGGATTACAAGGCAGGCCTTGGCTCGAAATCATTTGGCTTTAGATCGGCACGGTTTTCGCAAACTTACCAAAATAAAACTTTAACGAATTCATATTGAATCTCATGAGTTAGTTTATGAAAAAACTGCTAAGCTTAGCGCTCTTATTTGTCTCTTTTTCTTCATTTGTGAATCCAGCCATTGCGAAAGATGATTCCGAAGTGATTCGTGAAATCAAAGAACATTTAGTTCAAAAAGGACAAGATCTATATGGCATTTCCAACCCCAGCAAAGAACTTGTTTTTAGGCTTATCGACAACGGGTCCGATTTCCCAGAGCGGCGTCTGGTGATCTTTTACCAAATATTCGAAGGCGTACCAGTTGCTTTCGGGCAAATCTCATTTGAATATAGCTTGGATCAAGGAATGCTTCGGGTTGGCAACAATCTTGTTCCTACGAATAAAATTGCATCCGTAAACGTCACTCCAAGTATTAAAAGCGAAGAAGCAATTGAGCGTGCCAAAAGGAGCTTGGGATTATCCGATGAGGTCCAAACTTATTCCTCACCGGTGATGCAAGTTTTGAAACCCAATCAGTTTCCTTCACAGGGCGACAAACCGCGGCTGATTTGGATGATTCGCTTTAAAGACTCAAAACACATGATCGTGTATTTAGATGCACATGATGGATCTGTTGTTTTAAAATACAGCAATATACAAACTTAAAAAAGCCACTTACTCCTGTCAAATATACTGCAACAGTAGAAATTCGAAATCGCGAAAGATAGTTTGGTCTGCACGCGTTGTTTTAATCACTGTGCTTTAATAGCCAGGCTATATCCAAAACCATTTGTTATTGACATCAAAGTCAGCTTTCACAGTAGACAACATTGAAATATATTTCATAAACTTAGGTAATGAAAATTTCACTGCTTATTAGTCTTTGTTTTTTGGGATGTGCGCACATCCAGGGTTCAAACAGAAGCATAAGCGAGGCCGGATCCTCAAAAATTATTTTTGATACTAAACTCATCCAAGAATGGACGGAGGAGAAAGAAAATAGCGAGCCTTGTAAGAAGCCCTACTTGGTGAAGTACACCAATGGAGAAAAGACGCTTTACTTTGTGGCTGCAAAACATGGCGACGGGCCGCCAACTTTTAATAAAACATTTCAACTTGTTGAGGGCGTTTTCAATAAATATCATCCAGACTTTTTAATTGTCGAAACAATAAGAACGTCTTCCGGGAAGTCTCCTCCATCTGCGATTGTAGATGCGCAAAAGTGTATACAGGATGAGTTTAAGAGATGTAATGAGAGATTCTATTCAATTCATTTTGCCCTCAAAAACCAAATCCCATTTATAGGCGGCGAGCCTGATGACATGGTTTACATGACCGAGCTTAATCAAAAATATTCAAAGGAAGATATTGTAGGTTGGTTCTACTATCTACACACTGTTCGCTGGAAGCGACGCGGCCAACTAGATTTTAGGAAAACCGCAGATGAAGAAAAAGAGGTTGAGCAGTTGAAAGATCGATTTCAATATGAAATGACATTTGATAATTTCGTAGCTTGGTTTAAAAGGACTACAGGCAGAGAGTTTACAGCTGCAGAGGTAACATCCGATAATTTAGCCCCCGTTAAGGATTCTCGGAATTTCTTCCAGAGATTTTCATATGATCAGGATCCAGTTCGGGAGCCACATGTTGTAAAAACGATTGAAAGAGCATTGAATGAATTTGATAGAGTTATAGTCGTTTTCGGCGCTGGTCATCACATTATGGATGGCCCTGTTTTCACAAAATCACTTGGAACGCCATCTTTCGAATGCGACTGATAAACAAAATTACTGAGTTTCGAACCGCTAAGATTATTAAAACCTGAAAAAACATTCTTCCGTATTTAAGATTAGGGCAAGTAACCGTGCCGTATCGACGGCACATCATCTTTATTAGCGAGCCAAGAAGACAAGTCTTAAATCTGGACCTTCGCTTGCAAAGCCCTTTGCAGACTTTCTCAAGGAGCAATATATGCGAACGCGCCCCTTCGTGATGATGACAATTGTTGTAATAATGACAACAATGGGTTCGGCTGGTATCGGATAAGTCTAAGTATCATGGGACTACTCCGCCTCATTTTTCTATTTTCCTTTTTGTTTTTGAACACGCTACTGGTTCGAGCGAGTGAAAATAAATGCAACTTGTTCTCCCCCGCCGGCAATTTTTTAAAGGTCAACTCCTGGCACTATTTTGACCGGTATGATAACTTTGATTACAGCCGATATTCCAGAGTCTTGTTTTTAAATGACAATGGCCGTGGGGGTAGCGCTATTGAGAGCAGCTCCGATAAACTCGTTATCAGTTCTGATTTCAAACAGGGCGGCAATATCCGTGTGGATAATAATAATCTACCTTTTGTGGCGAATGCGTTTAATCTCATCGTCATGAACCGCGGCCTGTGTCCGTGCCACGGTCCCATTTCTTGCGGCGGTATCAAAACTGGGCGCGAGGACATGAAGAAATTTCTTTTAAGCGTCGTCGATATTTTAGATAAAAATGATAAGCAGTCCCTCGCTTTGCTTACCGGTTATTACTTTCCTGGAGAAATGCGCACCCTCGTTCCCACCCTTTGGATGGAGATTGTAAAAGAACTTCAGCCCCTTTATCCTAATTTGAGTTTTGCGATCCTATCCCAAGGCAATTCCGCTGACGTTATAAATAATTTTATCGGCATTGTTATTTCTGCAGATCCAAACACGGCCATAGAGAAAAAACTCAACACCCTAAGTGCCGATTTAGTTACGGTCCCCGACTAACATTGTAACTATTAAAATATCGGCGCAGGCGGGAAGCGATTTACCTGTGGTTTAAATAATAGAAATCAATGCTCCAATCGAGAGTTAATGAGGCAATCTGATTTTTTCACAGGTTGCACGGCTCTCACCCCCCACCGTGCACCAGAAAGATTACCTAAAAAATATTCTATTTTATGTCCATCATGACCTTGTAAAGGCCTTTCATAAAATCATTAGCGTCGCGGTCAATTGCAGAGTGATCTGGAGAATATTTACCATTTTCCCAGGCGATTTTAAATTTTGTCGCGAAATCATTAACATCACCAGTAATATACAAATCGACAAGCGGAGTATCGTCTCCTTGAAATAGCTTATCCACGAGTTCTTCTTCGATTGTTCGCACCCAATCCCTATAGAACTCGGCTGACTTCCAGATTTTATTATTTTTGATTTTGACTTCGCCAGCGCGTGAAAGCAGCTTGATCGTCAAATATTCAATAAGCCCCTCTCTTAAACCTGTAAGCCCAAGAAGCAAGAGAGGTTCATCAGATTTTCCATTTAAATGAAGAGTTTCATGCGCCAACACTCTTAAGTAGAGTTGAGGATTCCCAGTCGTAGGAGAAAAGATATGAATTTTTCGGTGAATGAAATCAGTAAAATTTACCCAATTCATTCTTTGCCCACCGGAATTCGTATAAATTCGAATCGCAGCTCGAACATCTATTGGCAATTTTCTGCCAAAGTTCTTCGGAAATTCCTTTTTTAAGATATCGGCAATTTTATCTGTCAACTTCTGCAGTTTGCTGTCGAGTTCTGGATAACCCTTCGAGTCTTCCAAAAATTCACGGTACTCCTTAAGAGGAATACTGACTGCCTTACGTGGAGTATTCCAATCCAATGTTTCATAAAATGTAGGGAAAAAGAAAGTTTCATCGCGCGAAGGTGCGGCGATAATGGCGCCTCGGCGCGCCCCTTGGACAGAAATATTTTGTAAAATTTTATTGAGTAAAAAATCCCGCCCTGGGATCTTATCTGCGCCGTTAGCCTTAAGGCTTAGCAAAATAAAAATTGAAAGACTTAAAGTAAACCTCTTCATTCAAAACCACTCTAATTTGGGATTGGAAGCTCTTCGCAATATTGGAAATACCAATCCCCTAAATATTTATAGGGTACATCAGCTGATTTTCTTGTACAATGGCCAGCAGAGTCGCTCTCCCAACAACAACCCTCGGCAGCTTCTTGGTTAAGCGCGACTTTCAAGCCCGATCTCTCGCGATAAACCTTAATTGTCGGCGCATAACCGCTGTGACAAGTGGGTGACACTCCTTTTAGCATAAATCCCCGAAAATCCGAAGATCTAAAAATTCCATTGTGGGTCTCACCGCTAATTACTCGCACATAGCTGGGGTTCACGGTAAGACTGACCAGATGTTTGCGAACTCTCTCATCTTCGATCACCAATTGCAAATTGCGACGTTCCCCTAAATCCACTTCCACTCGGGCAGCGCCGTTATCACATTTCAGTACCGGCACCCACCAGGCCGCCTGCGCCGAGGTCATCTGAAGAAATACGAAAGAAACCAAGAGAATTGAGTTTATCATTAGAGTCTCCTTGTCCGACAATTATTTAATTCTAAAGTGCCCAACACATACGGTTCCGAGGATTCAAAATTACTATGTAAAAAACCTTTTCCATTTCCGGTACCGTCGAACTGAATGTCAACGGATCCATAATTTTTCATTTGGTTGTTATCAAGGTCTTTAGCTAAGAGTTGCGAAATTAACTGGCCGTTCAAACCCGGAAAAATTTTTGTCGCCTGAAGACCCACGCGAAGGTGATCCCTTTCAAAAACATATGCGTTCTTTTCCCCATTTTGCCATACCCCCATAGTAAAGCGGGTTGCGTTTCTGGGATGCCCACCGGTTAAAGAATGCGCTTGGCAGGTCACCGTAACATTAAAGCCCGGCAGAGTTTGCGCGTTACCTTGAACACCTAACAGCAGTTGAGAGGCAATAATTAGGGGTAATCTCATGGTTCCTCCGTACGAGTCGTGACTGTACCTTTTTCAGAGAAAAATATAATTGGTGAAAAACTCTAAAACTTCGGTAAAATCGTCAATCTATGGAATCACTCGTTTTACCCGCGATTAAGGGATTTGAATTTAAGCCCACGGGTTGTTTGCTCAATCAAGTTATTGATTTCACGATGCCCATGGGTATCGCTTACGAACGCAGCTGCGAATTTTATAAGGATTTCCACATTCATGACCGGCTCATGTTGGTGTTCCCGCGCGGCGCCTGTGTCATGGAAGTAAGAACCAAAAATCCCAAACAAACTTTTAAAATAGATAACGAAAGCTTTCTGATTGTGCCCAAAAATCTTATTCACGATGATGAGGGCAAAAGTTCTATTTATGACACTTTGGCACTTTACCCCAATAAAGATCAGGTCGAGTGGGCCGCCAGCAATATTGGTATGAAGCCATCTGAGCTAAATGGCTTCTTTCGGGTTTGTAAAAAAATAGGCCGTACGGTTTGGTTGAAGCAACTCATCTTGGAATACTTTACCCTCAGGGTTATCACCAAAAATCCAAACCCGATGTCGTTACAGTTTTTTGAGACAGAAGTTTTAAAGGAAATTCTAAAGATTTACTTTAATAAGAGAGAAAAAGGAAATGCCACTTTAACGTTTGACGACGCCGGCATCGCATCTCGCGCGATTCAATATATCGAGTCCAATCTTTTTGCGCCCATGGATTTAAAGGACCTGGCCAGATATTCTGGCGCGAGCATTTCAACTCTCACGAGAAAGTTCACAAAGGAAACCGGAACAACGCCCTACTCCTATCTAAAAAACCGTCGGCTTGATGAGGCCATGGGATTACTAAAACAGAAAACTTATTCGGTAAGCCAGGTGGCGCTGCTCGTAGGTTACGAAAACTTTGGCGCTTTTACCGACGCGTTTAAACAGAAGTTTAGAAAACTTCCTTCGAAGGTTTAGACTTGGTGAGGCGTTTTACGTTAAACTCTCGCCGAACCGCTTAATCTTCCATAATCCTCAAATTTATTGGCGCTAGGGACAGAAACCATGCTTCCTCAAGTTTCTCGGCTCTGCTCCGCCACGCGCTGTAAGCTGGAAAGGCCTCCGCATCGGGACCATCGGGATAGGTACAAAAGTACGCTTCGCTCGGCCGGGCATTTTCGCAAGCTTTACCCAAATATTTTGCCGCCTCTTTAAAGTCTTGATCATAACTAAGCTGCACGCCGGCGCGGAAACACGCCAAAAAAGATTTTTTTTCGTCACACAGATCCTGGTATAAGGCGCGCGGCACCAACCCGGCTTCCTTACACGACAATCTATCCCCTTTTTCGCAGCCTCTTTTAAACCATGGCTCACCTAGTTTGTATGTCTCCGTTCCTTGAAATGAGAATCGCACCTTATCGGCGATTTCGCGACAAAAAACGGGATTCAAGTCGCAGGCTTTGTTCCAAACGCGGTCTTTTATCTCCGGGTTATCGTAGAATTCCAAAAAACCAAGAGCGTAGCATCCTTGGGCCCAGTTGTGTTCACATAGTTTTTTTAGCACCATTTGCGCTTTGCCGACCGGCATTTGCTTTATATCCATATAGCAGAAAGCAAAAACTCCGGAATTGCATGCTATGGGTAATGCCATGGCTCGTTCATGTTTAAATTTTTCTTTAAGTTCTTTTGCCGAATCCACATAAGACACGAGCTCCACACAGCTACGAATATCGCGGCTCAGGCATTGCCTTAATTTTTCTGGGATATTGCAGTCTTTTTTTTGATTACATTCTCTATAAAATCTGTACGGGTCCACTAAGTTGCCCTCGCCTACGACCAATACCCATCCCAACTGAGTCAAAAGATATTCTTTGGTTCGTTCTTTGGCTTTTTTGGCGATGAGCTCGTCTTCTCTTTGCTTTCGAGCGTCCGCTTCCTTTTGCCATTGCTTTCTCTGCTCGGCGAGAATGGGTTCTCCCTCGGTTCTAATCCTTTCTTCCTCACGGTCTTTTAGGATTTTTTGAATTATCTCGCTTGGCGGCTCAAAGTCGTAATAGTTAGAAAGCAGAATGTAGCCAATGGGAAATAAAATGGCGAACAATATGATGATGCGAAGGATTCTCAACCCAGTCCTTAAACGGCTATCGACTTCATGCATTTGCGCCCCTAAGAATTAGTTTTGCGGAAGTCGGCAGTTTTGTCGACTAAAGAAGCGCGAGATTTGAAAAAAATCATCCTCGTAGTTTTGCGAAAAGTAAGGCTGTGACAATTCCAAATCCCGACAAGATAAGAAGAACGCAGCCAATAAGACTATAATTGGCACCCATAAACAACGGCTTGCCTTTGATGAGTGGCAAAAGAGTAAAGTTGCTGACAAATGCTATCAGGATACCAAAGGCCCAACCTTTTTCCCAAACGAATTCAAACGGTAAAAAATCCCTAATCAGCACGTAGACAATACCCCAAAGCCCACCCCAAAACACGGAATTTACTATCGTTGGTACGTTCCACGGCCCGATGGGTTTAACTGACCAAGGTGTTGCACTTGGTAAAAAGCCTGCCTTTTTAAGTAGAAATACAAGAATTTCGTGAATTGTAAGTACAGAAACCCCTGCTGCCACAAAACCCAAGAGTAGATCATTAATCTGGATCGCCATATCAAAATGCTATAACTCTTATTGCGCAACAAGTACAGTAGCCACTTCACAGAAGTAATTTATCATTGTGATTAGGTCAAAAAGCCACACGGTCTTCGGCAGGCGCGCATGAAAGTGTCGGAACTCCTGGATTACTCTTAAGCCCGTGCTAAGGATTCCGCGCCTTCAAAGTTTTGTAGTTTTAAAATACCGAGATCTTCGGTTTTTTCCGTCGCGATGTCGTAAGCTTTACCCAGGAAGTCTTCTAGATCCGCATTTGGATTTTGCCGCAACCAAAAAATGAGGTCGTAAAGCAGACCGAATTTTTTCGTAAACGTCTTTAGCCCATTTTCCGGCAATAGGAGGAACTGCTTTCTTCGTAAAAATACCGACCGTGCGGTAGATAAAAACATTCTCAACATCAGGTCATACGCCCAAAGATAGATTTTTCCGTTAGGCTTTAATACGCCCTCACTGAGTTTCCTTAAAAAATTTAAATGCGGAAGGTACTCGTGGTAAATCGCATCCCAAGTGTCAATGTAAACGGAGTCGTACTTTTCTTTAGTCGTTTTCAAATAATTTTCGATGCTGTCATTTATAATTCGCACATTTTTAGAGTGCGGCCAAGGGTTCCTTTCCCACGTGCTCTTTATTATTTTAATAATATTTGGGTCGTATTCGACGATATCTATGGACTCCACCTGTTTTTGAGAAAGCGCTAATTGCGGAAAGACTCCGAGCCCCAACCCGCCACATAGTACTTTTCCAGAGCAGCATTTGGCAGCCTCCCACATCATAAAGCGCTCTTGCGGGGAGTCTGACATCCAAATGATGTAAGGCAGTTCTGATGTTTCTGGCTTTCGTTCCCAATAAAATTCTTCCGTATCCCAATTATAGCCCGCATGGGGCTTTCTTTTATAAAGTGAAATAAACTCCGGCATATTATCTGACTCTATAGTTTCATCATAGAGTTCGATTTGATTTACTTTCTTCCTTAAAAGCGTGAAGTCGGGCAGATAATCTCCGGCCACTGGCAAAGATAGAGGAAAGTTTAAAATGTTCCAGTCGTTAAGATCGTCAATCCAGTTTTGATCGTGCGCCGATGATCGCGACTTTAAACGCTTTTGCCAGGCGGAATTGGCAATCGAAAAATTCTCAAGCGGTGATTGCTTCCACACTTCGTGTAATCCTTCAGACAAAGTGGAGAAAGAGGTTTTGGCTCCATCAAGATAAGGCGCCTGGCGCTCTTCTAATTTTTTGGTCAAATCAGAAAGCGTACGACTACACTCCGGTTGATTCACCGCAGACGAAATTTCGCGGCAGTTCTGGCGCTGGTTTTCACTAACCCACAAGGCACGGCAAGCGAGTGGCCGTGCTTCATAGATTGCGCACACGCCTTTCACTAAAAAAGGACACTGCTGACTCACATGCGGAGCGGAAACGACGTTTTCCACTTTGACTCTAGCGATTTCCTGCTCTTGCGCGGACAAATTCGCGCGCATGATAGTCGACACCGCGCAAGCTTCGGCAAACGTACACGGCTTTTTCATATAACAGCATCCCACACAGCCTGGCTGACAAGCGAGCTTTACTCCCCTACTTTCTAAGCCAGCACGCCGGTCAGGCCACGCTTTGTCCCATTGAGAAAAAATATCTTTGGCGATTTCTGCTAGAGTTTCTACTGATGCTTTCATGTCTTATTCTCAAGTTTTTAATTTTAAATTGTCAAAATATTTAGTCTCGTAAAATCTAGTGTGTTTGAACTAGAACTCGTTAAATGCTCCGCTTGCTGACGGTGGAAAGTACCGTCTTTTAAACAAGAAGCTCCAGTGATAGGCATTACATAAATAAAAAGTAATTAGAATATCGGGATTCCAAGGGTGGAGTTATTTGTTCGACGAATTAGTATTTAGATATAATTTTAAAAATTCCGTTGGTTAATTCTCGCCGCCATTTTTCTTCCAGTACAAAATTGAACTCTTTGTCGTAGCGATACAGTGTCTCAGTTAAACACCTTAACCAAACACCATAGAGTTCAGGCTCAATATTTTTGTGATGTCTGTCATGGGTAACGGCAATCTGTTCGATTTTATCTTCGGCTTCTTTTACTCCGCGACCTATCTTTAATAAGCAGTAGATACTATCTACCAGAGCGGCCTTTTGTTTGGACATTTCCGTATTACGAAATTTTTCAGCGACACGGCTATCGGCCGCTGCAAATAGAGCATAAAATGCATCGAAAAAAGACGTGTTGTCTTTTACGCGTTCAAAACTTTTCAAAACATCTTTATCGGTCAGCATACTTAGTTAAATAACGCATATGTCTTTTAAAACCAATTGATTATGATTAATCAAAGTTTTTAATTCACGGTAGAAAGGACCGTTTGCCGCTTGTCATTGCCCTTGGCGCGACGGCACTTAAATAACCGACTCCGCACCTCCGATCAGAGCTAAGTTAAGCCCTTGGTCCAGGGTTCGCGCGTAGCACTAATTAATCTCAATTCAATTTATTCTTCCACTTTTTTGCTTAATTCATTCAATGAATCAGGATCAAGAGCACTCATGACGATGATTGTTTATATCAATGGAAAGGCAAGGGCTTTCACTTCCGGCTCCGGAAGTGAACATCTGAGCTTCTTGATTTCAATAGACATGGCTAGATCTATTAACTAAAATTCTAACCACACGGAGGTCTTATGAAATTTCTATTTAGTACAGTTTTACTTTTCACGCATTTCAGTAATGCCGCTGAAACAATAAATACAGCCAAAGAACTAGAATCTATTTCACCTGACTTACAGCAACTCTTAGAAAATGCCCAGCCTTCTACTGAAAACAGTGAAGAACTTGTGCCCGTAAGCGCAGAAGGAAAGTCAATAGATCTAAATGCGAAAACAAAGCTCTCCTTAAAGAGAGGCGATGTTATAAAATCCGTAAATGGTGAACCTGTTGACTCTCCCGCGAAAGCCATGGAACTCTACAACGAACTCGAAAAATCCGACCAAACTAACGAACAATAAAACTACCCAGGACTGTGGAGGTACCTATGAAATTACTATTTTTCTTTATCCTAATATCGCTGTCGCCCACGTATTCAAGCGCATTGCCTAAAGAAGGTTTTAAAATTGAAACAAATTTTAAATATCAGACCCCATCTAAGAAAAGTATTTCTACTTCACAAGAATTTGTGATGGATAAAGATATGAAGACTTGGGTTACTCTGACCGATTTGAAAGAAAATGTCGTTCTTCTTGGTCGGGTAAAAGAAGTGACCAATACCACAATTCATATGGAGTATTTGGTGGTTGATGGAACAGTTAAGCCAAATGGCGTAGTCTCCATGCCAAGTATTGTTGCTCTCTTTGGCCAACCCGCCGAGATTTCTACCGGCCCAATTGGAGAAACGCCAACAATTTCTATTTCCATGACCGCCAAAAAAACCGAGTACACACCTAAGGCAAAGTGATCAGCGGTGGGACACAGTGTATGACGACACTAAGTGACTAAACCTATAAGACAATTTGACAAAAAAAATTGTTTTGATCTTATAAAGAAAGTGCGCAATTCTGCTCCCAAAACGCGATGAATTCCTGCCCGCATTGAGGTAAAAGGTGAATGGTAATTCCGAAACATTAGTTCGCATCATCACCAAGCTACTGCAGGAACTTCGTCCCGGAGCAGCCCAGCCCTCAGTGCAACTTACAAGTGACTTGGAAAAGGATCTTGGGGTCGACAGCCTTGGCCGCGCCGAGCTCCTTATGCGGATTGAAAACCAGTTCGGCGTTTCATTACCAGATATAGTCCTTGGCACCGCGCGCACGGTAAAAGATTTGTTACAATTCATAGAGTCCGCGCCCAAGATAAAAAAAGAATTTGTTATTGAGAGCCCTAGTGAGAAACCGGAAAGAGTCTTCTCTAGCGAGCCGACAAGCGCGCAAACTCTACTAGATGTTTTAGAGTTTCATGCGAGTCAAACTCCTAATGGAATATTTATCCGCTATCTTGAATCTGATAATACCATTAGTGAACTCACCTTTAAGGGCCTTTGCGAGCGGGCGAAGTTCTTGGGTTCAGGAATTATTGATCGCGGTTTACCGGCTAACACTCCGGTAGCGATTATGTTGCCTACTGGTTTAGAGTTCTTCTACGCGTTTTTTGGCTGCCTTTATGCCGGCGCTATACCAGTTCCCCTTTATCCACCTGATCGGCCATCACAAATTGAAGACTACGTAAAACGCCAAGCTAGCATCTTAAAAAACAGTCAAGCTAGACTCCTTATCACAATTCCCGAAGGCCGCACTCTGGCAAAACTTTTCGGTTCAATTTCCAAAGACCTGGAACATGTGCACACCCCCGACGAACTTATGCTTATAAGTCCTGCCTTACATTTTCCAAAAATTCATGACACTGATATTGCTTTTCTCCAATATACTTCTGGATCAACGGGCGATCCAAAGGGCGTTATGCTAAGTCACGCCAATTTACTTGCCAATATTCGGGCCATGGGCCTTGCCGTGGGAGCAACTTGTCGAGATGTATTTGTCAGCTGGCTACCACTTTATCATGACATGGGTCTTATCGGCGCCTGCTTGGGTTCGCTCTATTACGGTAGCGAACTTGTCCTGATGTCACCTTTAAATTTTCTGGCGCATCCAGCAAATTGGTTAAGTGCAATCCACCGCTATCGCGGTACCATTTCGGCCGCACCCAATTTTGCCTATGAAATTTGTGCCAGTCGCATCGCCGAGGAGGAAATAAAAAATCTTAATTTAAATTCATGGCGAATGGCCTTTAGCGGTGCCGAACCAGTAAGTGCCGAAACCATAAAGAAATTTAGTAAACGCTTTGCACCCTACGGATTCAAACATAAAGCTTGGATGCCGGTATATGGGTTGGCCGAATGCAGTTTAGGTCTTACATTTCAAATTCCCGGCAAAGAACCGCAGCTAGATTGTGTTTCGCGCAAAACATTGATTGCCGAGCAGCGCGCTGTCAATACATCCCCTGAAAAAGCTGACGCTCTGGAGCTTGTGGGCTGTGGTGTCCCCGTGTTTCGCCATGAAGTCCGGATTGTTAACAATCAAGGACTGGAACTTAAAGAGCGGGAAATTGGCCATATTCACTTTCGCGGACCATCGGCAACTTCTGGCTACTATCATAATTCAAAGGCCACGCAAAAACTATTTCACCCACCAAGTGACAAAGGCTTACCTTGGCTTGACACCGGAGACTTGGGATATTTTGCCGGCGGGCAACTTTTTATTACGGGTAGAAATAAAGATCTTATTATTCGCGCTGGATCCCACCTGTTTCCCGAAGAAATTGAAGAGCAAATCGGTCAGGTTCATGATGTTCGCAAAGGCTGCGTTGCCGTGTTTGGTGTTGCGGATGAAAGAACGGGAACAGAAAAAATTGTCGTCGTTGCCGAAACACGCATCAGCGGTAAAGAAATTCACGAAGATCTTAAAAAACAAATTAATCAAGTATGCGCGCTTAAATTAGGAATGACTCCAGATGAAATCGTAATTACCCCGCCGCGTTCCGTGTTAAAAACATCGAGCGGCAAAATTCGCCGTAATGCCACAAAAGAGGCTTACATTAACGGAACTCTTGGCCATAC
Source organism: uncultured Bdellovibrionales bacterium (assembly GCA_964498095.1). Lineage (GTDB taxonomy): Bacteria > Bdellovibrionota > Bdellovibrionia > Bdellovibrionales > SG-bin7 > SG-bin7. The sequence continues at coordinate 78,924 of CAZCFY010000008.1, read as the reverse complement.
GCCTTCGCGCTGGTTACAGTGGATTCACCTTTTTCGTTTAGGAATTTTACCGGCAATTAACTCTCTTACTAAAAGAGCAAGGATATTTCTCTATGGTGGCTACGCTTGGCTAGTGGCCAGCATCGCGCTAACCTGTGGAGTCATTGGCGTTTTTTTGCTACCAAGGCGCTCTTGGCGAATTCATTTTAGCAGCATCGTCCTGCGCGCTTTATTATTTATGCTGCGAATTCGTTTGACCATTCGCGGACGCGAGAATTTAACTTCAATTGGCCATAGGATTTTTGTTTGCAATCACGCCAGTTACTTGGATTCCTTAATTTTGATCGCGGCCCTTCCCGAGGACTATCACTTCGTCGTTAAAAAGGAATTTGAGTCCCATTTTCTTATGGGGCCCTTTATGCGCCGTTTGGGCTGTTTATTTGTCGAACGTTTTGACGCGCAAAAAGCGGTAGAAAGCGCGCGGGATATTGATCACGCTCTGCATACCGGAGCGTCGGTAATGATTTTTCCGGAAGGGACTTTCTCCCGACAAACAGGATTGCGGCCATTCCATGTCGGGGCCTTTCTAGCGGCCGCCCGCGAGAACGTCGCTGTTATTCCAATCGTGATAAACGGGTCGCGAGAAATTTTGCGTAGCGACCAATGGTGGCCGCGGCATAGTACCTTGACTGTGACGATATTTCCTCCCATCACGCCCAAAGCCACCGACTGGTCTGCCGCGATTGCTTTACGCGACGAAGTTAAGGCGAAAATTCTGTCGGCCTGTGGAGAACCTGAGTTGTGGTAAACAAAAAAGCGATGTGGAGTTGGGTTTTATACGACTGGGCAAATTCTGCGTTTGCGACGACCGTCATGGCGGGATTTTTTCCCATCTTTTTTAAACTATATTTTAGCGCCGGTGCCAATGTCACCGAGAGTACCGCCAAACTCGGACTTGCGAATTCTATAGCGAGTTTGTTAATCGCCATTACCGCACCTTTATTTGGAGCCGTCGCAGATGCCGGCGGCTACCTAAAGAGATTTTTATTTTTATTTACATTTTTAGGAGCGGCCTCTACCGCTTATCTGGCATTCATAGAAAAAGGTGACTGGAAGACTGCCGTCATTATTTACGGTGTGGCCAATCTCGGGTTTGGCGCCGCACTGGCCTTTTACGATGCCATGCTACCAAATGTGTCCACAAAAAAAACCGTCGACTACATTTCAGCGCTAGGCTATGCCTTCGGCTACCTCGGCGGTGGAGTCTTATTCGCGTTTAATGTCGTCATGTATTTACATCCCAATCGATTCGGTATTGAAGATGGCTCCATGGCCATAAAAATTTCGTTTATAAGTGTCGCCCTATGGTGGATTTTATTTTCGCTGCCCTGTCTAATTTTTGTAAAAGAGCCGTCCCGCCCGGAAAAACGTTTTTTAAAAAATATTATAGCGGGAGTAGAGAACCTCAAAATTACATTTCTTAAGATCCGCAATTACAAAATGCTAGGACTCTATTTGCTCGCTTTTTTTCTTTATAACGACGCTGTCGGCACGACAATAAAAATGGCATTGGATTATGGCCTATCACTTGGTTTTAAAACCGCCGATTTAATTACGGCTCTGCTACTCGTGCAGTTTATTGGCTTTCCCTGCGCCTATCTCTTTGGAATCGCGACGCGAAAAATTCATCCAAAGACAGGGATATATTTCGCCATCGCACTTTATCTCGTTGTATTATTTTGGGGAACGCAAATGAAACAGGTTTGGGAGTTTTACGGGATGGCCGCGCTGATTGGTACCGTTCAGGGCGGAATTCAAGCTTTAAGCCGCTCCTATTATTCGCGGCTTATTCCTTCCGAACAACCGGGGCAGTTCTTTGGATTTTATAATCTTTTAGGTAAATTTACCGGACTACTTGGACCGGCTCTCATGGGTTGGGTTGCTCTCAGTACAAACAATTCACGATTGTCATTAATTCCCGTCGGCCTACTTTTTGTTGCTGGCGGATTGCTACTGGTTTTTGTAAGAGAAAAATAAATCAGTTTAATAAAGCGAAACTGCATGGCTTTAAAACCATGAAACCTTAAGATTGGTGGCGCGCTAGACGTAAATTAGTAAAAACCTACGCCTAGCGGCTCCGCCATCTTCATTGAAGAACTATCCGTTGGGCTTTCCCCAGAACAGCTCAAGAGCTGGCTTTCAAGTGAAGCGTTCCTTTGACTATTTTCTGGTTAAGCCTTTCTTCTGGCGTACACAGAAAACTTTCAAAGTTGACTTTACTCCTCGCGCTATTCAGGTTTAAACCAAAAATAACGCCGCCATCAAAAACTCCAAAGATCCTCGCTCCTTTCGGAGCTTAACCGATCTTAAACGCCCCACTCACGGGCTTGGCGATTGGTTTTGTTAACACTACTAACTGTTGCCAACTAGCATCGCTAACTTATCCAACCACTTTTGCTGACGCCGAAGAAAACGTCACCGACCCACAAGTGGTTCCGTGCTTTCATCAAAACTTATTCTCGACATGTCGTCCCCCCATTCTCAAGTAAATGTTGTTAGCTGCTAACATCCAATTCTTCGCTAACAATACTAACCTTCGCCATGTTCACGGCTCGGTCATTTACTTTTTCAGTCTCCCGCTGTTCGTTCCGAGCGTTCATAGACTGACGAACTTTTGAGGTTCGCTTGCGCTACAACCTGCCGATTTGCCAAGTGCTTGATACGAACCTACCAAACACTTTTTCGATCAGCTTATTACGGGCACGTCTCCATGCCCGTAATTGATCCAGGCTACAACAGCAACTGGACAATTCTGTTGACGGGACTTACACCCGCTTAAGTTCTGACTAGCATCGCTGCTACCGAACATGTTGAAAGATAAAAGCAGGTTTTGTGCCAGAGTAAAAAAGCCTTCCCCGGCCTTTAATTAGCAATAAACGAAATTAAATAATTTCAGAAGGACACTTTGACATGAGCTTCAGGAAATTGTGTCCTAACCTCCTCCCGGCTTTTACTCTGAAATAGTTTGAGCCATTAAAAATTTAGTGACTTAAAAGTCCGTCAAAGAGTAAAGTTTCAGGAAGATTTGAGGGAAAACGCATGAAAAACTCAGTAACCTACAATTTTGATAATAAGGTCGCATTTGTCACGGGCGCCGCAACAGGAATTGGGAGAGCTACAGCACTGGCATTTTCCCGCAGCGGCGCGCAGGTTATTGTAGCCGACGTAAATACGGACGCTGGGATGCATACTGTGCAACTCATAAAAGAAACCGGCGGCAACGCGACATTCATAAAATGTGATGTTGCTCAGCATTCCGACGTTAAAAATGCAGTCGGCGAAACCATTGCCAAGTTTGGCTCTTTGGATTTTGCCTTTAACAATGCCGGCATTGAAGGGTCGCAAGCCCCAACTCCGGATTGTACAGAAGAAAATTGGAACCGCGTCATTAACATCAATCTAAAAGGTGTATGGCTATGTATGAAATATCAAATCCCGCAAATGTTAAAACAAGGAAATGGCTCCATCGTTAACTGCGCGTCAATCGCCGGACTCATTGGTTTTACTAATATCCCTGCCTACACCGCCAGTAAGCACGGAGTTATCGGACTAACAAAAACCGCGGCACTTGAGTATGCAAAGTCCAATGTGAGAATTAACGCAGTTTGCCCGGGAGTTATCGCCACCCCAATGGTTGATCGCTTTGTGCATGGAGAGGCGCAAATTCGGAATCAACTCGTTGGCGGCGAACCTGTTGGACGCATGGGACAACCCGAGGAAATTGCGGCGGCCGTCCTTTGGCTAAGCTCAGACCAATCGTCTTTTGTGACAGGTCATTCACTCGTCGTAGACGGCGGCTGGGTGGCGCAATAAATCCTAGTTAATCAATCAACCCGCCAAAACCCAGGTCTCTAACAAGCACCTCTTGCTGTCCTTGACCTTAACGGCAATTTGCAAATAACCTTTTGTCCCATTTGACTGATTCATTTGAATATCCACTATGAAATCAAATTTTGGGGGATATCCCTTCTCGATGCCTGTGAATTGAAAACTGCTTGTCATATGCACTTCAAAAGTGGTGGACTTAATGGCTCGAACAAGGGCCTCTTTGACAATTTCTTGCTTACAACCTTCTGCCTCAAGAGAAACTGCAAAAGTTAATTCGCATGTAAAAAGAACAATTAAAGAAAGGATCAGTTTCATAAAGTCCACCTTATTTTTTATTAAACAAACGTAAAGACGGCTATAACAAAAAGCGAGTTTGACGGCAGGAGAAAAATTCAAAATAACCTTTTTACACAGAACTATGTGGTGCGTGAGTCACATAACGGTTTGTTTTGTGAAGTATTGATTCTAATTTATGCCTCAATTATATAGGAATCAGTCATGAGATCTCAGGAAAGCGATTATAGAAAGATATTAAAGAGTAAGCTTGAAGAAAGATGCCAAGCCAATCCCCGCTATTCCTTGCGTGCTTTTGCGCGTGATTTAGAACTCTCACCTTCCCGTCTTTGTTTAGTTTTAAAATACAAACAAGGACTCTCTGAAAAGTTCGCACGAAAAATTGCAAAAAACCTTGATTTTTCTCCTGAACAATCACTGCATTTTACAAACCTTGTAGTCGCTTCCGATGGAAGAAATAAGAATGCACGCCTTCAGGCCCTAAAGGATCTTACCGCTAATAGCGTGCGTAACGACAGTCAAAGATTATTACAAGTCGACGCTTTTAAGATCATATCGGATTGGTATCATTTCGCAATATTAGAACTTACAAAAGTTAAAGGTTTTAAATCTAATTTCAGCTGGATCGCCAAGCGCTTAGATATTTCTAAATACCAGACCGAATGTGCTATAGAGAGATTGTTAGCACTTAAGCTGTTGGAAATGCAAAAAGGGGTATGGGTGGCTACGGACACCCGCATTACAACGGCCCATGTGAATCATGCCGAGGCTAACCGACGATTTCATCAGCAGGTTCTGGAAAAAGCTCTCAATTCAATTTCGTTTCAGTCTATTGACGAACGCGATTTTTCTGCACTTACAGTGGCGGTGAGATCACGCGATTTGCCAGAGTTTCGAAAGCGAATAGCGGAATTTCGACAACAAATTAACCGTTTTGCTGAAATGGCGATAGAAAAGAATCCGGCCGATGAAGTTTATAGTTTGGCCATTCAATTTTTTAGATTAACTGATAAGGAAGGGTAATTTTATGACAAGTCTAATTTTTGCGGTGGCGCTTTTATTAGTGCCGGGCGCCCACGCCGGCCCCGAAACCGGCAACGGTACTGGTTTGGGTCAGCTTGAAGGATTCGAGGATTACGCCGTTGTTTCTAACAAGCTTCAGAAAGCAATTGCGGCAAGCACACAATTAATTAAGAATTTTGGTCTTGAAACCAATATTAATTTTCCAGAACTGAGGCTTTGGGCACAAGAAGTCCAATTTTCAAGATATATTTTAGTCCGTAAAGACGTTACGGTAAGTCCAAACCGATCACCAGGCGATTACCCAATTGGAACTTTTCTAGTTGCATCAACGGAATTGCAGAGAGGAGCGCCCACAAAGATTTATCCTCGTTTGATTGGTGATCTGTCGGATTCGCAATTGGTGCAAATGGTACTTCATGAGGCGCTCCATCGCGCTCTGCCCGAACCCATGAATGGTTCTGAATCTGCATGTGAGAAAATAACCAATATTGTTACGCAATATGCTCCTCAGACGGTCATCGAAAATCTCTCCAGGTATTTTGAAATTATACGCAACAAACGCATACCGTGGAAGGTCTTTATAAGCCAGACGAATTGGAGACATGATGGTTGGCGGGACAGTGAACGGGTACAAATTATTCACGATGTGTTAAAACCACTATTTTCAGAGAGTATAATTGCCGAAACTACCCATATTGAAACAGTGCGTTTAGCGATATTTTTTGCCATTAATAAAGAAAGTGGAGATATCGAAGTATCAGTAACAGATCGATACCGCGATTTTGTATTTCGATTTAGAATTGAGCCAAAAATTAAGGGACACTCCGAGCAGTTGACGCGTTTCATTCGTAATTCAATAATTAAAGTCGAAGAAGAACTTCGGATGTGAGGCCAGTGATGAAAAGCATATTTATTTTAACAAGCTTATTCTATTCGAACATAGCCTCAGCATTTTGCCTTTTACAGGTTTCGGTGTGTGAGCTTCAGACGAACAATTTCAGAACTCAAAATAGAATTCTTGAAAGTTATAATGGAATAACTACTAGCGTAAGAGACTACAGCGCAGTGAGTACTTTTGGTTACACATTGAAGAGCCATCACGGTACTCAAGTTGTAGTTATACCTGTTTGGTCACCAATCTGGTCTATCAATCTTACTGATGCTCAGTCCTCGTCGCTACTCGAATGTTATGATAAACGGACAGTGTTGATGAATAGCGTCCCTATTTGTACTCAATAAGTACGATGGCGAGGAAGTCTACTGTGGCAATCCTATTGATCGCCATCAGATTTCCCGCTTTAAAGCTTCCTGCCTTTCACTAACACTCAGCCACTCCGCTTCCATGGTTTCAATGGCCTTATGGACTTCGCCTAATTCGTTAATCATTTCATTGTAGGTTTCGCGCGTACCGCTGGCGATTTTTTCGTTTAGCGTGGCCAGCCGCTCTTGATGGTCGGCTAACATTTTATCGAGTTCACTTAGACGTTTTTCACATTGCCTCAGTTCGCGGTCACGCGCTTTTCTAGCTTCCTTGGAATTTGGTTTCGTAACTTTAGGTTCAGCACCCTTTCCAAGTCCCATTTTTTCTTCGGCGCCACTAGCCATTTGGCGCTCTGCCAAAGCCCCGCGCTGCAAACTCCACACGTACTCATCATAAGTACCGGGGTAAAGATCGACACGCCCATTATTGATTTCTAAAATTTTTGTTCCTATCCGCCGAATAAAACTGCGGTCATGGCTTACGACTACGATCGTGCCCTCATATTTCATCAGAGCCTGCGTTAACGCTTCGACCGTTTGGAAATCAAGATGGTTGGTTGGCTCATCGAGTATTAAACAGGGGGCCTTCTGCAAAAGTATTTGGCCAAGCGCCACGCGGGATTTTTCTCCGCCAGAGAGAACGGAAATTTTCTTATGCGTATCATCGCCAGAGAAAAGTAATGACCCCGCCATATTCAAAGCATCTTGGCGGTCCACGAGGGGATGCGCCCGAGCAGTCATAGCCTCAATCACGGTGTGTTTGGGATTTAAACTCTCCGCCACGTGCTGCGCATAATAACCTATACTCACTTGATACCCGCGCTCAAGATTTCCCGTCAATGGCGGCATGACTTCGGCTAAAACTTTTAAAAAAGTGGATTTACCCGCACCATTAAGGCCTACGACCGCCAAGTGATCACCGTTTTTCAGAGTAAAATCGATGTTCTTCAAAACGACTCTGTCGCCGTAACCCAAGTCCGCGCTTTGCATCGTTAAAATAACTTTTCCAGTTTTTACCGGCTCAGGAATTTTTATCGCGGCTGTAACGGGTAAGGGTTTAAGTTCAATTGTTTCCATTCTATCTAAACTTTTTAGCCTTGATTGCGCCTGTTTGGCTTTGGTGGCTTTAGCGCCAAAGCGGGCCGCAAACTCCAAAACTTTTTCGCGCTTTTCTTTTATCGATTGGGCGCGCGCCTCTAGCTGTGAACGTAGCAATTCCTTTTGCTCAAAATAATCATCAAGGTTGCCGTTGTATTTGGTAATTTCGCCCTGTTCGATTTCAATAATATGATCGGTTGTGCGGCGTAAAAACTCTCGGTCGTGCGAGATTAACAAGAAGGCGCCTTTATAGCCTTGCAAAAACTTCTCTAAAACCAATGTGGTTTCTAGATCCAAATAGTTAGTCGGCTCATCAAGAAGCATGAGGTTAGGTTCGCAGCCGATAAGATATAAAAGCTTACAGCGCATGCGATAGCCACCACTTAACGAAATAATAGGCCGGTCAAAAAGTTCATTGGCTATTCCCAAATCTTTACCCAAAGCTTTGAGTTCCCAAAGCGGCGTTTTGCAGCCCTTGGACAGGTAATCAGCGACGGTTTCTTCGGGCCCCCAGTGATCGTGCTGAGCCAAATAGCCAAGCTGGAGTGCCTTAGCTTTTATGATTTCGCCGGAATCGAGGGTTTCATCTCCCGTCAAAACGCGAAAGAGCGTGGTTTTTCCGGCACCATTTGGGCCAATTACGCCGATATGCTCATCTTCGTTTACCGAAAACTGAGCATCGGCAAAGAGAGAACGCAGGCCAAATGATTTAAATCCGGATTGAAGCTGCAAAAGATTGCTCATGGAGTGAAAAAACTGCCAGAAACGTCCCGCAATTGCAAAAGGAAAAAAATTCAAACCTCATAAAGTTAGGCAATCAATCCTGGTCAAACTGTGCTATCAAGACTTCCATGGAAACATTTAGCGAATTAAACTTAAGCCCCGAACTCAAACGCTCCATTGCTGATCTTGGTTACGAAAAACCAAGCGCCATTCAAGCTAAAGCCCTCCCAATTCTGCTGGATTCGCCCACCGATTTTATCGGTATCGCCGCAACAGGAACAGGTAAAACAGCAGCGTTTGGTATACCCATCATCGAAGGCATTGATGCTTCACAAAAACACGTTCAGGCCCTTATACTTTGCCCAACACGGGAGCTCGCCCTGCAAGTTGCCGGGCAAATCAACTTACTCGGACAACATAAAGGTGTGCGCGCCGTCGGTATTTATGGTGGATCAAGCTATAATGATCAAGTGCGTGCTCTTAAGCACGGGACAGCGGTCGTCGTCGGTACACCAGGACGCTTAGTTGATCTCGTAAAACAAGAGTATTTGGATTTGTCTAATTTAAAAACTGTCGTGTTAGATGAAGCCGACGAAATGATTTCCATGGGCTTTAAAGAAGATCTTGAGTTTATCTTGGATCAAGCGCCCGAGAATCAAAGTAATATTTGGCTATTTTCTGCCACGATGAGTGGTGAGGTCCGTAAAGTTGCCGACAATTATCTAAGAAATCCAAAACAAGTGCAAGGCAGCAAAACCCAAGTCTTGTCTTCGACCGTTGAGCAACTCTATTATCATACGCACGAAAGCAACAAACCAGAAATTCTTTGTAAGCTTATTGATGCCGCCGAAGATTTTTATGGAATCGTATTCTGCCAAACCAAGGCATTGGTTTGCGATCTTACCCAATATCTCTCCGAACGTGGTTATAAAGTGGACTCACTCCATGGCGACAAGGATCAAACTTCGCGGGAGCGCACCATGCTGGGTTTTCGCAACCGCAAAATGAATATTTTGATTTGTACGGATGTGGCCTCGCGCGGCCTTGACGTCAAAGACATCACTCACGTTATCAATTATTCGATTCCCCGTGAGCTTGAAAATTACGTTCACCGTATTGGCCGTACTGCCAGAAGCGGAAAAGCCGGGTTTGCCATGAGCTTGGTGACCCCCAGCCACCGCGGCTTAATTCACCGTATCGAGAAAATGACCCAAACGAAAATGAAGGAAGGCAAGCTCCCCTCCCGAAAAGAAATAGGCACTAAAAAGGTTTCAGCTATTTTATCAAAATTCCAAGAGCAAAGCCCGTCATTTACCCGAGCAATTGAATTATTGGATGAATCCTGGCGCTCGGCCTTTGCCCAGATGAGCCGCGAGGAAATTGTCGGACGCTTTCTTTCCATGACCTTCCCTGATATTTTTGTTGAACGTGAAAAGGTAAAAGGCCCCAGTGCTCGCACTGACGGTGACCGCCGCAACCGCCGGCGCCGTCCCCGCGATCAACGCCGCTCACGTGACGGCGGTGGCCGCCGCCGCGATTTTAGAAACGCGCCGTAGTGATTACTATATCTATGTACTTTCTAATTTCCAAAAGGGTTCAGTCCTAAGCGCCCCAACGTCGCTTTAAAAGCAGAACGCTGAAATGGGTCTCCAATACAGATAAGTGCGTCTTAAATTGAGACGCATGTGCGCCAAAAAAAGGGAGTTCTAAGTCAAATTCTCCGATAAGATTAATATTCGGGGGATTACCAATTGAAAAAGACTTTCTTGGTAGCGGTGTTCTTAGCATTGCCAGTGTTTGGGTTTATAAATTGTTCTGGCTTTCGCAGCTTTAAGGATTTTAGTTCCAGCAGTTTTGGTGATCCATCGTCTTTGATCCCGAGCCTTTTTAAAATTGAACGCAAAACGGTTATGATTCTTCCCTACGCCGTAAGAATAAATAAACTTAAAAGCATCATTGGAAGTACTGATAGTGCCCTCTATGCGCAACTGGAGAGTCAAAAAATGAGTTTAGGGCATTATGATTTTTCCAAAGGCATTGCGCCCGATGTTACCTGGACGGACGCCCGTTTGACGGCTTGGACTCTTGGCCTTCAGCCTTATTGCTCTTCGCCAGCGTTAGTTCAAAAGTATCCATTTCCGCAAAACGCGGGAAATTTTATTTTGGCGGCCTATGGCCGCAAATTAAGCGCTGACGACCAAAGTGTAGTTGATAGCATCCAAACACTCTCGACAACAGCAGTCCAAAAATTAGAACTGTTTTGTTATGTGGTCTTATCGTCACTGGAGTTTGTGGCACAATGAAAAATATATTTCTAATTTTTTTAACGGTTACTTTAGGAATATTTCCAAGCTTCGCCATGACGCCCATCAACTTTACAGCAATTGAGTTACAAGATTATCTAAAACAAATTAGCTCCATGATGACGGGACGGCCTTTACTTGCGGCCGAGGCGGAATTGGTAACAAGAGAGGGCGAACCCGGATTGCAAAAGGTTTTACAAACCTGGCTCGACAGTGATTTTTTTGTCGAAAGCTCTAAACTTATGATGCAAACTCAACTGGGAATTAGCGGTAACGACGGCACCGTGAATTACGAACTCCCAGGAAACCTGATGAGCTACCTTGTCCGCCAAAGCCGGCCTTATTCTGAAATTATTACGGCTAATTACTGTGTAAGCAATTCTGGCGTGCAAACCGCTTGTGATGCCAACGCGCCTTTTGCGGCAGGTGTACTGGCGACGCGAGGCTATCTAAAGCAATATGCAAGCCGATTTAACCTTGCGCGCGCCCACAATATGATGCGGCAGTTTGCGTGCCTGGAGTACCCAATGGATCCGGCTCTTCAGGTTCCTTTGCAACGGCAAGACATGATAAGTATGTTTAAAGTCGATCAATCCCCGGGATCAAACACCTTCGGCAATGGCACCGCCTGTTACTCTTGTCACTCGCAATTTGGTGCGCACGCGCAGTTTTTCGTAAAGTTCGATGAATTTGGAACCTATCAAGTATCGGCGGATGGCCAACAAGATCCCAACAGTGAACCCGGCCGCGCGCGCAATAGACTTTTTGCGTCTCATTTGGAAAGCGTTTCCCTGTCAAGCGTTGAGTCCTCTCAAATGTTCGGTCAACAAGTTGAAAACCTCAAAGCGGCGGCAAGCGTACTTGCGGCTAACCGCAACTTTACGGAATGCGCGGTAAGAAATAGTATCCGCTACTTCGTTAGACTTACCGAAGGAAATGCCGCGATAAACTCGGGAGTAGTAAAACAAGTTACGGATTCATTAAAAGCAAAATATGGTGATCCAAACTTCAAACAAATTGTTCTACAAAGCCTGTCACATCCCATGGTGATTGGGTCGGTTTTACACGCGGGTGAATAGATGAAGAAAAATTTAGATTTCGAAAAAATGTCTCTGCCCGAACGCCGCCGCTTCCTAAAAATCCTCGGCACGGTATTGCTTTCTCCCTTTGTTCCGCCAAGCATTCGCTTTGGCTGCATGGATATTCTTATGGGCGAAGCTTACGCGGAGACATTTTCCACTACGATTCCGACAAACTTTATAGAGATTAATCTGCGTGACCAATTTGATATTTTGCACGCCATTGTTCCACCGGGACTTGCCACCTATCCGAATCTCCGCCGCGGCCTTGATCAAAACATTCCACTATTTAACTCTCCGGCGAACTTAAAAAAGGTTGGAAACAATTTTTACATCAATACCGAAGGTGTGCCGCTAATTCCGCATTTAGATTCGATTGCCGTGATTGAAACGACTGAACTCTCCTTAGGCGTGATTCATGGGCATGAAGCAGCCAATGCCTTACGGTCCCCTGGCCGCAATTATAATGCTGGTCAAGGCCGTACTCCCATGTGGAACATCGATGGCCAATTTTCCCCCGCCATTTTATCGGGTGACTTTGGCGGCAATGATCAACACTATAGCGCCACGCCAACACCGGCAATTTTACATAATTACTATCAACGCCAACTCAACAAAACACTTCGTCGTGGAGTGGCCTATAAAGGTTTAGGGCGAGGCGACAAAAAGCACGCCATCTATCATCACGCCGCGAACCTGCAAGATGCGCAGATTGACCGCTATGCCGATACGAATAGCTTACTTAATGCCTTTGCCAATACCGCAACGACACCAACCTTGCTGGCGCAAAATAAGGATCTTATTACACGGTTACTTAATCAGGTGGACGCCAAGTTTCTAAATAAACTTAAATACACGGATCTCGCGAGCACCGATCATTTAAATCAAATCAAAAATCTGGGTAATAATTTAACGAATCAGAATAAACCTTTTAATTTGAGTCTTAGCGAAAGTGAACGCGCTTATTGGACTTCAGGAATTTCTACGGACGGCTACACGACCTTCAACGGATCAGTTGCCGCTATCGGAGAGCAAGCCGGCTATGGGGCAAAACTAATTACTGCCGGAGTACTGCGTACCTTCGCGATCGAGTTTTGCTACGGCGATGTCCACGGCAGCCGGCCAGAACAGGCCCTACGCGCGCAGGGCACCCAGTTCGCAAATCCCCTGGCGCGCCTGATAGAAACTTTTAAGGCCGCAGGAATTTACGACAATACTGTCATTGCTATTTACACCACTGATGGCGGCCGCGGTCCCGTGTCTGACTCTTTCGGGGATTACGGAAAAAATGCCGTAATCTTAGCAGGGGGACGAATTAAGGGTGGTTACTATGGCGATATCCGCATCGCTGGCGATAATGGCTCGTCGTATTCATTTAGTTACCATAAACCCAACGAAGCCAATGGGACTCCCGTGACTCCGGGCAGCTCTGGTAACGATCAACGCACCTCAGGCGCTAGTATTTGGAAGACCGTAGCCGAAGCCACCGGAATACCTTCGTCTATTTACAACAGCTATACCGACGTGCAAGGGGCGCCGCTGTTAAGCTTTCTATTAAAAGCCTAGCGACTTTTCCAATTTGGCCGCTAATTAAAAGTTGGCGATCTTTTCGGCTAGCTCCGGTACGTCAATAAAAGGATTACGATTACCTTGCCAGTAAAACACGCGCTCATGACGGGCCTTTTCCTCGGGGCTTACGGCATCTTCTTTATGCCATTTCTTTAAATAAAATTCTTCCACATCATCAATTGGAAGCTGATAACGGATGGAGAAATACATAAGTGCGCGCGCGATGTCTCCGCGGATTTGCTGGGGCGGCTCGAAATATTTTTGCTTTGTACCTAGCACCAAACCGTCAGGGACTATCGGAGTACCCAAAATATTATGTACCTCGTCGGTATGACAGCTTAACTTTTTGTGGGGTAACTCCAAGTTTATCTCGGCAAAATAATAATTGCTACGCTCCCGATTATGAACGCTCTCTGAAGGGAAAAGGTGATGTAAATCCGTCTTCTGCCCCTCTTTTGAATGTTCTGGGTTAAATTTAGACTGTGGCCACGAGTGTTCCGTATTAATTTCCCTCTCACTCGGAATGGCGGAGCCCGTGACCGGGAAATCCTTTTGGCAATAAATATCCTTGACTGTTTTTTCGCTTCCCGTGGAATTAAGCCAAAGATCCGTAAAAATTATCATTCGCGCCTGACGATAAGTAAAAACTTTGGGACCAAAACATTTTTCAGGAACCGGCTTTGGACACGCTAACAAAAGTTCGTCGCCACTTTTCTCTTCTTTTTGCTGATGGGCCCATGCGGTGAGGAGATGAAGCTGATTGCGGAGCTTGGTGTCTTTGATGTCTTCGGCGGCAACCGAAGCATAATAATTTGCCAAAGATATCTCTGGAGGGCTCACCGCCCTTAAATTGACTTCTTGTTGAGCCGGCTGACTCGGCGGCGGTGACTTAGTTGGCGACGGATTAGCCGGTGGATTCTTAACAGAACCTCCCGATTTATCACAAGAAATCCCTTTGGCGGTTAAAAACGCCTCTAGAGTCTGAAAACTTTGACCCTCAGTCCCCTCGGGAGAGCTTCCCGCCTCACAGCTTTTGAATTTTTCGATTTTTTCTTCGCGTAGGCGAAATCCGCAATACTTCTGATAAGGTTTTCCTCTTTGTTGATAACAGGGGTTTGGAGAAATTGCGTTGGCCTCTTCGCTCGCTAAAAAACGGACCGGACCAGAAGCACAGGAAAGAGTTACGATAGCCAGTATAAATAGTGTGATCTTCATTTATTCCTCGCGCTGTCTTTAAAAAATCTTATCCGTGACATCGTAATTTCTAACGTCAAGCAGACCGGACTCAAGAGGGGTATTCTCTCGCATCCAATTATGAACGTAATCAAGCGTTGGCCAAAATTTTTGACTGTTTCGGCGAATGCCATAGCGGCTCTTAAAAACAACCCAGTCGCTCTCATTATCGAGAGAACTTAATTCCAAAACAAATTGACGAACGTCTTTAGTATACAAATGAAAGAAAAATTCTGGTCTGTCGCCGACGATGCCGCGGAAAGCCGAAAGCTCGTCCTTAGATTTATTGCGGCTTAATTTCTCAAGAGTTGCAAAATTATTGAAATAATAACCGCGGTGGGGAATGAGAGTATAAATCCAAGGTTTATCCGCCAAAATTAAATAAGAAATATTAGGAAGGTATTGCGCAAAAGGCTTTCCCGGTTGATTCAGTAGCGAGCTTAACGCTTGTTCTAGCTCTTGCTGGCCCAAAATTCGCCCTGGTAGTTTTGGCGCTTCCGACCGGTAGGAGCTTAAATCATTTCTGCCTAAATGGTCTTTGGGTACGCGCGCCGCCAATTGGGTAACCAAACTTCCCATGGGATCCTTGGGATCTACCTGCGTATCGGCTTCGCGTCCACGCGTGCGGAGCGCCGGCAAATAGGTACCAAGGCGGCCAATACCTTCATTCCAAGAATCTCTTAATTCTTTGCGGTAAATTTCCGGCAGAAAAGTAAGAAATCTCTCTTCGGCTTCATTACGCAACCGGCTCATAAATTTCCATGTGGAAAGATTTTCTTTTAGACTCCCCCACGGAATAAAGTCAGCAACAAGATCGTAATAGAGGCGTTCAAAATTTGAATAATTTACGACCCAAACAGTTTCCGGGTACCCGCCGATAAGTCCCTGGTGAACCGTCGCGCTTTGATCGTGACGGAGAACGGTAAGAGTCGCGTTGGGATTATTGCCGTCGCCGTTCCAAATATCGCTTACCGAAAAACCTTTTGGCTTAAGCCGGCGCATGGCGGCCTCATACGCGTTTTTGTCGGACATGTCATTAAACCAATTTCTGTCGGCAAAAGGCTGGTGATCCAAGCTTAAATTTGGTTCAATTACCGTAACATCTTGATCGGGGTCGATAAAGAATATCCAAAATTGGTCACGTATCGCGTAGGTCGCCGTGCGGCCCGTACACACTGGTCCGCGGGTCATTCCATTAACAATCATCTGCGAATTTTCTAATAAAAACCGATAGCGAATTTTTGGCGGAATAGCGGCGAAATTAATAAATGGACTTGGCGACTCATACCCGGGATCAGCGATATTTGAATTCCCCCAATCCGCATTAATAAACAGCGCTTCCAGCCGCGCCAAAACCTGGGGACTAAGTTCCCAGCGCACATGCATTTTTTGGACGATAGTGTCGGTTACGCGGCGGAGGCGGTAAGAAAAATTATAATATTTCGGATCATCGTAGGGGCGCTCGGTTACAATTTCATCAATCGGATTTGGACTCGGTGTGCGCGAGCGTACAAGCTCATAAAACTCGTTATAAGGTGTATTTGCAAAATGCAAATGAGCCGCGAAAACATGTTCATAGATGTAACGGGCAGAAAGTTTTGATTTGATATCTGGCCTATTAAAAAAGCTTTCCCAGCTACTAATCTGCGCCGGATCCGTGGACTTTGACAATTCGGCTATCGCCTCTGGCGACGGTCCCTTGGCGCCGTCTTTTACCCATTGATACATTATTTGAAATTCTTCCGGAGAAAGAGCTGGGAGACCAAACGGCATACCCATGCCCGAAATTTTGGAAGTCAATTTGTAGAATTCTTTCGTTGAAGAGACGCATTTATTACCTTTTAAAGGGCGCTCTTCGTTGTTATTCAGGAGAAATCCATCGTTATTCTTTAGCCCCAAAGTAATAAAATTAAGTAAGAGTTCTTCCTTAACACCAAAGAATCCCTTTTGCCGCCACTCGGCTTCGCTAAGCGCATCTTTTAAACGTGTCGGCGGCCTTTTCTTAACACGGAAATCCAGGAGATCATGATCGGTGGCGCCGCGCGAGACGCCGGCAAAAGAAGTTAACAGCAGTTGGCAGGGCGCCTCAGCGCAAGAATGACATACAACGCAGCGGTTATTAAATATCGACTGTACGTTCTGCAAATAATGATCGTTTGGCACTGGCAGAAAGTTTTTAGTGTTCGAGCTTGAGAGGTTTTTTTCTTCAAGCGGTTTATGCGATATTGCGAATACGATGACAGCTAATGAAGCCAAAAAAACAAGGGATATAAAATTTTGTCTGGATTTCATTGTCTAATTTTACCAGCCATCGTGGATTCGAACAAGTAACCAGCTCATTCCTTGTAGGCCTTAGGTCTAGCCTAAATTAGCGCCAAGTAATTCTTCACAAATTATAGATCAAAAATTCAAAACCGACACAGGCGCAATCGGCCTTGGTCCTAAGAAAATAAACAAGAATGAAATAAGGAAACTCAAAATCTGCCGGCGGTTTTTTTAACCTAGCATCTATAGCTTAAATTTCGGCGCGAGTTTGTCAATTGTACTTAATTAGACTTCTCGCTATAATTTTCTCAAATGCGAACTCTACAACTCCTTGTATTTATAATCGCACTAACGACAACGCTCTTTATAGCTTTTACGGCGGGTGAACAATATTCTTTTGCCACCACTCATAATCGCGGACTCGCCGTCATTCTCTTTGGATTTGTCTTTGTATTGTGGATAGCCTCTATTTTTGTTGCCTTCATAAAGAGAAAGAAGAATGAGAAAATTCGCCGCGACATATATATTTCGGGATCTGGGTTGGGAATTGGCCTATTAATTTTACTTGTAGGTGCTTTTATTTTGGTAAAAAAAAGTAACGCTTCCCGCGCGCGGGGTGACGAACTCGTGGCGATCGTAGAAAGATTCCGCTCCAACCACTTTCGCTTGCCTAAGGATTTTGAGGAGCTTAAGAGTAGTGGCCTGGGTCCGCTGCCAAGCCCAGCTTTTTCAACGCATGTTTTTTCTTATGAAAAGGTCAGTGATTTTGAATTTCAGGTTTCATTTTCATCCGACGGCATGTTTAAGTGTCTGCGTACGGGTTCTGATAAAACCTGGCGGTGTGGAAATTAGCCAAGCGGCCCCACGACGGGACCGCCCGCGAATACTTACTTAAAAATACTTCGGAACTTTTGGTTCTTGTTTTGGTAACTCTTGTGGCACAGGAACTTGCTCTTGTGGCACAGGCACGGGTTCCGTTTTGGGTTCCTGCTGAGGCACTGGCTCCCCTTTTACCGGTGGTAGCGGCTCCCCTTTACCGATAGGTTCTACTTGTTGAGGCACGCAACGATAACGCGCTTTAACTTTAATCAAACAGTCTGAATGATCAATATCAGGACGAAACTCAGTTACCCGCTCCGCGACTCTTGTACCATCATAATCGTGCATACAAATCGCGTCGGCCTCCTGGTCAGCCATTGCCTTAGCGGCAACAAAGGCCTCGGTCAAATCGTTCTGACAGTACGACGCCTTTCCCTTTACCTTAAAAGTAGAAGCGCCAGCTACTAACGGTAGAAAACAAATAAGTGAAACTAATAACTTCATTTTGATCCTCCTTTATTGTGGCAAGATATAAAATGATTCCTTTAATAAAAGAATGAGAACCAAAAATATCAAAAAAACATATTAAAATTATGAAATGATGTTCCTTTTTTGCCCGGCTTTAGAGGGACTTTTGCCAATTACAAAATTGGCGAAGAGAATTTCACTCTATATTCTTTACAATTTACATAGTATTTTTTGCAAAATACGAAGCTAAATTTGACTACGAGCGTTAGCGGCCCTAATATCAGCTAATTATGCTCGCGGTACGTTTGTTCTTAGTCATAGCACTCAGTGCTTTCATCTCGTCATTTAGCCAAGCTTCGGCGCTGGTACCAGCCCACACTTCGGCTTTAGAAATCGAAAAATTCGCCACTGATCTGCCAGTTGACGTAAAAGATTTTTTATCACGTGATCGTCTGGCCGAAGTTAAAACTCAGAAATTAAAAAACGCGCAGGTGGCATGGGTTAATATCGACCTACTTCGCCAGTTAGGTTTCGAAATTCCCGCAGAAGGAATTACCCAGGAACTCGAAGAAAAAATCTTAGAATCATTCGCGTACGTGGTTCCCTCAGAACTTATTCCGAAGGGAAAGCTCACGGAAAAAACAAAAATATTTTACGCTGACCGCTACGGCGGCCAAGGGATGGGCGGCTCCGAAGGCAGTGGGCGTGCCGCCGGTGCCGGTCTTTTCCAAGTCAAGGGAATCGGCCGCACACCTTTAGCATCTGAGCTACCCACTGAATTTGACCCGGTCATTACCTGGAATCCAAAATCCTGGAGCCCTACCGAAATTTACAAAAACATTAAGTCCCGTTTATCAACGCTTCATCACTCTCATGGTGGCGCCACTTTGCGCGAGGCAATGGCCGAAGCAATATGGGGAGAAATTCTTAATCGCGAACTGCCTTTCGGTGCTAACCGGGTCTTAGCCGTTATCACGACAGACTTAAAAATTGGCGTAATGAATGAGTCAAGGGCACTTATTGTTCGGCAAAACTCGCTGCGCCCGGCGCATTTTATGGTTAATTACAAACGTTCGGAACTTGATAGCGAAAAAGAGAGTTCAGAAATTTCAAAAATTAATAAGCAACTGGTAAATTTCTTTAACTCTCTCGGCGGACAAGACTTTAAAGAGGGACAGCGTGAGTTTGTTCGCCGCGTGGGAAGAACTTTTGCGGTTGAGTATGCGCGCAGTATCTTCCACGGATCTCTGAGTCCATCAAATATCGAAATTACCGGGAGAGCTATCGATCACGGACCTCTTACCTACATTGACGGTTATACAAAAGCCTTATTTGCTGATGACTTTCCCAATGGCGATCCGCGCGACTTATTGGATACGATTTTAAATGAGTTTTTTGAGGATTTTCGCCAAAACGCGCCCAACTACCTTAGAGAAACGGTGTTCAGCGAGAGTCAAGTTAAGCAAACTCTAGAAAGCGCCTATAATTTGCAGCTGCAATTGGAGTTTCTTTGGCTAGCTGGGTGTCCCGACAATTTACGCCGTGAACTCCTTAGGAACGAAAAAATTCGAATTTTTGCGAACCTACTAAAAACTATTGCGGAATCTGGAAACAATGAAGTTATTAGCGTACGTTTTCGCGTCCCTAAAAACCGCGGTGATTACGACCTTCCGCAAATCTTAACTTTACTGTCTGAGAATCCCGATAGCCTCGAACTACAAAATCTAATTACTGATAATAATTTAAGAACTAAACTCGTGACTTACTACAAAGAGTACCGTCATCAGCTCTTTGCCCTTATGACTAAAGAAGGCTATCCGCAAGATTCCATCAAGCCGTTTTTGCAAAATGCCGTCGAAAAAAGAAACTACAAGCTATTTGGTCTAATGCGCGGATTGCCAACCTGGGCGCGATTTTATACAAAGATATTTGTTCATAAAATTACCGAATCGGCAGCCAAAATTGGTGAGTTTATCCACAAGTACGTACGCGAAAATACCCGCACCCTCCCGGACCTCCCTAGCCATCAAGTGCTTATTGACGAAATCAGCGATTACCGCTCAGGCTCCCTTCTCCGGCGAAAATTTGATGCTCTAGAGGGCGGGCTATTTATTGAGGGAAACTTTTTAATTAGCCGTAACATTATGAATATTTTTGGTCAAAAACTTTTGGTTACGGAACTTAATGTCCCTTTAGCTCTTAAATTAAAAGATGGCCGCATTTATGAAGTCACGGCTAACCGGATCGAAAACAATCAGGTTACTTTGGAATTTCTTGAGGTAGAAGCCGTTGAGCCTAATACTAAGATAATAACTGCCCAGGTAAAATTTGATGGTTCTAAAGATATCACCCCGATAGATGAAAATGTCTTTAAACCCATTGAGCGCGGCTTAAAACCCGCTTGCGCGGCCCTTTTTTAATATAAGTGTGGCCTTAAAATAACCTCTCTGGTATCTAGATATTTAATGAAAGATATACTCCTCTGCACGCTAAATTCCACTTATCAGCATTCTTCATTTGGGCTGAGATATCTTTATGCAAATCTCGAAGAATATCAATCGCGCACCGAGATTTTGGAATTTACGATTGCGCAGAACCCAAAGGATATCACCGCAAAGATTTTGGAGTTACAGCCTAAAATCGTTGGCTTTGGAATTTATATCTGGAATACCGAAGAAACCTTACATATTGTTTCTCTGCTGAAGGCCGTTGCCCCCCATGTTAAAATTGTTCTCGGCGGTCCCGAAGTAAGTCACGAAGCTCAAAGTCAAGAAATCGTACGCCTGGCCGATTACACGCTTCAGGGCGAAGCTGATTTTTTATTTTTAAATTTTTGCCGTGATTTTTTTGCTGGTAAATTAATCCCTAAAATAACCCCGGCTCTGTTACCGGAGATTTCTAAAGTCAAATATCCCTATCGTTATTATTCTGATAGCGACATCGCCAACCGCGTGGTTTATGTCGAAGCTTCCCGCGGCTGCCCCTACAAGTGCGAGTATTGCTTATCCTCACTAGACAAGTCCGTAAGAAATTTTGAAATAACCGCCTTTTTGGCCGAAATGCAAATACTCATTGAACGCGGGGTAAGGCAATTTAAATTTGTCGACCGAACTTTTAACTTAAGTCCCTCCATCTCGGGCCGCATTTTGGAATTTTTCTTAAAACACATTGATCTGGGCCTGTTTTTGCATTTTGAAATGGTCCCCGACCGGCTACCTGATGAGCTAAAGATTTTAATCGAAAATTTTCCTAAAGGCTCCCTCCAATTTGAAGTTGGCATTCAGACATTTAATCCTGAAGTCGCAAAAAATGTTAGCCGCCGCCAGGACTATATTAAAATAAAAGAAAATTTTAAGTATTTACGCGAAAAGACTCACGTGCACACCCACGCCGATCTTATTGTCGGGCTTCCGGGAGAAACGCTAGCCAGTTTCGCGGCGGGGTTTGATACTTTGGTTGAATACCAGCCGGATGAAATCCAGGTGGGTTTATTAAAGCGCTTAAAAGGGTTTCCCTTAGCTCGGCACGATAGTGCCTTCCAAATGGTCTACGACGGCAAATCGCCTTTTCAGATTCTGCAAAACAAGGATTTGGACTTTATGACGGTTCAACGGCTGGCGCATTTTGCGAAGGTTTGGGATCTCGTTTTTAATAGCGGAAATTTTACCAATCTTATGCAGGTTCTTTTTAGCTTTTTGCGGGAGCAAAGGCTTTCTTATTTTATGGAATTTTATGAGCTCAGTCGCTTTGTCGCCAAACGCCATCCGCAAAATCATGGGATCGCTCTTTTAAGTTTAGTCGAGACGATTTGGCTTTATTTTTCGGCGCATGCAATAGCCGGGCGCCATTCGTTAGACGAAATCTTGGCTTTGGATTATGCCTATGGAAAACGCCGGGATGTCCCGCACTTTTTGAAAGAAAAACTCAGTGATGAGTTTATCCTACGGGTAAAGAACTCCAATTTTCCGCAAAAGTTACCACGAGCCACCGCGCCGCAAAGGCAAATCAGACACGCGGCCAGTTCTGCTCCGGACTTTCCTCTCCCGTAATATAGGGAACTTCCTTTCCGCGCTGAAAGACTTTTTTAATTTTGGCGACCATAATCTTTTGCGAATCCGGGTATTCACAGACTTCGCTGTAGTCCATTATCGAAAGAGCAAAAAACTTAAAGGGCTTGTCAGTGTGATTATAAATATGATGCGCGGCCTCTGGCCCCGGCTTAAAATGCACGATGTCGCCGGGTTTTAATTCACGAAATTCATTGGACTGCCTTAGCATCGCGTTGCCTTCAAAAACGATGAGGAGTTCCTCCTCCAAATGATGGAAGTGATAGGGACAGGAGAACTTTTTGGGTTCCAAAATTTCGACATGGAACCCCAGCTTTTCGGCCCCCATGGGTTTGGCTATATCCGCCGTTTTCCCCTTGTATTTTTCTCCTAATGACCAGTCCGCATATTAACCGCCTGTTTTTTTCCAGCGAATATTTTTTTTATCTAAAAATTCCATGACCTTTTCGATTTTCTCGCCATGGATTTCGATATAGTCATTTTTATAGGTACCGCCAACGCCAAGCGATTTCTTTAGGTCCTTGGCTAAAGCTTCGCACCAGCTTTTATTATTTGGTAAACCTTTTATTTCGATAACGGTGCGCCCCTTACCCGAAGTCAAACGACGAATTTTTAATTCTAATTTACTTTCGTTCACAGAAGACTCTTTCGGGGTTTGCGCGCCTGATTTTCTCAAATCACCGTCTTTATCGGACCAAACCAATTTGTAATTTGACATGCTCACAACTTACCCGTTCGACCTTCGCATAGCAACTTGATAATGGCCGTTTGGAAGAAAGAAGAACACAAGAAATAATCGCGCCCGACTTGTATCGCGTGAACCCGCCTCCACGGCTGGTGCTGCAGCGCTTCGCCAGCGTCGGACGTAAAGAAACAACCAGCTGAGTGGGTCTTCAATTGGGCGAGCGCCCGAAGCGCGAGCCGCGTTGCAATCCCGGGACCTCACGATTCTTCAAGTTGAACTTGGAATTTCATTAGCCATAGTTATACTTACTTAAGTGAACTTTTTATTTTTTCCTTTTTTCACGCTCACGGTTTTTGCAGGATCTCCTGATTCCATGTTCCGTGACAGCTTTGGCTTTAATGGTTTTATAGTGAGCCTAAAAGATAAAGGCTGTTCTTTATCTTACAGTCGGCATGAAGGCGACGGCAAATCCGGCAAAAGTATTGTTGGCGGAACTCAGTTTAGCCCGAAAAATCCCTGCTACTTCTTACGCCGCCATGGCGAGGTTCAACATTTTGCCTTTCCTGATTTAAAAATTGACGGCGTATTTATTGTGGTTAGCTCTCCTATGAGCCGCACAGAAAAGCGCGCGAAAAATATTAGCGTCAGCGGCTTTTGTGGACGGATAATTTACGGCATTGTCATTTCCGGAAAAAGCGTTGATATAGTAAATGACTTTGTTGCTGGCAAACAATTTTGGTGCCGCGACCTCGGCGCGGAAGAGCCTCTCTTTAGAACTCTGGCGCAGATGAATTTGAAGAAGAAAATGAAAAAGGTTTAAACTAGAATAACCGTATGAGTCTAGGTAGTAAAAATGGATGCACTAGCAGCGTTGCGCGGCACCCGACCTTCAGCCAGAGAATTTCACCTCTTAAGAAGTCACCGAAAGCTTTATTAGCTCTTTAGACCGTTAAATTTTTCCAAAAATATTGCGAAAAGAATACATGAAGAATACCTCGCCGGAAGTTACCGTAGCCTCACTTATGGTTACCGATGTTAAGAGTGTTACGGTAGATATGACCGTTAAGACGGCGATTGGATTATTACTAAAACATGGAATTAGCGGCGCGCCGGTTATTGATTCGATGAAAACCGTAATCAGTGTTGTCAGCCAAAGTGACCTGATGAAACTTGCGGCCACAAAGGGCTTAACCGCTACAATCGGCACGTGTTTACAATCCCTCCCCAAAAAAGAAAGTTTAGTGACACTCAAACGTGACGTAACTTTTGCGGAACTCTACAGGAAATTTTTGGCCACCCCGGTTCATCGTTTAATTGTCATCGATGATACTGGCCGCCTTCAGGGATTGGTCTCGCGCAGTACTGTACTAAAAGTATTATACGGCCCCAACGGCGACAAAGAAGAGACAAAGGCAAAAGAAGAAGCCAACGACCCAAAAAAAAGCGCTTAACCTGACTTTTTAATATACAAAAATTTTAGTCCCTTACTTTGATAACTTTTTAATCGCTCTACGGTAATCGGCGCATCCGCTTTCGCCACGCGCAGAAATTTTTGGGGTGAAATTCTTAAAAATATTTCCCGGCCCGTGGTTTCGCCTGACATTAACTCCTCAACCGATAGGCGTTGATAACCGGGATCAGAATCTTTAAACCCACTATTTGCCACATAAGTCGCTTTGTCCACAGCCGCTAATAGCTGTTGCGAAGTAAAAGGCTTATTTAAATACTCAACCGCCCCAATTTTATAAGCTCTTTCTGAGTTTAAAATATCTGTGTGGGATGTTACAAAAATAAAAGGCATATGTTTAGGATGGAGTTCGTTAAAAAGTTTTATTCCG
Source organism: uncultured Bdellovibrionales bacterium (assembly GCA_964498095.1). GTDB lineage: Bacteria > Bdellovibrionota > Bdellovibrionia > Bdellovibrionales > SG-bin7 > SG-bin7. The sequence goes on along the minus strand of CAZCFY010000008.1, from coordinate 54,333 downwards.
TCCATCACCGGCATGTGAACGTCGGTCACCACGATATCGATTTCATTTTTTTGGGCTAGCTCAAGCGCTTGTTGACCATTTTCAGCCGTGATAACTCTATAACTGTTTTTTTCTAGGATTGACTTTATCATGTGACGGACTTCATCAGAATCTTCGACCACTAAAATCGTGCAATTTAGCGATTTAAGTAACGACTCAACGGAATCCGCCATGAAAATATTTTCGCATGAGTTTAAAAGAGTGAAAACTATAAAATTGCTAAGCCAAAGTTAATTAGCGTAATTCGCCAGGGGTAAGGCTAGTCCAGGTGGGTTTCAAAACAATCTGATGGATTTATGACCTCAAAATCCAGTACCTCATTGGGATCCTTTTGAATATCTTTTAATTCACCGACAATTCTTTGCTTCTCCTTTTCCGCCTGATCGATCCGATAATCCACAAGCGAACAAAATGTCGCGCCGTAATGAAATCCATCGCGGAAAATTGACGTACTATTGATAAAACCTTTGCCTGTCTCTCGCGCTATAATAGTTGCCACGGAATCCAATTGCGGAAATTTGTCGGGAGCTTGATAGCTGTAAACTCTTACGGTAATAGTCCAAGGCTTTAAATCTTCGGCCCCAGTTGCAAGAACGGGAAATACTGGCACAATTATTAAGGCAAAATAAACTATTCGCTTGAGCACCCCTTAGAAATAGCAATTAGAATTGCCTTTCTCAAGATATATTACAGATTATGTCCCGCTTAAACGCCAGTGATTAAATTGATAGCGCAATTGTTACGGTAACTTTACCTTAAAAAGGCAGACGCCTCATCGGAGAGCAATGAAGGAGAAAACGGCATAATCTATTGTTAAAAACGAGGGATTTCTGGAATCCATTTTTCCCAGCGTTTGGGAGGATTTTCTTCTAAGAAAAATTCCCAATTGGCCGGAGCTAGCGGGCCGGCCGGGTCAGGAGTTGCAAATGAAATTCCCCCTTTCAATACAGACTCCAGGGAATTAATTTTTACCTCAGTACCAAATAGACCGGCTTTAGCGTACACGGCGACCTTTTGCCAAAAGGTCGTATTTTTCCGGATGAGTCGCCGGTGTTGACGGTCTATACTCGCCGTGATTTCCACCGCCTGACCAGTTTTGGCAATTCTTAATTCGGAAATCACTCCCACCTTTAATCCACGAAAATAAATCGCATCACCCGGATTTAGCGCCTCCGCCGTACGCGAGAGAACGCGGAAATGAACGACACCCGTTGACGCGTTAGAAATTTCGTTACCAGTGAAACCGCGAAATACGTTGGTAGCGGCTCCCCCGCCCGGCTCGACCCGTATATAAGACCCTCGCAACAGAGTTTCAAGTCCACGGACGCCCTCAAAATCAAGTTGAGGTTGCACGACCACAAACTTAGTGCCTTGAACGGCCAGATTTTTTACGTCCCGGTTAAGGCGCGCAAAAACAATTGCCTGTCGCGAATCTTTGGACAAATAGACGTTTTCCACCTTGCCCACTGTTACGCCGCGAAAACGAATAGGTGTCTTTTCAATTTCAATACTGCTGGCATCGTTAAAAATAATTTTTATTAGCGGCCCGCGCTTTTGCCAATAATCGTAATACAAAGAGCCTGTTACCAAGGCCGCTAAAAGCGGAAATACCCAAATCCACCAATTTTTAATTAATGCCATCATTATTCTTCCAAAGAAGTCGCGTATCGAAACTCGCCGAAGCAAGCATCGTAAAAACGACGACCAGCGCAAACATTAAAGAGCCTATCTCGGGTTTAACCGACGTCCACGTTCCTAATTTCATTAATGCCACCAGGACTGCCAATAAAAAAATATCCAGCATCGACCAGCGCCCAAGATAATCGATAATATTATAAAGTAGTGTCTTCATGTAGGAGTGCGCGCCCGTTTGCGCGGAAAAGGACAAATAAAATAATACAACCAGTTTCAAAAATGGAATTAGGATACTCGCCAAAAAAACAATGATAGCAACTGTCCATGATCCCGCATTCGCCAAAGAAACAATGCCATCCCAAATTGTCGCGGAATTCCGATTGCCATAGATTTCCATTGTCATAAATGGAAAAATATTGGCGGGAAAGTAAAATATCAGCGCCGTAAAACTAAATGCCGCCGTTCGTGGGATGGATTTGCCGCGCAATCCGCAGATCTGAAATTGACAGCGCCGGCACACGATAAGTGGCTGACGAATATCTATAACTGAATTGGCGGTAGCGCACTGCTGGCAAATAACGTAGGTCACGGTGTAAAAGTAATGAGGCTCGGCAATTAAATCAAGAAGCCAAAAGCGTTGGGGCGAAATTCCCCTAGGCAGTTATTTGAGTTTACTAAAATTTCTGACTTAGCTAAATTACTCCCATGGGGATAACAGGAATTTATAAAAATCGCGGTCACTTTCTTCTTACCGCCATCACGGCTCTTTCCTCTTTATTTTTCTTTGTAATCATTTGGCCGTTTATATTGACTATTGCTCTGGCTGGAATATTCGCCATGGGCCTCACTCCTTTGGTCGAAAAAATCCGCAGCAAATACGGCCTCGCTCGAATGCGAATTTTTATTAGCATCGTAATTATCTCATTGTTTGCCTTTTTCACTTTAGGTTCCCTCTGCATTTTTCGAATTTATGATCTCACATTTGGCGATGACCGGGATAAATCGGTCGCGGTTCTTAATTCCATTCGCGAAAAAGTGGGTTCCACATCGGGACTTATCGAGAACTTTGCCCAGTCAACTCTACGCACCTTCGGCATAACCACTACGCCGCGCATAGGTCAGCAGGCGCAAATCCTGATGAAAAGATTTGGTGAGTGGTCACTACATGCAGCGGGAACATTCTTTTCGAAATTGCCAATATTTTCTATGCATTTTGTCGTATTTATCTTAATGCTCATTGTTTTCTTTAGATACGGAAAAACGTTTTATGGTTTAATTTTGCGCTCAAAACTCGTCACCACCGACGAACTTGCGACGGTTACCGAACTGCTGCAAACCTCGGGAGGCTCCATGCTTTCCACCAATTTAATTGTCGGCGGCATTCAGGCGTCGGTCGTAACGACAGGAGCCGCAATTGTGGGGTTAAATGAGTGGTCAATTATTTTCACGCTCACCTTTATTTGTTCCTTTATTCCTGTGATCGGTGCGGCGCCTATTGGATTATTGTTAAGTGGACTTTCATTTAGTTTAGGAAATGTTGGTAGTGGAGTTTTTATGGTATTCGTCTCCGTCGTTTCAGGAACGATTGATAATATCATCCGCCCCTATCTCGTCGCCCGTTCCGAAGAAAATCTTAACGCCTTTGTTAGCCTGGTCGGCATTATCGGGGCGATCACGGTTTTTGGTTTTCACGGAATTTTCCTTGGTCCATTCGTAATGTCGGTAGCGTCTTCGGCGGTGCCCAAACTCTTGGAGACTCTGGAGTCTAAGGCGGTGGCATGAAAGGTTTGCGGCTTTTTCCCTAGAACGCTTGTTTGACGAGTAAACTCGCATGTCGCTGGCGCTTCGTTTTTATTGAACTTACCCATTCTTATTTTTGCCCATTCCCATTTTTACCCATGATAGAGACGGTGGAGGGGTTATATTGCCGACCCGGTTTTTGTTGCATGTGGTGTCGTTCCTTGGATGGCCTCTTTTATTCCAAATGCAGTTTTATTTTGAGCGCGGCACCGTTTTTAATAACACTTTACTTTTTTTGAAGTCGGCAAAGCAGCAACCTCTATTCGCTGCCCGCCAAATGGGTTTTTAGGTTTTTTTTAAGTCCACCGCACCTTTCCCAACGTGAGCGAAGGTACAATTCTTTCATTGGCGTATTGCTTTTTAATAGTCAAACAGTCATCAGCAGACCCGCAAATTTTTTGGTGTTGATTTCTTAATATTCTATTGAGTGGAAGATGTGATCTGCTCTTGGGGCAAAATTCAAAATATTTCGAGGCAAAAATCATATTAGATGAGGGCAGATAATTTATCTAGATTAAAAAAAAATAGTTTCCACAATGGCGGAGTATTCATGTTAAATTACTTTTCTCGTGGCGGCGCTGTTCTCCTTGAACTGCGCTTCTGGTCAAGATACCTATAGTGGTTAAATTCTTCCGTTAGAGCCAGCTAGATATTTCTTTCTTCTGTAGGAGTATATCAATTAGAAGAAAAGCTTCATCGTTCGCTCGTAAAGGGCGGTGTTGCACTTAGGTAGCAAACTTGAGGTCCTTGGGCGGTGGAGAGAAATGCGGTGGTAACAAAGGCGGTGGTGAACGAAGGTTGAATCGGTGAACGAAGGTAGAATTAATTATCTATGCTGATTCGATGAACAAAAGCTGTGATGAACAAAGGCTAGATGGCTAAACCGGTGAACGAAGGTAAAACTTTCGATATGCAGTTTACCTGATAATGAATATTTATCTGATTTATTTTTATCTCGTGGCGGCGATCAAAATGCATTTAGAAAGAAACTTTTCAAATCCATGGAAGAGTTACAGGCGGATTTGGATCTGTGGTTAATCGAATACAACAAAAGGAGAAATCACCAGGGTAAATGTGCAATGGAAGAACGCCTATGGAAACTTTTATTGACGGAATAAAAATCTGGGATGAAAAGAATCTCGGCATAAATCGGAACTGACAGTACAAATAAATTTGCCGAACAAGAGGGCGACTGTCAGGTCAAATCGCGACTTCTACAGTCGTAGCTTCTACAACTCACGACCCGGCTAGCGCGGCGAAGCCATGGTAACTCACGACCCGGCTAGCGCGGCGAAGCCATGGTAACTCACGACCTAGTTAGCCGCGAAACCAAATTAGCGCACGACCCCGCTTGCGCCGCGGCCTCGAAACCCCGGCGCGCCGCTCACAAAAGGGTTACCGCGATACCGAACATTTCACGGGTAGACGGCCGTTTAACAAACCTTCCATTGTTCCCAAATTTACGCGTAAATTAAAGCGTGTTTTGTCCTTCTTCCACTCGCCTTCTCCCAACTGAACATCGCGGCGGGCGTGACTTTGCAATGTCAGCGAGACGTCACCATAACTTTGCTGAATCGCAGTTCCGGTATACTCATGAATCATTTGGTAATAGCAGGCATCTCGATTCATTAAATAAGTAAACTTGCCACCGGTAACTTTTACTTTGATCGCTTTTAATCTCGGATACGCTGTACATCCGCGCATCTCTAATTGCCACTCGCAAGTAAGAGTTTGGTCTTGTGCCAGGACGGTTTGAACTCCGAACACAGTGAGAAGAGCTAAAATTATTTTCATAAATCCTCCTCGTCCTTTGTATAATAGTCGGGGTTGAGAGTACAATAAAGAAGCCAGTTTCCTCTAATAAGTTGAATTTATAATGCTCCTTAGTAAAAATGGTAAGCCGTGAAACTCGCATATCTATCATTTTTGACGCTAATTGCACTGCCCGTCGGCGCCGATGTTAAAACCGACCTGACTAAGTTTTTATCCGTAAAAATCTATGCCCAGGTTCAGGGATCCCGGCTTGCCTTCGAAAACGGCGGTAAGATTGCAAGTTATGATGTCTTAAGAAGCGTTTCCAGCGTGTCCGATCTCTTCGGTTATACCATCGGCTACAAAGGGATATTTTCAATTAGTTATTATAATATCGATCAAAATAACTTGGTCAGTTACACCCGAGAACTGCGCTCAAGCCTCAGCCTGGGTTATTTTTGGATCGACATTTTTGTGCAGCATTTTAAGGATCTAGGTCTTTCTTCGACGAATGATTTTTGGGGTACAGGAACCTACGCGCTTATCCCCGACACCGAACTAAAACATCGCGGCGGAAATATTTATTATATTCATAGTCCAAAGGACTTTTCGCTGGCTGCGATTGTTGATCAAACGGCGCGCCAGACAAAAAGTAGCGGTAGCTTGATTTATGGAATCTCCTATTTTCGTACCGAGTTTTCTTATTTTCCCGGTTTCTTCCCCGAAAACCCCAGCGGAAACTCTATTAACTCAGGCGCAGTGAATTCTCTTGTGCCGTCACTAGGCTACGGTTACTCGGCTGTGGCCGGGTCATGGTATGCTGCCTTTATGGCGATGGCCGGATTAGGCTCGCAACAACAAACCTATGAAATAAATAATGAGTCTCCCGCAAAGTCTAGCAGTGCCACAGTTTCAAAATTAAATACTGTTTTAGGCGCCGGCTACAACGGTATTTCGAACTCCACCGGAATCACGGTGCGCTTTGATATTCTTCAATACACTTTAGCGGACGTCAAAGTTACCAACCGGCAATCTGATATCCAAATATTTTTTGGGAAGCGTTTTTGATCTCGGTGTTTTGATCTCGGTGTTTTGATCTCGGCGGTTCTGAAACTACGCCGCGAAACGTGATAATTTGTTTATGAAAGTTTATAGGGTGGCACAGGCGGTGGCTTTGCGAGCAATATGTGGCGCGAGCGCGAGGTGCGAGGTGCAAGGCGCAAGGCGCGAGGTGCAAGGCGCGAGGTGCGAGGTGCGAGGTGCGAGGTGCGAGGTGCAAGGTGCGAGGTGCAAGGTGCGAGGTGCGAGGCGCAAGGTGCAAGGTGCGAGGTGCGAGGTGCAGCGGCTCAAAGGTAAACTGATTTAGAAAACATAAAAGTAAAAGTAAAAGTAAAAGTAAAAGTAAAAGTAAAAGTAAAAGTAAAAGTAATTTTTAATTATTTTATTCTTGATTTTCAAATCTTAAAATTGTACCTTCGCTCACGTTGTTCAAGCAAATTTCTCTATTTAAAAAAGAAAAGTCAGGCTACGGCGGAGAGTTGCAGAAAAAGCGCGCGGGCCGAAAGGGGCCGAGGCCGGTTTCCGCAAAACACACTATGCATCTTGTCTTGCGTTCGTCAAAAGCTAAGGGTATTTGGTCTTTTTTAAGGCCAGGAAATAAAGTGCGTATCAAAGATATTCTAGCGAAATTCTCGGAAAAATTTGTGGTGAAAATAATTTCGCTGGCTATTGTAGGGAATCATATTCATCTCCAAATTAAGCTTTCTCATCGGCAAACATATAAGCCATTCATCCGTGCGGTAACGGCGGCAATCGCTATCGCGGTCACCGGCGCATGCCGATGGCGGCCGGCTAAAGAGAAATTTTGGGATCTGCGCCCCTTCACGAGAATTGTTGAAAGTTTCCGGGCTTGCGTAAATTTGGCAAATTATATTTGCATTAATCGGCTGGAAGCCGCTGGGTTTTCGCGGCGGGAAGCTCGCTTAATCTTGAAGAGCGAGTCTTCTTAGAAAGGCCACGGCAAAATGGCGCGAGTCTTCTTAGAAAGGCCACGGCAAAATGGCGCGAGTCTTCAAAATAGCCTAAACTAATATCGGCCGTGAAAATTAGGGCTTCGACGAGTTGAGCGCACCCCAACCAAACACACACCACGACCCCGATCACCAAGTCCCCGGGCACCCACACCCATCTCAAACCGGCAGCAATTTACGTTATACGACCCAAAGGTATAGGGGAGAAATTCCCCAACGGCGAAGCGGAGACCGCGCACAAGCAAATGGCCCTGGCACTAATATTGAAAAAGGAACGCGTGGGGACCGCTATTTTGTAGCGCCTTTTTAAAAAATATTTGGGAGGAAAAATGAAATTTTTAGCAGCGGCAATTTTTGCCATTTCGATGAGTCAAAATGCGTTTGCAAAAGACGAATTAAAGAAACCACAGTCACCGCAACCGCAAGTTCCTAGCCAAGGTCAAGCACCGACAGCTAAGGAGCCACTGAAACAAGAACCACTGAAACAGGAACCATTAAAACAAAGTCCAACGCAGCAACCACAAGCCCCAGCTCAAGGTCAAGCTCAAGCGAAAGCTCCTGTCCAAGGTCAAGCGCCGACAGTGAAAGAGCCACTGAAACAAGAACCTTTAAAGCAGGAACCTCTAAAACAAGAACCACTTAAAGGTCAACAGCAAGCAAAAGTTGAGCAGCTGGTTGATCTTGATCAGGAGGAAATGGAACTTTACCAACCGGAAATGAAAGGTAAAAAAGATATTCCTGATTCCGTCGTTCTTCGCATCAACACTAAAACTGGCGTCCAATCGATTCATTACCCTAAACAAGAACTTGTTGCCGGTAACTTAGTGCAAGACACCGATATGGAGGAAATTGAAACTTGGGATGGTTCAAATATGACAGCCGCCAATGCCGGCTTTAATATTGAACTGGCTCCTGAACACGGTTCACGCTGGCACTTTAACCGCACACGCGGCCACAACTGGCGACATACCTATCACCGCAGTCATCCCTGGGGAAATTACTATACCTATCCTTATGGACCCGTTTATAACTACAACCGTTACTATGACCGCCCCTACCGCTTCGGTCATTACAGATATCGTCCTTACTACCACTACGGTGTCGGTGGACATATCTATCGTTTCTTTAGAAGAATTTTGGACTGATAAAACTGATAAACTGATAAACTGATAAACTCGTGACTAGGTTATCGGATGAACCTTTGGGTTCATCCGGTGACAACTCAAGGTTCACTTTCAAAGTCTTCTCTTAAAGTTCGCCAACTCTGACCGTAAATCCCTGCGCTGTATTTGCAAAATTTGAAGCTTGATCGAAGGCAACGCTTAAGACAACGGGCCCGAACCGGACATCAAGACCTAATGTCAAATGACTGCGCGAAGAAACTCCTACCACACGTGAAGGTTCGGTATAGCCGCCAACGCGAAAAACAGCGTCAGACTTAGAGCCTCCCATAATATCCCACTCGAGCCCGCCATGGAGTACCGTCTGACTTTCCTCTTTAATATCCACCGGCAAATTTGCTCCCGATGTTCCTGATCCAACTAAAATCGCATCTTCGGCAATTCCGTAGCGATCAAAATCAATAGCCAAAGTTTTGTTACCTGATAATTTGACCGCAATACCAAAAGTAGTCTTGGCCGGTACGACACAATCACGAAAATAGGTGATGCCCGAAAGTTGCGAATTTAAATTTTCGTCAATATCAAATTTATGAGCAGCCATGTAGCTTACGCCTAAGCGTACGTTGTCTTTGCGAAAAATTAATCCCGCCCGCGGATAAAAGGCAGTGGCTTTGCCCTCAACCTGGGGATTAGAACCATCGGCATAATTTTGCGTAACGCTCTCACTATGGCCCGAAATTCCAACTCCGAAATTCTCGCCAATTTTCTTGGCGATTAAAACGTCGCCACTAAGAATCACTAGTTTTGCTTTCACGGGCGTTTGATCATATTCAAGAAAGTAAGGTGAACTTACTCCTATGCCAATGACCCAAGTACCTAAGCGTAAACCCAAGGCACCAAAGATAAAGCTATAGGAACTCGAAGCTAAAGTCGTCGAACCAAAAAGTCCGCTTTCTTTTTGCGAGATATTATTGTTGGTACCGCCGAAATCAAATTTCCATTTCGAAAGCGCCAGACCCGCTGGATTAAAGACCATCCCTGCGGGATCGTCACTAACGGCAGCATAGGCACCACCCATTCCCATGGCCCGACTTGAGCCCTGAGGGTATAAGCTATACGTGCCGTAAGAGGACTGTTGCCCAAACCCCTTCAAAGAAAAAAAACAAATCATAAAAGTAGGAATCAGACGGCGCATGATTTACACTATTATTCTCTGGGATTTTAATGAAAGCAATTCAGTTTCGTATTTTTCTGGCTGGAATTCTAACGGCTCTTTACGCGGACATGGCAAGAGCGGCAAATTTTTCCTTTGAACCTTACGTTGGTTTAGCAAAAACTCAAGTCCGGCAAAACGACACAAAATATTTTGACGTCGCCGATGGTTTTTATTTAGGCGCCAAAGCCAGTTATAAATATTCGGAAAAATATTTTATCGGCGTAGATTACCATCGTGGTGGACCGTTTAAATTCGGCCCCCTACTCGGTAACTCCGAGTGGACGCATAATATGCTGGGAGGCGGCCTTACAATCAATTACTCCATTGCACGCTACTGGCTTGGCTACTATTGGAGTAACTCTTACACTGATAATACTAATAGTGTCAGTTACACGGGCACGGGAATAAAGGTTGCCATTGGTTTTTCTGTTTCCAGTAAATTAAGTTGTAACTTTGAACTGCTTTATAGCGCTATCAACAAAATGAATTTCGGCTATGAGGCGCCCTTTGAGGGCTACGACATAAGTTCCGCGCACGTGTCGGTAAGTATTCCCATAAAATAAGAAAACCGCGCCACTATCTGGCAGGTTGTGTGATGAGATCAAATTCCCCGCGAGACTAATTTGCCCAAAAGAATTGGTTAAGTAACCTAATTATAAATGAGGAGAGTTGTCCTTTTCCCATGGCATTTCGCGAAGGAAGATCCCCTCATTAACGCGAAATCGGGCGTCGCCTTGACATAAGACTTGCACTACTCAAATTAGGTCATCGCGATCAGGAGAAGATAATGATTTTACCGTTGGTGCCCGTCAAAAATGTTGTACTTTTTCCGAGCCTAAGTTTGCCCTTAGCGGTGGGACGGCCTAAATCGATCGCTGCCGTCGAAGAAGCGCAAAAAGGCCCGGAAAAAAATCTTCTCGTCGTTACGCAGAAAAATATCGAGGCCGACAATGTATCCATTGCCGATCTGTACCTAATAGGTACGCGGGCCAGTGTTCGCAAAGTAGTTTCCTTAGACCGCAGCAAAGAAGTAACGGTGCTCGGTTTGTCGCGCATTCGGCTTAAAAAAATTGATACATCAGGAAGTTTTATCCGTGCCGAATATGAGGATCTGCCGCGTTTACGCTCCGAAGGTACTGCCGTTGAAGCCTTACAGAGAAGTATTTTAGAGCAAGTAAAAAAAATGGAGTCTTACACAAACCCTAAGGGCACGGGTTTTATTGCGCAAATGCTGCATCAATTGCAAGACCTCGCTTCAGAGGTTTATCTACTGACAACCATTCTAAACGTGGACCAAGAAAAGGCGCAGAAAATTTTAGAAACGGACAACCTGTTGGACGCGATGAGCATTCTTTATGAATATCTCACTCACGAAGTTCAGGTTTTAGAAGTGCAAAGCCAAATTGCCTCAAAGACACATTCCCAATTAAGCCAGCAACAACGCGAGCATATTCTGCGGCAACAAATGGAGGCCATTCGCGAGGAGCTGGGAGAAAAAGAAATTAACGGCAACGAAGTAACAACGCTAAAGGAACGGTTAAAAAAGGCGGACTTACCTGAATACGTTAAAAAAGAAGTTGACCGCGAACTAAAACGTTTAGAACAAATGTCAAACCAGGCGCACGACTATCAGCTCCTGCGCACTTATTTGGAATTTGTTGCGGACTTACCATGGAGTAAATCAACGGTCGACAAATTAGATCTCCAGCAAGCGCGGCAAATTTTAAATGACGATCACTACGATTTAGAAGACGTAAAGGAACGCATCCTCGAACATTTGGCTGTCCTCAAATTAAATCCCCAGGCAAAAGCTCCTATTTTATGTTTTGTTGGCGCGCCGGGTGTTGGAAAAACTTCGTTAGGTGAATCCATTGCGCGCGCCGTGGGCCGCAAATTTGAGCGCATGAGTCTCGGCGGACTTCATGACGAGTCGGAACTCCGCGGCCATCGCCGGACTTACGTGGGCGCGATGCCAGGACGTATTTTGCAGGCCATTCGCCGCGCCGGAGTCGCTAACCCGGTTTTAATGATGGACGAAGTTGACAAACTGGGGCGCGATTTTCGTGGCGATCCAGCGGCGGCGTTAATGGAAATTTTAGACCCCTCGCAAAATAGTTCGTTTCGGGATAATTACCTGGACCTACCTTATGATTTGTCCAAGGTATTTTTTATCCTCACCGCCAATAATTTGGAGTCTATCCCAGCCCCTCTCCTTGACCGACTCGAGGTAATTCGCCTGGCAGGTTATACCGAAGAAGACAAAGTGGTGATCGCGCAAAAATATTTAGTTCCCATGCGCATGCAGGAGGCTGGAGTCAGCAATCAACAACTGCAATTTACACAAGCCGTACTACACAAAATGATTCGAGATTACACGCGCGAGGCCGGACTGCGCGAGCTTTCACGGCTTATTGGCAAGGTAGCCCGAAAAGTTGCCGTCCGTGTCGCTGACAACCCAAACGTCACCATCGTCCCAAAAATCACCGATCTTAATACATTCTTAGGTCCCGAAAAGTTTTTCAAAGAACAGGTGCGGCGCGAACCCGCCGTCGGCGTAGTCGCTGGTCTCGCGTGGACTCCCTACGGCGGCGACGTGCTTTATGTCGAAGCCACTCTCTTACCCGGAGGAAAAGGTTTAAAACTCACTGGTCAATTAGGGGACGTCATGAAAGAGTCGGCCCAAGCCGCGCAGAGTTTTATTTGGTCGCATCAAAAACAATATAAAATTAGTTCTTCTTCCATGGAGAAAGCCGGTGTCCACATTCACGTACCCGAGGGCGCCACTCCCAAAGACGGACCTTCCGCGGGAATTACGATGGCCACGGCACTCGCTTCCCTTTACCGCAATATTCCCGTTAGGGCGGATACGGCGATGACGGGTGAAATTACCTTATCAGGTTTGGTCCTGCCAATCGGCGGCTTAAAAGAAAAAGCACTAGCGGCCCACCGCGCCGGTATTAGACGCCTGATCGTCCCCATGGGCAACCAGAAGGATCTCATTGAAATGCCAAAAAATGTTTTAAACGAAATCGAATTTATTTTCGTCGATCTCCTCGACGAGGTTTTCGCCAACGCCCTTGTCGACGACAAACCCTCGTACGTCGGTAAAGCCCTCCAACCCGTCATCTGAAAAGGTGCCTGACACCTTTTCAAGTCCATAGCGCGTTATTTTTCTTGCTAAATCCTTTTACTCTGCCATGATTAATAAATGCTAAGAAATTTATTGGCCGCTCTGGGAATAATTTTGTTAATCGCCGAAGCCACTCACGGTACGACAAGTCCGGATTACTGTTCTTCGCCTTCAAATGCCGATGCCGTCGCTTGTGTAAGCACAAACCCCTCTTACTGTTCTTCGGCATCGCATGCTGATACCCTCGCTTGCTATAAATCAAATCCCAGCTACTGCAGTTCACCTTCGCATGCGAACACCCTAGCCTGTTTCGGCGCTAAACCCGACTTTTGCAGCTCAAGCTCTCACGCGAATGTCACGGCTTGCTTTAAAGCTCACCCCAGTTTTTGCGACTCAAGTTCTTATGCCGACTCGCTAGCTTGTGCCGAATCCCACCCAAGTTATTGCTCGTCATCAAGTTATGCTGATTCTAAAGCCTGTGCCGGCGCTAATCCGGCTTTTTGCAGTTCACCCTCTTTTTCTAACAGCAAAGCTTGCCGCACTTTGAGTAGCGAAAAGCTAGAAAAGATCTCCCAAGACTGCGCCCAAGTCGGTAACGACAAACTCTGTAAAGTCATCCGCTAATTTTCTTGAGCAGAACCAAATTGCATTTATAAAATAGGCGTGCTAGCTCTCTAATATAGAGGGGTAACTTATGCAAAAAACAATTTTGGTTTCAGGTGCGGGTTCCGGTATTGGTCAGGCGATTTGTTTGGTGCTCGCCAAAACCTATGATGCCCGCATTGTATTAGTCGGCCGCCGCGAAGATGCCCTTAAGAAAACTCAAGAATTGCTGCCGACTCCGGGCAATCATTTTACTGTTGTCGCCGACACGGCAGACGCCAAAAAGCTTAATGAACAATTTCGTAAAATAAATTTGCCCGATCTAAACGTAAGCGCCGTTATCGCCAACGCAGGTGTTGGCGGCGGTAATCAATATGGGCCCGATGACCGGTGGCACGAAGTCATTAATACAAACCTTACTGGCGCCTATACACTTGCAAATGAAGCTCTCCCCTCCTTAAGAAAATCTGCGGAGAAATTTCGCCATCTTATTTTTATTTCTTCTATTTTATCAGAGATGGGAGTCCCGGGTTATACGGCCTATTGCGCTTCTAAAGCTGGACTGCTTGGACTTACCCGATCTCTCGCCGTTGAACTGGCACGCGAAAATATTTTAGTAAATGCGATTTGCCCCGGTTGGGTAGAAACCGACATGGCCCGAGCTGGCATTCAAGCACTTGCCAATCAAATGCAAGTGGGATTCGATGTAGCGTACAAGCAGCAAATGGATATGGTCCCCTTAAAAAAGTGGAGTCAGCCGGCGGAGATCGCGGCGCTAATAAGTTATCTAATTTCGCCTTACCAAAAATCAATAACCGGACAAGCGCTGCATATAAATAATGGCGCTCTCATGGCTTAATCTGGTTTTTCTGAAGAGCGATAAACGTAAACACCTTTAACCGAACCATCCGAGTCATAGTCGATGGATTCCACCATGCCGGTAGTGGCATTTTTACGGCTAAATGTTTTGCGGCCGTCGTCAGCGGCGCCATACATAAATGTATTTCCAGTTCTGTCCATAAACGTATCGTAGAAACCATTTTCGTAGTAGCTCCTAGACACCTTCCCGTCTTTGTCGTCCCACTCTTCATACCAAACAGAACCATTGGCCTTGCTGGTGGTGCGGTTCATCTTATGACCATCAGGCCCCGTGTACTGATATACAATTGAGTCGGCGTCTTCTTTAATAAGTTGGGTTTCACGATATTGCGAAAAATCTATTTCCGTGTGTTGCGAAACTATCCGCCGGTCAAAGGATTCCTTGCCGGGAATCATGTGTAACAAATCACCCGGACGAAAACTTTCCGGGAGCTTATTGCCTTCCATCGGACCTGGCTGCTTCCTTCCTGCCGTCTCTCGCGGCTTTTTCGCTTCTGGCTTTGGCGTTGACTTTCCCTCCGCCGCGTTTACCGGTGGACACTTCACCGCCTGAACTTCCGCCGCCGCCGGCGGCCTTTGACCAGAATCATGACTAAAAAGACCTAAACAAGTTAATGTCAGGCCAATGACAATTAAATAAAAAGCATGAATCATTCTGGCACTTCCCGGCGGTAAACAAAAACTCCGGTAACGTTGCCGGCTTTATCATAGCCATAGCTCTCATGAATTCCACGCAGCGTGCGTGCTAAACCATAACTTCCATCTGCGGAATAACTTATTTCATAAGAGTTTCCCTGGGCGTCGTTGTAAACGTCACGGCGATTGTTTACTCCGTAATGTTTTATAATATTGCCACCATGACCATCTTCCCATTTCTCCCAGGTAACGGCATTTTCCCTCTTATCGATTAATCGTTCTAAAATATGGCCGTTGGGGGCTTTTAACTTCACGGTTTTGTAATTCTCGTCTTCGTCAATTATTTCATCTTCCAAGTAGCGCGAAAGATCCAAACTCGCGCGGGCCGCTACCATCTGCGGATCAAATAAGTTTTCTTTGGGAATATTTTCTAAAATACCTTCTAGCAGCATGCCGCCTTCGCGCGCGGGCTCGCTGTCAACAGCGTAAGAAAAAGTTTTTTTCTCCTCTAACTTTTCGACAAAATTATCGGGAATCACCTTAGGACAATGACCATTCTTGACGCCCTCCAAGGCAGCGACGACGGAAGCCGACGGCGTTTTTGTATAGAAACTTACAATTACCGCCAGAACTATTAGGTAAAAGACATGAATCATAATTTGACCCGGTTTATAACTTTATTATACTGATAAAAATGAGCGCGTCCACATCTCAAAAGAAATTGCTCGCCGCCGCCTTAATCAGTGCCTACATACTCTTGCGCTATGTTTTCCCCAGTTTTCTGGACCAATTTGGAATGTACGGCAGTTACGCCTTCGAAATTGTTTTTTGTTTGAACTTTGTTTATATTTTTTATTCTCAACTTAGGTTTAGAATCCATTGGAATAGAAGGTATATTTGGTCTTTCGCTAACACATTCGTTGCCGGCTTTATTGTGTTTTCGCTGGCGGCCCCGCTACAAATTGCAGTTCCCTTCAACTTAGATGACGCCGAAATGATTTTCTTGTTGGTACTTTTTGGCCCAGTTTTGGAAGAATTTATTTTCCGCTTTGCCTTTTGGGAAACAAGCCAGCTCGTTCTTCCGCCAAAGGGGACTCTGTTTTTGACATCTTTGATATTTTCTTATTCCCATTTTCATGCCTTCTTCATTGTCCCGGATGATTTTAAAATTTTTGTCGTCTACCAGACCCTGTATACTTTTCTTTTAGGCTGGTGGCTTGGCCGAAGTTACCTGCAAACCCGAGCGATTTTTGTACCAATTGCTTTACATATTGCTTTTAATTTGGGATTTTTATTAGGATTCATATTAAAATAGGCCGGAGCTTGAAAAGCATGCAATATATTCCATATCTTGACGACACCCAGATAGCTCAAGCTATGGCTAACTCCATTAAACTTTGGGGAGATGGGACTACCCCGGCTCAAGCGACCGAAAGATTTCTCAAACTCAAAAATTCCTCGCCCTCTCGGTTAGTAACAATGGCTGGAATCCTAGACCCCAATGGAAATGTCGCTTCGGCCTTGAAACGCTATTCCTTTGAACTTGATTCTCCTAGTGGAACGTTAAAAACTGTGGCGATCGGCGCGGTTTTTACCAGGGAGGAGTTTCGCAACCGGGGTTTTGCGCAAACTTTGATCGAAAATATCGTCAACGAAGCTTCTGAGTGTGGTTTTAAAGCCGCACTTTTATTTTCAGATATTAAACCTAGTTATTACGAAAAAATGGGATTTCAAGCTTTGCATGATTTAAGTTGGACGGCAGAAGCGAAGTTTCTTTTAAAATCTGCTCGCCTGCAAATTCGTGCCGCCGAAACCAGTGACCTTTCAAAATTAATGAACTGGTACGAAGATAGCTTTTCCAAAGGTTATCTCCGTTATTTGCGGCCAACTCCCGAAGTTTGGAACTTCCTTAGAATGCGCGCGCAAGCCTTTAGCGATTACATCGTCAGCCACAAAGGAAAAGACATCGGCTATTTCAACGCCCGGGCTACCAAAGACAATCTTTGGATTCATGAATTTGTACTGCCAGATGCTGAGCTAGAAAACGAATTTGCGGCGACTCTTGGCCATTTTGCGCTTCAAAATAACCGCGACACCGTCTCTGGTTGGCTTCGTTCCGATAAAATTCTTAACGGTTTCGTTGGTCAGTCCCGGGGAAAAGCCATACCCATGATCCGCAGACTTTCGGAAAACCTTAAGCTTCCCGAAACTGACAGCCAAGTTCACTTCAGCTCCATCGATCATATTTAAAAAAAAATCTAGACAAGAGAATTTTTTTTTCTAATAATTCGAGGTAATGAAAATTTTAATTCTCCTTTTGATTTCTTTTCTTCAATTGGAAAATGTCCAAGCGGAGCTTGCCTTAATCTACAAGGGACCGGGCTCTTGCAAGGATTTATGCTCAGAAGCCGCAGCTCAAATCGCCCGCAATTTAGGGTTGTCGGTTAAGTTTTTAGGGCCCGCAGACCTTAAGGCCGGGGCCAAAGAATTCCAAGACGCCGCCGTTTGGATCCAGCCTGGTGGAAATGCGATTGATGCCGCCGAAGCTTTAGGCGAAAAAGGTCTAAAATGGATTAGACAATTCGTCAAAAATGGCGGTGGCTACGTTGGATTTTGTGCCGGCGCCTTTCTTGCTGACTCCACCGTTGATAATCCAGAGACAATTAAAGGGTTGGGAATTATTCCCGTTGAAACGGTCGATTACCCGGTAGATTCCAAAAAAGGAAATGGAATAATTTTAAGCACCTTTTGGTTCGGCAAACGGCGTGAACTCTTTTTTAATGGTGGTGGCACATTCTATATGGACGGTAAACACCCCGTAAATGTTTTGGCAACTTATGGGCTCGAAGGACTTCCCGCCACGATCGAAAACCAATACGGCTATGGCCGGGTCGTCGTCACCGGCGCTCATCCTGAGGCTTTAGACGACTGGAAAAAATATACCGGTATGGATGATAAAGACGGTCCCGATTACGATTTAGCCGAAATGATGGTCCGCCGGGCCATTCGCCGCAATTAGAATAACCCCGAGCAAGATAGTTTGTTTGTTTTAAAACCCGGTGCGAGCGACTTTTCTATGACACCATCAAGTTTTGTTTCGTGCACAAAGCGCACAACGAGTGAGCGCAGCTCATAGACCAATGACTCTAACGCCTCAGCTTGTCTGTGGCGCTCCTTGGTACCCCGAACCTTAAACATATTTGGCTTTGTGGGGTGGGTTGATTTTTTTAAATAAGCCGCCAGATGCAGAAAGTCCTTTTCGCCATTCATAAAGTCGTACTTGGGATCAACGCTAACTTTCACGGCTAAATCACGCACGCGCCTATTAAAATTTTCCCGCGCTTTACTAATTTTGGTTTTATCCGCCGAAGAAATATAACTTTGATCTCCGAAGTTTAATAATGGAATCGCTAAATTGTTTTCAAAATTCGTGTGAATAAACCGCGTGTCCATATTTTTGGGCTTAACTTCTTGGACCGAGAGATAACCTTCAAAATAAAAGAAATCACTCATGCTTGGTTTATAAATTTCAAACTGAAACTGATTAATCAGTTCTTCTTGGCGCGGCGACAAAGTGAACTTTGACTTTACCGCGTCCCTTAAATTTAGTTCCGATTGATTTTGTACTTCAAAGTAAAGGGGCTTATCGGTGAAAAAATCCAAAGTGGTAAAATCGGCATCTTTAAACAACTGATCAATTCGGTCAGCCAGTGTTAGACCGTAATTTACCTCGTGACCAATATCACGTAGCTCAACGTCAATGCCGCCCTGAACGGGACGGAAACCAAAGTTATGGTACTTTTGCTCACTTGAGGACATTTTGCTTTTGCCCGTTAAAAAGTCGTAAACTTTTTGGAGGTCCTGTAGGGAGTAGCGGTCTAGCGACCAGCTATCTAAGTAATGCGCGGGCTGTTTTTCGTAGCTGTCACTATAACCCTTTATCAACATGTAGAAACTTAAGCGTTCAAAATAATCAACGATTTGTCCCGCTCTTTGCGGCGTCATCCCCTTTATTTGTGAGTCCGGGATAAATCGGTGTATATGAAGTCCAAAATAATCATCGGGTATGTGAACGGCAATTCGATGGATGGCATGAGCTAAGTCTTCTTTTTTAGAAAAGCCTTTTAGACTGGACTTTACTTCCCAATTACCACTGGCCTCTAAATACAGATCCGGTGATAAAAATGGAAAATTATCCGTGTCAGCCATAAATTCTGTAGTTAAAATCCGAAATTTTTTTGGCGTATAAGTTTCGTCAAACTTAAAGCCTAGCTGAGCTACGTAATTGACTTTGGCGCGAAAACTCATTTTAGACCACGCAGCCCGCGCCACTGGATTTCTCGGTAAAATTAGGTTTACCAAGTCTTCGGTGTAACCTTCAATTTCAAAGCCAAATGAGGCTTGTTCATGGGCTTTAAATTTAGGATTAAATGTTTCAAAGGCCCGGCCTAGAATCAAATTGGCCCGGCCCGAATCGTTAATGTCCATCGCCGCCAAAAGATTCTCGCGTGAGGCCAGCGGATTTACGCGTAATCTCTGCCAGTAATCCGTGTCGCTCTCCCCGGAAACGCGCTGGGGAATTTGCAGTTGCCAAATTTGGTTTTTAGAGGCCAAATCCCAAGCTTTATTTAGTAACAGCTGATAGATATATGTCTCTAATAAGCTCTGTTCGGGGCGGTCAGCAACATAATCCCCAATACGAACTTCAAAAAG
The DNA here is from genome assembly GCA_964498095.1 of uncultured Bdellovibrionales bacterium. Taxonomy (GTDB): domain Bacteria; phylum Bdellovibrionota; class Bdellovibrionia; order Bdellovibrionales; family SG-bin7; genus SG-bin7. Next base: position 34,779 of record CAZCFY010000008.1, on the reverse strand, counting down.
CGTTTTCATGGGATTTTCAAGATTTATCTTTACGCGGGTATCACGGTACTTCCAAGCTTGGCGGAATTTTTGTTTTTTCTCGACGGGCCAGTTTAGAATTTCCTGTAACTCCTTTGCGTCGATGTTTTGCACCGAAAGCTGCTGGCGGGCTTGCAACTCGACTTCGCGGTCTAAGTGTTTTATATACATCAAATCATAAATGGTTTTTAAGTTTAGGTCTTTGGGGTTTATGGCTTGTAGCTCGGCTAACATTTGCTGGTGATCAAACAGAATTGGCCGCATATAGAAATTTAGCGGTCCACCCCAGCGGCGAATATCTAAAATTTCAAAAATGGCGGGAGCAAACTGAGCTTGCAACAATAGCATGTTGGCAACAACGCGCGCCACTTGTCCAGAGTCCGCAGTTTTACCATTAGGAAAAAGCGAATAGGTTTGGTGGCCTCCCGTCATCTTATTTGATTGTCCAATTTTATGCTTGCCGAGAAGCCACATTAAGGCCGCTAACTGCTCGGTTTCTTCGGGTTTAAAAAAGGGCGGGGTTACTAATTCAAATCCGCCGTTATCTGCAGTTTCTTTTACGTATTCGTAAGTGAGTTTCCACTTTCGTCCACTGCCATCCCAAAAATAAGAACTAAAATCGTGAAATTGCGAGGCCCGTACGCCAAACGTCTGCTTTAGGAGTCCTTCAAATATTTTTGCGCCCTTTTCGAATTCACCTTCTTCTAAAGAGTCGTGATTGTGATAAACAGTTTCAAACTCATTGCCAAAAGTAAAATATTTATCCAGGTCCACCATGAGGGTAGAGATTTGGGCCAGACGCAATAGTTTTTGCCAGGTATTACTTAAACTTTGCGGTACGTGGCGATTTTCATTTACCGCTTCGACGATTTCGTCAGCTTCGGATGACTTTATGGAGTTAGTAGCAATTCCCAAAGACAGCGCCAAGCGCGCGGTGCGGTCTTCGTCAAAAAGTATAGGAGTTCTAATAGCCCGGTTTGCGCTGCGGTAGTCGATCGCGTGCGCGGACGCTAACCCTGCTACAACAAATAGAGTAAAGATAAACTTTTTCACGTAACCCTTCCCAAACGTTCTGCTTTAAGTTCGTGTTTTATTTTTTATTTGCGTTCGTGTTGGCCTTAACTGGAACTAAAATCTCACGTCCTATTAAGTCAAAAGCCTTCGAGGCTTCCGTTAAATCCAGTTTTACGCCACCAACGAGATCAATTATTTCTTTCAAATTAAGTTTTGGATCCGTATTATTTTTTAAATACACCAGCGCATTTTGAAATTCATCGTTAAACATTTTTAACATTTGCAGCGCGTATGTCTTATCTATTAATAAAAGAGCGCCAGAGTCTTCCATTGGGACAACTTCCTTGGGCTGCTCTTCTAACCGAACCGTCAAGATTCTTTCTAGAGTCGCCTTTGTATATCCTATTATACGTGTTAATACTCCACCCTCGGGATCCTTTGGATTCAGAGCAATTTCATGCATTTTTTCGCCAAAAACACCGAAGCCTGCGGCTTTAAGCTCGGGTACTTTTTCTATAGCAGCCGGCAGCTTTTCTATCACGCTAATGACGGGATCGATTAGTGCTATGAGTTTGCGGCGGCCGACTTCGATGAAATTTAATAGGTTAAAATTTTTCACGAATTCTACCTGGCTTTTTTCCATTCCCACGGCTTGGGCCACAACCGCCAGTGAACCTAAGTTAGCTTTGTCATAATGAAAAATAATTCCGAAACCGTTGTTGTCGGCGCGCTCGTGTACAATTAACAAATCATTTTCGGTTTTAAGTTTACGAATAGTTACTTTGCCAAACGTTTCGCTGACTTTATTTTTAATTTTTTCGTCCCCGGCAAAAATCATTTCTTGCTCGGCCTCGAGTTCCGCGGAGGTTTGCGGCTTAGAAAGCATAAAGGGTAATTGAAAGACAGCTTCACGCGTTTTTGGATCTTTTTGATTTGGCGTAAAGAAACTATAGCGAATCTGCAACAGGCCACCTTCTTGCTCCAGTATCTCAAGCCGCCAGCCTTTAAATAGATGATGTAAACTTTGGCTTCCGACCCAACGCTTGATTGTCGTATCCGCTTTTTCGCCTAATAGAGTAGTTACGGCATTGAGTCTTTCTTGAATTTTAGTTTCATCAGTAAGTTTTAAACTCTCAATGAAAGCGTCCCAATTAAGCCGTGTGTTCTTTTTTACTTGCGCAATCGTGTCATTAGGCGCTCCCGCACGTCCACCAATGCGGGGATCCGGGATTAAATCAGGTGCGGGCTCTACTTTGCCGGGCGGAATATGGCGATTGGGATCTTCCTTGGAGGCCTTCATTGTTTTTGCCGGAGAATTCGGGGCGCTTACACCAGAACCGTTATCGGTCTTGGGATCCGCTTTAGGTAAGGTAGTGTTACGCGTACAACCTAGTAGGAATAGACAAGCAACAGCGAGAAAACGAATTGGCATAACATCTCCTGGCGGCCCTATCAGCAAACCCCATGCCTTATCTTCCCGGGTCCACCCGCTTTTAAATCGCGTTAAACCGTTAAATTAAGGCCGTATCTTATTCCCTGCGACCAAATTTGGCGTCACAGGACTGGTTTTTTGCTGAGTTTTGCTGTTTGGAAGCGGTGGTGGCAGATTGAAATTTTGAGCCCCTAATCTACGTCACGGCGAATTTCTTAAAGTTACTTTCGGTCCCTCGTGAATGTAATTTTCTAGCGCCGAATTAAAAATTAGAGTTTAGCCAAAAATCAAAAAAATAAATCCCATGGTATATTACCGCAAAACTTTGGCGGCCTAATGATTTCAAAAACAACCAATCAAGAGCTCGACCTTAAAATTAAATCGCTCGCCCGCCAAGAGCGCGAACTTTTGTGGGTTTGTCGGGATTAAGCTTTTAATCAGCTAAACCCTTATTAGACCATTGTCCTAACACTCAGAGGCTTCTTCTAAAACCCAAACAGCCATGTTACCTTTTTCTTATGAGCAAGGAAGAGTCGGATTTCGAAAAGATTACGAGCGAAAAAGAGAAAGAAAACTATTGGAAGGCCGTTATCGATTCAAAAATCATATTGCTCACGCAACTCTCTAACGGGACCACCATTACTCTTAATCCTGAAGAACTAAAACTCTCTCAACTCTATGTTAGCGCCAAAGGCCTCCCCGATAAAGACGCCAACATTCTTATAAGCTTCAATGCACTTAAGGATAGGTTATTTGCGAAAACCCAACTCTCTCGCGCCGCCGACGGCCGGCACTTTATCGATACATTCTCGGAGCTATTTCGGCTCCAGCGCCGCGAAAACTTCCGTATCACAATTCCAGAAAATGCCCCTCTGCAGGCATTTATCAATCAGCTTGGCGAAAAGAACCTAAAAGTAAAAGCCCGTGTTGTGGATATTAGTTTAGGCGGCGCACTTATTGAGTTGCCGGAAACAGAACACGTCATTTTGACTAACGATTGGATTGCCGGTGTAATTTCCACGGAAAAAGAAGTCGGAATTCAGTTTAAGGGCTACATTAGACACATTCGCGAATTGCCCACACTCCAAAAGCGGCGCGTGGGGGTTTGTTTTGATAAGCTTGTAGGGAATGGCTTAAACGAACTAAATAAACTCGTAATGAAATACTATCACAAAATGTTTTCCAAGTTTTCTAATTTCTAACCGCTTTCCATCGCCGTAGCGAGGGATCCTAAATAGATTTGCCAGGAACTCGGCAAGCCGCCGGAGTTAAAATCAAATTCGCGAATCGGTAACCAATGAGGCCGTTGCGGACGTTTTAGTAATGCCATCTCCGCGTGGTCTAAAAGTTTATTACCCTTGCGGTTATTACAACTCGAACAAGCCGCTACAACATTGTCCCATTCATGACGCCCACCTTTGGAAATGGGAACCACATGGTCAATAGTCAGTTTCTTCTCGGAGACCTTTTTACCACAGTACTGACATTGATGGTTATCACGTAAGAAAATGTTTTGTCTTGAGAGTCTTACGCGAAAAGAAAAATAAGGTCTGACATATTGGCGCAATCTTATAACGCTGGGAAGCTTAAAAGAACGTGATGGGCTGCTAATGGTCGTCACATGGAATTCAAGAACCTCGACTTTATCTTGCAGCCATAACAGAATTGCTTTTTGCCAATGGACTACTTTGATCGGTTCATATCCGGCATTTAATATCAGCGCACCGGATAGTCGTTTAGATTTGTTTTTGATCTCCTCCTCGTAATAGTACCTTCTTATATTTTCTCTCAGTTTTAAAAAAATTCAAGTCAAGGAAACAGGGCCGTTCTGCCTATCTCAGATTGAAACACATAATTATTTTTTATATTTAAATTTAGTTATTTTAATTAAGGGCTGCATGAAGAAGTGATACAGCGAGTGTTTGGACATGTAAATGGAGCCGCCTGCAAACCATTCCCCCCGTTACAATTATAGTACAAACCGGGATAACCGGAACCAGGATAAACTTTGGTCTGACAAGTAGAGTTGGGAGTTATTGTTCCAACGGCCTCTACACAACCAAAATTAGTTACCTTAAAGGGCAATGGTGTTGGAGTTGGTGCCGGTTGCGTAGGTAAAGGTGCTGGCTGTGGTAAAGCACACTGGGTTCCTTGAACTGTTCCCCCTAAATAAGTGCACACTTGCGCCAGTTGCAAATTTGAAATCGGGGCACTAAGACTATTAGCCGCACAGTCCGTTATTGCTCCGGCCGCATTGGTTCTAAATTGCATAGAAATTTTTTGGCGTGTCGAGCCGCCGCCCATAACCACACCGCGTTTAGTGACAACGATAGAGAGATCAGCTTGATATATTCGGTTCGTGGCGTCCCAAACGCGAAAGTTACTTAGACTTATAGACGACGGCCACACTATTATACTTGTGTCACTGGGCGCAGAGGTTGTCGGAGTCAGCACATTACCACCGATATAATCAATGCGTCTCACCGTCATAGAAAAGTTAGCCGGTGGTGTATGCGGAATCGCCGACGGCGAAAAATTTCCACCGGTTATATTGACTTGGCAAATAGCTTCATTGCTTAACGCCAATCTTGCCAAAGTTACCAAATTGTTGGCTTCGGAAGTAAGACGTACGGAAGCCAACGCCCTGAATTGAGACATATAGAGTTGTGTAATGCCCATTAGAAGAACCAAACCGAGGGCAGAGGCGACCAGCACCTCTATTAAAGTAAATCCTTTTTGTTTATGCATGCCCTAAATCCCCCTACCACCCGTAGTTATTCTATTGCAATGCCAATGCCGGTCAAAATACGATAAGCCTCAAATAGCAGTCGATGGCTTTTACACTGAATACATCTTCTACACTTGCTATGTGTATTTTTCTGAGATGTACAATATTAACGTAACCAACGTCAAACTTCTTACCAAATTTCAACAACATCATTTTTTTCTCTGAGGTACATTATTAGTGCCGTAGAATGACTGATAACCATAGGAGTAACGTATGAGAAGAAATCTTCTCTGGCTGCTCATTGTGGTATGTATGTTGGGCTGCACGCAGCAGCAGTTTTATTTACCTTCTGAGCAACAAGTTTTCCAACAAAATCGATCCAGCACCAATAAGGTGATCGATGTGCTTTGGGTTATTGATAACTCGAAGTCGATGGAAACATCGCAAACTAACTTGGCCAATAATCTTGACGCCTTCATTGGTGGCTTTGTGCAAAAGGGATTAAGTTTTAAAATGGCCTTTACCACAACCGACGCCTACCAGTCACTTTTCACGGGCAATTTGCAGCTTTCCCACTTCCGCGATGGCTCTGATCAATTTGGTCATTCTGGTGTTCCCATTATTATGAATACGACGCCGAATATCGAAAATGTATTTTTGATGAACGCGCGCGTGGGGACGGCGGGTAACGGCGATGAACGTGCCTTTCAAAGCCTGCGCGAGACCCTGATAAATCCCGGGAACCAAAATTTCCTACGGCCCGATAGCTTTTTTTCCGTGATTATAATTAGCGACGAAGAAGATTACTCTTGGGACGGGTCCACTCCGGCGACAGCACAAACCCCCATGCCTCCCCTTCACCCAATATCAACCTATATTAATTTCTTGGATTCCTTCACCTCAAGTTTGCCGTCCAATCGAAAATACAGTGTGTCTTCCATTTCGATTCAGGATCAAGCTTGCCTTACTCAATTAGGCTCCGGACGTAGAATGGGCGTTCGTTATAAAGAACTTTCGGAGGCTACCAACGGTTACTCCGGAAATTTATGTTCCAATTTTGGCGACACTCTCGCCAAAATATCTGGGAAGATTTTGGAACTACTAACAAGTTTTAAATTAAACCGAGAGCCTGATATTTCTACTATCCAAGTTGCTGTTGATGGGAAAGTAATTCCCAATGACGCCCAAAATGGCTGGACCTATGACTCCGCCAAAAATGCCATTTTCTTCCATGGCACATCAGTCCCTGGAGAAGGCCAACAGGTAATTATTAATTACCAACCGACTTCGGCGAGATAATTGTTTTAACGGCGGTCAATGGATACGTATTCGCGAGTCGTGGCTCCCGTGTAGACTTGTCGGGGACGGCCGATCTTCATGCCTGGGTCTTCTATCATTTCTTTCCATTGCGCAATCCAACCCGGTAAACGGCCGAGCGCAAACATCACCGTAAACATGTTGGTTGGGATTCCAATGGCGCGGTAAATAATACCCGAGTAGAAGTCCACATTGGGATAAAGTTTGCGCTCAACAAAATAAGGATCGCGCAGAGCCTCCTCTTCTAAACCTTTAGCGATATCCAGTAGAGGATCGTGAATTCCCATTTTATTTAATAGATCGTCGCAGGACTTTTTAATGATCCGCGCGCGCGGATCAAAGTTTTTGTAAACGCGGTGGCCAAAGCCAGAAAGCCTAAAATTATCATTCTTATCTTTGGCTTTTTCGATGAATTTCTTGTAACCGCCACCATCGTCATGGATGCGCTCAAGCATTTCGAGTACTTCTTGATTTGCACCGCCATGAAGTGGTCCCCAAAGCGCACAAATCCCCGCAGATATTGCCGCAAAGAGATTGGCTTTGGATGATCCCACGAGACGGACTGTCGATGTTGAACAGTTTTGTTCGTGATCAGCATGAAGAATAAATAATAAATCCAGCGCTTTTTCGACGACCGGGTCAACTACATAGGGTTCAGCGGGCACCGAAAACATCATATTAATGAAATTTTGAATATAATTTAAATCATTGCGCGGATAAACAAAAGGCTGACCAATAGAGCGTTTGTAAGCAAAGGCCGCCAGCACGCGTACTTTTGAGAAAATGCGGGTGATCGTTGATTCTTTATCCTCTTCTGTGAGGTCTGGTTTTAATAACTCAGGGTAATAGGCGGAAAGTGAGCAAACCATGGAAGACAATATCGCCATGGGATGAGCCTGCCCCGGATAGTTATTAAAAAAGTTTTTCATGTCTTCGTGAAGTAGCGAGTGATAGCGCATTTTATGGCGGAATTCTTGGAACTCCTTGGCCGTCGGCAGATGACCGTGAATAAGTAAAAAGGCAACTTCAACGAAAGTGGATTTTTCGCCAAGTTCGGCAATGTCATAGCCGCGATAGCGCAGAATTCCCTTTTCGCCATCAATAAAAGTGATTTTGGACTGACAGGCGCCGGTATTCATATAGCCCGAATCCAAGGTTACCAAACCGCTTTCGGCGCGCAGCTTCGAAATATCGACCGCTTTTTCGCCCTCGGTTCCAATTACCACTGGAAGTTTATAAGATTTGCCATCGTAGTTGAGCTCTGCAGTATTGGACATGTTTTCCCCTGAATAGAGTTAGCTTTCCCATTTTAGCTTAATTGCCTGGGACAAATCTAGGTAAACTTCGACTTAGGTCAGTCCGGTTTTCACAAAAAAAGAGAGGCGATATTCAATCGCCTCCCAATTAAAAAGCAATGTAACGATTAAACTACATTTTTTTCTTTTTAGCTTTTTTCTTTTCCATGCCCTTATGAGCAGTATCTGCGCCATGAGCCGCATGAGCTGCGTCCATTTTATCTTTACCTTCTGGAGCTTTACCAGCTTCTGGTGTTCCAGTTGTCGCAGCTGGAGTTTCTGCTGGAGCAGGAGCAGTGCCCTCTTCAGCCATAGAAACGTTGAAAGCACATGCAACAGCAATAGCGCTTAATAATTTTAACATCGGTTACCCCCGTTATTTAACTCGCCCACCATGGGCAAAGTAAACTGAATCGTTTCACTCATAAAGGTAACTCTCTGTTCTATGAAATTTCAAGCGAAATTATGAGCTCAAAGAATTAGACGCTTTTTTGTGCAGAAATAATCTTTTCCTAACTTGCCACGGATTAAGTCAAACAGCTATTTTTTCTCTATGGAAAAACCACTTTTGTTTGTCGTCGAAGATCATGAAGAAATCGCGCAACTCATATCTTTTAATTTCCGCTTAAACGGCTTCGAAGTGGAAAGTTTTGAGAGTGCAGAGTCCGCGCAAATAGCTCTCAAGCAAAAACTACCAAATTTGTTCATCTTAGACCTCATGCTGCCGGGAAGAAATGGTTTGGAACTTTGCCAAATTTTAAAAAGCGAATCTTCGACAAAATTTATTCCGATAATCATGGTTACTGCAAAAGGTACCGAATCCGACATTGTGAAAGGCTTGGAGATGGGTGCCGATGATTATGTTACGAAACCCTTTAGTCCAGATATTCTTTTAGCGCGAGCTAAGGCCGTCATGCGAAGGCAGCAATCCGAACCCAGCGCGGCGCCGAGCTCAAAATTTCAGCGCGGAGATCTGATTATTGATCCGATCAAGCGTGAAGTCCTGGTAAAAAATGAACGCATTGAGCTCACCTACTCAGAGTTTGAAATTCTAAATTTCTTGGCCAGAAAACCCGGGTGGGTATTTACCCGCGGGCAAATCGTGGACGCGATTCGCGGCCAAAACTACGCTGTCACCGAGCGCTCAATAGACGTCGCTATGGTAGGTTTACGCAAAAAAATCGGTGATCATGGCGATATGATTGAAACTGTGCGTGGAGTCGGATACCGTTTTAAAGAATGACCCGCACTTCGCTCATTAGCAAAATAATATTACTTGGCGTTGCTTGGTGGAGTTTAGCCTATTTTGCCTTCACGGCCCAAAGCCTTTTAACATTTTTAATAACAAGTAGTTTAGGTTTTGTTTTTTCTTTCTTATTTGCATGGGATGTCCGGCGTTCCATGCAGCCACTTAAGTTTGTAAGGTTGAATCAACCTAAACCGCTAGATACTAAAAACATTAAGCACCAAGAATTTCTCGAACTTGCCAATCAATTTAATTCGCTTCTTATCCAGCAAAATGAAAAAATAGAAAGTTTAACTGATGAAAGCCGGGAACACGTCGCCATATTCAATAGTATGATGGAAGGAATACTCGCCATAGATACGACCGCAAAAATTAAATACGCCAATCCTGCGGCCATAAAAATCCTACATCTCGATGAAATCAATTTTGTCGGTAAACCCATTGAAGAATGCGTGCGTAATCCCGAACTCCTGGCGCACCTCGAAGCCACCTTAAAGCAAGAACAAAGTAGTAATGAGCAGATTCCGCTTTATGACCAAGACCAGCGCTGGTTACAGGTGCAAGCAAGTCCCTTGCGGGAAACACCGGAGACACGGGAAGGAACTATCGTTGTCTTTAGTGATATTACGCCACTGCGAAAATTAGAAAACCTGCGTAAAGAATTTGTGGCCAATGTTTCTCATGAGCTGCGTACGCCTCTCACCTCGATTCACGGCTTCGCCGAAACGCTTATGAAAAACCCGGGCTTACCCCCGGACCAATCCCGTCAGTTTTTAGATATCATTAGCCGGCAATCGCAGCGTTTAAGTATATTAATTGACGATTTACTTTCGCTTTCTAAGATTGAACAAAGTGAAAATCAACAAGTCTTAGAAACGACCTCTTTACCGCTAAAAAATGTGATCGATTCCGCCGTATCTATCTTTAATAATCCGCGCGTAAAGGTGTCCGCCGCGCAAAACCCAACGCTCGCCGTGAACACCACTCTTTTAGAGCAAGCCTGTGTAAATTTAATTGAAAATGCCCTTCGCTATGGCGGCACGGATTCTCCCATTGAAGTTTTGATAAATGCGGACTCCCAATGGGCGCAAATTGCCGTAAGAGATTTTGGCCCCGGCATTCCCGCCGAACATTTGCCGCGACTTTTTGAACGCTTTTACCGTGTCGATCGGGCGCGCAGCCAAAAACTCGGCGGCACTGGACTTGGTCTAGCCATAGTTAAACATATTGCTCTTGCTCACAAAGGCCGCGTTGAAGTTCAAAGTGAACTAAAAAAAGGCACCACCTTTACTATTTTCTTACCTTTAACGCAAACCATACAAGCCTAGACGAGTCTTGGGGACTTCGCTAACCTATCTCCTGTCAAACAGAGGAGATTTTATGAAGAAGGTTATTACCGTTCTTAGTTTAATTGTTCTTGCTGGCTGCTCGTCGAACACGCATAAAGCCAAAGAAATCGATACAAAGATGGAAACCCAAGAACAGGTGACCAATGAAGCTATTGGTATCAAAGATGGAAATATGGTCGTGCAAAAAAAGGTGATGATGGCCGAAGAATTGCGCCGCCTTCAGTATGATGTTTACGAACTTGAAGACCGCGTTTACGGTAACCGCAAATTTGGCTCACAAGGTCTGTATGGCACTCTTAAAGAATGCCGCACGAAACTTTCCGACAAAGCCAACGGCGGCGACGGAAAATTAAGTTATATGCCTACCATCGACCGCATCACCGACAAAGAAGATAAATTTGAAATTGGCACCGATGCGCAGAAAAGAATTGTGGGCGTCCAAGAGGAGTATTTAAAAGACCGCATCACGCGCTTTAATGGTTACAAAGATATTTTGATGAAGCGTGAAGATGAGTTCCAAGAGAAAATCGATATCTGCAAAGCGGAATTGAAATCAAAAAAATACGATAAAGACCAAAAGTCGGCGGATTCAAATTAACCGGCTTTGCGCCCTTTAACGTAAGAATTTCTTGTTTCCATAAAGGTATCCATTACCATCATAAAAAACTTAGGGTCATAGAGGCGGCCAAGATGGCCGCTAGATTCTTCAGCCGTATGAATCGCTTTAATCGCATCAAATGGCGAGAGCGCCTGCCGGTCTACGGTAAAGCTTGTAAGTTCATCTAAACGGTCTGCTAATGACACTATTTGCGCTTCGGGAATAATGTTCCTTCCCTCGATACGCGCCGGATAGCCTTTGCCACTAAAAACCTCGTGATGTTGAGCAATGGCTTTAATAATATTGGGGTGCAAATTCAAACTGCGTGCCGTAATTTCGTTAACTGCCTTTTGCACGTGAGTTTTGTAAATACTTTGCTGGCTTTCGCTCATGTCGATAAAATCTTTCTCTTGAGCTTCTTCCGCAATGAACGCGATCCCTAAGTCATGTAAAATTCCCGCTAAGGCAACGTCTTCGGGTTTGCCGATGGTTGTGCTCATCGACAAAAACGCCGAGGTCAGCCCCACATTACAAGCATGAGCGTAACTCTGATCCAGACGGTCGCCCGAGTATTCCAGGAACCGGCGGTACCAGTTTTCAAACGTTGTCTGCGCGAGCACGGCGCGAATTTGTTCTTTAACTTCGCTGATACGCTTTTCTACACCGGCCGCCGTTGTGGGATTTTTTTTGGATTGATTAAAAAACTCTCTAAACAAGGCCTGTACGCTGTTTCTTAATTTTCGGCGGCGGTCCGTTGCGGAGGCATCTTGCGGGGGCGAATGCCGGGCTAGGCCCTCTTGCACATAGGCGTTGAATGCATTTAAGTCATCAGCTGATACATAACATGACGACATCTGCGACTGGATTTTTTCAAAACGGGCGCCACCAATAACGGCGCCTTTTTTTAAGAGACAAATAAATTTGCGGTTCGCCTTTAAATATAAATTCAAATCAAAAGTAATCGGCCGGTCAGCGTCTATGTCCATGAGCCTAATGTGTTCAAAAACTTTTTTTACTTCCGAATCCTGCTCAGCAAGTCTTTGAATCATCATTTCTTCAAAGACCGCACGCTCAAAAGGTAAAAGAAAAATATCTTTGTAACCTTTGGATTGCGCCTGGTAGACGTCAAACTTCTTTATGTCGCGGACGATATGGAACATCGGAGTTTGCGCGAATTTAAGTCCCATAATTTGAATAATCTCTTCACGATCTTCTTGGGGAATACCCTCACCGGTGATAATCACTTCCGGAGTTACGGCCTTAATATTTAGAATTTTGTCAGGATCTGTCGGAATGTTAAAAACCTTAACATTGAACATATCTTGAATCTCGTGCGTGGTTAGCGCATCTAAACCAGCAGCCCAGACCAAGGTCATATTCCGAATATTAGGTTGTCCACTCATACGCTTATTTTCGGCAAGATGAGATTGAGACTTTACATTTTCGCGTGTTCAGTTAGAAAATAAGTAGCAAGCATAAAATGGCAGATTCAGAAGATAACTCCTCCAGTCCCACGGCCTCCCCCGCCCCAATTCCGGAACCTACCGCCGGCATTATAAAAGATTGTATTGTCGTCGCGGAAGACTCCAAACCTAACCGTGAAATCATCGTGCAAAATTTAAAAAAACTTGGATTTGACGTCCTAGTTTTCGAAAATGGAAAAAAGGCCTGGGATGAAATTTCTAAAACCGACAAACCTATTGTCGCCATTTTTTCGGATATAATGATGCCAGAACTCGATGGTATGGAGTTTCTCAAACTAGTGCGCGGTTCGCAAAAATTTAAATCATTACCGTTTGTTTTTGTGACGGCAGTCATGCAGCGCGAGCTCATCATAGAAGCCAAAAAATTAGGTACGAATGGCTATCTTCTTAAACCCATTACCTCATCTACACTGCAAGTTAAGCTTAAAGAATTGTTCCCCGACAAAAAGCTAGCCCTAGGTTGAGTTTAGCGAAACCTTAACTGTATTTCTTCTGAATTATTCCGAAGAGATAATTTAGATGAGTACCAAGAAAAACAAAGCAATATCACATAAGAATACTGCTACAGCGATCTATTTATTAGCGATCGAAAACGACGCTAAAGTACAAAATAATTTTCGCGCTTTTGTTGAGGGTACTGATTTTACCCCTATAGTAGTTACAACCGTCGAAGAAGCAAAAAAGTTTTTAGAAAATGAAGCCATCAATACCGTGGGTATCATTTCAAATTTAAAACTCCCCGATTCCACCGGCCTGGAATTTAGAAAATTTTGTTTAGAGACTTGGCGTCAAGTCCCTTTTATAATCGCCGCAGAAAGTTTTCCAAGAGATTTTGCCAGTCAATTTCCCGAAGGAGAAACTTGTCCAACTTTAAAAAAACCTTACAACAAAAATGATTTAGCACTTTTACTAAGTGACGCTTGCGCCATCCGCGTTGAGGAAATCAAACTGGAACGCGAAGCTGTATGGGAAAGCTTAGAAAAATTCGGGACGATGCTGGAGGATATGGAAAACCTTGTCCTGACGCTCGAAGATCACCCGCAGGATAACGATGCTCTCCAAAGAATTTTTGGGATTCTCCATACCATCAAAGGTGGATCAAGTTTTTTTAAGAACCCGATTTTGAGTCACTTTTGCCATCGCTGCGAAGATGCGTTGGAAGGTGTTAAAAACCTAAGTGTCCCCGTCACCAAACAAATTATTACGCTTCTGTTACAATCCAAGGACACCATTTGGGAGATCATGCACGCCCTTGAGATTGGTGAAGATGCAAATTTGGATTTAGAACAGCTATGCACGATTTTCGCCGAAATAAAAACAACGGCACTCACGCCGGCAGCTCTGGGTTCGGAGCCAAATCAAGCTTTAAAACGCGACGTCTACGCTAAAAATCCAAAATCAAAAACCAAAGATTGGTTAAAAGTTCCGCGGTCCCATATTGAAGACTTTTTACGTATCAATGGAGAAATGACGATCACCAAAAACATGATCGATAAGTTCATTAAACTTGAGCTCAGTCAGAAAAACCGCAATAAAAACATGGAGCATCTGGCGAAACTCTTTGAACAGTTCTTTAAGCATCAGCAAGACATGCAAAATAAAATGATGAATCTAAAGAAAGTCGCCTTGACCGAAACCTTCTTACAGGTTCGCCGGGACGTGCGCAATCTCTGCGATGAGCTGGGTAAGCAAGTCGATGTCGTCGTTGAAGGGGAAAATGTTTCCGTTGATGACTCGTTAATTGAAACCATAAAAGCTTCTCTCGTGCATATTATCCGCAACTCTATCGATCATGGCATCGAAAAGCCCGAAGACCGTAAAGCCGCCAACAAGACAGTAAAAGGAAATTTGAAAATTCATGCCTACGAAGAAGAAGACCGGATCATTATAGAAATTCAGGACGATGGAAAAGGCATTGATCACGAAAGACTTCGTAAGGTGATCGTCGAACGCGGAGTTTACAGTGAAGCTCAAGCCGCAGCCATGGATAAGAAGCAACTCGTGTCCATGATTTTTAAGTCCGGCGTTTCAACGGCGAAGAATGTAACGTCCATCTCGGGCCGTGGAATTGGTTTAGACATGGTTTATAATTCCATTCTGCAAATCCAAGGCCGCATCGACGTAGACACGGAAATTGGTAAAGGGACGAAATTTAATCTTACACTCCCCTTGCCTAAATCGGTGGTTATTTTTAAATCGCTGGTGGTCGCCCATAATAAAGGGACCTACGCGATTCCGCAGGAACATATCAGCCAAGTTATTTCTACCAACGAAGCCGAACTTACGCAAAATTCAACGGTGCAAAATGTTTCCGGCCAGGTGATGATGCGCTACCGCGCCGGCACACTGCCACTCTTTGAATTACAAAATATTTTAGAAGGTTACCCCGACCGCGAATTTAAATATTCAGCCGGTTCGAATATCGTTATCATCAATGGTATGCACAAAGCCTACGGAGTTGTCGTAAACACAATTTTAGGCATCGAAGATACGGTTGTTAAAGGCCTCAGCCATACCGGCAGCGTTTCGACCATCTATATGGGCGCCACCATCTTCGGCGACGGCCAAGTAGGACTCATTCTAAATCCCCAAGGCGTCTCCAAATTACTACAGCTATAAAAAGGTAAAAAGGTGCCCGACACCAAATCGAGTCCATAGTGCGTCATAAAATTTCCCATTTAAGTCTGCGCGCAAGGTTAAAAGGAAGGCTACTTTATTATGGTAGTCTACTCCATATACCCTATAGCATTTTTATAAGTTTGAATAAAAAAGATCCCGCGACAGTTCATTGGTTGCTGTTCGCATTTAGTCTATTTGTTTTGTTTCGACTTCGTCCCGGGAATATTCAAAATGTATTAGACGAATATACGAAGCGACAGATTTTTCCATTTAAGTGGGGAAACGTTAATTTTTTGCGGTTCCTGTTAGCTTTAGGATTTATTTTTCAAATAATTTATTTTTTCGTTTGGCCGGATTTTGCTTTACAGACGGCAGCAAGAGCATTGTTCATGTTGCCTACTCTCATATTTCTTTTTGACAAGGAGCTTGCGGCATTCGTCTTTGTAGACAGTAAAGCTCAGTCAGAAGGTCCGGCGGTAAGATTCATTTATAATTTGTCAAAGGTTCTGTTCGGCCTATTTATTTGTTTAACCATCACTTTACTATTGATGAAGTATGTTTTTCCAAAAAAAGTCATGCATCTCCCAGTGCCCGAAATCACTTCTAGGCCAGAACCGTTGGACCCAAAACCCATCCGCATTTTCTGCAAACTTGCCAATAACTGGAATCAAGAGACAGGATTTGAGTATGGCGGCAACGATATCACTGACAGGCAGTGTAAAGAGTATTGTGAACGGTTACGGGGTTCTTTTGTTAAAGACCGCAAAAATCTGGATCGCAATAAATGCTTCTTACAGGGAAAGATTGTTTACACTTTTTAATGAACCGCGAATCTCACATGAAAGTGCGTAATTTTATACGTACGACGCGCAATTTTCTGACGTCACCGACGAATCACCACACCACTTATAATACGCAAACGCTAAATCGCCACTACCAAGCAGCCGACAAGCCCTACAGACGCAAAATATAGTAGCCCGCGCGTGTTGGTAAATAAAATTTTCCGGCGAGCTCGGGACCGATACGGCCAATAACTTGTTCGCCTAAATCTTTTTTAAGCATAGATTTTTTGTTTTTGTAACACGCTAACCGCCCCATAAAACTGACAGCGCAAAGCCCTTTACTGGATGAAAATGTCGTCGCAATAAAAGGCTCTGGATATTGATCAATAACAGTCACCGCGCCCTTTTCAAGATCGATAGAAATTAAATCACCGGTCATCAAACTTACGAAAGCGGCATTGTCCTTTATTAACTGTGGAAAGAAATTGGCACCGCGCAACTCTTTCTGCAATAAAAGTTTTCCGCTATCCTTATCAACGATAAAAAAGTCGGCGGGCACGTCGCGCTTTTCCGCCATCAGACCCGCCTCCGTGCTGAGACCAATAATTTTATTTTTATATAGAATAAGATCCATTTTTGGACTCTTTTCAAGGTCCGCACTCCACATTACAGAGCCATCGCTGATTTTAACCGCCAAAACCGCTTTATGATCATAAATCGCGCCGACATAAAATTTGTCGCCGTCGACAATTGGCTCGGAATCCACATGAATGTTTTTTTCTGTGTGAGTTTTTAAATGCCAAATACTTTTTCCCGTCGATAAATCAAACGCGCCAACGCCCGCCGGCCCTAATCCCGTAATTATTTTATCACCCACTATGCGAACGGCCTTTTCTATATGGCCCGGAACCGTGACTGCAAATACAAGTTTACTTTTCTTTAAATCGAAGCCATAAAGGTTTGATTCTTTATCCTCATGAAGTCCGTCACCAAAGTAAACGACATCACCATGTAAAACCAGTTGGGCTATGGTGGAGAGTTTTGCTTGATATAAGAGTTTTAATTTTTTTTGTTCAAAGGTTGATTCATAAAGGCCGCCGGTTGAAGACAAAAATACAATTCGTCCTTTGTATTTTAACGGCGATGCGTATACCGGACCAATGTCTTGGCGTTCTTTTTGGATTTTTAGAGCCGGGCCCTGTGCGAACGCCAATGTAATAATAAGCGACATTAAGATCATGACCGAAATTTTACTGGTGGTGGTCGAGGGTGTTCAAGTAGAATATAAGTATGCTTCGGGCATTTCCTATTTTGATTTTGAGTACCCTGATTTTTTTGATCGTTACTGTTGCTCCCGCAAAGGCCGCTATGGGAGTTCCCGGCACCTGCGGCACACAATGTATGGCTCTGCGGACTTTTTACGGTATACCCGCAATTCCCCGGCCTGTTTATGCCTATCCTTATGGCCCCGTTCCAATGCAATTCTACGCCAGTCCGATTAACTATTGGCCTATGATGTCGCCATGGTATTCCCCTATGGTTAATCCTTTTTTGCGGGGCGTGAGTTCAGAAGAAAATAGTAAGAAGAAATAGTTTGAAAGCCGGATTTAACGCGGCATTGCTACCAAAAAGAACCTGGAACCTTTTGGCTATTCGGTCTTCTTTTCGACAGTAAGTTCGATGTAGAAGTTAATGTCGGGCGAAGTAAAGGGTACGATGATCGCATGACCTTTGTGGGCATTGGTAATTTTATATTGGCCAACGACGACGTTGGGAATGGTCATGTTAAAATCGTATTGCGTACCACGCAGCTTATCGATGGCGATACCGTAGATCGTGTTCGTGAATTCACCGGCGGCACCGGCCACTTCGTCATTAAGTTCGGTGTAGTTTTCGCCAAACATGTTGCTAAGAATTTTAAACAAGCCGCCTTTTTCAAAGCTTATTGTCAGAATGGCGCGGAGATCACCAAAAACCATTCCCACCATTCCGGCGACATCGCCTTTACTTTCAAAAGGCTTTTCAAAGGTTGGTGGACCGGCTTGCACTTGTACATTGGCCCACGTTTTTACCGTCTGCTTTACCCCGTCGACAAAAGCATCTATTAAGATCGGATCGACATAGGATATGAGTTCTTGTTTTGGTGCCGCTCCCATGCAGTAGTTCCTTTTTTAAGCCGACTTTAAGGCCGACTGAATGCGTGTATAAATACCTTCGATTTTTTTCTTAAGAGTCAATTCGTCGAAGGGTTTTACCAAGTAGTCATTAACTTTAAGTTGAATCGCTTCTTTTACTTTGTCTTGCGCGCGTTCCGCCGTCAGCATTAGGAAGGGAAGATCTTTAAAACGGGCGTCCTCGCGGCATTTCTTTAAAAGCTCTAAGCCAGTAATGCCCGGCATATTCAAATCAGAAATAACAAATTGATAAGGCGCTTTTGCAGTGTGCGACTCTTGCAATTTCTGGAAAGCAATATTTCCGTCTTCCGCGAAATCCACGTTATTGTAGCCAAGCTTCATCAGATTAAGCTTCAAAAATTTGCGGACGGTTGGAAAGTCGTCGATGATTAAAAATTTAGTATCTTTTGGGAACATGTTTACTCCCCTTCAAGTGTACAGTTTATATCGTACCTTTCCTTTCGGCTTGAGAAGGAGAAAATATTAGGACTTTTCGGCGATTAGCACCAATGTCTAGCTATAAAAGCCCCGCCCTGACTTAGCTAAGTTCTTTAGCGGCTGCGTCGGTTTAAAACGCGTCCCAAATTTGGACGCCAACATTTCCAGCTCGTCCGTAATATGTTGTGACCCTAGGCTGTCGGCGTACTTTAACAGCCCGCCGCGAAAAGGCGGAAAGCCAGTTCCCATGATCATTCCCAGATCCACCTCGGCCGCGGTTTCAACAATTTTTTCTTCTATGAGTACGAGCGCGGCCTCATTTATCATACGGAAAATTCCACGCTCGATGATTTCCTTTTCATCGTGCGAACTACTTGGCGTACCTACTCCCAATTCCGTATAGATTGCCGGATCTACCCTTTTGTTTTTACCTTCGTAAATATAAAAACCTTTGCCGCCCTTTTTTCCTAGACGCTTACTTTGATAAAGTTTTTCGTAGACCGGCGGCAGAGGGGCCCGCTCTCCGAGAGCCGTGTTGAAAATTTTTAAAACCTTAAGGCAAACGTCTATGCCAATTTCATCAATTAAATGAAATGGCCCCATCGGCATGCCGAATTTTTTTGCGTAAATCTTGTCGACCTTTTCGATATCCATATGATCCGCCAAGAAAAATAACGCCTCTGAAAGCCAGGGCAATAACAAACGATTAACTAAAAATCCTGGCCCATCCTTTACGACGACGGGCGTTTTTCCCATGCGCTTACTTAATTCAAAAATCGTTGCCACGACTTCATCACTCGTGTTTTTGCCACGAATGACTTCGACAAGTGGCATTTTATCTACGGGATTAAAAAAGTGCATTCCGACAAAGTTCTCTGGTTTGGGATGCGCTTCGCCCATTTCTGAAACACTCAGGGACGACGTGTTGGTGGCCATGATCACGTCGGATTTGCAATGCTTCGCCGTCTCAGCGATCACCTTTTTCTTAATGGCCATGTCTTCGACAATAGCCTCGATAACTACATCGAGTTGGCCAAAGCCGGAAAAATCAAGTCCGCCTGAGATATGCGCCAAATTTCTTTCTTCAGCATACTTGTCGATACGACGGCGTTCTAATTGTTTATCCCAAAGTTTTTTAGCCGCCTGAATTCCTTTGGCGATGGCATCGTGATTAATATCTTTTAGACGCACTTCCATTCCCGCTCCGGCAGTCACAAATGCAATTCCGCCGCCCATGGTACCCGCGCCCATAATTCCAACCGATTTTACCGGCCGCGCTTTTATGTTTTTATCATTTACGCCGGTATTTTTTTTCACCGCTTCCATCATGTAAAAAATATGAATGAGATTCTTGTTTACAAGTGTTCCGCAAACATCGGCAAAGCCATCGGCTTCTATGTTAAGTGCCGTGTTACGTGACTTACCAAAAGCTTTTTTTACAACTTGCAGGGCCTTTAAAGGCGCGGGGTAATGCCCTTTGGTTTGGGCCATCACGGTTTTAGCCGCCATTGAAAAAACCACGGGCCGGCCAGCAAAGGATTCAAGAAATTTATTTGGCAGCCCGCGCGCGCAATAGTGTTTTCTGGCTTTCTTGCCACCGGCTCTAATGATTTCTTGGGCGTATTCGATAGCCTTTTCTTCCAGTTGCGCGACATGCGTTTTTTTATCAACAAGTCCAATTTTTATCGCTTTATCGGCATTAACCGCTTTACCGGCTAAAATAATATCTAGTGCATTCTGCACACCAATAAGTTTTGGCAAGCGCACGCAGCCTCCAAAGCCCGGGATCAAACCTAATTGTGTTTCCGGTAACCCAATTTTAGTGGATGAATCGTCGGTCGCTATGCGGTAGTCACACGCGAGTGCAAACTCACAGCCGCCCCCTAAACACGCGCCATTTATCGCGGCGATGGTTGGCATTTTTAGGTCTTCTACCAGGTTAATGATTTCTTGGCCGCCTTTTACGACTTTCAAGATTTGGTTTCTTTCGTTGAGAGTTTTGATTTCATCTATATCGGCGCCCGCAATAAAAATTTTGGGTTTGCGCGAGATAAAAACCACCGCTTTAAATTGGCTGCGGTTGAGTTCTTCGACGACTTCTTTTAAACGGGCCATCACGGGAGAAGAAAGCTTATTTACTTTTTCACCGACAAGATCCCACTCGACTAATCCCACATCACCTTTATCAACAATGCGAATGCTTTCTAGAATCGACATACTCTACGCCTCTCTCTCAAGAATCATGGAGCCACCTTGGCCGCCGCCGATACATAAGGTTGCTAAACCGAACTGAGTTTTTCTTCTTTGCATCTCTTTCATGAGAGTTAAAACTAAGCGCGCCCCCGTTGCCCCGACCGGATGCCCTAAGGCAATTGCGCCGCCATTTACATTAAGTTTGTTGGGGTCCACTTCTCCGACCGCTTCACTCAAACCCAATTTTTCTTGCGCGAAACTTTTGCTCGCGAAAGCGCGTTCGCAGGCAATCACTTGCGCGGCGAAGGCTTCATTGAGTTCAATAAGTCCAATGTCAGAAAATTTCATGCCTAATTTTTTAAGTAACTTTGCCGTAGCATAAACCGGCCCTAGCCCCATGCGTTCGGGTTCCAATCCCGCAAAGGCATATCCTTTGATGGTGGCAACGGGCTTAAAGCCAAGTTTCTGCGCTTTTTCGCGGCTCATAAGTAAAAGAACTGCCGCGCCGTCGGTGATCGGACACGAGTTACCAACGGTGACCGTGCCATTCTTTTTGTCGAAAAAGGGTTTCAGTTTACCCAGCGCTTCGAGACTCTGACCATCACGTGGTCCAATATCCTCGGTTAAAACTTCATTGTATTTTGGCGGAATATAAAGCGGCGCGATTTCCTCTTTAAGCCGACCCTCTTTGGTCGCGGCGACCGCGCGTTGATGACTGCGCAAAGCGTACTCGTCTTGCTCGCGCCGGCTTATTTTAAATTCCTTGGCTAAGAGTTCCGCCGTATCCCCCATCATCATTCCCGTAAAGGGATCGCGCAAACCTTCCATGATGGAAATCCGTGGTGTTAAATATTTTAATTTTAATTTTGCGAGGGCCGCCAACTTTCCGCCCATGGTTTTTGCACCGGCGAGTTCGCCAAATATATTCGCGAACTTTTGCGAAAACAGAAGAGGCATTTGCGACATGCTTTCAGAGCCGCCGACAAGAACCTCTTCATCCGTTCCAGATTTAATACGTTCATACCCTGAGGACACCGCTTCGAGAGCTGATGCGCAATTTCGATGCACGGTGAAAGACGATACCGATTTAGGAATTCCAGAATTTAGAGCAACCACCCTTGCAATATTAACTGCATCCGACGGGTTACCGGCATTTCCCATTATGACTTCATCAATGGTATTTACATCGACATTAGAGCGCGCAATTGTTTCCTTCATCGCCACCCGCCCAAGTTCTGCCGCATGAACGTCGCGCAATTTCGTTCCTGATTTAGCAAAAGGACTGCGCATGCCTTCGATAATTACAACATCCCGTGAATTCACCCCTCACCTCCGAAAGTTCAAACCAAATCATTCTACTACCAACACCACGCATTAGGGAAAGGATAAGTTAAGTCATGTTGACTGTTTAGAGAGCTTCACTAGACTAAAGTAGATTACTCAAGAAAGAGAGTTTTACATGGATGAGAAACTAATCGCCGATGCCTTAAATTATCACGCTTTCCCGCGCGCGGGAAAAGTTGAAGTTTCTTCTTTAAAGCCCTGCCGCACGGAGCGCGATCTTTCTTTAGCGTATTCCCCCGGTGTTGCGGCCCCCTGTATTGAAATCGCTAAAAACCCCGATCTCGCCTACGAATACACCACCAAGGGGAATTTAGTCGCGGTAATTACAAATGGCACCGCCGTTTTAGGTCTTGGGGATATTGGCCCCTTAGCGGGCAAGCCTGTCATGGAAGGTAAGGGAGTTTTATTTAAGCAATTTGCCGATATCAATGTTTTCGACATTGAAATCGACGCCAAAGATCCCGACAAATTTATTACCGCCGTCAAAGCTCTGGAGCCAACCTTTGGGGGAATCAACCTCGAAGACATTAAGGCGCCAGAATGTTTTTATATTGAAAAACGCTTGAAAGAGGAAATGAAGATTCCAGTTTTTCATGATGACCAACATGGTACTGCCATCATTTGCGGAGCCGCCCTCATCAATGCGGCTCACCTAACCAACCGCAAACTTGAAAACGTAAAAATTGTGGTGAATGGTGCCGGCGCTGCGGCCATAACTTGCGCGAAAATTTTTACGCAGCTAGGGGTACCACGGGCCAATATCTTTATGTGTGACTCAAAAGGCATTGTGACCAAATCGCGAAAAGACATTAACGAATATAAATTAGAGTTCGCGCAAGATACAAAATTAAAAACACTGGCCGATGCGCTTAAAGATGCCGATGTTTTTGTCGGTTTAAGTGTGGCCGGCGCCGTCACTGGGGAAATGTTAAAAACGATGAACAAAAACCCTATCGTGTTTGCGATGGCTAATCCCGAGCCCGAGATATTACCGCCGGAGGCCAAGGCCGCGCGCCCCGATGTGATTATTGCCACGGGACGCAGTGATTTTCCAAATCAAGTAAATAACGTCTTGGGCTTCCCCTATATTTTCCGTGGCGCTTTAGATGTGCGCGCGACGACAATTACCGAAAACATGAAGCTCGCGGCCGTCGAAGCGTTGGCCGCACTGGCGCGGGAAGATGTACCCGATCAAGTCGTCGCCGCCTACCGCGGAACTAAATTTCACTTCGGACCAAATTATATAATTCCTAAACCTTTTGATTCACGTGTTTTATTATGGGTGGCTCCCGCCGTGGCGAAAGCCGCCATTGAAGATAAAGTCGCGCAAAAACCAATTACCGATTTTACGACTTACGTGGACAAACTTGCGTCATTTCAAAGCTCTGGCCGCGGATTTATCCGCGACACTATTCATCAAGTTAAAGACCGCGCGCAGGCCAGTGGTCATTTGCCAAAAGTAGTTTTTCCCGAAGGCCGCAGCGAAAAAATTCTGCGTGCCGTTTACATGTTGAAACAAGAAAAAGTCATTGAGCCAATCTTAGTCGGTTATGAACCGCGGATTCGTGAGAAAATTAAGGAATTAGACCTGCCGGGACTTAATGATGTGAAAATCGCCGACCCTTCAACAGATCCCCGCGCCGCTAGATATATCGACGCGTATTATGAAATGCGTAAACGTAAAGGCATCTTAAGACAAGAATCCGAGCGGCGCATGATCGATACGAATTATTTTGCTTCGATGATGGTAGCACTTGGCGATGCCGACGCCCTTGTTTCTGGCTCCACGCAAAACTATGCCGATGCGGTAAAACCAATCCTGGATACTATAGGAGCTAAGCGCATTGCTTCGGGCATGAATATTGTCCTAATAAAAAACCGCATGCTCTTTTTTGCCGACACGACAATGAACATAAATCCCTCCGCTGAGCAAATCGCAACGATTGCAATTCATGCCTCACGCATTGCGGGCTTTTTTAAAGTAAAACCACGAATTGCGATGTTAAGTTATACCAACTTCACTAGCCGCGGCGAGAGTCCCCGTAAAATGCAAGAGGCTGTTAATTTAGTGAAGCAAAGGTTTCCCGACTTGATTGTGGACGGCGAAATGCAAGCCGACACCGCTGTCAACGGAGAAATTATAGAGCGTCTATTTCCGTTTAGCCGCCTAAATGATGGGGCCGCTAATATTTTAATTTTCCCCAACCTTGACGCCGGCAATATCGCCTACAAAATTGTGCAGCAGCTCGCTGGTGGTGAGGTGTTTGGTCCCTTCCTAATGGGGCTACGTAAACCGGCCCATATCGTGCAGCGCACCTGTACGGTAGAGGATATTTTTAATACTGTGGCCCTCACCGCCTTACAAACGCAAATTGTAAGAGAAGTTGAACAGAGCAAGAGAACAAAGTAAGACAGCTAAATGACAGAAACCCGGGTTTCAGAAAATGCATTATTGGTCGGCGTAGGTTTAAAAACAGATGCCATCGTCGACATTAAAGAGAGTCTTTGGGAGCTTGAAGAATTAACTTATGCGGCCGGCGCCAATGTCATTGGATCGCTAACGCAGATTCTTCTGCAATGGAGTCCGGGCACCCTTATCGGAAAGGGTAAAGTTGCGGAAATCGCCGACCTGGTAAAAGAGACTGGCGCTAACTTAGTCGTAGTTGATCACTCCTTGTCGGGAGTACAACAGCGTAACCTCGAAGACGCTTGGGCCGTACGTGTTTTAGACCGTAATCAATTGATATTAGATATTTTTGCCAAACGCGCCCGCTCTCATGAAGGTAAATTGCAAGTGGAGCTGGCGCAATTACTTGATCAAGCGCCGCGAATGGTAGGCGCGTGGCTAGAGTCTCATTCGCGTTTGGGCGGCGGTATCGGTACCCGCGGCCCCGGCGAAAAAGCGTTGGAGACTGACCGCCGCACCATGCGTTTTCGCATTAGCCAGATTCGCAAGGAGCTGGAAGAGGTCAAACGCCATCGCCGTCTTCATCGTGAACGGCGGCGGCGCAATGAGGCTCACCGCTTTGCTTTGATTGGTTATACAAATACCGGGAAAAGTACGTTGTTTAACCGATTAACCAAATCGGAAGTGTTTGTGAAAGATATGCCGTTTGCAACACTTGATCCTACGACGCGAAAGGTAGAACTACCAAACAATCAAACGGTGTTAGTCACAGACACGGTAGGATTTATTCGCAAACTTCCACCGCAATTGATAGACGCCTTTGAAGCGACACTTGATGAATCCGCTGACGCCGAAGTATTAATTCACGTGATTGATCTCTCTAGTCCGCACCGCGATCAACAAATCGATACGGTGTTAAAGCTCATTGAAAAATTTGGCTGGCAGGGAAAACCCATCGTACATGTGTTCAATAAAATGGATAAAGCGCCGATTCAAGAGCAGTTTAAAGTAAAGCTGCATCCGAAGGTTTTCACTTCAGCACTTAATGGCGACGGTATTGAGACTCTGAAAAAGAAAATGATCGAAGCGATGAATACTTTACGCACCGAAGTGGAATTATTTATTCCCAAAGAAGAAGAATACCAAATGTATGAACTCGCCAAACAAGGCGAAGTTTTGCGCTCAGAAAAAGGCACTAAAGGTATTATTTGTTATGTCGCCCTCGACCCCGCAAATTTAAAACAATGGCAAAGCTACCGCGTAAGGTAACAGTTCCCTTTCCTTAATGCGCGGCGAAAACGGACCGCGCTAAGTCAGCAGTCGTTACCTACAGAAGGCGTTTTTGATTTTAGTCCCACGCCGGACTTAAATAATGTCTTTGCGGAGTTTTTTTATACCTTCTTAATTATTTTCCAAACTCGTTTTTGCTCTCCGCGAAATTAGCTTTTAGACGGAGCGCACGAGGCGCGAGCCCAGCGGCAAGGACGAGGAGCGTGGAACGAAAGGAACTGTGAAAAATATTTTAGAACGTAAAATAAAAGTCCACGATTGCCTATTTTTATACGTCCGACGTCGGCGAAACGCTGCGCCACCAGCACTGACGTGCCGGCACATACAAGTTATTTTACCAGCGTAAGGAGTTCAGCTTTTTGTACATCCGTTAATTTCTTATGGCGCTTAAGATCTTTGCGCAAGCTAAGTTTATCCTTGGGCTCTAATAATGGATGGTTACCAACCATTTTAAAAAGAGCTTTAAGTTGCGTAAAAGACATATTTGCGAAAATGTCGGTAAAATACTTTATACTTGTAATAATCCCGACGGACTCAGCAACAAAATCTTCGGCCGAAAGAATTTCTTTCGCCCAGGCCTTCATTTTTGCTGTGGCAGGTTGCTTTACGATATAAATTAGTAATATTCCCTTAAGATAAGGATTAAAACCAGCCTCACGATTTAATTTCTCCAAATAGGCAGTCGGGTTATCCACAATTTTGGAATCTGTCAAAATATGTAAAGCCGCTACCGCAGACTCTGTAAAACTTAAATTAGCTTTATCAACGTAATCCCTTTTGAAGTATTCTCTTTTTACCTTCAAATCCGTTTCATAACTCATCATGGACAGCGAAAGGAATGGACGAATATTTTCGCTAACACTGGGGCCACTTAACAGGTCCCGAAAAATGGCGGCTATTTTGGCATTTGGCCGAGGAAAGTTACCCATCGCAAAAACCGCTGTGTTACGCAGATTTGAATCTGTGGCAGTTTTAAATATCTTTTCGTAGTCTTCCAATTCAAATAGCCGAGAACGGCGCTCATCGGTTTCATCACCCATCAGAGTACCCATTGAAAGTGAACTCACGAGATACTGAATTTCACTTTCATTACCGCTAGCCAATATTCTATTCTTTTCCGCTTTTGCTACTTCAAACATTTCTGGTGATTTTGACAATACTCGAATCAAGGTCACCTTACGCCAGCTTGAATTGGCATCCATGCTAGGCAACCGTTCAGCGGCCATTTTTAAAATTGGCACCATAGTTGATGGTACGTCCACCCGCATATCCAAAGCTTCAATCAGCGGATATAAGTGATACGACAAACTCATAGCAGGAAGGCGCTTGGAAAATAAATTAAACGCCTCAAGAACGTAATTTTCCCAACCTTTTATTTCAAATACCGGATTGCTAACAGCTCGAATGAGCTGACCCAGAAGCATATCGCCATTTCCTACGGTGATTTGTTGGTTGCCCTCGTTGGTGGTAAAAACACCTTCTCTTTTGATAATGACCGAATAAATTTTTTGGAAGATCGGTTCCAAGCCTGGAATTTTTGCCTTAACGTAGCCAAGAGCCGTCAGCAAGGAACTGAATTCATCGCCTTGACCAGCATCATATTTTGCAACGACTTTGGCCGCATAATCATGAAGTAAAGAGGCAACTTCTTCATCCTCAAAGGGCAGCTGAGCTACGGCAAAAAAGATAGAAGATTTCGCGTTTAATGTTGTGCGGGGATTATCTAATAAGGCTTTTACCAATAGCCTTAGATCGATTCTAACCTTTTCATGGACCAGGCTACTCAGCGAAGAAGCCGTAGCCTCCACCAATGAATCATCTGGCGAGCGCTCAATCCAACCCAGCAAAGTTTCTAAGGAGATAAGATTATTTTTGATGAGAGCTTTAAGAATCCATTGTTTCTCGTCGCGCCGGTCATAATTGCCGGACTCAATTTTCGCCAATAATTTAGCCGAGGCCTCTTGTAAGATTTTAGTAATCAGCGGATTTTCACGGTCTTCACTGATTAATAAGTATAACCCCACGTAATCCAATTTTTTCGTAACACCAATATGTTTATGATTAATTTTTAGATTTAAAAAATCCATTAAGTTTTTATTGCGGGCCAAAGCCTTTTGCACGGCTTTGCGAGTAACGACCTCACGCATGCGTTCTTCAAGAACTTCTTTTATTGTATAAAAAGAAAAGGCGATCGATTGGGGAGTGGCTAGAATATCGCCAACCGCACTTTCGATTTCGTTAGGTTGTTTGGCGCGGCGAAGTCCGCAGTCCAATTGACGGGCGCGAACCATCACTTTATCCCCTTCAATCATCAAAGGGGGATAAGCTTTTAACTCCGGATTAGAAAATCCATAGATTTTTTCTTTCGGATTTGCACGCTTACCATGATCGACCCAACCTTCAACGGAACTTAGGATCTGTGCCTTCTTGTCACTCTGAGTAAGTAACGTAACAATCGCGTTAAAGTACGTTGCCGCAGCGTACTCCCCGATTTCATCTTTGGTGGGATTCTCAAGCGCTTCGATGCTTATTTTATCTTCCAAAAGAAGCCTGCGGCCCACGTTACTAATGTGGAATAACAAGCTCTTCTCGCTCTGCGCGTTTTCGCCGGGAGCGGTCATGGTCCAGCCATAGATTTTTGCATTAAAAAAAGTTTTAAAGAAACGAGTCGCATAAGGTGTTTCAGAGTCAAGAACGGTTGCAAATTCATTTTCCAACTGTGTTTGCGTTTGGTTTAAACCATCCTGAGCGCGCACTTGTGCCACGCGCTGAGCGTGGTACTCGGCCAAGTTATCATTGGTGCCTGCGGCTTCTTTTTCTGCCCCTAGGGTACGGCAACCTTGCAGCCACAAAGAATTTACTTCGCCAAACCATTTTCTTAAAAGTATCTTCTGGGGACTTACCTTGTTCTTGAAATTCAACTACGTTAAAATAAGTTTTGCCACCTAGACGAGATTGAATCTTGTCGACGAAACCTTTCATGAGCTCAAATTCTTTTTTGTTATTTAGTGAAACATAACAGATATTGAGATTTTTCTTCGGCAAATTTAGCGCTGGAATCGAATCGCGAAAACCCGAAAGTGAAAGGAATAGTAAAACACCAAAAGATTTGAATTTCATAGAGAGCTCCCTAAGCGGCGCTTTTACCATGAAATCACAATTTGCTAAATAGCGGTTATGACAGAGAGAATTTTTTATTAAACCGTGCCCAGGATTGGCACCAAATTAGAAAAAATACCCTTAACGATCTCGGCTGCCTATTTTTATACGTCCGACGTCGGACGTAGCAATCATCACGCCGATCGTCTTTTGGCCCTGAGTACTACACGCATAAGCTCGGCAGGTTTAGCTTTACCGTTTTTTAATTTATTCGAGGCCGTTTTATAGGCCGCTTCGATCTTTCGTTTACAGCCCGCCATTGTTTTGTGGGAATCATCATCGTTAACCGAAACGGTAGTCAGATTATCAATCGGTTCAGGATCTTTTAAGATGTTATCTTCAAAAATTTCGACCGCCACTGTTCTTTCAATGCGCTTCTCGCCGTTAGTACTTCTGAATTTATAATCTCTTTGCTTATAGGTTACGTAAACTCGGTATCCATCCTTTTTCAAGATAGGCTCCATCATTTTGGCCCATTCTTTGGCGGCCGTTAAGCACATGGCTGCCCCGTCTTTTTTACTCTCAACCACTTGGTTAAGTTTCTCGGCATGGGATTCCCCGGATTTATCGGTGACCGTCGGAAAAACTTTCCATTCACCGTTGGGCATCTTTTGTTCTAATTCATATTTTATGATGGTTTGAATTGTATCATCTTCGGCCATCCCAATTTGGCAACTCAAGATGAAAATCGCAATTAGAAACTTAGCCAAAAACTCCCCCTACTTAGTAGGATAAACATTTCAAAAATTAAGCCAGTTTTAGTCCTTTGGGGTCCGTTTTTGAATTAAGGGGCGTTCGGCAGGAATCGCGTTCTATACGCATGTCAAACTGTTGGACAAAATTTCACGATTTAGAGTGAGTCAGTCAACCCAGCGCATCGAGGAAAGGGAACTGTTACCTTTAAAAAAAAATGACTGAGGTCCACGCCTCAGTCACTTATTCATCCTATTTTGAGTATAATTGGAGGGATTAAAAAGGCGTTCCGGTTAAATACCGAAAGCGCCAATATCAGAATTACCTGAACCAGAACCTTGCTTGTCGCCACCAATCGGGTTGATTGAAGCGCCGCCAACAGTGGCATTGCCAACAGGCATAGTTGTCACGCTGCTGCTAGCTGTATTCGCTTGGCCTTTGATCTCATTCTGAGCCGCGCGAGCGTCATTCTCAACAAATCCAAGATGAGGAAGACACCAGACGATTAGCTGGGCACGTGATTTAACGTTCATTTTTTTATAAATGTTCGTTAAATGAAATTTTACGGTTTTTTCTGTTACGAACAGCTGATTAGCTACTTCCTTGTTTGAAAGTCCTTTTGACACAAGTTCAGCGACTTCAGCCTCGCGATTCGACAAGCCTTTTTGTAAAAGGGCATCTCTGAGCATCCTTGCTCCTCCCACGTTAGTACGGTTTATAATAATTCTTCAAACTTTTGGTGAGTTCCCCTCCATATTGGCATCCTACCAAAGGAGGCACCACCCATCTAAAAGTCTGACAGCTCTTTTTGAGAATTTCAACTGTTTTGGACTCTAGATTTATAAAACTGGACCGATATTTAATAGGTACAACATTTATTATATGCATAAGGAGCACTATTATGTACGGCCCGGATACAAAATTTCTAGTGGTTGATGACTTCGCAACTATGCGAAAAATCATCAAGAAAGTCCTTTCTGAACTTGGCTACAAAAACGTAGACGAGGCTGATGATGGCAAGACAGCATTGCCTATGCTAAAAGCAGCTGTAACTAACGGCGCCCCTTATCAAGTATGCATATCTGACTGGAACATGCCGGGAATGCCAGGAATTGAGCTACTTAAAGCCTGCCGCGGCGATGGCCAGTTGGCAAAACTTCCCTTCATGATGGTTACCGCGGAAAGCGAACAACAAAATATCATCGAGGCTGCAAAAGCCGGCGTTTCAGACTATGTCGTGAAACCCTTTAATGCAGCGACCTTGAAATCAAAGCTCGAAAATATTTACAAAAAGCACGCGGCATAACGGCAGGAGGATAAAATGGGTGCAGCACCAAATATAACAAATGCCAATCCCCTGCTAGATAAGAAGCTTATCAATGCTTTCGTGGACGGCGTAAGTAAAACCTTGGCAACGATGGCCATGACCCAAACAAATACAGGTCAACCAACCATCGAAAAAGAATTTTCAACAAAAGGTGACGTCGCTGGATTAATTGGAATGGTCGCGGGCCAAATGAAAGGCACGCTGACAATTAGTTTTGAGTCACAAGCTTTATTTCACATCTTAGAAAACATGTTGGGCGAAAAATTCACAGAATTAAATGAAAGCGTTGCTGACGCCGTTGGTGAGTTAACAAACATGATTTACGGATGCGCAAAAACAACTTTGAATGAAATGGGTTATGGCTTTGAAATGGCAATCCCCACTGTGGTTATGGGGCGCGCGAAAATTAAGAGCTTTCATACTGGAGCGACTCTAGTGATCCCATTTACCTGTACGCAAGGAAAGTTCTTCATCGAGATTACAGTACAACCCTAAAAGGGGAAGGACTTAAGCGATGGAAGCATCGGCCCAAAATAAAGTTGATGTCCTCGTTTTAGGGCCCAAGAATCTCATTGGCGTTGAAGTTTCTAAAATTCTAAGTGGCTATCAGCCGTATAATCTTGTTAATCTTAATTCGATAGAAACTCTCCTGAAAGCCGGAGAGTCCGACGTTAATCCCCAATTGGCGTTAGTAAGCGCCGACAAAGACACGACGGGAACCTGCGAATGGGTACAAACGACGAAAATGACTTACCCGCACGTCCCTATTATCGTGCTGCATGATTCTAGTTCGAAATTAAATCACTTTAAGGCAGAAAAAAACGGCGCCAAATATATCATGCATCTCTTCTATGACCGCGAATTTATTTCGGACCGCATTTTACAATTAGCTCCCGTCGATATCGATGGTGATCACATTCCATTGAGTGCCTTGGTGGCGATTCATGCCGAAGATTTTGAGCCGGGAACCAAAATTGATTTTAATCTTTACGTTCACCTGCCGTCGAATCAAAAAACACTTTTGTTTCGCCGCGCTGGGAGTATTTTAGACGACAAAGCCATTGCTAAGATCAGAACCTCGGCCGGACAGCGCGTGTATGTACGCAAGACACAGTTGCCGCATTTTTTTAAATACGCTTCTAGCGTTTTAAAACAACGTAAACAAACTGACGTTATATGCCAAACCGAGAAACTCCAGAAGGCCAAAGCGGAAATACAACAAATCATGGCTTACTTTATGGACGAAGAAGACAGTGGCTACGAACACGGTAAAAAAATTCTAGAAAAATGTGACCTCATTATCAACGAATTCGGCCTTGTACAAAACATGAATTCCGAACAAATCTTTTTTAAGCTCGTAGCTCACAATGGCCAATCGCAGACAATTTACAACGACTGCGTAAATCTATGTGCCTATACAACTTTGTTTTCTAAAATTTTGGATATGGATCCTAATGTGGCGCGCACGGCGGCTCTGGCGGGGCTTTTGTGCAACATCGGCATGGCTTACTTGCCGCGCGAATTATTTTTAAAGCCCGAGAGAATGTGGACACCGAAAGAAAAAGAAGCCTACATGGGATATCCAGCCGCCAGCGTAACATTAATCAAAAAAAACAAGGTACCTCTTGATCCCGATATTGCGCGCATTATCGAGCAGCACCGCGAACGCGTTGACGGCTCTGGCTTTCCGATGGGACACAAGGGTACACAAATCCACAAGCTCGCAAAACTTTTAGGAATCGCCTTTCGCTTTCAAGAATTGACTTCTTTGCATGATGACCGCACAGCCTTAACTCCGCTCTTAGCTATCGAACAAATCATGAAAGAAAATACGGCCGCCCCTGGCAAGATGCCGTTTGACACCATCATGGTAACGGCCATTCACGCGTTTATAAAAATAAATACGCAGCGCTTATTAAATAATAAAGCCGCTTAGAACATAAAACCGAGTTGGAAAATTAGCATGTTTGCAGCGTTGTTTCCGTACTGGCCATAGCTATTATTTCCCGTTGCCATAACCCGGTTACCTACTATGGCAAGAGACATTGCGGCCCACGAATTGCCGTCATACAGCGCTGAAGCGTTAACATCTGTTGCACCATCTAAGGCTAAAATTCGCTGCGGTGTCGAGGCGTTTAAAGTGTTTCCTGTACCTAAGTTTCCGTTTACATTTTGTCCCCAACAATAGACTTCATTATTTCCACTGTTTACGACAATCGCACAAGAATGAGCGCCACCAACGGAAAGTTTTTTAATCGTTTTACCGTTGAAAAAAGGTAACTTTACAGCCGCCGTGCGGTTGGTTGCATCTCCTAATCCCAACTCCCCGACCGAATTGGCTCCCCAACAATAAATGGAACCATCTTTTATAGCACAAGCAAAGTTGTTTCCTAACCCAATAGAGGTTACGCCAGACCCTAAGCCTACAACGGGCGTGGGGCTGTATCTGGCGATCGTCGTACCATCTCCCAACTGACCACTACCGTTGTAACCCCAGCAATAAGCCCCACCGTTTTTTACCGCACAAACATGGTAGGCATTATAAATAGAAATATCGACATCGGTTACACCGCTATTCATAGTAGGAACAGCAGCGGCCGTTCCCGAAGTTGATGGAGATGTGGTGCCGTTGCCAAATTGACCGTTACCGTTGTATCCCCAACAATAGAGGGCGCCGTTCTTGATTCCGCAGGATGTAGCAGCACCAGTTGAAACTTTGCTCACCCCTTCTTGCATATTTAATACGGCTTGAGGAGCCGTTGTTGCCGCTCCTGATCCTGTTACGATACCGTTACCGATTTGCCCGTAATAATTATAGCCCCAGCAAAATGCGGCACTGTTTTTCACGGCGCAACTCGTGTGCTGACCGGCCGAAAGCTGAGTCACACCACTCCCCATACTTACAACATCGGCGGGGGCAAAACGATTCGTTGTTGAACCATCGCCCAATTCGCCGTAGGCATTAAAACCAAAACATCTTACGCCACCGTCTTTTAGCAAACAGTTATGTAAACCCGTACCGGATAAGCGGGGTTGGTCATTATCACGTATAATTAATTTCAAAGAAAAAACTTTGCTCCCGACCACTCCAAACTCAGCTAAATAATCCTTGTCGACAGAGGAAAGTAAATTGTCCTTTGAGCTTGCAGCAAATGTTACAGAGGTTTGTCCCGCGGGAATACTTAAACTGCCGCTGACATTGGTGAAGTCATCAACGGCATTATAGGACGCATTTGCGGCTTCGGGCCGAAGATTCCAATTTATTGCCAAATCCGTTGTGCGAGCGGCAGCAATGGAAATTGTTATGTTAATAGCTTCGCCCTCATTCACAACATAACTTGCCGCAGGCGAAGAAAGCGGACTGTCAGGAGTTGTCGGATTTGGGTTCGGAACCACAGTAGGCGGAGTTACTGAGCCATTGTTGCCTTCATCAACAGTTAACTCACGCTGACTGCAGTTCTGAAATGAGAATCCTAAAACGAGAATAAATGCCGTAATCAGCATTTGTTTTAATGCCATCTTTTCCCCCTATGCTACCCTACTACTAGAATCAGCAACTCCGGGGCCAGAAAGCACAAGACATACTAGCGTTTTAACCGTGGAAACTCCTAGTGTTTTTGGATTTCTCGATGTGAATCGGTGTAAATATATTGTGCGGCTGTTTATTCGTAATACTACGATGTGAATTTATTAAACAGATTAAATTGAAACAAAAATTATTTAGGCAGTATTGATACCTTATGGAGTTTCTTCGTCTTATCGACCGATGACGCTACCGCCATGTCCGTCTGCAAGGATTGGGCTTATGCCGAACTCTGCGAATTGAATCATGGAAAATGATACCGACGTGGGTAGTTGCATCACGGGGGGCG
>CAZCFY010000007.1:0-182543 GCA_964498095.1 uncultured Bdellovibrionales bacterium | reverse complement strand
GAGTTGGATTTACTCCGCCAGTTAACAACGGATTAGGATTAGTAATGAGTGAGCAGGAAACCAAATCCATTGCTCTCTTCTTCTTCCTGGCCTTATTAGACAATAGAAAGGGCCTTGAGCTTTCCAAGAAAGTTGCCAAGAAACTTAAAAAATCATGGTCCGCTGATTCTTCAATTAATCATAAATCTTCTTTAGTCGCCGAATGTTTTTCGGCTTGGTCCTTGGCGCTTGCGGATAAAGCGCAAATTATCGGCTCAGTCGTTTCTAGCGAAGAGTGGACACTGCCACAAAACGTGGGACTAGAAGCCTGGAAAAAATTCTTACAACTTGAACAGCGAGAGAATGTATTTCCACTCATTTGGACAGAAATTATTGGATATGAAGATCACGAGGTGGCTAAGGCGATAAACGTGAGTCAAGGAACAGTTCGGACGCGCGTGGCGCGGGGACTCACGCACTTAGGAGCCCATTGCACAGCGGAGAGAGCAAATGGCTGACACCGAGAACACGCCTTTTCGCGACATTGTACAAAGCCGCGCGCCGTCGAAGTTTTTCGCCAAGGAAATGATTTTTGATTGCGTGCGTGGTCATGTGAGTGCTAGCCGCGCATCGGCCATTGAAAAAATGATTGATGAGGATGAGGAACTTAAACATCAAAGAAATTTAGTAAACATCGCGGGCAAATACTGTTCTTTGCTGGCAAAAATAGAAATCAACGAAAAATTCCTGGCGGAAATCAGCGGAAATTCCGGTGCCCTTGAAAGAGTGCGCAGCCGAATCGTGCCAAGAAGCTGGCCGATTCCGGTAAAGTGGGGCGTAGAGGCATTTATTGTTTCGGCCATCGTTGCGTCGGCCACCTTAGCACTTTTTTGGAGTAATATCGAAACACTGATTCCACAGAAGCAGGAATTGTTATTAGCGCACGAAAAAATGTCCATCGAACGCGATACGAATACGACCATTACGGATCAAACAGAAATTGCCGAAGTCCATAAATCCTTAGCGCGCGAGACTCCAATGGAAGAGGGGGTAGAACCGCCAACAGCTCCACCGCCGACGAAACCGCAAGCTCAGGCAGTGGCCGCTAAACCAGTGCCTCAGGCTCCAACTTTGCCAGCGCCGACTTCGAAGCCTGCCGCCGCCGCGCCGGGGGCATCGGCGTCGCAAACGCCGCCGAATACCGCAGCCGTGTCAGTTTCGGCCCCTACGCCGGCTGAGATCGCGACTCCAACTTCAGCCACTCCGACAACCTCTACCGCCGCAGCTAAACCAGCAACTCCTCCCGTTGCCCAAAAACCAAAGGGTTACGTTTACAAGCAGTACATGAGCTTGCAAAATTTAGAAACTATCGCAACCGACATTACCGCAAAAATAGTGGAGCTCGGTGGAGAAAAGGCGGGCGAGGTGGAACTTGGCTGGCGTAAGCCAAACGGCCGCTATTATCACTTTGTTTTGCCAAAAGATAACCGCACCGTTCTGGTCGAATTTTTGAAATCTTTTGGCGTATTAACCGAAGTTAAAGATCCCCACGTGCGGGTTATGCCTGAGGGCGAAGAGCGCTATATTCTTTGGATTGAAGGAAATTAAAAGTTAATGGGTTTACGTAAATTTAGTTTAAAGGCAGCAACAACAACTCTTCGCAGTAAACTCATATTTTGGTTTTTGGTATTCTCTTTAGTGCCGGTTGGATTCGTTACGGGATTTTCTTTACAAAAATCGCGCGCGGCTCTGGATAAAGAGCTTTATCAGCGCGTGCAAGGTGATACGCGCGAGATCGAAGTTACTTTGCGTGATATGGAAAAACTCATCAACGTACGGGCGGAAAAGCTTTCCTTGGACCGCGCCTTTGCTTTTTATATTACGACGAATCAGGATTCTAGTTTACGTTTGGCCTTAACGGATTGGTTGAATGCCTCCATCGCTTCGCGAATATCGGTCATCGAGACTGACGGCCGCATGGCCGCGTCGGTGTATAAGGATGGAACAGGCGGCTTGCGCGCGGAGGATTTTAGTAAAGAAAAAAGCATTTTTGTTTCTGAGGCAGTTATTAAACAGCTTAAAGAAAAATCAAAATTTAAATTAATTGATCAACAAAAAGGAAAACTAGAACTGATTTCCTATTTTCCGGTGTACAGCAAATCCGACCGCACCGTTGGGTATTTAGAAATAGTCCTAAGCTTAGACAAGAATTTTTTGGATACGTTTAAGAACCGCATGGGTGTCGAGCTCGCCCTTATGGGGGAGGAGTTTAAGGTTGCGGCCGCAAGCCATGAAGATATAACTCTCTACTCGCAGGATTTTTTTCAAAACTTAAAAGGCGATTATCTTAATAAACTTTTTGACATAAATATTCGTGGCGAACCTTATGGGTTTTTAGTTTATCCCACCAATTGGGGCGAAGCTAAACTCTACGTCATATTAGCTGCTTCAAAGGCGGAAGCGAACAAGACCATTAGCAATATTAAAGCGGCATTTATGGGAGTCCTCATTGCCGTGATTTTACTCGTGGTAATTCTAACTTGGATTGCCTCGAGCGCAGTGGTAAGGCCTTTGCGCGAACTTTATGAGGGAATTCGGCGCATGAACGCCGGGGAATCTGGAGTTGAGCTGCCCATTCGCGGTGATAATGAAATGGCTTATCTTTCTGCCAGTTTTAATGAAATGACGGGAAAAATAAAGCGGGCGCAGGATGAGCTTAGAAAAAAAATCCAGGAATTAGAAAATGCCAACCAGGAAACAAAGAACGCGCAAGTGCAGTTGGTTCACACCGCAAAGATGGCAAGTCTCGGTCAGTTAGTCGCCGGTGTCGCCCACGAACTAAATAATCCCATCGGGTTTATCTATAGTAATATGACCCAGCTCGATGAATACTCGCAAAAGCTGATGAGTATTATAGAAGAGAAAACAGAGAAGGATTCTGATTACGATTATATCCGTCAAGACATGCCGAAGCTGATAAAGTCCTGCCAGGACGGCGCCCGCCGCACCCGCGATATTGTTATAGGACTAAGAAATTTTTCGCGTCTAGAAGAAGCTGCTCTTAAAGAGGCCGATATTAACGCGTGTCTTGATGACACTTTAAGTTTGTTATCTGGCGAACTTAAAAACCGTATCACGGTTAAAAAAGAGTACGGGCAATTACCCATGACCCTTTGTTATGCGAGTAATTTGAATCAGGTTTTTATGAACATCCTCTCTAACGCTGCCCACGCCATTAAAGATGCGGGAGAAATTAAAATAAAAACCTGGGTCAGTAAGCAAGCTGGCGAGCAGTTCGTGAATATATCTATTAAAGATAGCGGGCAGGGTATGACCAAGGAAGTACGTGAGAAGATCTTTGAGCCATTCTTCTCTACAAAAAGTGTTGGACAGGGGACTGGCCTCGGCATGAGTATTTCTTTTGGCATTATCAAAAAACATGGCGGCGAAATCGAAGTAATCTCTGAACCCGGTAAAGGGGCTGAGTTTATTCTAAAGATCCCAGCTGCGGGTCCTCCTGATAAGCGCAATTAATTTTACTTATGGCGCAAGCGTTGCACTAGCGCCTACCCATGAGCAAACGACTGGGTCTATTCGAATTATTGAGCTTTCGTCAAATTTATGCCGTTGTTAATTGTCACTTGGTAAACAAAATTGGCAGTGCGCTTGTTGTCGGGGTACTGGCAGTTGCTTCTGTCGCTCATTCCCAGCCGCAATGTGAATACCTCTTTGAGGAGCCGTTTGATCAAACGACAAAGACAGAACTCATGATTATCGGTCAGGCCATGTTTCAGCACGTGGGTAACAGAGACTTCGAACAAGAGAAGGTTTTGAGGGAATCAATTCGAGCTTTTATCGAAA
The DNA here is from genome assembly GCA_964498095.1 of uncultured Bdellovibrionales bacterium. Classification (GTDB taxonomy): domain Bacteria; phylum Bdellovibrionota; class Bdellovibrionia; order Bdellovibrionales; family SG-bin7; genus SG-bin7. Next base: position 178,703 of record CAZCFY010000007.1, on the reverse strand, counting down.
TTATCGATCCACTAGAGATGGTAATTCTGCAAAGTGAGCACGACGCTTTAGTGAAGTCATCAACCGAGTTTTTAGATAAACTTGAATATGAAGTGTTTAACACTCCCAAACGCACTTTCTTTGAAGGCTTAAGAAATAAGGCACAGGCCCGGTACGAAACCCTAATAAACAAGTTTTTTAATGAGGATGGAATACGCCGTAAAATTCTGGACATTTTGAAATCTGGGAAAACCGAGGAGAGCGCGAAACTTGATGACAAAGAAGGAAAACAAGAAAAGCGACCAGAAAGCGAATCTGAAATAGAAGACAAGTTTGTCAGCTATATTGCTAATTATGTGTTAAATGTTAAGCGAACTTTAACGGAGGCTGGCCGTGAAATCACAAACGCCGTGGCCCTTAAGTATGTTCTAAATAGTTTAATCCCTACGAAGGATAAAATTAAAGAGTCACTGGACAACCGAAACCTTCCAGCGATTATTGCAAAGGCTTTCATCAATGGACTGGATCCACATTCCGATTTGCTCTTGGGTTCAGATGTCAGCAAAAGGTATGGGGGATTAAAATCAAGTTTTGGAGGAGTTGGTGCAGTCTTTACCATTGATCAGAACGGCCTTTTTATAAGAAATTTAATTGCCGGTGGCCCTGCTGTAAGGGCCGGCCTTCAGGAAGGCGATGTCGTAACGCACGTATCGACGGCAGAGCTTCGCGAAACTTTACCAAAATTAGTAAAGCGCAAAAAATATTGGTATTCTCTGTCGGGCGCTGACCCGCAAACCATTGGCGACGTATTTAGAGGACCAATTGGAACCGAGGTGGCTTTAAAGGTCTTGAGGAAAGGCGAGAAGTTCGAAACCAATGTTAAGCGCGATAAAATTGAGGCTGGCACTTATAATATCGACATTAAGGTCGTTGACTCGCCAAAAGGAAAAATTGCCCACGTTAAATTTTCTAGTTTTTTTGTCGACTCGGAAAATCAACTGCGACAAGCAATATTAAATTTAAAAAAATCAACCACACTTGCCGGTATGATCATCGACCTACGAGATAACGGTGGCGGTAGTTTGAACGACGCAGTAGGTATCCTTGGTCTTTTCGTTAAGCCGGGACCGGGGGTGAGCAAAATTACTAACCGCGAGCGCGAAGATTTAAATATCCCCAGCGGAAGTCAGCCCGTTTGGGATGGACCCCTCGTAGTGTTAACCGACTCATATTCTGCAAGTGCCTCCGAACTACTTAGTGGATCACTTCAGGATTATGGCCGCGCCATAGTTGTCGGCGATCCACAAACTTACGGAAAGGGTTCAGTACAGACCCAGCAGGCACTTGGACCGGATGTGGCTTTGGTTTTAACCATCGCACTTTATTTTACTCCCTCAGGCCGTTCACCACAAATTGATGGTGTGAAGGCCGATGTAGTTTTAGAGTCTGGCAATCCTCCCCGGTTTGAAAAAGATTATCCGCACGTACTCTCGGCTCCGACCGTTCCGTCGAGTCTGCCCGCAAATTTTTCACTGATTCCAAATAAAGAAAAAGTGATCGCGGAACTCAACAGACGCTCTCAGGCCCGAAGGGTAGGTCAAGAGAAACCAACATACGACCAAAACACCGCAGAAGCTTATAAAATCATTGAGGATTTAATCGCCCTTGTCCCCTAATGAGATTGCTGGGTTTTGCCGATAAGCCCATGTATGGTTCCGAAGAATAACAATGTTACTTTATCCATCCTTATTCTCCTCATGGGGATTGTCTCATTTTATTTGTTATCAAAGGGCCCAAAAGCAACAAAACCGCTTCCTAAAGCTGGTCAAATAGAAAATTCCAGTTTTAAAGAGGATAAAGCGGATCGCTATTACCGCTCGCTCTATTTAAAAAAAATGCACGAAGAAATGCAGGTTGATAACGAAAAAAACCGCCGCGAGGCCCGCCGTGGGTTGAATCACCCGAATATAAAAAATGAATCGCAATGGCCGGGACTGGATGCGCAACAAGAACAAGCCTGGCGCTTTGAAGAAGAAAAACGCGTGCGAGATTTTGACGTTTATACTCCCGAGGATCATGTGCAAGCGGAAATTCGCCGCCGCCAAGAAGAACAGTTTGAAAATGAGCGCTTACAACGGGAATTTATTCGTCAGCTGCAGGAAAACGCCCGTCGTGACGGCATTGAAATTCGCATTGATAAAAATTTAAGAGCTTATCCGGTGGGGCCTTCGCCCCAGTAATTGCCGATCGGCAAAACTAAAGAAATCCGTTTTACCAATTATAATGTGATCGACGAGTTCTATGGCCATAAGCTTGGAATTTTTTAATATTCTTTGTGTAGCTAAAATATCGTCGGGAGATGGCTGGGATGACGTGAACGGATGATTGTGGGAAAGAATAAATCCCGAGGCACAGTTTAAAATGGCAAAACGAAAAACATCTCGGGGATGAAACAAACAGGCGTCGCTCGTACCACGAAAAATGCAAGCGTGGTTTATGACGGATTTGTCGCTTCCTAAGGCAATCACCCGAACTTCCTCTACCTGGGGATCAAAAAGCTGCCGCAGCATTTCACTGGCCTTTTGGCTCGATAATAAGCGTTCCACGAGGCTGCCTGCCTGCAAAATAGATGCGTAGTCTAGCTGCGGTTTCTAAACCCATGGAGCGGGTCATCCGTGACCCGGCGGGCACCTTGCCTACCGGTCGCATTTTTGGTTACCATGGAGACTCCATAAAAACAGGAGCAATAAATGAAATTAGCGAAGATTTTTGTAACCCTATTTTCTTTAACGTCCGTGCTTGGATTTCTGAGCGGTTGCGGGCCGAAAGCTTTTACCAAAGGTGATTATGACAAAAACGTCGAGGCCGAAAATACTTTGGATGATCAGTGGTCTGAAACCGACATGCAAAAAATTGTACAAAAACTTGTGGGTAATTTAACAAACCACCGGTCCATTTCGACCTCTAAGAAACCGCCGGTAATCATGGTTACTCAGTTACAAAATAAAACTAGCGAGCATATTGATACTCAATCGGTCATGGACATGGTCCGCGTAGAGCTTACGAACTCCGGCCGGGTGGCTTTTGTCGATAAGGAAGCCCGCGAGGATGTCGCTGCGGAATATGAGTACCAAGGCGCCGGCAATATGGATGATGCCACTAAAAAATCTAAAGGCGGACAAGTCGGCGCGGATTACATTTTAAACGGCCGCTTGGATTCGATTACTAAAGAAGTTGGCAGTGATAAAACTGTTTATTACAAAGTGACATTAAATTTAACTAACTTGCGCACGAACTTAGTTGAATGGACGGGACAAGATCAGTTGCGTAAACTCTTTAAAAAGAAACGAATTGGCCTCTAAATTAAGTTTCCTTTTTATCGCGCTAGTTCTCATTTCGGGCTGCGCGACTCATCAAATGAAGGTGGGAGTAGCGCGGGCGGGCATCGTTAATGGAAATTACGAGTCCGCCGCCCAGTCTCTTGAACCTCTGGCCAGTAAAGAAAACGACGATCAGTTAGTTTATCTTTTGGAGTACGGCACGGCTTTGCAATTAGCCGGTGATTTTAAGAAGAGTAATCAGGTTTTTCAAAAGGCCGATAAAATGTCGGCAATCAATGACTATCATAGTATTTCGCGAATCACGGGTTCGTTATTGTTTAACGAAGGCATGGTTCAATACAAAGGCGAGCATTACGAAAAAGTTCTGATCAATGCGTTTTCCGCGATAAATTATTTGATGCTAGGCGAGCTGGATGAGGCCACTGTGGAAGCGCGCCGTCTGAATGAAAAATTAATTAAATATAAAAATGAGGCCAATCTTCCTTACGCGCAAAGTCCTTTGGCGCGCTATCTATCGGCGATGGTGTGGGAGTCGGGGGGAAAGTGGGATGACGCTTACATTGATTACGAAGAAACGTATAAATTAAATCCCGATATACCTTTGTTGCGCGAAGACCTCATCCGTTTGGCCAAAAAAGCAAAACGCGACGAGGCTTTAAAGAAATGGCAAAAAGAATTTCCCGAAGTGACCTGGCGTAAAGAGTGGGATGAGAAAAATTACGGTGAAATTGTCCTCATATACCAACAAGGCTGGGGACCCGTGAAGCGCCCGAATCCACAAAATTTTAGCTTCCCAATGTTGTTTGCGTCTTTTTCGCAAACTCAACGCGCGAATTTAATAGTGGATAATTTTCCGCCCTCGCCGAGTTCGGAAATTTATAATATTAGCGATGTAACAATAAAGACATTTAACGACCAGATGGGTGAGTTAGTAGCCAAGCGCTTGGGGGCCCACGTCGTAAAAGCGGTGGCGGCCGATCAAATTCGTCAGCGTAATGAAGGCTTAGGAAATTTGGCTTATGTGGTAATGCGCGTCGCTGATCAAGCGGACACCCGTCACTGGTCAACTCTTCCTGAGTCCTTTCAGATCGCTCGGTTGCGTGTTCCCGCCGGGAAATATAATGTAACAGCTCAAGGGTTTACCGAAAATCATCAACCCAGCGGCGAATCTATGCCACAAATGCGGGTGGAAGTAAGGCCGAGGAAGTTTACATTCGTAAATTGGCGCTCAGTGCGTTAACAGCATTTGTCCCATACGAAATTCTAATTATTTTTTTGTGGGAATATTTTTAAAACTCTGATTGGATAGCTCTAGTAAGGACTGATGGCAAAAAAGGAGTTTTTTAGTGAAAGGGATTTTATTCTCATTCTTGATTTTATTTTCTGGAAATATTTTTGCCAATGAGCAAATCGATCACTTCTTAAGAGTAGCTGACGGCGTCTATCGTAGCGGCAGGCCCGAAGGCAATCAGCTTGCCTGGGCACAGAAAACCCACGGCATTCGAACGATCATAAATCTAGAAAACAAGGATAAATATATAACCGCCGAAGCCCGCCTCGCTAAACAGTTGGGGGTAAATTTTCTTTCAAGTCCGATGGCTTGGTATAAAGATCCGATTGATAGAGAAGTAAATGAAATTTTGACGATTATGGCGGATCCAAGAAATCACCCCGTGCTCGTGCACTGTCATTATGGCGAAGATCGAACGGGATTAATTATCGGATTGTATCGCGTCCTCGTTCAAAAATGGCAGCCCGAGGACGCGCTTAAAGAAATGGTTGAGGAAGGCTTTCACACTTCCTATTGGAAGCTCATGGGGTACTTTAAAAAACGGACTGGCCTTAGATAACTACCATCCCGTTGCCAAGCGGCTTTCAAATAGTAGTGTCGCTATTGGGCTCGCGGGATTATTTAAGTTCGCGGCCTTAACACCGCTTCCGCCGATAGCATAGATGATGTCGTCGGCAAAGAAGCTGCGTCGCACACCGTTCATTTCGCTCATCGCCATTTCCCCGCTGGAAGCGATCTCCTTGGTACTGACTTTGAAAAGTAATACCGAGCTACGTTGGCTGCCGTTCACATAACCAGAAACTGGAATCGCTAGAACACCTTTGTCGTCGTAGAAACTAAACGCCTTGTGTTCGTAAGTAGCCTCTGAAGATACCGAAGAATTAAAAATTAGGCTTTTTACTTCTTTAGGTTTGGCGAAATTACTCACGTCAAAAACAGAAAGCTTTAAACCTTTAGCACGGCCGGTTTTCTCGTCAGCATCCTGACCGATTGTAAGTAAGTGGTTATTACCCAGCATATGGATGTAAGTGGAAAAACCGGGAATCTTAAGCTCGCCAACCATCCGGGGGCTGCGAGGGTTAGAAAGGTCCATGGTAAAAAGTGGATCGACTTGGCGAAAGGTAACTAAGTAACCCTTATCACCGTCAAAGCGGGCGCTGTAAAGGCGTTCACCTTTGGCCAAATTTTGCGACCGACCGACCACCTCTAAAGTTTGGCCATTCTGTTTCAGTACTTGAACTTTATTTACGGTTTCCCAAGTTGTCGACTTATTAAAAATTCCTGTCGTGATTTGCTCGGTACCATTGGTCGCCGTACGCAAATAGCCTTTGTGTTCATCCATAGCAAATTGATTAATAAGTTGCCCGTTTACTTTTCCAGACGCGGCGTACCCTATGGGCCTTTCTGCGTTAACAGAAAATTTGTGGATCGCCGTAAATTGCTGCGCATCCCAGCCTTGTTGTGCAATATAGATCGCCGATTCGGAGGCATAAACTGTTTCAGGGTTTAAGAACGCGAGCGCTTCGGAATAGCGGCGATTTTTTAAGTCGATGGTAATAAGGCGGGTCATTTGTCCAGAGATGGATTTCTCGGGAGTGTAAACGTGTTTACAGTCTTCAAGAATGTCCATGTTGGTGCGCAATCCTCCAACTATGCGGACGGTGGGTTGAATATTTAGCAAATCTTTAGCGGAGACATTGGCTGCCGGAGTTGTGTTGGTAAGCCAGCCATTACTTTCGGGTGGGAGGGCCTGTCTATTTAAGCGCACATTAAGGTCATTGCTGATGATTCGCAAAGTGGAGCCAATTTTTCGGGCCGTTACGTAATTGCCGGGAACTTCAAATTGTACCTCAACGCTAGGAGAGCTTTTATTTTGGGTATCAAGAACAGTGATTAAGGAACTACTGCCGTTTTGCGAAATTACGATCGCGCGGTTTTGCTCGATTAGCAGTTCTCGCGGGGCTCCCTGAATTCCGATGGTCGCAAGCATGTTCAGCGAATTTGCCGGCCACGATTTAATAATTTTTAGTTGGTTGCCATGCAATTGATAAATAAATTTGCCGTCAAACTTTACAAAGTCGGCTTCATCAACGTTGGCAACTTGGTTATTTGTCCTGACCACCGACTTAGCTTCAACGTCCCCACCGGCGCCTTGACTCGCCCGCGAACCGATGGCTGCCGGAGCGGCGAGCTCGGCGGATTTGGCCCTTGAGGGCGCCCCGGCATTCATCATGGAGTCCTCCGCCGCATAAAAGCAGTGAGGGCAATGCTCGTAGTGGGAGTAATAAGATAGAAATTCTTTTTGCAGATGTTCACCCAAAGCTTGGCAACTGCCGAAACTTTTTAAAGCGATGGCCGCATTTTGACGATGAGCGACCATTTTGCGGGCCTCCAGTGTGGGAGTGTAAGACATTGTAATAGTTAATAAAATTCCTGCTAGACTTAAGGCTTTCATACAGTCCTCCTTTTCATGTTCAACGGTTGGCCGCAAAAGTTATTAGGAAAAACTTTTTTTCTAATAAAATCCTAAGGAATACGTAGAATAGAAGGGGTGAGCAAAAAGGCCGACTTGGTAAACTACTGGATTAAAAAATCGAGTTCCGATCTGATACGCTATACTTTCGGAATTCTGCGTGACGAGGAGCGCGCCAAAGACGTCGTACAAGAGGCATTTATGAAGTTAATAGATGAAGATCCGGCACAAATAGAAAAGCTATTACCCCAATGGCTTTATCGGGTTTGCCGTAATGCCGCGATCGATATTTGGCGGCGCGAGAAAAAGGTAGATATTTTTGGCGAGGGTCAAGAAGGCGCCGTGCAGGATGAGACGGCCAGTGCGGAAACGAGCCTGGCGGACCAACAGAGTATGACAATTATGCTGCGTGAAATCTCTAAATTAGATGCCAAACATCAAGAAGTTTTAAGACTAAAATTTAATGATGAACTTAGTTATAAGGAAATCAGTGAAATTACCGGCTATACAGTTACCAATGTTGGGTTCATTCTTCATGAAGCCGTACAAAAATTAAAAGAGAAAGTTAAGAAAGGAGGCGGCTGATGGGAAAGAGTGATTATCGCATAACCGCCTATTTGCTTAATGAACTGTCGGCCGCAGAAAAGGCGGCGTTCGAAAAAGAACTTTTTCATAATTCTGATCTACTAGCGCAAGTGGAAGAACAAAAAAAATTCTTAGCCGCAATCCACGGCGAGTTTTCACGGGTTCCGCAGTTTGAACTTGATCCCAAACATCGCCAAGCCATAAACAAAAAATTATATTGCGAAAGGGCGCCGAGTTTTTGGAAAAGCCTTTTTTCGCCTAAGATCGGCTTATCCTTTGCGTCCATTTTGATTTTGGTGGGTGTGATCGCGCTAATTCAACCACGATTAATTCAACAAGAAGAAGTGCAGAATAAGGCCGCGCCAGTTCAAGAGATTGAAGTTGCTAAGGTAGAAGAAAAAAGGATGGAGCCACCAACGCGGGCCAAAGAGTCCGCACCAATGAAGGAGTCCGTCCAAGCCATTGGAGCCGTTGAAGCTCCCGCAGCAATGGCCGACGCGGTGGCCACAGCCGACATTGCGCCCCGATCGTCTGAGGGCGTTAGGCCAGAGGGCGCGCCGACTTCCTATCTCTCGGCCGGCGGAGATGCGGGCGGAGGTGCCGGTGCTGCGATAAGCCATCGCGGAAATATGGGGGCCCTTGCTCAAATGAAAGCCGCAAAATCCAAAGCAATAGAACCAAAGTCGTCCGCCGCTATGCTGGACAAGGGTGTCGAAAGTAAAAAAGTGGGTCGGGTCGTTCCCATGGAATCTGAACTGACAATCGAGTATCGTCCCGACACTTCCAATATCTTCGCTGGCACCGATGAGGCGACACCATTACTTATCGCCTGCCTGCACCAGCACCGCCGCGAAAGTTTTCCTGAGAAAGTTAAATTCAATTTCGAGGTTAAATTTAAGAATGCGGGCCAAGTGGAAACGGTTAAAAGCGATAATAAAGATGAGGCTTTTAAGCAGTTAAATGCCTGCGCGGTGGATGTCTTGACCAAAAACATTTCGCACGCGAATAAACAATCCGGTACTTATTCTTTACCCATCATTTTCATATCTAAGTAGCTAAGAGTATTTATAAAAAAATTATTTCTAATAAATTCTACTTGGGACCGTTAATTATTACCAACTACTCAAGGAGGTACCATGTTAACGGGAAAGTCCGTCGAGGTGCTTGTCTATTGGCAAGACGTCGTTGTTCAGGCTTATCATTTCCAGCCCCAGGGCGAAGTTTATGCTGGAAATCAAAACCACTGCGATATCTTTTTGCCGGGTCAGCCAATTTACGAGAAGCACCGCTTTATGAAAATCAATGGCGGCGTTGAGGTCTACGGTTTTGACGGCAAGAATTATTTTTTAAGCGGTCAAGAAAAGGGAAACTCTGAAAGGCTAAATCTGGATGTGCCGTCGTCACCCTTTAATATTGAAATTGGCGTGGTTCCCGCAAGTTATAAGGCGGATGTGTCGCCGCTTTTCAATTTTAATTCTGCGGAAAGTAGAACATTTATATTTTCCTTACTCATTACTTTGTACATTTTCTTTCTGACGTTTGATCTTACTGAAGAGCCAGCCCCAAATTTGGCAGACGCTGTTGTGACTATCGACTTCCCAAAGCAAATTTCTGTTGTTCGCCAGTCCGAAGGTACAAATACCACGCCAAAGCCCTCAACCAAAAAAATTGATCCAAATAATGCGGGTATTCTGAAGCTACTGGGCAACAACTTGGGTTTGGGAGGAAAAGATCGCTTATTAAAAGACTCTCTGGAAACAGCGCGCGATCAAATAAAAAGTTCTCAACCACGTGGTTTTGTAGGTGCTAGAGCTTTTAAAGAAACGGGAACTGGCTCCGGCGGAGGAAGTTATAGCACCGGAGATTTAAAAGTAAACTTACCCGGTGTTGGCCGCGGCCCAATTGGTATTGCCCGCGCCGGGTCCATAGACAAAAATTCCGCCGAAATCTCTAGGGGTAGTGGTGACGAATCCATTCCCGGATTTATGGATAAGGAAGCCATTCGGCAGGTAATTAAGAGTCATTTATCAGAGATTCGCGCGTGTTACGAAATGAAGCTAAACCAGGATCAGACTATCGCCGGGAAGGTGGTGATCCAGTGGCAGATTTTAGAAAATGGCAGCGTTGGGGCCGCCAGAGCCCTAAGTGATAGAAGTACCTTAGGTGATCGCGATGTTGCTAATTGCACAGCGAATATTATTAAGGGCCTAAGATTCCCAAAACCCCCGGCAGGAATGATTGGTCAGGTTCAATACCCGTTTGTGTTTAGTTCGCGCTAATTATTTTTTGCCGAATACAAATTCCACGGCAGCGAATACGTCGATAGAGTCTTGTACGTTTTTCGCGCCCGTGGGGCCGGTGGTTTCAAAAGCTTTATTGTATTTAGCTTTTAAACCAAAAAGAAAATTTGACTGTATTTGAAAATCAATTCCGCCGCCGGCATATAAGCACATTGCATTGCCATCAAATGATGAAGTGGTGAAGCTATTACTGATCGTACATGCTCCGCCCGAAAGATGGTACGCTATCGTGCCGTCCCCTCCGGTGTAGTAGTCAACCCCGAGGGATAGATTAGTATGCTTTTGAACTGCGATAAATTCATGTTTGCTCGTTAAATAAATCACGTTGAAGGCGATATCATCCAGAAGTTGGTAGGCGAAGATCGCGCCTGTAGAAAGCGTATTGTGCCCCCCGTCGCCCACGTCACCCAACAAATTGTTGTTTCCCCCAATTACGCCAACACGGATATCGCCTTCGTCAATCGCGAACGCCGATGTTGAAATCACCGTTAATAACATGGCCAAAATTAATCGCATAACGCCTCCTCGAACCCCCAAAATATCAAGAGTTCCAAGTTTAGGTAACAGTTCCCTTTCCTCGATGTGTCGCATCGAGGAAAGGGAACTGTTACCTAAAAAATAAAAAACCCTTGATAGTTGGCTACCAAGGGTTTTCAAAGTCTGATTAAATAAATTTAAACTTAGTTATTTAAGCTCTTGTTTGAAGAAGGAAGGCTTGGAGTATCATCTTCACGGAAGCCTTCGTTATTCATTTCAGAAGCCGTTTTCTCTGCAGCACTTGCTACGCGGTTTTCAAGAGTTTGTTTAATGTCTTCGAAAGCCGGTTTTGCTTCAGTCACAGGCTCTTTGTAAGGAGTAGTTTTTGTCATGTACTCTTTCGGGAAAGCGCCCAGTTTCGCTAAGAAATTTGAGATGCTTCCGTTGCCGTGCTGAATAATTTCGCGAAGTGTGAAAAGCGGAGCATAGTGAGAAGCTTTCTTTTCAGATTCGAAAATAATTTGAGTTAGTGTTGCAGCCGTAATGTCGTTTTTCGATTTATTATCAATCACCATAACTTCTTCGTTGTTGCGAATCATTTTGGCGATATCGTCCAAAGTTACGTAACAGCTTTGCTGAGTGTCGTAGAGCTTACGGTTTTGGTAACGCTTAATAATCTTGGTTTTACCACTTACCTTTGCGTTGCTCGGTACTGAGGTATTTGGTTGATTTTGCACTGGATTTCCCCCCATATGGAATCTCCCATTTTAAAAGGTTTTTACACCTTTTTTATTCATTTCGCCGAGACAATAGCTGCGGTCGGCACGGCCTGTCAAGTGATGAAAACCCCGTGGAATTGAATTGCAATTATTATAGACACAAGCTGTTAACATCTCAAAAATAGGGACACTTTGGCAAACAGAGACGGTTAATTGCCCCCCTGGATATAGATAAAGTTTTCCTTAAACTAGCCGATAGTCTAGGCATGAATGCTGGCTCTGGAAGCTCTCAAGTTAGGACAGTTGAAATAATTGCATCATTGGTGCTGTGTCTCTTTTCCATAAAATTTGCCCTGGGTGTCATTTTTACGGAGGTCAAGGGGTACAAGGTTGACCGTACAAACCGGAACCTGGCCGCGCTCGCCACCCAGATGGCGGGAGTTGACCCAATTTCCCAAAATCGCCCATCTCGGGGACCAGCTTCTGTAAAACTGGACCCCAAAGCTGCAACTTTGCGCCCCGAAGGTATTATTGGTTTAGATCCGTGGGGTCGCCCTTATGCCTACAAATATTTTCGGGACGAACAAGGAAGAACCGCATTCCTCGTTTTACTTTCGGGCGGAAAAAACGTTCATATTGAGACGAAAATTTCTGGCCTCAACCTAAGTCAGATCACAAGCGGTAGTTATAACTTTATTGGCGATGATCTCGGCTACATCAAAAAGATTGATATTATCAATAAATAGTAATTGGTCTAAGCCTTCAAAATAGCACTTAAAAATTTAAAGCTCTGGGGTTTTTGCACCGATAAATAATTAGACAGTTGAGAGTGAATTCTCGCTGTTTGAAAGCGGGTGTTATGAAATCTTGCCTTAAGGGGCTACTGACAATCACGATGATTGGGCTCGGGGCATGCGCTACTTTCGAGAGACTTTCTTCCGACGAAGAAGGCGCATCCGCTGTTGGCGCAAAAGCAGTAAAAAAATCTCCCACGAATCCACCGGCGGAATTTTCGAATTCCGAAGCTGATCCCATGGCGCGACGATCGCAAGCGGACTACCACTTTGCAATGGGAGAGACTTATGCCAATGAGGGGCAAAGCGAAAAGGCGGTCGAAGAATTCCGCCACACTCTAGTCTATGATCCCGATTCTCCGACTGTGTATTTTAGACTGGCCAAAGAATATGTCCGCATGGGTTTAATTGCCGAAGCTATCGAGTACGCCGAAACTTCGGTAAAAATGGATCCAAAAACATTGGATACCAGATTTCTTTTGGGCGCCATGTACTCGTCGATGAAAATGTACGATAAGGCGCGCCTGCAGTACGAAGAGGCGCGAGCCATTGAACCCGAAAATGCTGACGCACAACTTTATATTGGCGCTTTGCTGGCGGAAGAAGGCAAGTACGATGAGGCCGTTCGTTACTTTGAAGGACTCACAAAAAATAAAAAATTCCCGAATACCTATTTAGCTTGGTATTACGTTGGCCGAATTCGCGCTCAACAAAATACACCGAAGTCCATGGAGCAAGCGGAAAAAGCATTTGAAAAAGCTCTCGGTGTAAAACCCGATTTTTCTGATGCGGTATTGGCGTTAGCGGCCGTCTATCAAAATAAAAATAATGTCAAAAGGGCCGTAGAACTTCTGGCCGCCTTTCAAGACCGGCATGGGCCCAATGCCAATGTCGCGGAAGTTTTGGCTCCACTTTATATGGATCAGGAGAAATTTGAACTTGCTTACCAGCAATTCGAAATCGCCGCTGAATCTGATCCCGACGATCTCAATGTATTACTAAAGATGGCGCATATTCTGTTTACGCAGAAGAAATATGACGCCGCCATTTCTCAACTAGAAAAACTCTTAGCGCGGGTACCTGATTCCGATAAAGTAAGGTACTTCTTGGCGGCGGTTTATATGGAAAAAGGCAACTACGATGCCGCGATAAAGCATTTTGAACAAGTGCCGGCTTCGAGTCCACTTTATCTTCAGGCTGTCGTATTGCAAGCGCACAGCTACCGGGTCGTAGACAAAAAAGACAAGGCCCTTTCGGTTTTAAAGGAAGCGCTTAAGATTCGTAAGGATGTTCCGCAATTTTACAGTTCGCTTGCCGCCTTATTGAGTGAAAACAAAGACTACGAGCAGGCGATGGTGGTAATAAAGGAAGGCGTTGAACGCTTTCCAAATAATACGGACCTGCGCTTTTTGCTGGGTACACTTTACGATAAAATTGGCAAGGTCGATCAGACCATCGACGAAATGAATAAAGTATTAGAGGTTAATCCCGATCACGCGCAAGCATTAAACTATGTCGCGTACACGTATGCCGATCAAAATCGCTTACTCGATCAAGCCGAGGCAATGGCCCGTCGCGCTTCGGAGATCGAGCCTGAAGATGGTTATATTTTAGATACGTTAGGTTGGACTTTATTTAAACAAGGGCGCGTGACCGAAGCGATAAAAACCTTAGAACTAGCGTTTAAATTGCGTGGCGATGAAAGCATTATTGCCGAGCACTTAGGCGACGCCTACTTTAAGAATCAAATGACAAACAAGGCCCGTGTCATGTACAAAAAGGCATTGGAGCTGGAAAAAAATGAGAGCCAAGTGGCAAAAATTAAAACTAAGCTCATGGCCTTGGACGCCCAGACATCTAAAGAGCGACTCCCGGCTTCTCGTAAATCTAAGTAAATATTATCTTTTCGCATTTCTGTTAACGGCGTGTCCATCGGCACCCAAGCCGCCATTTGATTTTCGCGCGGTGAATGCGGGAAAATGGCAATCGAAGATAGAAATCGAAGACAAGGCAAAAAATAAAAATCATACACTCACGGTAAATTTCAAGGCCATAAAAGCGGAAAAGAAAGTGCGGGCTGACGTTAAAGCCATCATGGGAATTCATTTAGCTAGTATTGTCGTGAACAATGACTCTTACCAGGCACTCCTAATAAAGAAAAAAGAATTTAGGGAAGGTCAAAGTTCAAAGGAAGTTTTGTCGCGCGATGTTTTTGGCGTTCCAGTAGATTTACGAATGCTGCCAGCAATTCTGTTTGATGAATCCATAAACGCGGTCGGGTGGATTTGCAGTTCGGATGGCCGGGGATTTTTGCAGAAATGTGAAAATCAGGAAAACAAAATATCACTTGAAGTCACCGAGCGTGATGGCCAAGAGAAGACAGTCGTTATTAGTGGTGAAGGTTACATAATGAAATTGATTTTCGGTAAGTTTTCACCCGATGAGAGTTTTTCTGAAAAAACTTTTAACCTTCCGGTGCCCAAAGGGTTCAAACGATTGTAAGGGCGCCGCTGGACAAAGGTGTTGTCACCTTTGTTCCCTCTAATACCAGTCATAAGTTTTGCCATGAGTAGTGTTAGACGCGAGTCAAAATGAGACATAACTTTTTTGGATCGGTTAATTCAAGAAGGGAAATAGTCTGGCGTAGATTTGCGGAAATGTTGGCAAAAGGGCATAATAATATAGAGGTCCTTTTAACATCCAAGGAGAGGATATGGCCGATTCAAGAATAAGTCTTCAGGGGCTACTAAAAGATTGGAACGACCGCGAAAAATTCCGTGACCTAAGCTGGAGCGGAAGTTTCGACGAATACCTCAACATCGTGAAAAATAATCCAAAAGTGACTCGCAATGCGTTTCAGCGCATGTACGACATGATCATGGAAAAAGGCAAAGCCGATTATGTTGATACGAAAAAGCAAGTCATCCGTTACCACTTTTTTAATGACGATGAAAATAACGGAAAGGATGCCGTGTTCGGTTTGGATGTGCCGATCATGAAATTAATTAACGTTCTTCGGTCCGCCGCCCTTGGTTATGGAACCGAAAAACGCGTTATCCTGCTGCATGGACCGGTAGGAAGTGCCAAGTCAACAATTTGCCGTCTGTTAAAACAGGGAGTCGAGCGCTACTCTAAAACCGATGGCGGAGCACTCTACACATTTGATTGGGTTGATCCCAATGGTGAAAACGAATGGTTGTTTGGAAAAGGTAATCGTGCTTTCGCCAGTCCGATGCACGAAGAGCCGCTACTACTTATCCCACACGAATTGCGGCCAAAGTTTTTGGAAGAGCTAAATCGTGGTTACAAAGGGGACTTTCGCATAACTTTGGAAGGTGAATTAAGTCCGCCTAGCCGTTACATCTTCACGCAGCTTATGAATCGCTACGAGGGTGACCTTACAAAAGTTCTTGGGCACGTCAAAGTTCACCGCTTAATTCTAAGCGAGGCCGACCGCGTCGGAATCGGGACATTCCAGCCTAAAGATGAAAAAAATCAGGACAGCACCGAGTTAACCGGTGATATCAATTACCGTAAAATTGCGGAGTATGGGTCGGATTCAGACCCCCGCGCGTTTAACTTCGACGGTGAGTTTAATGTTGCCAACCGCGGAATGATTGAATTCGTGGAAGTGTTAAAACTAGATGTAGCGTTCTTATATGATTTACTGGGAGCTTCGCAAGAGCACAGAGTAAAGCCCAAGAAATTTGCGCAAACCCATATTGATGAAGTAATTATCGGTCATACCAATGAGCCCGAGTACCGCAAACTTCAAGACAACGAATTTATGGAAGCGCTTCGCGACCGTACCGTGAAAATCGACATTCCTTACATCACCAAATGGAACGACGAAATTCAAATTTACAAAAAGGATTTTAATTCGCGCAAATTGCGCGGAATTAGTATTGCTCCACATACTATCGAAATGGCTGCGATGTGGGCCGTACTTACGCGCTTAGAGAAACCTAAGAAAGCAAATCTTACGCGGATTCAAAAATTAAAACTCTATAATGGAAAGACATTGCCAAACTTTACCGAAGATAACGTCAAAGAACTCAGAAAAGAAGCCAAGCGCGAAGGCTTAGAGGGAATCTCTCCACGCTATATTCAGGATAAGCTTTCTAACGCGATCGTGTTTGCGCAACAAATGAATAAGGGTTCAGTAAATCCCTTCATGGTTCTCAATGAACTTGACGCCGGTTTAAAAAATCACTCACTCATTTCTAATGACGAAATTAAAAATGAGTTTAAAGAATTATTAGCCGTCGTTAAGCAGGAATATGAAGACATTATAAAAGCGGAAGTGCAGCGGGCGATTAGTGCCGACGAAGGCGCTTTAGCGCGGCTTTGCGGTAACTATATCGATAATGTCAAGGCGTATACTCAACGGGAAAAAGTACGCAATCAATTTACCGGCCAAGATGAGGAACCAAACGAGCGGCTAATGCGTTCGATTGAGGAAAAAATAGATATTCCCGAATCACGCAAGGACGATTTTCGCCGGGAAATCATGGGGCATATCGGTCACCTGTCTTTGGACGGTAAGCGTTTTGATTACCGCACAAACGAGAGACTGCATAAGGCCTTTGAATTAAAGCTTTTTGAGGACCAAAAAGACTCTATCAAATTGAACTCTCTGGTTTCGAGTGTCGTGGATAAAGATACGCAAGAGAAAATCGATATCGTGAAATCCCGTCTTATTAAGGATTTTGGATATGACGAGGTTTCAGCTAACGATGTTCTTCAGTATGTGGCCAGCATTTTTGCCCGTGGAGACGTAAAAAATAAATAATGAGTATACGAGAAGACCATAACAGGTTTAAGCAGATCGTCCGTGGGAAGATAAAAGAGAACTTCAAGAAATATATTACCCATGGCGAAATGATCGGAAGGCAGGAAAAGGATTTCGTAAAAATCCCCATCCCGCAGATCGATATTCCGCGTTTTAAATATGGACCCAAGCAAAGTGGCGGGGTTGGCCAGGGACAGGGTGGGCCCGGCGATGCGGTCGATGGTGAACAAGGGCCCGGCGCTGGCCAAGCGGGTGATTCTCCGGGCGAACATATTTTAGAAATAGATGTTCAGCTTGAAGATCTAGCCGACATTTTAGGTGAAGAGTTGCAGCTTCCGCGCATTCAGCCCAAGGGTAACAAGCAAACCGATATCACGAAAATAAAATATTCAGGATTAGCGCCGGTGGGACCGGAAGGACTTAGGCATTTTAAAGCCTCTTACAAAGAAGCGTTAAAGCGTTCGATAGCTTCGGGCACTTATAATCCGGATGATCCCATTGTTGTTCCCATCCGACGGGATTTTCGCTACCGCTCATTTAAGACGGTTGTTAAGCCCGAAGCCAGTGCCGTCGTCATTTATATGATGGACGTTTCAGGCTCCATGGGTGATGAACAAAAAGAAATCGTTCGCCTGGAAAGTTTTTGGATCAATGCTTGGTTAAAGCGTCATTATAAAGGGCTCGAAACACGTTTTATTATCCACGACGCTTCGGCGAAAGAAGTCGACGAGAAAACTTTTTTTAGCACAAGCGAGTCGGGCGGCACGCTTATCAGTTCTGCGTATAAGCTTTGTCAAAAAATAATTGATGATGAATACCCCTTGGATCGCTGGAATATATATCCTTTTCACTTTAGTGACGGGGACAATTGGAGCGGCGAGGACACCCGGCTTTGCTTAAATTTAATTAAAGACTTCTTTTTTCCGCGCGTAAATATGTTTGGTTATGGGCAGGTGGAAAGTAAATACGGAAGCGGCCAGTTTTTAAAAGATTTAGAGCGTGAATTTCCTAACTCGGAAGTCCTTGTCACTAGCCGGATCCCCAGCCGGGAAAAAATAGTTGATTCCATTAAAGACTTTTTAGGAAAGGGAAAGTAAATGGGCGTGTTACCTCCCGAACTAGAAAAAGAACGCGTAAAAATAGAAAAAATTGCGCGCAGTTATGGGCTCGACTTTTTCGAAACTGTTTTCGAAGTAATCACCTATGATCAAATGAATCAATTCGCCGCGCGCGGGGGATTTCCAGTCCGCTATCCGCATTGGCGATTTGGTATGGAATATGAGCAGCTCTCAAAGGGTTACGAATATGGGCTCTCCAAAATTTACGAAATGGTCATAAACACGGACCCTTGTTACGCCTACTTAATGGAAGGAAATCTCTTTGTAGATCAAAAGCTGGTGATGGCCCATGTCTACGGCCATTGCGACTTTTTTAAAAATAACCAGTGGTTTTCCAAAACAAACCGCAAAATGATGGATGTAATGGCTAATAACGCCACAAAGATCCGCCGCTTTATCGACCGCTATGGCATCGAGGAGGTGGAAAACTTTGTGGACTTGTGTTTGAGTTTGGAAAACTTAATTGACCGCTACAGTCCTTACGTTCCGTCAAAAAGCGAAAGTTCTCAGGAAGACGAGTCCATTTCGGATCAAAAGTTTAAAGTCGACCGCGACTATATGGACGAATACATTAATCCACCTCAGTTTATTAAAGAGCAACAGCAGCGCGAAGTGAGTAAGCGCCAACAGCTGGCAAAATTTCCGGCGCGAGCAGAGCGCGACATTCTCTTGTTCTTAATTTACAACGCGCCATTAAAGAATTGGCAGCAAGAGGTTATGTCTATAATTCGTGATGAAGCTTACTATTTTGCCCCACAGGGCATGACGAAAATCATGAATGAAGGCTGGGCTAGTTATTGGCATTCAAAAATTATGACTAGCGAC
The DNA here is from genome assembly GCA_964498095.1 of uncultured Bdellovibrionales bacterium. Taxonomy (GTDB): domain Bacteria; phylum Bdellovibrionota; class Bdellovibrionia; order Bdellovibrionales; family SG-bin7; genus SG-bin7. The sequence continues at coordinate 160,009 of CAZCFY010000007.1, read as the reverse complement.
GTTGTGACCAGCGCGGAAGTTGTGGATTATGCCGATCATCATAGCGGCACGATGGCCATGTCGCCGACGGGATTTAACCCCTACAAAGTCGGTATTGAGCTTTTCCGAGATATCGAGGAGCGTTGGAATAAAGGTCAGTTTGGCAAAGAGTGGAATGAATGTGAAGACATAAAGCTTAAGCAAAGCTGGGATAAGAAGCTTGGCCTGGGACGAGAGAAGATTTTTGAGGTTCGGCGTAACTACAATGACGTCACATTTATTGATGAGTTTTTAACCGAGGAATTTTGCGTTAAGAACAAAATGTTTGTTTACAAACATAATCCACGCACGGGTCACTATGAAATCGAAACTCGAAATTTTGGCGCCATAAAGAAGCAGTTCTTGTTTCACCTTACAAATTTCGGGCAGCCGATTATTCAAATCGAAGACGCCAATTTTGAAAACCGGGGCGAGCTTTTGTTAAACCACCTTCACGAAGGTGTGGATATGCAGCCCAACTATATGTCTGACACGATGGCTAACCTATTTTCCGTTTGGGGAAGACCTGTTAACCTCGTTACTGTAATGGACGGTGAGCGCCGCATTTACATGTACAATGGTAAAGAACTAAAAGAGGCGCCGATTTCGGAACTACCAAAGAGTAGTTAAATTTTTAAAATGCGAAAAATGCTTTTTTTATTCACTTTTTTAAGTGCTGGCTTTGCTTTCGCCGCGGATATTATTGGCGTAGTCACTTACGTTTTTGGCGATGTTAAAATCAACGAAAAGAACGCGCAGGAAAACGACAGGGTCCGGGTCAATGACGTTGCCGTTACTGGTGATAACTCGCGACTCCAAGTTATTCTCATTGACGATAATGTTGTTAATCTGAACTCGAATACTAAGATGGGTTTTATGGAATATGAGTTTGATGCGGACGCGGGAAAGAAATGGAGTTTATTTTATTTAAATTATGGCTCGGTCCGCTCTTTGGTTAATCAGAAATATAAAAAAGAAGATCTTCAGGGATTTCAAATTTCTACTCCGTCGGGTGTTATTGGAGTGAGGGGCACTGACTTTTTAGTTGAGCACCAGGAAAAGGAAATGCGGACGGAAGTAACTACTTTCGGCGGCGAAGTGAGTTTAGGCCAACGCGGGACGGGACGCAAAATTCGGGATGCCATAAAAGTTCCACCGGGGCACTTCATGCAATTACTTGGCGGCCGACGGGCGTTTGCGCGCGCTCAACGTCAAGAGGCAAAAAGATTTGAATTCCTCCGCGATACGACGGATCACCCCGTACAGGTTAAAAACAGGGTTTTTCAACAGTTACGTCAGGAGCGTGCCCGCGCCAGACAAAATACTCTTCAGCAAGGCATACAAAACCGCCGCAAAAGCCGGTAAGCAAGATTTAACCGTATTAATAAAATCTTCTATATCCAGTGGCTTTCGCAGAAAGGCACGGGCGTTTATCTTGCTTTTAGTGTGATCAGGGGCAGCGTTGGCGGTTACTAAAATAAGTGGAATGTGTTTAATTCGGGAATCATTCTCTTGTTCAATTTTAAATGCAGGAGCATCCATGACCGGCATGGAATAGTCGAGTATGATTAATTCAGGTAAATCGTTTGCGGCGCGCAGTTTATTAAGTGCTTCCTTACCATTAATTGCCACGTCGGCCTCAAAGCCTTCCATTTCTAGCAATTCTTTAAGAGTCATCAAAATATCTTTGTCGTCTTCGACAACCAGAATCTTTCTCTTCATGCCATTACCTCATGTTTTGGCAGGACGACTTCAAAAACGGCGCCCTTCCCTAAGTCACTTTTTACGGAAATATTTCCCTGGTGTTCCTCGACAATTTGCTTAACCAGAAATAGACCAATCCCTAAACCCGGTATACTTTTGTTCTGGGTAGCTCGCTCAAAACGTTCAAAAATCAGCTGTTGTTTTTCGGATGGAATTCCCGGCCCACCGTCGGCAACCGCCAACAGAGCGCGATCTCCGGCATTTTTAACTTTTAGCAAGATCGGCTCTCCGGCCGCGTATTTTATGGCGTTATTTAGTAAGTTTACGATCACCTGATCAATGCGGCTGCGGTCCCAAGAGCCAGCAACTTCGGGCTCAACTTCGTAATTAACTTCAATTTTTGCTTCGGAAAGTTGTGAAGCGAGGCGATCAACGACTTCGGACACGAGGCTCGATAAGTTAAATTTCTCGAAATGCAGAGAAAGCTTACCGGTGCGTACCCGAGAAACATCGAGAAGCTCTTCGACAAGACCTTCAAGTCTTTGGATTTGCCGATTCGTAACACTGAGAGTTTTGGCAAGTCGTTCGGCGTTGGGAACAACATTTTGTTCGACCTTGACCGCGCGCTGTAACATTTGTAACTGCAGTTTTAAAGAAGTGATCGGTGTCTTTAGTTCGTGCGAGGCGATCGACATAAACTCGTCGCGAACTTGAACGGCTGCCGCAAGAGAGTCAGCTAACTTTCGCAATTCTGTCACGTCTTCAAGAGCGCCGAGGACGAATTTCTCTCCTTCGATTTCAACTTTGTGTACACTGTTAGAAACTATAAGAACTTGTCCGACGCCGTTATACACCTTCGTTTCAAAATTTCTCACGAATCCGTCGCGCCGGTAAACCTCATAGAGTCTCTGGCGTTCATTCTCGTCGACATACCACTTAAAGTCGCGAGTGGTTTTCCCAAGCACTTCGGCTTTAGAATAACCGAAGTGCTCGATCCACGCATCATTGACGTCGACAAAGGCGCCATCGCTTTCACGAAAAAGTGCAAAGGCCGTCGGCGCGTGATTAAAAATTGCGGCAAAACGCCGTGCTGTTTTTTCTAAGTCGATACGTGAGCGTTCTCTTTCGGCGTCGAGACTGTCAAGTTTTACGGCGTGAAAGCCAACAATGAAGCAAAATAAAACCGTGAGCACCACAACAAGGACCGCGACACCGGAGTAAAGATCGATATATCCTAAGTGCTGCGCTTGAATGCGTAGCCATCCCAAAAAGACAGGCAAAACCGATAATGACGGCAAAACGCGGCGGGCTGTCATGCCCCCAAAACCCGGACTATATAAAATAGAAAGAGGACCCAACGAGGGACGCGAGGAAAGTATTATAAAGGAAATCAAATTTAGAGAAAGAGCCGTGGGCAGAGAAATGCGAATAAAGGGACCGAGTTTATAAAAGGACGTTACGCCGTAGGCGTAACCAACAATAGCAAGAAACGAAATTAACCAGACCGGAAATAAAAAGAATGTGGGCCAATGCCAGTGGCGCAGTGGTTTCGTGTCCAAAGTGAGTAGAGCTGCGGAGACAAAGGTTAAACACAGAGAGGCAATTGGTGACATGCGCCCTAGGAACATCACGCTCTCCGTATTAGGAAAGTCAGAAACTATGATCTCATCTATGCCGAGATTTATATCAAAAATATATTCCAAATTTGTTAGTGTCGCGATGAACAGGACGGTCCAAGCAAAAAAATTTCCAGTCTTGTCGGGGCCGCGACGCAATAACCAAATAGAAATGCTGATCAGTAGGAACGCGAGCGAAGTATTCGCTTTCATCGTCACGGCGGAAAACTCTTTGTACTCCGGGAAGAAAATCCAAATGATTAAAAATGAAAGTGCTTCCGCACCCACCAAGAGAGTGCCAGCCTTGGTTATTACATTTGCGAGTTTCTTTTCCACTCTTAGTGTGTAACCGACCGGAATCAATTGTGACAATTAAATCATTTTCGCACTTTTATCTTCACAATTTCTTAACGGGCACAAAGGTCCAACCCTGGCATTTTGTCAGCGAGCTTAAATGACTGGCGCGACTTTATCCTAATTGATCATTTAGAATTGCGGATCAATTGTATTTTTTTCTCGGCAATCCCGATTGGGCCTTTAGGTTTGGGTATAATTTAGCATGCTTATAAGTTTGATTATTTTTACCAGCCATTTGTTTGCTAACCCACCTGAAAAAGCGGTTTCAGACCCTTTTAATAGTCGCGTTCAAATCGGAGAGAAAGAGGCGCAAAGCCGCATTTTCTTTGCTAAGTCCGGAGACGCACGTGTTGATCTCGAGGGTGGGACCGTTGTTCATGATGCTTCAGGCTCAGCAAGTGGCAGTAAGAAATGCAGCTTTCGCGCTTACAAAAGTGCTTCGCGCGGGTATACCTTTGAAATTTTGATAAACAACAAGCCAGCGGCCGAAATTTACTATTTGCGTCGGCCCGGAGCACTTCGTGCAAGCACGGATGACTCTCAGGCTGGTAAACATCGATATATTTTAACACAAACCATTTCCCCCGGGCCTTCTCCCTACGCTTTCACTCCCGAAGTTGAACAAAAGCTCAGTTTAGTAACTGATGAGGCAGATGAAATAGAAGAAGTTTTTTATGAAGAAAAATTTAGATATTTAACTAAAAATTTTACCGAGCTAAAAAAGCCAAAAAAATACCACTGCGCTTTTCGGTTCAGAAGTGACGAACCGGAAAATGCCAAAACTGCCGAAATCGCAATAGGCGTCGAAAAAAAATTACCGAGGCAAGCGAAATAGATTGCGTCCATGGCTCAAAGTGGGACGTAAAAAAATAGTAGGGGCGATCTATGTTTGCCAAAAGAGCGATAAGTTAACACGGTATAAAATTTTAAACTAGGTATTCGGGGGGACTTATGAAGCGTCAATTATCACTATTGCTCTATTTTCTATTTGTTTTCCCAATTTCAGGTTGTAATACAAATTCCTCTTCGAGTTTGAGCAACAATCAGCCGAGTTTTCGGATTTTAAACTTTTCGCTATCCACCAGCGATTCGGTAATTACGGGAATGTTTCAGAGCCTCTATGAGAGGGCTCCAAGCGCAACGGAGTTGAGTCGCTGGGTTACGGCCATCGATTCACAGGGATTTTCTGCACAAGATATTCGGGCTTATTTAGCAACAACCAATGAAAGTCGAACCAATATAGATAAAATTTATCAAATTGCGTACAAAAGGCCGGCGACAGACGCCGAAGCTTATAGCCGAATGTCTGAACTAATAAATGGAGCGAGCTTAGCCGATATTAGAGCGAAAATTACTGGTATCATTTCTCCCGCACCTGCTCCCGCAACCACAACCACAACCACAACTACGACTACGGCGCCATCGGTTCCTCAAGGAACACCTGAGCAGATCATAGCACAAACATACCTAAATATATTTGGTTACAATATTCCGACTGAGGAAGCGTACTATGTAGCGCAGTTGCGTTCAGGAGCATATTCCATCGAAAAAGTGCGATACGAGCTGGCGTTTACGGGGCGGGCGCAAATTATTGTTCGCGACCTGTATCTTAGCATAAAGGGCAGCTATCCATCGGCAGAGCAAGTAAGTAGTTATCAAAAATTGTTAAGCGGTGGTTATACACTTACCGATGTTAAAGCAAATATTTCCGGCACTACATTAGCACCTCAGCCGGATCGTGCCCCCGCAAGTATTCCACCCCCAACAACTGAGCCCGCCCCTGCGCCCGCGCCAGAACCAACACCGATCTATACCAACACTACAGAGGGAAAAATTAAAAGTATGTTTCAGGATCTTTTTGAAAGAGCGCCAAGCACCACTGAACTGAGCCGGTGGGTAGCGGCTATTGATACTCAGGGATTCTCTCTGCAGGATATTCGCGCCTATTTAGCTACGACAAATGAGAGCAGCAATAACATCAATATTCTCTTTCAGCAGGTTTATAAGCGTAACGCTTCCGACGCTGAAGCCAATAATTACATGACAAAATTGATTAACGGCCAAACCCTTAATGATGTGCGCTTGGCCATCACTGGTACCTCGCAATCTGCGCCGGCGCCCACACCCACAACGACAAGCACGGAGCCTGCGCCGACAACAACCGCTCCCGTTGTGAGCGCGCCGCCACCGGTGTTCTCGGGGGTGGGATTGCTTCCTAACCAACCACAAGGTTTTACCCAATTGGTCCATCATAATTTTTCGAGCAAAACAGGACCTGGATGTTATGACTACTATCCGCAAGGTGGAGCTATCTTAATGAATGATAGTTCAGAACCGACATCTCCCTCTGGGATCGTGCGAATGATAAAGCCTGCTTACTCAACTGTTGGCGGCACAGTGCTAGAGTGCTTTCATGATCCACGGTCAGAAATTTACTATGAATTCACGTGGCGTCCGAGTTCTCCATTTGGTGGGTATAACAATGGCGCCAACAAGTTGGTTTTCTTTACTTCCGATAAACCTAATGCCGTCGGTTTATGGGGCTCACATTTTTACGGTTCTAATAATGGCGGGCGCGTTGTCGATATTTTTCTCCAAGCCGCCAACGTTAACAACTGTCATATCCCGAATGCTTATGGTGACTGCGCAGATTCCGCGTCACTTGTCTTTTTACCCAATGTTAACGGCGCAGCAGTGTTAGAGGGACAATGGCATAGGGTTGAAGTTTACTTCCGTCGTAGCACTACGACCACCTCACAAGATGGCATTATCATGGTGTGGGTGGATAATTCGTTGCGGATAAAAAATACCAACGTCAACATGCCTCCTTATAATTGGCGCTCGATAGAAGTAAATCACACTTGGGATGGGCAATGTTCCATGCGCAATCCGGCTGTCGCTTCGACGGTAGCGCCCAACGATTGCCGTCCCTATGACGACTATCACGACTTTGGCGATTTTTTTGCGAGTGGCCGGTAAACCTTAAAAAAGCCTTTCGCAGCGAAAGTGAAGAGGGATCGGTAGGGCTTTTTGTGTCACCGCTATTTGAGGACGAGGAGGCGGTGGCGCAAAGGTGATTCTTGGCAAGAATGAAGTCCAAGAAGCTCTGGCCTTATAGAGAGATTGAACCCCTAGCGCGTGACGGAACCTTAAAAATATATTTTCTGCCGTGATTTGTTTCGAAGCGAAGTATGTAAGTCGCATTTTCTCCAACTTCACTCCGGAGCCAAAAAACATGTTTAAATCATGTTCGATTTTCTGCCAGTCGTCTCCGCTTAAATTCAATTTTGAAATTAAATCTTTATAACGTGTCAGTAGATCGACTATGTCGCTTTTTAAAAAAGATGACAGCACCCGATCACGTATAATATCAGGGTCTTCGTGGTTCCCCACGGCCTTTCGCAAATAAGTCACATCATAGCCTCTATGCATTGCGACGTATTTCGACATTTCCGATAAGCCATATCCAGCAAAAGAAATTTCGTTAAAGGAGCCGGATGTGAAAGCGTTTCCAATTAAGTTTACTAATAGCATTCCCAACTCTATAGGTGTCAGCCGATTTGTTTGGTGTTGAGTTTCAAGAATGGTTTCCATAACCGCCAACTCTTCGATGGGATTTAGGTCTACCATATAGGTTAGATCTAGGAGTTCAGAGAAATTCATTTTTTCGACGAAGGGGATTACGTATTGGACTTTATCCCGTAACGAGTAGCGCAAGGGATGATCCAAATCCAAACCTTTAACAGCCTCTTTCATGACAGCCACGGTAGTTACATATTGCTCGTAGGTCGCAATTTGTTTTGTTTTGAACAAGGCTTCGAATATGGGGCCAATAGTAAGAAATTTGATATCATAGGGCCGACGCATCCGCGAAGGAAAGGGGGCATGAGCTCGGAATGCACCGAGTGCTTGATGCAAATAACTCATGTCTGCGGTAGCAGAGGTTTTTCCTAACATTGCTAAAACATCTGATAAGCTAAAGCCATTGAGAATTAGGCGCTTAATAATACCCGTGTGTAAGCTATCCCAATCAAGAGTATTCTCGCCGGTTAGATATTCCGCGTAAGTCCAGGATTCAGTAATTGATAATAACACCTGGGCCGTACTCAAATAACTAAATTTGCCGGCTTCCGTCATAGATTTCATTGCGGAATAGAAAAATTTAAAGGCGTCATAGTCGGAATAAATTAGGCCGCCAAACTCATCCAGCTTGTTAAGCTCGCTAATTATGTCATTCTCCGTATTAGCGACTCTAACCCGGGCAATCTGCATTTCCAGATCTTGGATCGAGTGAATAGTGGACTTAGCCTGATGATTTTCCGAAAAATCTGCCCGTAACTTTGAATTATAACCGTTTCGCGCCTCGGGATCAGAAAGTACTTCGTAGGCTTCGTTAATGGATTTCAAGATTTCTTCATGGCGATTTTTTTCTTCAAGGGTGGAAAATAAATCCGGATGATGATCTTTAACTTGCTTTCGATAGGCACTTTGGATTTCGTCGTGACTGGCGTTGGGGTTGATTCCGAGAATTTTGTAATAACTTTTTTCGGAATCACGTTCAGCGGCTACAGCAATAATCTTTGCATTGAAGAGTCCAATGACGATAAGTAAAGATAAAAACATTTTCATAAGATTTCCACCTAGGTACGGTATCAGCAAACCGTGGGCCATGTTCAAATCAAATGATGAATAGTGGTCTGTCTAAAGGTTGGATGGTGTGACAAAAAGGGCCGGTGAGGGCCCATTAGTAGAGGTCAACGATGCAGGTTGTTTTTTCGCAGCCAACGCTCAATATGATAACTAACAAAGTTCGGCAAGTTGTGGTAAGTAAAATGTCCGCCACCTTCTACAAAAACAGGTGTAAACTTACTAGGGTCCTGCAATTTAGTTTCTGACCCCAACACCGTGGCGCGTGCGACATGATGATCATTATAGGCATGTATGTAGAGAACAGGACAATAAACCTTCGCATTCGCAAAAGGGTCAATGGCGGCTTTTTCGGGAGTAGAGGGGTAGTTTTGAATATAATAATTCATCATTCCGATTATACTTGAGTCTCTGAACGCCGTCAGATATCGATTTTTAATTTCAGGATGCTGAACCCAATAGACGAGATCTTCCGGTGTGAGATTGTTGCCGGCGCCTTTGGCGAAATCTATCGCATATTTACTGGCAACCATTTGTTCTTTATTTTGCTTTAAGAGCTCGCGGCGCGTATTCGAAGGATGGGGAATATTTAGTACAACCAGGCCATTTACCATCTCGGGTTTTACCATCGCAAAGACCCAGGAAAGTGCTGCGCCCCAATCATGACCAATGATGGTCGCCCTTTTTGCACCTTCGTGTTTAATTACGGCGGCAATATCACCCATCAAGAATTTAACGTCATAATTTTCTTTGCCGACGGGTTTATCGCTGAGATTGTATCCGCGTAAATCAAGCGCTACCACGCGATGGGTTTTAGAAAATTGTGCCATCAGATTTCGCCAGGTGTACCAGTAGTCGGGGAATCCATGAATCATAACCATTAGAGGACCAGAACCCAGGGCCGCATAATGTATGGCAACATCGTTGTTAAATGCGAAGTGATGTTCCACCTTAATGTCGATATCAATATTAGGCTCTATCTGAATTGGTGGTGGCTTGTGCTGCCAGAGCGGCCGACCCACTTCACTGGCGTGAGTTACTACCGAGAGTAAAGACATGAGGGTAAAAATAATTTTTCTCATAGTTAACTTCCCTACTTTAAAAAGCCCAGCTTGCGGGCCTCTTCGCGCGAAATCCACTTTATTTTTCCCCCTTTTGTAATACCGATACGTTTAAGATACCGGAGAAGGTTCGGAACTTCATGCGTACTTATAGTGCCATCGGGAGACAAGTACACAGGGGAAAAAAACTTGGCAGGAATCTCCAACTCAAGAACTGTTCCGGGTTCCCTCTCGTTTCGGGCGAAACTGCGAGCGGTATCAAGATCCCGAGAAAACCAGAGTTCAGATTTAGAAAACCCGCTCAAATCAAAGGAAACTTTATTTGGCGGACGAGTTATGCCTTTATAGATGGTAATTGTACTTTTAAACAAGCCGGGACATTCGCTTTCAGCAAAACAATTTGCGGCCACTGTCAAAAAAATGAATAGTAAAATCAGTCTACATTTGTCTATAGAGCGTTCCAGCATACCGGGGAAACTACTATGAAAGTACCGTGCCAATTGCTGTCGGGCGCGCCCGCTAGAAGCCTACGAGAATCCCAATACCAAATAAAATAAACAGTGCACTAGCTATTCTGTGAACCAATTTCATCGGAACTCTTTCGGTAAACTTGTGACCAAAAATTACGGCAAGTCCGTCAGCACCCAACATTCCTAAAGTCGTCCCAACAGTCACCATAATGGGAGCGGCATATTTGGCGCCGAGTGCGACAGTAGCCAATTGAGTTTTGTCGCCCATCTCCGCAAAAAAGAAGGCCACTGTGGTTGTCAAAAATGGTCCCCAACCATGTTTGTCTTCAAACCCCTCATCATTATCGGGCATCAACATCCACAATCCAAAGCCGATGAACGTTAGGGCAAGTATCCACTTTAATACCTCGGCGGAAACGTAATTTGTGACTAAAGCCCCCGCATAGCTTGCGAGGGCATGATTTAAAAGTGTTGCTACCAAAATTCCCAACATAATAGGAACTGGCTTGCGAAACCGTGCGGCGAGAACGAGCGCAAGGAGCTGAGTTTTATCACCCATTTCACTGACAAAAACCAAAAGAAAAGAATTTACCATAGCTTCTATAATAATGAATAAATCATACTGAGAAGAAGTTGTTAGTCAATGGACACGGCGCCCACCATGAAGCGCGTAACTCAGAGACGATTAACCCCCAGCAAAGTAAAGGGTGTTGGCACTGTATTTTAGGGGTCACCTACGGGCGTGATTTATTGGAATCGTGCCAAAATAAAGATAAAAAATCTTGTCTTCAGTTATATAAATACGGTCATTAACGACATGAAATTGGAGCCATGATGAAATCTATAGGACAACTTACGGTCATTTTTGGGCTGCTTTACTCGTTGAACCTGTTTGCCCATCCTGAATCCAAAGATCCAGTTTCAAAACCTAAACTCATCAAAAAATATTGCCTCTGCTTTCCGATTGAAGACTCTCCAACGCTTGCGGAATATGCTGTTTTTTACAGACAGTATTCTGACGGCACTCTTAAGATGGAACACCTTGGAGGTTTAGTATATTCGGAAGATGGCGTTAATACCATAGTGGAAAATTGCCAGACTACAATTCGCTTAACCCCCAAATGCAGCGACGACATAAAACTTTTGGAAGAGGTACAGAATTAATTCCTGCCATCTTTTTTAACATTGGCACCCTTCTTGAACACATGCGGACGAGGATGAACCTTATGCGAAGGCTGCGGCTAAAAATCTGCGTCTTGATTGCAATTCCTTTCGTGGCAAATTCCAACATTTGCGGTACTCTTTTTTATGGGAGCGCTGAACCACATGTGATTCTTACTGAGCCAGGAGTTTTTTCAGCAGGCGAGAAGGCCTGGTTGCGTAACGAGACGCGCACCTTTTTTTCCAAATTGAAATCTTTGGGTTGGACTTCGGTTACTCCTGAGTCGATAACTTTCGACAAAGTGTCTGGCGACAACGATCACGTGGAGGCGTCCACTACTGGCAAATCACCGGTGATTAATGTTTCTGGCGTTACATTGAACTTATCTGATCGAACAATTCTGTATCGAGAGCTAGCTTACCTGACAATGACCTCACTTTTTAAAGTGCCAATAGATAGTCACAAATCTATTATTGAGGGGCTTGCGGACCTCCTTTCTGCACTAACGTCGCGGTTAGGTTACCTTGGCGAAAGCAGAAGAGCTGCGGGTTACTCAGATGTAGTTTTAGGTCAACCTATGCGGGATCTTCGTGGCGTGAGCGACGAGGACAAATCAGAAAAATCAAATTCTTATTACGCCGATAGATTTGATACCATTAATCAGGCTTCGGCAGATAACTTAGTTAATGGTTCGTTTGGAAAGGTTCCAACTACAGATCCATATATGGCGGGCTTATTAATGGCCCGCACAATGTATTCTCTACGATCTCAAGCAAATTTTTACGAAGTCTTAGCAAAAACACTGCGCTCTTTTGCTCTTGAATTACAGGACGGATTGTTAACCAAATGGTTTTACTCAGGCCGGCAGAGCTTCGCAAAGGTCCTTCAGGACGCCATGGAAAAACAAGGGGCACTCAGTGGAAAATTTTATTACGAACGCTTTCTTAGTGTTGTCGATGCTTATCTCTTTTTAGCAATCTTCCGAATGCATGCGCCTGAGCCATTAGGTAAGGCACTGGACGAGGAGATAAAGCGACGAGGGGGGTTGCCAACTTTACTGCGGTCCCTCGCGAATTACGTACAGGAGTCTAAAACCACATATTCAAGAAAAGTCTTAGGTAGAGAAATAAATGAAATAATAAGTAGGCCGAAAGAACTTGGTCTGAGAAAGCCAGAAGACATGCCCCTACTTACGCGCGAAATTGCAGAGAGGGCGATTAAGCAGATTCAGACGCAGTTTGGCACTAGCATCACTTTAAGTTGGGACGACAACGGCCAGCGCACCGGCGGAAGTTGGCACCCTACACGTGGTATTACCTTATCAGCGGGACCAATTCCATATTCGTACGAAGCTTTAATTGCGATGCTGCTTCATGAAGTTGGACATGCCAAAAGGGGTTCAAGCGAAGTCGCTGCTGACGAATGGATGGCCTTAGAAGGTTTACGGCTCTTTCGTTGGAGTGATAATCCGTCACGACATGAAAACGTACTTCGCGCCATCAAGGCCTGTTACGAGCTTTCTGCTCTTCACGCTGCAGGCCAGGGACAGAGTTTAAATGCTGACATTGAACTCTCTGAAGAAATCAAGGTTTGGATTTTTGATTACCCTATTCCCCAACAGCGCTTTGATATTTCCTTAAGGAAAATAGAAACGTGGGCCCACTAGTAGAAGCCGAGGCGAGTACTATTCCAGTAGCTATTATTAGCGGCTCCAAATTATTTCGCCTCTGACGGTTTTGCGGCGGGCCGAAGCTGGCGATAAATATATTTGCCGGAATCTCCAATGAGATCACCAGCAGATTGCCCAAAATCTACCATAGGTTTGCCAAGATCACCAAAGGCAATTCCGAACGTTCTTTCGACTAACGAACCTGCCTCTGTTACGGAGTGATTTTGATCAACTTCCTGGGCTAACACCTCTGCACTCGTTGCCATCACTAGGGAAGTCAAAAATCCCCCAAGCGTTTTTGCACCACTTCCTGCGGGGCCTTTTTCACCTTTTGCGGTATTAAAAATCGTATCTATTTTTTCAGGAGTCAGCCCCTCAAGAGGTATTCTAAATGTCACGTTCTTAGCCTTTCCAATCCATTGAATCGTCTTTTTAAAAACCTCGCCAATGGTTACCTCGGAGGAAAGCTCTTTTATCGTCATAGTACTATATTTTAAAGATTCCGGGGGTGTAGGCTTATGACCTTCGCTGAGTACGTAAATGCGCGGCCAGTTTTCTGAAGGCAATATATTAAAAAGACGTCTTACCATTTCGTGAATAGGTTTAGATTTGTTCGCTGGGTCTGCCGCCAGCTCCGCCTGTAAAGCCGTTGGGTCGACGTTAATAGCTATGGCCTTTGGTTCTATTTTCATTGAATTAATATATTGCGGAAGAGTCGGCGATGGAGCTTGACTCTCCTTATCGGTTGTCACGTTAAAGCCGACCTTATGAGGCTCTTTCAATAATTCATCGCTTGAGGAGCGAATCGGGGTCGGATCTGCCGCTTTGCTAAAGCCAATGGTATTTCTGGTTGGACCACTATTTTCGTATGGCTTGAGAGTCGGACTTGCGCTAGTGGTGAAGCCAATTTGCGTTTTAAGACTCGCTAATCTAACTTTAAGTCGTCCTTTTAGCGCTTCCAGGGCCTCCTTCGCTTTCTCTTTAGACTTATAGATTTTTCGTTCGACCGACTCTTTTAGGAACCGCTCTTCGTCTTGCGGAGCCAGCGATGAGGTGCGTGATTCGAGTTCAAGAACATACTGATTAAATTGTCTTCGGCCCACTCTTTCAGGGCTATTATAATGTTTCAGTTTCTTTTCTAATTCGGGTGCTTTACCCCAAACTAAAGAGGGGCTGCCAAATAAAACAAATGCTAGTAATGGAGCTGTTACTTTAAATACATTCCTCGTAAACAATCCTATCTAACGATTTAAAAAATTCATGAACCTGGTTTCTATTTTGAATTAAGCCCGTAAAAAAAATTACCTTATATGGCACACGCAAGTGTCTCAAAATAAGAAGGAATAGTCATAGTAGACCAAATTATTAAGGCCGATTGTGGCTAAAGTGGCGGAGAGGAAGGGATTGTCTCGGGCTCCTGCCCTCGACCTTTCGCTCCGCTCAAGGCTACGCGCCAAAATAGCATTGTGCTATTTTGATCGAACCCCTCGTCTGAGTTCTTATCGCTACCTTGCCAACAAAATAAAAAAAGCCCACCTTCAGTGAGCTTTTTTATTTTGGCGGACACGAATAGACAGCTTTCGGAATGATTGCCTATCACATGCTGCCTAACCAACCCCTTGCAATCACATTGTTTCTGAACATTCATGGCCGCACTCGATTTCGTGCCCATCATGTGCCCAAGCCGTGCCCAGCCGCTCGGTTCAAAGCGAATGAAGCGGTCGAAATAGTTTAGCTCAGACTCAATTCCACAGCAGAACCCGCACTCAATTCACGCATAAACTCTAGTTCCGTCATTCTGTTTTTATAAAAATCCATTCGACTTTTTAGAAAGTTTTTAACCGTTGTATCCGCTAAGGACAGAATAGGCACATCGACATGGTTAAGATCTGTTTTCTTCACTCTCTGTCTGCTTGAAGATGTCCCTCTTCCTAAGGAAACAACTTGGCTTCTAACAGCGTGTTGTTGAATCAAAAGGAATAACTTAGCTGAATGAAGCTGGCCGATCTTTTTAGGCTTTAGGACAGCAAATTCAGGGCTACAAGTCCAAGTTGTATTAGGCAATTCTGGAATGAACGTCGCTCTCCAAATATTTGGGTTCAAGCAAGATACCAAAATATCTCCTGGCTCACAAACAAGTGGCTGTGTAACAGGTGCTTGCGCCAAACAAGATCTCACATCAATTAGTCCGGTTTCATCAATATCAAGAATTGAAATGTGTAGATGCTTCGATTGAGAGTTTTTTTGAATTTTACCAAAGTCTCTCCTGTGGGACACAAGGCTCTCAAGCGATTCCATTTCCAATGAACTATTCTGATTTTTTCTAGATTTGAATTGGATTAAATCTGGGGAGAGTCTTGCAAAATCTCTCCAGCTATCTGACCACGTTAACAATTTGCTATTTTCACCCGCAATAAACTCTTTTGCAACGTCCATAAGCTGATTTCCATGCACAGATTCGGTGCGCTTATTGCCACTTTTCTCAAAACCGATATGTTCAACTGTTGCCGTTGCCAGCTTTTTGAATTCGGTATTCTTGCCAATTAGAAGCACTGTGGTTTTCGCGACGGTGCCGCCAAGGGCAAAGGTCACAGTGGGCAAAGAAAATACTCCACACACAGAAAGTTCGACTTGGTTCAATGTCTCATAGCTATTAAACAAGCGAATCAACTCCTCTGAATGGGCGATTCCGTTTGGCAAAACAATCCCAAGCACTCCGCCGTCAGCTAATAAATCCAAGTTTTTAACAATAAATAACCAAGCCGGATCAATCGTGGCACCGGCGACATTGAAATTGAAAAACTTTAGAATCTTCTCGTTAAAATGATTCTTAACCATTTCACTGTAAGAATACTTATTCACTCCGAATGGTGGGTTAGTCAGCAACAGCGCGAACTTGCCCTTATGTTTATCAAGTGCGGAGCTGGTCAGTGAATCAGAAACACAGTAACACTTCGGCTTGAACTCACTCTCTAAGAGAAAATTTATTTCGCAAAACTCAGTGTGAATTTTTGATTGGTCATAAAGGAATACTTTATTTATAATCGAAAGCGAGGCGTTTTTCTTCTTCTCCAGTGCTTTTACTAGGTGGAACATGAATCTCCCTGTTCCCCCTGTAATGTCTCCGGCAATTAGCTCGCTTTTTTCCGATAGAAGCCCTTTGAGCGCCTTCTTATCCATCGCACTTATCGCCATTTCAATAGTTGGAACAACGACCTCTTCTGGGGTCAAATGAGTGCCCAGTCCTTCTCCCGCCTCAAACTTCCCTCTTAACAATGAGTTGAAGGCTAGCCCTAATACGTCAAAGTCGGCAGATAATTGGTGGATTTTCACCAGAAAACTCAAAACCATTTCAAGTTGAGGCTCAATATCAGTGAGTACTTGAGTTAGGTCGTAGTCGTCTTCATTGAGCGAGAACTTTTTTCTGACTAAGTTATATTCCTTAACCAACTCGTCAATTGACGGTGATCTACCCATTTCAATTGCTTTGTTCAATTTTGAGGAGTGCTTCATCACCAGAAGAAGTCTAGAAACAAAAAATAACGTTTTAGACATGGGCTTTAGCGCGGTGTGTGCATAAATATAGTCTGCAAATTCTAGTAGATGCTTTTCTAAGTTGTTTACCTTGGTCATGGTTACCTCGTTTGTGAAAAGCCTAGACCAATATCTAAGCCTTGTATATGGATCACGATCCGCATCCGAAATTTTTGCGATGAGTTAAGTCCTTCAGAAATGTTAGCAAAATTCCGACCAGTGGTCGTATGCCACCTAGAGGATCACAACCAGAAAACATATCCGAAGCTATCCGACTTCTGAACACCCATCACAAAGCATTTTATGAAGTACATCCTCTAGCTAACAAATACGGCCAACCCATTCCAAGTGATTCGAGAGCATGGTCTCAAATCCTTGTTTCAGTACTGACAGGAAAAAAGGGACTTGCTCAAAAAAAAGGCTCAGACCTTGAAGATGGATCTGACGTAAAAGCCGCAAATTGTTGGGAAGCAATTGATACTCCTCGCTTCAATGGAGTTATTCCTTCTGGCCGAAAATCGGAAACATCGCGAAAAGATCTCAGCGTATCCGCACTCGATGACATTCCCCATATCTATTTCGTGCTGTGGGATGACGAACCCAATACTGGAAATAAGAGATGTCGAATCTGGTGTGTGAGAACGGACAAAGACCGAGTATTTCGATCAATATGTGCAAAGTGGTACAAGCAACGAGTTGCCGGTGAAATTAAAAGCGACAACTTTCAGCTTCATCCGCCCAGAAATAAAAACTCAAATGAAATTCGAAATACTTGTGGAAACTTTGAAATGCCACTTTTGTTCTCTGCAACCAGAAAAGACGGCAGCTTTACTCTCGATAGGTATTCACCAGAAGTTATTGGCGCTGGTGAGTGCCAACTGATTCAAGCGTAACCATGCTGCGATTTTAGTACTTGGCAAGCTACAAACAAAAAGAACCAACCAAACATAAAACATGTTCTGTTGATTCGAAGTCCCCCTATAAAGCCCCCCGAAACCCCCTTACACCAAACATGGATTTTTATGTTTGAATGGGGGTATAAGTAGGTGCCATGTGGGGATACGCTTTGACATGTTTCGCATGTTTGATCGTTCATGTTCAAAACATAACGAAACATGCTTTTCCCCAAGGAAGAACAGCAAAACAGGGCACCCCAAGCCCTATTGATACGACCACTTTTCGCCATTAAATTGGACCAAACATAAAAGCATGTTTAGGGGTGATCCAAAATCATTTTTTTTTGGAATACATGAAACACGATTGTCAGCCAAACATAACATGCTGACGTTGCAATGTTTCGGGTGAATCGTTTTTGAAATGATCGTGGTGATTGGAGCCGACTATTTCAGAGTATGTTACAGCCTGTTATACATTTGTGCGGAACGATGGATCGAAAACTTCAGTTTTGAATCCAGCAAAATACTGTGATCCAGACCTTGGAATTTCGGTCACTTGGAAGATCAGCCTTGAATGGGTTTTGAATCCACTCGCAGCGACCGCTGAACAGCACCCCTAGAAATCCCAAGTCGGATTGCAATTTGGCGTTCTGACAGTCCTTGGTGGCGCAAGGACCGAATCTTGTCATCGTCTCGCAGCCTTGGTCTTCCCAAACGCTGGCCGCGCCTTCGTGCTGATTCTAAGCCAGCAACCACTCGACCACGAATCAATGATGCCTCAAATTCTGCAAAGGCTGAAAGCATGTGTGTCATCAGGCGACCTGAAGCCGTGGTCAAATCGACTTGATCCCGAAGTGCCACGAACTCAATTCCAAGATCCCCAAGTTCGTGCAGCGTCGTCACCATGTCTCGAAGACTTCTGAATAGCCGATCCAACTTCCAAACTACTAGGACATCGAACTTGCGCTGTTTTGCATCTTGAAGCATTTCCTTCAGTGCCTTGCGATTAGCAGTCGTTCCCGAAGCATAGTCTTCATATACCTTATGAACTAACCATCCCCTTGCCTTTGTGAATTCCTGAAGATCGTGCAATTGCATTGAAGTGTCTTGTTCAGTTGTTGAACAGCGGATGTATATGGCAATCCTTTTTATTCTTCCCGATTTCATTCACACAGCATAACACATGTTGTTATTTATTGCTATACAACGTATAGCAACTTGAATCAGGGTTGTGCTATAAAGTAGATATGAAAACTCTTCCACCTAAGACTTTTTCAAAAGGACCAAAGCGACTCATTGCTTGGCGACTTCCTGAAGCATTGCTGTCTCAAATAGATAAAATTGCGGATCGTGACGGCTGGACGGTCAGTGACATCGCCGCAACAGCCTTGGATCAATACGTTCGCACACGACTCTCGCAACCAAAAGATAAACGGAAGCGACCTTGAACGTTCGCTGGAACCTAGAATGATTTCTAAATAAATGTGGGGGTGGGTATCGAATTTATTGAATACTCCCACAATAAAGGCGCACGGCAACCCCACGGTGTATCTAAGCCGCTTCAGCCAAAACATGTCCCGCATTGCGGTCACGTCCATTTCAAAAATTTGTTTTCTTTTTCTGAAAAAATCTGACCACTGATCCTTCAGAAGTGCCCATTTAATGCTGGGCAATAACTCGATCATTCCCTTTAAGTTCAAACACTTATGTCTGTATAACAACGTATAACATATTGATATTATTGAACTTTATTGACATGGCCGATTTGTTTGGCTATCAATACCGCTGAGACAAAAGGGATAGGATTGGCGCAAAGCCAATCACTTGTTGTTTGTTGATTGTGTTCGTCCCCTGACTGGCAACTATCCGCCGCAGTCTTCAGGAAAACCAGTAGTGAATAATCGCTATTGGAACTGAAGACCAATGGGCAAAAGCCTATTGAGATAGCGAGTCGGCACATGGCAACGGATCAGCATACTGATTTTGAGTTACTACACACCAAACTCAAAATTGCACGAAAACAAATTCTAGACATCATTCACACGGCTTATGGACATGAACCATCTTGGCCAAATGTTCGCGCAAGGATTTTGAAAATTCTTGGACGCGATGGACTTGAGTCGCCATTTCTTCAATCAACGGCAAACGGAAGCACGGATCACCATGAACAGCAAAAAATCTAAACCGGTAAAAAAACAAACGTCTAGACAAACATATCAAGCTGTTGGCGTTCCAGAACGAAAAAAAGAACAACAACATCGTTGGTGTCAGTACAAACATGTCGATACTGATCGACACATCAATTTGGTCCTTCTAAGTCGTTTGCCAGCAAAAGTTATTTTGCTTTTCATTTGGATTGCTTCCCATTGCTGGGACAAAGAGGGTTCCACCGAACGGAATCCATGCACTTATAAGATCGCAGCACTTGCGAATTTTTTTGGTGTGTCAAAAGACTGCATTGGTCGTTATCTAAAACGTCTCAATGATTTGGGGTTACTTAGGACAAGTTACATTCTGAAAAACAATGGCACAGGAAAGATAAAGAAAATGAAATACAAACAAGCCTGGAAATATCGTGACCTGAATACTGGCTGGCAATTCGACGGAGTTGAAAATCATTTGATGGACGGAAGTCTTCGAGTTGGATTTCTTGATGCTAAAGCTAGTGCCACTCAAGGCAAAGATGATCTTTCCGAACAGGGATTATTACAATGATGTGTCGATATATACAGACTAATCCAAACGGTACATATCGACATTTTTTAACGATATCGCTATCGGGATGGACAGCCGATATATACCAGCATCCACGACCGCATATAATAATAAGAATAATGGAAAGGAAAGTAACCTTATGAAAGAGAAGAAAATTGAAGCAATAATAACTGAAGTATCGGCTGAAGCCGAAGCACCACCATTCAAATTCTCTTCCAGTCCCCTGACAGAACCAAATTCTTTCTTCAGCATTGAATTTCGACATGGAGCTCTTCTATGAAGAAGAATCACCATGCACTGATTGTAGCTAGTTCAATTGATCCAGTACTTCTGAAAAATCAATTTCTCGTTTGTTCAGCCTATGCCAAAGAACAAGGGCTGAAAATCAAAGAAAAAATGTTCCTTGATCCAGCGGCTGACGAAGCTATTCGTGGTGCAAAAGTCTTTGGTGTAGCCAGGTATCGTGATGTCAGACACATCATCGTTTCAGGTCCAGACAGAATTGCCAAAAGATTCATTATTCTTGAAAGATTTGTGGAGTCAGCCAAGCGACGTGGGTTTGAAATCCATTGGGTTGAACCACAGCGCGGAAGTGAATGGTTGTCTTGGGCACGAAATACCAAGACCAAATTCATTGATGTGAGAACACATTCTGAAAAAGTGAAGTACGGAATACAGCGAAGAAAAATTTTTGCACAGCTAAGAAAATAAAGGTTTTGCGGAAAACGGATGGCTTTCAGCCATAAACAAACGGTGTCAGGCGCAGGGATCGAAAGATCAAAGCAATTTTGACGGAAAGGATGTCACATGAAGTTTGGATGAACAAAACAATACAAAACCATGCAAGGTGTGCGGCCAATCGAAGGTGTTATCGGACTTTCCGATTGTCAGTGCCAGGGCTGAAGCCATTGTTCGTCGTGGTCCATGCTGCAAGCCCTGCAAGGCGCAGCGAGAACGACAACGGCGGGGGAATGGTGGAACAGGCAAGACGATGCTTGAACAAGCATCACCCCAAAGTTCAATCACCAGCCATGACCTGACAGCTATTGTCCAAAAAGTTCTTCAGCACCCAAGCTATGAAAAATGGGAAGTTCAGAAGACAATCAAGTTTTTTGAAAGGCTTGCCAAGTGGAGAGACAAGGCAAGGGCAAACGGTCAAATTGATTGGTGAAGTGCCGTGGACCGAGACACTTTACAACCAGGAAACCAATGCGTGGGAATTGGGGACAGCGAGACACTCTACAACCCGATAACAATGGAGTTTCTAAGGAAAATTTAATAAACTGAAGGATCAAAATGGAAATTTCGGCCAGCAACAACAAAGCAATCGCAATTCTTCGTGTCAGTAGTATTGGACAGGAAGGCAACACTTCGAGTTCAACTCAAGAACGCGATGTGAAGCAATACTGTTCATCAAAAGGCTTGCAGTTGGTCAAGATTTTCTATTTGGTTGAGTCCGCCAAAGATTCGAGTTTGCGAAAGCAATACAAGGCGGCTGTTGAATGGGCTGACAAACAAGGGATCAAACACCATGTGTATCATCGGTCTGATCGGGAAGCGCGAAACCTGACAGACAATGAAGACAATGAAAATCTAGTTCGTCTTGGCAAAAGAATTCTACACTATGCTTTGGACAACAAAGTCTTGCATAAGAACAGCCCTGATTCAGAGTTTTTCAATCGTGATATCAATGCAGCAATGAACAAACACTACAGCCGTGAACTTGGAACCAAGGTGAAAAATGGGACCAGGGCTAAGGCCGAAGAAGGTTGGCATCCTGGCACACATCTTCCATTGGGATATGCACATCAGAAACACAGAAATTCAAAGGGGTTTGAAAAGCGACGTGGCACAGTTGTGGTTTTTGATCCCAACCCAAAAGTAGTTGCACAGGTGCGGCGGGAATTTGAACTTAGGGCAAAGAAAGATCACAATGGCAATCCGATTTCCCTTCGAGAAGTCAGACGACAGGTCATCGACGAAGGCTTTATTCAGCCTTCTGAAATAAAAAGCTATCATGTTGGAACAATTGATCGACGCTTGAAAAATAAATTTTATGATTGTCGCTTTGACTGGCAAGGCACTGAATACCAAGGAAAACACGAAAGACTCATCCCCGCCGAACTGTTTTGGACAGTCCAAGAAACTTTTGGGTTCAGAAACCCATATTCAAAAAAAACCGATGGTCTGTTCAGTGGCGGCTGGATGAAGTGTGCGAACGTTGAATGTGGATGTCACGTCGTTTACAACCCCACCAAGAAGAACATCAAGGCCACTGGCGAACGAAAGGTATTCAAATACTATCACTGCACCAATGGCAAAGGTGTCCATTCCAGCCTGAAGGGAATGCGAATAAAGGAAGAAGAATTGATGGAACAATTTGAACCTGCAATTCAACAAATCAGCATTACAAAAGAATTCAGCGAACTGGTTGCTGAAGCATTGAATGAAAATGAAAAGAAGGCGCAGAATGCTATCAAGCGCGATATTGAAAACTACAAGTTGGCACTGAAGTCGCTGGAAGATGAAGAAGACCAGATTTATGAACATTTTCGGCAAGGAATTCTTGATGATGATTCATACAAGCGAAACTTCAAGCGTGTGAGACAGGAACGCGCACAGTTCACAAATCTGATGGAACGTGCCCAGCTAGACATAAACGGTGCTGCACTCGAAACAGCGAAAACCATTCTACAACTCGCCACAAACGCAGAATCACTGTGGAAATTGCAAAGCCCTGAAGAACGACGTTTGCTGTTGGATGACCTACTCTACAACCCAACTTTGGATGGTCTAAGTGTGCGGTATGAAATAGTAAAACCACTGCGGACTTTGAGTGAAATGAAGCAAGATCTAAATTGGCGGAGAGGAAGGGATTCGAACCCCCGATGCCCTTGCGAGCATACATGCGTTCCAGGCATGCGCCTTCAACCACTCGGCCACCTCTCCGTGCTTTAGGAACGTGAATGAAATCAAGGACATAGCATTATGCTGGTGACCTGTCACTCTCTGTGTTGGCGGCGCCTAAAACTTTTGCGAAAATTGACAAAACTATTGAAATCACACATCATTATCTTATGGAAAAAGACCTTCTTACATTCATGGGGAATCATTGGTTGTTGGTTGAAGATGAAATTATCACCGTTGGGTTAAACGACGAAGGTGTGGAGTACGCCGATAGTTCGTCAAAAGTGACCTTGCCCAATGAAAATGAAGAAGTTGAAGCCGATGAGATTTGCGGAGAGATAGAAACCGACGATGGTCCGATAAATCTCTATGCACCAGTGGACGGAACAATTGTCGAAGTTAATGCTGCCGCCATCGAAACACCAGAGATTATCGTCGATGATCCCTTTGGTGACGGCTGGTTATTTAAGATCGAGGCCAAAGATAAAGCGGCCATCGATAAACTATCGGTCGATTTGCAAAAAAACGACGAGTGAAATTTCATCTCCTCCTTTTTTCTTTATTTGCTTCTGGGTGTACGGGCTGGCAAGTTAGCGACTCTCGCCCGGCGGTTGTCGTAATGTCTGACTTTTATGAGGATTTTCTCGATGGCCGCCGCGATTTTAATCCGCCATTTTCGAAAAAATTTGGTGAGCTCGTTAAATTAAACGAGCAGACTTGCGTTTCTCGTCCCGGCAGCGACGTTTGCAAATGGAACTGGTCCAAAGACATTTATCTCAATACGCAAGAGAGTGATCCGAAATTAAATTTTGAAAACTCAGAATTTGTCGCCCATGAGATTGAGCCAGGCACCGTCGATGTGAGCGTTAATGTCTTTCCCAGTGCCAAAGCGAAAGCCAATACGAGCTATTACAAGAGGCGCATCCGCTTTGTCTTAGTGCGCGAAGAAAACAAATGGGTGGTTGATAATATTTTTAAGAATGCAAAATCAATCCGGCAGCTCATGCAGGATGAAATTAATTTTTATTACCTAAAGAAATAATTAAATCTTAAACTCTTCGACAAAAACCTGGCCGCGCCGGGTTTTTTTAAACTCAGGTTTGTAGACCAGGCAAATGCGATCATTGAATACGGGAGCGTTTTTTACTTGTTCAATACCCTTGTGCGTAAACGTACTTACGACCCGGGCGGGGAGAATGGCACATCCAGTTCCCGATACCATTAGCTGCGCGATGACTTCTAAACTGGGCGACTCCAGGAAGTTGTCAAATTGTAGCCCGCGGGCATTTAACTTTTTTAAAATATCTTGGGTTTGGAAAAGGCTCGGATCATGGATTAGTAAGTTTGGATTTACGCAATTCTTGGCTTTCCAAACCGTGACTTCGTCTTTGCAGAGTTCTTTGATCACGAGATCGGGATGGCTCACGGGATTTACCGCGATCGCGACATCAAGACGGGAGCTAATTACATCCTCAGTCATGTGGCGCGAAAGGCCGTGGGATAAATAAAATTTTATCTTTGAATAGTTTTTTAAAAAGCGCGGAAAAAAATTAGGTAAAGTGTATTGAGCGACGGCCGTGTGACAGCCTAGGCGGATTACGCCCTGGGGGGCATTTACCTCGTCGCTAACGGCATTAATAATTTGTTCCCACTGCTGTTGCAGTACCTTTGCTTGCTCATAAAATCGTTCGCCCGCGGGTGTAAGTTGGATGCCTTTTTTTGAACGCAAAAACAATGGCGTTCCCAGATCTTGTTCAATGCGGTTTAAGCTGTAACTTAAAGCCGGTTGAGTAACTCCCAGCCGTTCCGCCGCCCGTGACACGTGTTGGGTCTTGGCAAGTTCCATAAAATATTTTAAGTCAGAACTCGAAATCATAAAATTTATTTATCATGCGTTTTTGCCGACCACAACCAAATACCAAGGCCCAAAAACAACATGATCGCACTATACGCTAAGTGACGCAGATAAATTTGCGGAATTATTGGGGCAAAAACTCGCGTTGCCGCGCCTCCGAGGATAACGGCGGTAATCCAAGTGACTTTTCTTGAAGATTTTATACGGGTAAGAATGAAATGGGAATGTAAGAGTAAAAAGAGCGTGATGCCACCCACCAGTACGGCGTGGAGCGCATGAATATACTGGGTGCTCCAAATTGCCGTTAAGAAGTAGCCTAATACAAAACACCAGCGCGACAACCACAACCCCCAGCTGTAGGAGTCCCGCTGTTCCGGCAGCTTATGGATGTGCCACACGCCTACCGAAAAATATGACACCGCCAAAGCCCGCAATCCAAGACAGGTTTCTAACGGCAAAAAGCGAATTAGTAGAAAAGAAGATAAAAATAAGATAAGGGCCACAAATTGATGTTTGTGAGAATTCTTAGCCGCTAAAGGCCCCAGCCCAAGGATAACGGCAGTCAGGGCGCCGTTTGAGTGAATATCGGCTATGACACTTGTCCAATCGTAAAGTAAATCCGCGCCGGCAAAGTGATTGGATAAAATAATTAGACTCAGTAGCCAGGAAAAAAGTCCGGCTAAAAGCACATAGTTTTTCTGTTCTGTTTTGCGGCTCGTGATGGAAAAAATTAAAAGTAAAACCGCCAGCGCGGCCACCAAACAATGAGTGGAAAACCAACTTAAAGACGCCGCTGCGGCGGCGGCCAGAAGAGCAGTAGTTAACGCATAAACTTCCCAGGTCTTGGCGGGGAAATTATTTAATACCAAGCCCGACACAATCGCTAATGCAAAGCCATCAATCATCATCATGCGGTGATAGTCGATGGGGTAAGGAGCATTCGGCCAGAGTTGTAATAACCAAGGATAAAGTCCCGCCGCCGCCAAGAAGATTCCCATGGGAAAGAACACGCGTGTGGGCGCCATAAAAACATTATGCATACTTAATTAGGCTAGCAAAGCGCGGAAAAATTTTCATTAAAAAAAGTTTTTGGGGTGGGGGGGCGATTTCGTTGCTAAATTGCGTTTATGGCTCTGTTATTAAGTTTTCTCATGACGGTAAACGCTGTTTTTGGCAGTTCGAATTGCTTTTCTGAAAACAACTTGCACTTACCGACCTTTATAGAAGGCTCAGGCATTACCCGCGATCAGTATCGAAAAATCATCAAGCGGTTTATGCGCGAGTTTGCACCTGATATGGAGAGCCGAGGATGGCGATTAGAGATTCCCGATCTTTGGGATGTTTCCGAGGTGCAAGCTTTCGCATCAATTAATGGAAATAGCCGGCAAATCGTTGTCATGGGAGGGATGGCCAGACATCCGCGAATGACGGAGGACGGTCTCACTCTCGTCTTTTGTCATGAACTCGGCCATCACCTTGGCGGCGCACCGGTGGCGCTTTACCAAAATGGTTTGAGTATTGAGGGCCAAGCCGATTATTTTGCGACACTAAAGTGTGCGCGGCGAATGTTTTCGGCCGAAGCAAATTGGCAATTTCTAAGTTTAACGAATTGGAATGTAACGCCCATAATGAGGGCAGAATGTGAGACTTCATTTCAAGAGAGGGAGCAAATTGCAGTCTGCGTTCGCTCTCTAGTGGCGAGTTACACAATGGGATTGGTAAACGCCGAAATTAAAAATTCCCCGGTACAACCAAAATTGACTACTCCCGACAAGCGCATCGCAGCCACGCTTAATATTGGTCACACTTCGCCTCAATGCCGTCTTGACACTTATGTTGCCGGCGCGTTGTGTCCCGTGCAGGTGTCATTGGATCTTAGTGATTTTGATTTAGATGTCGGCGCCTGTTCGCGTTGGTTCGGGCAAAAACGTGGTGTCCGCCCTCTCTGCTGGTATGATGATAAACAAAATTTTATTTATCCCTTTGAGTTAAAAATTATCGATGGAAACAGTTCCTTACAATGAAGCTAAAATAAATTCCGCCCGCCTCGATGCTGAACTCGGTCTAAAAATAGACGAAATTGAAAAAAATATTACCGCTAGTCCTACGGGCAAGAATTTTTGGGCCGGGCTAAAACCAGATGTACTGCAAACGCCATATTCGGAGTTCTACGAGATAATCCACAAATTAAATTTGCCACCAGGATCCACATTTGTCGACGTGGGCGCCGCCTATGGCCGGTTGGGTTATGTGATCGGAAAAAGTTTTCCCTCTTATAATTTTATCGGTTTTGAAGCTGTCCAGGCGCGGGTCGATGAGGGCGCAAAAGTTCTAAAACAATTTTCTAACGTGCAATTAATCTGGGCTGACGTTATTGCAGCAGCGTTTGCACTGCCCCTAGCCGAGGTTTATTTTATTTACGATTTCGGTAGCCCTCAAGACGTGCGCAAAACTCTCTTTGATCTCGGAGAAGTTTCTAAGTCAAAAAAAATTATCGTTATTGGGCGCGGCAGACTTTGCCGCGATCTCATTGAGCAGGAAAACCCTTGGCTTTCGCAAGTCGTTACGCCGGCGCATTTTAAAAACTATTCTATTTATCAGACGGCCCGGGTTTAAGAAAACTAATCCCTATTTGTTTTTCTTTGTGAATTCCCGAACAGGAACCTACGGGGAAAAAGAAAGTCACTTTTGCCTCGCTGTATTGTGTGCATTGAGCAACTACGGCATTAAACTCGTCGAGAATAAACTCTTGGCTTACATAATAGGGAGTCGGACCCTTATTTACGGTATAAAACTCTAAATGAATTTTAAACCCGTTAAGTGACCGGGTTACCGATGGCGCGGGATAAGTTCCCGGCGCGGAGCCGTCAAAGGAGCTAAATTCGAAAGACTGGGGATTAGAAAGCGGCTGTGGCATTTCGCAAGTGGAATTCGGTAAGCAGGGCTTTCTTTGCCAAAGAACAAAAATTCCGTTAACTGGTTTTGCGAAACTGATTTCCGTAAAAAATAAAATAATTGTAAGGATAAAACGCATGCCATTCTGATAATTTAGAAATGCTGACGAGTCAACTAGCTGACTCTTGACATGGTTCCGTTAAAGGAGGCCTCGCCGGCGACGGAGCCATTTACCGGGCAAACCAATTTATTTACCGCACCCGTAAAGAGGCTGGCGTTGGTACCAATTGGCAGTGGTCGATCGCCTCCGGTGTTGGAGGTTGGAATACCAAAGACAAAGGGGATATCGCACTTTTTAGCCATACGCTCTAAAACTGATGGCCAGAGGCTCGAGCCGTCGGACTCGGTGCATTTATGAAACGATCCAAAAACCACCGCAATGGCCCGCTTAAAGACCCCGAGTTGATACAAATGTTCCATGCATTGGTCTATGCGTGTGGCGCGAAGACCGGATTCCTCCAATAATAGAATGAAATCCTTCCCCTCTAATTGCCAGGGTGTACCCACAGAAGAGCAAAGTGAAGAGAGACTGCCGCCCACAATTGGACCTTGAAACTCGTTACTAAATTGGGCGACGGGATTTAATGGACGCAAATTATGAAAAGTGATTTCGAGCATCTTGCCCTGTAGAATCATTCCTACTTCCTTGCGGGTCGCGGGAGAAAAGGTTTCGCTGACAATTTTGTCAAGAGCCGGGCTCCATAGTGTTGGCCATTTCCACGCTTGCGAAATAAAGGTGTGAAGTGGCGTAGCATCGCTGGCTCCTAAGAACAACTTCGGGCGTTTCGGCGCGGTAATTTTAGTGAGAAAAGGCATGACGCGGTTAGAGCCATAGCCATTGCGCAAACACCAAACCGCTTTTGACTTTGGATCATGGAAAGAAGTTATAAGGTGGCGGGCGCGATTTTCGTCGGAATTAGAACAAAATAATTCGGGGGCAATTAGGTCACTTGGACAGCGCGGAGTAAAACCGGCGTTTTTAAGAAATTGACCGATTTTTGCTAATTCATCTTCGGGAATGGCCGAGCCGGGAGCAACAATATCAATTATGTCGCCCGGCTTTAGCGGAGTCCAGCGGTAGGCTTCGATTTTTGCCATTAATCACCTCTCCCGGGAATTTCTAATGTTCGGGTGCCAGTCCACGGAGATGAGGCTTTTTCTTTTTCGGCGCGTAGCCGCCAATAAATACGGCCGGAAGGCAGGCGTTTATCAAAAACTAATAAGTTTTCTTTTACGCGGGTAGAAAATAATACATCAGAAAAATCTGGATCGCGCGCAAATTGAATTTGATAAGCGGAGGCTTTGCCGGTGGTTTGCCACTCAAACACAACGGGAGAGGTAGCACTTGGTGTGGCGGCAAGTGAAGTTCCATCCGGAGGAACGTTAATTCGGGGACTATCCAATTGAGGAATTTTGTCAAAGACTAGAACGGAAGCCTTCGAATAAAGACTCATCGGTTCGCCATTTTCGTTAAGTACGGCTACCTTAATATATTGGCGCCGATTAGAATCTAAATCAAGATCCAGGGTTTCTTCGTCAGATTTAAATGTTTTTACATTATTCGTGAACGCCAGATTATCACTGAGCTTAACGGCGTAGCCTCGGGCCATAGGATTTTTTCGCCAGCGTATCTTAGCCTGGAAACGTTCACCCTTTTCGAGTATTTTGAAAGTGCCATCGATATCAGGAGCGGTAAATAAGGCCTCGATTTGTCCGGTAATGCTGCTGCTGCTGACGGTGCCTTCGTTGTTTCGCGCGTAAACTCGGAAGAAATAATTCCCCGGAGCCACTTCGTTCCATTTATAGGAGTTTTTAAGTGATGAAGTGTCGAGGACAAGATTTGCAAAATTTGAATCCGAGGCGATTTGCACAGAATAGTTCGAAGCGCCACGCACTTTGTTCCAAGAAATTATTGGAGCGGCGGGGGCCGAGTAACTCGATGGTGTTCGGGTGTTACCGCGGCTAACTAACATAGTCGTAATTTTTGCTTTTTCTATTTGCGGCGCTTTAAGGGGAACCTTTTCCGCAGGTCTTGGCTGTGGCGGCGTATAGGTCGGGGTTACTTGAACTTGCGGTTGGTTGGTGGCCTTTGTCACTGTAAAAACTTGCGTGCGGCTCCACATCTCGGAGATGGGGCTATCGCCAATAGCTCTGACGCGCCAATAATAATTACCGGCGGGAATTGGTGTCGAAGGCAGTAGATTGCCGGCAACGGACTTATCTAAGATTATCCGGGTAAATGCCATGTCCTTCGCAACTTGTAAGCGGTAACGGTCAATGGAAATTTTGCGCTTCCACTCAAAATTTACGCTGGCCTCATTCAGTTGTGGATTAGAAATCGCGAATTTAGCGTCTTCGGTCGGCAAGGTCAAAACCGGTGGTGCCTTTGCAGAGATGGAAAATGAAATTGTATCACTGTAACTTGTGGCGCCGCCCGCCTGATTAACAAAGCGTAAAAAATAAGTGCGCTCGGGTTCCAGGTCAGAAGTCTGGAAGGGGCGTGGCGGAGAATATTTGTCTATTACTACGTTTGAAAACATCGAGTCGGTCGCAATTTGAATTTTAAAATTTCCGAGCGTTCCAGAAACTTGGTATTCCACGGAGAAAAGGTTGTTCTTTGCAACCCAAAGTACTTTTCCTTCTTGTGGTGATCGTACCGTTATGGAAAGAGGCTGCCGCTTAGAAGCACTGGATTCTTCGGCAGCAGTCGGGGGCTTAACTTCGGGGACATCGCCACCTATGCGGTCTTTATATTTAAGGAATACGACCACGCCTATGGCTGCCGCTGCCAGGTAGAGTAGGGAATAAATTTTTAATTGTGATTCATCGTTGTCTTCGCTGTAGTTTTTTTGCGACCGCGATTGGATTGTGCGAGTTTTAGAAAACCCCGTTTGCATGGGATTAACGGGTTGGCTGCGCGGCGGTTGATAAATGGGCATTGTTTTCGAAGAAGTATTACTAAGACCACCAGAAGTAATTCCAAATGATGTTTTGTCGCCGACGTCTTTGCGGTTAAAGCGTTCGGCGATGACTTCAAAATCTCGATAAGCTTCGGCGATCGAGGCGTAACGAGTGGGAGCGTTTCGCGAACACATTTTTTTTATGGCCTTAATTACGTCGATGGGATATTTAACGTAATATTCTTTTGGAAAATCTAAATCCGTGGTCGTGATTTTTTTTAAGATGGTGGCTTGGGAATTTCCCTTGAAGGGATTTTTTCCAACAAGCATTTCGTAAAAAATTAGTCCAAGTCCCCAGATATCGGATTGTTTTGTCGCGGGATCGCCACAGGCGACTTCGGGTGACATATACATCGGCGAGCCAACCACTTCGCCGACTTTTGTAAGCTCAGGATTTGTATCCTCGGTATTTTTAGCAATACCCAAGTCCACGATTTTTATGGTGCCGTCTTTTTTGTAAATAACATTGGCGGGTTTTAAATCGCGGTGAATAATTCCCATGCGGTGCAAAGCGTCCGTTCCCTGTAGCATTTGCAGAAAGAGCGGAATAGCTTCGCTTAAATCAAAGACTCTTTCTTTAATTCTTTCTTTTAGCGAG
The DNA here is from genome assembly GCA_964498095.1 of uncultured Bdellovibrionales bacterium. GTDB lineage: Bacteria > Bdellovibrionota > Bdellovibrionia > Bdellovibrionales > SG-bin7 > SG-bin7. Next base: position 128,885 of record CAZCFY010000007.1, on the reverse strand, counting down.
GGGCCGTCAACGAACTCCATTGTGAGAAAATGGATCCCGTCGTATTGGCCGAGGCTGTGCACCACCACGACGTTTGGGTGACTCATCTGTGCGAGAACTTTCCCTTCGGCATCAAAACGCTTTACAATTTCCGGGTCTTTATCGGCGAGCTCTTTGGGAATGATTTTTATGGCAACTTTTCTATCAAGGGATTCTTCGTACGCTTGATAGACTTCGCCCATCCCACCTTTACCGATGAGTTCCAAAATTTCATAAGGTCCCAGCTTGGAGCCGGGTTTGAGGCTCGGATTTTTGGACATACTTTTACATCTTTTCTATCGGAAATTTCGGTACTTATCTGAGGTACCGGGGTGTGAAGTTGGACTATGGTCTAGTCGAGAACAACAATAGAGCGCGGGAGTTTTAAGAACGTTTCAGTTTTAGCCGATTAAAAGTGGATGTTCATGTTCGTATTACTCAGCCTGATTTCCGCTATTTCTCATGCCGCTGGCATAGAATGGTACGACCCCGTCTTTGAGGGTACGGATGCTCAGGGTCGGGCCCGGATTTTAATTTCGGGGGAAACGGATCCCGGCGCAAGAATAAGCATTGATCTTAGCAAAGTTATAGTTATCCGCGGACCACAAAAGGGAAAAAAATTAAGTCCGGAAAGCGCGGCGGCTGTAGCTGATGAAAGAGGAGTTTTTGATTTAAAAACTAAATTACCTAAGGGTCTCTTACAGGTTCCGGTTTTTGTAAAGGGCGACGAGTCGCAGACAATTTTGGTCCTTTTTGATATTAGTGATACGGCGGCTAAGCTCAACGTAAAAACCAAAAAGCGGTCGCCTAAGCCAACTCTAAAACCCCCTGCGCCCGTGGTCGCGAAAGCTGACGAACGGGAGCGTGATCGCGACCGAGAACGCGGCGAGCGAGAGCGCGACAAAGACCGAAGTACCAAGTCTTCGGCGTCACCTAGCGCCGTTACTTTGCGTTTAAGTGTTGGGGGTAACTATCAAAAAGTAACTCAAAAACAAGAAGGAACAAACGAACTTTCCTTTCAAAACATACAATTTCCCTCAATGGCCGCGGGTCTTGGGTACGAAGGAAAGAATTTGGCGGGGGACGTTAGTTTTCAGTCTCATCCAGGGGCAATTTCGCAAGCTGAGCCGCCGTTTACGTTAGTAAAAGGCAAGGCCAACTGGCAAATTTTGAGTGCGGATTTGTTTTGGCGAGTGGGAGATAAAAGTTCTAAACTTGGTTCACGTGTCCGTGCTGGGGTACAAAGTCATAAAATTCCTTTTCTGTCCATCAATCAAACTAACCAGGTGAGCTTATTGGAAAATAGTATGTTAGGAGTTGCGTTTGGTTTTGGCTCAAGATTTGGCGACCCGCAGGGCTGGCTCTATGACATAATGGTAAGTTATATTTATCCCGTCTCTTATGACTCCCCTGAGCTTAATAGTTTTTCCCTTTTGCCAAAGCTTGGTTTGGAATTAAATTTTGGAATCAATAAAAGACTCTCTGATTCCCTGTCGTGGGGGGGCCGCTATACGGCGGCCATGGAAAATCACGGGTTCACTTATAAAGATGCCGCCCAAACGACAACATTTAACGGCGAACTTAATTTATTTTTGTCCGTATTCTTACTCGAAGTGGGATATACCTTTTAAAAAAGAGTGCCGCCCATGACAAATCTGGCGATCGAAAAATAAATGATAAGCCCAGTAACGTCGACGAGAGTCGCAACCAGCGGCGCCGAAGCTGTTGCGGGGTCGAAATTCAATTTGCGCAGTCCGAGTGGTAACATAGAGCCGACGGTGGCGCCCCAGAGCACTACGAAAACCACGCTTAAACTTACGGCGACACCCAATTGCATGTAGTGCTCACCGTAATTTTGGTCACGGCCGGGCAAAAGATAAATACGGGCGGCGCAGATAAGTCCAAGCATGAGTCCTAAAGTCAGGCCAGAGTATATTTCGCGAACTAGAATTCTCTTCCAGTCTTCGACCCGCAATTCTCCCAATGCCAACGAGCGGATAACAAGAGTCGAAGCCTGGGATCCAGAATTACCACCACTACTGATAATAAGTGGGATAAAAAGTGCCAGTACGACGGCGTTGGCAATTTCGCTTTCATAGTATCCAATCGCTGTTGCGGTAAACATTTCGCCAATAAAGAGAACAATAAGCCAGCCGGCACGCTTTTGGATAAGCTTAAAAAATGGCGTGCGCAAATATGGCGAGTCCATAACTTGAACGGCACCAAGTTTTTGAATGTCCTCGGTAGCTTCTTCTTTAACAACATCGACAACGTCGTCAAAGGTAATGATACCTTTCATTTTCATGTCGGCATCTGTAACTGGAATTGCCATGAGATCGTGCTGCGCGAACTTTTTAGAAACTTCCTCTTGGTCCATGTCCTCGGGAATGGCGATAATGTCCGTAGTCATTATGTCGCGAACGGCCTTCATTGGCGGAGCTAACATTAGCTGCCGAAATGAAACAATACCCAATATTTTTTGTGAAGGGTCTAATACGTAAGCATAATACACCACTTCGATATTCGGGGCTTTCATCTGCGCACGCAGGTAATGAATTGCTTCGTCCACCGACATATCGGGGCGCAACCGAATATAGCGCGAGCTCATTAAGCCCCCCGCTTCGTCCTCGGCATACGCAAGAAGGGCCACAACCTCGCGGCGGGTAAAGTCATCAAGTAGGGCGAGCGCGGCAGGGCGGTCATCGACTGGAAATAACTGTAATAAGTCGGCCGCATCGTCGGGCGCCAACATGCGGATCCAAGAGCGGCGTTCAGCCGGCGTTAATTCCGAATAAATTTCGTTTTGTTCAGGAGCGTGAAGATTTAAAAATAATTCTTCTGCATCGGTGCGGGGTAGGGCCTTAAATTCCGTTATGCGTTCTTCATGAGATAGGTTTGGCCACCTTTCCAATAAGGTTAAAGGTGGCTGTTCAGCTTCCGCAGGAGCAACTTCTTCGGGTGGAGGAGCAACGGTCATTTAGATTCTATTTTTCTTTTGGAACCTTCGATTGGTCAACAGTAATCTCGATCTCAACCCGACGATTTAGCTTTCGACCTTCTTTTGTCTTGTTGTCGGCCACCGGATTCGCGGGGCCCATTCCAACTGTGGAAATTGTTGAGGCAGGAAGACCTGCAACTACCAACGAATTTTTTACCGCTTCAGCTCTTTGTTGAGAAAGGGACTCGTTAATTTTGCTTGAACCCTCGTTGTCAGTGTATCCGCGGATCGTTAGGACGTTCTCAGGATACTTTTTCATGATTTCTGCCATTTTTGTAAGATTACCTTGGGCCTGGTTCTTTAAATCCGTTTTTCCGGTTTCAAACAAGATATCGCTCTTTAGTTTGGTCACTAGGCCTTGTTCGGTTCGTTTCGTTTCAGCGATCTTTTCTAATTCCTTGGCCTGTTTATCCATGCGGTTTCCAACATAACCGCCGACACCAGCACCAAGTGCCGCGCCAATGAGAGCGCCCTTATCCCGATTTCCGCTTTGATGACCGATGATAGCGCCAACGGCTGCTCCTGCCGCCGCGCCAATTCCGGTTCCCGCCATAGTATTTTTTTGATCTGACGAACAACCAGCAAGCAGCGACAGAGCACTAAATATTAACAAATAATGTTTCATAAATTCTCCTCGAGAAAAGTGTTTCAAAATGAGACTATTCTGTCTCAAAACAAAACACGGGCGCAAGGCGATTTTATAAAATTTCTAAATTTCTTTATCTTTGGTAAGATATTTTAAGGGGAAGGGTTATCATGTCGCGATTTTCTTGGCCCATGGGTCCAGGCCAGAGACGCCTTACTTTATCAATTTGCGCTATTTTGCTCGCCGCCGGGCCACTTTCCTACAATGCTTGTGGCAAATTAGGAAACTTAGAAACTGGGTCCCAAGGCGACCTGACTCCAGTCCAGCAACCACCGCCAACCGCCGTAACTGTCTCGAAGCCAAAAATATCAGTGTTGATCGGATCCGATGCACTTAACGTGAGTGATTATATCGTGTCGGGTACTCCGCCCTATGTTTATTCGGTAATAACGGGTAACGCCTTACTGCTTTCGGGTTCAATTTTCAATCCGACAAGTGCTGGGTTAAACCGAATCACTATTACTGACTCCAAGGGACAAAAGTCAGAAATAGATATTGAAGTTTTGGAAGCAAAAGTAGACTTTGATTTTACAAAAAATACCCTCACGGCAAAAGTCGACGGTAGCGACAATAATCAGTTACTAAACTTTTCGCGCAATGACGGCAATATGGCTATTGCCACCTATGTTAATAATTTAAATCAAGTAAAAACCGTAATCGCGGCGGCACCGCGGTTCATGTTCGATCCGGTAAAAAATTTAGCATTGGGATTATTTATCGAGCGTGGATCGCAAAATTTAATTACTTCAAGTTCGGAACTTGCGGCACCGCCATGGGCTTATGGATCCATTGACCCACTGGTCATGGCTGTGGCCCTCAATGGTTCACAAGGCCCAGATGGTTTAATGAGTGCTGATAACGTCGACTTTCAGGCAGTTGTGGGCACATTTGTGAATTCTGCAATAATTAATGCCACGATTAATAGCGTTTACACGGCATCACTTTGGGCAAAATCCCGTGCCGCTGTAGCGCAAAATTTAACATTAAAATTTCCGGGTACCAATGCTCCACCAAAATTAATTCCACTCACCGACAAGTGGGTGCGCCATTCCATTACGGGCACGGCCTTGGCGGCGACGATTCAGCTCACCATTGATAATGATGCCAATGGCAACGAATTATTAAATGGCGCTTATTGGGGGGTGCAGGTGGAGCTCGGTGACAAACCGTCAAGTTATATACCGACCGTAGCTGCCGCCGTTACACGGGGTTCTGACTTTGCCAAGATCACCCAAACACAAAATTTTGATGCGACTCAGGGGATTTTTGTGCTTGAATTTGTAGTCGGTGAGTTGCCACCTAACGGCGGCAATGCTTACGTCTTTGGCTATTCCAACGGAGAGTTTGGCAATGCAGTTCCCGATGGAATTTACATTTCCGGGAAGAACAATTTAACTACCTTAGACGTGATCGCTGGCGGAACCGTTAGAACCTTAACCGGAACAACGGCGTGGACACTGGGAGGAATTAGAAAGGTAGCTTTCTCGTATTCCGCCTCAGGAGTAACGGTTTTTGAAAACGGAATGATTATTGGGACACTTCCAGCGGCGGCGTTGCCAATGGTCAATTTAATTTCTCTGGGTTACAGTGCGGGTCACGGCAACAATACACAGTCAAATAATTACATACGCAGCCTGAAATATTATTCGATAGAGGGCGTTAACAGTGACCTACGGCGCTTATCCCTTTAATTTTTCTTTAAGCAGTAAACTAAGCTCATTTAGATCTTTTTCCAGATCCTTTAGCTCATCACCTTTACGTAGATTAAGTTGACCGCCATAATTTCCGGCTTTTAGGTCTCCGAGAAATTTACGAATGGCTGTGGCGGGCCCCACGATTTTATGACTTAGGAACATAGCTAAAATTACGCCAAAAATAGAGTAGAGAACCACAAAGATTGCGAGCGAAATTGCCATTTCATGCATGATCGAACTAAAACCTAAGAATAGCGATGGTGAGATATCTTTTTCGCTGGAATTAATAACGAGTTCGAAAAACTTTTTCTGAAAGTGCGAAATGATAGCCACGACTAGAGTCGCGCTAATCAATCCAAATGATATGAAGTATAAAACGTAGGTCAGCTGAAAGCGTGAATCTACAAGGATATTTTTCCAACTTCGCCGGTTTTGTTCCGCCATAATTTCTCCTCTATCCTATTATCTAGGATTTAGTGTGGTTGTACAGACAACCAGAATTTACCAGATCTTGGTCGGGTTCTCGCCTGTCCAGGATTCAAAGAAGTTTTTGTTCAAGTGATAATTAAGTTTATGCGCAATTTGATTTTTAGTTTATTTCTTCTAACGGCTGCTTGTTCCGGCATTGTAAAAAAGCCTGACGTGTTTAACGTAAAGAAATTAGCGATTATTGGAATTCAATCCAATCAAGGAATTTATAACACGGGAGAAGTAGATAAGGGTTTTAGCTTTTTCTCTTTGCCCGTTATCTCGGGCAAAGTAGCTGAGTCCCAAAACCTACCTCATATTCCCGAAACCGGCGGATTTCGCTTGGTCGATTACGGCTTAAATACTTTTGAGGAAGAACTCAGTAAAATCAAAGGTTGGCAGGTGGTGCCGGCGATTAAGGTGGTTGGTTCTCCCGCGTACAAAGAATTTTCGCGCCTACTACATTATTCCTCGGGGCGAAGTATCGCCTCCGATCTTTTAAGTCGTTGGTACGCTCCCGCAGGGATGGTTCCTATCGGCGATCAGAGCTCTGCAATCAAACGAGGAATTAGTATGAAGGAAATACAAAAAATCACCGAAGCACTTGGCTTAGATGCCGTGGTTTTTGTCGATATGGATCTGGCTTACGCGCCTGATCACTCCGTAGGCCGCGAAAAAGGCTCCCAGGGTTGCTATGCATCCGTGGCATCTTCTCTAAAAATTGTTGCTAAGTCAGGGGCCGTCGTTGTATCTACTCCCGACGTAACAAACGGCTCGGGCGAACGGCATTTTTCCGATAACAGTAGTACGGATCTTGGCAAACAATTAGTTTTTAACGACGAAATCGAAGCCATGTACAAGACGGCGATTCAAAAAAGTGCCGTAAGCCTAAGAGAGAAAATTAATAAGGAACTCTAATTGGCATATAATCCCAAGGATTATTACTTTAAAAAAGCGAAACAGGAAAACTTCGTCGCCCGGTCGGTATATAAACTCGAAGAAATTGACCGCCGTCACCGTATTTTTAGAGGTGGACAGACCGTTATAGATTTAGGGGCGTCTCCTGGGTCTTGGTCGCAATACGTTCACAAAAAAATTGGCAGTGGAAAACTTTTGGGAATCGACCTTACACCGATTACGCTTTCGCTTCCTAACGCTGTATTTGTCGTAGGCGACATCGAGGAAACGGATATTGAGAAATTATTGCAAGAGCATGGCATGGGTCCAAAAGTCGATGTTGTTATTTCGGATATGGCACCAAAGACCACGGGAATAAAATCCGCGGACCAAGCGCGCTCAATGGCTTTATGTGAAATGGCACTCTTTGCGGCCCAGAAGGTATTAAAGCCCGGTGGCACCTTTGTCGTTAAATTCTTTCACAGCGGCGAATTTGAGAATTATCGAAAAATGTTAAGGGCTAGTTTTTCGTCGGTTGACGCCTTAAAACCCAAGGGTACCCGTCAGGAAAGTAAGGAAATATTTTTCATCGCTTCGGGTTTTAAATCCTAGACTACTCGACAAGAATTTCCTCATTTAACCTATTGATATGAGAAAATTCTTTTGGTTAACGTCCGTTGCGATTTTGGCCACTGTTGGGATCGCGGGGCTGATTTGGCCGCCCATTTATTACAGTTTTGTCTTACTCATTCCCGTTTTTATGGTGGGAGTTTCGGATTGTTTTCAAACGCGACATTCGATTTTACGGAACTTTCCTGTCGTTGGTCATTTTCGTTATTTACTCGAAATGATTCGTCCCGAAATTCAGCAGTATTTTATTGAAAGCTATGAAGAGGGCAAGCCGTTTAGCCGCGCGCAGCGCTCGGTGATTTATCAGCGCGCCAAAAAGGATCTTGATACTCTGCCTTTTGGTTCACAGTTGGATATGTACAGTCCCGGTTACGAATGGATTAATCATTCGATGGTTCCAAAACCCATGCTCCACGAAGAGCCGCGGGTGACAATTGGCAATTCGCAATGTTCAAAGCCTTACTCAGCATCGTTATTTAATATTTCAGCGATGAGTTACGGGGCCTTGTCTAAAAATGCTGTGATGGCGTTAAACGGTGGCGCTAAAATGGGAAAATTCTATCACAATACTGGCGAAGGCGGCCTGTCGCCGTTTCACTTGCAAGGGGGCGACATCGTTTGGCAAGTGGGAACAGGCTACTTTAGTTGCCGCACAAAAGACGGAAGATTTAATCCCGAAATGTTTAAAGAGCGCGCGACTCTTGAGAGCGTTAAAATGATCGAATTAAAAATGTCCCAAGGGGCCAAGCCCGGTCACGGCGGAATTTTGCCGGCGGCAAAAGTATCAAAAGAAATCGCTGAAATTCGCGGTGTAGAAGTGGGCAAAACGGTTTTTTCGCCGCCCTTTCACACGGCCTTTAACACGCCAGTGGAAATGGTAGAGTTTTTACAGGAACTGCGCGACCTCTCGGGTGGGAAACCCGTCGGCTTTAAATTTTGTGTCGGCAAACGCCGCGAATTGTTTTCTGTTATTAAAGCCATGATTAAAACAAAAATATATCCCGATTTTATTACCGTCGATGGCGGCGAGGGTGGTACGGGTGCCGCACCATTAGAGTTTTCGAATTCCGTGGGAACGCCCCTTAATGACGGTCTTATTTTTGTTCATAATGCTTTGGTTGGCACGGGTATCCGCGACAAACTAAAAATCATTGTCAGCGGAAAAGTCATAACTGGATTTAATATTTTATCCAAGATCGCGTTAGGAGCAGACCTCTGCAATTCAGCGCGTGGAATGATGTTCGCCTTGGGCTGTATTCAAGCTTTGCGCTGCAATTCCAATCACTGTCCCGCAGGAGTGGCGACGCAAGACAAGGGTTTAATGGGAGGCCTTGACCCAACTCACAAGGCCACCCGAGTATTTAATTACCATCGCAGTACGATAGAAAGCTTCTTAGAAGTATTGGCCGCCTCTGGGCTCTCCCACCCTAGTGAATTACGCCCCTGGCATATTCACCGTCGCGAAAGCTTTTCTACGGTTCGCCACTATGGTGAGGCCTACGATTACTTAGCTCCGGGGTCATTGCTTGACGGCAAAGTTCCCGGCAGTTACCACCATGCTTGGGAAAATTCGCGAGCGGAGATGTTCTAATGGCAATTTTAAAGGTCGCGCGCATGGGTCATCCGGTTTTGCGCAAGAAGGCCAAAGAAGTAAAAAAATCTGATATTGCTTCAGACGCGATCCAGCGCCTGATTGATGATATGATCGAAACCATGCACGAGTATGACGGTGTCGGTCTTGCGGCTCCGCAAGTGCATGAGTCATTGAGAATTTCGGTCATCGAATTTAATTTAAATAGCGAACGCTATGAAAACGCGGGAAAGCAGGAGTTGCTTGTCTGTATAAATCCCAAAGTTACTATCATCGATAAAAAGACCAAAGGATTTTGGGAAGGCTGCTTATCTGTTCCGGGTATACGCGGTTGGGTAGAAAGACCGCAAAAAATTAAGATAGAATTCTTAGATCGCCACGGGAAAGAAGTAAAGATGGACGGGGATGGCTTTCTGGCGACTGTTTTTCAGCATGAATTTGATCATTTGGATGGAATTCTTTTCGTCGATAAGGTCACTGATAGAAATAAGCTCGCTTTTACCGAAGAATATGTTCGTTACCATCACGATCCCGATCAAGAACTCGATTAGCCCGTTTGACACTGGGATTAGCTTGTTGCTATAACTCCGTTAACTTTTACGAGGAGTTTTAGTTATGAAGGGCCCCATTTCTCAATTTATTGACCACCACTACCGTCACTTCAACGCCGCCGCTTTAAAGGACGCTGCCCAGGGTTATAAAACTCACCTCGATAAAGGCGGTAAAATGATGGTGACTTTGGCCGGCGCCATGAGTTCGGGAGAATTGGGATTGTCACTGGCCGAAATGATCCGTAAGGATAAAGTTCACGCGATCACTTGTACCGGCGCGAACCTTGAGGAAGACATTTACAATCTTGTTGCGCACGACCATTATGTACGTGTTCCTAATTACCGTGATCTCACTCCCGAGGATGAGCAGAAACTTTTAGATAAACATCTGAACCGCGTGACTGATACGTGTATTCCCGAAGCTGAAGCGATTCGTAAAATTGAGCATCACGTTTTGAAACTTTGGCAAGACAACACGAAAGCTAAGAAAGCTAATTTTCCGCACGAGTATCTCTACAAACTTATCCGCGAAGAGACTTTAGCAAAGGACTATCAAATTAATCCCAAGGATTCTTGGTTGGTGGCGGCCGCACAAAAAAATCTGCCAATGTTTGTACCCGGTTGGGAAGATTCAACAACAGGAAATATTTTCGCTGGCCGAATCATTGAAGGCAAAGTTGATCGCACCGTAGTTAAAACCGGCATTGATTACATGATTGAACTGGCAGATTGGTACCAAAAGGCTTGTCCAAAACAAGGAATTGGTTTCTTCCAAATTGGTGGCGGTATTGCCGGTGACTTCCCCATTTGTGTTGTTCCTATGCTCGAACAGGATTTGGAAAAGGAAGTTCCGAAATGGTCTTATTTCTGTCAGATCAGTGACTCCACCACAAGTTACGGGTCGTACTCTGGTGCCGTTCCCAACGAGAAAATTACTTGGGGAAAACTTTCTATCGAGACACCGAAATTTATCGTAGAGTCAGACGCCTCGATCGTCGCACCCCTAATGTTCGCCTATATTTTGGAGCAATAAAAAGGTGCCTGACACCTTTTCAAGTCCATGCTGCGTCAAGTACTTATAAATTATACTCTTCTGGCAACTTGTGAAGATTATACGTCGACGCCATTGAATACCCATAGGCTCCGGCGTCAGCGATAACAACTAAATCCCCCTGCCGAAGTTCCGAGATTTTTCGGTCATTTGCTAAAAAGTCGGAAGACTCACAAAGTGGTCCAACAATTTGGTAAGTAAAGAACTGGGTTCGTTTTGTCAGCGGAATAATCCGGTGATAGGCACCATAAAGGGCTGGGCGAATTAAATGGTGAGAGCCTGTATCTAATATCGCAAAAGTACGCGAACGATTTCGTTTGATATACTGTACTTCCGAAACTAGGGCTCCGAATCGGGCGACAAGGACGCGTCCCGGTTCAAGCATAATATCTAAATCTGAATTTATAAGAAGCCGCGTGATAAGCTTTCCATACCGAGCAATAGTACGCCGATCATCACTTGCATTTTTATGGTAATCAATTCCAAGTCCGCCCCCAATATCAAAACGCGAGATCGGCCAACCGCGTTTTTTTAGGCTTTTGATTAGAAACAGTCCTTTCTTTATCGCATCCGAAAAAACTTTTAGATCATGAATCTGAGAACCAACATGCATGGATAGGCTGACGAATCTTAAATGATCGCCATTTTCATTAAGTACTTTTTCGATATCCTTCATGGAACTGAGGTCAACGCCAAACTTATTTTTGTGAAATCCGGTTGTGATATAAGGATGTGTCTTAGCTGATATGTTGGGATTTACCCGAACGCCAATGTCGATGCGCTTGCCGATTCTTTTTGTCAATACCGCAATTCTCTTTAACTCTTCCACACTTTCTATGTTGATTTGTTTGATTGACCGGCGAATTGCCAGCTCAAGCTCTGTTTGAGTTTTCCCAACGCCGGAAAAAATGATTTGCTTAGGTTTAAAGCCAATGCTTAGTGCCCTCTTCAGTTCACCGCCGGATACCGCATCAATTCCAAAACCTGCTTTTCTAATTGTCTGTAAAACTTTTTTATTTGCATTGGCCTTCATCGCGTAGTGAATGCTCAGGCGACCTAATTTAATGGCCGACTGAAATTGTTTGCAGCGCTTTGCTATTCCATTAAGGTCATAGAGGTAATAAGGCCCCTTGGCTTTTTTATAAAGTCTCTCAATCTTATTTTTCGATAGCGTCATTGATTTAGAGTTTATAATAATTTACTCTACATTAACAACAACTATGCTTTACGGAAACGAAACGATTTCTCACTACACTCGGTCTAATTACTTTGTCTGGCTGACCATGGCATTTCAGGCGGGGTTTTTAAACACGGGTGGATTTATGGCTTGCCACCGCTTTGTCTCGCACGTCACGGGGTTTGCAACATTTTTTGGTATTGAGGCAAGCCACGGCAATTTCAATGGAGCATTGGGAATGCTTGTAGTTCCCGGGTTCTTTCTTTTAGGTTCGGTTATCGCTGGCGAACTCGTAGATGTACGCATAAAACTTCATAAGAAGCCTAAATATTTTTTGACGTTCGGACTGATTTTCAGCCTCACAGTGGTGGTATATCTGGCGGGAATACTAGGCGTCTTTGGCGATTTCGCGGAGCCGCTGACAATAAAAAATGACTATTTTCTGTTAGCACTTCTGTGTATGGTCTGCGGAATTCAAAATGGCACAATAACCACAGTTTCTAGGTCGGTCGTTCGTACGACTCATTTGACTGGAATTACAACGGATCTCGGTCTTGGTATCGTGAGAGTTTTACACGGCGAAAAATTACCAAGTTTAAGGGACGACGAAGTCAAAGCAAACTTGATGCGAATTGGAATCATCATTTTTTTTGGTGTCGGTTCCACCATCGGCAGTCTCACTTTTTTGAAAATGGGCTACGCGGGATTTATTGTTCCGCTCATTTCTTCGGGTCTCTTGTTCGCAACGATGGTGTATTTCCAAGTATTTAAACGGCAGTCCCATTCTGGCTCCAAAAAATAGGCACGTCCCTTGCTCATAGGTCCTTCCGGAGGGCTTATGAAAAGGGAAATCATCTATACTTATTTGCTACTAATCATGATTGCACTTGTGACCATGACAACAACCTCGTTTGCAATGGGTTCGCGTAACCCGACAAAACGACCTGGTCCAAACCTCGTTTGTAACGCCCACGATGATGGCTGGGAGGAACATGGGGGAGGACATGGTAGCTGTGGCGAGTGTTTATCAAAACACGGGGGCTGCTATCAAAAGTGTAGTGAGGTTTCCTATAGTTGTACGGCCAAGGGCACTAGTCCCAGTGGTGAGAGCGTAAGTATTCAAGCCATTGGACATGACCGTTATCAGACCGCGGACGAGGCGCTTCGTCGTTGCCAGTCATCAGGCGCGACAAATTGCCGGTCGTCGACTTATTCTGATTGTAACGAAGTGCTAAACGAAGTTTCGCGCACGCGCTGTCAGCGTTCGGCGAGCTTAGACAGTAAAAGCGAGAAAATTGGCTTAGAGAGCTATCTCTACGCCAGTCATGTCGCCAAAGAAGCGCCCGTCAGCGCTTCTGCGGAGACGCCCTAAAGTAGCGGGCGTGAAAGGTCCCCACGAAGTCGGTCTGCGTGGGGACCTCCTCGAAAGAAAAAAACTTCGCCATATGATCTTTAAAAAACTTATCCGGCCGCTCTTGCAGATTATTTGAAAATAAAATTTTTCCGTTAGGATTTAAGATCTTGGAAATTCCCGCGCACAAGTTTGGCCATTCTCTTTCCACCTTAAATGGCGGCTGATTTTTTGATCCCTGAGCAAAGCTTGGCGGGTCACAAATAATGAGATCAAACTTTGGTTCCTTGCCTTGCTCAATATTTTTAAGGCGCCTATCAAGCCAATCGCGAACATCATCGGCAAAGAAATAATGTCCTTCGGGTTTTAAATTATTAAGGACAAAATTTTCTTTGCCCCAATCCAGAAATGCTTTTGAAATATCCACGGAATGAATTTTTTTTGCGCCCGCGTGGGCCGCCGCGACAGAAAAAGAGCAAGTATAACTAAATAAGTTGGCGACGAGAGCATCTTTGCTAAGCGCGTGCACCCACGCACGGTTGTCCCTTTGATCTAAAAATAGTCCCGTATGTTGTTTTTCGGTTAAGGTAACTTTAAAGCGTAAATTATTTTCCGTAACCTCAAACCACGAAGGTGGTCGCTCGCCAGCGATTTCTAAATCTTTTACCCAACCCTGTTTGTGGGGATCTTTCTGTGGAAACTTGATAACACCGCCGCGGCAACTGTATTCGGCGGAGACTCTTTCGAGAACCTGCGCGGAAATCGAGCCACTGTAAATCATCGCACAAAAATAATTGCCGTAAATGTCCACCGCTATGTCCAAATCAGGAGCTTCACCGCGGTGAATTGCCCGAAACACATTTGTATTCGCTAATAAAGGCTTACGCCGCTTAAAACTTTCTTCTAGCCAATTCATTTGTATAAGTTCTTTTCATTTTTAGAAATTTAAGGCAAGAATTTAGATGCATGGCTAATGGAAACTTAGCAATTATTACAGGAGCAACCGCAGGTATTGGTGAGGCCACGGCCCATTTACTTGCTGAACATGGGTATAACCTTATATTAACTGGCCGCCGCGATGATCGCCTGCAAAAAATCGCCAAAAAGCTTAAGGCGAAATCCAATGAGGTTATTACCGTTTGTTTTGACGTATCCAAGAAGTCCGAAGTCAAAAGAGCGATTCAAGATCTCGAAAAGAAGCTCCCCCGAGTTTCCGTACTTGTTAATAATGCTGGACTAGCGGTGGGTCGCGATCTCGTTCAAACCGGAAGCCTAGAAGATTTTGATCAGATGATAGATACCAACATTAAAGGCCTTCTCTATATGACCCGCTTAGTAGTCCCCGCAATGTTAAAAAAGAAGCGCGGTCATATAATAAATATTGGCAGCGTCGCCGGCCGCTGGAGTTATAAGGCGGGCACCGTTTATTGCGCTTCAAAATTTGCGGTGCGGGCGATAAGTGAAGGCTTACGCATGGATTTAGAGGGTACAAATATTCGCGTCACAAATATTGAGCCAGGAATGGTGGAAACTGAATTTAGTATCGTGCGCTTTAAAGACGAAGAAAAAGCTAAAGAAGTTTACGCCAACTTTAAACCACTATCAGCCCAAGATATTGCCGAGTGTATTTGGTGGAGCTTAAACCGGCCTGCGCATGTGAATATTCAAGAAATGGTAGTCTTTCCCACCGATCAGGCGTCTATTGGGCAAGTTTACCGCCGGCCTTAGGAGGAGATATGTTTCTTACGCTTTTGATTTTATTTTCGCAGTCAGCTCAGGCGGACCTTTGTAAAAAATGGGCGCCCTCCGAGCGCTGGGGAGATGTCCCAAAAGTTGCTGCGGAAGCCAGTGGAATTATTGTTTCAAAAAATTTTCCCGACCGGATTTATCACATTAATGATGGAAAAATTAGCGCACTTATCATTAGCGACTTTAAAGGAAAAAAAGTTAAAGAGGTGTCGCTCGAAGAAATAAAAGCGAAAGATGCCGAAGATCTCGCGTACGGGCAATGCCCCGATAAAAAAGGCGACTGCATTTATATCGCCGATATCGGTGATAATGAGCGAAGCCGTGCGGAAATTAAGATTATTATTTTGCGTGAGACTGATTTCGGCGACTCCGCGAAGGTACTAGACACTTGGAGACTAAAGTATCCCGAGGGTCCCCATAATGCCGAAGCCATGGCGCTTCATCCTAACGGCGATCTTGTTATCGTCACAAAAGAAAAAAAGAAAAAGGAAGGCCGGCCCGCGCAGATTTTTAAAACCTCGATTTTTAATCCCGGTGAAAAATTAGTTCACTTGGGAGAAGTTGATCTTCCTAAACTATCGAAAAACTCAAACATTGAAGATTTAGTCGTTACCGGAATGACGATTTCCTCTGACGGTAAACGCTTTATACTCTTAACGTACTTAAGGGCCTGGGAATTTAACATTGATCTTAGTCAGCCCATTATGACCACCGAGAAAATGAAGCTTGGCGTGGACTATCAGCCCGTCGCAATCGAACAGCTCCGCCAACAAGAGGCTATTACCTTTCTGCCAAATCAAAACGCGTTTATTTACTCCAGCGAAAACGGTCAAAACGGCTATTTTCTGTATAACGAAATCGCCGTGAATGTTGTTAGGTGCCTGGATTAGGATTTCGGGGAGTTAAATGCAATAAGGTTATCGTCTGGATCTTTTAAGACGGTCCATCTTCCGCCCCAATGAATATCTTGCGGAGGGATTACGACAATCGATTTATCTTTTAGATTTTTTGCCAAGGTATCGACGTTTTCCACCTTCAAATGCACAGTTGGTCTATGACCGTTAATCCCCTTTTCCCAAGCGTCGTCACCCTTGTTTTCATGTTCCTCGGCAATGACGACCGTCATCCCGCCGTCAGCCTTTAAAACCGCTCCGCGTTCCTCGGTGCCTTCGCCCCAGGTACTTACAACTTTCCAGCCCAAGATATTATTATAAAAGTGAAAAGATTTATCCCAATCTTTTGGCGCGATAAAAATATGATCAAACTTAGCCATAGACCACCAGCCCTTACTGGAAAACCATTGACGTTGGCATGGCGTGCCTCAATATACCTGCGCCAACCCAAAGTCATTTGAGCAGCTTTAACATGGCCCGGGGCCATATTCGAAATAGTTTAGCCATTATTCCCAATCACATCCAGCGCCTGACTCACAAAAATAAAAAGGAGAGCCGAAGCTCTCCTTTTAACGCACCATGGACTTGAAAAGGTGTCAGGCACCTTTTTTACTTGGTAATACGCATTCCGTAAAAGGAGCGGTAAACGAAGAAAAGAGCGATGATGAAGAAAACAATTCCTAGATAAAGAGCTGTTTCTTTCGCGCTCACGGCAATTTCAACCGCTAACAGACCAAACAGTGTTGTAAATTTAATGATGGGGTTCAGTGCCACAGATGAAGTATCTTTGAATGGGTCACCGACTGTATCACCAACAACTGTCGCGGCATGAAGTGGAGTACCTTTTTCTTTCAGGTCAACTTCCACGACTTTTTTAGCGTTATCCCAAGCGCCGCCGGCATTGGCCATAAACATCGCTTGGTACAATCCAAACACCGCGATTGAAATTAAGTAACTCGCAAAGAATGTCGGATTAAAACATGCAAAAGCTAGAGTAATAAAGAACACGACCAAAAAGATATTAACCATGCCCGCTTGCGCGTATTGCGTACAGATCTCTACAACTTTTTTAGAAGCTTCTACGGAAGCTTTAGTTTGGTTCTCGAGTTTAATATTCTTTTTAATGTATTCCACCGCACGGTAAGCGCCTGTAGTCACCGCTTGCATTGAAGCGCCGGTAAACCAGTAAATCACCGCACCACCCGAGATTAGACCCAATAAAACTTCTGGGTTCATGAGGTCGAGTTTTAATTTCAAAAGAAGAATGATCGAGAAAATCATTGTGGTCGCGCCGATAACCGCCGTACCAATCAATACGGGTTTTGCCGTCGCTTTAAATGTGTTTCCCGCAGAGTCGTTTTCTTCGAGATACTCTTTGCCCTTAGTAAAGTTTGGCGTGAAACCGAAATCTCTTTGAATGTCTTTAGAAACATTCGGAATACTTTCGATTTGCGAAAGTTCAAATACCGATTGCGCGTTATCTGTAACGGGTCCGTAGCTGTCGACCGCGATGGTTACAGGTCCCATACCTAACATACCAAATGCCACAAGTCCGAAGGCGAAAACAGAGGGATATACCATGAACTGATCTAGGCCAATTGCCGAAGCAAACCAAGCTACCATCATTAAGCCAACGATCGTCATACCCTTCCAGAAGGCTGAGAAGTTTCCGGCGACAAGACCAGAAAGGATCGTTAACGAGGGGCCACCTTCGCGGGAAGCACTCACGATCTCCGCTACGTGACGAGATTTCGCTGATGTAAACACTTTAGTAAATTCAGGAATTACCGCGGCAGCAATTGTTCCGCAGCTAATAATTAAAGACAGAACCCACCAAAGAGACGAGCTCATGTCGCCAAGTAAAAGTTTAGAAACCGCGAAAGTGACGATGATCGAAACGATCGAAGTCACCCAAACAAGAGAGGTGAGGGGAATTTCGAAATCAAAGTGATCTTTGTTTCCAAACAAGGATTTAGAAATTATGCCATTTACCCAGTAAGAACCGATGGAGGTAGCGATCATCAGAATGCGCATTGCAAAGATCCAAACGATAAGTTTGGCTTGGATTTCTTCGCCACCAGGTGCGGCTACAGGAGAACCGTCACCACCAAGAGTTTTTCCAACGGCTAAAATAATAAAACTGATAAGTGCAACGCCTGTTACGCCATAAGTTTCAAAACCATCAGCTGTGGGCCCAACGGAGTCGCCGGCGTTATCACCTGTACAGTCAGCAATAACACCTGGGTTACGGGCATCATCTTCTTTAATTTTGAAAACGATCTTCATTAAGTCAGAACCGATGTCAGCGATCTTTGTAAAGATACCGCCGCAAATACGCAGGGCGGAAGCGCCAAGAGATTCACCGATAGCAAAACCCACAAAACAGGATCCCGCGTTTTCACCAGGAATGAACAGCAGAACCACAATCATCATTAAGAGTTCAACGCAAATTAAAAGTACGCCGATCGACATTCCCGCGCGGAGAGGAATATCCATTACATTATAAGGTTTTCCCGAGAGCGACGCAAAAGCGGTTCTGGAGTTCGCGTAGTTGTTAATTTTAATACCGAACCAAGCGACGGAAAATGAGCCCAAAATCCCCATGATGGACCAGAAGAGAATCATCATCACTTTGCCGAATTCCATGTGCGACAAGTAATAGAAGTAAAAGAAAATACATGTGCCGATCGCAATTTCAAGAAGGGCTAAGAATTTACCCTGCTGTAACAAATATGTTTTGCACGTC
This sequence comes from uncultured Bdellovibrionales bacterium, assembly GCA_964498095.1. Lineage (GTDB taxonomy): Bacteria > Bdellovibrionota > Bdellovibrionia > Bdellovibrionales > SG-bin7 > SG-bin7. Next base: position 110,425 of record CAZCFY010000007.1, on the reverse strand, counting down.
TCGTAAATTAACGACGAGATATCGAGCATAGATTTATGCGCCGGCAAATTTTTGATTTTTAAATATTCTACCAGTCCAAAGACCATTCCAAGAACAACAACGATTAAGCCCGCAAGTAATAAACCGCGGCCCGAATAGTCAGTTCCAAAAATATTGAAGGAAACTCCAAGATTAGGAACGATAAGTTCGGCTTCGCTTGCCATTACGGCCTGAGCCATAAAAATTATAGGAATAGAGATTAGTCTCTTCATGAACTTCATTAACACCCTCCGGCGGATAAATAGTTTTGTAGTTTTGATGGATTAACGCTTGTTATTAGAGAAGTAAAACTATTTTTCGATTTTCTCTACGGTCGCCCGCGAGGACATAAAAGCCAGGAATATAAAAGCAAAACCGACTAAACCTGTGGCCATTTCAGGTACTGATTTAAAGGTTCCAATGATCATAAGTACAGCAAGTGCACCGATGGCCCAGAAAGCTCCATGTTCCAAATACTTATATTTATTTAAAGTACCTAATTCCACGAGCATGATTGTTAAGCTGCGTACAAACATCGCGCCAATGCCTAAACCGATGGCAATTAAAAATAAATTATTGGTTAAAGCAAAGGCACCGATAACGCCGTCAAAGCTAAAAGACGCATCGATAACCTCTAAATACAAAAACATTCCAAGGCTGGCGCGCTCGGCGCTTTGAACGGTGTTGGTATCTAGCTGCAAAAATTCACCAATACCTTCGATCAAAATAAAGGTCACGATTCCGGAAATTCCATAGATAAGCATAGGAATTTTATGGGCGGGATCTACGAAGTGAGAAACAACAATCAAAAAAATTAAAGCCATGCCCAATTCCATAGCTTCGATGCGTCCAATGCGCGAAAGAAGCGCCTCTATGCCGCGAATCCAATGTACTTCTTTTGAGGCATCGAAAAAATATTTCAGGCACACCATTAACAAGAAGAATCCCCCGAAAGCATTAATCTCGGTATGTACGGAAGTCATAATGCGTTCGTATTCTACCGGGTTATTAATGGCGAGATTTAAGGCGGCGATTGGGTTAAGTTGGGCAACAATACTGATAATTGCCAGAGGGAAAATTAATCGCATTCCGAAAACTGCGATAAGCATCCCCCACGTTATAAAGCGATGCCGCCAAACCGGAGTCATCTTGCGCAAAACAGTGGCGTTTACGACGGCGTTATCAAAAGATAAAGAAACCTCAAGAATGCCCAAAACAAATACAAAAAAAACAGTTTTGTAACCTTCTCCCTCGCCCAAAAATTTAATGCCAATAAAATAACTCGAGAAAAGTCCCAGAACTGTGACGGCAAAGGAGCTGTAGAAGAAGTGCAGATGCTTCATATTATAAAACGCATAGTATTTTAGAATACTTACATGTCAATCTAAATGCAGTATTCGCTTGCCTTCGCTCGCCGCATTCTGAATAATTAAAAAAATCTGAGGAGATTTATATGTTTAAGAAAATTTTAATCCTGACAGTATCGGCCTTATTACCACTTTGTATAAACGCCGCGACCCCAGCCGCAAACACGCCCGAGATTAATATCGGTTTAGTGGGATCGTTAACTGGTGCGCAAGCAACTTTTGGACAATCCACCCAAAAGGGGGTTGAGCTTGCAGTTAAAGAAATAAATGAAACTGGCGGAGTGAAAGGAAAAAAATTTAAATTAATTTCTCTCGACGATCAAGGGCGCCCAGAAGAAGCTGCAACCGTAGTAACGCGTTTAATTTCGCAGGAAAAAGTAACCGTGGTACTTGGTGAAGTCGCAAGCTCCATTAGTTTGGCCATGGCGCCAATCGCGCAACAAAACAAAATTCCGATGATTACGCCATCTTCGACGAATCCTAAAGTAACGGAAATCGGCGATCATATTTTTCGCGTTTGTTTTATCGATCCTTTCCAAGGCCGGGTGATGGCGAAATTTGCCAGCGAAAATTTAAAAATAAAAAGAGTGGCCGTACTCACAGATGTAAAAAACGATTACAGCGTGGGACTCGCGCAGTTTTTTAAAGATACTTTCAAAAAAATGGGCGGGGAAATCGTCGTCGAGCAGAGTTACAGTAATGGCGACATGGATTTTAAATCGCAACTAACGGCGATCAAAAGTAAAAATCCCGAAGCCATTTATGTTCCAGGTTACTATGGCGACGTGGGCTTAATCGCCCGCCAGGCCGCCAGCTTAAAAATTAAAGTTCCATTTATGGGCGGCGACGGCTGGGATTCGCCAAAATTGCAGGAAATTGGCGGCAAGGCCATTCAAGGCTCTTACTTTTCAAATCACTATTCGGCAGAAGATAAGTCGCCGCACGTACAAGATTTTATTACCCGTTATAAAAAGGAATATGGCGTTGTTCCCGATGGTCTGGCAGCACTTGGTTACGATGCAACTCGCGTATTCGCCGAAGCGTTAAAACGCTCAAAATCTTGGGATACGGCGGAAATTCGCAAAGAAATCGCGGGCACCAAAGAATTTAAGGGAGTTACCGGAAGCATCACGATGGATGCTAAACGTAATCCCGTAAAATCGGCGGTCGTTGTACAAGTTACGGATAGCGGTTTTAAATATCAAACAACGGTTAATCCTTAAGAATGGTAGAGTTTTTCCAGCATATTATTAATGGAATTTCCTTGGGCAGCATCTATGCCTTGATTGCCCTGGGTTATACCATGGTATTCGGCATTTTAAGCTTAATTAATTTTGCCCATGGCGATGTTTATATGCTCGGGGCTTTCGTTGGTTTTTATGTCGCCGGTAAATTCCAACTCGATCAAAATCCGTCTTTGGGTTCATTGTTGTTTGTGCTTGTCGCGGCGATGATTATTTGCGGGATCGTCGGATTTATCATCGAGCGCTTTGCTTATCGTCCGTTAAGGGGCTCGCCGCGCATTAATTTATTAATTACGGCCGTGGGAGTTTCGCTTTTTATCGAATATGCGGGGCAAATTGTTTTTGGCGCCGACCCCAAATTTTTTCCTGAAATATATACTCCCGAAAGCGATTGGGAAATTGGTGGCGTGAGCATTAATCCCCTCCAAATTACAGTTTTAGGAATTTCCGTCTCGCTCATGTTGCTTTTACAATTTATTATTTTCTATACGCGTTTAGGAAGAGCGATGCGCGCCGTAAGTTTTGATCATAAACTAGCCAGCCTTATGGGAATTCCCACCGACAGAATTATTTCCGCCACTTTTGTAATGGGTTCTGCCTTGGCCGGCGCCGCCGGAGTGCTAGTGGGTCTTGTCTATCCAAAGATTGAGCCCCTCATGGGAATTATGCCGGGACTTAAAGCGTTTGTTTCTGCGGTCCTTGGTGGCATTGGGAACATCGTGGGAGCGGTTGTTGGCGCCATCACTTTGGGATTGGCCGAAGAATTTTTAGTAGGCTATTGGATTCCGAGCTACCGCGACGCTCTTGCTTTTGCACTGTTGATTTTAATTTTGTTGTTTAAGCCCACGGGGCTTTTCGGTAAAGCCACAAACGAAAAGGTGTAGACGTGACCGATATTGATTACTTTCGGCAAAAATCTGGAATAAATGCCTTTGGAATCTGGGCGCTGTTATTTTTTCTCGTATGGGTTTTAGACACGGTATTTGCAGCTAATTTAGAGTTTAGCAATTCGGCGACCATGACGATTCTAATTTATGCAGGAATTAATATAATTTTGGCTTCGAGTTTAAATTTAGTAAACGGATTCACGGGCCAGTTTTCTATGGGCCACGCGGGCTTCATGGCTGTCGGGGGCTATACCTCGGCCTTCATCACTTTATTTTTGCGCGGCCAAATGGGTGATGTATTTGCGGCTTCAAATCTTGGCATCGTTCTTTTTGTAATTTCTCTTTTTTGCGGTGGGCTCGTGGCCGCCGTGTTTGGATATATTGTCGGTTTGCCGACCTTACGGCTAAAAGGGGATTACCTAGCTATTGTCACTTTGGGGTTTGGCGAAATTATTCGGGTAATGATTCTTAACATTGATGCCTTAGGTGGTGCGCGGGGCATGCCAGACATCGATAAGTTTTCTAATTTCGGCTGGGTTTATACGTTCGTTGTTCTCACTGTTTTTTGTATTTCACGCGTGATTCATTCTCACCAAGGCCGCGCTTTGATGGCAGTGCGAGAAGATGAGTTGGCAGCCCAGGCGATGGGACTAAATATTACTCAAACCAAAGTGCGGGCATTTGTTATTGGAGCCTTTTTTGCCGGTATCGCGGGTGGATTATTTGCCCACTACTTAAAATATTTAAATCCGCAAAGTTTTGATTTAAACCGAAATTTTGAAATCATTATTATGGTCGTGGCTGGCGGTATGGGAAGTATTACCGGATCGGTCGTTGCCGCAGTGTTTTTAACATACATCCGCGAAGCTTTGCGCGAACTGCAAATTTATACAAAAATTGATTTACGTATGGTGATTTTTGCATTGGTGCTCATTGGGCTGATGCTTTTGCGCCCCAATGGCCTTTTTGGAAAAACGGAATTCTATGATTATTTACCCGCCAGATTTCGCCGGTTTTTTGGCAAAAGAGGGCATGCGGTATGAGTCCCTCTAAGGTCACGGGCGCGGCGATCGAAATTAAGAACCTAAGTATCCAATTCGGCGGACTTAAAGCTATTAACGATGTCTCCTTGGTAATTCCCGGGGGCTCAATTTTTGGTTTAATTGGGCCCAACGGGGCGGGAAAAACAACCGCATTTAATTTAATAACAGGAATTTACCGGCCAACTTCGGGAGATGTTCGAATTTTGGGAGATTCTATCGTCGGTTTAAAGCCGCACGAAATTACCCGGCGAGGGATATCACGCACGTTTCAAAATATTCGCTTATTTAAAGAACTTTCCGTATTAGAAAATCTTTTAATTTCTCTGGATGCAAATCCCGGAATAAAAAAATTTAGCCTGTTGCAATCCATCTGGCGGAGCCGCGCTGCCGTTGACAATGAGCTGCAGAAAATTGCAAAGGCGTTTGAGTATTTAAAAATTTTTGGTCTCGAAGATCGCTGGAATACTTTAGCAAAGAATTTACCCTACGGAGATCAGCGTCGCCTAGAAATGGCACGGGCGATGGGGACGGGAGCAAAAATTATTTTGTTGGACGAGCCGGCCGCAGGACTTAATCCACAAGAAACTAAAGGCTTAATGGATACGATTCGGTCATTACGTAAAAACTACGGTCTTACTATTTTGCTCATCGAACACGATATGAAGCTCGTTATGGGAATTTGTGAGAGAATTGCGGTATTAGATTACGGCGTGAAGATTGCCGAAGGTAGTCCCGAAGAGATTAAGCGCGACCCGAAGGTTATCGAGGCCTATCTTGGAAAGGCTTCCCATGCTTAAAGTCGAAAATCTGCATGTCGCTTATGGTGCCATTAAGGCGGTTAAAGATGTATCTTTCGAGGTCCCCAAAGGCAAAATCGTGACTCTGGTAGGGTCCAACGGCGCGGGAAAGAGTTCCATTTTGCGCGCCATTTCTGGCTTAGTAAAACCCATACATGGTCAAGTGGTTTATAACGGAAATGTTCTAACTAAACTGCGCCCCCATGAGATAGTCCGCCAAAGAGTGGTGCAGGCACCCGAGGGCCGAGGGATATTTTTAAATCTCACGGTAGAAGAGAATCTAGATCTCGGCGCTTGGTCCGCGCCTGACAAAAAAACCGTGCAAGCCGACATGGAAAATGTTTTTAGACTTTTTCCGCGACTCAAAGAACGCTTTAAGCAAAATGCCGGCACGATGTCTGGAGGAGAGCTGCAAATGCTCGCCATTGGCCGCGCGCTAATGAGTCACCCGGAGCTATTGTTATTGGATGAGCCAAGTCTGGGACTGGCCCCGCAGATGATTGAAAGAATTTTTGAAATCATCGTAAAAATAAACTCCGACGGTAAAACGGTTTTGCTGGTGGAGCAAAACGCCTTGCAGGCTTTAAAGATTTCCCATTTAGGAATGGTTTTGGAAACCGGCACGGTTGTACTAAAAGGTGAGGCCCAGAAGCTTCTGGATTCCGACGAAGTACGTAAGGCGTATCTCGGCGAGTAGCCCTCGGCTTTTTTAAGTAAGAGGAGATTCTAATTATGAAAAGTAAATTCGCAGCTTTTAATATTTTAATTTCCTTTTTGTGTCTTAATGGTTGCACCCTGGTGCTTAAAAAGCCCGAGGTCGCGATGAAAGATTTTGAAATTAAAAAATTTACTGAAAAAACCATCGATCTTAGTGTTAAAATCCAGGTTAAAAATCCAAATCATATGGATCTCGACGTCGAACAGCTAAAATATGGATTTCAACTTAATAACAGCGCCTTTTACCGCCAGGAGCTTCCCTCTAAATTAGAAATCGATGGTAAGTCCACTAAGGAGATAGATTTGCCGATTTCTGTTCCCACTGACACCCTCGTTGGGGCGGTGTTTGACATGTTGATAAATAAGCCGCTGACATATAATTTCGTAGGTTCTGTGCGGGTCAATGGAATAGATATCGCTTTTAATAAAACGGGCACTATGCCGAAGCGCGAGCCCCTTTAAGGCCAAAGAAAATTATCGTAATTATAGGTATTACCGTAAAGAGTACCACCAGGAGGGCGCCGGGCGGCGAGTCTAATTTATAGGATAGATACATTCCTAAAGAGCAAAGCGTAAAACCCAGAGTCCAACCAAAAAGCAGACGGGCCTTAAGCGAGTCAAAGAATAAAGTGGCCATGATAGAGGGAACGATAAGAAACGAAAATACAAGCAAGACGCCAGAGACATGCACAGAGCTTGTTATCACCACGCCAAAAAGCGCATAGAAAACGAAATCCCAGAAAGTATTGTGGTTTGTGCCCAGTGAATTTTCTAAAAGCTTTTTTCTAAAAATAAAATGAATTGCGGCAACCACAGCGTAGATGACAGCGGTACGAATTACGTCGCTCCACGACACCCACATGATCTGGCCGACCATCGCGTACTTTAAGTGCTCGGCACCGTGACTCATTTTATCGATTAAAAGCACGACACAGGCCGCAGAAAAAGCATAGGTAATTCCGATGATTGCTTCCAGAGAAACCTTTTTATGAAACCGGTTTGCCAAAGAAAAAAAATAAGCGGCAACAAAAGTTGTTAAAAGAGAAATTAAATAAGATGTGGAGTCGTCATGCTCATGACCAAGCATAAATGCCACGGTCGTACCAAGAGCGGCGACCTGGGCTAGGGCGAGATCGACAAAAATAACTCCGCGAGCTAGAACATGCAGACCTAAATAGCAATGAATTCCGACGAGAATAAAACACATTACTAGGGGAGGCGCTAAGAAAACGACGGCATCAGACATTGCTAGGCCTTACATTTCTCGAGGGCAGAGACTAAAGATTCGATAAGTTGATTGTAATCTGTTGCCTCTTTGGTGCTCTCCACTTCACTGGGAACCGTAAAGTATTTTATCCCAGTGTCTTTAGAAAGCTTGGCGGCGGAGTCCGGCTCAAAAAAACTTTCCACGAGAATGCAGGGAACTTTATCTGCCCTAATTTTTTGTTGCAGTTCTATCACGTGGGCTGGAGTCGGCGGAATTCCGGGCTTAGGTTCTATAGAATCAGCGCGGGTGATCGAAAACGTATCGAGAAAATAATTTAATGTCTTATGGTACGTGATTACCGACTTTACTTGCGTTGCGGCGACGCGTTCCTTCCACTTCTTTAGGTTGGCTTGAACTTTATCGGCAAAATCTTTTTGGTTTTTTAAAAACTCAGAACTATGTTTGGGATCCATACTAGAAAGCTTTTCGGCCAGGGCTTTGGTTACGCTCACGGCCCGATTGGGGTCTAAGAGAAAATGCGGATTGCCTTTGGGATGAATGTCGCCTTGCGCGCGATCCACTTTAACGGGAATCTCAATCGCAGTAATAAGTGAGCCAGAATCCATAAAGCCATTAGCGCCTTCCATTATTTTTGGGTTACGCGCGCCACGTAATACATTGGGCAGCCAACCCGTCTCGAGATCCAGGCCGTTAGCGATAAAGAGATCGGCATTTTTAGCCAAAATCATATAGGAAGGTTTTGCTTCGACATAATGCGGATCTTGCGGCCCCTTGGCAATAGTGGAAACCGAAACATAACTGCCGCCAACGGTTTTTGCTAAATCAGCGAGAGTTGCTGTCGAAGTAACAATTTTTATTTCCGCCTTTGCTGATAAAACGAAAAAGAAAAATAGGGTAAAAACTCTCATATTAATAATTATGTGCGGGATGCGCACCCATGCTCACGTTAAATTGCAAAGAGTAAATGTGTTCCGTCTCTTTCGTTGGTGCCCGAACGTTATCATATTGTAACCGGATAGCTGACTGTTCCGTTGGAACAAAAGCAAAAAGCCAGGAATTTTTGTGGGTGATGACACTTTCATCGCCGGTAAAGTGAGGATAACCAACAGCTTCTGTACGGCCTTGAAACCACCAGCGGCGGTCAAATTGCCATTGAAACCAAGTGCTATACCCACGGGTAATTTGTTGCGCGTTGTTTTCGCGATCACTGGTCAAAAACTGCGCTGTCCAAGAAAAGCTTCGATAAATTGTTTTTTCAACGGGCCGCCACTTTGCAACTAAGGCGGCACTTCCTACTTGCGTTAGCCCGTCGGTGTTATTGCGGCCCGTGCCGTAACCCAAATCAATTTCCAAGGTACTTGATTCGCTTAAATCCCATAGGTTTTTAACGAACAACATGTTGCCAACATCATCTTGAGTCGTCGAATTAAAGAGAGTTTCATTGTCGGTAGTGTAAACCTGAGGAATGATTTCAAAATACCAACTGGCCGGAATTAAAATGGCGGCGGCAAGACCCGTACCCACCAATCCTTCTTCACCCAAAATTATTTGGTTTGAGATGGGCGAATCAATAAAAGGAAATGAATGGGCATGTAAGTGATTATGGCGGTCAATATCTACCTCGTACAAGCCCGCCCGCAAAGTGGCTCCCGGTATTGTGAGAGTTTCGATAAAGATTTCTTCGGGATTGAAAACGTAAGTGCCGTCATTTTCCTTTTCTACAGAAAATATCGCTTCCCCGCGAAAGTAAGCATCTATATTTGACGTCGCCCGGATTTCTGCTTCTTGCAAATGAAATCCGTTTTTAGGCGCATCGGGATCTGTCGTATTGCCAAAATTACTATTTCGAAAGAGGCCTAAGGCGTTTATGCTTAAATCAGGATTAAGTTTGTCGGCGGCAGATGAAAGTGCGGGGATTAGGATGGCAATTAGTATCAGTCGTTTTGTCATTACTACTCCCTCAAGTAATGACAATTATAACCCCCAGGGTTCTTTTGCAAGTATTTTTGGTGATACTCCTCTGCGGAATAAAATATTTTTGCCGGCTCTAGTGTCGTCGCAATTTTGCGGGGAAATTTCTTTTCAACCTCTAGTGCCGCAATTACGTCTTGCGCTTGTTTTAGTTGTTGCTCATCCCGATAAAAAATAGCTGACCGGTATTGGGTACCGACGTCATTGCCTTGACGATTTAAAGTGGTGGGATCATGCAGACGGAAAAAAAGACGCAGTAATGCTTCATAAGAAATTTTACCTGGATCAAATTCAATTTCCACGGCTTCAGCATGACCGGTTTGCCCCGTGCAAATGTCTTCATAGGATGGGTGTTCCGTTTTCCCACCCGTATATCCCACCCGCGTGAATACAATACCCTCGATTTTGCGTAGAATTTCCTCGACCCCCCAAAAGCAGCCGGCGGCGAATATCGCGATATCAGTTTTTCTTTGCGAAGAGTTTGAGGTATTCGCCATAACCTTCCTCTTTAAGTTTACTGACAGGAATAAATCTTAAGGCGGCTGAATTCATGCAATAGCGCTTTCCGCCGCGGTCCTTTGGACCGTCATTAAAAACATGGCCAAGATGCGAATTTGCCATCTTGGAGCGGACCTCGGTACGCGGAAACAAAAGCTTAAAGTCTGTTTTTGTAACTACGTTTTCTTTCTCCAGAGGTTGGGTAAAACTCGGCCATCCTGTTCCGGATTCAAATTTATCTTTGGAGCTAAAGAGCGGTTCGCCAGAAACTACATCCACATAAATACCTTCGTCGTGGTTATCCCAATACTCGCCTTTAAACGCCGGCTCAGTTGCGTCTTTTTGAGTTACGTCATATTGCATGGGTGTAAGGATATTTTTTAGATCTTTGCCGAGGTGATTAGTTTTCCAAGTCACAGCCGATTTCCTTTCTTCTTCGGACCAAGAATAAGGCGAAGATAAAATAAGGGAAGTTAAAATTAAAGATAGAGATTTCATCATGTTAAATGCCCCCTAATACCTAGTATACGTACCTCATTTTTCAATGGATTTCGACTTTCATTAAAAGTCTGGACCTTCTGACAGTTTCAAAAAAACTTAACAATTATAACAAGTTATGGACAGGTCTAGAGAGACGGCAGTATGTCAATTTAGACAAAAAGAATATTCTCTTCATATTTAAGATATGATCGATTCGATATTAGGAGGTCCTGAAATGCTTATGATTGAGCAATGCAACTTTAATTTTAAAGGTTTTCAACCCGAAGCTGAGTTCTTAAGCTTCCTTAAGACTGTCGCCGAGCAAGTTCAGCAAATCGCTCCTACGGATTCTTACCTTGAGGTCGAAATTAATAAGAAGAACAACTTTTACTTCGGCTCGGCTGCAGTAAACTCAAGCCCTGCAAGATTTTCCGCAACTGAAAGTGAAGACGATCCTATGCTTTTAGTGCTTAAACTCGCCAGTCAAATTCAGCGCCAAATTAAAAATTGGAAGCGCTTTCGTTTTTCGCAGCCTTATTCCGAAGCCGAAGTCGCGATTTAATCGTCGCTTGATTTTTCTTTTTCGCGCTTTGGGGCCACTTCTTGTTTAGCAACGCGAAATTTTGTGCCAGGGCGGTCGAATTGTTCGATCACTTGGCGCATCTTCTCGCAATTTGAAATCCAATCCGAAATTACTATTTGATTTGTAGTTGGCGACATCATGGTGCCGTCTCGAGAAACCAAAACGCGAATATATTTTTCTAGTTCCGCAGCGTTAATGTGTTTGGTTTGGTGAATATAGTTAACCATTCTCTCGGGTTTTACAGAAGTAATCTTGGTAACCGTAGGGATCATCGCTTTAATTGCGTTGCGGGCTTGTGTAATTGTCATTGTGCCGCCGTTATCGATTATTGCTAAACCATTTTGCGCTAAGGCTTCTGACAAGAGGTTAAAAGCTTCTTCAACCGTTACTTCACTGGGTACGTAAATGCTTGTTTTACCGCGGGTCACGGAAACGTCGATTACGAATTTCTGTCCTGTCAGTGTCATGTAACTTTTTATTACGTCCATGATTTCGGCGTTCTCGAAATTAAATTTAGTAGTGGTTGTTGCCGCCGTTGCCGAAACGGCTAATGCTAAAGTTGATAAAAGAATTGCTAAGCGCATTTGACCTCCATGGTTTTCTTAAAGGAACAAATAGGTTAAGAATTCCACGGCCTAATTGCAATTTATGACGCGATAAAATGTGAAATTCTTTTTAAAATTTGCGCGCTAACCAAAAGATAAAAGTTAAAACGATGCTTAAAAGTAAACTCGTGGCCAGCGGAAAGTAAAATTTAAAATTTTCTTTTTCCACAGAAATATCCCCAGGTAAACGGCCGATATATTTTAAAAACCCCAATTTCTCGCCGCTTAAAAGGGCTAGGCCAATAACCGTGATAACAATGCCTAAAACAATTAAAACTTTAGCGAGGGGTTGAAGGTCTTGCATTTGATTTTTTCTCCTGAAACCATACCCGGACGTTTTCCTTTAAGCCGATGCCATGCATATAGTTATACAGCGCCTTTTTCAACCCTCGGCCCAATGAATCGTGATCAGTTTCGGTGGGATCATAAAAGGGCACGGTATTTACGGCAAAAAGACCCGTCGGCGGGGCGGGAACGGGAAAAAGTTTTAAGCCAAACTTGTCGGGGTTCTTGCCAATGGGGCTGTGGACTGTGCAAACAAAGCGGTGCCAGAAAGCAGAATCAAGGCAATCATTTAAAAAGAGTTTTCTAACCACTTCCAAACTCTCAATGGTTTCCTTCTCCGTCTGCGTGGGGAATCCATACATTAAGTAAGCGTGGACAAAAATGCCTGCTTCGCGGAAAGCCCTTGTGACTTTGGTGACTTGATCGATCGATACACCTTTATTAATAAGTTTTAATAGCCGCTCGTTAGCAACTTCAAGACCGCCGGTAACGGCAACGCAGCCGGCGTCGGCCAAGAGTTCCGTGACTTCTGCCGTAAAGTAAGAATCAAAGCGAATATTTCCCCACCAAGTAAAAGTAAGTTTACGTTTTAAGATTTCCAGGGCGACGGCCTTTAAAAGCGCCGGTGGCGCGGCCTCATCGACAAAATGGAATCCCGTTGATCCCGTTTCTTTAGCGACTCTTTCCATGGTGTCGACAATCTCAGCCGCCTTTAATGGCTCAAAGCGCTGAATATAATCGAGCGTTACGTCGCAGAAGGTACATTTCTTCCAATAACAACCGTGTGCTAAGATCATTTTATTCCAGCGAAAGTCCGACCAAAAGCGGTGCATGCGGTTGGGCATTTCGATCATCGAGAAATACTTTGTATGCGGCAATCCAGTGAATGAGGGATGGGCGTATTCGCGGAAACTAGAACTGACAGTCTGCGGGTGCTTTTTAATTTCCCCATTTTCTAAGTGCCAAGTTTTTGAAAGTGACTCTTCGCCTTTAATGATCTTTTCCAAAGCTAATTCGCCATCGTCGAAAACCAAGTAGTCAAAAAACTCAAAAACTCGTTTATCGCTGAGCTCGCGAAGTTCGGTGTTTATAAATCCGCCACCGACTATAACTTTGGTTTGTGGAGAGATTTCTTTGGTAATCTTGGCGGCGTAAAGCGCGCCCAAGAAATTTCCCGGAAAAGGCACGGTGAATCCGACAAAAGAGGGGCGCACGGTTTCTAGGTAATTGCTCACGATCGGCTTTAAAATTTTTTCTATTAGCGCCGAAGGCTTTTGGGCGCTCAAAAATAAGGGATCGAAACTTGTTTGCGAAGAAGCGAGCTGCTCGCCGTAGCGAGAAAACTGAAAGTTCTCATCCAAAGACGTGCGAATCACATCGGCGATGTCATCTAGGAACAAGCTAGCTAAATACTTGGCCTTGTCATTAACGCCAAGTTCCCCAAACTTTTCCAGCAAGTCAGAGTGTTCGGATAGGGGCAAAAATCTTGGACCCTCAGGGAGCAGATGCCTTTCGGCAATGCGCACGGCAAGAGAAGGGTCATTTCCTTGTAAAAAATTAATCGTTGGTTCAATGACGGCATGGTAGTCATCAAAAGCCTGCAAGAAAAATTTTGCGGAATCTGATTTTGGCGACCCGATTTCACTTTTAATTATTTGTAGGCCTTGGCGGGAAAAAACCCCAAGCAGAAAATCGAGGCTTAAATCGCGCTGCTCAACGGCTAGCCCCTGGCGGCGTAAATAGCCGGTGAGGTAAGCCGTCGCCGGGTAAGGCGAATTCATTTGAATTAGCGGCGGCGTAATTAAAAGGGTTTGCATCATTTTCTCTTACCACAAGGCGTTGCTCTCGTCATAAAAAGGGAGTAAGTACGATGTAAAGTTTTCCTGGTTTTTGGGGGGTAAAATGAAAGTAAATTGTAAATGGCTCGAGAGAATGAAGTTTGAAGCGGTTTCAGACGGCCATGCGGTAATGATGGACGCCAAATCGCCACTTGGGACAGATTCGGCACCGTCGCCAAAGTCGATGGTTTTAGTGGCTATTTGTGGTTGTACGGCAATGGATGTTATTGCGCTAATGAAGAAGTATAAGCAGGACGTTAAAAACTTTTTCATCGAATCCGAGGCGGAATTGGTTGAAAAAAAGCTGCCGAAAGTTTTTTCCCGGGTAAATCTGGCCTATCGCCTTGAGGGAGAAATTGATCGCGCTAAACTTGTGGAAGCCGTAACACTTTCGCAAACTCAATTTTGCAGCGTAAGTGCAATGATTGCTAAAGCGTGTCCCATTGAATATAAGATTTTTCTCAACAATGAACTCGTAGGCGAAGGTCGGGCTAACTTCCCCTCCTAAGATTCAGGTCCAGTAGATATTTCTCCCATTACCTCCGATAATTAAGGTTATCAAGGAGGCCTCAATGGGCAAAAAAACAGAAAAGTTTCGTAAAGATCACGACGGATTATTAAAACTTATTGGCGATTTATCGCAATTTCTAATTATCGAAAATCTTGCTAAAGAGCCGCAAAACGCCGTTCGTGCCGTTGGGAAACTTTCTGGAGCACTTAAAATGCATTGGGCCCACGAAGAGAAAACTCTATATCCCGACATGCTTAAAGCTAATGCGAAAACTAAAAGTGCCGCTGAGACTTTTATGAAGAGCATCAACCCCATCAAGGCAGATTTTGACCGCTATTATTCAAAATGGATGTTAGTTAAGAACATTCAAAATGATAATAAAGGCTTTCTGGCTGACACAAAAAAGATGATCGAAAGTCTTGAAACTCGCTTTGAAAGCGAAGCTAAAGAATTGTTCGAAATTGCTGATCAGCACGCCGCTTAATAGCTGTATTTGATCAGCAACTAGCGCTAGAATTTTTAAATGTACTCAGAAGAAGTCATTTTTGCCTATTTGTCTAATTACGCTTATCAACCGCTGATGACTTATTCGATCATCATCGTAATGATGGTGCTTAGCGCTTTTGGATTACCAGTTCCAGAAGAAGTTACGATCATAACCGTCGCCATCTTAGCGCATATGGGTGCGAATCCAGATTTATTTCCGCCACCATATCCCGAGGCCCCGACGGTTAACCCCTATGTTGCCTCTACAGTATGTGTCCTCGCGGTGCTTTTTAGCGATATTCTTGTTTATAGTATTGGCCATCGCTCAGGAAAGCTGCTCGAAAAGAGTCCGCGTTTTGAAAAGATTTTTAAAAATGGTAAAATGCAAAAAATCCAGGAACTGACGCAAAAATATGGAATTTGGGCGGTCTTCTTTTTTCGTTTTATGCCCGGCGTGCGCTTCCCGGGGCATTTATTTTGCGGGATGATGGACTTAAAGCTTTGGAAGTTTATATTAATGGATTCCTTTGCGGCCATTATTAGTATACCCACCCAACTTATTCTCGTGGCAATTTATGGTCGCGATATTCTTTCTACTCTTTATAAGTTTAAAATTTATTTGGTTTGGGGAATTGGCGCTCTCATCGTATTTGTTATTACCAAAAAGATTTATGGCTGGTGGTCGACTAGGCGGCCTTTGCCGGCACCACCGCGGGTGCCTGGGTCTTAGGAACCGAGATTACAAAACAAGTATTTTCTGATTTTGGCGCTAAATAAATTTTGCCACCGTGAGCAGACACTAGACTGTTACTAATACTAAGTCCCAAGCCGCTCGCCTGTCCGATATCCTTAGTTGTAAAATACGGGTCGAAAATCTTGGCTGCGACATCCGCGGGAATCCCTTTACCCGAATCAGTAACATGAATTTCGACTTCACTTCCCACGTCTTTTACCTCCACATGCACCCACTTTTCTTTAAGTGGGAGAACGGCGTCAAAACTATTATTCAGAAGATTAAATACTGTTTGTATCATTTGTACCGGACGGCAAGTGATCATGAGTTCAGGAGGAATTGCGGCTGCCGTCAATTTGATATTATGATTTCTAAATCTCGCCCGGCAGAAATCCAGGGCGCTTTCGACGACCGCGCTTACGGGATGCTCTCGGAAAGGTTCGCCTTCGCCATCGCGGGCAAATGACCGCAGTTTATAGATCGTTTTTGAAATGCGCTCCGAAGTTTCAATTATTTTTTCGGCGGCATGAGTAACTTTCTCTTCGTTAAGCTGTTGGCGTTGAACAAGCGAAATGAGCTGGGCGGCATAGCCTTGAATAATTGTGAGTGGATTATTAATTTCGTGGGCAATTCCCCCACCCATTTCGCTGAGCGAGGCTAAGCGCGAATGATAGATACTCATCAAGCGTTGCTTTTCGATGCGTTTTCGATAATTTATGCGTAGGTAAGATGTTGCAGCGGCGATAATTCCAAAAAGTATAAATGCGGTTTCAAACGCCGCCGCAAGAAGGGGATGCAGGCTGCCGAGCTCAGAATCACAAGCGGCAAATAGCCCAAGATTTAAGATGGAGAAGGTAATAGTAAATTGCCAAGATGAAATTATACTTAAAATTAAAATCGCCACGAATGCAAAAGGCGCGGCGCCGATAAGGACTTCCATTCGGCCGTCGGCAAAGCTGACGGAATAAATTCCAAATAAAATACCAGCGGTTAAGAGTATGCTGCCTATGACGTGCTTTCCAGCGCGAGAAATTATGTAGGCCGCCACGTGTAAGGCATAGGCGACTAAGAAAATATTCGAGAGTTTGGAAACGCTCTGATCAGAAATGACTTTAAAAAGAAGTGGCGCTAGCAACAAAGAGTAACTAAAGGCGATGACCGAAAAAGTAAAACACACATGGCGTGTGAGATCATCTCCCTTAAAGTAAAGTGGTTCAAATAATAACCGCGAAATTTTACCCTTCATATCAATAACTTATCGGTAAAAACGAGATAAACTCCCACAGGATTTTAGACTGGCTCTTACCTAGACGAAGGTGTTATTTTAAAGACGACTATAGTAGTGTCTCACAAACTTTTCCGCGACGTAGGGGAAATGTTTAGAAACAAACACACTTAAGGCAGAAAATCCCGAAGGTTTACAGGCCGCATCGTCGCGAAGAATCGCCTTACAAACTTTTTGTGACCAGGAATTTGCGGAAACTCCGGAGAGCTTATAGCGGGCGAAGTTTTTTAGGAATAAATTTGGGATTTCATCGTACATATCAGTTTTTACGGCCGGAGTTAATAATAAAAGAGTTGTAACGTTTGTTCCCGTTAACTCCTGACGCAAACAATTTGTAAAGGCAATTACTCCCGCCTTGGTAGCGGCATAGGTAGAGTTGCAGGGGAGCATGACAGCGCCAGAGACGCTAGCATTGTTGACTATTTTGCCAAAATTTCTCTTTAACATTTTTGGCAGAAAAGCATGGGTAAGGTGGATGACCGCCGTAAGATTAATCTGATGCATTTCATAAATTTTATTTAAGTTTTGTGTCTCAAGCTGCCCACCCGTAAGTATGCCGGAATTGTTTATTAATAGTTCAGGCTCAGTGCCGGAATCTAAAAAACTCTTAACAAATTTGTTTATATTTTGTGGGCTCGAAAGGTCTGCCTGCCAATTGGTCACGGCACTCGCGCCAATGTTCTTAAAATGCTCAATCCACTCTGTCTTTGGTTCGCGATTTACTAAGTGTAACCTGGCACCTTGCCCGGCGAGAGCTTCGGCCATCGATTTACCAATGCCGCGTGAGGTACCCGTAATTATAACTTCTCTGTTTTTAATTTCCATTTTTTAATTCTAAGCATATATTTAGCGGATGTCCAAATTTCCTATTTTGGTTATTCATGGGGGTGCTGGCCGCAAACCCGCAAAAACAAGAGAAAATGTTTCGAATTCTTTACGTAATATCCTGACAGAGGCCTATAAAATTCTAATTAGCGGCGGATCATCTCTCGACGCTGTGGAAAAAGCTGTGGAGTTACTGGAAAATGATCCTCTCTATAACGCGGGGAAGGGCTCAAAGATCCAAAGTGATGGCGTAATACGAATGAGCGCCGGCCTCATGGACGGCACTAAATTAACATTTAGCGGTTGCATGAACGTCAAAAATATAAAAAATCCGATTCACTTAGCGCGTAAATTACAGAAAGAAGATGCTCGCGTTCTGTCTGAGTCGGGTGCCGAAAGTTTTGCCCGCGAGAAATCACTTAAGTTTTCTTCGCCTTACACTCCGGAACAGTTAGACTCCTGGAAAAAGCAAAAAAAGAAAAAGTACGGCACCGTGGGGGCCATCGCTATTGATAAAAAGGGCAGGTTAAGCGCCGCAACTTCAACGGGCGGACGCGGCTTTGAATATCCACATCGGGTCTCGGATACCCCAACCGTGGCGGGGAATTACGCCAACTCCGTTTGTGCCGTTTCTGTTACCGGTGTCGGCGAACAAATCGTTGATCAGGCTGTTGCCGCGACAATTTGTAATCTGGTAGAAAATGGAATTAAGTTAGATCGCGCGATATCTTACATTTTAAAGTCTGCTAAAAAGCGGAAAGCTGATTTTGGCTTTATCGCGATTGATAAAAAAGGAAATGTGCGCGCGGCAAAAACCTCGCCACATATGACTTGGGCGCTTAAAGATAAATCTCACACTTACATAAATCCGTAGAGGTCAAAATGAAGTTTTTTATTTTATTATTTTTGTTCTTCTCACAATCAATCCAGGCGGCCAGCTGGAACGGCCGAATATTTCGCGCGGTCGACACCACCGAAATTACAAATGACGAATTTCTTGCGGAAGCACGGGCCAGCCGTTTAATCGTTATGGGCGAAAATCATGTAACCCCAGAGGTACAAAACGCCGAAGCGAAAATCATCAAAGAGGTAGTTACTAGCCACAATTTAACTTTTGCTCTGGCTTGGGAATTTTTAGCCTATAATCAGCAAACGCTAGTCAACGAACTCTGGGAAAAGTTTGAAAACCAGACTCTCAGTGGTGAAGAGTTTATAAGGCTTACGCTCGGTAATCCCGTGAATAATACTTATATCCCAGTTCTTCAGGCTGTAGCCAGTCAGGGAGGGAAACTTTTTGGGATTAACCTTTCTCGAGAAGAAAAAGCACCTGTAACCAAGGGTGGGATAAAGGCCGCGGATCCAAGAATCATTCCCCCGAATTATGAAAGTGGCGGAGCGGATTATTGGCAGAGATTCAAAGATCTAATGGGCGATCATACGACTCCAGATAAATTGACGAATTATTTTGATGCCCAATGCTTAACGGACGACGTAATGGCACATGAGGTTTCAAGAATATCGGGATTTGATAAAATTTTTATGATTGCCGGTCATTTTCATACGGACTATTTTGATGGTTTTGTTAACCGCCTCCACAAACGCCTGCCAGGGGATTCAAAGCTCATTATTCGCATTATAGATGCCTCTGAATTTACGGAAGATCAGCTTCTAAAAGAGTTAATGCACCCTAAGTTTGGGCAACTTGCTGACTTTGCCTATTTTGTGAAAGAACCTATTGCTGCAGCTAAAAAATCGTACTAAAGGATAAGGTATGAGCAATTACCTTAATTTAGACGGAATTGAATTTGTTGAATTTGCTTCTCCCAAGCCGCAGGCCTTGGAGAAGTTATTTTTAGAATTTGGCTTTTCAAAAACAAAAAAACATAAAGCCAAAGAAATTTCTTATTTCGTGCAAAACGATATTCATTTTCTGTTAAATAATGAACCAACGACCATGGCCGAAAAGTTTTATAAAGCGCATGGCCCGTCAATATGTTCAATGGGCTGGCGGGTTAAAGATGCTAAGGCCGCGTTAAAAACCGCGCTTGAGCGTGGTGCCAAAGAATGTGAATCGAGTGATTATACTGGCGCCGACGGAAAGCCATTGCCCGCGATTTGGGGTATTGGAAACTCCATAATTTATTTTATCGAAAATTACGGCGACAAAAAACTTTATGAAAATCTGGGCTTCATTGAAGAGAAAAAGCCAATTCAAGTAACCCCAAAGGGATTCTTGCTAATAGATCACCTTACCAACAATGTCGAAAAAGGGGCGATGAAGGAACTTTCGGAATTTTATAAAAATGTTTTTGGCTTTACCGAAGTCCGTTACTTTGACATACGTGGAGTAAAAACGGGATTGACTTCTTTTGCCCTGAAGTCACCGTGTGGAAAATTTTGTATTCCAATTAATGAAGGCACCGAACACAAGTCGCAAATCAACGAGTACTTACGCGAGTACAAGGGACCTGGCGTGCAGCACATCGCCTTTTTAACCGAAGATATTTTGGGTTCTTTAAAAAGTTTAGAGGGTAGCTCCATAGAGACCCTGGATATTGATGACGATTACTATGACGAAGTTTTTAACCGTGTTCCCAATGTTACCGAGGACCATCAGGAAATCCAAAAACGCAAAGTTTTAGTTGATGGCGACGAAGAAGGTTATTTGCTGCAAATTTTCACCAAAAATATTGTCGGCCCAATTTTCGTTGAGATCATACAGCGCAAGAATCACTATTCCTTTGGCGAGGGTAATTTCGGAGCTTTGTTTCGCGCTATCGAAAGAGATCAGGAAAAGCGCGGGGTTTTGTAGGTAATGACTGCGACTCGCCTCGAAGACAAACGCGTATTTTTAATAGCGAGTCCCGATCAAGAGCGCCAGACTCAATTTGGTTTTTTTATTCAAAAGCATATTGCCAATGCCACAATTTTTTATACCAGCGATGGGCATGATGCGACTTTAAAGCTAGAGAATGCGCCTCCCGACGTATTAATCACTGATTATTTATTACCAAGAGTAACGGGTATTGAACTCGTCGATCATGTTTTAAAAAATCCTAAATACAATGATGTTCAAGTGATAATTGCCTCACGTTTACCCGATAACGAACATTTTGTGGACGAAGTCGTCACTGGGCGGGTTCAGTTCTACATCGATGACAAAAATGAAATTCGTTTTACCTCTTGTATTACCCGTGCACTGAACAGACTTACTAATTCCGCTCACTCCGACTACCGCATGGTTTTTTTGAGTGCTGGCGATGAGTTAATTAAAGAGGGCGAGCCGGGCAATAGTGTCTTTATTGTTAGAAAAGGAACTCTTAGAGCTTTTCGTCATGAGAAATTATTGGGAGAAATTGCTGCCGGTGAGTTCGTTGGCGAGATGTCACATATTAATCATGAGCCTAGGTCCGCAACTGTAAAAGCCACAAGTGATTGCGAACTTATAGAAATTCCCTTTAGCACCTTGGATTACGTATTATTCTCGAAGCCTTCATGGGCAAAAGCCTTGGCGGCTACCCTCTCCAAAAGATTAAAGCGCAGTAACGAGAAAGTTTCACAGTCTTGACCTGGAAAAAGACGGTATTAATATTGGGAACTGCCAGTTTCTTTACGGATGTGGGTTCCGAAATGATTTACCCTTTGCTCCCGGTGTTTTTGTCGCAGACTTTGGGAGCGTCAGCTTTTCAATTGGGAGTGATAGAAGGATTTGCTGAAGCGATCGCCTCCATCATGAAAGTAGTTTCTGGTATCTGGTCGGACCGCGCAAAACGGAAAAAGCCGATTATAGTTTCCGGTTACTCTCTTTCGGGGATTATCAGGCCAGTGATTTCTATTGCTCATAGTTGGTATTTTGTTTTATTGGTGCGTTTTATTGACCGCGTGGGTAAAGGTCTTCGCACCTCTCCGCGGGACGCCTTGGTTGCCGATATCACGGACCATCATCAGCGCGGCCGTGCGTTTGGTCTCCACCGCGCAATGGACCATGCCGGCGCCGTCGCCGGCCCCTTGCTGGCGGCAGCAATTATGGCTATCCCAGGTGTTACATTAAGAAACGTTTTTGCCTTGTCACTAATACCTGGGATCATAACCATTCTGGTTCTAGCTTTTGGCCTTAAAGAAAAAGAGGCCGAAAAATTAGTTGAAAAGACCGCTGAAGAAAAAATAAGTTTTAAGGGCCTCTATGGTGACTGGGTTAACCTTGGTGCCAATTATCGAAAGTTTTTACTTGCCGTTTTAGTTTTTACCTTGGGAAATGCTACCGACGCCTTTTTACTTTTAAGACTTTCGGATTTAGGTATTTCGCCCGCCGGCGTCGCTTCACTTTGGGCCGCTCATAATTCCATAAAAATGTTTACGACGTATTTCGGTGGAAGGGTCTCTGATAAAATTGGCCACCGTAACAGTATTTTCTTTGGTTGGATTATTTATGCCTTTACCTATTTCATAATGGGTTCGTTTGACTCAAAGGCCATCGTGATTTGTGCATTTCTATTCTATGGTGTTTTCTTTGGCTTCGTCGAGCCCGGCGAGCGCGCCTTCGTTCCTGAACTTGTAAAGGCGGAAAGGCGTGGAACAGCGTACGGTTATTTTCATTTTGTCATCGGCTTGATGGCATTGCCTGCCAGTATTGGATTTGGATATGTTTGGCAGGAATTTGGAGCTCAGACCGCTTTTAATATGGGCGCGGTTTTAGCTTTGTTTGCCGCCGGACTTTTAACCCGTTGCGCGGCAAAACAAAATTAGAAAGTTTAAGGCTTGTAAGTTTCCCAGCCCTCGGGAGCTTCTTTTTCCCAAAGCATTTCAACTTCGGGGATGACTTCAAACGTTGCGAATCCAGGTACTTTTAGCCCGACCTTGGGTCTTAGACGTAGCCAAAATCTCCGGAAAAAATAAGCTTCATTATCTTCTTTAGATTCATTTAGCTCGCCCAATTCACTGAAAGCTGAGTCGAGAGATGTAACCTCATTGGCGACATAGTCGCTAAGAGTTAGATCTGCGCCCTGAACGTTTATCGCTATGGTAGAAGTCCCAACTAATATAATTTTGATAAAGGTTTTCATGCTAATTCCCTTTCCGTTAATACTTTTGGTTAAAGAATGAAACTTGCGCGGTTACGGCGCCTTGCAAAGTCGCCATTGTTAGTTCACCAGAGACCGAAGCGTCGAAAGCGGTCCTTAGTTCATAGATTTTCCAACCGGCACCATGTTGTTGGGCGGCCCGTTTGGCAAAAAACTTTGAAATTTTGGCAGCTCTTTTTAAACCATTACGAAAGTTTTCACGATTAATTTTATAAACGGCTTCTTTTATTGGATTGCCAAAAAAGGACCCTGCTCCAGATACATTATTAAGTTCGTAGTGAATTCGCTTTTGCTCGGCAAACTCTAGGCTCTGATTGCTGGGTTCGCGTTCGATGAGCAGTACTCCACTGTTTGTGGCTATGTGAACAGGTTTTGGTTGTTGAGTTGGTCTTTTTACGTCGCGGGTAAAATAAATTTGCCCGACGACACCTGCTGACCCGCGGACAACTCCGATATCACCTTTAGCACTAATTCCTAAACCCATGCGCACGGTGTGCGCTTGAAAGTCGTATTCAGGCATCCATGTAAATGCTTGATCCAAATCTTTTGACATATTTTTTACAAATGTGTTCAGAGCGTCAGGGTTTAGAATAGGCTTTTTGACCTTTGCCGCTGCTAACACATTTCCAGCCTTGCGCTTTATGCGGTGCCATTCAAAGCGAAAGCGCGCTTCGCCGCCAACAGTGACAGTGGGATTAACGTGGCCAGAAGCATCCACGGTAAAATCCACCCGAAATCTTTGCACCCACCAAGGTAAATTTTGATTTGTTTGACTAAAGCTATAGGCGAGATTTTGAAAGTCTTGTGCCGTACTTAAGAGTTCGGCACGCAGCAGCGGAGTATCTTCGACTTTTTTTGCTCTGGCTGCGACTTTGATTACTGACTCAATTTGTTGGGTCATATCAGTAAGGGTCGAATCGTCAGTAATATTAATTGTGGCTTCATTTGATTCTTTTTCGTCGGGATTTACAAATTTAGAGGGGGTAGAGGGCGCGGGATATTGCTTGCGCCAGTAAGCTCTTACGGTAGCTGTGCCCTTTGTCATTAATACACCGAGCAAGCCACCTACCGACAATGATAAGTCAGTTGTGAAGACTTCGGCGCGCCAAGGAACCCAGTCACTTGGTTTTTTCTCGTTGTTTGTAGCGAAGGCGTAAGCTCCAGAAATTGCGTTTTCCACGGCGTGACCGTCGGCTCGGAAAATAGCGTCTACGGTTTGTTCAAGTTTTTTTGTGTCCTCACTGCCATTGTTTTCTAAAAATCCCCTTCCTTCCGCGAAATTTTGTTCGGGAAGCTTGTACCAAGACTCTGGAGTGTTGGGACTAAGTTCGGCGCTAGCGAATGCCGAGAACATTAAGGTAAGAATTAAAATTATGGTTTTCGATAGTTTACTCATGATGGCTCTCCTTACTATGGAATCGATGGTTCTTTTGCGTTACTGAAACCGACACGAAATCTAGGCAAAGCTCCGAACTTAATTACTGGGCCGGCTTTTATTTCCATATTCACGCCGAGTCCAACGACTACACTACGAAGCATGAAATGTTTTGATTCTTCTTTTTTTGTCGAAAGTGCTTTGAGCGTTGAAGCTTCGACATGATGAATGGCGCCTTGCAGTCTCTTGGTATAGAGCCCTTCAGGTATCGCCGCTTCAACGACTTTACCGTCGGCTGTTTGACCGAGCATTGGTATTGCTGGTTCCTCGGCAATTGCCAAAGTCCCAGTTAAGGTTATGGCTGATAAAAAAAGTATACACTTATGCATGTTCTCCCCCCGTATAGGAGGGAGAATAGCCGTTAATTATTTACTATTCGCTAGAAGATTATTTGAAGATTATTAGAAATCTGCGAATCCTCTGATTTGAAAGGTTTTTTTGACTATTTCTAGAGCAATTCTTGAGTTTTTGCGTCCTCCTTGCCTCTAATTTCGATTACAGGGGCACTAGGCAGTGGAACATCTCCCATGTCCTCTTGAGCATAAACCTTTTCTTCTTTTAGGTTATTAATTTTTACAGCCGCTAATTGAACTTTAATCGTATTTCGTAAACGCCAGGCCGCGACAAGTTTCAGCGTCATTTCGCCGAGGGCATAGACAGAGATACTAATAATCAAGCCAGTTAATAAATCCGTCAGCAATATACTCATAAAAGTAAGAGCCCAAAGAATCCCATCCCAGCGTGAGCTCTTCCAGACGTGAAGAAATTCGTTAAAGTTTAGTAGCTTAAATCCCGTGACTACGAGAACTGCCGCGAGGCCCGTTAGCGGAATACTTTTTAATACGGCGGGTAACAGTATTACAAAAAGTAAAATCCACACTCCGTGAAGCATCGTGGACACGCGGGTGCGTGCGCCAGAATTTACATTCACGGCACTGCGGACTATGACTCCGGTCATTGGTAATCCACCAACGAGCCCCGAAACAGAGTTAGAAACTCCGTGCGCAATGAGCTCACGGTTTAAATTTGCGGGTTTGTGATTTTTAAAACGGTTTGCGGCTAAGCCATCAACGGCAATCGCCGTTAGCAGAGTTTCCGCACTGGCCACAAGAGCTAATCCTAAAGCGGCGGGGATAATTCCATTAAGGTTCGCCGAAATAACTTCGAGGTTGATAATCTTGGCGGAAGCCACAAACGCCTCTATCGAGTTGGCAATTTCAACTCGAGGCATTTCCCAAAATAAACTTACGAGCGTGGCGATAATAACGGCGGGGAGTGCTCCCGGTATCCACGTCATTGACTTTGGCCCTTTGGCCCAAAGAAGTTGAATCGCAACTGCCAAAGTACCACATAATAAAATCGGCCAATAGACATTAGAAAAAGCCGTAGGCAAAGTAACAATAGCCTTGAGAGTAGTACTTGGTGTTGTTTGGCCCAAAAGCACATGTACCTGGTAAGTTGCGATGATGAAGCCAATGACACTTAACATTCCCTCTAAAATAGATTTTGGAACGTAAGTAAAAAGCCGGCCCAGTTTAAATAGGCCCATCGAAAGCTGGAAAAGCCCCGCTATCAGCGTAATTGCCGCGAGGGCCGCCAGACCATTTTGTTGTAGCAGTTGGAAAACGAAGGCACTTAAGCCAGCCGCAGGGCCGGCGACGACAAGTGGAGCTCCCGATAAAAATCCACAAACGATTCCACCAATGATCGCGGTAATTAATCCCGCTTCCGGCGATCCTCCCGAAGCTAACGCTACACCGAGACTTAGCGGCAACGCTACAATGAAAACTATTACGCTTGCGACAATGTCTTCTCTAAAAAACTTCATACCAGCTCCTAGTTATTTAGTCAGAAAAGACATTTCTTTTAAGATTGGAACCGGAACTGGATTTTCAATCCTTAAGTTTGGAATGTCTTCCAAGTCAAAACTAACTTCGCCGTCATGCAAATTATAGAGCGCGCCGACTACCCGAAAACTTCCTTCATCGGTGCGCGACCGCAGGGCCACGCTCATCTCTTTAATAGCGGTAACTTGCCGTTTAACGTTAACAATTACACAATGGCGTAAAAGGGTTTCGTCATCGGGAGCTTTTGAATGGAGAACGGCTTCTTTTACGCTGGGTACGATTTTTTCCAGTAACGCACTAATATTTTTCGTCGTGGAATTTCCTCCGTTTCGCTGATGGGTCAAATTTAGTGCCGCCTGAATGGCACCGCATTGCGTGTGGCCCATGACAATACATAAGGGAGTGTTTAGCACGAGGGCGGCATATTCTATGCTGGCAATCGTGGTTCGTGAGATTACGTTTCCAGCCACGCGAATGACAAACAAGTCACCGACCCCTTTGTCGAATAAAATTTCCGTGGGTACGCGGGAGTCAGAGCAGGTTAAAATTATGGCGCTCGGGCTTTGGCCCTTTTCTGCGAACTCCTTTAGTTTTAAAGCGCTGGCAAAGGACTCAACGGAACGCAGTCCAAGGCGAAAACGCATGTTTCCTTCAATTAATTTAGATAAAGATTCTTTCCAATCCGGTTGAAAACGCATAGCAATTCCTCAACTTCAATTTGAAATTCAATATAATTAATGGCGATAGGATGTCAGAAAATTGCTAGATAAAATTTGGCGGTCTTGGTTGCTGGCTGACGAAATAATTTTCGGGAACACTGGGTTCCTGGAATTTTAAGCTCAGAAATAAAATTGGAAAATGTTCACTTGATTCCACGACGACATCTTCTTCATCGGTTTCTAGAGGACAGAGAGTCCCCATACCGGAAGTATCGAAATTTTCCTCTAACTGAATAACGGCTTCCGTACACGCGTGTGCCACATTAGCTTCGGCTTTAGCGCTGTAGGAAATCAGAAAATTAAATAGAAAAATTAACAATACCGTTATTTTCATTAGTCCCTAATGTAGCAGGAAGAATATTTACCAGTCAAACAAGTCCGGACCTTCTGAATAACTCAGCAGGGCTAACGAATAGTTAGGGCGCAATTATTTTATTTATCTGATGAGTTGCCATCATTTAGCAGTTCATCGACTTCGGAGTCTTGATCGGGGACGGCCTTACCGGGAGCTGTCCCGCCGTTGAGCACATATCCCGCGTCCAGGCGGGCCTCATTATTTAATAGTCGCAAAGTATCCTTGAAAGGACGGCAAAGTTGCGCAATTCGCTTATCCAGATTATCAAGGGTTTTTACTTTTTCCTGAAGTGCGCTTATTTCTGAACTGGGAATTTGCGCCCGGCTGAGCTGCCGCTTATAAAGCCCCTCAATTTCCCCCAGAAGAGGCATGATTTCCGCCGAGATAAAGTCCCGCTCAATAACACATTTTTTATCTTTAACTTCTTTTGCACCTAATGTTTGGATGGTTTCTTCTACCATTTCCATAAGAGTTTGAATTTTTTCTGCGCGGGGTTGCTCTGGATGGCGCTCCAAAAAATTAAAATAAATTGTGCGGTACGAAGCAAGAGTTTCCTCGCGTTGCTTTTCATCTAAAAACCCCAGGTGAGGTCTAAGTTTCTTAACAGCTCCCTCGGCATATTCCTGCGAAGAAGTTGGGGATTGGGGTGCCGTCTCGGCTTTCGGGAGCGGCGTGTCTTGGGTTTGCGTACCGGCGCAAGCGCCAATGAGGGCAGTCGCAGCGAAAACAGCAATAAAATTTAGAAAAGCATTGTTCTTCGTCATAGATAACCTTTATAAGATACAAAAATGGCTGTCCAGGATTCAATAACCTTAAGCAAAAGTAAACTTAAGCGCGGCTTGCAATGCGCAAAAAGCCTTTATTACACGCTTTACCAAAAACATTTGGAACCAAAGCCAGGACCCGCTTTGCAAATGCAATTTGATGAGGGCCATGAAGTTGGTGAGCGAGCCCGCGATCATTTTGGCCAAGGCTATTTGATCGAGCTAAAACCCTGGGATTTTGCGGGTTATGTGCGAGAAACAAAGGCCGCCATTGATCGCGGTGAAGAGCTTATTTTTGAAGCCGCCGTATCCACTGGAAATTTGTTCGCGCGCACGGATGTTTTGCGCAAAGTTAACGATAAGTGGGATATTATAGAGGTCAAAAAATCGACGGATTTAAAAAGCGATCATTTGGACGATATTACCATTCAGTATTTAATTTCCGAAAAAGCGGGGCTGTCGGTAAATAAATTATTCGTAATGCATTTAAACAGAGAGTGTGTACATCCCAATTTAGAGAAGCTTTTTATTTTAAGAGATGTCACATCGCAAGTTCAAGAGTTGGCTTTGGCAATGAAGGAGAGGCTCAATGGACTTTGGAAGCTAGCCAAAGACAAAGCCGAACCGCAGATCGACATCGGCCCGCAGTGCGAGGCTCCCTATGAGTGTACGTTCTATCAACATTGCTGGAAAAAAATTCCTGAGCCGAGTGTTTTCAACATCTACAAAGTCGGCAATAAAAAGTGGGAACTATACAATAAGGGTATTGTTAATATTACTGATGTGAATGCGGAGGAATTTTCTGGAAATACCCGGCGAATGATTGAATGCACGCAGAAAAACGTTAGGTTTGTTGACGCTCAAGGCATTAAAAACGAACTTAAGTCGTGGCAGTTTCCGCTCTATTTTTTGGATTTTGAAACCGCGATGTTCGCAATTCCTCGTTATCCCGGAACGCGGCCCTACCAGCAGATCCCATTTCAATATAGCCTCCACATTTGGCCAGAAAAATCCAACGGCGAGGTTGAACATTTTGAATTCCTGCATTCCGAAGATTCCGATCCCGGCGCAAATCTATTGCTTTCTCTGCAAAAGCAGATTGGAAAAGACGGGAGCATCGTTTCTTACAATAAAAAATTCGAAGCCGGCTGTTTGACGGCCCTCGGAGAAAGATTTCCCGAGCACAAAAAATCTGTCGAGGAAATTGTTTCGCGTTTAGTGGATCCTTTGCCGATTTTTCAGAGCCATGTTTATGATCCTAAATTCAATGGAACTTTTAGTATTAAGACCGTGGCTCCGGCGTTACTCGGCAGTGAGGCGAGCTACGCGGGAATGCCCATTGGGGATGGGGAAATTGCCCAGGTCACGCTCCGCAATCTAATTACTAAAAAGCTAGGTAAAAATGCCGGACCTGTCATAGAGGATTTGTTGAAGTATTGCCATAAAGATACGTGGCTTATGGTTGAACTTGTAAGATGGTTATATGGTGCTATAAACACCGCATGAACGGGGATTCCGCAATAAGATATCCTAAAGCCGCGTTTACTATCGTACTTTTTACGACCTTGGTTGTCTTGCTTGGTCTCAACATCGCTTTTAATGCCGTAGAGATTGCTAGTCACGCGACCCTCCAGTTTTTAACCGGACTGGGTGATGTTAAAAGTGAAGTCTTACATTTGGACGAACGCCTCACCGACAGGGCGATAAGATTTATTCTTACCAAAGAGGAACATAACTACCAAAAATACCGGGAAGACGCCGTACGCCTGGAAGAACTTCTTAATAATTTGCGCCGTCATGAGAATAAATTTATCCGCGATGCCGCAACGGTTTTGACAAACTCCAATAATAAACTTGTTGCCCTAGAAGAAAGCGGCGTTCTTTTAGCCCGGGAGGGGAAGCGGGCACAGGCGTATAAACTGCTAGATAGTGAAGTCTATCGCGATTTAAAGACAGAGTACTCCGTCGGTGCCCGCGGTCTGGCAAACTTTATCGATAAGGAAATTGCCGACCGGGTGGACAGTAGCGAAACAAAAAAATCAGTACGAACGGCCGTAGTCACAATTGTAATGATCGCTCTTATTGGTATCTGGTTATGGTTCCTATCGGTTTTTGCGGATTGGAAGGAAAAACTTGAGACTACAAATGAAGAGCTTGATAAGAGAGTCGAAGCCCGTACTAAAGAATTTGAAGAAGAGCGGAAGCTGCGTTTGATGAATGCCAAGCTTGCGGCGGTAGGGGAGTTGGCGGCAAATCTTGCACACGAAGTAAATAATCCTCTGCAAATTATAGCCTTACGATCGCAACAGGTTGTCGATATTGCCGAAGAGAGTGATAGTCGACCGCTTCTTGAGCTAGGAGACAGTTTACTAAAAACCACTAAACGCTTGACCAAGATTGCTAATGGCTTGCGCTCTCTATCCCGCGATGGGACTACGGAAAGTTTAACAAGGGTGGATACGGAAAGATTTCTATCTGACATAGTCGAAGTATTTGAACCGCGCTTTGCCAGTCAAAATATAAAGTTTGAAAAGGTCAATCGCGTTGATGGATTAGTAGCGACATTCCGGCCAACGCAGATTTCCCAAGTGCTTATGAATTTGGTGAATAACGCCATAGACGCAGTTTCTAAAAATCACGAACGGCGCATAATTTTAGGCGCCGAAGCGACACCCACTGACATAGAATTTTTTGTGCGTGACAACGGTAGCGGAGTTTCGGCCGAAAATATTAAACACATTATGGAACCGTTTTTTACAACCAAACCTTTTGGAGAAGGCACGGGTTTGGGATTAAGCATTTCAAAACAACTCGTAGACAATCATCGCGGCAAAATAACGTACTCGAGAATCGACGAAATGACCGAGTTTAGAGTTCACTTGCCACAGGACTCTTATGCCCAGAGGACATCACCATCACAAGGTAAAGTCGTAATTTCGTGAGCTAATTGCTTATTGAAAGACTCCATAAACTTTACGCGGTCTTGAGCTTCGCGAAAGGCAATTTCGGTATTCATCAACTGTGGGAGCTTAAAGAGCTTTTTGTACATGTGATCAATAGTATAATTGCCGTCATCGATGGGACGGTCTTTAGCAAAAGGATCTTCGCCATGGTAATAAACCCTGCTCATGAGGCTCCCACAGGTTACCATTCGCATGATTCCGATCGCACCTAAGGCGTCTAAGCGGTCAGCGTCCTGTAGAACCGCAGATTCAAGCGAGGAAGGCTTTTTTCCCAAAGAAAAACTGTGTTCAATGATGGTGTCGGATATTTTTAGACATTCAGACTTATTATAGCCGTGTTCACTTAACACTCTTTCGGCGGCCGCTGCTGACATCGCGCTGGCCTTGGCTCTGTGAGGATGGTCTTTGCTTAAGTTTACCAAATCGTGAAGGAGAGCTGCGGGAAGAAGGATTCTTAAATCGGCCCCCTCTTTTTGCCCGATTCGCAACGCCCATTTGTAAACGCGGGAGATATGTAGAAAGTCATGAGACGGATCTTTTCCGTTAAGACTCTGATCGTGGATAAAATTTAACAAATTTTCTATACGCTCTTCCATGGACCTCATAGAACACTAGGGACCTAAAACTGGTCAAATTCATTTTCAAGTAATTTTGGCATTAACATTGCTCAGTTCGGGTCACGCAACAGAGTTTGGGATAACTCAGGGGAGATTACGATGCTGTTGATTTTGAACATTCGAGTACTGACAAAATACGCTGTCGCCATGTCATTTTTACTTGCGGGGGCTATATCGCAAGGCAACGACTTACCAACCGTTGACTTCAAATATGCAACGCCGGAAGGCACTGAAACTGTACGTGTTGAAACAAGATTGGCTGACCCGGGAGATCAAAACTTAAACCCCCAAGGCATCGTTTACGTAACGGCCGACGCTCTTAAAAAAGTTAATGTCGAAAAAAGCGAATTAACACCTTTAAAAAAGAATAACGAAACCATTGGTTTCTTTACTAAAGCCGGCTTAATTAAGCATTTTACGACTTACGAGAAAGTGTACGTTACGACACTAAGTGTGATTTTAACGGGAGCTTCTATTGTAGTCGGTCAGGTCATTGCTGGCAGTGAAATTTCGCTAAAAAACATGTTGGCGGTCCCACTTACGATGGCCCTCTCTTTGGCTTACCGCTTTTACTATAATGACTTTGTCACGTTCTTTAATTACTCAAGCTTCACTCCCGCGCAGTTTCAAAAATCGCGTCAGTTAGCGAAAGAGTATTTAGAAACAGGAGTCAAGCCCGCGGGCCTAAAGAACGCCAGCGGCTTTGAGCAACTTGTTAAAATGTATATGCTCGAAGTTACTTTTATGGGTTTAGCCAGTGTTGGTAGTAGCGGAGATGCGGGCGCGATGGTTACCTTTATTCTGACAAGCATCGCATATACTTTAACTACGACATACGATCTCATTATCGCCAAAAAGCGTGACGCTATGATCGCTAAAAACCCCAAAGACGCCCAAAAAATAAAGCTAACGGCTAACATTGCTTCTATGGGCGCGGCATTTATAGATAACGTTACTATGATGGCCGCAAAGAGCGGTTCTATCTGGGGCTCCATCATGCTTTGGAGTGGTGCCTTAGCGCTTAACGTTTATCACTTTGGCGCCGAAAAACTTTGGGGCGGCAAATTTCAGTGCGCCACACTTTTTTAGTTTCGCCTTTCGGTCCACTTTCTTTTTTTCCGAAACGCTGACTCCGCCATTTTGATCCGAGAGACTGCTGCCAGGGCCCGCTCCTTGGCCACCACCGGCCGTGACTTCACCCAACTATGATCTTTGCATTCAGAAACTAGCTGATCCCATACTACTTGAGAGTACCTTTTCTGACTTTTTGGGCGAATGGCGTAAACCAATTCACAATCCATTGCTTCGGCAAGTCGCCTGAGGCTTTTTAGGCTAATTGAGCCGCGCTTTTCCGAGACTTCAAATTTTGCATAGGCCTGGCGAGAAATCTTCAAAGTTTTGGCGAGCTGATTTGTCGAAAAAAATAAGGCCCTCCTCGTATTTTTTAGCCATTCATTTAAATTGGACTCGAGGGGCAAAAATTGTTTGGCATATTCATCAAAATCTTGAAAAGGGTAGGATTGATACCAGTAATCGTAACCTTCAAGAGCAATTGGGTAGCGAGTTAGCATTTAAGACTCCTTCGCCACGTTGAGAACAAGTCAACCTAAAGGTTGCATGTAGGGCGGAATGGGATCTTTTTGCAACTTATAGGGTTACTTATTGCTGAGTGGCTAATGAATAAGGAGGTATGCAAAAAATTGGGCGTGACGAGTACAAGCAAAAAGCGGGGTTCATCACGAGGGAGTCCGCGCGGCGTTGGAAAGCTAAGTTGGGCGGTCAAATTTGTGAGCGGCTTTTTACGATTCGGCTCGTATCAAAAGTTGATTCAATTTTAGCGATCCGGTCGCTTTCGATAGTAAACCACTCTGTAAAAACAATTTCGCCGACAGCGGGATCGGCTGATTTCTGTTCGTAAATTGCACAGACATCGTCGCCGTCAACAAATAACTTTTTTAGATTTAACCCGGTAAGACCCTCGGCATTCCTTTTCATGTTAGTTACAAGTTCATTAGAGTTACCATAGCGTGAAAGGGGGCTGCGGTACTCCACCTTTTCGGCTAACAATGCGTTGAGCTCGTCAAATTTCTGCGAAGTGCGCAGGTTTAAGTAGTTTTCAACAAGGTTTTTCGGATTAACTGATGCCATTGCTTCTCCTTAGTTTCCGATCGGGTGCCAAACGGTTTTGTATTCCACGAAATCCAAAATATTTTCCAACGCTAAAACTTTTTCCGTCGGTCCCACGAATCTCTTCATGTTTTCTACGGCCAATGTTTTAAACTCCGTTACTAGTTTTGCCTCTTCGCCACGGTAACAAAGGCTTTGAATCTCCATATGTGAGCCAAAATGGGTGGCTAGTTCCTCGGTGGATCCACTGAGCATATTAACGACGCCTTTGGGTAAATCCGAAGTTGCCAGAGTCTCCGCCAGGGCCGCAAGAACGGGAGCGCTGGTTTCCGGTAAAAGAGTTACCACGGAATTGCCAGAAGAAATAATCGCGCAAATATCGGCGACGATTTTACCAAAATTAAATTTTTCCCCGCAGATAAGCCCGACCACGCCGACAGATTCCGGCGTAGTAAAATTATGGTGTGGGCCGTTGACGGGGTTTACGGCGCCGATGACTTGTTGGTACTTATCGGCAAATCCCGCGTAATAAATGAAGGCATCAATCGCCGCACTTATTTCTTTTGCGGCATCAAAGCCAATCGTCTTATCAATAATTTCGGCAAACTCTGGTCTTTTTCCTTCAGCCATTTCGGCCATGCGGTAAAGAATTTGACTACGGTTGTAGGCGCTGCGCTCTGACCACGATTTTTGCGCGTCCTTGGCGGCGGTAACAGCGGCTCGCAAATCTTTGCGCGAAGAAAGGCAAAGGTTGGCATAGACTTTTTTAGTTTCTTTATAATAACAAGGGAAGCTGCGGCCCGATTCTGTACGCGGAAATTCCCCGTTAATAAAAAGTTTAATGGTTTTGGGAATCACTAAATTTTCCGTAGTTAAACCAGCCATTATTGAACCTCCAGATAGGGAAGTAGACCATGCCGGCCGCCTTCGCGGCCCCAGCCACTTTCAAAATAACCACCAAAAGGGGAGGTGGGATCAAACTTATTATAAGTATTCGCCCAAATGACGCCGGCCTTGAGTTGTCCCGCCACTTGGTGGATTTTTGAACCCTTTTCGCTCCATACGCCAGCCGCCAGACCATAAGGTGTGTCGTTAGCTTTCGCAATGGCCTCGGCAGGAGTTCTAAAAGTTGAAATGGCGAGAACCGGTCCAAAAACTTCTACCCGCGAAATTGTACTGGCCGCCCCAATATTGTTAAAGAAACAAGGTTTGTGAAAATTTCCCTTGGACGGCAAAGCCATATTCTCGGGTTCAAAAAACTCACCGCCTTCGGATTTACCGATTTCAACTAAGCGCTGAATTTTTGTTAGTTCGGTAGTGGAGTTGATCGCGCCGATATCGGTGTTCTTATCTAACGGATTACCAACACGCAACTGGCGCATGCGTGCTTTGAGTTTTTCGGTAATGGTCTTCGCGATACTTTCTTCCACCAGTAAGCGCGATCCAGCACAGCACACGTGCCCTTGGTTAAAGAAAATTCCGTTAATAATACCTTCAACTGCTTGATCGATGGCGGCGTCTTCAAAAATTATGTGTGCGGATTTGCCACCGAGTTCAAGAGTCAATTTCTTATTTGTTTTGGCAACTGCGAGAGCGATTTTACGGCCCACTTCCGTGGAGCCAGTAAAGGCGACTTTGTTGATTTCGGCGTGAGATACTAAAGCGGCACCTGTGGCGCCGGCGCCGGTAACAATATTTACCACACCTGGGGGAAGGCCGGCTTCATCTAAAATTTCGGCAAGCTTTAATGCCGTCAGGGGTGTTGTTTCGGCGGGCTTTAAAACAACAGTATTGCTGCACGCTAAAGCGGGAGCAATCTTCCACGCGGCCATAAGAAGAGGGAAGTTCCACGGAATAACTTGGCCAACAACCCCGACGGGAGAAACTTTTTTTCCGGGAAATACATAATCCAACTTATCGGCCCAGCCAGCGTAATAAAAAAAGTGGGCGGCAACTAAAGGGATATCTATGTCGCGCGTTTCTTTAATAGGTTTACCATTATCCAAAGTTTCTAGTACGGCTAATTCGCGCGCGCGCTCTTGAATAATGCGCGCAATGCGGAACAAATAGCGGCCGCGTTCTTTACCACTTAATTTTGACCAGGGACCAAGGGCTGCCCGCGCCGCACTTACGGCTTTATTTACATCCGTCTCATTGCCTTCGGCGATTTCTGCTAATGTTTCATTGGTGGCTGGATTTAAAGTGGCAAAATATTTTTTACTTTCGGGAGCAACAAACTTTCCGTTAATAAAAAGCTCATTGCGGGGACTTATTTTAACGACTTTCGTCGACTCAAGTGATGGCGCATAATCGAACTCAAATTGTTTTTCTTTTGGCGCCGAAGTGACGGAATGATTGGCTGAGCGCATTTCTAACATCTTTACTCCTTAGTCCAATGAGAACGCTTTGTCGTAAAAGTAGCGGCCGGTATATTCTTTATAAATTTGTTTTAATAAATCATTGAGTAGTACGCTGGCGCCAAAGCGGAACAAATCCGGGGTCATCCAGTCAGCACCCAAAGTTTCGTGAACCATGCAAAGATATTGCAGTGCCTGTTTTGCTGTGCGGATTCCGCCAGCGGGCTTCATGCCGATTTTTTTACCGGTTTTACGGTAATGGTCTGCGATGGCCTGTAACATGACGAGAGTTACGGGCAGTGTGGCAGCGGGCTGCACTTTTCCAGTCGAAGTTTTAATAAAATCGCCACCGGCGGCAATGCCGATGTCCGAAGCCAAACGAACTTTATCAAGCGAGCCCAATTCGCCGGTTTCTAAAATAACTTTTAGGTGGGCTTTGCCGCAGGCCTCTTTGGTTGCGGCAATTTCGTCGAAAACCTGCTGGTATTCACCCATTAAAAAAGCGCCACGATTGATAACCATATCGATTTCGGTGGCACCGCTTTCGACGGCGACTTTTACATCCATTAATTTCGCGTGCAGAGGTACTTGGCCGGAGGGAAACGAAGTGGCTACAGAGGCGATTTGAATTTTGGTACCTTTTAAGGCTTTAACCGCCGTGGGGACCATGCTGGGGTAAACGCAAACGGCTGCGACCGAAGGAAGATCGCGAAAGTTTGGCGCTTTACTCATTTCATTAAATAGCAGGGGTGGGGCGGGGTGAATCGCCTTAGCGCACATTTGCGTTACCTTGCCGGGAGTATCTGAGCCTTCAAGAGTTGTTAGGTCCACCATTTCAAGGGCGAGATAGAGGAGTTTTAATTTAGATTCTTTTTTAATGCTTCTTTTCGTGAAAAAATTTGCGCGTTCAACGGCGCCAACTTCATCCACTCGGGGTGAGCTAAATAGCATCGATCTCTCCTAGTCAGAATGCGTAACTTCTTACCACACTGAACTATTTGAGAGCAAAACCAGAGCTATTGGCTTAGCGCGTTAATTCTTTTGGATTTAATGGCTGGCCATTTACTTCAATTTCTAGAGTTGTTTTACCATTTGTAGAGGCGCTAATAAATTTTAACTGTGCGACACCAAAGCCCATATGTATTCCGATACCGTAAACTTTTTTTAAGGTGCTTTTAGGGACATCGCCTTCCACATTAGAGAACTTGAAAAACTTCGGTGTGCCGTGAAGATTTGACCAGATACCGCCGGTGCCTTGCGCTTTTGAATTAGAACCACTAATTTTTTCTTCACTGTCATAGACGTAACCAATGACGTCGTTTTTTTCGGCGTATTTAACGTCGTTAACGATGTATTCCTCAGATTCCTTGGCCGTCTGATCGTTGGCTTCGCGGTGGCCATGAAAGGTAATGGCGCAGCCTTCGTTTTCAACTTTTTCGTCGCGGACGGATTTGCCTTGGACTGATCCGTTGGTAATTTCGGCACGGCATTTACCTTTTAAGTAGTCATACATTTCGTTTTCTTTGGGATCGCGTGAAGGGTTGCCGGGAGATGAAAGTCTTTGCCGCGCAAAGCGGGCGCGGTCTACGGCGGCAACTAAATTTAGAAAGCTCTCCTTTTGCTCTGGGGTTAGTGTAGGAAGTTGATCGTTAGGAATACCTTTACCAAATTCGCCATCGGACTTTCCACCGCCACTGCCGCCGCCGCCCGTGCAGGCCATTAAAAATAAGAGAGCGCCTAGGTAAAAGATTTTATTCATGTTGTCCTCCGCTAGATAATGCTAATTATCGCTGTGAGGACGTGTCAATGACTTAAAAGTCTGTAAGAAATGCGAGAATGGGCTGCTCAGCATTGGTTAAAGAGATTTCGATAGCTAATACGAAGGGATTTGTTTGCAGATTATCGGCGTTTAAAACTCCCAAGGTCGTTAACATGAAAATTAAAACCATGATGTATTGATAAATATTTTTGGCTTTCATGTGGCCCTCCGCGCTTTGAGTATTAGCCACAGCAATAATTATGCCTTAATTAATTAGTACAAGTGATAGTCAAAAATTTTTTTAGGACAATTTGCCCGAATTTTTTATCCACGGGAGGAGAATTGGGTACGTCGACATAGCGGCAATTAGATGTTTAAGAGTATGGCCGCTGGAGATGGAATGGATCGAGTAAATTTGTCTGTCGTAAACTTCGAGAATTTTGGCTAGCACATAAAAAGCCAGCGAGACGAAGACGACGGGGTTTGAAATGCGGTTACCGCGCGTGCAAAGACTTACTAAAAGCACATAGAATCCTCCGACGAACTGAAGTATTAAATAGGGCCGCAAATCTTGGTTTCCATAGATCCAATTCATAACAGTCAAAACGCTAATAATTGCAATCAAGTAAACGGTTGCTTTTTTTAGTCCTGGATATAAACGATCAATGGTAATTAAACTGCACAGACCACCAAAACCCAGCGCCATCGGCAGGCGGTCCCAGAATAGTGTTTGGGGCGTTGGACCCCAGTGAAAATAGCCAGAGCCGAACGCCGTCAACATCAAGGCCATGGCGTATAAACGGCCAGCGAGATCAAAATTTTCCATTATGGGGCGTTTGCGTATGGCGAGATAGCCAACGAGGCCTATGAGAAAAAATGGAATGTTTGATAAGACATTTTGCCAATTTGGGACGCCCAAAAGGGCGCGGCCGTCGGCGAATTCAAAATATTCCGCCCGGTCTTGCGTGGGAAGTTTTGGCCATAGAATAATTGAAACGACTATAACTGGAAA
Source organism: uncultured Bdellovibrionales bacterium (assembly GCA_964498095.1). Lineage (GTDB taxonomy): Bacteria > Bdellovibrionota > Bdellovibrionia > Bdellovibrionales > SG-bin7 > SG-bin7. The sequence continues at coordinate 71,988 of CAZCFY010000007.1, read as the reverse complement.
AAAAATAGAAAAGTGGCGCTTCACGGTTTTTCACCTCTAATAGCTGACTTTTTTTCGTCCCTGCTTGATTTCTTTTCGCCCGCGCTTTTTATCCAAACGTTTTTTATGTGCGCGACGGGGAACTTTTGTTTTTTTGCGTGGCGGCGCTTTGTAAAAAGCCTTTTCGAAAAGGGTTTTAAGTTTCTCGATCACGTCACGGCGGTTTTGTTCACGGTCACGAAATCGATCACTCCCCACCACGATGTCTCCCGATTTGGTGAGATATTTACGGAGCTCAGGCGCGTAGTACGCCGAGGCGAGCATATTCCAACGATATACGGCTCGACTTTCTACCTTATTTACGTTCTGGCCGCCTGGACCCGAGGAGCGGGAAAACTCCCAGGAACCCTCGCCCAATGCAATTTGCAGTAGTTCTTCCCAGGTCAACATAGTAAAATCTTACCTTATATGCCCGCAAATACGAAACATATTAATTATCTTGCCATGGTGGAACAATTTGCCGGCGATACCGAATTATTCAATCGCTTTGCTTCTAAATATATTAATAATTATTTAGATCATTTGGCGAAAATCGACGAGGCGTTTAAAAGATCCGAGCCGGCGGCGCTAAAAACCTGCATTCATGGATACAAAAACCTACTTTGTAATTTTCATGCCGAAAAAGTTTATAAAAAATTCGTCGAAATGGAAAAGTTAGTGGACAGCGGATTGCTTGATTCCGCTAAAAAACTATACGAGGAAGTGCGGTCCGCTTCCGCCGAAATAGCCGCCGAAATCAAAGAAATAAAAAACCTCCCTATTAGGTAACAGTTCCCTTTCCTCGATGCGCCACATCGAGGAAAGGGAACTGTTACCTAAGCGGCGGTTTTCTTTATTTTAGAGAATTCGGCGATGACGTCGAGAACCTTTTGCTTGCTAACGGGCTTGGAAATGTGGCGGTTGCAACCAGCCGCATAAGTTTTATCTTCTTCTTCTTTTAAAGCGTATGCAGTTAATGCAATAATCGGCACGGGAGGCCGGTTAGTTTCTACTTCCCACTCACGAATAATTCGGGTGGCATTGTACCCATCGAGTACGGGCATCTGCATATCCATAAAAATGAGGTCAATATTGCCCTCTTTGGCTTTGTTAACTGCGTCTTGGCCGTTGTCGGATTCAATGATCGTGTGGCCAGACTTTTTTAAGAAAGTAATGATAAGCATCCGATTGTCTTCAGAGTCATCAACAAGCAGGATCTTAATCGGTTGAACGTCTTTAACGGTTGCCGCCGCAGCTTTTTGCTCTTTAACGCCCAGACCGCGTGGTGACGAAAGTGTAAAATAAAATGTAGTTCCCGCTCCGGGAATGCTTTTTAACCAGATTTCTCCGTCCATCATTGCCACCAATCTTTTACAAATGGCAAGTCCAAGTCCCGTGCCGCCAAACTTCTTTGTCACTGAAGCGTCAGCCTGATGAAAATATTGAAAGAGTTTTTTCTGCTCCTCGGGAGAAATTCCAACACCCGTATCACTGACTGCAAAAAGAAGATTGCCGCGTTTACTTTTCTCGGTATTTGCCGCGACGGTTAAACGAATTTCACCCTTGGACGTGAATTTAAGCGCGTTATTGACGAGATTCATTAACACCTGACGAACGCGGTAGGGATCTCCATTGAAACTGTCGGCTACATTTGGATCGACTTGGCAAGAGTAGTTTAGCCCCTTAAGTTGCGCTCTCGGCTCCAAGGCTTTGGAGAGATCTTCCACGAGCGCACGTAAGTTATAATCCGTATAGTCAAGTTTTAGGTGGCCCGCCTCAATTTTCGAAATATCCAGAACATCATCAATTATTGCCAATAAATTTTCTGAAGCTTTACGAAGTGTATCTATGAATCGCTTTTGTTCTTCGTTCACTGTTGACTCAGAAAGTAATTCGGCCATGCCCATTATTGCGTTCATGGGAGTGCGGATTTCATGGCTCATATTAGCGAGGAATTCACTTTTAATTTGACTCGCCCGCTCGGCGGCTTCAGCCGCCTTGGTGAGAGCTTCTTTACCAAGCTTTTCTTGAGTGGAATCTGTGGCAATTGAGCAGGTTGCATAAACCTTATTGTTCTCGTCAAATAAGGGAAATTTAGTGGTTACGAAATAGTGATTGCCATCGGCTAAGTGAACGTGCTTTTCGCTCTGCACGAGTTTTTTAGTCTGTATCACTTCAAGTTCACTACGGCGAAAGTTTTCGGCGGTTTGACGTTCAAAAAGTTCATCGTCAGATTTACCAATGACGTCCTCGCGGCTGCGGTTAAAAACAATTTCGAACTGACGGTTTACACGCGTGTACTTGCCGTTAATATCTTTTACATACATAAACGACGGAGAGTTTTCGAAAGTGGACTCAATAAATTTCTCCAGCAAAATTATCTTTGAATGCGCTGCCTTTTTACTTTTTGAAACCCAAAAAGCAGCAGCAAGTAGCGCAAAAATAGAAAAGGCAATCGCAGCGAAAATATTTTCTCCTTAAAAGATACGACGAAGATCTAGACCATTGCCTAGGTTTTTCCCCACATCTCTAGATATATTTTTCGGCATTTTTTTTTGAAATTTGGTCTAGATTCCGCAGGGTTTTCCCATTTGAGATCGCGCTTAAAATTACCGATATAAAAGTTCGGGGGAAGAATGGGCGCCGCCAAAGTTAAGGTTAAAATCGATCCTGATTTGCAAGAGATTGTTCCCGGCTATATTCAAAAGCGAATTAACGAAATTCCGGCGCTTAAAAACGCGCTTTTGGCGCTTGATTTTTCCGCCTTAGAAACTCTGGGCCATCGTCTGAAAGGGAGCGGTGGCGGCTATGGCTTAAATGAGTTAGGAAAACTAGGTGCGGAGCTTGAGGCGGGAGCCAAAACTAAAAGCGTTGCAAAAATAGCGGCAACGATTAACGCCATAGAAGAATATTTGAATAATTTAGAGGTCGAATTCTAATGAAAAACTCGAATGTCGATTTTGATTCGCAGAAAGTATACCTTGAAAGGCTCAGTGATGATTTGGCCGATGTCGAGCGTCTCATCTTGGCCTACGCGGGCAACAGCGGCGACGCACAAACGACAAATGATTTACGCCGCATAGTACATTCCATAAAAGGCACCGCCGGCGGCTATGGCTTTGATGTGGTATCGGTTCTCGCGCACCGAATGGAAGACTTAATTTCGCTTGTGGAACTGGCGGAAATTCCCAATGATGAGCGCATTGATCGCTTAATGGGATTACGTGATCTTATGATGGAGGCGGCGGCAGCCTATGGATCTAATAATGACCGTCGTATCGCGCAGATTAAAAATCAAATTGGCATTAGTCAGGGTCCCACGAGCGGAATTCACCGCGTTCTCCTGGTGGATACGTCCGAAGTAACTCTAAAACTGTGTGTGGATGCCTTGAAGAAATTTAAAGTCGATTTTGGTAAAGAAAGTAATGGGCACGAAGCGCTCGGCCGGTTATTAAAGGAGAAATTTGATTCTGTCATCGTGTCGATGCACGCGCCCATGATAGGAGCCACGGATCTGGCGTTTGTAGTCAGAAATATACACGGACCTAATCAGAAAATTCCGATTTCTGTTATTACCGCCGATAGTTCGCCAGAAAGAGACCCGCGGATTAAACTGGCTCACAACGTTTTCAAGAAAGATCAAAACCTGCAAAAGAATATCATCGAAGCCTACCGCTCAATGGCTACCGAAAAGGACGCAAATAGTAATCAAATCGATCCCATAAATGTTCCAATTAAGAAAATTTACTTCGTTGATGACTCCGAAGACATCCATGATCTTGTGAGATTGAGTCTTAAAAATTACAAGATGCTGGAGCTTCAAGGGACGACAAACCCCGCCGAAGCGCTAACGCAAGCCATTCAATTTCAACCGGATCTTATTCTCCTGGATTCGCAAATGCCTCAGATCACCGGCGCTGAACTTTGCCGGGCGATAAAAAAACATAGCAAGCTAAAAGATATTCCCGTATTTTTTCTTACCGCAATGACTAAAGAGTCGGAATTAAGAGACCTTGACGCTGCCGGCGGCTCGGCCATTATTCGTAAACCGTTTTTTCCAAAGTCGTTTGCGACTAAACTCTTCGAGCTTTACCGCGCCACCCAGCTTAAGAAGGCAGCTTAGATTTCTTAAGTGACTTAGTTAGTATCCAGTCCCTAATTTTTTCGGTTTCGCTCCGGGATAAGGGCAAAAACGAAACGAAGGTTTCATACGTGCCGTCGCTTCGGGGCCCCGAATAATTAACCGTTAATTTTGAAAAATCTATTCCTAACATTTCAAAGAGTTTAATTTGGGTGTTTGCTAAAAGACTGCCTTTTTTTATTGGGGAGGGTGATTTTAATATTATTCCACCAAGACTAATCGATAGCAGTTGAAGTGGCGGAGAAAGTTGACCTAGTTTAGAACCGGAGTCTTCGTCAAATACATACTCAAAATTTTTAGGGCGGACGCCCAACACCTTTTCAATTCGAGCGATAAGGCTCTTTTTTTCCGGGGGTTTTAAGACGTAGTCGTCCACCCCTAGATTTTTGGATTTCATTACGTCGGTTAACTCAGTATTTGCCGTCAGCATAATAATCGGAAGATCTTTGGTCATATGATTGTTTCGCAGCGACTTTAAAACCTGATCACCAGTGACGAAAGGCATAGACTTATCAAGAATCACCAAATCAAAGTGATGATTATTAACTTGATCAAGAGCGGTGTACCCGTCTTTGACTGCTGCTGTAGCATATCCGGACTGCCCGAGAAACAGCGTGAGAAGATCGATCATGTCCTGGTCATCGTCGACCAAAAGAATATTTCGATGCATAAGCAAAATAATTATAGTACCCTTCACCGACAGTGAAAAGTCTCATATTATCAATTTTACTTTTAACGTCGCCGGTATTCGCAGCGACCGAGGTCCAGGTTCCGGCGTTTTGGGATATGGTGACCAATTTACCCGAAGACTGGCAGACTTTTTCCAAAGAAAACTTTCGCCGGGAGAACTGGAATAATCTTTTGTGGTTAGGAGCTGTCACGGGATTATTAGTGGCCACGGATTACGAGTCTTGGAAGGAATTTGAGCGCCATCATAATAATGATTCAACAATTCATAATATAAATTGGCACCTAGTTAGTATCGGAGACGGCTATGCCCAATTTGTCGTCGCCGGTATTTTTGGCGCATGGGGGGGAATCACGAAAGATAAAAAAGCGCTGCGAACGACGAGCCAAATTATAGAGGTCATTCTGTCAACGGGCGCAGTTATCCAGATATTAAAACATATAACAGGGCGGGAAAGTCCATTTAAAGCCACTTCAAGAACGGGCGAATGGGAGCCGTTTCCAGAACAAATGCGCTACCACGCCGACATTCAAAAGTACGATGCAGTTCCTTCTGGCCATATTGCCACCGCTTATGCCACGTTTATCGTAATACAAGAAAATTATCCCGAGCAAAAGTGGATTTCGTGGATTGGTTACCCTCTGACTTTTTTAATTGCTGAGGGGCTCGTGGCCACCGGGCTTCACTGGTGGAGCGATGTTCCTCTGGGAATCGCCATTGGACATAGCTTCGCTAAAATTATTACGCGTCGAAATAATCCGCAAGAAGAAAGGGCTTCGTCCTGGGATTTTGGTCCCACTTTTATTTCGGGTAGAGAAATGACATTTGGAGTACGGGCAACATGGTAAGACACTTAATTCTAACGGTCATGGCGGCTGCCATCTCGGCTTGCCAAATGGCTGAATATAAAAATAATGAGAGAAGCCCGCACCTGCCGGTCTTTCCCGAAATTACCAAGTCCGACTATATTTCCAATCCCTATTGGATCCGCAGCGATATTTTTTATGATCAACAAAAAATTAAATTAAATACCGGGAAGGATTACTATCCAACGGGTCCTTCAGTCATGGCTTCGATAGGAACTCATTATCGCTTTCAAAACAATTTTTATATCTACGGCATGACCCAAGGCCTTGGTCTTCAATACGACAGCCATATTTGGGACTCTTCTAAAGTCGCCTGGGGGGCCTTAGCGGGATTCAATCAAAATTACGGGGTACATGTTTCTTATGCCCGCGAATTAGGAAAATTTTTAAATGGCGAAATTACCGCCTATATGTCCGCGCAGCGCCGCCGCTCTATTACTTTAGTGCGTTGTGATTCTTCCACTAACGCGAGTTGCGCGGGCGATGGAACGCTCGGGGAAAATCGCGTGCAGATCGCCGAAGATGTGTTTAACTTTTTAATTGGTTTTCAGGCGGGCCGGTTCCAGTTAGGCGCGAAGGGCCATACGACACTCTGTCTGCGCGTGGAAGTGGGGACACATAATGTGTTAAGCAGAAACATAATTACTGAATGGTACCCATCTCAATATGAAAATAACTTGTCTTCAACTTTGTTATCGGTGACGGGAGACTTGACGCTCTGGTGAATTTAAAGGTAAAGCCCCTTGGGATACAAGGGGCCAAATGGGCTTAAGCAGCAGTTTTAAAAGTTAAACGACCCGTTGTTGGCCATTTCTTTTTCATATGCGTATATTTACGTTCGTGTTTGCGAACCGCAGTTGTAAAATTGCGTTGATACACGCCGAACTGACGGTCTAGATAATTGTAGTAGCATTTATAAAGATAGTGAGACAAAAATTTGCAGTAAAAAGCCATTGGGGCTTTAGGCGTCGTCCAATATTTTTTGGAAAAACGACGTAATTCCTTATTCATAATTGTCCACCAAGCATTTGCTTCCCGAGCGTGGATAAAATTTCCCACAAAAGCCGGTGTACCGCCAAAAATGAAGCCGACTTCATAACCTTGACCAGCCGTACGCCAGTAAGCTTTGCAAGTTTGCTTTCCATATTTGAAATACTTTGTTTTTGTCATTTTACGGTCCTTTCTTATTGGCCGTTGCGGCCAAAGGACTTATCGGCCGCACATAGAATTTTGATATAGGTAAAATAAATAATTTTAGTCTCAAATGGGAGCGTCAAAATTCATGCTTGCAACCGGCTTTTAATTGTACTTAGATCTAAGCAAACATGGATTCACACCACAGATTGTCACGACGTCAGGTACTTCAGCTTGCCACAGCGGGTGGTCTAACAGTTCTATTTTCTCGCTTAGAAAGCCTACAATCCCGGGGAGTCCTAGATCAGGACGGTTTAGACTTGGAGGAGGTAGGACCATTTACTCCTGAGATGGGGGATGTTGCAAAGCGTGAGTTCTTTGGCGATAATTTTAAACGCGTTCATCCTCATATTTGGAATCCCGAACAATCCATTAAGAATGTAACTTCGCGGGAAAAACACAGATTGGTAGTTGTCGGCGGTGGCCTCTCGGGACTTTTCTCAGCGTATCAACTGCGTGATTTTAAACCTGTTGTTTTAGAACAAGCGCCGCGTTTTGGCGGAAATGCCAAAGGCCAAACATGGCGTGGTACCCGCTACTGCATGGGGTCGGCCTATATGACTCAGCCGTCGGACGACAGTGAACTTAAAAAAATTTACCACGATATTGGTCTAGAGAAGTTTTACCGGTTTAAGAAGGGTGATGAGCCGGTATCGGTCGATGAGAAGCTAGTCATTGATTATTGGAAGAAGATCAATGAACGCATTCCCCAGATGAATAAAATAGATGAACTCGTTGAGGATATTAATCACGGGCGTAACGGCCGCAGCTACCCGGATATTTCTGGAGATACCGAGGTTACCGAGTATTTAAAAAAATTAGACCGGATGACGTTCAAGGAATATTTGGAAAAAGCGCTGGGCGAGCAAATTCATCCCGAACTTTTAGCGCAACTTGATTTTTATTGTGTCGGAGCTTTTAATGCCACAACGGACGAAGTCAGTGCCGCCGCCGGTTTAAATTTTTACTGTGCGGAAGGTGCGATGACGGTATTGCCGGGTGGTAATGGAACGATCGCCGAGCAACTCCTGAAGCATTCACGCCGGGCGATTGGCGACAAAAACTTAAGAACGAGTCAGCTGGTCTTGCAATGCGAAGCTACCGATCAAGGTGTAAAAATTCATACTCTTGATCTTAATACGCAAAAGGTGACGCTTATCGAAGCCGAAGCCGCGATTTTAGCCTGTCCCAAGTTTGTTGTTGGAAAAATATTAAAGGGCATTGAGCCAGAGCGAGCGGACGCTATTCGCCAGTACAAATATCGCTCCTACCTTGTAGCCAATATGCTGGTAAATAAACGTATTGAACCTAATTTCTATGAAATATTGATGGTCAAAGGGGCGGATTTAAAAACCAAAATGCAGGGGAAGAACCTAAGAAGGGCTACGGATATAGTTCATGCTGACTTCGGCGGTATAGGTAAAAATCAAACTGTCATTTCCATGTATCGTCCGATGCCCTATGATGGCGGCCGCCAAGAATTGATTGGCCCAGATGCTTACGAAAAATTCCGTGCGGAATTCGAAAATCAAATTCGTAACGATGTCATGCCCGTTTTAAAAGTAACGCCAAATGAATTAGTGGACGTACGTATCACGCATTGGGGTCATGCGGTTCCCATCGCTCAACCAGGACTTCTCGCTAATAACGTTTGTCAGCGGGCCCGCGCCCCCCATAAGGACAGAGTGTTTTTTGTCGAACAAGATAACTGGGCGCTCCCAGCAATGGAAACTTCGGCCACCGAAGCCGTATACTGGGAGCCCTTTGTTAGAGACGTCTTAAAAAAGAAAAGCTAATTACTCTTGAGTGCTTTTGCAATTCGCAGAAAGATCAGTGCCTTTCGAATGAATATTGGCACGAAGTCCAGCGCGGTGAAAAACATGTACCTCAAAATTTTGGCTTTCATAAATGGCTAAATCGGCATGGAGAGAAACCTTTTTAAGTTTTTCATAAGTAGGAACGGCGCGCGGATAAACCGGAGCAGTTCTTACATATAAATCTTGGCCCTGGGAAGCATCACCAGGAAGGCGAACAAGTTTTGGCGCTTGTACTCCGACGGGAGATTGACCGTTGGCATTTTTAAACTGAGAGCAAACAAAAACCACATCTTCCCGGGCTTGGCTGGCACGCACGCTTCCAGAAATAAGAACGATTGAACTCATAATCAGAAAAATCTCTTTCATAATAACTCCTTTTTAAAAAAATTGATTTCTTCGTATAGCTCACGAAACCGCCGTAGAACAGAAATTTTGCCTTGGCGGCTTCGTTTTAATAATTGATGTATAGTTTTTAGTGGCAAATTGCCCTAGCATTTGTCAAACTGGTTTTTTTCTGTACATCCCCACTTGAATTTTTTACTTCTAAGTTTTCTGGTAAAGCGCTAGCCTATGCCGAAGCGTGTCCTGAATCAGATAAACCCGTAATGTGGTTAACTGATGATGGGATAAAGGCGTTCAGCGAAGGCTGTCGGAGTGCTTTAAAGCACCCCATAGGTCTTGCCAATTGGGTAAATGTCATCCGCATACTTTTTCATGAAGCTGGATATGTTGATGGTACGTCTTATGTACTCTGTTTTTCTAAATATATAGCTGACCAACACGCGTTGTTTCCAGATTCTGTGAGTGGAGGAATCGTTGGAGTGCATGATTCGCAATTGCAACCACGCTGCTAATGTCTTTTTATGGTTTCTTGTAGTTTAATTTTTTGTATCAAAATGAGACATCCGTCTAATCCGTCGACGGGTGCTTTTCAATTTTTGTACTAATGGGGAATTGTCACCTCAGGTAACTTTCATTGGCTTTAAAGCGGCAAGGCTATTGCAAAATACTATATTATGAACCTACATTTACGCCATTTTGTAATACCTTGTTTTGCTGTTTTTATCGTCGGCTTTACAAATAACGACTGTCCGAAGTTATTTTCGAAACTAAATTCTAAATCTCCGCTCCTACAAAGCCTGTTTCAAGAGAAAAACGATTTAAGAGTTGGGTACAACGCCGAAGCCGACATGGTGGAGGTTAACGGCAAACCAGTCACAACAGGTAAGCATTATCCTACAGAAGTTATTAAAAAACATTTACAACTCGATGACAAAGATTTTTTCAATAAAACTACACTTAGCATTGGCGAGGGTTTAAGTGATTTTGTGCCAACGCTTGTGAGACGTGGCCATGAAGCTTATGGTCTTGATTTTTGGTACGATGCAGATTTAGAACCATATCCTAAATTGAAAAGGCACGTCGATGAAAATCGCGCCAATTTGATTGCGAGTTCTGCCGAAAAAATTCCGTTAGGTGAGATGTTTGACCTGGTTGTCGCTCACCAAAGTTTTGTTTACTTAGAAAACCCCTACCGCGCTCTCCAAGAGGCCCTACGGGTTTTAAAGCCTGGCGGCGAAATCAGAATTTATAATGGGTGTAAGGGCGGAGGCTGTTTTACTTTGCGAGGTGAGGTTGAACGACTCAGTCAGGAGTTAAAAAAGCAAGTTTCGGTTTCTGTTTCCAACTTTTCGGACAGTTGGGAATACAAAGGCAGGTTGATTGAAATCGAAGGCGAGTTAGTCGTTATAAAGAAAAACTTTACTGTTCGTTAACCCCTTGGTTCCCATGCCTTAATTGATATCAATGACACGGGATTTGGTCCCTTTAATTGTTTGGTAAACTTGGAGTAACCAAGAATTCCTTTTTGGTGGGAGCGGAGGGGCTAGCGGTATACGGCGTTTATAGAACCTCGCAGTGCTGGATTGGGATGGAAATAATTAATGGTTAACTCCCAGTAATGAACGATATGGCGGCAACGATTTTTTGAACCATCTTTTAACACCGCTGTTAAGCTGCTAATTCCGTAACGGCGGGGAATCAAGACGAGCTTTTCAGTTTTTACCCTGCAGCCATCTACTTTACTTTCCACAGGTTTTAGCAGGAAATGCTCTTTTTTACCCGTAGCAGTTGTTAACTGCGCCATATACAAAACTTCTTTGTTTTCGTTCAGGCGTTTGTCCAAAACCAAGGCTTCGACATCGGCAAAACGTCCCAAGGTTTCGCCTTGAATTTTCATTTCATGTCTTTCGATTAGCAATTTTCCCGGAGTTTCATTTGAAGGGTTACCCACAAGGTGCATTTTGCTGATTGGGCGATGGTGTAACAGACTTGCTAACGTAACATCGGCGATCCACGTATAGGGTTGATAGTCTTCACATACTCGTTTGGAGTGATCTAGCAATTTAACTGTAAGTACGTCGGCTAAACGCACGCGTGGATCTGGTTTTTGAGTAAGATCAATAAGTTCAGAGCCACATCCCGCATCCACTTTATTAGATACTGCTAACTCAAATTGATTGCCATCAATGACTATTAGGTATTCTGAAACCGTAGGGCCCGGAATTTCCCTTAAGATTACCGACCGAACATTTTTGAATTCATTATCGGCAGCTTTAATTTCCATTTGGGCCACACGACCTGCCCCGTTGGCTTGTAAAGAAAGCGTAAATAGAGCGCCTACGAGGGCTAAACTTAAGTTTTTCATAAAGTCTCCTATTTTAAGATTAAGAAAAGTTCTGCGATTAATAACGCCGTCCTTTACCTAACCCCGCAAATGACGGATAGAAAATTATTTATCTAGATTTATCGGAATCAGTTTGGCTAATGGAATTATTTGCAGATCACGCGCAAGGCTTTGGCAAGTTGTTTGGCAATACTATTTTCTTCTTGCGACTTTCTTTTGACCAGAAAAATATCGTTTGTGCAAATTCGCCCCGGGTAGGGTGTTTTACGTCTCTCTAAATGGAGCTCGTCGCGGAATCTTTTATTATGTTCTTGGGCAATAAATACTGGGAAATAACCGGCCACGCGCCCCTGCCGGCAAAGTTCCAATGCCGACTCCATTAATGTGACTTTATGTAAAATTTTTCGCTGATAGGCATCTTCGGGCCAACCATCTAAGCCACGCACTTTTGACGGCACACCTTGAAGAGGCATAGCGGGAATTACAAATGGTAATTGCTGTTGGGGAACGCCTTTGAAAGCTCCCTTTTTAGTAAATACGCCCATCTCGATCGCAGTGACTTTTAAGAAATCTAGCTGCGGATCGGGAATTGGCATATAGGTTAAGCCGTAATCAATGTCGCCATTTATTAAATACTTTTCTATTTCTCCCGGAAGCAATTCGTGGAGTTCAAGCGCATGTTCGTTCCAGTTGAGTTCATTTAAAAAAGAAAGAAAGTAAGTCGAGAATACCTCGAAGGTTCCAATTTTGACGGGTAGGGGGCCGGCCGCTTTTGCCGTCAACCCCTCTTTCAGTGACTTTAGTTCGTTCATCAGCGTTGGCGCCCGGTGGAGTAAGGCTTTACCGGTATCCGTTAAAATAATTTTGCGTCCGTCTCGTACCCAGAGTTTTGCTTCTAATTCGCTTTCCAGAATTTTCATGGATTTTGAAAGTGCTGGAGGACTGACGTTCAAGATATCACTGGCCCTTTGTAGGCTTCCGGTCTGTGCTACTGTTAAGAAATATTCCAGTCTTTTTAAGTTCATAAACTATTAGTTAACAAATCGGAGGTTTTATTCAATGTTTTTTTACAATTAGTTTGGGTAAACAGGAAATAAGAAAAGGAGGGCGTATGAAAACGCATAGTTATATTTTAAGTTTATTATCAACGTTTGTATTTACGTCGGCTCATGCCCGACTTGAAGTGCATGAATGGGGAACTTTTACATCTTTGGTGGGTTCCAATGGGAAGACTCAGCATGGAATGTACCATGAAGACGAAAAATTACCGGATTTTGTCCACGGGTTTGGAGAAACCTTGGAAAATATCGGTTCATTATCTTTTTTAGCAAATAGCCCGCGCGGTTGCGATCCTGACCGTAAAGGTTGCATACCGGATCGCATGATTGCGCATAATTTTATTTCGCAAAAAATGGAAACTCCGGTCATTTACTTTTATACGGATAGGGCACAGCCTGTGACGGTCGATGTGCGATTTCCACAGGGTGCGGTTACCGAAACTTTCCCGGGTCCCGTATCCACGCGGCCAACTCCTGAGGATTTAGACTTAGCCAACGGACAAACGATTTTCAAAGTTGACGTTCTGGCTACAAAGAATGCCGATGTGCCTCCCGTAGATTCAGCCAATATTTATTCGCATGCACGCAATGTGAATAGCAATATTGTCCGCGCTGGCAACGAAACCGAGAAATTCATTTTTTACCGTGGCTTGGGCCAATATCAACCGCGTCTAAAAATAACTTCGATAGGCGCGGACCTTTATTTTTTAGCCGAGCGGGGATTTGAACCGCAATTTACTTTCTTGGTGGATGTAAATTCCGAAGGGCATGCGCAGATGCGGTTAGTGAGAGGTATAGGCTATGGAAAGCCGAGTGTGATTTCTGGTTCTGAAATCGCCCACTTGAAAAACCATCGGGTTCGAGAAAGTAACGAAGTCATGTCCGGCACGCAAATGACTGGAAATCTACTTAAGGCCCTAATGAATGCGGGTCTATTTGAAGACGAGGCCCAATCTATGATTAACACTTGGAACCACGGATACTTTAAAACTCCAGGACTACGGGTGTTATACATACTGTCTCGCTCAGAAGTTGATAATGTTTTGCCAATTAATATTTCGCCACTACCAACGAATTTACAGCGGGCTTTCGTGGGGCGAATCGAAGTTTTAAGAGAAGATGATGAATTGGCGATTTTAAAAGAAATCGACAATCGACGGCTTAATTTTAATGTCAACTCTCTTGGCCGATTTGCTGAACCAATTCTCCGCCGCGTACACGAAGTATCGATCAGTACGGGTAGCGGTCAAACTAGCGAAAAGTTAGATGCTGTTTTTCGCGAGTTAATTGCCAGAGCCGCCGCACTTTAGTGTGTAGACTAGGGTAGTAAGTAATGCTGCCTGGACGAGCGCAACACCATTACTGGTGTTGCGCTATGCCGATGGCCGTGATAAAACTCGCTATCTGGTTTAAAACGCAACTCGAGTGGTATAATGAAAATTAAAGTCGGCATTATTGGATTTGGATCTTCCGGAAGATTTCTTCACGCGGGATTATTAAAATTTCACGACGGTTACGAGATTACGACGGTTTCATCGTCACGTCCAAGCGAAGTAAAAAAAACCTTGCCGAAAGCCGTTGTCGTCAGCGATCCCTTCGAACTCATAAATTCAAGAAATGTCGACCTTGTAATTAATTGCGCCCCCAGCGCTCTGCACTTTAAATATTCCGCAGCAGCGCTAGAGGCGGGTAAACATGTTGTTACAGAAAAACCTTTCGTGACAAAGGTCGAAGATGGCAAAAAGCTGATAGCACTCAGTGAAAAAACAAAAAAGGTGCTTACGGTTTTCCATAATCGCCGCTGGGATGGCGATTTTTTGACGGTAAAAAAGCTAATAAAGTCCGGAAGGCTCGGAGACATTAAGCAATTTGAATCCCACCTTGACCGCTGGCGGCCGCAAACACGTCTTGATCGCTGGAAAGAACAAAACGTCGAAGGCGGTGGAACCTTTTACGATCTTGCGCCCCATTATATTGATCAAATGATTTGTCTTTTTGGTGAACCCGATAAAATCATCACTGACGTTGCCGTTCAGAGGGATAGGGGTCAGGCGCCCGATTACTTTCATTTAATAGCGCATTACGGAAGTATGCGGGCGATCCTCCACAGCTCCTATTTTACGGAAGTAACTCCACGCTTTCAGATTTTTGGTACACAAGGTAACTTTCTTAAGTACGGTATTGATCCCCAGGAAGATCAGCTCAAAAAAAACTTAAGCCCGCTGGCGCCCAATTATGGGGTTGAGAATAAAAATCTTTACGGCACTTTTATAAATCCCGCCAATGCCGAAACCGAAGTTATCAAGACCGAAAAAGGCAGTTTTTTAAAATTTTACGATATACTTCACAAAAAAATCTCCAGCGGCCAGGGCGAGGTCCCAGTGTCGCCCGGGGAAGCGCTTAGAGTTATAGAAATTATCGAAAACGCGGTAGAAGCTCAGCGCCAGTAAGGTAAAAGCCACAAACCATTAACGCTGCCCATTTTTTACCTAAAACCGGGCTATACCCGGGGGGGCGTTCATATAAAAAGGTTAAGAAAATGGAAGTATTAGTTCAAGGCTATAACTTCAGCAATAATTCCCTTGATTATATAGTAAGCCGAGGTATAACCCACCTTGTTTAACTGTCTTTTGTAAGTGCTTTGATCCGTTTTTGGAAGAGCCTCGAAAAGACCCTAGAGACCATAAGGAGGCTCTCGTGAGTAATAAATTGTATGTTGGACAACTTCCCTATTCTGTTGATTCAGATGCGCTTGGAAATCATTTTTCAGCTGCAGGACAAGTTGTATCGGCAAAAGTAATCACTGATCGTGATTCTGGACGTTCAAAAGGTTTCGGCTTTGTTGAAATGGCTTCAGAAGAAGACGCGCAAAAAGCGATCGAACAATTCAACGGCAAAGATTTCTCTGGCCGTAATATCAATGTTTCGGTTGCAAAACCGCAAGAATCTCGCCCCCGCGGTGGTGGCGGTGGTGGTGGACGCGGCGGCTTCGGCGGCGGCGGACGCGGTCGTTACTAATTCTTAGTAACAGAAAGAACTAATGCAAAATTTTAATACTTTCGACCTAGGGGCTACGCTCCTAGGTTCAGTGTCTCGTCTTGGCTTTGAAAGACCTACGGAAATTCAAGCCAAAGCGATTCCTATTATTTCAAATGGCCACGATGTAATTGCTCAATCCAAAACTGGATCCGGTAAAACTGCGGCCTTCCTTTTACCAATTTTAAAAAGTCTTTTAACAAATGACGGCCTCGCTTTAGTTTTGGTGCCGACCCGTGAATTAGCAATTCAAGTTGAAGACGTTGTAAAGCAACTGATTCCGCGTACTGTGCGTTTTCGTATGGCCACGGTCATTGGTGGCGCCTCAATGGGGCAGCAGCAACGTTTACTCTCGCACAAACCGAATATAATAATCGCGACTCCGGGACGCTTGGTTGATCATATTGGTCAGAATTCCGTGCGCTTGGATTTAGTGAAACATTTGGTGTTGGATGAGGCGGACCGCATGTTAGATATGGGGTTTTTACCGCAGATTCGGCGCATTCTTATGAAGGTTCCACGCACACGTCAGACCCTTTTGTTCTCGGCAACGTTTACGAAAGAAGTCAGACAATTAGCGCGGGAATTTATGAATGAGCCGGTAGAAATTGCGGCAAGCAATGCCGATACCGCGCCAGTGGAAATCACACAAAGCGTGATTGAAGTTGATCAAAGTAAGAAAAACGACCGTTTACTTGATGAACTAAATCAGCGTAAGGGTTCCATTCTCGTATTTGCGCGCACCAAACACCGTACTGACCGTCTTACCAGATATCTTTTAGATTACGGTTATGAAGTTGGCCGCATTCATGGCGGCAGATCATTAGGTCAGCGCAAGCAAGCTATTGCTGGTTTTAAAACCGGTGAGATACGCATTTTAGTTGCTACGGATGTAGCGTCGCGCGGCTTAGATATCGCCGATGTTGGTCACGTAATTAATTTTGATTTACCGATGAGTGCCGAGGACTACATGCACCGTATTGGCCGTACCGGCCGCGCGGGAGCTACAGGTCAGGCAGTTTCTTTTGTTTGTCCCGAGGACCGTGGTCAGTGGAATTTAATTTCCCGTAACAAGGACGCGAAGGCGCCCGCAGGGAAAGCCATGATGGACGGACGCGTGCGACGCGAAGAGCGCGCTCCCAAAGATCAATGGAAGAAAGAGAAACGGAATTTCAAAAAGGATTTTAAGAAGAGCAAATGCAAGAAATTCGACGGCCGTCAAAGACAAGAAAGAGCTTACTAGCTTTACTTCGGCGCCGGACTTAAAAAAGTTCACAACGAGCCTGAGTTAGGGACCAATCACGGTCCCTAAATTTAACTTCAAAAAGTCGTTCTAAAAAAACTTAGAGAATATATTGCAACTAGGGCCCTGTGGGTACCAACCCCGCTCTTTATATTTTTGGGCAAAATTTAATACATTTTCTTTGGACTTCGCCCACCCTTCCGAATCATTTCCAGGAGTTCTTAAATTCATTTGATAGTCGGACCAAATGCTTTCATAGCCATAATTGTAATAGCGATCAAAAAGCTCGGGCGCGGGTTCTTTAAAATTTTTTAGCCATAAAAATGCGGCCTTGCAGACGGCCTCCGAGGTGCTGGGGGAATTGGAATATTGCGTCCAATAGCCAACGCGGGTCAAGATATCGGCGAGACTATTAGCAACCGCCGTGTATTGCCGAATATCAGTGATTCCTTGGCGCCTCAAATGAATGGGATTGGTAAGTAGTTGATCCATAAGCTTTAGGGCTGCAATAATTTTTTCATCTACGGTAGCGGTTTTCATGGCCGCCAAAGATCTCATGATGAGTTCGCTGGGCTTAAAATAGTTTTGCGAGTGCTGCTGATAGGCTTGTTGGGCCTTTCTTTGTGTATAAGTAGGGTTGGTTTGGTGCGAATAGTTTTGCGAAATTCCTTTTTTGTCGTAATTACGCCGTAAATTTGGATCTGACAAAATTTCGTGAGCCTCATTTACGATTTTAAATTTTTCCGCGCGCGCCTCTTTTTCGCGCGGGTCTTGGACGAGGTCGGGATGAGTTTCGCGCGCCCGGCGTCTAAATGCCGATTTTATTTCTTCGGCGGTGGCAGATCTACTTACACCAAGAATGGCGTAATAATCTTTGGTTTCAGCCGTTGATTTCCAACAAAAAAGTAAGCCAAAAATAAGCAGCAGTGAAAAAGACTTAGACATCCAAAACCTACCTAAAAAGGGAGTGGCATTTCAAGGAGGGAAATTAGCAAAAGAAATGCCTGTCTAATCGATTTTAATGACTTTTTGGGGTTTAGTTTCCAGCAGCAACCGCACTTCTTTCCAGGACGGAATGGTGTCGGCTTTATAAGTTAAAATTCGCACTTCTTGGGCGAGTTTTTTGGTGTATTTTAGAGCGTCTAAGTGAGCGCCGGCGCGGGCAAAGGCCTTCATGTCGGCTTCAGATTGCCAGGCGGTAAGGGTATAGTGATCATAGCCAAGACCAGTATTTTTAAACTTGATTAAGCCTTTTTGTTTGCGGAGCTGCAGAGTTACAAAAAGGGCCCGGTAAGTCAGTGGGAAGTAGCCCCATAGATGTTTGAGTTTCAGGGATGTAATCGAGATTATCATAGGGGTAAATTAAAGTTACTTCCAGGCGTAGATACGGCCGTCGCTAAAAAAATAAGAAAATGGAGTTTTATCCAGACCAACATAGACCCACTCTTTAACCGGTTTATTGTTCGCCTTCAAATTATTAACTTTTTCAGGAGAGCCGGCAACAAAAAGTACTTCTTTTTCTGTCATGCTCGTCGCTAGCTTTCCGTCGCAAACTTTTGGCATGTTAGACGCGATATTGCGGCCGCCGCCAAGATCAAGTTTCTTCCACAGATACCGATCAAGTTCTTTGATGCGCATTCTTGCAGATAACTTAAAGGGCTGGCGATTTACGCCGGTAACGTTTATCACGTTATTCCCTTGAAAAACCGTCATAATGAGTTGATTGCCTTTACTTTCAAAAGATTTGATTGTGAAGGGCTCACACCGTTTAAAAATATCTTTGTCGGCACCACTTGCAAACGTAGGCGGGCGGCTAAAATAACCCTTCAATCCGATGTAAGAAGTTTTCCAGCTGCCTTTAGTTGGAGGGTTAGCGGGAACACGATCCATTTCTGATTCTGAGACAATTGTCCCCTCGGACATCTCAGTAATTTCTTCGGCACCTTTGTTTTCTGCTGATTTTCCGCCCTTAAATAAAGTAGAGCACCCAACACTAAACATTAGATTAAATAAGAAGAAAATAAATAACAGTTGTTTGATTTTGAGACTCATTCCTACCCCCAAGCATTTGAAATTAATTGCAAAACAGGGACCAAACGGGTTGATTTTTACCGGCCAACGAGTGTTAGGTTTTTGACGGATGTCGATAGCTTAGGATTTAAAAACATTCTCCATACGCTTATCCGGAATGAGCCAGATCAATGCGACTAAGACGTAAATAAACAGAGAAATTTCGGGAAACCAAAAAGCGATAGCAACAGCAACGGCATAAAATAAGACTGAAATTTTACCCTTTAAATCGCTGCCAATGGCGCGCGCAATTTCTGAACTTTGTCCGTGTGATTTCAAAAGAACCCGCGTTAAAAGATAATAGGCATTTGCCGCCATAAAAAGTACGAGGCCGTAGGCAGCGACAGGTGCGGGCGCAAAGTGGTTCTCTCCCGCCCATGCTGTTACGAAGGGAAATAACGAAAGCCAAAAAAGTAAATGCATATTCGCCCAGAGGGTAGCGCCAGTGACGTGTTTGGCAACTTGAAACATGTGATGATGGTTATTCCAATAAATGGCCAGGTAAACGAAGCTTAGAACGTAACTTAAGAGCACGGACGCCAGCGGCAGCAGATCCGAGAAGTTTACGCCATGGGGAACCTTTAATTCCAACACCATAATTGTGATGATGATAGCAATCACTCCATCACTAAATGCTTCTAGTCGAGATTTGTGCATGGGCTCATGTTAGTATATATTTACTCTACTTTGAAAGTTCTTTGTTTAGTTTTTTTACTATTTGCCGAAGTCGCTTTTGCGGAAGATTTCAATTTGGAAACTAAACCTCTTTATGAATTTGGACTTGGTGGGGGCGGAGGTTTTCTCACCGATTATCCGGGTTCGGATCAAAATCACTGGCGGGGGGTTCCTTACCCTTATTTTATCTATCGCGGCGCAATTTTTCGGGCTGACCAGAGACGAGGCGCCAGAGCGCGATTGATAACTACTCAATCTTATGAATTAGCGTTGAGTGGTTCAGGATCGTTTCCCGCAAATTCAGAAGAAAACATCGCGCGGGCGGGAATGCCAAACTTAGACTGGATGGGAGAGGTCGGCCCCAGAGTGGTCATTGAGTTAGGGGAAAAAGAATGGTTATGGCATTTGTTTTTAAATATTCCCGTGCGCGCCGTGTTTTCAACGGATTTGTCCACGATAGATAGCCGGGGATATACCTTCACTCCATCGGTCATTGTCGAAAGATTTGGCTTGTTTCACGCTGACTCCAGATTGGCATTTGAAGTGCAGTTTAATTTTATGGATCAAACACTCGCCAAATATTTTTATGAAGTAAATGCCCCTTTTGTGCGTGCTGATCGCCCCGAATATATGGGTAAGGCTGGCTTTATGGGAACCGACTTTCAGGTTCGCTTTTTGCACCCGTTGGCAGATAATGTGCGTACGTATACGGGGCTAAACTTAAGTTATTATGCGGGCTCGGTAAATGACAATAGCCCTTTGTTTCGTTCGTTATGGGGAATAGATGTGTCCGCGGGCATAGTTTGGGTAGTTGGTAAATCAAAAGAGTTTTCGACACCGGATTGAGTTACAGAGAGGAAAATATGTTAAAATTTAAACCTTCCGATTCACGTGGTAGTGCCGATCATGGTTGGCTCCATGCTAAGCATAGCTTTTCCTTTGCTGAGTATTTTGATCCCGAAAATATGGGGTTTCGGTCCTTGCGTGTAATCAATGAGGACCGCATTGAGCCTGCAATGGGTTTTGGAACTCATGGCCATAAGGATATGGAAATCGTAACCTATATTGTTGCCGGAGCCTTGGCACACAAAGACAGTATGGGAAATGGCTCCGTCATACGCCCGGGAGATGTACAATATATGAGTGCTGGAACCGGAGTGAAGCACAGCGAATTTAATCATAGTCAAGACGAGCAAACCCATTTGCTACAGATTTGGATTCTTCCGGATAAGGCAAATTATCAGCCGCGCTATGATCAAAAAACTTTTTCGGAATTAGACCGCACGGATAATTTGAAGCTCGTGGTCTCTGGTAATGAAAAAGACAACGTCATTCATGTACACCAAGATGTCTATATATATGCAAGTTTACTTTCTTCAGGAAAAAAAATTATCCATGAAACCCAACCGGAGCGTGGTCTTTGGTTACAGATGGTAAAAGGCGAGATAAGTGTTAATGGTCAATTATTGTCGGCCGGTGACGCCATTGCTGCCGAAGGCGAAAAACTCTTAACGATAGAAGCTAATCAAGACGCCGAATTTTTACTTTTTGACCTAAAATAGATCTATTCAACAATTTTAAATTTAGATTTTATTTCCTTAAGGGGCAGCCCATCATAATGCCACCACTCATGCTCTAACTGAATAAAGCCAGCATCGACCATGGCTTTACGAAGAACTTTTCGGTTCTCCAGTTGCAAGGTGGATAGTTCGCCGGCTTTCAATAGTTTGTCTTCAAGTTTAGGTTCGGCCAACGGCAAAAAAGAGTCGTAGGGCGTACCCATATCAAGTTCTTTTCCCGTCTCATCTAAAACTGAGATATCCAGCGCAAATCCATAATTATGAACCGAGCCCTTTTCGGGATCGGCTACGTATTTTTCATAAGGAGTGCCTTTAACTTTTTTCCAAAGAACTTTTTGTACGGACCGAGGCCTTAGGGCGTCAAAAACAATAAATTTATATTTTGGGTTTTTTGCTTTTAAGTTCTGTGCCGCTTTCGCGAACTTTTGTGCCGCTTGAGGATGAAGATAAGCTTTATTAAACGAGCCGTACATGTTTTCGCCAACAAAATTATTTTTAGTTCCGTAGCGTAAATCAATTTTCACGTTTTCAATGAGAGACAGATCCACGAAATCGGGCGGTACTTCAGCAGAAAAGGTAGCGAGGGAAAAAAATATCAAGGAAAGCATAGTTGCTTTACGGCTCCTAGAATATAAGAGTTATAACTAAATATCTGATCCAAATTTTTTATGGGTAACCAGTCTACGCCTCGGTGATAGGTTGCATCGTTTACGGGATGGGGAATCTCGTTTAACAAGGTTCCGCAAATAAAAGCGGTGTCTGTATCATAAAGCTTTCCATTCCATTCAAAGTCATAACGCAGTTTCAACGGCTTTGCATCAGTCACCCTTATTTCATAACCTGTTTCTTCGCGAGTTTCCCGGATAGCCGTCTGCTCTTTTGATTCGCCAGGTTCACATTCGCCGCCCGGCAAAAAGAAATATTTTCTGTGAGAAAAGGGGTCTTCAGCGTGAAACCCTAGAATCTTTTCATTACTTATAACGATGGCGCTGACGCGGTTGCGATAAATTTTCATGATGATAGGCTACACCCGGATTTTAGTCGCGGCACTAAATTTCAGCGTTTGACACTAACCGCACAACCTATGAATCTTATCAAACATTCACTTAAGGAGATAATATGCACTCATCTACAACCTCAAAACCAAAACCTAAATTGCCGCCGGTTCCCGTTATTAATACAGTAAATAAAATCCGTAGTGGATTTTCTAAATTGAATCAAAAAATGGTTCCTCCGCCGGTAGCCATTTTAGAAATGGTCAGTGGTATTTGGATTTCTCAAGCGGTTGGTGTGGCGGCCAAGCTTGGCATTGCCGATTATATCTCAGATGCGGGTACATCGAGTGACGAGGTTGCAAAGAAAGTTAACGCCCAACGTGAGCCGGTTTACCGCCTTATGCGCGCCTTAAGTGTTGTAGGCATTTTTACAGAATTACCCCACCGCATTTTCCAGCTAACCTCAGTAGGAGCTTGTTTAAAAACCGATCATCCGCAGTCGATGCGCTATATGGCCATCTTTCAAACGCAAACAAACTGGCAACATTGGGAACATCTTGAGTACTGCGTAAAAACAGGCGGTGATGCCGTTACAAAAGTTCGTAAAGAACATTTCTTTGACTATTTAAGTAAGAACAAAGAAATCGCCGAGCATTTTGACAAATCAATGGTTAATATTTCTAAGATGGAACTTGATTCCGTAATTGCGGCCTATGATTTTTCGAAGTTTAAAACAATTGCCGACGTGGGTGGCGGTTATGGGGCATTTTTGGGAACGATTTTGCAAACCTATCCGCAAGTTAAGGGAATTCTCTTTGATCTTCCTCACGTCGTAGCTACTGGTAAAAATCATTTAAAGGAACTAAATGTTTTTGACCGTGTAAAAGTCGAAGGAGGAAGTTTCTTCGAAGAGGCGCCAATGGGTGCCGATTGTTATATGATGAAACATATAATTCATGATTGGGATGATGAAAAGTGTATTAAGATTTTAAAAAATATTCGCTCACAAATCCCGAGTGATGGAAAATTGCTATTGTTTGAACCCGTGGTACCCGAGGCTGGCGTAAGTGACTTTTCTAAATTTTTAGACTTGGAAATGCTAGTCGTAACCGAGGGCGGTAAAGAACGCACTAAGGAAGAGTTCACGGAGCTGCTAAAAAAAGCGAAATTTAAATTAGATAAAATTGTACCGACAATTTCGATGGTAAAGGTTATAGAAGCAAGCCCTTGTTAGGGCTTTTCTTTAAATAAACATCGTTATCTTTTATTTCCATAAAATTTTGTGGAGTTTCGGTAGCTTTAAAGCCAAATTTTTCGTAGAGAGTATGAGCGTCTTGAGTCATTAAGCAAAAACGCCGCAAGTTTTGAAATCTCGGATAATTTAAAATAAAAGAGACTAACTCCTTCGACAGTCCCTTGCCGCGATGGTGCGTATCAATAAATACGTCAGATAAATATGCAAAGGTGGCCTCGTCGGTTATGACGCGGGCAAAACCCACCTGCATGTTACTTTTGTAAACGCCAAAGCAGTGGGAGTTTTGAATGGCTATTTGAATGGTTTCTATGGGAATGCCTTTGCTCCAATAGGCTGTCCTTAAGAAGTTATGAATAACTTCGATTTGCAGAAGGGACTTGTCGTCACTTATATCATAACCGAAAATGGATATTTTCATTTTGCCGGCCTCTCCATTAAAATTAGATGAGGATACTTTACCTTAACTTCCCGGTACCGGTTAACTAAAAATGGCGGGACTTTTTCGAATTGATCAACCGTTACAAAACCAATTTGCCCATAGAATTTGTCTAACCATGCGTGGGGAATGCAAAAGCAACCCTGCTGGTTAATGGTAGTCTCTAACATTCTTATGAGATGAGTGCCAATTCCCAGAAATTGATAAGCGGGCTTTACCTGCATGCCTCGTAATACGTGAACACCCTCTTCATGTGTAAGTCTAACTAGGCCAACCATAGTGTCACTGTCATAGGCGGCAAAGAAAATATCCTTGGACGTAAGTGGCGCATGATAATTGGCGCTTTTGTAGAAAGTTTTGGCCTCGGGCAATTGGCTTGGCAATAATTGTTTGTAATCAATTGTTGGCAAAGTTTTCTCGGCACTCATAGCATCTAAAAGCTCCGTGAGAGAATTAATGTTTGGCGAGGCTACACTTAATTTGCCGAAGCCGTAACTGGCAAAAATAAATTTAGCGCCTGCAAAAAACGCTGCCTCTTGATCCCAATGCGTATCACCCACATAGATTGGCTTTCGTAAATGATGCCGGTCAATGATTGCTTTGATGTTATGAGATTTAGGCCTTCCGGTTTGTCCAATGCAAATGGCTTCCTTAAAAAATGGCCTAAATCCTGAATGCGCGAAAAACGCTTCCAAGTACCATTCTTGACAATTGCTTACGAGAAAGAGGTTATATTTCTTGCTGAGTGTAGAAATAACTTCTTCCGCGTGAGGATAAAGCCGGCCGCCGCGGGAAATGATGCAATGCTGTTCGGCTTCGTCTAGCTGTTCGATAAGATCGGGGAGAGAGGCGGCATAGTCGCCAAAAATGGATTCTACGCATTTAGCGAAAGGCAGACCCGAGATACTCCTAATGGTGTCCCGATTGACAATAATATCTAGGTCAAGTTCCTTTATAACACTTTGCCAGCCTATTGCGGATGTCTCGGCGGCATCCCAGAGGGTTCCGTCTAAATCAAATATAAGAGCATCGCACTCTGGGCGAAAAAATTTCACTTCTGAATTGTTAGTTTTCTCTAAACTTTTCATGGTTCGATCCTGTTTATCTTACCTAGTATTCCGTCTCTAGCGTAACGGACGTTGACCCACTTTCGCGTATTGGTTAACTTGCACCGTATGAACTACGAAGACAACAAAGTTTATGTCGATGAGATGTTTGCCGAATTAATTCCATTTTTTTTACAAAATCGACGTAATGAAGTTATTGAAATTAAAGATATGCTGGCACAAAAGGATTTTAATTCTCTGGCGCGCATGGGTCATAAGCTCTATGGCAGCAGCAAAACCTATGGATTTAACAAGCTTGGTGATTATGCGCGGGAGCTAGAGACCGCAGCAAAAGATAGTGATGAAAAATCCATCAAGCGCATAATCGAAAACATTCGCGTGCATATTGATAGTGTAAATATCGTCTTTGTTAGTGCTTTGGACCAAAGCTCTGAAGCCGCTCAATAAAAATTACTGGATCCGTAACCGTCATACTCGAGCAAATTGATTTCGCGTCCATGCTTTTGCGGTTGAGGATGAGCCGCGCCGATTCTTAGATAGCTTTAAATACGTATCCCGCGCCGTAAACAGCTTGAATGCACGAGGCATAATTGTCCAGTTTTCTTCGTAAAGAATTAACATGCGTATCGACACTTCGGCCGATGTGAACATTTTTACCCCAAATTACCGAAATTAGTTGTTCGCGGCTAATCACCTCATTTTCGTGAGTCATTAAATAAAAAAGTATTTTAAACTGCAGAGGAGTAACGCTAAGTTCAATATTTTCCTTTATCAAATGCGCGCGTTGGAGTGGAATATCAAGCCTTAGATTACCGCGCGTAACAGTGTCCAAGTGTTTCTCGCTACTGAGTTTGGCCAAGCGGTTTTCAACGCGCAAGCGGACCTCCCAGGGGTCCGATGGTTTAACGATATAATCCTCGGCGCCAAGTTTGAATCCCGTGGTTTTGTCGGCGATATTATTTTTTGAAGTTAAGAAAATAATGGGAATATTTCTGCCGGTTGGAGTTTTTCTTAGCTCAGCCGTAAGATTAAATCCGTCACCGTCTCCAAGCATGACATCCATGAGGACTAGATCAAATATATTTTTCTCGAAAAGATCTAATGCGGACTTTACCGAAGGGGCTTTATGAACATGGGCAATTGGCGCTAAAACTATTGTCAGAAGTTCCTGAATATCAGCTGAATCCTCAACAATTAATACGTTGTACATTTTTAACCGTCCTGTTGAAAGTTAAGTAAAAACAATACTTCTTTAAACTCACTTACCGAAAACTGTCAATTCACAGAAATATTCCACGAAAAATTAAAATTGCGGGGTTTAAAATTTAGGTCAAAAAAGGACATTGAGAATTTGAAGTCGGAAATTTCTTATAAAAATAACCCAGTAGAAACAACGGTAGAAAGCGATCTTACGGAGTGCGTTCAGCAAATTATTTTTAAAAAGGTCGACTCCGTGGAACAGCTGGAAATCCTATTACTTCTTTGTCGTAAGCGGAATCAAAATGGGAAGTAGAAGCTATCAGTAAGGAGATTTGCTCTTCCCCGAAACCAATCACCAAGCGGCCACACATTTAAAAAAAAATTGTTCAGTGGGGCATTTTGGGAGTATTGGAACTGATACGCGCTCATATTTTTCCATGACCTGGCACTAAGATTGCTTTGCTGAGTGCCAAATGGAGCAAATATGGCACGCGGAACCAAAGCAACTACAAAACATCAGCCCACCCCGCCCTTTCCGGATCAGAAACAACATTCCCCCGGGTTAGAGTCAAAAATTTTTCCGCGCCCAAAGTTTGAAGCACCAAATTATAAAGCGGCGGGAAAGCTTATTGGAAAAAGGGCTTTAATAACTGGCGGGGATAGCGGTATTGGCCGGGCAGTAGCTATTCTTTATGCTCGCGAAGGGGCCGATGTTGCCATCACGTATTTGCCGGGGGAAGAAGCGGATGCATTCGAAACCCGGTACCATGTCGAAATGGAAAATCGGAAATGTATTCTTATCGCGGGAAATTTGACCGATGAGGATTTCTGTAAGCTAGCGGTCGACGCGACAGTGAGCGAATTAGGTGGAATAGATATTTTAGTCAGCAATGCCGCTTATCAAAACCGCAAGGAAAATATCGAAGACATAACCACACAGGAGTGGGATGAAACATTTAAAACAAATATTTATGCCTACTTTCATTTAGTAAAGGCAGCCGTGCCCCATATGAAACCCGGCAGTTCTATAATTGCGACCAGTTCAGAAACTGCATTTTTAGGGCCGAGAGAGTTACTTGATTACGCGGCGACAAAAGGTGCAATTAACACATTCACAAAATCACTCGCCCAGATGTTGATTAATCGCGGAATTCGGGTGAATGCGGTGGCCCCAGGGCCCGTATGGACTCCGTTAAATATCGTGGATCGCGGCGCAACTCTGCAAAAAGTGAAAGACTTCGGTAAGGACCAACCCATTAAGCGGCCCGCACAACCGGAAGAGATCGCACCCGTTTATGTCTTTTTGGCATCAACCGCAGATTCAAGTTATGTGAGTGGCGCCATCATTGCGGAAACTGGTGGCTTGCCCTTAGCGCAATAATTTTCAAAGGAATTTTTGCCCTGGTAAGGGCAACTCGTCTCAATTTAATTAATTATTTGAAAGTAGGCAGAGAAGGTTTCGGTCTTCAAATTGCAATAGATAATCAACATGGCGAATCTAACGCATCTTAATCATACTCTATCACTATGGTCAGACACAGTCGAGATGCCAAATTTTCCCTCCTTAATGGAAGATCTAAAGGTCGACGTTTGCATCGTCGGCGGCGGGATTGCGGGGCTGACTTCGGCATACCTATTAAGTAAAAAGGGAAAAAAGGTCTGTCTCATTGAAGATCAAAGAATTGGCGGAGGGCAGTCGGGTCAGACCACCGCGCATTTCACGGCGGCGCTAGATGATAGATATTTCGAGATAGAAAGAATATTTGGCGAAGAGCACGCAAAGCTCGCTGCGGAAAGCCATCTGGCGGCGATTCGGAAAGTTGAAGAAATCATAAAGTTGGAAAAAATCGATTGCGATTTAGAGCGCGTGAGCGGTTATCTTTTTAAATCAACAAAAAGTCCCCAGGATGTTTTATTTCGGGAAAGCCAGGCAATTCACAAGATAAAAAGTCTTAAAGCCTACATCGCCCCGAGAGCTCCTATTGAATCTTTTGATACCGGTTTATGTATTACCTTTCCAAATCAGCTGCAACTTCATCCCATGAAATATATGCGTGGTCTCGCGCAAGCCATCGTAAAAATGGGCGGACGAATTTTTGAATCCACTCACGCCGTAGAAGTTACCGACCGCGACGGAGTCCATGTAGTTACCGGCGATAACAGGACTGTCTTTGCTAAAGATATTATCGTGGCGACAAATACACCGATAAATAATTTATTTGCAATTCATACTAAGCAGTCGGCGTATCGAACTTATGTTATTGGTGCTCTGATACCAAAACTTAGTGTAACCAAAGCGCTTTATTGGGATACAGAAGATCCTTATCACTACGTGCGTGTTTACTCCTACTCCGCCGAACATGATATTTTAATTGTGGGCGGAGAAGATCACAAAACAGGACAGGATCAGCATCCCGAGGTTAGGTTTAATCGCTTAATTGAGTGGACACGGCGGCGTTTTCCGGTGAGTGGCGAAATTCCTTACCGTTGGTCAGGCCAGGTGATGGAGCCCGTGGATTGTCTTGGGTTTATGGGAAGAAACCCCACCGGCAATGGACACACCTATATGATTACTGGGGACTCAGGTAATGGTATGACCCACACCACAATTGGCGCGATGCTCGTTACCGATCAAATTTTTGAAGTTCCCAATCGGTGGGAAGTTATCTACGATCCCGGCCGCATAAGCTTTCGCTCTGGCACAGAATATATAAAACAGAACGCCAACGTTGCGTTTCAGTACAGTGAGTGGCTCGAACTATTTCCGTCAAATGAGCTAAATAAAATGAAACCAGATTCCGGCAAAGTTGTTAACAAAGGATTAAAAAAAGTCGCGGTTTATAAAAATCAAGAGGGTCAATTAGAATTCATGTCGGCAGCTTGCCCGCATTTGTCGGGCGTAGTTCAGTGGAATCCCGTGGAAAAATCGTGGGATTGCCCTTGTCATGGCTCCCGGTTTGATTGTCATGGCAAAGTCATTGAGGGTCCGGCCATAAATAATTTGTCATATGTCGATCCAACTATGTTTTCACTTCCTAACCAGAAAGAGAGGAAAATATGAATATTAAGAGGTTTACATCTATTTTAGGAATGATTTTTTTGGTCATAGGAGTGCTGGGATTTATACCCGACCTAGCTATTATGCCGAGGGATTCCGATCCCGCGTTAAGTGTAACGGATGCCTACTGGCGTCTTTTCGGGCTTTTTCCAGTGAACTCTTTGCACAATTTAATTCACATTTTTTTCGGGATTTGGGCCTTGAGTGCTAGTCGCGATGTATTGCGCGCCCGTCGCTTTTGTAAAGCGAACTGCGTAATCTATGCAATTTTTGCGGTTATGGGATTATTCCCGGTACTAAATACTTTCTTTGGTTTAGTGCCACTTCATAGCCACGATATTTGGCTGCATGCCGCGATCTCAGCTGCAACCGGCTATTATGGATATGTTTGGGCGGTAAATAAACCATTTAGGACCGCGGATTTGTCGAATACAGGCTTACGTCCTACTGGAAGTACTGGTGGCCAAATCTAAAACGAAAGAAAACCACCGACCCGGAAGAAGGGGGCTTTGGAAAGGGGCGATTGCGTTTGGCTTAGTGAATATTCCCGTTGTGCTTGAAAGCGCTCAGCAGGAAGAAAAAATTCACTTTCGGCTTATCGACAAACGCGATCACTCGCCTGTCGGCTACAAGCAAATTAACAAATCGACGGGGAAAGAAGTTTCCTTAGCGGCGGATCAGTTTAAATTGCCGGAGGCGTTAAAGTTAATTAAAAGACGCCGAGAGCCATGGGCAGAGTATTGGCGTAGGAAGCAATCCTTAAAAACATTAGGTCAAGCCGTCAAGTAGGCGCGGCGCTTTTTTAAGTCAAATTTGTCGGGAGGAGCTAAGATGTGTAATCGAACTCCGTGCATTGACATTGTTTTCTTAGCCGCGGCCTGCGAAATATTTGTCGTGGTCACCCGGCTGCCGTCAATAATATAAACGGCATTATGACCAATCACTTTGAAGTTGTCTTTATGGATAACGATAGCGGTGTCCTCATCAATACCAATTCCCAAAATGCCGGGATTCATCGCCACCGCACCCAGTAAGCGAGCTATGCGGCCTCTTTGTGCGAAATGCTGATCAATTAAAATATCTTCCAAAAGTCCGAGGCCTGGCGCCATCTGCCAATTGCCAACTTTATGGGAATCCTCTTCTTCTTTATTTGAAACCAGCATGGTTTTTCCCATAGCGGCCGCGCCCGCTGATGTGCCGGCAATAATTCCGCCGGCTTGATATATTTCATTTATCTTTTGCAAAATCGGCGTACCGCCGATTTTTGTCGTGATACGAAGCTGATCGCCGCCGGTAAAAAACACTGTATGAACGCTTTTAAAAATATCCAGAGTTTTTGGATTAATTGCATCCTGATGCTGTTCGATATTAAAATGACTAATATCCTTCACTCCAAGGTCCCTAAATAAATCACGGTATTCTAAAAAACGTTCGTCGGGAAATTGACTTGCCAAAGTAGCAATCACCATTCTCTTTTTTCCGGTTTCAGCCGCGACTTCCTTTAAGATCGCTTTGAAGTCTGTCTTATCTTCTTTGCCGCCGATGATGATAAGTTTACCTTTTTTCCGTTGGGGGCCTCTCTTACTTCGTGACGGCATGCCACCACACCCCACGCGGATTTTGTATGTTTAATATGTCCTGATGAATTGGTTCCTCTTGAATATTAGAAATTGCTTCTGCGTCAAACTCTTTAAGAACGCTCAACGTTTCGTGGAGTTTTTCGTAGAATACAACCACAATCTCGTTGGCGCTTAACTCTCTTAAAGCATGGCGAGTGGCCTCTAAGGGATTGAGAACTGTTTTACAGTCTACGACAAGATTTTGAATTTGAATCGCGTTTTGTAAAATTGCAGGAATCTCCCCACTTTTCCTTCCCCTGAGATCAACATCGTCACGCAAGACAAATTTATCAAATATATTCCCGGCGGCCTTTCCGGTATCCTCAATCAGTCGGTTGTGACGGTCTCCTGGGAGACCTAAGACTGCCGTCTTTTTGAATCCGCCGAATTTATTTAAAATCTTCCCAATGGCTGAGATGGCGTCTTCATTGTGCCCGTAATCTAATATTACGTAACCAGCCTTCACTTTAAAAAGATTCACCCGACCCAGGTTTTCTTTCGCCGGAATAAAGGTTTGCATCCCGCGGATAATTTGCAGGCTGCTTATTCCCGCCGTGATAGCTGCGGCGGTTACCGCCAGAATATTAGAAACCTGAAATTCCGCCAAACCATTCAGAGTAATTGGAATGCTTGCAATCTTGTAGAGAGGACCGGAATAATTTTGATGCTTAATATATACTGTATCACCCTCCACCCAACAGGCGCTGTTACCGCAATTTACATGTTCTTGAATAGCGCGGTTATTTGTGGACGTGGAGTAAAGAAATATATGCCGGTTACCCTTCTGCAGATAGGAGTTGTATTTCAATTGCAGTGACAGGGGGTCGTCGGCATTTAAAATTATCGTTCCATTTTCACGGACGCGTTCCGCTACGAGTGATTTGATCCAGACAAGATCCTCGAGGTCCTCAATCCCATCTTGGCCAATATGGTCAGTTCGGATGTTTGTAATAATCCCAATGTCAGCCCAATCATAGCCCAATCCATTTCGCTTTAGTCCCCCGCGAGCGACCTCTAGGACAGCCGCGTCCACATTAGTGTCGGCTAACAATAGGCGGGTTGATTTTGGCCCAGTCATGTCACCACTAACTATTTTTTGTGAACCAACCCAAATCCCATCGGTTGATGTCATTCCTACCGTTTGATCCTTTGATAAAGAAAGTATTTTGTGCAGTAGGCGAACGACCGTTGTCTTTCCGTTCGTACCGGTTACCGCCACAATAGGTATTCGGCCATTGTCTTCGGGGTAAAGCATATCGATAATACTATCGCCTACCGCCCGTGGTTTGCCGGCACTGGGGACTAAGTGCATGCGAAGACCGGGTCCGGCATTAATTTCTATAATTTTTACGTCTTCGTCAGCGGGTTCGGAAATGTCATTATGAATGAGATCAATTCCGCAAATATCTAGCCCGATAGCGCGGGCCGCTCGTTCACATAATTTCACTATTTCGGGATGTACTTTTTCCGTAACATCAATCGCCGTTGCTCCAGAAGATAGATTCCCAGTGGGTCGTAAACAAACTAACTGATCTTTCTTGGGAACTGATTTTAAGTTCAATTTTTGCTTTCGCAAGCACTCCACTAAAATGCTGTCGGGTTCGATTTTAGTCAATATACTCTCGTGACCTACGTCACGTCCGGGCTGCATATTTAATTTATCAATAAGATTTTCAACGGTAGAGATACCGTCGCCGCAAACGTGTGGCGGAATCCTCTCGGCTGCAGCAACCATCTTACCGTCGACCATGAGTAACCGGTAATCGCGGCCAAAAATCATCTCTTCGATGACAACTTTGTCAGAATATTTTTTAGCTAAAGCGAAGGCCCTTAAAACTTCATTCTCATTCTGCAAATTTAAACTCACCGCCCGCCCATGATTTCCATCCATAGGTTTAATGACGTAGGGGGGTGGAACCGACTTAATGGCATTACGCAACTCTTTGACTGATTGTACGGTTTGTCCTCTTGGCACGGGGATAAAATACTCGCGTAAAATTTGCTTTGTGAGCTCTTTATCTTGAGCAATGTCAGCGGAAACCAAATTTGTTTTATCAGAAACAGCCGTATGCATTCGCCGCATCTTTCGGCCCTGGCCTAACTGGATCAGACCGTCACCTGGCAAGATTCGGCAAGGGATTCCACGTTTTTGTGCGGCATCTAGTATCGCCGCAGTACTGATGCCTAAGCGGCTGGTGGCGAGGGCTTCGCGAATTTGATGGAGGGCCTTCTGCAAATCAAAAAATTGACCGGATAATAAGTGCTGGGTCATATTCACGGCCTGTTCCAATGCGCATCTCATTCCGGGCTCACTGCGAAATCCAACAACGACTTCAAATTGACTCAAAGAATTGACAGCGCGCACGGTTTTACCGAAGCTAACCGGTGATCCGGCGACAGTAATTAACTCTAAGGCCAAGTGCTCTATGATGTGCCCCAAATATGTGCCCGATTTTAACCTCTGAATAAAGCCGCCCTCCTTGCCAATTGAGCATGTGTGCCCCGTGATTCCCGGTAATAAGTTAACTAATGCAGGTATAAAATTTGGAATTTTATCGCTACGTAATTCGACATGCGATTCCAGGTCAATTCTCATTATTAATACTGGATGATGATGATAGACGTTAGGGCCATTTATGGTTCTTATTGAAAGGATGCGCACAATAATCTCCTATCTGGGGTTTATTTTCCCAAAAGAAATGTCCTGAATAGTTTTTGCAGAGAACAAAACTTTCGCAGACATGGAGTGCAAAGTTTGGACCTTTGCGCTAGGGCATTCTTCCCGTAATTTTCTAGTGAAATTTCTAATCCGCGATTCTAAGAGGGCCTTTAAATTGCAAACAAAAATCCCGACAGTAAAGAAATAACCAGTAAAAGGAGTCTACATGCAAATCTATGATGCGCTTAAGAGAGATCACCAAAAAGTAAAGTCACTATTTATTGATTTGTTAAAATTAGATGACGATTCAGAGGAGCGCCACGAAATCATAAATCAAATTCGTGACGAACTCATTCCCCATGCCCGCGCCGAGGAGGCCGTTTTCTACAATTCCTTACGTGCGTTAAATGCCGTCAAGGATGTTGTACGCCATTCTTATAAGGAACACGTAGAAGCCGAGACACTATTAAAAACCTTGCAGGCCAAGAATAAGTTGGACTTTGATTGGAAAAAAACGGCGCGCAGTTTGAAGGAGGCGCTCGATCATCATATCGAAGAAGAGGAGCAGCGCATTTTTCCCGTGGCGCAACAAGTTTTTAGCACTGAAGAAGCCGGTCAGCTAGGGGAGGCTTTTGAAAAGATGAAGCCTGAAATTCGCGAGCAGGGTTTTATTGGAACGACAATTGACTTGATAGAGAATCTTATGCCGCCGCGCTTTAGTAAAGCATTTAGGGGCGAGGAACGGGAACGCCGTTCTGGTACCTAACGGCGGAATACTCAACCCCATTTTGGAAAGAGGTCCTCGCACTGATTGGCGAGGCACTCTTTTTATTTTAAATTTTATTTATCCTGCGCAGGACGATTGGAGTAACCTTCATTTTCGTCATCGCCATACATTTCTTCATTTTCGTCATCTCGGTTGCGATTCCTTGGAATAAAACTATTTTCTTCGGACTCATCCATTTCCGCATCGGAACGCCCGCGTACTCCTTCGGAGGCGCGGCCTTGTCGCCGGCTTGGAGAAGCTTTTCCAGCGCTGCGACCTTGGTAGCTTTTTGAGCTGCTTTTCCGGCTTTGAACTTTACTTGGCATTTTTTCCTCCTTTTAATTAATGAATATATTTCTCGCCTACGACTGCTTGCACGGCCTCGCTTGTGAGAATTCTTGTTGCACTCATTAATAAGCTTTCAGGGGCGACCGAAGATAAGCAAACGCGTTCAGGGCATTCCGCGGACCGCGCGCCCTCACAGTGATTAGGGCAGCTAGGCCCTCCCCAATGAACAAAGTTATGTTGAGTCAGGGATTTCCAAGTGCCGGGTCCGGTGGGACCGAAAACGGTAATAGAGGGCACGTCGATGGCCCCGGCTAAGTGATGGATGCCTGAATCATTGTCTATGTGAAATAATGACCCGGATAAGATATGTGCGACCTCCCGTAGTGGTGCTTTTACGGAAACGAATCTGTCTGGTTTTGATTTATGCAGGTAGAGTTC
Source organism: uncultured Bdellovibrionales bacterium (assembly GCA_964498095.1). GTDB lineage: Bacteria > Bdellovibrionota > Bdellovibrionia > Bdellovibrionales > SG-bin7 > SG-bin7. Next base: position 37,135 of record CAZCFY010000007.1, on the reverse strand, counting down.
TTCGTCCTGAGGACCAACGAAACTCACGCACGTGACCTTTGGAAATCGATTAAGAATCAATTCCAAAGTTCTCTCAAAATTTTTAGTAGGCCAGTTTTTTGGAAAGTAATCCGAACCTGAATGAACTGTGAAATAAGAAAATGAGACAAGTCCATGTTTGTTCAATATATACTCGTCGGTAATGATATCCAAAAAAGGCCTGGCCTCGAAACTTCGTGGTAGCGCCGGAAAATATTCATGCAGAGCCTGAGTATAGGAATGGGAAGAATGTTGTGGTAATTTAAAATACTCACTATTGAGTTTAAAGTGGTCGTGTGGAATGGCCAGCTCGCGGATGAGCGGATAGCTTAAATTTAAAACTTGAGTATTATAATGGTCAAGATAGGCTTGAGCTTCCTTGTGTGGAATAATCCGTGGAAAAACCGCATGTTCCTCATATAAGTCAAAAAGTATGTCAGGGACCGCAATCATCCAGTGAGGATAAATTCGCGTTAGAAATTTTAACTGCGCAGTAAGCAGCAGAAAATCGCCGATTTTAAGATGTGTCATGAGAATCAAGAGCGGATCGCCCGCTCTGATCCCCACTTTATGGCTAATTGTTTTCAATAATAGGTACCTTGAAAGTAACCAGTTCCATAACTATAGGTTCCCTGGAAATATCCATTTCGGAAACCATAATTCCCGTAATCACCTTGGTAGTATCCTGTCCAAAATCCTCGTCCTTTACCTTTGTTAAAATCCATCCCCATTCCGCTCATGCTTTCGTCGGGAGAGCTGCTGGTGGATGTTCCTTGTTTGGCTAAAGTGGTAAGTGGAGAAGAAATAATCAGTCCGCCCAATACGATCCCAGAAGCTTTTAAAAACTCGCGGCGTCTTCTATTTTCCATTAATCCCCCTTAAAAAATAACATTTCGACTAAGTGGAGTAAGAGCAGGATATGTGCCAGTGCTGATTTATTTATATTCTTGAAGACCAAGATTATGTTTTGAGTTTAGGGAGAGTTGGTACATATCTGGGAAAGGCTAACGTGCACTAAAAAAAGAAAGTCCGAGGAAACCTTAGCTTCCTCGGACTTGAGGTGGGTACAGCTATTCTAGTTTAACTAGAACAACTGCATGCGAAGCTTTGCTGGGGTATTGCATGTCATCCGCATTGGTAGGGAGACCTGCTGCAACTAAGGATTTTTTTAGTTTGGCATCTTTTGTATTAAGCCATTTCGATAAGACGTTGGGCTGTTTAGCCATATTATATGTATCGACATCGACGTCGTCTTTGGCGGATTTAATAAGTTTTTCTACCGCTTCACTTCTTTTTTCCGCAAGGTCTCTTTGCGCCTTGGAGAGTTTATTCTTTGATCCCGCAGGATATTCTTCGTCGGACCACGAAAGCACCATGACTTCTTCAATGTCGCCGGCCTGATCTGCCTGATTTAAAAGAGAGGTTAAGGCGGTGCGGGATTGCTCCGTTAAGTTAGCGCTACCTGGGGCAAAGGTGATTTCGACAAAGCTATGCGCTTTTACTTCACTGGCAGCCGCATTGTTAACCGAAGTACCGGTGGTAACGGGTGTTGTTGTTTCACTTGTCTTTTGGGGATGATTAGCGCAGGCGCCAATTACTGCAAGAGCCGCCAGAGCCGTGCTAATTTTTCGTTTCGCTTTAAGTTCATTTGTCATTTTTATGCTCCTTTTCTAATAGGGGTAATTTGTTTAGCATTCTGTCCTCGGATTCCATCGGCAAACCCATCGATTAGCCCGGTAAAAATGGCGTCTATGGGATGGTCAGGAATTCGTTTCTCCAATTTTTTCTCCTTTTTTCCTTTGCCGGAGAAAATTATGTAGAGACTTATAAGGCCGACTATGACCACCAGGCCGTAGAGTAAAGTTAAAATTGATTCGCCATTCTCGAAATTTTGCAAAACATAGTTTTCAAACTGCCTGAATAGTTGAATCAAAGAAAAAATTATCACGCCCGCAATTATGAGGCTGGTGACCATGGTGGTTACAGTCGAAGTCAATGTGCTCTTAATCGGATCGACGGCGGAGTTTATTAATCCGCGCGCCAAGCCAACTTTTCTTAAATTACCCAAGAGTGACATTAGTCTCGTTGCCTTAAAGCTAAAGTTAATAGACTGCCTACGACGACGCCGGCGGCGGCGGCATATGCAACCCCTTTAACGGGATTATCTTTTACGAAGCGACGGCCATTTTCGTAGTATTCCGAAACAGAACCGGAAACTTGCGAAACGATTTCGCCGGCACGCTGTCCAACGTCATGAGAAATATTTTCGAGTGATTCGTTGGCGGTGCGAATGCCGCTTTTTACGTTCATATTTTTTATATCACCTGCTGGATTTGCCATAAAAATTTCCTTTCGAAGAAGTGAGGTTTATGCAACGAGTTCATATAGCAACTCCGGGGCCAAGTGCGCTGCGAGCCAGATTTGAATTGATTTTTTTATTGGGGCAATTTGGCGCGGGACGGCCTAAGGACTACCCCAAGATTTTTTTCGACAACTGCCATGCCGATGGAGCTGTAAATATTTTTTGCGAAATAATCTTCATCTGCTGCAATAACAAGCGTTTTGATTCCCATTTCTTCAAGAGCAACTTCACTCACTTTATATAAAAGAGTGCTGCATATTCCCTGACGTTGAAAATCGGGATGAGTGCTAACGAGCTGAAACCGGCCCAGAGAATTTTTTTTAAAAATTCCTAGATCTCCAACCAATTTGCCATTTAAGAAGGCACCAAACCATTGCCCTAGGCCCATAGCGATCATTTTTTGGTAGCGGCGATCTTTCGCAATTCTATATGAGCGGTAACTTTCTTTGCCGTATTCTTTTTCGTGCATCAACAGGTGCATCTCTAAAGACTCATTCCAATCTTTTTGGGAATTAAAGGGACGCACCATAATTTCATCATTCCATTTTTTCGGCTTAGAAATATTTTGTGCAGTCATTGTAACTGCTGACTCAAGCGTAAACCCTGCTTTTAGGAAATCGTCTAAATCGGTTGGTCCAGTTCCCTCCCACGCATATAATTCATGCTTCACGTCAATTTTATTACCAAACCGCTCTTTAAATCTTTGGCGCCAAACCGAAAAATCACCAGGTCGTGGGGGGTTAAGAAAAATTAAATAATTTCCCCAAAAGTAGTTGGGGTTATTCGGGGTCTCTATGGAAATATAATTACCATGATTAATTACCACGCCATCGAACTCATGGAAAAGCAGGTCAGTAAGGTTGATAAGTGATTTAAGGATCATCGTTTGTCTCAATCTGAGATTTTTTATGCCAAAAAATATTTTCAAATGCACCCAAAATAGTGTCATAATTTGAATATAGGGGTGTCCATTAAAAAGCTATTAGTTCCGCTTATTTTAGCGGTGATTGCGTTAAGTTATGTCAATTGTGATGGTGAATTTAAGCCGATCACATCCGAGGTTTTTAATAGTGATATTGGTGATAACCCCAATCCGGGCGGAGATCCTAACCCAATTCCGCAGCCCCCGGTAATAATTCCCCTAAAATATTATCTTTACGTAGCTTCCCAAGGTTTAAATATAATAGATACCTATGCGATAAATTCCACTGACGGAAGATTGTCGAAGGTATCTTCGGTAGCGGCACTTGGCTCACCGATGCCGTTAGCGATTCACCCAAATAAGAAAGTATTTTATGCGGGCTCATCAAGCCGTGACTCCGTGCTCTCTTATTCTATTAATCCGACTAGTGGCGCCCTGACGGCCTTAAAGGAAGTCGTTGTCGCCGTAAATCCCGTTTATATCCACGTTGATCTCCCGGCGAAGAATCTATTTATTCCGTCTTACGGTGACAGTGCAGTAGCCGTACTTCCGCTAAATGCCGACGGGACCCTTGGAGATGCCGTTAGCGATACTAAAATGACGGGACCGAATTCGCATGCGGCAATAACGATGGCGGCGGGAAATTATGCGTTTGTCACCAACACCGTCGGGAATTCAATTTCTCAATTTCTTTTTAATCCGGCCACGGGAGTGTTAACGCCCAATCCGCAGGAACCTACTATTTCTGGCGGTGCCGGAGATGGGCCCAGACATATTGTCGCTCATCCCAAAAAGGATAATATTCTCTATGCGGTTAACGAAGTTGGCGACAGCGTAACAATGTATTCTTTGGATAAAACCACAGGCCGCCTAACCCAATTTCAGAATATCAGAACACTGCCAAACGGAATCAATGGAAATAACAATACGTGTGCCGATATTCACATAACAGCCGACGGAAAGTTTCTTTATGCTTCAAACCGCGGTCATAACAGTATTGCGATTTTTAACGTCGATGCCAATACGGGTATGCTGGCTGTGGGCGGTCACCAACTTGTGCAGGGAACGCCGCGCGAATTTGAAGTCGATCCCACCGGAAAATATCTATTCGTTGGCGGTTTAACAGCCGATAAACTTAGTTCTTTTGCTATCGATCAGACAAATGGGTTGCTAACACCAATTGAAGTATTGGACTTTAACAGTCCCATTTGGCTCATGAGCGTTGGTCTTTAATACACTCCGCTTCTAATGCATCTCTTCTTCGCGGCGCTGTTGCGCTTCGGAAACTGCGGTTAATTCACAAAGACCTTGCGCGAAAAATTGGAACAACCTTTTTGAGGATATTATTCCCCTTAATGTCCCGAATTCGTCGACAATGGGGAGGCGGCTAATACCTTCGGCAACCATGAGGTGAACAAGCTCCGACAGTCCATGGTCCTCGGTGGCGGTGATGATTTTCTTTTTTAATATTTCCGAAATCTTTGCCATTGAAGGGTCCATAGCCTTAGCAACAGAAGCGACAACGATATCGCGGTCGGTTATTATGCCAACGGGAACGCGGCGTCCTTCTAAGTCGTCGACAATGACGACGTCGCCCACGTGGTTATCCAACATGAGTTTTGCGGCATCAAGGATCGAGTCATCTGCGGTTAAGCAAACCACGTCCTTTTCGTAAAACTCTTTTACCGATGGCGTAAATGGTTTAGCTTTTTCGTCTTTAAACTGAATATGTGAGTGTACATTTTCTTTCATGTTAGGCTCCTTTTCTTTGTTCCGGCGCAGGCTTCTGCCCGGCAGTTTTACCTTCTTTGATTTCGATTCGGCGGCCTTTGGCGTGTTCGCCTTTTGGTATGCGGATAGAAAGTACGCCTTCGTTAGAGGTAGCTTCAATCTTTTCGGCGGGTGTTCCCGCTGGAAGCGAGAAAGTACGTTTATACCGGCCGAAAAACTTTTCGCTTTGGCCCTTTTTGCCACCGTTCTCCGACCTTCTTTCGGCGGAAATCGTTAGCTGGTTATTGGAGGTCTCTATATTAATATCTTCCTTTTTAACTCCTGGTAGGTCTACTGTCACCGTGTAATCCTCCGGAGACTCTGCAATATTCATTGCAGGTTGACTCGAAAATAAATCATCGAGCCAGCGAGACGGTTCAAAAAACTCATCGAACCATGGAGCAAAAAAGCTAGATCTTCTTAGCGGCATGCGCTCTGCGCGGTGAGAGCGTGTGATATCTTTTCTCATAATAGTCCCCCTTTTTTTCTTCACTTTCAGGAAAGTGCAAGAAGGGGACCACTGGTCCAATTGTCGATGAGCGCCGTATTATTTTGCGCCGTAGTGTTCGACAATTCGTTTGATATGCCAAACTATGAAAACGGTAATTAATACTGTTCCTGTAAGTACGTAGCCGACAATATCAAAATGTTCTAAACGGCCGTTTACTCCCTCGACGACTATTAGACCGGCAATCATGGCAGAAATTCCTCCCGACATTTGCTGCAGGGAAGCGTTAACAGCCATGAAGGAGCCGCGCTTATCTGGCGAAGGTAAAGCTGAGGTTAAAGCCTGAGCGGGAATAGTGCGGGAAAAAATTCCTACGAAAAAAATAACTTGGACGAATATCAGCATCCAAATACTGGTCGGCCCCATGTGGGTATAGTAAATACCCATAACAATTGTTACGATTGCCCCGAAGAGAAAAACATTAAATTTGCCATAGCTATCAGCCATGCGGCCTATAATTGGTCCGCAGAAAATCGCGGCAACTCCGGTTACCAAGTAGAGCATCGGCAATTTATCAAAAGCGATTTCCAAATTATTAACCGCGAAGGCCGTGCCAAACGGCATCATCATGTAAGCGCCTGTTGTTAACATAGCCGTATTTAAAAAAGCGAGTAGGTAGCGCGGAACTCTAACCGTAGCTATCAGGTGCTGTAAGGGGGAATGTTCCGTTTTTAATTTTAGATGATCGCGAATAGGCTTTAATTGAAACCAAATCAAAATACCCACCGCAGCGCCGATGGCGACAATCATAATAAAAGGGGCATGCCATCCCCACATGCCCGAAAAATAAAGGCCTGCGGGAATTCCTAAAATTTGACTGGCGCCAAAGGAAGTTTGCAAAACCCCCATGACCCGTCCACGCTGATCATAGGTAAATAAATCCGTAGTAATTGCCAAGACGATTGAGCCAATTACGCCGCCAAAAATTCCTGTGATAATTCGTGCCGCTAGCAATATTTTATAGTCGGGCGCTAAGCCGCAAACCAAAGTGCCAACAATGAAGCCGCAATAGAAAAAAAGCAAAAGTTTTTTGCGGTCAAATCGGTCCGCAAAGCCGGCCGCCAGTAAGCCAGAGAGTCCCGCGCTAAAAGCGTAAGCGGAAACAACCATCCCAAATTGAGCGGGTGTGATTTTAAGTGCTGGCATTAGAATAGCCCCGAGGGGCGAGATGATCATGAAGTCCAAAATAATCGTGAACTGCAGAAAAGCGAGCATCGCCAACACAAACTTTTGGTAGGAGGTGAAAGATTTTGTCATGTGAACAATTGTAAAACGAAGCCCTGCGGATTGCATTTACAGAGTCGGCGTGCAGGACCGAGATCGAGTTAAACCAGCCGGTGAGAATTCCACATGGAATAGAGCCAACTCATGACAATAGATCCCTCTATTAGGGCGTCATAAAGATACACCTTGGAAAGAATCTTCTTATAGGTGTATCTGAGTTCTATTAACAACAAAATGAGTGCCGTACCTAAAGATAAAAACACGGTGTCCGCCCCTGGTGTGGTCAGTGAAGCAAAAATAAAAATACCACCATCCAGTGCCAGCAGCCAGCCTAGGGTTTTTACCAGCCACTTTTCTTGCTTGGGTCCAGTGGCATTTTCAAAAGTCCGGTAACTCAAAACTGGCCAGAGTCCGCTGGTGAGGTATATAAAACCTTGGATAAATAAAAGCCACTGCATAGGGCAATTAACCTCTTAAAATTTTAGCCGATACGCTATAGAGTCTCAGGCAACTATGAAAGCAAACGGTATGCCTTCAAGGCGCCTCCCACCATCCTTCACCGCGCCGCCTCTTCAACTTTTCCTTTTAATTTATTTAACCCTTTTTCAAACTCACCACCGACCATCTTGTCCATATTAAAAAAGAAACAGAAAATTCTGCCCACAAAAGAGTTTTTTCCCGTGACGGACCATTTAACCATTGTCCCTTGCGCCGAGGGCGTTAGCGTTATTTCTGCCAGCTGTTCCATGTTCATAGGTTTTGTATAACTGAGTTGAGTTCTCACGCGTTGATTGGGAATGCTCTCCACGACTTCCGCTTTGCCTGTTCCCATATTGCCCGTGCTATCCCAGGTAGTAGTTGAGCCAACGCCTTCATCGGGTCCCGAATAAATCATTTTTGCATTGGGGTCGGACTCTTGCCAAGGCATCCACTCATTGGATTTTTGTGAATTATTAATGTAAGGAAAGATAATTTCTGGCGTGGTCTTAATCAGCAATTCACGCGACACCGTAAAATCTTCCGACTGTCCCGCTATGTACGCAAGAAGCAAGCCGACGATAACCACAACAGCAAGTAAAATCTTTTTTAACATAACCTAAGACCTCCGCTCTTAGAATGGATACTATAATTTAAGAGTACTTTACGCAAGGTGCACGTTGGTTTAAGCTGTCTGTCACTATTTGCCTAAATGGAGGTTTAATGAAGAAAGTTACCCTTATCGCGCGTTTGCTCCTTGGGCTTGTGTTCTTAGGGTCGGGGATTGCGTTTTTCTTTACGACACCGCCACCATTAGAAGGTGCCATGGCGGACTTCTTTAAAGGAATGGCGGCGACGGGTTACTTCTTTTTTTTGTTAAAGGGAACCGAAATTACATGCGGGCTACTGTTGATGATCGGCCGCTTTGTGCCGTTGGCTCTCGTTATTTTGGCGCCGGTAATCATAAATATTTTTATGGTTCACGCGTTTATGGCGCCCGAAGGTGTTCCCCTGGCAGTTATTATCGGTGCATTAGAAATCTATTTGGCATTTTTCTCTAAAGAATATAGTCCCACAATTAAACAATTATTTCGTGCCCGTTAATTGCGGAGAGTTTAAGTTCTTAGCGAAACTTTCGACCTGGCGCCAATCCGTATACTCATAGTCATGGGTGGTGTCGGTGTTTTCCCCAGCTTTTTTTGCAATTCTTTGCATGATCCATTTTATTGGCCAGGAATATTTAGAATAACTTAATGCTCCGGCAATCATTTCGATATTTGAAAACCGAACTTTGATTTGCTCTTGGAGTTTTGTTTTAGCGTCGGCCAGCCATTGCTCTTTTAATTTCGGATCCTTAGTTGCGGCACTTAGCGAAACCAAAAAAAACGCATTAGGCTTGGCTTCGATTTTTTCTTTGTTGGCGTTTACAAATTTTACGAGTTCAGACTCCACACCGCCAGCGTGCATCGAACCGCCGCATAAGATAAAATCAAAGGCTTCGAGATTTTCTTTAAAAGATATTTTTGAATTATGAAGTAGCACTTGCTTGCCCTTGGACAGCAAATGCTCGGCGATTCGCCGGCTGATCTTTTCGGTTTGTCCCTCGCGGGTTGCGTACAATATTAGGTACTTTTGCATAAAAACCTAGTGCTTTCCATCGGCGTCGCCCATCTTCTTTAATACAATTTTAATTGTTTCAGAATCTATTTTCGCCAATTTCATTAAAATCTTAGCTTTGGCGAAATCGTCAGCATCAATTGCCTCAAAGAAAGTGTCAAGTTTTCCTATTGCAGCGAGCTTTTCAAGTACGAGCGTGCCCTCGAAGTCATTTTCATCCATGATTTCTAGTATAATTTTACGGTGCCGAAGGCAAGTTTATTCAAAACGCACCGGCAGGTAGCCGCAGAGGTATTAGCTCAAGCTAAAGATTTATTTTCAAAACTCTCGCGATAACTCGATGAGGAATAATAAATTTATCGCCTAAGGTTTTTTTAAGCAACTCATCATGTTCTTCGTCAAATTTTTTTACTTCGTCAGGTGGTAAACTTGCCCCAATGCCGCGAAGGGCCCGAATGCGGCCGCGCCATGTTTCTCGCGTGAATTCTATGTCTTCATCATAAACGAACAATGCGGTTTGCCTGAAATCTTTTAAGAACCAATCATCAAATTGATTTACCCGCCCGTCCATGGAATGCGCTGACCAATCGGGATTATATTTTAGAACCAATTTTTCGGATGCGCCAGAAATTGGATCCTCAAGTGGTAGCCATTGAAAAAATACGGTAACGATTTTTCCATTAGGGCGGAGGATCCGCTTCATTTCCGGAATCCATTTTGCTTTATCAAAGTAGACAAAACATTGACTGGCCGACACTACGTCGAAGGATTGATCGGGAAATGGATTTTCTTCTGCGGCCGAAACTATAAATTTAATGTTAGGGAGATTTTCTTTATTAGATAATTCGGTAGCAAACCGAATCTGGGTCGCCGAAATGTCTGTACCTATTACCTCGCAGCCTTGTCTAGCGAGTTGACGCCCAAACACGCCGGTTCCCGTGCCTTGATCCAAGACTTTTTGACCAGGAATTCCAACTCCGTGAGCCTGTAGTATTTGATAGAGAGAAAGCGGGGGGCCGGGACGGTATTTTGCGTAGTCCTCTGAGGTTTTTCCCCAATCTATATCGCGCCCGTTATCGAATTCTTCTCGGCGTACCATAAAGTCCTCGGCATATTAAAGTGGTGGAGGTGGGTTCTCTCCTCCAAGCCATTGAGACTACCTCAGATTTTTTTCGGTGTCCAACTTGGACGTCTTGAAACAAGGGAAATCAGTCGGGATATGCAGGGAAATGCGCCTCCGTTAGTTCCTGAGCTGAGTATGGTGAAGCTTCTCTGAGAACCAAGCAAAGCAGGCAAGAGTCAAAACACCTGGAATAATCCAACCAAAAATTAATCCTGGCTCAATAGAAGTCAGCTTCCATTCACGTGGGAAATAAAAAATCTTGTAGACTGCGACCACGAAAGAACAAAGCAGTACCCATGTTCCAATCGAAGCAATCAAAAAATTTCGTCTATCCTTAAATTTAATCCACGATAAAATCCAGACTCCAATTAGACACACGAGAAGTGTGGCCAGTGCTGTTTCCAAAAAAATTCCGTACCAAATCTCCGGCTTGCTCAAAAATCCGCTAAACAGATTAGGATCAAAGAAAAGTTCCCTAGATGCCATTGATCCAAACATCAAAAGCTCAGAAGCTATAAAACACTTTACGATGAACCATGTTTTTGGGTTCCTACTCATTATCTCACCCATTTTTGCCTGCCGATTCTCAACCGAAAAGTGTCCAAAATCAGTCGCGAACCATCAAGAAATACATTGCGAATTCTAATAGAAAACAAAAGTCCTCATACAGTATTCAGAATACAGTTAACAGTATTCTGAATACTGAATTAAATTGGTGGAGGCATAGGTGATTTTCCTAAGCCTCCAAAATCACATCAGATTCTATCTGCTATCCAGAACCGCGTCCAGAAAATCGAACTAGAGAGGCATGACCTCCCAGTAAGAGCAGGGAACAAATCCTGTCTTAGGTTGTTAGCTGCTCTACCTCAACACCGAAGGCATCAGCCAATCGCTTGAGTGTCTTGAACTGAGGCTTGTGCTTACCGGATTCGATGATCGAGACATAGCGACGATCTATGCCGGTTAGTTTAGCGACATCTTGTTGTGTCACCAAACCCAACTTCGCTTTGAAGGAATTGTAGTTCTTCATAAAGAGTTCAACATCCGCTTGCAGTTCTGCCGCAGCTTTCTTGCCGGACTCGGTTCCCTCGAACTCTGTTTCCACTACGTCGATGTCTTTGCCTTGCTCATCCAATACATATCGGTCTTCTCTCAACGCTTGGATTGCCTCAATTACTTCGGAAGTCGTGTCTACAACTTCTTCGACCTCTTCACGCGGCGATTTGTTCTTCTTCAATTCTTGGAGCATACCCATCAACTCAGACAAATGCTGATGATGGCGTCTCATATCGCTATAGTATTGCTCCGCTTCTTTGGATAGTTCTGCCGTGGTAGCGAACTGCTGACCACACCAGCTAATCAAAGAATCAACATCCATGTTTTCCGGAGGAATACTGACGAGTTTTCTATTTGAATCACTCATTTTTGTTACCTCCTGATACTAAGTTTAACTTACTGCGAGCACCTGTATACTTTTGCTCTTTTTCAAACTTTCTAATCTCTGCTTTGATCTGAGAAACCGCTGTCTCAATCCCAATCTGATGAACTTTTTCAATCTGATTGGTCTTCTTCGCAAACACTCGGATCACCCACATCACCTTTCGTACATCATCCTGAAAAACAATAACTCGAATCCATTTCCCAGCAAGATTGTACTTAAACTCAATCGCACCAAACGCAGACTCATAATCAAAATTCGCTTCGTTCTCGCTCCAATGTTTGAGGAGCTTCACGTCTTTGATAATTTCAAGACGCTGCTTCTCAGTAATAGGAAGCTTCTTGCCCTGCTTGATGGCAGCTTTCGTAACCTTCACGCTGTAGTTGATCTTGTAAGATGGTTCGTCTGCCACAGAAGCTCCCAGGTCCAGTTTCAATATAAAGGAAGATGCGCTAAAATGCTATAAAAATCTATAAAATGCGCTAAAAGTCAAGAAAATTGAACCCAATTGAGACAGATCGGAAAATGACAGATTTATCAATTATTTTAAATACTTGAGTATCCATCACATACCTATAACTGCCCCGCAGGACGCTTCCATTTCTTATAAACGATAACGCCGTAGCTAATCAGCAGGGGAGCAAACAATAGCACCGAAAGTATCGTCAACAAATTCAGAATCATGTACGCAGTATCATTGGTTGTGCGCTCCCTAATCCCACCCATGATTTCAAAAACGGCTCTTTCCAAGTTCAATGCCGTTAGGCTCGCAATGATAACGGTTAACGGTAAGAGTGTTGCCACAGTGGTTTGAAAGATCGTGAGACGAGCAAATTTTTTGAGATAAGAAACCAAGAGCGCAACTCTCCACGCAGCTACAATCAGCAAGAAGTAGGCGTTCATCGCAGCGGCAGTATTTACCTCAACGAATCTTTCAACAGGAATCGCATATAGTATCGCTGGAAATGCAGTCAGGGAAACATAGGTCAATATGTTTTGATAGGACCACTTTTCTATTCTGAACGGCTTAAACAACAGCCAAAGGAAACCGGAGAGTACGAACACATAAATCACTGAGCCAAGACCAAGATGCTGCAAAAATTTAGCTCCAGGATCGTCCCAGTATCTCCCCATCCCAACAAGCCAAGTGAACACCAATCCAACAATTAAATCCGACTTATCAAGACTGACAATTTCATCTCGACTGATACGAAAAAATAGCAATCGAAACATTTTCTTTATCGAGTTTATAGGATTCATGTTGTCCCTCTCTGCTGAATCGCTCTTTTTCTTTCCTTGCGGCACTCCCTGAATTTTGTCTTGCGTGCTTTCACAGCTATGTCCGTATAAATATCCTTCATCAGTGAACGAAATCCATTTTCAAGGTCTGTTGGGCTCATTTTAGCCGGTTTATAGGTAACGTCAAAGAGTGTGCATTGATCCCAATACTCATCCTTCAGCAGTCGCCCTTCCTTTCGGAGATTTCGGTAAAGGTCGGTTCCAGGAAATGGTGTCAGCACTGTAATCTGGACCTCTGCAAGAGAACTATCCAAAACGTATTGTCTTGTTGTTTCAAACACTGAGGTGTCATCGGAATCCAAACCTAAAATAAAGCAGCCATTTACGGAGATACCGTAGGATTGAATGAGTTCAATTTTTTGAAGGTATTTGTCAAACTGTCGGCGCTTCCAATCGTGTGCATCAATTCCAGTAAGTGAATCTGGCACTGCCGATTCAAAACCAATCAAAACCTGTGCGCAATTTGAAAGTGCCAGCAACTCCAATAGCTCTGGATCATCAGCAACTGAAATATCCGTTTCGGTGAACCACTTCATGGGAAACTCAGAAAAGAGTCTTAGAAGGTTTTTTGACCAGGCTTTGTTTACAAAAGTGTTGTCATCAGCCAACTCGATGAAGGGACGCTTCCAATATGAAAATATCTGCTCAAGTTCTACACGCACTCTGTCTATGGGCTTCAACTGGTAGTTGCTGATTGTTCTGGATGCCGCACAAAACGAACAATGGTGCGGGCATCCTCTCGAGGTCTGTAAAGTAACACGATTGTACTTATTGAAGTCGATCAAGTCATATCGAGGGGTCTTTGAGTGTTCCAATCGAAAACGCGAGGAATCTTGCGGCGAAAGCCCATAGCAGGGCTTCAATTCATTTTTTTCAAAGTCTTCAAGTAACTTCCCCCACAGCAGTTCGCCCTGACCTACAACAATCGCGTCAGCGTGATTCATAGCTTCTTTGGGGCAAGCCGAAACGTGTAAGCCGCCCAGAACGACACAGACACCGTGCTCTCGCAACTTATCCGCCAACAGATAAGCGTCGTAAGCTCTAGCGGTAAAGGTGCTAATTGCGACGAGATCGTAACTGCTTGCAATCGTAGCTTGAGTTTCATCTATGTTCAGTTCGTCAACTTCCATATAACTTGGATGCCAGTGCGGTGGACAATGTGCAGCTAATGTCAAAAGTGAAAGACTCGGCAAGCTTGCGATTACTTCGCTTCGCTCAACGAAACCTGGCAATGTCATGCCAAGCTTTAATAACTCTTTGTCCTTAACCCGTACACCACTCATGGCAACGAATAGGACGCGGTACTCACGCATCATGGGTTTAGTTTATTGAATTTCGGGCAGTTTGTCAGACCAAATTATGGGTCCTAGTCTTTGAGTCCCATCGTTCCAAAAAATCTGCAAAAGCGAATGTACCCCCTAGTATGGGATGGAACAGATTTTCGACTGTTGATGGAACGTTCCACTATCCCCCCGCCCCTATGATTGTACTTCATCTGTCTCAATCAGACGAGGGTAAGTATGATCGAGTAAAACTAGGTAAATCAAAATCATTCACTCTCACCAAAAACTTCACCTTCGCTCATCGACACGATAAAATAGAAGCATGAGCACAACAAGTCGGCAAAGATTCAATGAACTCAAGCGCCTTTATCGACGTTATTACTTTCACAACCCTAATGGAATCATCGAGGGACGCGAATACTTTGAGTTGATCTACGCTGTTCATTCGGGATTTATTTTTTCTGACCTCGATGTTGCAGATGAGAAAGGAGCAAGCCATGTCCTTCGCCAATCTATTTCGCTGGGCTTGGAATTCGATGTTTGTATCCAGGCATTGTCAACCTACAGAGCCAAGCTGTGAATCGCCAGGAACGCCCTCAGTGTGCTTTAATCGCATGAGCATCAAAGGCTCCAGGTCGGCGCTTGAAAGACTTAGAAGAGCCGCCGGTGGATGTGACCCAACTTTTAGAGGCGTGGGTCAATACAATGACTTCTGTTTCAACTCGGTACTGCCAATTCCTGATTTAACCCTAAAAGAGGTTAGGTGCGAGCAATCCTTAATAAAATTGAGTGAAGCAAGGTTCACACATTGGCAGGTCGGAAGCAACGCTCTGGGCGTGCAATTAAAGGAAAATCCGCATGAACTCCTTTATTCATTCTGCTCGTACGCAAATCCACCGCGAATACTTCTCAATGAACTTATTAAACGCTTCCCTGAGTTGAAGTTTAGAATTGAGTTTGCCAATGACCGAGAAGGTTTTCGGGGGATAGTTTTTGGTAAGCGCGGAGAATCCTATTGGCGTGACAGTCGCACATATACAGAAACGGCGCACACGCGAGCGTTCAGGTAGTTTTTTTGATGATTTAGTATTGACCAAAAATAACAAGTCCCTTGAAACAACTGAGGATTTTCAATATTCGACACTTCATTTTGGATAGACACAAAAATTTCAGCTACCACGTTTCGGGGGATGGATTGACTCCGCATCTCGCACGTTTCGTGTCAGTCGTTTTGCATTGATTTGATTCGACAGTATGGGTGAACGAATACCCAATAGACGCTTTGCGCCCTTAACCCACTTATGGGGATTCTTGCGATAGAACTCAATCTTCAGCGAATCGGAGAGTCGAAGCTCAACTCCAAACTGCTTTTTAATTACGTGGTCAATTTGATTTACGGTGAGCCAAGTGGCAATGTTCAAAAGCTTAATTTTGTATTTGAACTTGTTAACCTTAGCCTTGTTAGAACGCTTAAATCGCTTCATCTCCTCAGCCAATAACGTACAGAGCTTTCGATCAAAGTCCGCTGTTGCTAAGTCAGGGCGGTCCTTATGGACCTTGCTTGCCGGTATTCTGATGAGGTCAAAGCCAATTTCTCTGAGATAGGCGTCAATCAATGCGTCTTTCGATCCTTTTTCAGTATCGTGTATTAACCCATCAACTTCTATGACGGTTGCGGCTTTACCAGTTGAACCGATTCCAAAAATAATAAGATCGGGACAATGAATACCGACAATAGGAATTTCAGCCATCAACTTTCTTGAATTTGGCTCAACCCAAGGAACCAACTGAACACACCGAATATAACTTAGTTCGCGATCAAAGAAGATCGTTAAGTCTTTTTCTTTGCCATTCTTTTCGAGAGGATTTCGACCAGGATACTGATTGTTGTAATAATCGCGTGCTTCTTTCTCAGCTTCAAAATTCAGGTAATCTACCATCTCGTTGGTCAACTCATGAAAATTTAGACCAGTGGTTCGTTCAACGTCGTCAAAGCCCTTTCGCACTTGCTGATGGGAACGGCGCTTTCGGCGCCTATCCAACAGTGGGGTTAATATTTCGGCTTTACGTCTTAACCTTTCAAAGAACGTCAGTTCGAGAGCAAATCGGTGACTTCGATTGACAGGATACCCAGTGTGATTTTCAAAACTAGCTAATGTGCTCATACATACTCCAAATAAAAGCGTGACCTATGCTCCCTTTCCCAAAGAAGCGTGTTCTATTCAAAAAACTTCAAATTTATTTATGGGTTAGAAATCGAGAAGTGTGGTTCGAGGAGAAATCAAGGGGATGGTTTCAATTACTTCGATATATTCATTTGTATCTTGAAGCCTCTCCTCTCTATCTCCGACAGGATTTCCTCTGTGGAAAAATCTGTTAGTGACCGCGATGGTTTTGACGATGGCGTTTGCAGGTTAAAAACTAAATCAGGTCGAAGATCGGCTTGTGGCGATCCTGCTATAAGATTCGTTCTGTAAAGTTCAACTTGCTGTTTTGCAGATCGAAACAATGTACGATCTTTTTTGAGCGCCTTTATTTCTTTGTATTCCATGCCTAGCAGGGTGCTTTGATCTGAACTCAAAATTGGAAAGAGCCAGTGGGTCCAATAAATTTTCTCCCTGCCGTCCGCGCCTCTCACGATACAGAAGCCAAGTTTGGTCAACGTCGTGAGGACCTCAGCCAAATCATTTCGCTGAACCTCTTCATTAAATGACTGTCGCATATAACTTAAAAGCTGCGAGACATCCGTAATCGGAGCAGATCGCTTGCGACTGGCGAGGAATCGAAACAATAGAATCGCTGTTTTATTGTTTGCTAAGATCATTTCGATTTCTTTCCTTACCTTATCCGCATCTATTTCCATTGTAAGCTCCCTTCCAACATTATATCGGAATTATATTATCTTTTTCAAATTCAATTACTTTTCTCATATTGAGACTGTCTTAATTAGCTGTATTTGCTTATTAAAAAGTCATTCTGATTTGACATAGTAATACTATTCTTTACTTATATTACACATTGCGTTATCCTGATTGCAGGTTGGGAGGTACGTTTTATGAAAAACCTGGAAGGACAAAAGCTACTGACTGCCGACGAGGCTGCCAAGCTTCTGAGCATCAGCAAGCAGACGCTATACAACTTAAAATGTAAGGGCAAAATCCGTGGCTTCAATATGGGCGGTGCTAAGAACGGGAAACTATTTTTTCTCGAACAGGATGTGCTCGGACTTGTTCTGGGGAATGTTGTATGAAAAAGCTAAACCCAGACAGCTATATCAAACAGACACTCAATGGCTTTGAAGTTCGAGTGACTTCAGATATCCAAGGGTATTATTTTGAACGTCGTAAACGCGGAATCGAATCAAAAGGTGAAGCTCGAAATATAGCCGTGCAATTCCTTGAGGAGCGTAGAAAATTTCGAGAGCAAGTTCGCGCTGGCTTTGTTAGTTGGGAGAACGCGATTACAGAGTGGGAAAAATTTGTGCGGCAACGCGAATACTCCGAGAGTACAATCTACTCTGCCAAACTCATCTTGAACAAACACACAGCCCGTTGGCTGAAGCGCCCCATTGACACCATCACAACTATTGAAATCGAAGACTTGATTGCATCTGCCTTTTCAGATTCGCAAGTCGATAGCAAGAAAGGGTTGCTAAAACACATTCGCTCCGTTTTCAGACGCCAAGTTCAGATTGGTAAACTGAAAGAGAATCCAGCTAACGGGATTATTTATGGCAAACCTCCACAGAAGGATATGGTTGCCATGACCAGAGAGGAAATCATCAAATTGCTCACGCTCGCAAAAGAGCAGGGACATGAATGGTATCCCGTCTGGCGAGTGGTTTATGAGTTGGGACTGCGCTCAGGAGAAGCGTATGCCTTGAAATGGGAGGACATTGATTTCACCTCTGGCTTTGTCTTGCTCAAGAGGTCATACGACTTCAAATTGAATCAGACCAAATCAACAAAGAACAATCGTTTTCGATCTATTCCATTGAACGACGGACTTAAAAGCTTTCTGCTGTCTCTAAAAACCCAGAGCACATCAGAGTTTGTATTTCCACGCAATAGAATGTGGGAACATGGGGAAGCTGCGAAAGTTTTGAGAGCATTTCAAATTTCAATCGGAATCCGTGAAACAAACTTTCACTCACTGCGAGCCTCGTTCATCACGCACTTGCTGATTAAGGGCGTAAGTATGCCCCAAGTTCAACAAATGGTCGGTCACAAGCGCCTCGAAACAACCCAAGACTATGTACGCCTCGTTGCCGCTGATACGAAGGGAGCAACGGATGCCCTGGCTCTCAATGACGACTAAAGATTTCAAATCGAAAGTTTTAGGATGCGGTGGGAACCGAAATGTATTAAATACAAGCCTTCCGAATCGTTAGGAGTCCCTATGAAAACAGGAATTTTAATTCTTTTGTCCGCCTTGGTAACGAGTGTCAGCTATGCGCATATCGGCGACCAAGTTGATTGCTCTTCAGCGTATTATGATTTGAGCGGTCGAGTTACTTGCGAAGTGGTTCAATGTTCCAAAGACTACCAAACCTTTCTTGGTTCATGGGAAGGACCATTCACTACCGTCGATAAAGCCACTGGACAAAAAAGAACATATAGAAATCAAGTAACTTACTCCGCTGATGACTGCTTAAAAAATGTCGAAAAAACTCATGCTGGCTTTGGCGATACTTTTATTATCGGACGCCAGACTGACATTTTCCCCACGTTGGTTGTAGACGGCAAAGAAGTAGCGCCTGATAAAATTGAACTCGGACTTCTCATCACGGGACGAAATTCAGCGGGGCAACCCTTTCTTCGTACAGTGAATGGTTCCGATAAACGCACGGACTACAAACTTGAAAAGAAGGATGAACAAACGATCACATCAGTTTGGTCCTTTTTCCAGAAGGACGGCTACTGCCAAGACGGCAAGTGCTACGATATCAAGATCATTACTTCTGATGGCAAAGATATGTCCTACACACAGGGGCACAAGCGCGATGTTAAAATCAGCCTTGAGGCTTACGAGCCTGGAACGCAAAACAAAGTTTACGAAAGTGAACTTGCTAGCGGTTACCACATTCTTCGCAAGTAATTACAATAATCGAGAAGCTAGAGATTCGCACAAGACTCGAACTGCCTTTTGCTGTTCGGGTTTTAATTTTGGCAACAACGCGATTATTACCTGATCGTCAGTTTCTTCTGCGCAAAAGTCCTTGCACAACTGCTTATAGTATTTTTCAGTAATGTCGCCATAGACCTTCAAAAAGCGCAAAAGACGTTCTCCCTTTGGTACATTCTCACGCCCGTTTTCAATCTGACTGATATACGAATCTGAGTAACCCAAAAGCTCTCCGGCTTTCTTCATTGAGTACCCGTGCTTCAATCTCAGTTTGCGTAAGACCTGCGCCTCTGCGGTCAATACGACCTTGTGTGTTCGTCCCATCGTGAATGTCCTCGAATTTTACTACATGCTTAGTAAGTGCTTAGCGCGTCCAGAGTCAATCCAGGGGAAAATCCAGAGTTGCTGCGGATACAGCAGGGATCATCAATGACAAAAAAGTAAACCGCTCCGTGATAACTGTCTGTCATCACGAGCGGATTTTTAGAATTTGGGAACTTTCGGTAAGAACATCCAAAAGTCGATAAACTCGATTTTAGAGTTACCGACAAATGGTGGAGGTGGGGAGAATCGAACTCCCGTCCGTAAGAGATCCTGCTTATGGCGCTTCATGCTTAGTCGGTAATTTATTTAAGGCTTAAGGCGTCTGCCGACAAACTACTTAATCCCTTTTCTCAGAAGATTTAAATCGTCAGCGCTGAGAAGCCACTAACAATCGAGACCGCTAAAGTTACACCGTTAAAATTTCCGCAGTCACGAAATCATAACGATGAAGCCGCAATTAAGCAGCAAGAGCAACTTGATCGTTGCCAGATAACAATTTGCACGTTTTTAACGAGGACCTCGTACGCCCCGGCATGCTCCACAAGATTCACTGCCCACGTCGAAACCAGTACACCCCCAATTATTGCCTTCGAATATAACATAGGTGGGGGCAGGATTCAAACCGTACCCTTAAATCTTACGACAGCTAAAGTTAAATGACCTGGCTTTAATAACGGTAGGTCTGTCGGTGTATCTGTCGACAAAATAGAAAGTCGTTTTTTCTGGCGCATATTTTATGTCACCAAGTACAGTAAACATCGAACCAACGTTATTAGGACCCATAACATAGTACACAAACTCGCCACCAATTTTTGCGTAGGCGTCATATTTAATGTTGTTTACCCATGCATTCTGCGCTTCATAACCGTTCATTCCGGGCTTGTAGGGACCAGTTTCATCCATCCAAATGCGTTGGTCAGCTTCGCTGAACGCTAAGAATACGCCTTTTTGCTCCGTAGTTTCACAAATTATATTGGCGTTTTCTATTTTGGTCCGTTTTGACTCTGGGTCCTGAGCGAAACTGGTTTGTGAAAAAATTAGAGTAAACAAAGATAAAATGAAAAGACGAAACATCGTAACCTCCAAAGGTTGAAAGTAATTCTATAACACTTCCATTTGTTTAGAGTCTACTCTTGGGCCCGAAGAAGCTCCGCGCCACCAGCGCAGAAGCCGCACTACGATTCAATAAAGCGACTAAAGAGTCCAGTTCGCCATAATCCAGCGGTGTAAGAGAAAGCTAACCGCCAAAAGTGCAAATCCAATAAAGTAAGCTGTCCAAAAAGAAAGTTTAAAGCGCTCAGCCACCAAGAATGGAATAAAAAAGGTCAGAGTCGATGGAATGCCGATAAAAATACTTTTTGCCAAAACGAATGTGTTTCCGGTGCTATCATTTTGAAATTTCGAAAAGGCTAAAGTAATCAGAGTCGATAGCGGCATAGATAAAATAAAGCCGCCCAAAACAGGATTATTTTTTGCGACCCATAAAACCAAGGATAATAAGAACGAAGTTAAGACGACGTTTAGGGCAATTTCAGCCATCAAACGCTAATCTAAACCGTCATTGAGCTTTTTTCAACGCCTCAATAGCAATCATTAAGTTTGGAAACATTGGATCATTCCATTTGACCTCAAGTGTATTTTCTTCGCGATCAAAAGAATATTTCGGTTCAGCACGGATGCCGAATACATCAGCCAGAAATCGTGTTTGTTTACAAACAATTCTTAAGTTTCTCTCACGGACTTCGGGTCCAAAGATAAGTAAAAGGATATTATTGCGGTTATATTTAAATTTTGGGTAGTGTTCGCCGGCACGACGTAACAGGTAAAAGGCGTCTTTGCAGTTAGCCTCGGCGTTTAAAATTTCCTGGGACAGATCAATCTCGCGCAACTCTAAAGCGGAGTTTCGTAAAAAAACTTGTGCGGCGTAAGCCGTCTGCAATTTAGCGCGAAGAACTTTTTCAAATTGTATCGAATATTCTTCAAAAAAATCCTTTGCGGCCAACTCCTGAACCTGGGCATCGCTCACGGCGCGCAACCGAGAGTTGAAATCTTTTAGCAAAGCGACCAACTGGGCGATTTCCGCAGAAATAAAATTTTGATTTTTTGCGATAGCGTCGACTTCGGAAATCTGGCGCACTATCTCTTGACGTTGAATCGATAATTGCTTGGCAATTTCGACAAACGCATTGCGCGATGGCTCGCCGCGTGTGTTGGCTACTTCACGGAGGAAGGCGATTTCTTGGTCGATGGCCCCGAGGTCTTTCGTGGAATCTTTAACAATGCTCTCAAGGACTGGTAGGGCTTTATTAACTTCATCTTGAATGTAAGCTAAATTTTTATATTGAACTTCAAGTTTTTGAAAATAGCTTAGGCGATCAAAAATCTTTTGCACGTCATCAGGAATTTGATCGTCAGAAAGCGATTTGGGCGAAAAATCAAAATCGATAATTGTTTTCCCTTTTTCCTTGAGGGTGACGACTTTGGCGGACGCTTCGATCGCAAGTCCACTTAAAATCCCAAATATCAGAGCTAGAGCCAGAGCCTTCATGAAATTTGCCTCCAGTCCCTTAGTTCTGCAGGCCAAGTGCCACCGCGGGCGGAAATTTAGCGCAACTTCACCGTCTACGCTCCAGACGGAGTAACGAATTTCGCTGGAATATCATTTTGATACCAAGGATTTAAAAAAATTAGATACCCCCTATATATCGCTTTTCAGGTGTAAAAAACATCGACAAAAAATCGGCTATTAACTGTTTAAAGCGATATAGCGCGGCATAGGCAGTGCAATTTATATTCTTCGTTGTAGGGTCTTTTTTTTAAGGAGCATTATGAAAACACTATTAAAAAGCAAAGTAGTGAGTTTCTTAGGATTAGCAACAAGTCTATTTGTTGTAATGATATATTTCAATAACTGCGGTCAGGTTGAGTTTGGTGCTACCAATCAAAAGCCCACCGAGACTCTGGAGGTCGTGCAGAACACTCCTCCGGGCGATGGCGACCCCATTACTCCGGATGACCCACAAGATCCTCCGGGCGATAACCCGGGGAATCCTGACGATCCAGAAAATCCAGACGATCCCGGCGACGACGGCCATCCTTGGGATGATCATCATTCGTGTAAAAAGAGCTGCGGCAATAATGGCATCAAGGACATTATCGTGAATATCGATCATATCGAAATTCGTGGTACACATGGTGAGGTTCTGAATATCACCGGTGACCTTGGTGAAACCAGTATTATCGGTGGTTCATTGCCAATCGCTGTCAGCGAAGATATCGAAATCGTATCTATCCGTCTGGTACTAAAAAGCGATGGAAACTACATCGTCGATAATGATAACAAGCAATTTGCGTTAAAAACTCCAAGCGGACAACAGTCGGGTCTTAAGATTCCATTCCAGGGAGCTTTGGATGCGGATGCCGGAGCTTACGAGGTTAACTTTAAAGTTAATCCTCTAACTCAAATTGTTAAAGCGGGTAAGAAATGTATTCTTAAACCCGTACTTCACTTTATCTCTTTCGAATCTATCTAGTTTGAATTCCAAAACGAACTCTTGAATTAGCTTGAGCGCCAATTGCGGCGCTCAAGTGACAACAATAAGCTAAAATCAAATTAATGCCAGATGAGGACGCGTATAATCGTTCTCATCATTTTTTTTACTGGCTTTCGCTTTGCTCTACAGTCAAACGCAGTACGTTTGTGACCCGCTGTACGTTTGTTGTAAGAGTCTTAGCGATGATGCCCCCTCCCCCTAAGAATTCTTCTCTAGAAGATTCTCTTCATCGCTAAGGCTTCTTTTATTAAGCTTAAATTTTAGTGCTAATTGGAAAGAACTGCAGGTTTAGCTGATACAGTCTGTCGCCCTTAGTACTTACTCTTTTGGCCACGATATCCTTGGCGATCTTCTTTTTTAACTGCCGAAGTTCAAATTTAATCTGGTTAAATTCTTCTTCCGTTAAAGCCAGGGTGAGCGCGCCAACTTCGCGGTCTACGGGATTCTCTTTAAATAAAGACTCAAGGCCTAAATAAAGTAGGTCCATTTGCAGCTTACGAACGAGTTCGACAGGAACGTTCTGGGAGGTAGGAATTAGCTCCTTACCCTTAACGACTTCGCCAGTGGCCTCATTACGACGTAATACGCCCGAGGAAAACAGCGAGCCAACCGTCTCGGTGAGACTCTCTTCCGTAGCGATAGGTCCTAAGATCTTTAAAAGCTCGATGGGTTCGAACTTAATATCTTTTATATCCACGAGGCTAACAAGAATCCACGACAACCAATTAGGAAGCTTTTCCCAATTGTCTTTGGCGATTTCGCCTCTTTGCATCTTCTTAAGTAAACGAATATTTACTAAATCTACAAAGTGGCGGTTGCGTTCGACGGCATCGCAAGCTTGTGAGAAGAGCACAAGCTTTACGAATTCCTCCGTCTCTTGCTTATTGAATTGAAGGGCGCGGGCAAATTTCTCTGCCATGTCCAGTGATAGGTTGCGCTTTCCCTCAATGATGAGCTTAAGGTAGCTGGGCGACTTTATGTCGGCGGCGGCAGAAAATACCGCGTACGAGTAGGGACGACGTCCTTTGTCTGTCTTGACCCGGTACTCGTAATAATCCTTCAAATATAGTCTGTAATCCAGATACGCAGATAGCTGCGGGATTAATATTAGCAAAGGCTCGGTCACTGGTGCCGGAGCTTTTGCGGGCTTCAAATTCACTGCTGTGGTGTTTACCGTTTCCATGGTTTCCATGGAAAAAATGTTCACACAACCAAATTTGACCCGTCAAAAACTTTGCGTTGAGTCAGTTATTATTTTTTTTCGCTTTTATTCGCGGTTAGCGGCGAGTTAAGCACGGGATCAGAGACGCCCGAAATCACCGGCACAACAGTAAAGCGCAAGGCGCGGTTAGATTTCTCTTGCAATCTCATGCTCTTGTTGCGGCCAGCAAGGCTAAATCGCGAACGCATGTTGCGTTGAAACAAATTTGAAGCATTCACGCCGCTTTGGCTTAAACCCTTTTGATTATAGATAATTCCGCCCTCGTCGGCGCCGGCTATGGCGTTATTAGCGCCACCCGCAAGTTGTACGGATAAGTGCAACATGCCACGACCATTGGCGTGAACTAAAGTCGCATCGGTTACGGTTTCGGAAATATAATCAATAGGTTGCTCTTCTGCGCCAGAAAGGATGCCACGTTGTAACGGCACATTCATTTTTTGAGTGCTGTTATTGCGGCTAGAAACAAGGTCACCAGAGACGATAAATTTGCCGTATTGACTTCGATTAATAGCCAAAGTAAAGGCCGAAATCCCGTTGGCAACAGCAAAAGTTTTAAGCTCGGCTACCGATTGTGCGTCGGTAAAGGAACCCTTAGTCATCAATCTATATGTTAACACGTCGTGAAAGAACTCCACCCAACGGTCGATAATATTGTCGTGGTGATAAGTCGCAAGTAAACGCGAAGTATATTCACCTAAGAAGATTTTTGCCGGTAAATTGCGGAAGACAATAAAAGATTCGTAACGCTCATCTTTTACTAGGCGAACCACGACGGTTTGGCAGGATTGTTCTTTATCGTTACTGCGGGTAACACAGTAAGCTTGGCTAAGGGCAAAACTTTCGGCTTCAGAATTTTGCGCCTTTAAAGGCATGCTGTGGGCTTTTTTTGTGCCTTCTTCGTCGACAATATCTGGAGTTTCAAGAATGACTTCGCCGTCGTCTTGGGTCCAAATATGAAATTCAAATTTACCGGCTTCTATCCGGCGCATTTCCGCCATAGTAATAGAGCGGGCTAAATTTAAATTTGTGGCCGAAAGATCATCAAGTTTAGCGCCGGCAGGATCGACTTTTGCGTCCTCAATTTTACCGGTAGCAAAACCAACTTTTCCAAGATAAGCGCGTAAGTTCTCCATCAGCTTATCGTTACCGGCATCGGTAAAATCAAAACCTTCGTTTACGCTATAACCGGTGGCATTAGCGACAACGTTTGGATTCAATACATGAGTGTAGTCATTTGGGTTATAAGTTACTTTATCGCCTTTAAATGGAATTTCGTCAGCACCGCTGTCGATACGGGCTCCGTTAGCGGCGCGATCATTTGTCGGAACTCCAGGCCGCATTCCATTTGGGTTTTGCGGATTAAAAGGCATTTGTGACTGCGCGGAATTATTGCTGTTATTCCCACAAGCAATCACGCCCGCGATTAAGAACACCGAAAGAGAACCAAAAATATAAGTACTTTTCATAACTTATCCCTTAGTAAAGGTAATAACCTAATTTTCCACCTGTTAGTAGTGCAACGCCCAGGCCATTATTTTCTGATTTTCTTGAGCCTTATAAAGAGTTTGAACCCCACAGTGACGCCAATTAGGGTCACTGTGTAAATGAAAACGACAGCCGCCAAAAGGTTCCAGGTTCTTTTTGGTAAATATTGTGCGTCATAACCGCGAAATCAAAAAGTAAAATCTTATTCCGCTGTGAACTCACGCACTTTCACGCCAGCCGAAGACGGTAAGTAGTAAGCGCGGCCGCCGGTCATGTTAAAGACGGCACCGTCGCTATCATTGCGGTCGTAAACACAATACCCCGCCTCGTAGGCGTTATATTCTGCCGTAAAGTCAAAGGTTGCGCCAACGGGCATTTTCACGCGCGCCCCGCAAGCTTGGTTATTAGCTAAATAAGTGGAAAGACCTGTCACGAGTGGCATATAAGTGCTATCCGTAAAACGGTATATTCCCGAGTGTTTACCATCGCCGGCAAAAAACCACGGACTTCGTTCGGTATTATAAAGCTCAGCGGCCCGCACCCAAGCTTGTTTAAATACGATCTTCTTCTGAGCGAAATCGTAAATTCCGCCGCTACTTTGCATGGCCACTAAAAGATGGGATGGCGCTAAAAACTGCGGAAACATCTTCTGCGAGCCAGTAAATAGCTCTTCCACAGTCAAATCCTCCTTCACGCGGACAACTTTTGCTTCCCAAGCATTGCCGGTCCAGAGAGTGATATTAGGGCTTTCGTTAAAATGAAAACTAGTTCCAATTTTGGGAAGGCGCTTTTGAATTGCGAAGCTGTCGTCGAGTTCAGCGATAAAAACTTCTTGGTCCGTGGGATTTTTTGCCTGAATTTCTAAAATATAATTATTTTTTCCTAAATACTTACCAACGCGATAAGGGAATTTTGTAACTTTACCTGTTCCCTTTTCTACGGCGTAAGAAAGTCGCAAATAATTTTGACAAATCGATTGAGGGTCGGGGCACTTTTCGTCATTTTTGGTTACAAGAATTACGTAATGAGTTTTCGAGACGTGCGTGATAACACCAAGATATTCTGTGGGAGCTTTATTGGAGAAAACATGTTTAATACTAGTTTTTAAAACTTCGGCGCCAGAGAAATCATAGATTGTAAACCGGTTCGGGTAATGATTTGCATAAAACATATTTTTGGGAGCTGTTCGCCAATAGCTTTCGTAAGCGAGTCTGAATTGGGGGTCATTTAGCAGACGGGCGCTGTCGTCGATAATCGACTCAATGGGAGTTAGACTGGAAAATTTTTGATCCGAAAATCTCACCGCATACATCACTCCGCCTGCGGCCTTGCCGATGATTGTTTGTGGACCCAGCCAGCGGAACTTTAGAGGAATTTCGGGTAAGCCCATCGCCACAAATTTTTGCGTTCGGGGCTCAAGAACACCAATTTGTTTTTTGCTCTGGTTGATGAGGAGCCCATAACCTTGGCTTACCTCTAAATCTTCCACGACGAAATCACTCGGGATATTTAGCGCCTTTCGACTTCGTAAATCAAAGAGTAGCCTTTCGTCATCGTTTCCGCCCAAGAGAATTTCGTTTTTTGATATTATGGAGTTGTGGTTAAAGAGCCCGTGTATGGGGATCACCTCGGATTGAATTTTTCCCCAACGGTATTCCGTCGCCACTCGAGTATCGGAGTTAAACCACAAACTACGTTCAAGCCATGCCGCTATGTTTAGCGTTAAATCACCAAAAGTCAGAGTTTTTTCGCGGAGAACTTGGCGTAAATGATCACAGGAGAATGAAAAAATTTGGCAATACTGAACATAGCCGAAATAAAAGCGTTGAATTTCGTTGTCGGCTTCCGCAGATTCCAAATTTTTCGCCACAAGATCCGCTCTGTGGGTAAGTAGGTACGAAATACGATGAACCATGGCTTGGCTAGCTTCGTTGGAATAAATCGCCCAGCGCTGATTTATCGGAACATTGGGATTAGAATCATAAAGATTGAAACGCCAAATAAAAAGCAGCTGTTTAAGTGTCGTCTCAATATCGTTAACCTTAAAATTTCTTGCCGCAAGAGCCTCATTCCACAGAGTTTGAACACTATAATTTAATTGGCTGATTAGTCCTACGATTTTTTCTAGGTTGTTAAAGTAATCGAGGAGTCCTTTGTCGCGCATGGGAGTGCTCCACTCTTCCCATTCGGGAGTGCCCTCGGGACAGCCGTTTTTCCGACAAAACTCATAACCTTCTTTAACGTATTTAGCGCGTTCGGGAAATTTTTTAAAAAGTTGATCAATCCCTTCGGTCACTAATTGTTCCGGTTTAAAGCCAGGCACGATACGGTCATAAACGGCGAGCATGAAATCTTTTAGCTGACCAGGAAATTTTGGATCAAATTGCTCCACAGAGTAATGCGGCATTTTTTCTGGCGGAACTAAATCCCAAGCATTGCCGCTCTTAAAGGGCCATCGAGGTCTTAGAATTCCCGATTCACCTTTTTTAGGTTGGTCATACATGAATGGTTGCTCGTAAAGGGGACGTACAATTCTGCCACCGGTAGAAGACAAAACGCGAATGGGAATTTGTCCGTTAGCTTCGTTAGCAACATAACTAATAATCAATGTGTGGCCCGACTCGCCTTGTAGAGAAACCATGTAAGTACCGGCCAAAAAAGCTGTTTTATCGATCGCAATCGGGTAGCCGTCTTTGATCACTGTGTGAGTGTAGGTATTATCCAAAACATAATCGAGGGCGGCGATAAACCTTTTATCTTTGCGCCAGTCTTCATCCGTCGGAAGTTTCTTCCATTCCTCTTTCATTGATTCGTTTGTAAAAACAATTCCCGAACCCGCCAAGCGATTTCCCGCCGGCAGTTTATGAATGCGCGAAAATATCCAACGAATTGCAGTGGCGCCGTCCGCGCAATCGGTGGCGACATTATTATCTAAATAAAAATTTTTGTGAAAATTAGCCTTTAACCATTGATGATATTTAATTTCCCAGTCCCAGCTCCATTGATTTTCTGACTTCCAAACGACTTCATTAGAGTCTTCGGTAAATACATAGCCGTGGTCCGCATAGTCAGCCCCTGAGTGGGGGAATTTTAGTTCTTTCTCAGATAAAAATTGCGCCAAAAAAGCTGTGGCCTTTTCTTTCGTGGAAAAAGCTTTGTGCCACTGCAGTTCTTGAAGTTCTCCCGGATTGACTAAATACAAGTTTACGTTCCAAAAGCCACTTTCGGAATATAGTGTATAGATCAATTGGCCTTGACCTTGAGCTTTGCGCCAAACTGACTCTTCAGCCTGCGCGGTTAAAAAAGAGCAAAAAATCACCATTGCTAAAAATAGCTTTTTCATTGAGCCCCCTGATGCTAAAAAGTAAATTATATTCAGCGTAAAATAGGCACGTCAAAGCAGCATTTAATAACCTAACTTATTGGGTTTACTGACCTAAAAAAAACGACTATTTTTTTCGCACTGGCAGTGCGTAAGCGGCTGGCTTTACGCCTTGCATCTCCCAATGGATTTCGGTAGGTTACCGTAGCCGGGTCCCATACAACAGAAGGGCTGTAAATCCCGCCAGGTCCGAAAGGAAGCAACGGTAGCAATTCGACTGTGTGCTATGGGGTGCTCGGCACTCGATATTTCAGGATGTCAGGTATACCAGTTAGCTTGTATACGCGATATCCGGTAGGTGAGGGATGGCGTACCAAGTAATCGCGCGCAAGTGGCGGCCAAAAAATTTTTCGGGTCTCATAGGTCAAGAGCATATCTCGACTACGCTGCTTAATGCGCTCAAGTCAGACCGCTTGGCGCACGCCTTATTATTTACCGGCCCGCGCGGAACGGGGAAAACTTCAACGGCGCGAATTTTAGCGAAGAGCCTGCGCTGCCCCGACGTCAAAAATTTTATTCCATGTGATAAATGCTCCGTTTGCGAAGAAATTTCTGCAGGCTCCAGCATCGATGTGATCGAAATCGACGGCGCCAGTAATAATGGCGTCGACGCCATTCGTGAGTTGCGTGATACCGTTCACTTTATGCCCACCTCGGGTAAGTGGAAGATTTATATCATCGATGAAGTTCACATGTTAACCACCAGCGCGTTTAATGCTCTTCTAAAGACTTTAGAGGAGCCTCCGGCGCATGTGATTTTTGTGATGGCCACTACCGAGGTACAAAAAATTCCGGCAACAATTTTGTCACGCTGTCAGCGTTTTGATTTTCGCCGTATTTCTTTAAAACAAGTGGCGGATCATTTACAAAAAATCGCTGATGCAGAAGAAATTAAAGTAGATCCCGCCGCCCTTTGGATGATTGTACGTCAGTCCGAAGGCTCCATGCGCGACAGCCAAAGTTTGCTGGATCAAATCGCCAATTATTCCAACCGAAAAATTTCCGTAGAAAAAGTCGTGGAAGTTTTGGGGCTCACGGAACGTACCTTGCTAAATGACGCACTCAACGCCCTTGTGGCGCGTGATCGCGCGGGAGTATTAAAACTGGTAGAAAAAATCGTGCAGTCAGGTGCCGACGCCAAAGTATTCGCGCAAGACCTTCTTGAACAAATTCGCAATTTACTCGTTGTAAAGATGGACGGCGGCGCGGCGGTAATGGATTTACCCGAAGCGGAAGTCCAGGAACTTAAAACAATTGGTAAAGATTTGTCGCCCGAAGATATTCACCTGTTATTTGATATGGCCTTTAAAGGGGTTAATGACCTCATTCGCGCGCAAGACCCGCGCTTGGTTTTAGAAATGCTGCTTTTCCGCATGGTCGAAGCGCCAAAAATTCAAAATTTAAAAGAAATATTATCTCAGGTGCGGTCGGGGCCAGGGGTAAGCCAACAAAGTCACGCGCCAGCCCCACAGATGCCCGCACGAAATGTCTCCTCATCGGTTAGTCAGGGTTCCAGCTCTTCAACGACCTCTCCGACAAAGATGAGCCGCACCAGCCCTGGCGGTGCCTTTGATGCGCAAAAGTGGAATACATTCGTTGGAAATTTGCAGAATCTAAATGCCTTATTTGGGGCTAAACTCGCCAACACGCACTTTCTTGCAGTTAAAGACGATAAACTTCTAATTGGTTTGCCAAAACAACACGAATTTCTTCACGCACAGTTAACGGATTCTGATTTTCTTAAAAAGGTAAGCAACTATTTAAATACCTTTATGGGCAAAGCCTACAAAATCGAGGTTGTCATAGAAGAGCAGGCGAGTGGTTTATCGCTTAAAGCGAGTGAAGAGAAGTCTCAAAAAGAAGAAGAAAAGGCGACTCACGACATGGTGGAGAATAATCCCCTTGTCCAATCGGTGAAAAAACAATTAAACGCAAAAATTCAAAGTATTAAGGAGCGGCGATGAAAGGTTTTCCTGGAGGAATGCAGCAATTCGTAAAACAAGCTAATCAAATGCAGACTAAGCTTAAAAAGCTGCAAGACGAACTAGATCAAAGAGAATACGAGGCGACATCTGGCGGCGGAGCTGTGGCGGCAAAAATAAAAGGCGATAGCCAACTGCTAAGCCTCACTATTTCGGACGACGTTTTTAAAGCGGGCGATAAAGACATGCTTCAAGACTTAATTCTGACTGCGGTAAACGAGGTTATTAAGAAAGCCAAAGAAACAAGTGCGGCAGAAATGGAAAAAGTCACTGGCGCTCTAAAAATGCCTGGGTTATTCTAATTACATGCTAAAAGTTCCATCGCTGGATTTATTGGTTCACGAGTTAAGCCGTTTACCTGGCATCGGTCAAAAGACCGCCCAGCGGTTGGCTTATTTTATTTTACGCTCTCCCGATAACTTGCCAGAAAGTTTAAAAACGGCTCTACAAGAAGTGCAAACGAAAGTGCAGACTTGTCCCGGCTGCTTTAGTGTAACCGAGGATGAGCTTTGTCACTACTGCGTGGACCCCATGCGCGACGATCAAGTACTTTGCGTGGTCGAAGAACCCATGGACATCATGCGGGTAGAGTCGTCTGGCGTCTTTCGTGGCCGTTACCATGTATTGCAAGGGGCGATTTCGCCCTTAGAGGGTATTTCTCCGCAAGATTTAAAGATTCATGAGCTTTTTGAGAAGATCGACAAAAGCTTAGGTGCCGATAAACCCATTAAAGAGGTTATTTTAGCCTTGGATACTGACCTTGAAGGGGATACCACCGTGCTTTACCTGGCGAAAAAGTTAAAAGATAAGGGAATTCGTATTACCCGCATCGCTCATGGGGTTCCCATTGGCTCTGATATCGAGTATATTGATCATAGAACATTAGGCCGGGCTTTAGAAAATAGGGTGGAGATATAAATGTCCTTTGTTCATCAGAACGCCAAAGAAATTCACTGCAAGGTAGTTTATTACGGCCCATCCCTGGGCGGAAAAACCACCAATTTGCAATGGGTTTACAACAAGACGGTGGAGCCATCTAAGTCAAAGCTTTATGAATTACCCACCGAAGTTGAGCGGACGTTATTTTTTGATTTTTTACCGGTAAACGTCGGAGAGATTCGCGGCTTTAAAACAAGGTTTCATCTGTACACCGTGCCGGGACAAGTTGTTTACGATGCCAGCCGTAAGATGATTCTAAAAGGGCTTGATGGGGTCGTGTTTGTCGCTGATTCTCAACGCGAGCGCATGCAAGAAAACATCGACAGTCTGGCGAATTTAGAAAAAAATTTGACCCAACAAGGTTACGACATCCGCGAGATTCCGTTGGCCATTCAATATAATAAAAGAGATCTGCCGAACGTGTGTTCGGTGGCTGAGCTTCGCGCTGCTTTGAATAAATTTAACTCCCCTGATTTTGAAGCCACAGCCTCAGAGGGTGTGGGTGTTTTTGATAGTCTTAAATACGTATCAAAGTCCATCATCACTCTGCTTAAAGGCGGAGATATTTAATTTGATTGAGCAAGAAATTCGAGAATTAAAGAAAGAGCGTAATGCTTTAGTGCTCGCGCACTACTATGAAGACGGCGAAATTCAAGATATCGCGGACTTCGTGGGCGATAGTTTGCAGCTAGCGCAAGAAGGTCAAAAAAGTAATGCCAAAGTCATTGTCTTGGCCGGTGTTGTATTTATGGCGGAAAGTGTAAAGCTTTTGTCGCCAGAAAAAATTGTTTTAGCCCCGGATCTAAATGCCGGCTGCTCGCTGGTTGAGGGCTCACCCTTTGAGAAATACAAGGCTTGGCGTGAGCGTTTCCCGAATCATATTTCGGTAACATATGTAAATAGCAGCATTAAAGTTAAATCCGTCACCGATGTTATCTGCACGAGTTCAAACGCCGAGAAAATTATCAACTCTATCCCAAAGGATAAGGGAATCTTATTTGGGCCCGACAGGCATTTGGGAAATTACTTAGCTAAAAAATTAAATCGGCCTATGGAAATTTGGCCTGGCGCTTGCGAAGTTCACGTTTTATTTTCCGCTAAAAAACTTTTCTTATTACGTAAGGAACACCCCGATGCTTGGGTTCTAGCTCATCCCGAATGCGATGAGGCGATTTTAGCGCAATCAGACATTATCGGATCCACTTCGCGTCTTATACAGGAAGTGAAAGAAAATAAATTAAAAAAGAAGTTTATCGTGGCCACTGAGCATGGAATCTTTCATCAAATGCAAAAGCTGCGGCCCGACGTGACTTTGATTCAAGCGCCCGCCGAGGGCAGTTGTGCGTGCAATCAGTGTCCCTATATGAAGTTAAATACTCTTGAAAAGATTAAGCAGTCACTAGAAACGCTGACTCCCGAAATAAAAGTGGATCCTCAAATCATGGAACGGGCCCGTTTGCCACTGCAAAGAATGATGGATATCACGCAAGGAAAATCTGTATGGAACTAAAGTTAAAACTCTCAGGCCATTTTGGCGCGAAAAACACTAATAACCGCCAGCTCCTAAGAGAGAGCTTACTAAAAGACTTAAAGTCCGATGGATTTAAAGTCATTGATCAAGAGATTTTGAATTTGGCAGCGCTGCCAAAATGTGAGGATCTGGGAATTTCGATATCTCATACTGAAGATATCGGCGGTTACCTCATCGGCAATGGAGTTAAGGCGGTTGGTTTTGATATTGAATCAACGGACCGGATTTCCGAAAAAGTAGCGCAGCGAATAGCCAAGTCCAACGAAAATTATCCAGCTCCTGATTTCTATTGGGGTGCTAAAGAGGCCACCTATAAATTGCTTAGTACTTTAGGTAAAGCGCCGGCCGTAATTTCGGAGATTGAAATTTTAAAGTGGGAAGAAGATGGCTGTGATGCCGCCGACTTTGAATTTGCCGGCGGCCAGGGAAGGGTTTGGCGCGAGAAAGAATATACCCTCGCTGTCGCCTGGGTTTAGCGGCGGCGGCGGTTTTGAATTTTAAAAATATTTCCGCGTGTTGGGCCTGACCAGTACTGCTCGGGATAACGGTCATAATCTCTTCGCACTACGACAGCATCAAAAGCGGTCGACACACCTTCAACAACTCCATAAGAATTACTGCCAGAAACCCAAACTTGTTCGCTCACGCAAAAATACTGATCGGTTCGGCCGGGAGTGCAGCCGCGGCGGCTACGCAAATTATAGTCCATGTCGTTTATGTTCATGATCACCACACGGCTGCGGCGAGTGTTGGAGTCAAAATACTCGACGGCAACACTATTATTACGGGGATTAATATTGCGAATACTTCCAGGCATTGGAGGTGCAAGCACAAATACCGGGTCGCCATCGCAAAAGCCGCGCGCGCATTGATTTAAGGACTCTTCGGCATTCGCTGTTGTTACAAAGAATTGGGCAAAGATCGAAAAAAAAGTTAAGAATTTAATCACGGTTGTCTCCTTTTGTTTTTTAATCACAATTCAGTCTGCAGAGAGTGTCAACGAAGCCTGCACTTTCATAGAAATTAGTCGGTTTCTCAGAATGAGACGGTAACATTTGTGAAAATTGTGTTATTTTCGCGCCGCGCCTTAAACTTTAGTCCAGGTCTTCCGACAAGTACTTAGTAAGTTAGAATTAAGGTGGAAGTTATGAAATCAAACAAACAAGCTCGATTATCAAACCGTAAACAACTGGGCGCTCTGCATTTTTCAAATTTAATTACGTTGGAACCGTTGGCAGTTTTAGCCCGCTCTGGAAACATAGTTGATGCTTCGACTACGGGATTTAAGCTAAGAGTTAGCCGGCGTGATTTAGTACCTAAAAATTTGCGGGGCAATCTAAACATTGATTGCTTGGTCGGCGAAAAAATAATGTTAGAAATTAATGAAATGAATTTGGAATTAAGCGGCACAATTAAGCGCACTAAAATGATTGGTCGCGGAATTTTTGAAATCGGCATCGACTTTAGCGCTGATGCTCCCGATTATTGGCGGGAGTGTCTTTTGGATTTACTGCCCACGCCGGATGAAATGCCCGATCAGCCCGATGACGAGTGGCAGGATCACTAAACCGCGTAAAAATCCGGTAAGTTCTTTTCTTCGATTAAAACAATCGAAGTATTAAACGGAAAAAACCAGCCAATTGCTTCAGCGATGCCTTGATGCTCGTGGGCTTCTGGCATTCCCAGTGCGTTTAGGGAAAAGCAAATATCAAATTCTTTTTGGTCGGTAGTAATCGCCAGCACCTTGGGGTGCAGAACTCCTTGCTGATTTAAAAATTCGCGTAAAAGTTTACGGGCATAGGGCGGAAAAAACTCGTCTGACAAATTACCGTAAAAAAGCTTTTTGCCATTGGGGATTTCCATGTGCGTGGAACGGGTATGCGCAATGGGTTGGATAAAACGCTGCCGCTCTTTAAAATTCCAAAGCATTCCATAGGTAAAAACATAATCAGGGTTATCATTCTGCGGGTTTACCGCAAGCCCAATACCGCGGGTTGCGAGCCAGTCGACTACTTTTACGACAGGTTCGGTGCCTTGCTCTGAAGTTCTAACAAACAAATAGGGAAAGCCATCCGGTCCTGGTTGGGGGTCTTCGGATAAAATTTCTACCTTGGCGTTTACGAAAGCATCCAGAAATTTTGTTTCCCAGGAGTTATCACGTTCTTCGGCAGTTACATCGAGTAATTGAAATAGCGTCACTTATTAGAACCTTTTTTATTTTTGGGTATGCTTACTACAAGTCCCGGATAGGGGCAAAGCTGACATGAAAGTCTTTCCGCTGGCGCAAAGCCCCTATCGTCGGCCATTTCAAGCTCTAAACCATCCCGGGGCGGTAAGTCATTTAAGTTGCTTTCTATTTGAACCCGGCAGGTTCCACAGCTGGCAAAACCTCCGCAAATATGTGAAATTTCAATTTTGTTTTTAACAAGTAAATGTAATAGGCAGCTTTCACCCTGAATTTCTAATTCAATTCCGGCGGGCAAAATTTTTACGTGACCCTGAGATTGGTGTTTTGTATTACTCACTGTTCTTGAAAGATATACCAAATTTGGATAGGTTTTTGATATGAAATTCGTCGCCTTTGACATCGAAACTACCGGTACTGTTGCTGGAGTGGACCGCATCGTAGAGATTGGCGGAGTGGTTTTTGATCAAGGACAGCCCGTCGCGCGTTTTTCCACCCTGGTAAACCCACTAATGCCGATTCCCGTTGGCGCTAGCCGCGTAAACGGTATTACCGATGACATGGTCGCCGATAAGCCAACTATCAATAAAGTTTTACCATCGTTTGCGGAGTTTTGTGGGGATCTACCACTGGTCGCACATAATTCGCCCTTTGATTCGCAGTTTTTAACTTCCGATATAAAAATACATGAAGCGCCAGCGCCAAGGGGAATGGTTTTAGATACCTTGCCAGTGGCCCGTAAAGTTTTTCCCGGCCTCTTAAATTATAAATTGGAAACTTTGATTAATCATTTGAATATAGAAAAGTCACACTTTCATCGTGCCGAAGCGGATGCCGCTTATTGCGGTAAATTATTTGTAAAGATCCTTGAAAAAATAGGTGCTAATGTCTCCGTCGAAAATATTCTAGCCCTTATGGGCCGCCCGGAATACCGCTTTCCGCAAATTATCCCGAGCCCCAAACAATTAAGTCTTTTGGACCTTTAACGTCGTCTCTCTTGCCGATTTGAAAATTATTTATGGTTTGTGCCTCAGAGCGTCCCAAGAGGTGCGGCAGGAAAATCTAGGGCGATTTAGACTCTGGCACGTAAGTTGAAGTCAACCGCGCCGGAGGTACGTATGTTCAAAGGATTTTGTGTATTGGCTGTTGTTTTTTCCGCGGCGATTTCTGGTGCCGTTGACAATGTCGAATTAAAAACTGGTGAATCCGTGCTTATGGGCACTTATCGCATTTCCTGCGAGGGCTCAGCGGCACCGGCTCCGGTTCAAAAGTTTTATCGTTGTACAACCAGCGCATTTTCCACAATTAGCGGTACGCTAGGCGCCGGCAGGGTTAACTCGCCAGTTTGACTTTTCGGGAAACTTCA
>CAZCFY010000006.1:0-184634 GCA_964498095.1 uncultured Bdellovibrionales bacterium | reverse complement strand
CTAAGTGCTTGCGAAAACAAAAGCGGGGTACGAGATTTGCTATTTCATCAATAGTTTTTTGGCCGCCGGTAATGGCCCGTAAGCGGATGAGCGCTAGACGTTCCCAAGTTTCGCCGAAATTTCCAAAATAATCCTCGAATTGATTTGTCGTTGAAACCAGGGGGCCGAGCCGCCCGCCGGGGCGCAAGTCCACGTCGACGCGAAATAAAAAGCCGAATTCAGTATGCTGTGTGAGAGAACTAATAAAATTTGCCAGTCCACGCCGGTCGATATTTTCGCCGTCGGGCGCGACAAACATTAAGTCAATGTCAGAACTTAAATTGAGTTCCCCGGCGCCGAGCTTGCCCACCGCAAATACCGCCGCCCCCGTTTTATCAAGCCCATGCTGCTGCCAAAAATGGGTTACGATTTCATCGGCGGTATCACTCCAAGCTTTGCAAGCTACCTCGGGAGAAACTTTTTTAAAGAAATTAGCCAATGCCGCTTCGGTAAAACGTGTGTGACGAAGTTTATAAACTTCTGGAATGGGCCGCGCAATAAGACCCATGTAGTGAAGAAGAATAGGTAAATTTTCTTGCGCCTTTTTTATCTCAGCCGCGGAATAATTGGAAATTTCCGGCAGTTTAGTCAACGTAGGGTGACCACTTTGGCTTTTCATAAGTAAAATTATCCATCGTCAGCCGGCGCTCGTCGGAACCATCTAAATTAACGATGTAAATTTGCTTACTCCCGGTGCGGTCACTGGAAAATACGATGTGGCGGCCATCCGGTGAAAAAGAGGGATCTTCGTTATTTGCCATGCGGTGACTCTTGCGCTTTTGGGAGCCGGTTAAGCGAATTAGGTTATGACCGTCGCTATTCATCAAAAAAATATCAAAGTTATCTTGGTCTTTATCGTAGCCCGCGAAAGTTATTAGCTTCCCGTCTGGAGAAAACGAAGGGCTGGCGTTAAAGTTTCCGGCAAATGTAAGGCGGGTGACGTTGCTGCCGTTAATATCCATAACATAAATCATCGCTAAGCCACTACGGTTCGAAGAAAAAGCGATACGTTTGCCGTCGGCGCTTACGTTTGGCTCTACGTTCATGGCGCTAAGGGGGCCGCGGGTAATCCGCAAGAGTTTAGCGGTATCAAAGTAATAGCGGTGGATGTCGGCCTCGCCATTTTTACTTAGAGTAAATAGCAAGCTTTGCCCGTCGGGGAAAAAAGTGGGGCCAGAATTATAACCACCTTTTTGATCAGACAACGTCGAGGTTTTACCCGTAGTCATGTCTAACATTAGTAAATTGTGGTTTCTGGCTTTCGTGCCGCGGTTTTGTTCGAAGGCGGAAAAGGCGATTTTTTTGCCGTCGGGTGACCACGCGGGCGAGGCGGTGATGGATTTAATGTCCGTATGTTTTTTTACGCTGCCCTCGAAGGCATCCCAATCCATGGTATAAATCTCTTTAAAATTTTTCCCGCCACGATCACTGACAACGACAAGTTTAGATAGATAGATGCCCTTTTTTCCAGTGAGATTATAAATTACATCGTTACAAAAAGTATGAGCCACTGTGCGGGCAGCTCCCTTTGCGCCGTTATATTTTTTTCCAAACACGAGTTTAGCCGTAGGCACGTGATAAAGATAGGCTTCGAACTCGAGCGAATCTTTTTTTAAATAATAGCCCGCGCGCACGAGGAATTCCGTGCCGATCTTATTCCACGGCTCAAAGTTAAAACCGTTTTTTTCTTCGGTAATGGGGCGTAAGCCCTTTTTATCGGGATCTTCTAAATACGCATTTTTGTCGATGAACGTAAAGTAGGCGCTAACGTCCAAATCATTTTTAACAACATCAAATAAAGTTTTTCCAATATCGACGTAATTTGGCGAAGTCGAAGGATTGCCAAAAAATAAAAACGAGGGGAGCGCTAATAAACTTTTTTTAACAAGCTTGGTAGATCCGACGTCAAGATATAAGCCCTTTTTGTCCTGGGCGGATACCAGTACGCTGAAAGTAATAATTAATGAACAAATAATTTTTTTCATAATCCTCTACCTTTATTTATCGGGAAACCGCAATGTGACGCCATCGGCTTGAATAATATTTGCCAAGCGCTCCGGCGGTGCCGGCAGTGGCGACGCTTTGGTAATCGCGGTCAAAATTAAATTGTCATACATTTCATTACCCGATGCCATCACTACGGATTTAAAAACTACAAAACCCCTCTCGTCGATCTTAACCAAAACATGGGTTTTAAGGTTAGCATCCTTAAGCCACTTAGGCAACACGAGCTGATTTTTGATATTGGTGCGGATGATGTCAAAATATTTATCGTATTCAATTTTTGCGACACCAGTTATATCAGACCCCGGCGCCAAAATATTACCTTTATAAACCTTGGGTTCTGGCTTTTGAATGGCTTTTTTTGCTTCTTCAATCGCCTGCTGGTCGCGTTTGATTTGATCTTTTAAACTTTCTAAAGCCTTCATTTGCTCTTTTTGCGCTTTTTCAAGAAGGATTTTTTTCTTATCGACTTTTGGGGGTTCCGCAGTCTTTTCGATTTTTGGCTCCGGCTCGGGCTCCTTTTGTGTTTCAGTCACTTCTTCAGTAGGCGGCTTAATTTTATCAGGAAGAGCGACAAGGTCGACGCGCACGGAATTTGTGATGATAATATCCTCGGCGGGAAAAAAAACCGCCTTTACAGTTAGCATCAAAATTATAAGAGCATGGCCGGTCAGAGAAACAACAAGGCTGCGTGGAACCTGATGACCGTAAATTGTCTGGACCTGTACGTTCATTGGCCGCCCTTAGGCAACGTCACTAAACCAATACTTAAAATTCCAGCGGCACGAATTTCAGCCATGGTAGCAGCCACAAATCCATAGGAAACACTTTTATCGGCTTGAATATAAATTTGCTTGTTTTTCCGTGTACCAAAAATCGCCGCAAGTTTTGGTCGCAAGTTTTTTAAAGTAATTTCGACCCGGTTTTTTTCCTTGGAACCACTGATAACTATTTTTTCGTTTTTATCGATCACCAAAATAAAAGGCTCGCTCGTGGTTTCAACGCCCGAAGCGGCGGTCTCTGGTAATTCAACGTCAATTCCCTGTTGCATCATCGGTGCAGTCACCATAAAAATTATTAGCAGAACAAGCATGACGTCGACCAGCGGGGTCACATTGATTTCACTCAAGGCCGAGTGGCGACTTTGACTTGAGTTGACTTGCATTTTACTTGTCCCTAAAGAAATTTCGTTTGGCGATATTTAAAAAATCAGAACTAAAAGTAGTAAGAGTTAGCTCCTGCTTTTTTAATAATGTTAAAAAGTGGTTGTAAAACACCACGGCGGGAATTGCCGCCGCCAGACCAATCGCCGTTGCAATCAAGGCTTCCGATATACCCGGAGCGACGACGGCCAAATTGGCCGTTCCCGTTACGCCGATTTGCTGAAACGAGCTCATAATACCCCAAACAGTTCCAAATAAGCCAATGAAGGGGCCGGTACTGCCGATAGTCGCCAGCACAGTTAAGCGGTCTTCGAGAGCAGAAACCTCTTGATCGATCGCCTTATTTAAAGCGCGCTGTAAATTATCGATTCCAGAAAGTAGTGGTGGGCCGGCGGGCTTTTCATCGGGGTTATTGGCCTGCTGACGAGCGGTGGCAAGCTTTTGCAATTCGACATATCCCGTTTTAAAAATCCGCGCCAAAGGCGATTGGCTATTTGTTTGCACTTGTTGAAAAATCGTATCGAGTGATGTCGCTTTCCAAAAAGATTCCAAAAAAGGATCATTTGATTTTGCCGCCTGTGAAAATTGGCGGCGTTTATCGATAATTAGCGCCCAGGAAACCACGGAGGCTCCCGCTAATAATAGCAAAGTTAATTTAACAACTATTCCTGCGG
The DNA here is from genome assembly GCA_964498095.1 of uncultured Bdellovibrionales bacterium. Lineage (GTDB taxonomy): Bacteria > Bdellovibrionota > Bdellovibrionia > Bdellovibrionales > SG-bin7 > SG-bin7. The sequence goes on along the minus strand of CAZCFY010000006.1, from coordinate 180,754 downwards.
ACCATATAGCGTGAAATACGCCTGTATTGACTGTCATATTCATGGCTAAAACGCTAATTCGAAATGCAACTTAGAGCAAGTATTTATGCACTATAATGAGTGGTCTTTATACCACTGCAAAAATTTTTCTGCCGAGGGCGTGACAATCCCGTTTACGCCTTCAACGAGAGCACGCTCCCATGCTGACGCATCATCGGGCGTCTCGACGATAACTATCATTTGCCGGCGGCGTAATTCGGCCAAAACTCGTGAGGAAAAATCGTAAGGATTTCGGTTAAGATTAAAAAAATAAAAGCCGCCTGTGAGTGGCGGAAATGACTCCAAGGCCAACGCGCTTAAAATATAGAGGCGGCTCGTTTCACCCTCGCCGGCGCTCACGTTCCATTTAGGGCGCTGACGCGAGATCTCTCTGACAATATTGTCATAAGCACTGCGAACAATGACGCGTGCGTCGCCCTTTTCCAGAGCCACGGTGCGGATAACTTCTTTGTCGATTTGAAATTTATACGCCAAAACGTTTAGCAAAATATTAAATTTTGTACTCCTTAAGAGTTCGGTTACCAACTTAAGTCCAGCTTGTTGATTTTTTTCGGTAATCGTAATCTGCGGGACAATTTCAATTTTTAGATTTCCGTATATTTTTTCCAGGTTTGCGATTGTGGCTGGACTAAAGTCAGTGGCGTTATACTCTTGGGAAATAATAAATTTTCCAGTCCACCAACCCGGGGTGGACTCTGGAATGGGGCGGCTCAGCCCATTCTGTCGCATTAGAAAATGGGCTAAAAAAAGGCTTAAAAGGACGGCGACGGTGCTCAGCAAGATATCGAGGAAGGCTCTTTTCATATATCCAAATATTTAACCAAAATAGGACTAAAAAAGTCCGATTTAAATTGACCCGTAACAGCGCAAGGTCTAAGTTGGCGTCGTATATCAAGGGAGCCCTGCTAAGTCATGAAGTTTAATCGAAAACTCGAATATGCCTTAATGGCTTTAAAACATATGCATATGAAGAGGCCCGGTGAAGTCACCTCGGTAAAGGAAGTGGCGGATTCTTACGGCTGCCCGCAAGATGTTACCGCCAAAGTATTGCAGCGGCTTTGCAAAACCGGAGTCCTGGCTTCAACTCAAGGAATTCAAGGTGGCTATATGATAAAAAAGGACTTAAGTAAGCTAAGCCTTTTTGATCTGCTTAATATGTTACTTGGTCACCAGGGTGTTGTGAAATGTCTTCATGGTTCACCCACGAGCTGCGGGATAAAAAATTCTTGTAATATTTTAAAGCCGATTTCCGCCTTGAACACGAAACTCGAGGATTTTTATAAAGGACTTTCGGTACGCGAAATTATTCATGAGGCGCATACATGAACACCGATTATAAGTACGGTTTTGTTACGGCAATCGAAGAAGAGCGCTTTCCAAAAGGGCTAAATGAGGAAGTCATCCGTAAACTTTCCGCTATAAAAAAGGAACCGCAATTTCTGCTAGATTTTCGTTTGAAGGCCTATGCGTACTGGCAAAAACAAACTGAGCCAAATTGGGCCGAGGTAAAATACGCCGCCATTAACTTTCAGGACCTATCGTACTATGCGGCGCCGAAACAGAAAAATGGCGAAATGCCAAAAAGATTAGAGGATCTAGATCCAGAATTAGTGGCTACGTTTGAGCGGCTAGGAATTCCTCTTCAAGAACAGAAGCGCATTTCCGGCGTGGCGATGGATGTGGTCTTTGACAGTGTTTCCTTGGGTACAACCCATCAGAAGGAACTCGAAGAGCTTGGCGTCATTTTTTGTTCTATTTCTGAAGCCGTTCATAAGTGCCCCGAGATCGTGGAAAAATATTTGGGTTCCGTTGTGCCTTTTTCTGACAATTTCTATGCCACGCTTAACTCTGCGGTGTTTTCGGACGGCTCATTTTGCTATATTCCCAAGGGAGTTAAGTGCCCAATTGATCTTTCCACTTATTTCCGCATTAACGCCAAGGAAACGGGTCAGTTTGAAAGAACTCTCGTCGTAGCCGATGAGGGAAGTTTCGTAAATTATTTAGAGGGCTGCACGGCACCTCAACGTGACGAAAATCAATTGCACGCCGCTGTTGTCGAACTGATAGCTTTGCCGGGCGCTGAAATTCGCTACTCAACGGTGCAGAACTGGTACACTGGCGACAAACAAGGCCGCGGCGGTGTTTATAACTTCGTAACGAAGCGGGGTAAATGTTTTGAAAATGCGAAAATTTCTTGGACGCAGGTAGAGTCAGGTTCAGCTATAACTTGGAAATATCCTAGCTGCATTCTCCATGGTGATAATTCCGTGGGGGCATTTTATTCAGTGGCTTTAACCCACGACCGCATGCAGGCCGACACCGGTACCAAGATGATTCATATTGGAAAAAACACTAAGAGCACGATTGTTTCCAAGGGGATTTCAACGGGCGGCTCAATAAATTCTTACCGCGGCCAGGTAAAAATAATGTCCAGCGCTGACGGTGCCCGAAATTATTCACAGTGCGACTCTATGCTTGTCGGCGAAAATTCCGTGGCCAATACATTTCCATATATAGAGTGTAAAAATAATTCGGCAGTCATAGAGCATGAGGCTTCCACCTCAAGGGTTAGCGAGGATCAATTGTTTTATTTGCAATCCCGCGGACTCGATAAGGAAGCGGCCGTTTCGCTGTTGGTAAACGGATTTTGTAAAGATGTTTTTAAACAGCTTCCACTGGAGTTTTCTGTGGAGGCCGTAAAACTTATAGAAATGAAGCTAGAAAACAGTATTGGGTAAATGCGATGTTAGAAATAAGTAATTTAAAAGCGCGAATTGAAGATAAAAACGTGTTAAATGGCCTAAGCTTAACTATTAGGCCAGGTGAGGTCCACGCCATCATGGGGCCAAACGGTTCAGGTAAAAGTTCTTTAGCGAAAGTCATTGCGGGACATCCAAATTATCAGGTCACCGAAGGGGAAATTCGTTACGAAGTTAACTTTAAGAAAAAAAATTTGCTAGCTATGGCAGCCGATGAGCGCGCTAAAGAAGGCGTCTTTATGGCTTTCCAATATCCAACGGAAGTTCCCGGCGTGAATAACGAAACGTTTTTACGTCTGGCTTTTAACCAGGTTTGTAAACATCACGGTGTTAAGGAGCCGTCCAACGAGGAGTTTCAAAAACTCGTGCGCCAAAAAATTCAATTGGCGGGTCTGGACTCTTCGTTTTTGGACCGGCCGCTAAATACAGGATTTAGTGGCGGCGAAAAGAAGAAAAACGAAATTTTACAAATGGCACTTCTCTCGCCGAAGATTGCGATCATGGACGAAACGGATTCTGGACTAGATGTCGACGCCCTTAAGGTTGTGGCCAAGGGGGTTAACAATTTGCGTTCGAAGACGAATGCTTTTTTATTAATTACTCATTACCAAAGACTTTTAACTTTCATTGAACCGGATTTCGTTCACATTCAAGTTGGTGGCAAAATCGTTTTGTCCGGAGACAAATCCTTAGCTTTGAAGGTCGAAGAAAACGGCTATGATTGGGTGAAGGCGTGATAACCGAAGACTGGCGTTATTCAAATTTAGCCCGCATTCAGGATTATCTGAAGCCAACGGACTCGCAAAAGAAAATGGGTTTGGAGGGTTTTGCGCCGACGCTTATGTCTTTGCGCCAAATTGGTAGTGTCGTGGTGTTTGCTGATGGTGAAATAAATCAGGCACTTTCCAATACAATGGGTGTTAGCTTAGATTTGGTCAGTGCGGCTTTAGCTCCAGAAGAACATCCCATTTTAAAGTTTAATTTTGAAAGGACAAAAGGGCGCCATAAGCTAACGCCAAACGGCAGTAAGCCCGTATTTATTATTTATCTGGCCAATGCGGGGGCGCAAACTTATCAAGTCGAAATCGACATAAATGGCGAGTGCGAAATCATCGAAATGTTCTTGTCCAACTCTGATGATCCTGAATTTACATCGGTTTATTGTTCTTTTAATGTTAAACCGAATTCTCAGCTAAAACATTCCATTATAAATCACTTAGGCGCCAAGAGCCGCATAAATCATTTTTTAAATAATCGGCAGGATCGGGATTCGCGGGCGGAGTTTTTTAACCTTTCTTTAGCTGGCGAGTGGTCGCGCTTTGATTGTCGCCATTATTTGTTAGAGCCAGGTGCAAAATGTAGTTTGGCGGGACTTTATTTAAAATCCGAGGCCGAATTCGTCGATCATTGCACTAAAGTAATCCACGAAGCGCCGAAAACGGAAAGCTTTCAGCTTTATAAAGGGGTTTTGGGCGGTAACTCCCGCGCTATTTTTAACGGGAAAATCAAAATTAATAAGGGTTGCCCGGAGGCGAAGACCAATCAGTTAAACCGAAACCTCATCGTCAGTAAAAAGGCCGAAGCCATCAGTCGCCCTCAGCTAGAAATTCTTACGGATAACGTAAAGGCTAATCATGGTATGACGATTGGAAATCTTAATCCGGAGGAAATGTTTTATCTCATGAGCCGTGGTTTGCCCGAAGGCCAAGCTCATGATTTGTTGGCGGATGCTTTTATAAACGATGTTACTGACCAATACGTAAGCCCCACAATTTTGCCAATGGTGAGAGAATTAATAAAAACATCGTGGCTGCCCTTAAGAGGAGCCGTGAAATGACCTTAACTAAATATGTTGATAAAATTAGGGCGGACTTTCCAATACTGCAGGAAAAAGTCCACGGCAAACCACTCGTTTATCTGGATTCAGCGGCGACGAGTCTAAAGCCCAAGGCCGTCGTAGACCGGTTAAATCAGTTTTACCTTTTGGAAAATGCGAATGTCCACCGCGCGGCCCATGACTTAAGTGCGCAGGCGACAGAGAACTTCGAGGCAACCAGAAAAAAAGTGCAAAATTTTATTGGCGCTGCCAGTGAGTCCGAGATTGTTTTTACTTCGGGAACAACGGCGAGCTTAAATTTAGTGGCGCAGGTTTTGGCCGATCATCACCTAAAGGCCGGTGACGAAATTATTATTACCGAAATGGAGCATCACTCCAACATCGTTCCGTGGTATTTAGTAGCAAAGAAAAAGAATCTTGTCTTAAAGGCCTGTAAAATCAGTAGTGATGGTGAGCTTGATCTAAATCATTTAAAAACTTTGATGACCGCTAAGACCCGCGTGCTGACCTTAGCGCATATTTCGAATGTTTTGGGTACAATCAATCCCTTAAAAACTATAATCGCGGAAGCGAAGGGGAAAAATATCCTAACTGTTGTCGACGCGGCTCAGTCCGTCGCGTTTATGCCGATAAACGTAAAAGATTTGGATTGTGATTTTCTTGCTTTCTCTGCCCACAAGATGTTTGGGCCGTTTGGCGTGGGCGTATTATTCGCCAAAAAGGAAATCCTGGAAAACCTTCCTCCGTATATGGGCGGAGGCGGAATGATTGACGAAGTAAAACTGGATAAAATAACTTTTGCCGATGCGCCTTTTCGTTTTGAAGCGGGGACACCCAATATTCCAGGAGTCATCGCTTTAGGTACGGCCGTCGACTATTTGTTAAATATCGGCTTTGAAAAGATCGAAGAAATAGAACTGGATTTGCGCCGGTATTTTACCGAGAGGCTTGCCGAAATTCCGAATTTAAAAATTTATGGTAAGTCCGGATCGGCGATTATAGCCTTTAATTTAAAAGGCACCCATGCAAGTGACGTAGCATCTGTCGTGGATCAAATGGGAGTCGCGGTTCGTGCCGGCCATCATTGCGCCCAGTTGCTGATGAAATCTTTAGGTGAGTCCGCCGTCGTCCGTGCGTCTTTTGGAATTTACAATAATAGGTCCGATGTTGATGCGCTCGTAGGTGCTTTAAGAAAAGCGCAGGAGATTTTACTATGATGGAAGACTTGTTAATTCACGTTCAACCTACCCCAAACCCCAAAGCGTTAAAGTTCATTGTTAATCGCGACGTGAAAACGACGGGAAAGGCGACATTTTCTTCTTTAGCGGAAGCCGAACCCGTGCGCATGGCTTATGATTTATTTGGTGTCAGCGGCGTGACGCAACTTCACTTCTACGAAAATTTTATTTCTGTGACGTTTGACGAAAGCACAAATCCCGGCGAGCACGAAGCAGAAATTTGCGCGATTATAAAAAGAGCTATGCCAATTCATAATCCTGAGTTTGAAGTCGCGGGAACGCCTAAGCGTGTCCCAAGATCAGACAACCCGGAGATTTTAAAAATCGAAGATATACTAGACCGTACCATCCGTCCTGGACTCCAAGGCGATGGTGGCGATATCGAAGTTGTTTCATATAAGGACAATATTTTAGAAGTTATTTATCAGGGGGCATGCGGAACTTGTCCTAGTTCGTCGCAAGGCACGCTCATGGCTATCGAATCCATTTTACGTGACGAATTTAATCCCGAAATAAAAGTGCAAATAGCGTTCTAATTTTGAGACTAATGGTTTAAAATAACTAAGGTTTCACGGATTTTAGGTCGATAATATTGGTACCCATGAGCGGCGCAAGAAACTTAGCACCTAAAGTCAACGCAAACGAAGAGGGTTATGTCTCTTCTAAGTTTAATCAACACGAGCGCGAAATTATCTATGCGCGCGCTGAGCGAATTACGGGTACCTCACAACGTGGCCGGTATCGCAAAGACGTTTTGTTGAACAATATCGAGCGCCGCATGCATGAGATCGGTATTGCAAACGTCACAGAGTACCTGACTTTCGCGGAATCTGATGAAGTCGAACGAGACTATTTAGTCTCTGCCTTAACGATTCATACAACAAGTTGGTTTCGGGAATTGCCGCATTACAATCAGCTCGAAAAATTAGTGCGCGATAATATTCACGAGTTTAGCGAAAGACCTATGGCAATTTACTGCGCGGCAAGTTCGACGGGTGAAGAAGTTTATTCTTTTGGGCTAATGTGCGAGCTGATCCGGCAGAGCCATCCAAAATTCGATTACAAAATATTGGGACATGATTTGGACCCGATCAGTATTGGTAAAGCTAAAAAGGCCGTTTATAGTACCGAAAACGCTTTGCGCGCGATTCCTCAAAAATATCATTCCTTATTACTCATGGGCAGCGGTAAGACCGATGGCTTTTTTACGATTGATAAAGAAATCCGCAAACGCTGTGAATTTGGCGTGGCTAATTTGCGCGAAAAGCAAAACGGCGTGACCTCTTACGATGTCGTGGTTTGCCGAAACGCTCTAATATATTTTGAGCCAAATGTCATGAATGCCATAGTCAGTAATCTCTTGCGCTTGCTTAAGCCTGGCGGGCTCTTCATTGTTGGAACTAGCGATTTCGTTGAAGCTGACAAGCATGACCTTAGGGATTTGGGAAAATCCATTTATGTCATTGAAGGTAAAAATGCCTTTGAGGGAAAACATTCACAGCCACGCGTCCTCATCGTCGACGATTCTTTAACAATTCGAAATACGCTAAGTAAACTATTGGTAAAGGAAGGCTTCCGGCCGGACGCAGTAGGCTCAGCCGCGGAGGCTACCGAATTTTTGAAACGTGAAAAGGTAAGCTTAATCACTCTGGATTTGCATATGCCGGGAATGGATGGGCAGACTTGGTTGTCGCAACAGCGGGGGAATGGTTTAGTCACTCCCGTGGTTATTATCAGTGGCGCCGATCCCTCAGAAGCAAAAGCCGTGTTAAATGCCCTCGGCAACGGAGCCCAAGATTATTTTGAAAAAGAAAGTTTAATGAACAATCCAGCGCGCATTGTAGAAGGTCTACGCGCAATCGCGGAAACTTATAATAATAAACGCGATAAAAAGGTTAAGTCCAAAGATTTGCCGGCGGTTGTTCAGCCTAAATTAAAAATTCGCCCCAAGCGGCCCGCCGCAATTCTCATCGGTTCCAGTACGGGGGGTACAGAAGCCCTAATTCGCTTTTTAGATCACATGCCTTCTGATTGTCCGCCGATCGTGATCGTGCAGCACATTAATTTAGGTTACGCGAAACCCTTTCACGAAAGACTTTGCCGCGTGAGTGGTCTGCAGATGGCAGAGGCGACCAATGGTTCGGTCTTGCGCGAGGGTACGATCTACATGACTCATACGGATAATCACATTGAAATATTAGAAAAAGGCGATGATATCAGAATTAAAACTTCGCATATGGCGGCCATCAACGGTGTACGCCCCGCAGTTGACTGCCTTTTTCGTTCGGCAACATTTTTAGGTAGCCGCGCATGCGCGATTTTACTAACCGGAATGGGAAGAGATGGCGCGCAAGGAATGCTTGAGCTAAGAAAAAAGGGAGCCACAACTCTTGCCCAAGATGAAGAATCCTGTGTGGTATTTGGCATGCCCAAAGCCGCGATCCAACTTGGCGCCGCCATGGTAGTAGGTAATTTAGGTGAGTTGCGTGTGGAGCTTAAGTCAATCATCGACAATAAAAACAAATAACCTTTTGACCCCATAAAAAAACTACTTTGTAGAAAGTTCCTGAATCTTACAAATGACACGATTTGCCTTTAAATAATCTTTAACAATTTCAACACCCGCCCTTCTGGCATCGTAATTGAAAAACAAATGCGTCTAAACTTTTATGGGGGATGAACATGCGTGTTGGAATAGAAGCAATCGCCTTTGACTTGCCAAAATTTTTTATTGACATGACTGAGCTAGCACGCGCCCGCGGCGTGGACCCGGCCAAATTTACTCAAGGCTTAGGGCAAACGGAGATGTCCGTAATTTCTCCTTGTGAAGATACTGTGACTCTAGCCGCCAGCGCGGGTCTAAAATTAATTAAGAAATATAATATTGATCCTAATTCCATCGCCTTAATTATCGTTGGTACCGAGACGGCCGTTGATCACAGTAAGCCGATATCCTCTCATGTGCATGAGATATTAAACTTGCCGACGAATTGCCGCGCCTTTGAAGTTAAACATGCTTGTTACGGCGCGACGGCGGGAATTGCCATGGCTACTGATTGGATTATGTCCCGACGGGCGAAAGGTAAGAAGGCGCTAGTCATTGCCAGTGATATTGCCCGTTACGGGGCGGGAACAGCGGGCGAACCCACCCAAGGGGCTGGGGCGGTCGCGATGCTAATTTCCGATGAGCCAAAATTACTGGAATTTGAAACTTCTTATCAGGGTTATTTTTCGAGCCAGGTCATGGATTTTTGGCGGCCCACTTATAGCAAGGAAGCTTTCGCCGACGGACATTTTTCGATCCAGTGTTATCTCGACGCTTTGACGGCCGCATTCAAAATGTATAAAGAGAATTATTATAGTGAGAACGCAGCAGTTGCTAACGCCGACGATTTGATAATTAATAGATTTGCCGCAAATCTTTACCATGTACCGTTCGTAAAGATGGCGCAAAAGGCTCACCAAAAGCTAACGGAAATTGAAACAAGAAAAACTATCGAAAAAGGCACTCCGGAGTTCGAAGGTTTCACGCAAGATTTTGCTCAGCGTGTGGCTCCCAACCTGCATTTAAATTCGCGCGTGGGAAATATCTATACGGGCTCACTGTATCTGTCGCTTTTTAATCTATTAGAAGAGCGTTCCGCCGAACTCGCCGGCAAGGCCATAAGTTTATTTAGCTACGGTAGTGGTTGCACGGCGGAATTCTTTAGTGGAATCATTTTACCGCAAGCCGCAGAAACAATTAAATGCCTGCGTTCCGAAGACATCTTACGTAGCCGAATAAAAATTTCTATTGAACGTTACGAACAATTGTTAGAAGAAAGCGCTCTCGCCGATTACAACGGCGCTGGTGTATCCGATCCCGCACGATGGGATATTATGGCGCCGATTTTATACTTGGGAACTAAGAATCACCAGCGGCACTATCAGCATTTAGCAACGGTTTAGGTGAGAAACGAATCAAACCCCTTGGAAAGTCCCCTACTGAAAGATCTTCTTACTCTTAATCTGATATCCCTTAAACTTCGCTTTCGAAGAAGACTTCTCTAGAGGGCCAACGCCGTCACTGAAGGCTTGTGGTACGTAAATTTGCGTTTGTCCCAAGCGGGCGCCGCCATCGACATCTTTGTAAACAAAAAACACGATTTTGGCTCCTTCTAATTTGCGAATACGCACGCGCACTTCGGCAGTTTCCGGGCGATCTGCTTTTACGTCATTTACGACAGCAGATACAGGGCCCGAGACCACTTCAATATCGCCCTCAAACTTCCACTCGATATTCACAAAATCAAAATCCTGTTGAGAGGTAAAGTGGGCTGTGAAAGTGACAATTTCCTCGGGGTCACTATGCTTTGTCGTCGAAGGGGAAATTGCCGCGGAAAAAACCCCTTTGGATTTTGCAACGGCAAAAATCGAAAACAAACTCACAAAAAAAACTAGCATTAGCTTCCGGGACATATTTGTACTCCATTCGCGCGTAATGTATAGGATGCCGATCCCGAACCGGAATAATAATGTACATAAATAAGATAGTGTGCTCCCGGGGTCAATGAAGTCGAAACGGAAATATTGCCGCCCTCTTGACTCGCCGATTGAGCGTTATAATTAACCATCGTGGGAACGTAATATAAAAGATGATCTTCTCTAAAAATAAAAATATCCAAATCTCTGCCGTTCGTCGTGGGGTAATTTAGAGTAAAAGTGACTGAACCCGTACTCGCTAAGTAATCGTAAAAGTGTCCGGAGAAAAACAACGCGCCATTTTGCGGCCAACTCGAGTCTCTGGTATTATAGGAATTAATCGGTGAACTCGCAGCAATGCTCGGCGTGCAGGCGCCACCGGCGTCGGGCGTCGAATATGCCGACAAGTTAGCAACCTGTCTTTCGCTAGTAACAATCGCCGAAACATTGGTAGCTCCGGTAATTGCGGCCTGAATCTTTAAAAGTAAGCCGATATTGCGAAAAGCTACGGGCAAGGAGCGCATCGCACGGAACGCCGTCCAAATTTCAGCAAAGCCGCCGGAGACGTTATCTACATCCTCATTATTTGTGTCGGCAATATCGTAAAGAGTGCGCGAAATCGCGAACTCACGAAAGTTTCCTTCGCCTGTATCGACGGCGGCGTCAAAAGGGGATGGGCTACCGGCACAGTTGTTTGTGTTATTGGAGCATTTGTATTCCATCGGCACATAAAATGCCACCGATGCTGAGCCCGAAGGATTGCCAATCGTATCAATGTACCTAGGGTCCGAATTTAGCGACTGAACCGCCGCTTGAAAAAAATTGGCAAAGCCCTCACTTAACGTAAGACGTGGATCAAGTGCCTTTGTTCCACTGTGCGGCCCGCCGGGGGAATCCGATTTAGAGTAGTGTGCTTCTATAAAATGGCCATACTCGTGAATAATTATCGAACTATCAAAATGGTCAGTGTCAGAGTTATCAACATCACCGGCAACCCCACCGCAAATGTAAAGTTTGTCTTCCTCAGGGTCATAGAAGCTCAGCGTTTCATCGGCAGGACCACCAACATAAACATTGGGATTAAATCCGGGCTTCCAGTAAACTTGGACCTTGTGATCGGGCGTATAAGGAATGCAAGAAAAAGCATTTCCGCCGTAGGTACCGCTAAAGCCGCAGCCATTTGTGGTAGTACTTAAAAACAAATTCGCGTCTAAAATCTTATCTAGAATATTAAATGCCCCACCCTCTAAAGTTCCAGTCGCGGGAGCGGTGATGGCGCCGACCGCTTGGCTCGAAGAGGCAACAAAACTCTTGGTAATTTTGTAATATTGATTATTTGTCGGATCGTTTAAAACACTGACTTTATAAGTTGAATTATTGGCGCGAGAGATAATTTGAATAGATAGGGTGCTGCTAGATTGTGAGACGGTGAACGAAAAATTGCCGCTTCCGTCGGTTTCAGCACATTGTTTGATATTGTTGGAGGCATCGACGACATGAATTTCAGCAAATCTGATAGGTTTAGTACTGGCGCTTACGTTACTAAGACCTGAGGGGCCGGGAGTCCGATAGTAATATCCCGCCGAACCAGTGATTGTAACCGTAGAACCCGACTGGGCAATCGCGGACCCGCAATACGAGGCCTCAGCAATCACATTAGGTGCCGAGCTTTCTTCCGGTCCGCAACCGTTATAGACGAAGACAAAGGCTGACAATACGCAAATTAGGGAGACGAACTTATTCCTTTGCATCTTTATATTATCGGTATTTTTCGACTCAAAATGGAGTATCAATTTGAAACACTTTTAATTTTAAAGTATATTTTTTTGAGATGGAAAAGGGTCTAAATTCCGACATCCAAGTAAATGGTAGCAGGTATCACGTGCAAACAGAAGACTGGGGGCCGATGCACCGGCTGGTGGTAAGCCAGGTTTTTCGTCAAGGCGCGATCGTTAAAAGTATTAAGACATCTTACGATTCCATTTTTTCCAAGGGACTAAAGTCGGACCCACAAATCCTTCGTCTGGCGATCAAAGAACAGCACCATCAAATTCTAGACCTTCTCATTTCTGGTCAATTTTAGACATCAGCGCTACCATTAAAGAATGATTCAGTTTTCACATGTTTACAAAACATATCCAGGTCCTATCCACGCCCTTAGTAATCTTGATTTCAAAGTCGAAAAAGGGGAATCCGTTTTTTTTACCGGCCCCAGCGGCGCGGGAAAAACAACCTTGTTCCGCTTAGTATCGGGTTTTGACCGGTGCAGTTCGGGAAAAGTTTCGGTAGCAGGCTTTGATGTGGAAAAGCTTGGGGAAAATGACGTTCCAAGTTTTCGCCGGAATATCGGTGTTGTCTTCCAGGATTTTCGTTTATTAAAGGACCGCACCGTTTTTGAAAATGTGGCTCTGCCCCTGGAAATTCGGCAGCAAAGAACGTCGGTCATTCGTCAAAAAGTAAATGACCTACTAGATACCGTAAGTCTTACCTTTAAGCGGGATCAATACCCGGAACAACTATCGGGCGGAGAGCAGCAACGTGTAGCTATTGCCCGCGCGCTCATACATCAGCCTAGCGTACTTATTGCCGACGAGCCGACCGGGAATTTAGATCCGCATCTTAGTATGGAAATCATGGATCTGTTAGATAAGGTAAATGCGCAAGGTACAACTGTACTTGTGGCAACGCACGATATTGAACTTGTCCAAAAACGTAAACGTCGAATCGTACAAATACGTAGCGGCTCCATTGTTAAGGATTCAAAAAATGATGTTAACACTCTTGGCTAATATTCGCCGGTCCTGGTCTCACCACGCCTGGTTGCAACTGGCTACTCTTACTGTATTGGTGGCTACTTACTCGGTCGTTCTGACTTTTCTAACATTTGGCTATAATTTAAAGTCAATCTTGTCGATGTGGGGTGATTCGGTTCAGATGACCGTTTACGTCAACGACGAGATTACTCCCGACAAAGTGGAAGCCTTAAGTAAGCAATTGAAGTCACTCGATAGTATCGAAGACATCCGCTTCATTTCCCGCCAAGAAGCCGCTGAGAAATTTAAAATGGATATGTCGGGCTTTATGCCGGAGATGTTAAACGACCAGGATTTTTCTACGCCATTTCCGGCGAGCTTTATTTTGCGGTTTAAAGATTCCTTACGTGAAAAGTTAGATTCCGAAAAACTGGGAAGGATCGCGAAACAGATCGCCGCCCTTGATGGCGCCGAAGATATTTCTTATGGACAAGAGTGGCTACAAAATTATGCGTCCTTTGTCTCGGGCATTAATATGCTTGGACTCGTCTTAATCGTAATCTTGCTTTGCGGCAGTATTTTTGTAATAGGCAATGCTGTTAAGACCACCATTTTTGTACGGCGGGAAGAAATTGAAATATTAGAATTATTTGGTGCCACGAAAAGTTTTATTCGTACTCCATACATAATCGACGGCGCTGTTCTGGGGTTTATGGCGAGTTTAGTTGCCATTACGTTAACCTCCATAGCGGCTTCAGCATTAAGACAGTCGATTACCATTCAATCGATCTTTATCGCCGTTAAATCCCAGTTTCATTTTTTACCTTTTTGGCTAACGGCGCTGTTTTTAGTTTTAGGGACTTCGTTTGGCGCCGCCAGCGCTTACTTTTTTGTGGGGCGACTTAACCACGGCTGGTTGGCCGCGAAAAGGAATGATTTTTGAGATTGTTTTTTATTTCGATCTTTTTTTTCTCTTTGCCGCTTCTGGCCGCGACAGAAAGTCAGAAGGCCGAAAGGCAATCGCGGCTCCGCCACAAGCTGGTTGATGATTTAATTAGCGAAAAACTGAGTCTCGAGGAGATAGAACAAAGAAAACGTCAGCTTTTAAGCTCCCTTTACTCGCTGAACGTACAGATGAAGAAAGTAAATAAAGAGAAAGCGAAGCTCATGGACGAAATGTTAGTCGTTCAGAGCAAGAACACCAAAATTTCCCGAATTATGGAAGGCCTTGAAGCGCAAATTCGGGGAGAGAGAAAAAAATTAAAAGTGCAATTGCGTGGCGTAATTCAGTTAGTGGACCAAGGTGCCCTTCGTCTCATTTTCTCTAATAAGAATTCGGCTGACATGGACCGCGACCTTAAGTTTTGTAAGATTCTCATTAACCAAAACTATAAGGGAATAAAAGAGTACCAAAAACTCTTATTGGCTCACGCCACGCAGAAAAAAGCACTAAAACAAGTCATCGACCGCCTAACCGCCCTTAAGGAAAAAATTAAAAAGAAGGAAGACTTCATTCTCGCCCGGCAAGTCGAAAAGAAAGACATTATTACCCGCATAGAAAAGAAACGACGGGAACAAATTGATAATATCGGCAGTCTTCGCGAACAGACGATTTCAGCACTTGGTCCCAACGGCAGCGTCGATGCGCAACTCGCTGAGCTTCTGCAAACTTCTTTTTTTGAATACCGTGGGAGTTTATTTGCTCCCGTTACTGGCAGCGTTGTACAGGACTTTGGTCTAATTAAAGACGAAACTTTCAACGTGGCGATGAGCTCCAAGGGAATTTATTACGAAACTTCGCCAGCGGAAAAAGTAAAGTCAGTTTTTTCTGGCGTAGTGGAATTTGTGGGTAAATTAAAAAGCTTCGGTCATACTATTATATTAAATCACGGCGATCACTATTACTCGGTTTACGGTAATCTTCGCAAAGTCGAAGTGGAACCAGGAGACCGAGTCGACGCCAGGCAGGTTATTGCCTCAGTCGGAAATTCGTCGCTGGATTACGCTGCGGGAATTTATTTTGAAATTCGTCACTTTTCGGAGCCAGAAAACCCAAATCTCTGGTTACGAACTCACTCCAGAGAGGAGATGCCATGAAGAAGGTTATTGTAAGAATTTGTCTCGGGCTCTTAATTGCCATTGGCACAACGACCCTAACGGGATCGCTATTTTTAATCTTAAAGGGTAGGGCTTTTGCGGATAACCGCTATTCCGATCTGCAGGTGTTTACTAAAGTTCTTAATTTAGTCGAGCGCTTTTATGTCGAAGAGGTTGATACCAAGAAATTAATTTACGGAAGTATCAAGGGAATGTTGCGCGAACTTGATCCCCACACAAACTTTTTACCACCCGACGTTTACGAGGAGTTTGAATCCGAGACATCGGGAAAATTTGGGGGACTTGGTATAGAAATTACGATTCAAAAGGGAGTACTGCTTGTCATTTCGCCGATTGAGGATTCGCCGGCATGGAAGGCAGGAATTAAGGCGGGAGATCGTATCGTCGAAATCGAAGGTGTGGCGACAAAAGGACTTAGTTTAGTTGATGCCGCGCAAAAAATGCGTGGACCAAAAGGCTCGAAAATTAAACTCACAATTATGCGCGACGGATTTGAGAAGCCGAAAGATTTTATAGTTAACCGCGAAGTAATTAAACTGACCTCTGTTAAATACATGGATTTGGAGGAAGGATATGCCTACTACAAGTTAACCAACTTCGTCGAAAATACCGCCGAGGATCTTGAGAAGGCGCTCGTCAATCACGAGAAAAAATATAAAGCGCACAAAGGGGCGATTATTGATTTGCGCGGGAATCCCGGCGGAATTCTCGATCAAGCGGCCAGAGTTAGTGATTTGTTTTTAGATAAGGGCGTCATTGTCTCCACTATTCCGCGCGACGAAAAAGTAAAAGAAGTCATGCCGGCGCATAAAGTAGATGAGCGCAGTATTCACAAAGATTATGTCGGCTTTCCTCTGATAGTTTTAATTAACGAGTATTCCGCTAGTGCCAGCGAAATTTTAGCTGGCGCCCTGCAAGACAATCAGCGCGCGGTAATTATGGGTCAGCGCAGTTTCGGTAAAGGAACGGTGCAAACCGTAGTTAAGCTCGGTGACGGATCGGCCTTGAAAATGACAACGGCTCGTTACTTCACACCAAGCGGCAAGTCCATTCAGGCCGAAGGTATTCATCCCGATGTGGTCCTTGAGCAAATTGATCCTGAAGCGTTAGAAAAATCCATGGTTCCCGTTACGATTACGCGTGAACAAGATATGGACCGCCATCTGACCAAGGGTAAAAAGCGTCAAAACGAGAAGCCTGAGGTGAGCACCAATCCTACTGAGTCATTTTTATTTTGGTGGAATCAGGCCAAAGGCAAAGAAAGTAAAGACCTAACGCCAAAACAACTATTACTCGGCAAGGACTTTCAAGCCATCCAGGCGTACAATTACTTAAAAGCGTGGCGGGTTATGCGTTCGTTTGCTGGCCAGCCCGAAGCGGAGTCTTCGACAACTAAAATCGAATAAACTAATCTTTGATTTTAGATTTATCGACTTCTTTTACGTTTACCTTACCCTCAAGGTACTTAACCACGTTTTCTTCGGTGATTTGGTAACTTAAGCGCGAACGGGCTTCGGCAGAATTATAGTAGGTGCGCAATTTTGCCAGTTCGATTCCCGAGGCCTGAGCGTGCGCCGCGATTTTGTTTTCGATGTCGTCGCCAGTGGCGCGCAGGTTATTATCTTTGGCGACTTTATCCACGATAAAATACGTGTGCACCATGAAGGTTGCAGTCTTATCGAAGTCAGCAGCCCAATCCTTTTGATACTGTTCGAATTCACCCTCTCCCATGCCTTGCGAAAGCATGCGGTGGCGGAAGTCCTCAACCAATTTCTTTCTTTGCTCTTCTTTAAGGGTCGGTGGAATATCCACGGGATTTTTTTCCGCGATAACGTTAAATAAACGTTTCTTAAACTCGTCGTCGATACGCGCTTGTTCTTCCGCTGCCAATTCTTCGCGGATGGAGGATTTTAAAGCCTCCATTGTATCTTTGTGGAATTTTTTTGCGAACTCATCGTCTAGTTCCGGAAGAATTTCGCGGCGAATATCTTTTATTTTTACGGAAAAGCGGATCGTTTTGCCGGCAATGGGCTTGTGGTGATAGTTTTCTGGAATGGTTTGGTCGAAAGATTTCTCGTTACCGATTTCAAGGCCAATAAGTTGTTCTTCAAATCCCGGTAGAAATTGACCGCCGCCAATTTTCACTGGCAAGTCGGTACCTTTAACGTCATCAAGTGCTTGATCGCCATCGTGCCCTTGGAAATCAATCATCACAAAATCATCTTGGGCCACAGGGCGTTTATCGGTAATCGAATCCAGGCGGGCGCTACGCTTGCGCATATTATCTAAGTAACCGTTTAGCATTTCGTCGGTGACGTTCACTTTTTCTTTTAGAACTTCCACGCCCTCGTATTTTACCGCAGCTATATCGGGACGCACTTCGAATTGGGCGGTAAATTTAAATTCGGCATTTTCGTCAATTTGTGATTCAATATCAATTGTTGGTGAGCTAATGGGATTTAACTGGTGCTGATCTAAAGCTAAGCTGTAATGTTTCTGAATGAGGTCGTTTATCACATCCGAAATGACCCTTTCTTTAAATAGACTCTTAATCGTTTGAATGGGGGCTTTACCTTTGCGAAAACCTTTAATTTCGGCATTTCGTTGCACACGTTTGTAAGCGTCATTAAAGGCCGCACTCACCTTGTCAGCGGGAACTTCGATATTGAGCTTTCTTTCTAGACTTGATACCTTTTCTAAATCGGCTTTCATATTCATCTCCGGCTAAAACCGTGGAATATAGGGGAACGTTCGACACATGGCAAGGAAGATCCTTTTTTTTACTGGCAAGGGTGGCACTGGAAAGTCCATGGTCGCGGCAGGTTACGCTCTTTCCCAAGCCCAAAAGGGAAAGCGCATTTTATTAGTCGAGCTTGGGGAGAGTAGTTTTTACGAGGGCATTTTAACGAAGGGTCCCGTTGGTTTTGAACCCAAAGAGATTAGCGCTAATTTATTTTTAGCCCACTGGGATGGTTACCGCTGTTTACGCGATTACATACATTTTTTGGTTAAATCCGAGGCGATTACCAACCTTGTTTACGAAAATCCCTTTATGCGAACTTTGATAGACGTCGGGCCCTCTTTGGCGGAACTTGCCATCGTTGGAAAAATTACAAGTGGCGTGAGGCGCGTCGGCCCGCCGCTTAATTTTGATCAAATTATTGTAGATAGTTATGCGACGGGACACATGCTGGCAATGTTACGCGCGCCCATTGGTATCGCCGAAGCGGTAAAATTTGGACCGATGGCTTCGCAGTGCCGCGACATGATCCGGGTCATGCGCGACAATCAAACGACGGGCTATTTTATCGTCACGCTCCCAGAAGAATTACCAGTGACCGAATCCATCGAACTTTACAACGATATTTTGATGGAGGTCGGAGTTAAGTCCCATTTTGTTTGTAACAGTATCATGGATGTTCCGGTCGCGGGCGAAGATTTGGAGCGGATCAAGAGTGATGATCTCGTTGACGGGCCACTAAAAATCTTTGCCCAGTACCTAAATGATAAAGATGAGATGCAAACGGAGCAAATTCGCCGCTTAGAGAGCGAGAGTCAGCCGATTCTAAAGATTCCAAAGTTTTTAACTTTAACATCGCAGGAAATTATTCAGGATATTTCCGAGTCCGTGGCCGGATGGCAAATATGATTGATAATATTCTTAAGTCCCATTCTGTTTTAGTCTGCGCGGGTAGTGGTGGGGTTGGCAAAACCACGATAGCGGCGGCTTTGGGCGTTCGCGCGGCACAAATGGGTAAAAAAGTATTGGTACTTACTATCGACCCCTCGAAACGTTTGGGAACTTCTTTGGGAATTTCGCGTTCGGGTGGAGATGACGTCTTAGTGCCCAATCAAAATGTGGCCGGTCAACTTTTTGCGGCCGTGTTAAATAGTAAACTTGTATTTGATAACTTCGTGCGCGAGGCTGTTAAAAACCCAGAGATGGCCGAAAAATTTATGCGTAACCGGCTTTACATTCAGCTTTCAACCAAGCTTAGTGCCTCGCAAGAATTCACGGCGTTGGAGCGGCTTTTTGCAAGCGTGGCTTCGCAAAAATATGATCTGGTTATTTTAGATACGCCCCCAACGAAACATGCGATCGACTTTTTAAGGTCTCCACAAAAAATAAACTCAATGTTTCAAAAGTCGGCCACTGATTGGTTCGTTAAAACGCATCGCGAGTCACATTCATTCTTTAGCCGGTTTTCAGCGACGCAACAGGTGTTAAATGTTTTTCGTAAAATAACGGGTTCAAATTTTATTGATGAACTCGTCGATTTTTTTACCGGGATCGAGGCTTGGCAGCAGAAAGTTCAGGGCCGTACAATTGATGTGCACAATTTGCTAATTAACGAGAAGACTGGATTTATTTTAGTTTCAGGGTTTGATGTAATTAAGATGCGTGAGGCCACCGCCTTTGCCAAAGAGTTAAAAAAGGGTGGGCATAAACTTTCGGGGGTTATTATCAACAGAGCTTTTCCCTTGGGTTTAAAAGATTCCGCTGCGGAGCTTGGACAGAGGTGCAGGCCAGAAAACAAAGAGATCGTCGAACGCTTAATAAATTATTATAATAAATATCTGAAGTTTTACGCCGAGAGAATTGGCGCATTTGACGAATTAAAAGCCAATTTGGGAGAAAACACGATGTTTCTGCAGATTCCGGATTTTAATCAAGATGTCGGCAATATCGGTGATTTGGAAAGGTTAAGCGATGTGGCTTTTAATTAGAATTTTCTTAGTTATGACTTTTGCTCTTAGCTTTGGGTGCGGCAGCAAAAACAAAAAAGCCGATCCGGCGGTCAGTGAAACTAAGCGCACAAGCATTCTAACAACAGACATTCTAAATAAGATAGATAGTGAAGAATATAAATCGGCACTAGAAATGGCGGAAGTTTATTTACGTGATTATCCCGTAGCTCCGCAAACTCAGAACGTGGAGTATTTAAAGGCGCGGGCCCTTGAGGGATTGGGCCGCACCGAAGAGGCCATCGAAGCTTACCGCAAAATCGTGCGCGTGACAGCAACACCCAAAGACTTGGTGGCCAAATCACTGTACCGCCTTTCTTTCTGTTACGAGGCCACTAATCAAGATGATAAGCTTGTTGCGAGTCTGTTGGATGTATTAAAGCGCAAAGGTGATTTGGAGACCGAAGTGACTACTGCCGAGGTTCCAGCACGCATCGCGGCCGCCTACGCCCGTATCGGGAATAAAAAGCTGGCCGACAAATATTTCGGGTTAGCTGACACCGGTATAAGAAACCTGAAAACTAAAAACAGCGGCATTGATTTAACCAAATGGTTACCAAAGACACTTTATTTTATGGGAACGATGAGCGTAGGTACGTTTACTACGGAAGATTTTGAAAACTCGTTACGTCCTTTGGAGAAATCCCAGGGCTTCTTATTAGAGGCGGCCCTTTTTGGTGATCCCAAATGGTCGCCAAAAGCGGTTGAAGAAATTAAATCCATTTACAGTGGCCTAGTTGCTTTAATTCAAAAAACCGGTGCCGAAGAGTCCGAAAATGAAGAGCAGGGGCGTGTCCGCCAAGAAGTGAGATGGCGTATGGCTGCCGGTACTTTGGAGGCTCTCCGTAAATTAAAAAGCGAAAGCTTCTCTCCGAAGGAAGCCAACTCCGCAGAAATCGAAGAAATAAAAAGCTTTCTAAGCTCCAAAGAAATTGAGCTTACGAAAGTTTTAGAGGAAAGGCCGGTCGGCCACGGACTGACTCCCGAAGCGGAAAGCCGCAAGAAGAGTCTGCGTAAATCCCGGGTGGTAAATCCTGATCCCATGTTAGAAGAGATGAGCCGGGGGAAGAATCAGTGATAAAGAATTTTTGGAACGGCTTTTTAACCCCTCTGTCGGGAGTAAGATATTTAAAGTCCCATCCCAAATTGCTAGCGCTAGCCATAATTCCATTTTTGATAAATATTTTCGCGGTTTTGTTAGCATTCGGAGTGATAATAAATAATGGTCATTGGGTCGACGCGGTCGTCACGCATGTTTTCGTAACTATGGCGGTATCCTGGTATTTGTGGTTAGCACAAATGGCGTTTAAAGTTTTAGTTTGGATTACGTTTCTCATTTTTGCGATAGCGGCGTCCTATTTAGTAACACAGTTACTGGCAAGTCCGTTTAGTTCGCTTTTGGCAGAAAGAACTTTGGTCACCGCCGGCGGCATGGAAGACCGGCCCTTTGCCTTCAAGAGTTGGGCCTCTTTGAGTGTAAGAATGTTTAAAGTTTCCCTCATTAAGACAATTATATTTTTGGTGGTTGGCGGTGTTTTACTTTTGATCTCCCTTTTTCCGATCGCTTCGTTTTTCGCGCACTTTGGTTTATTGCTTATGTTGGCCTTTGACAGTGCGGATTATAGTTTTGAAAACCTTGGTTTTTCGCTGCGTCAGCGTATCGCATTTTTCTTTGGAAACCTAAGCCGCTTTATTGGTTTTGCATTTGCCTTAGGCATTGTCCTGCTTATACCTGGACTTAATTTCTTTCTATTCCCGGCGTCCATTGTTGGTGCTAGTCTATTAGTTAGTTCGGTAAAACAAGAGCGGAATCATGGGAATTAAACAATTTGTTCACGAAAAGATAATCGCCAACCATACGGATTTATGTGACTGGATTTGTAAGAACGAAGAGGATCTTATCGTTCCGTTCTATTCCAGCTTTGACATACGCGACTCCGGGTCCAAAGTCGCTACCGTCGATGCCAATATTTTTCCTGCGGGCTTTAATAATATCTGTGTGGCTGACCGTGATCACGCCGAGGAAATTGCCAAAGACTATTTGGATAAAACTTACGGCCCCTCGACGAAGAAAATTTTGTTACTCACCGAAGAGCACACAAACAATGCCTATTATTGGGAAAATGTCGCGGCATTGGTAAAAATCATTGAGGGGGCAGGCCGTGCGGTTCGTGTGGCTATTCCCAAGGAAATGAATTCGCCACTTACTTTAGAATCGGCAAGCGGGAAAAAAATCCAAGTTTTCTCCGCGACCCGCGACGGGAGTGGAGTCAATAGCGACGGCTTTGTTCCGCAACTTATAATAAGCAACAATGATTTTTCCGAAGCCTATGTGGATTGGAGCCAAGGGTTGGCGACAACAATAAATCCCCCGCGCGAAATGGGATGGTATCGCCGCAAAAAGAGCGAATTTTTTAAGGAATATAACTTGGTCGCTGCGGAATTTGCAAAAATGATTGATATCGATCCATGGCTCTTACAGGTGGATACCGAAGTCTTCGAGGGATTTGATTTAGGCGATGAGGGGCGCATGGATGAGCTTGCCAAACATGTCGACGGCCTTATTACGCGTACGCAAGAAAGTTACCGTCAGCATGATATCAAAGAGGCCCCCTTTGTTTTTATTAAGAACAATTCGGGAACTTACGGATTAGGTGTTTTGAAAGTCGAATCCGCCGATGAAGTGCGAAAACTTAACTATAAAAGCCGGAAGAGAATGAAAGCGGCCAAGGGCGGGCGGGAAATTTCGGAAGTTATCATTCAAGAAGGAATCCCGACGTCGGTCACTGCCGATGGCCATACGGCCGAGCCGGCAATTTATTTAATTGGCTGCAATCTAGCCGGCGGATTTTTACGCACCCACGGCGAAAAGGGCCCGCACGAAAATCTAAATTCACCAGGCGCTGTATATAAGAGACTTTGTGTTTCGGATCTGGAAGTTAACATCCAAGGTTGTATGCACGAAAACGTCTACGGCTGGGTGGCGCAATTAGGGCTCTTGGCCATTGGTCGAGAATTTAAAGCTTTCCGGCAGAAAAATAAATAACCTAAGTCTAGTTTTTCCTTTATAGCATTATAGTTTGTCACCTTTTTAGACGATAGGTGAGCAGTAAGGGAGAAGTGTATTTGAGTTCAAAAAGCTACTTTCCAATTTTAATCCTTTTATTTATCACCTTTGCTATAGGGTGGTATTTGGGGACTTCACCGGCAACGGTGCGGCTGCAGCTTTTTGAAAAACGCAATCCCGCCGGAATTAATGACCGTTATGATTTTTCCGAACTTACCGGAGATGCACTCGCCGATAAATCTCGTGACCGCCTGTTTGAGGACGTGAGAATTTCTGTATCTGGTTCGATGGTAGAAGTTGAAATTGGTCACTTCGTCGTGCGCGGGCCCGATGGCCAGCCCGAGTTTGCGTGCGGATACTATACTCAGGTTGCGCTCACGTTTTTTGCTGATGGCATGGCTTCCAATGGTCAGGTTCCAGAGATGACGGTGGTTGATAACTGTGTTGTGGGTACGAACGTGAACCGCATTCAAACACTGCGAATTCCTTTTCAAAATATTATTAACGAGCGCCCCGGCGATGCCGATTTTAGCTTTCAAGACTTTTCTAACGTGAGCATGCGCAACGTTGGCGAGGAATGGCCCCGTAGCTGGTATTTACACTCTATCCGGTTAAGTAATCCCGATTACTCCGACCGCGCCATCGAATCCGACCATGTCTCCAGCGGTAAAGGCCCCATCTACAACTTCAATTTCTAGGTAACAGTTCCCTTTCCTCGATGCGTAGCGCTACTTGCAGTGCAATTACAGGAATCAGCGTAAAGACATATTTTTCCGAAATTAAAAATACCCCGCTAACCAATTTAAGAATTTTCTGCGCGAAGCAACATCAGGGGTGGTGTTGCTTCGCATCGAGGAAAGGGAACTGTTACCTTTAGAAGGATTGGACGAGTTCGAGTAGGGTGCGGATCATACAACCGCTGGCGCCCTTTTTCGGGTTGTAAGGTAAGCGGTCGCCGGTATGGTAAGCGGTTCCGGCTATATCGAAGTGCGCCCAAGGAATTTCTGAATCGACAAACTCACCTAAAAACGCCGCCGCCGTGGCGCTGCCGGCCCCTTTACCAGAGGAAATATTAGAAAGATCAGCGTAGGTGCCCTTCATATCGCTTAAATGTTCTTCGATAAGAGGCATGTTCCACACGCGCTCTTGCGTGGTGCTTGCAGCATCATTAACTTTTTTAACGAGATTCTTGTCGCGAGTGTAAAAACCCGTGTGAAGATTTCCCAGCGCGATAGACATTGCACCCGTTAAAGTGGCCATATCAAAAATAGCTTGTGGTTTTTGTTCGCTGGCATAAACCAACGCATCGGCTAAGATCAAACGGCCTTCGGCGTCTGTGTTGTTTACTTCTACAGATATCCCATTTCGGGCTTTAAAAATATCTCCGGGTTTGTTGGCGTTTTCACCGGGCATGTTTTCACTCGAGGGCACAAAACCAATCAAATTTACTTTTAATTTTAATCGGGCGGCCGCGAGCATAGTGCCGATGACATAAGCGCCGCCGCACATGTCGTACTTCATCTCTTCCATTGAGGTAGCGGGTTTAATACTGATACCGCCACTATCAAAGGTTAAACCTTTACCCACAAGTGCGATGGGCTTCTTAGATTTTCCGGCGCCATTGTATTCCATGATGATAAAACGTGGCTCTTCAACCGACCCTAAAGAAACGCCATAGAGGCCGCCCATTTTTTCTTGCTTAATTTTAGCTTTATTCCAAATGGTCACTTTAACTTTATGTTTAGACAATTCCTCTTTCGCGGTGTCGGCAAGAATTGTAGGCGTCATGCTGCTTCCGGGAGTGTCACCTAAGCGGCGCGCGAAATTTATCGAATCCGCAATTTCAAGCCCCGCCCACATTCCAGCTTCGACAACCTTTTTATCACCGGCTTTTTCCGCCAAAAGATAAATAACTTCAGGGCGCTTGCTGCCTAATTTATTTTTTTCACTTCTAAAATCGTCAAAAACGTAAGCCGTCAATCCTAGGCCTTCGCAAAGCGCCTGTGCCGCTTCGTCTTTTTTACCTTTGAAAACTAAGCTCGCCAGACTTATTGAGCCCGATTTTGATTTATGAACAGTGAGCGACTTAACCACTTCGGCAGCGGCTTGGCGGAGACTTTCGCTATCGATCTTAGCCTTGTCGCCTAAGCCGATAAACAAAACATCTTTAAAGCCATCAATTTTGGCGTTACGGAAATAAATTGTTTCTCGAAATGAGCCGGTAACTACCGGGTTTTCGTGGGCTAAGCCCTTAACACCGTCAGAAACTTTTCCTAAAGTGGCCTTTACATCCTTCTTTTCGTTCTTATCTTTCTTTGTAACCTTGCTCGCTGAACCCTTGTAAGTGAACACGACTAAGGTCTGAACTTCGTTTTCTTTTGGTGAAATTTGAAATTGAATCTTCATAAAACGCTCCCATTTGTGACGTTTTGAACCAACGCAAGGCGAAAGTTGGGTCAATGTAACGTAAGTTGGCGAAATTTATCATAGGGCAGAGCGCTAGGTAAAGTTTTTTTAAATAAAATTGGGTATTTAATACCACGACAAATCTTCCGAATAGATTTTGTCTAGAAAGAGGTGGACCGTGCCCTTAGTTCCTATCGTCGTTGAACAAACTTCAAGAGGTGAACGTAGTTATGACATTTATTCTCGTCTCCTTAAAGACCGGATAATCATTCTGGGAACGCCAGTTACCGATGACGTGGCTAACCTTATCATTGCTCAGATACTGTTTCTTGAGTCCGAAAATCCTGAAAAAGACATACACCTTTACATCAACTCGCCCGGCGGCAGCGTGACAGCCGGTCTTGGCATTTACGACATGATGCAGTTTGTGAAATGCGATGTATCCACTGTATGTATTGGCATGGCTGCGAGCATGGGTTCTTTACTGCTCGCGGGAGGGGCGAAAAACAAACGCTACGTCATGCCTCACAGTAAGATCATGATTCACCAACCTTTGATCTCTGGAGGAGGAATTTCGGGCCAGGCAACGGACATCGAGATTCAAGCTAAGGAGATGATAAAAACCAAAGATAAACTTACGGAAATTTATCATCACCACACGGGTCAAAAAATCGATACGTTGAATAAGGCCATGGATCGCGATAATTACATGAGTCCGCGGGAAGCCGTAGATTTTGGTATCGCCGACAAGATCGTGGAATTTAGAAAAATTGCAAAAACCGAAAGGTAACGGATGAGCAAAAATACCGGTTACGGAACATTGACCTGCAGTTTCTGTGGGAAGAGCCAAAAAGAAGTTAAAAAACTAATCGCGGGGCCAAGCGTTTATATTTGTGATGAATGTATTGACCTCTGTAATGACATTATTTCTGAGGAGCGTGAGCGCGAAGAGACGGTAAAAGGTAGTCTGCGTGTTCCAAAGCCATCGGAAATTAAAAATTACCTCGACGAATACGTCATTGACCAAGACCGCGCTAAAAAAGCTCTTTCGGTTTCGGTGCATAACCATTACAAACGCATTAATTCTCTTAAATCCAAAGATGACGTTGAAATTTCAAAAAGTAATATTCTTTTGATTGGCCCTACGGGTTCCGGAAAGACATTACTCGCGCAAACTATCGCCAAAATTTTAAACGTTCCCTTTGCTATGGCTGACGCCACGACACTGACCGAAGCCGGTTATGTGGGTGAGGACGTGGAAAACGTGGTCCTTTATTTACTGCAGGCCGCTGATTACGATATCGAGCGGGCGCAAAAAGGCGTCATCTATATCGATGAGATCGATAAAATTTCGCGAAAGTCAGAAAACCCGTCGATCACGCGGGACGTGAGTGGTGAAGGTGTCCAACAAGCTTTATTAAAAATCTTAGAAGGAACCGTTGCCAATCTTCCACCCAAAGGTGGCCGCAAACATCCGCAACAAGAATTTGTCCAAGTTGACACGACTAACATCTTGTTTATCGTGGGCGGCGCGTTTGTGGGGCTTGATAAAATTATCGAAGGCCGCATGGCAAATAAGTCCATCGGCATTACGGCTGACATACGCACTGAATCCGAGAAAAAGAAAGAGAATCTGCTGCATAAAGTGGAACCCGATGATTTGGTGAAGTTTGGTTTAATCCCTGAGTTCATCGGTCGTTTGCCGGTTGTAACAGTTTTGGATCCGCTAGATGAACGCGCACTGCTTGATATTCTAGTCCGCCCCAAAAACGCGCTTACTAAGCAGTATAAGAAATTGTTTAGTTACGAAAATTGCGAATTAAAATTCACCGAAAGCGGCCTTAAGGCGGTCGCACAACAGGCCCTGGCCCGAAAAACAGGCGCTCGCGGATTAAGATCCGTTATAGAAGACGCTATGCTTGACGTAATGTACGAAATTCCTTCCAAGGCCAACGTAAAAGAATGTATAATTGATGAAGAGGTCATCCTAAAAAAGGAACCTCCAAAATTAGTGTACAGGGCCGAAGGTGAAACTAAGCCCGCCAAATCGGGAAATACTGATGAAAGCGGGAGCGCCGAAAGCGCATAAGTAAAAGATTTCAGTTTCGGCCGCTACCAAGGAAGGGGACGGTATGGCTGATAACAAGAAATCGGACAAACCCGAGAAAAACGACAAGGCTACTACGGCGAAATTGCCGCTGCTACCGCTGCGCGATTTGATTATCTTTCCGCACATGATGATGCCGCTCTTCGTGGGCCGAGAAAAGAGTATTAATGCTCTTGAAAAGGCCATGGCCGAGCAGACCGATATTCTCTTGGTAGCGCAACGGGAAGCCAAAACCAATAATCCCGAACCCAAGGAAATTTATAACATTGGCACTATCGGAACGATTATTCAGCTTCTTCGTTTGCCCGATGGCACCGTAAAAGTTCTAGTCGAAGGTAAAAAGCGCGCTAAAATTACCGAATTCGTGCAAACCGATACCGTGTTTGTAGTGAATTGCGATATTTTGCACCCGGCGCCGGAAAACTCTGTGGAGTCCGCCGCGCTTATCCGCTCGGTAAAAGCCACTTTTGAAACTTATGTAAAACTAAATAAGCGTATTCCCCCAGAAGTTTTAATGCGGGTGACTTCGATTGAATCGACAAGTGAGCTTGCCGATACGATTGTCGCGCAACTAAATCTTAAACTCGAAGACAAACAAAAAATTCTTGAGATCATCGATTCCACGCAGCGCCTAGAAGAACTTTTAAATCTAATGACGGGCGAAATCGAAATTCTTGAGGTCGAAAAGAAAATCCGCTCACGCGTCAAACGCCAAATGGAGCGTTCGCAGAAGGAATACTATCTTAACGAGCAAATGCAGGCGATTCAAAAAGAGTTAGGCGAGCAAGATGACTATGCCGCTGAACTGCAAGAGCTTGAGCTTCAGGCCGAGAAAAAGAAAATGTCTACTGAAGCCAAAAACAAAGTTAAGAAAGAGATCAAGAAGCTTAAGATGATGTCGCCCATGTCGGCGGAAGCCGCAGTTGTGCGCAACTATATTGATTGGTTGTTGGCACTTCCTTGGGGCGAATACTCTAAAGTTAAAAATGATTTAGATTTCGCGGAAGAAGTTCTTAATGACGACCACTATGGTTTGGAAAAAGTTAAGGAACGCATTCTCGAACATCTTGCGGTTCAGGCACTCTCGCCCGAAATGAAAGGCCCGATTCTTTGTTTGGTCGGCCCTCCGGGAGTTGGTAAAACTTCCCTGGCGAAATCCGTGGCCCGCGCTCTAAATCGCGAGTTCACGCGAATCTCCTTAGGTGGCGTGCGTGACGAAGCCGAAATCCGCGGTCATAGAAAAACCTACGTAGGTGCGATGCCGGGAAAAATCATCCAGGCGATGCGCAAAGTACAGCACAATAACCCCGTGCTGCTGCTCGATGAGATCGACAAAATGAGTAACGACTTTAAAGGTGATCCAAGTTCGGCGTTACTTGAGGTTTTGGATCCGGAACAAAACTGTAATTTCCAAGATCACTACTTGGAAGTCGAATACGATCTTTCGCGCGTGTTGTTTTTTACGACAGCGAATTCGTATCACACGATTCCGCGACCGCTGCTGGATCGCATGGAAGTCATTCATCTTGAAGGCTATATCGAGAATGAGAAATTTCATATTGCTAAAAAATACTTGGTACCCAAGCAACTTAAGGCGCATGGACTTGAGGGGCGCAAAATTACGATTAATGATGCAAGCCTAAAGCACATGATCCGCTATTACACGCGCGAGGCCGGCGTGCGTAACTTAGAGCGCACGATCGCCACCATTTGCCGTAAGATGGCCAAAGACTTAGTCAGAGAAGAAATGATGAAGTCCGGCAAAAGCAAAAACAAAGCCGCTACCACAAAAATTAAGTTTTCGAAAAAAGGTAAGCCCGTTGTTATTGTGCCGAAGCAAGTGGAAGAATATCTTGGACCGCAAAAATATAAATACGGCAAAGCCGAACTTGATAATGAGATCGGTTTAACCAACGGGTTAGCGTGGACCGAAGTGGGCGGTGACTTACTCGTCGTTGAAGTCAGTATTGTTCCCGGCAAAGGAAAATTCATTGTTACGGGACAGCTGGGTGAAGTGATGAAGGAGTCTTGCTCGGCGGCTATGAGTTATGTCCGTTCACGCGGGCCTTTATTTGGGTTCTCGTCGGAGTACTTCTCTAGCCACGACGTTCATATTCACATCCCCGAGGGCGCTATTCCAAAAGACGGCCCATCCGCAGGGATCGCGCTTACGACTTCGATCGTTTCGGCAATTACAAAAATTGCCGTACGCCGAACAGTGGCGATGACTGGTGAAGTGACTTTACGTGGACGTGTTCTGGCGATTGGCGGACTGAAAGAGAAAATCCTGGCCGCCCATCGCGGGGGAATTAATACGGTCATTATTCCGAAGGAAAACGAAAAGGATCTTAAAGACATTCCAAAAGAGGTTTTAAAAGATCTAAAAGTTGTCCTCGTGGATCACGTCGACCAAGTTTTGGTGAACGCCTTGGATATCAAAAATCCCAAAGAACTTTTCAAAGTTAAAACGGACAATGATATTGGATTGCGAGCGCGTTATACAGGCCACGAGCAACAGCGCCATTAATTCTTAAGTTTATGGCTTTACCTAAGATTTCAATATCTTAGGTAAAGCAAAAGACTGTGCACTATTTCGCACACTTAAGTCTATATTACGTTTCTGAAAAAATCTTTAAAACCATTTGACCAAGGTCTGTCACCTTTTGTAAGACTTCGTAACTTTCTAAAAGAATTTTAAGTTAAGAAGGAATTCTAAGGTGATTAAAAGTGATACGGTAGATCCAATCGCTGAACAGCAAAAGATTGCTAAACTTTACTTTGACCGCTGTGACTTCGCGACTGCCATTAAGAACTATACGGAGCTTTCCGAGCACTATAAGCAGCAAAAAAATTGGGATGAGTTTCTAAAATGTCAAAATTACATTTTGCGCATGCATGCGGAGATGGAAGAGTTCGATAAAATCAACGCTATGAAGGAAAGCCTTCAAGACTTGGTTTTAAACGAGGGTTTTGAGTTAAGCAGCCGCACCTATTATACGTTAGGTCTTTTTACTTTTTATAAGGAGCAATACCCGGTCGCTTTGGATTACTTTCAAAAAGCGTTACAGCTGGGTTTTGCCAAAGATAATAAAGAAGATATCTGTCACGGCATTTTCGGCGTCGGCATGGTTTATTACACGACCGGCCGTTTATCCGAGGCCTTAAAGGAAGTTTACAATCTTAAGGTGTTTTTTGAGGTCCTTGATCTTCCACAGATTAAAATTTCAACGCTCATTTTAAATGCGCACATCTTGCGTATGCTAAATCGCTATAACGAAGCGATGGAAATATTATGGGAGTGTTACCAAATCCTACGTGATGAGGGCAACATTTGGATGTTTGCTTACTTGTTGTGGGGAATGGGGCTTGCCTACGATGACATGGGCGAGACCGATTTGGCAAAAACATACTTAAAATTGGCCAAAGGATTCGCGAATCCAGGAAATTTAAAATATTTAAGCCGCCAAATTGATTCGAAATTAGAAAATCTGGGCGTGCGTCCTCATAACGATTACGATCTTATTTTTAATCTTAAAGCCAACACGGTTACGGAAAGAAAACGCGGTACGATTGATTTTAAAAATCAATTCATTCTCCTTGATCTCCTCCAGTTATTTATCTCTAACCCTGGCGAAACTTTTTCCAAAGAGGCTTTAGTTGAGCGTATTTGGAAACAGTCTTATAGCCCCTCCGTCCATGACAATAAGATCTATGTGACGATCAAACGGCTAAGACAGATGATTGAGCCAGACGAAGAAAAACCAAAATATATTTTTAGGGCGAAAAACGGCTACTATATGAACAAAAACACTCGTGTTTTGTTAGAGCATTAACAAGGAGAGCAAATGAAAACGGCGATTTTAATGATCACAGCAGCTCTGATTTCCATGACTACCGTCGTGAGAGCTGGTGACCTTTTCGGAGGAGGCGTGCCTTTTCCATTGCCTTGGGGTAAGGAAATTCCATTTCCTTGGACCCAAATTGAAGGCGCATGGAGTGTTGAAAAGGATCGGCAGCCACAAATGCATTTCAACGTGCTCTACGAACACGAAGACGGTGTCCGCGTCGTGCAAGTCACAATGTATGACGAACAAGGTTTAATTTATGCCAAAGGCTCAGGCGCACTTGGTAGCTCAGAAAAAACTTTACGCGCAATCATGAGTACAATCTCTGGAGATACATTCTTATTATTTGTCCGTGCTTTTGCCGACATTAAAGAATGTCTAAATGGCCGTATTGCGGTAGTGGTAACTGAACGTCAAATGGAGCAACGTAAAAACTCCCATGACAATCACTACATCATTTACAAGCCAACAGACACATCCATCTGCTCGCGCGTCCAACGCTAAAAGGTTCCAGGTTCTTTTTGGTAGCAATAGCGCGTCAAAAGACACATGAAAGTGGGTCTGGATATAAAAGACCCACTATTTAGTGGGTCTTTTCGTTTTTAATGAGGGAAAGCCCCGCTTCGATTTGTTCTTTTTTGGCCGGATACTGCTTGGCAATGTTTTGCAGCAGCGAATGGGCCTCGGGGGCATGGGTTAACTCGTAGATTTCTAATATGAGGAGCCATTCGGTTGGGTATTCTGCTTTAAGTTTAGAGCAAATCTCCATAAGCTCTGAAGAAGCACCTGATTTTTTCTCGCGGATTTCGCGCACACGTGAATACATTTTATGAAGAGCAAGTTCTTTATCAGAAAACTTCTTGCGCGGTATTATTTTAACCGGAAAGTCTTTTTCATCATCAAGCACCTCGCGGTCAGCCGGTCCGCCAAATACGGAGACCACCTGATCCCCGACGGCCATGTCATATTCGCCCCAGGCTGGATCAAATAAGACTTCCGTACCATGGGTTACGCTACAATTCTGAAATGTAACAATTAAAGTCTTTCCACCTTCACGGTGCAGACCGATGATTTTTCCTTTTACTTTTATGCCTGATGGATATTCGATAACCCGGTCGTCACCGACTTTAAATTTTTCCAAATCATTTATTTTTCCAACGGGAGAACCAAAGCCCTCGGCGTGGCGGTCAGGGCCCTGACCTTTAATATTTTTATTCTTGTAAGAAAGCGTGCACTGTCCTTTGAATTTTAAATAATCAGGTTGGCGGGAGTTGGCGCTTTTACGAACTTTAATAAGTTGCCCCGAGATTTGAACGCCACTGTCGTATTCTACCGTGTTTACGGTTTTAGCCTGGATCGCCTTTTCACAACCAGAAACTCCACCGGTCCGGAAAGCCATCATATTGGCGAGATCATCTAAAACTTTTTCCAAATTTTCAAAATCCGGCGTTACAAAAAGCTGCGGCTGGGGTTCGGTGATATTATAAGTATAATTTATGCAATCAACCGTGAGTGGAATTTTCTTAACTTTTGGTGCCAAACACTCCTCGGACTCGCCGATAGAAGAGAGTAGACCCGCGCCAAAAATCTTCGGATGGTTAAGGTCTCCGATAAGCCCATATTCCGCAGTCCACCAATTCATGCGCCCCAGGAGTCCCGCCTCAGAAACATGAGTCATACCAGCGGCCACATTTCCTAGATGCTTTTCGGCGCGGCGAATTTCTTCTGGAGTTGAATTTGGGGCTTCCTTGATGTCAGAAAGATTGCGGATGGCTTCATAGAGTTCGATATCTTCACTGCTAATGATGGCTTTGCGCGCAACCTGCGCATATTTTTTTAAATAAGAAGCAAATTTTGGATCCACTAAGATTGGCGCGTGCCCGGCTGCCTCGTGGACGATGTCGGGTGCTGGAGTATATAAAATATGATCTACCGTTCGCATGTCAGAGGCGATGGGCAAAATACTTAACGATTGTAACTCCATAAAAGCCGCGGGTGGAATAAATCCACTCACTGGCAAAGCATTCCAACCAAACTTTGAAAGGTAGTCATTCATGCGGCTAATTTCGGGAATGCGGTCAATTTCGACTCCCGTTTTTAATAATCCATCCATGTAGGCGGGATGGGCTGTTTTCGACAAATAGTTAGTCAGCCGTCTCATGATATAGCGCCAGACAGCCTGATCAATTGGCGTGTATCGATTGTAATCTTGATCAACTATATACCGGCGTAAGTGTTTAGGTAAATGTGATGCAAGATTCTGCGTGTCCATTACAATACCGCCTCGTTTTTTAAAAGATAATTTTGAACATAGTCGCGGATTCCATCTTCTAAAGACCATTTGGGTTTAGAAATTTTGGCGTTCCACATTTTTTCCATTTTTGCTTCGGTGAAATATTGGTACTGATCGCGAATATTCGCGGGCATGTCGATCCAATTGATATCCGCATCCTTATTCATGTTTTTAAAAACATTGCCGGCCAAATCCAGCCAGGTGCGGGCGGAACCAAAGCCCATATTATATATACCTGACGGAATTTTCTTTTCCATTATTTCCATCATCCATCCCGTACAGTCCTTAACGTACACGAAATCGCGTTTCTGCTTGCCGTCTTGATAATCCGGCCGATGCGAGCGGAAAAGTTTTAGGCGCTTGGTTTTGTTTATTTCATGAAACGCTTTGTAAACTACGCTTGCCATCGAATCTTTAAAATATTCATTGGGGCCATAGACGTTAAAAAAACGCACGCCATACCAGTAAGGCGGGGTTTGCTTTTGTTTCACTACCCAGACGTCAAATTCTGATTTGGAGCGGCCATAAGGATTCAAGGGAGAAAATTCAGTCGTTTCTGTTTGATCGCTAAAACCCTTTTGGCCGTCACCATAAACCGCAGCGCTGCTAGCGTAGAGGTAGGGAACTTTTTGTTCGGTACACCAATTAAAAAGTTTCTGCGTATACTCAGTATTATTTTCGCGCAAGAAATCGAGATTGGTTTCCGTCGTCGAAGAGCAGGCGCCCATGTGAACAATCCAGTCGACACGGCCATTCAACTTTCCGGATTTGAGCTCCGTGAGAAGTTGGTTGTGGCTCAAAAACTCGGAATACTTTTTATTCGCCAGTAAGCGGCTGCGGGCTTTTAGGTCAACGCTATCAACACAGAGTATGTCGGTTATGCCAGCAGAATTAAGCTGCCAAACCATTGCACTACCAATAAAACCATTGGCGCCTGTAACGATGACCATGGGACATTTTTATCAAAGATCGTCTTTGCAGTCTAATAGAACCGCTTGCATGGACTCCAAAACATTTTTTGATGAGCCGCGCAAGCCAGGATTTGGCTTACAGTTGGGGAGTAATATTTGATTGGCTATAAAAGCTTCCATGGCCGCTTGGATAAACTTTTGGGGAACATGTTTTTGAATTTGCTCAAGAACTACTTCGACCACGTATTCAATTCCGTTGCCAGTTATTCGATCAGCGCGGTTAATCACTTGCGAGCGCGCGTGAGCCTGCTGCAGGAACCTCTTAGCTGAGCGGCGCCCAGAGAGCACGTTCGCCAGATAGAGATATCTTTGCGCCAAATCGCGAAATCTTTCGCGCAGGTCGCCGTCAAGGCGGCGGTCGCGGCTTACAGCAAATGTCGAAAAGCTTGTGGATAACGAACGGTCGATTTCTCTTTGTGATAGTTTCGAAAGATCAATCGCCAGGAGCGTAGAGGTGACGTTTACCATCATATTTCTCATATTAAAAAGTGCGGGGCGGTTTACTCCGTCGGGCACTTTTTGAGTTTCCTTAGAAATCTTTCGGCGTTCAAAATATTTATATAAGCGGTCAAATTCTTGCACGAGCGGAAGATGTTTTTTTAAAAGCAAATCACACTGTTTAGTTTCAAAACCTACGCGATAAAGCAAGCGCTCCAGGCGAAACATTTCAAAATGATGTTCAAAGCCTACGACATCCGGATGATTCTTAAATAACTCTAAAGGTTTTTTTCGGCCGGTTTTAAGAAAATCTACGGACTGTGCAAACACCTGCACGATAGCCTGTGCTTTGTGTTTTTGTTCGTTAAGTGTGGTGGAAAACCTATCGACGTCGTCATAACGGTATTGGTCGTGACGAACGCCAAATTGACGGACACTTCCGTAATCGATAATTCCCGCGTCGGCGAGAACGTTGTCGCCATCCCAATCTAGCCACACAAAAATATAGTCAGTATCTAACCGTGCGGCAAAGCGTGCAAACTCGCGCGAGATGTTTTGTAACATGAGATCGTATTTCTGTTTGCCGCGAGTTGGAATGTCCCATTTTTTATTTTTAATTTGGCGGTCGATTAAATAATCGATAGCCCGCATAAGTGCGGATAAGTTGCCCTGTTTTAGGTGTAAAAATATATGGGCCGGCCGGATTAAGTTGCTGGCCGCACGCACGCCGATGCCGAGTTGATCGTTAGTTTTGATTATTACTAATGTGCGCTCGGTTTCTAGGCCTTGGCGGTAGAAAATTTCTGACATGAGAGCGGAGCCAATGAGTTCATCTATGTCCGCTTGCCCGCAAGCGTAACCAAAGCTCGTGCATCCCGTGGGAATTGGTTTGCCGGCATCGACATATCCAGGGGCAAGCGAAGTAACCCCTGTGCCACGTGAGCTTACATCCCAGGTTTTACCGTTATGCTCGATGGCGCCGTTCCAGATGCTGCGCCCGTCACCGGAAGTTTTTCCGGTTTTGCTGGGATGTTGTAATTGTAAGTAGCGGGTGGCCATATATTTTTGCGGTTTAATCTGATCCTTTTGAAAATTATTTTTTTGTTGATCGTAGTCGTTAACGATTTGAATGCAAAAAGTGTCGAGTAATTTCTTTTCTAGAATTTTATTTAATTCATGCGGATGGTTTTTGGGGATTAGCCCCATTTCTTTGGCGAGCAAAAAGTTAAAGTAAATTATCTGTCCGCGCTGCAAATTGCGAACGGGATACATTACGCAACTTTCAGGCACAATTTCTTGCCAAGGATGGTGGCCGTTAAGCTTTTCAAATTCCTTGTAGATCCGTGTTGCCATCGGTTTAACTATCGGAAACCTCAGGCGAAATCTTAAATGACCGCAATTTTGGTCGCTTTGGCTATTCGGTATACATTTTAGCGCTTCGTGAATTTAGGCAATATATAGTAATTTCAATAGGTTATATATAATTTGCAAAACCCGATCATGGTACTGGTATTGCTCTACATGGGAGTGTATGAAAATTTCAATGTTTAAGCCTTCTAAAGAAGATTTTAAGCGGTTGCTGATTCCCTTTATTTCCTTTGTGCTCTTGTGGGCATGTCAACACGCAGAAGTTAACAGTGTTGGAAACGTCGCCACGGCCGCGGACTCCTGCCAAACGAAACCTTTTTCTTTGGAAATTGCCGAGAGGAAGCCTATTTTTGACGAAAAGGAATTACCCAAGGGTATTTTACTTTTTGATAGCGCGAAAGTTTATGTCGAAAAGCTTGATAAAAAAGGCGACGTTCTACAAAAAATTCATTTGTCAGAGCAATTCGAATCGGCCCGCCGCGAAAACTTGAAAGTCCAGGTTCATTGCATAGACGTTAAAGATAGAAAACAGGCCGCCACATTTGAATCTAACATACCGGCGCTTAAAAAAATCGAAATTTCAGAAAAAGGGAACCGTCTAGAATCGCGCAACATGCTTTTAAAATTTCAAAACGGCAAAGTAGAATTTAATTCTAAGTTACCGACAACCCCCACGGGCACAACGTCATTAAGAGATTTCTTTAATAAATTTGGCGTTAACTACGCTTTTTATAAAACCGGTAACGACACTTACGAGTTACGGGGTCACACAAATAAAGAAGGCATAAGCTCTTATATTGCCATTCAATATCATTTGGTTTCGGTGGAGTAGCTATGGGACGCGACGTTGTTATCATAATATCATTGGCACTTTTCGCACCGCTACTTATGGCGCTACCTAATCTTTTACTTTTCTGAGACAAAACCGCCCTTTGAAAAACTAGTATTGGACGGATCGATTTCTTGCGGTTAGATAGCCGCCATATGAAAATAAAAAAAATCTTTATATTTTTGCTCTTCGCGGGCGTTGTACAAGCTAACGAAAGGCATGACGCGTTTTTAGCAATTCTCAACAATTACCGGCAGCAAAATGGTCTCGGTATTTTACAAATGTCCGCCGCTCTTTCTAAAGCCGCGCAGTGGTTAAGCGATGATATGTCGTCTAAAAAATACTTTGATCATACGGACAGTTTGGGGAGGATGTTTCATATTCGCATTGCCAGCTTTGGATATAAGTTTCCTATCGTTGCCGAAAATATCGCTTGGGGTACGGATGATCCGCAAACGGTATTTTCGCGCTGGAAGAGCTCGCCAGGGCACAATGCCAATATGCTAAACCCGAAATATAAGGTTATTGGTATCGGTACAGCAGAGAGTCGCCCGGGGCTATACTGGACGACTGACTTTGGCGCGCGGGTAGAGGAGTAGGGGCATCCTTACCCAAAAATGAAAAAAACTTTTATCGACCGCCATGGCAGCGCACGCTATGCCTTGCGATGGATGAATCTGAAAACATTTTTAATATTTCTATGCGTAGTCACTGGCTGTAATGGCTACGCACCAGCCAACCTCAAAAAACAAGATACTGAAGGTAGGCCTACTCCGCCACCCGCAATAGAAGTTAATTTGAATATTGAAGAAGAAAAAATGCTAACTTTTATTAATGAATATCGCGTTCAAAACGGTGCCAGTTCGTTAGAGTCCTCTAAAATTTTAAAGCAGGCGGCTCTGTGGCACAGCCAAGATATGGCAGCTAAAGATTACTTTAACCATCGCGATAGCCTCGGCAGGTCCCTTGGCGAAAGGATTGCGGCCTTTGGTTTTCGCGGGCGATATATGGGGGAGAACATCGCTCTGGCTCCCGACGCTCCACAGGCCATGCACCTATGGAAAAAGTCGCCGAGCCATAATGCGAACATGCTCAATTCAAGTTATAAGTTTATCGGCATTGGCCTTGTCAAAACCCGTGAAGGTATAATCTGGACCACGAATTTTGGGAGCGAATAATTATTTTAATTTGCCCGCCAAACTTTCGATCTTAGAATTTATTCTTTGCAGTTCTTCGGGTGTAAGTTGCGGCTTCCCAGTTTGAAAGCGGTATTGTTCGAGGCCTAATAAAATCGTATCTAGCTTTTTTTCCACGTAAGAAAAATATCCTTTTGGCAATTCAGATTTCCCTAGAATAAAATTCCATCCATAACCCCAGCGAAAAGAGGTATTACCTAACTTAGTGAAGTTTGCGGGTTCTGCGACGCGCACGCCGAAAGGCATTAGCCAACTTAGAAAGGCTTCGTCACGCTCGGATAGGCATTGGTGCAGGTTGTTATCCGCTTCCTCTTTTCCGGTAACGCCGCCAACTCCGGCCCAATATTCAATGTCGTGAAGCTCACAGCATATTAGCCAAGAGCGTGTGCCCATTCCGTCAGGGAAGCCGCTGCAACCATCAGTTTTAAAATCCGCAAGGGGAGTTTGGTTAGGCTGGTAAGCCAGGACGGATTGAGAAAAGAATGGCGCCAAAAATAATAGTATACCAAATACGTTCCGCATACGAACCTCTCTGTTTTGCAAAACGTATCAAATGTCGCGCCTATTCAATTCAGAATTATGAGTTCGTGGCGGGGGGAAAAACCGCCTACAGCAGCAAATTGAGTCGCTGGAAGGGATATTTTACTATTTCAGCCAGATTGAGCCGTTATTAAAGTATTCTCCATTGGCACTATCCCAATAGGGCGCATTGGCGTAAGAATTGTTTGACTGGTAGCCGCCTCCCCAAATACTTCCCGACCAACACTCGGTATACCAAAATGGGGAATTGCCATACATAAAGGAGCAGTTCATAGAGTACGTATCATTGTCTCTGTCGTAGGTAGAAAAGGCTTGGTTATTCATGCTATACAAACCGGGAGCGGAATCGCCGAGCATGATCTGAAGCGAAGAAAATGTAATTCGATATTTGTCGCCGGCATTTAAACTGTAATTCATTTTTGCTTTACGCGCGACACTTGTCGAAGAGGCACCCATCTGGATTTTAAGTGAACCTCCGATCGGCTGCCAATAAGATAAACCTACAAAGTATTTGTAGCTGTCGAGATTTGCAGTTATGTCGCCGACGTTAGAAACACCGTTTATGGCGGTTTCCCAATCTGGCGAAATATTACCGGGGATAGAGTTGTTCAGGGCGACGAGTGTCCAGCCACCACCATCGGAAATCATATCACAAAAGACACTAATTTCTGGCATGTCGGCGCGCGGCTTAACTTGGTAAACTTTGTTACCTTGTGACTGGCCTCGCTCAAGGATCTCGCGACAAGATTTAGGTGGTGCAACTACGGGCGGCGGGACTAGGGATGGTGGTTGCGTGGACGAAGAAGTGGTTTTATTTACGTAATCTCTTTCCGCACAATTTCCAAAGAAAATGATGTTGATTAAAATTAAAAATAGAATGCTTAGATTCTTCATGACCCGAGCCCCCTCTACTAACAATTTAACTTACTTACAGAGGTTTAAGGTTCCTCATTTTGGCAGGTCCTCGTCTCAAAATGATACAAATTAGAAAAAATCAACCGTTGCTAAGCCGGTGCCTTCTTCTTGAAAGTTGGTAGTTTGGCCTTTATAAAGACGGGCTGCCACGAGTTGAATTTCGCTCTTATAAACATAAAACCGCAGATCCCATTTAAAGTCTTGCCAAATAGGTGGGCGAACAAGTTCTTGCGCTAAATAGTTTTTATTAAAGATTTCGTTAAATAACTTGCGGCTGATACTTTCGCCCTTAAAGGCGCCGCGGCTGCCGTAAGCCTCGATAGGTTTAAAAAAATACTTTTTTCTCTCCGCCCAGAGGTCCTCGGGATTATTGTATTCGGAAAACGCCTTCACTTTCGGTATATTCGCGGACAAAGTTGGAATTTCGGCCAGGTACTGTAGCCGCATTTTATTGGCTAACAGATCATATTCATGCGGATTTGGGGTAACAATAGTCTTTTTATTGATATAGGCTTCGTTTATTTTCCGCGAATACGGCTCGCGAAAGTAAAAGTCAGTTAGCCGGTTGTAAATAAAATCTGACTCTAGATAGTCTTCGGGATTGCAAACTTCTGCTGTAAACCCCCAAGAGCGGAATAACTCCTGAAACATTAAAAATTCCACGTAAGAATTTTGCTTTTTAAAATTGTCGTCAATAATGGAGACTTTCCCACTGGCCTTACCAAATTCGTTGAGAAAGGAACTTTTCAATGAGGCCAGAAACTTCTTGCTGACTTCCTCTTGGCCATGTTTGCGATACAAGATATCGGCGATGAGCGAGGAAGCACCATTTGTATTAATTTCGATAAGCTTTAATGTTTCATCGTCGGTCAAATGAAAATCATAAGCCATGAGTACCGAATAATTTCCGGGATCAAAACTTGGAAAGCGGGCCAGGTATTCGGGGGAGCAGCGAACTCTAAAAACTTCGCTTATGAATTTCTGCGCGCTTTCTAAGACCCGCTTAGACAATTGAAGCCTATGCGGAGTCGCGATCCTGGAAATTTTTTTTAAATCGTCGTCACTGGCGCCAATAGCGGGATAACGAGATTTGATTTCGCTTATAATCTCGTTATAAAACGGCATAGTTATTTAGGTTTAATGTGTGCCTGACCTGGCTTCCATCCGGCGGCGCAAAGCTCACCTGATTGCAGCGCCGTTAGGACACGCAGAATTTCGCCGGCGTCACGGCCGACATTTAAATTATGAATTCCGGCATACTGAATATGGCCTTCGGGATCGATAATGAATGTACCCCGCGTCGCGATTCCTTGATCTTCTAAAAGCACACCAAAATCGCGCGCAATCCTTTTTGTAATGTCGCCAACAAGCGGGTAACCAACGTCACCGAGTTCATCAGCAAGCCACTTCTTATGAGAATATACCGAGTCGACGCTGCAGCCTAATATCACCGCATTAAGTTTTTGGAAGTCAGCCATTTTGTCGCGAAACTGTAGCAGCTCCGTTGGACAAACAAAGGTAAAATCCAGAGGATAGAAAAACAAGACAATCCATTTACCGAGATAATCCGCAGAGTTAATTTCGCGAATTTCAGACTTATTGATCACGGCCTGGCCGCTAAATTTTGGTGCTGCTTGTCCAATGGATATCATAATAAATTACCTTTCACTTGCTTTCATATTATTGCCATAGATATAAGCCTTTAACAAGATGAAGATAATTACCTGGAATGTAAACGGCATTAGAGCGTGGCATAAAAAGGGGATGTGGAAATTTGTCGAGCGTGAAGCCCCCGATATTTTCTGCCTGCAGGAAACAAAGGCACTTAAAGAACAAGTGCCCGCCGAAATTTTAGCCGCGACCGATCTTCATGGCCACAATTATTGGTGTTCCGCCGAGCGTAAAGGCTATTCCGGTGTCGCTGTCTATTCAAAAGAAAAGCCCGGTAAAGAATCTTATGGCCTTGGCGTAAAGAAATTTGATAGTGAGGGGCGAATCATCTCACTCGACTACGAGAAATTTATTCTCCTAAACATTTATTTTCCAAACGGCGGTGCCAGCCAAGAGCGCCATGAATTTAAACAAGAGTTTTTAAAAGAGCTTAATGTATATGTGAAGAATTTAATAAAGGAAGGCCGAGAAGTCATTTTGGTAGGTGATTATAATGTAGCCCCTGCCGAAATAGATGTTTACGATCCAAAAAAATTAGCTGCCGAGAGTGGTTTCTTACCCGAAGAACGGGAGTGGTTTAAACAATTTTTGGAAATCGGATTTATTGATTGCTACCGGCATTTTTATCCCAATGAAAAAGAGGTTTATACTTGGTGGTCAATGTTAGAGCGCGGCCGCCTAGGAAATCGCGGCTGGCGCATTGACCACATCTGCATTTCAAAAGGGTTATTGAAATATCTAAAATCCGCGACAATTTATCAGGACCAAGAGGGATCGGATCATTGCCCCGTGGGCATTACATTGGAGTTTTAATGGAGCGACCAAGTTTTGAAAAAATTTATATGGATTTGGCCTTCCAGTTGGCGCGCCGATCAACTTGCCGGCGGTTAAATGTTGGAACCGTAATTACGTCCAAGGATTACCGTAAAGTTTTAGCCGTAGGTTATAATGGGAATGCGTCGGGATTGCCAAATAGTTGTGACCGTGCCGACGAAGGTAATTGTGGATGCCTGCATTCCGAAGAAAATGCCGTCATCAACTGCGATTCCCACCGATTTATAGAAAAAATTGTATTCGTAACGCATTTACCTTGCGTGATGTGCGCAAAAAGGCTCATCAACTTAGGTGGAGTACAGAAAATATTTTATACTCAAGATTACCGCTCGCGCGACGCACTTACCATACTGTCCCAGTCAGGAATTATGGTCATAAGACTAGACCAGTCCCAAGCTTCCCCAGAAGCTAACCCGAACTAGACCTAACAAATCGCGCCGCGTTTTCCGAAACGATATTAGAGTTTATGTATCTTCGCAGGATGCTTTTTATCCTTTTTATTTTTTCTTTTTTTGCGGATATCGCGCAAGCGGTGTGCGTGAATGTGCCGCGTGTATCTTTGCGCTCAGGTCCCGGTCCCAAATATAAGGAAACTTGGAAGGTCGGAAAGTACACGCCGTTAAAGCGTAAGGGAGACCTTAGGAACGGCTGGATGCCGGTGACAGATATGGACGGCGAGAGCCACTGGGTTTACAGCTCAGCTGTTACCGAAGAGTACGAATGTGTATCTGTAAAGGCTGATTTCTTGGTGTTGCGCGCTGAACCGCAAGAAAACGGCGCTGTTGCTCCGGCCCGTTACGCGGATAAATACTGGCCAGCGAAGAAAATTAGAATGGAAGACGACTGGATTCACCTCGAAGATGATTTCGGAAATCGCTATTGGGTAAAAGAAAATCGCGTCTGGCGCCCCCTCATTTACAGTCAGATTTCCTTCTAACCTGACCAAAGTGTAGACAGCATAAAAATTTTTTATTTTTGCCTTAAGATTAATTAAGAATATGACAGAAGGCTTGCATTGAAATTGATCAAAGTTATCTTATATAATGTATTCGATGACTTATTTTATTTAAGAACATTTAAGATTTGAGTTGATTTAAGCTTAAAACTTGTGTGTAACTAAATCTTCGAGAATCCAATTTTGGGGAGGAAATAAAATGGCAGGACTTTCAAAAAGCATGATCGAAAAGTGCCGCGAAAAGCTACTTTCGGCGCGCGCTGAAATTCTCAATCGTGTGAAAAGCACCCGTCATGACCTTTACGCCGAAGACAACAAGGGCGGCGACGAGGCCGACCAAACTGTACGAACGATGGCTGAAAGTGAAACTCTCTCCATGCATGAACGCTTAAGATTTAAATTACAAGAAATTGAATTTGCCCTATCACGAATTGAGTCGGGAACATTTGGTTACTGCGAAGAAACCGAAGAGCCGATTGAAGCGGACCGCCTTCTTGCTATTCCGTGGACGCGCTTAAGTATCGAGGGTGCGGAAATCCGCGAAAGCATGCAAAAGCGTTACGCCCGTTAATTTAAAGTCGCTAAAGTTAGTCCACAAAGTTTAAATAATACGCGGGCACCCACGTTCGCGTCCCATTCCGTGCCCGCGACCTCACAGAGGTCGAAGCCGATAACTTTCTTTTTAGCTTCCACTATTTTTTTAAAAAGAAAATTGAACTCCGAAAAATTTAGTCCGCCGACAACGGGTGTGCCGGTACTTGGGCAGAGATTTGGTTCAAGCCCGTCAATGTCAAAGCTGATGTAGATTTTCTCGGGGAGCTCGGCGATGATTTGGTTACATATTTTTTCCCAAGTCGCGCCCTGGAACATTTTTTCTTTGATATCCTCGTCAAAGAACGTCTTAATTTTACCTTCTGATTTTTTAACGCGCTCAAGTTCTTCTTCGCAAAAATCGCGTATGCCTACCTGAACAAGTTTCGAGGGAGAAAACGGCGCATTCATCACGTTATACATGATTGAAGCGTGAGAATGCGTAAAACCTTGATAGGCTTTGCGCAAATCCGCGTGCGCATCGAAGTGCAAAACCGCATAGTCACGCCCAAACTTTTCGGAAATTGCGCGAATACAACCGATTGGACTTGAATGGTCGCCGCCAACAACGCCGACGATTTTGCCTTTGCTTAAATTTTCCTTAGTCTTGGCGTAAACCAACTCATTGACTTCATCGGAAGCCGCGTTCACTTCACTTTGGGCATTTTTGGCAATTGGTTTTAGCCGGTCGTTAGTGGCGCGAATGTCACCG
This sequence comes from uncultured Bdellovibrionales bacterium, assembly GCA_964498095.1. GTDB lineage: Bacteria > Bdellovibrionota > Bdellovibrionia > Bdellovibrionales > SG-bin7 > SG-bin7. The sequence continues at coordinate 136,065 of CAZCFY010000006.1, read as the reverse complement.
AATTCGGGAAACATGTAAACACCCTTTTTTTCCACGAGATTTCCAAAGGTAGAATCCCACAGATCGACTTGGTGGCTGGCGCGTTCGATTATTTCTGGACCACGTGAGGTTCCATCGCCGTAACTTGTTGTGACCTCCCAGGAGACGGGAAGTAAAACTACGCCAGCATCGTTTAATTTTGAATTGATTCCGAAAATATCCATTAAAGCGCTCCTTCAAAATAATACGAGAGTAAGAAATCGTCGCCGACGGGTTCTATTGCCGAAGGTTGAAGTTTAATTTTATGCGCCAGCTTTTTTGTAATCAAATTTGGCGTCCAACCCAAGCCATTTTTCGCCCCAACAAGGGCTGGGGCCATAAAAACATATAATTTGTTGGCCGCTCTCTGTGTGATAAATTGGTTTATTGTTCGCGCGCCACCTTCGACTAAAACGCTTTGTATATCCAAGGCGAACAATTCCTTTTTCAGATCCTGGAGATCGAGGCCGTCATGAGTGCCTTTTACGGCAATGTGCCGGCAAAATTTATCGTTAGGTTTTATTTTTTCTGACGTGACCACGATTATAGAACTCCGGCTACGCACCTGAGTTACCTTATATTTATTAAGACGCGAAAGTGTCAGTCCCTGCGGATCGATAATTATTATTTTATTCTCGCGGCGAAAATTCTTAAACTTGGGATGGCGAACGTTAAGAGCCGGATCATCAGTTTCTAGTGTATGGCGGCCAACCAAAACGGCGCTGTGGCGGGCGCGCAATTCGTGCGCGAGCCGCCGTGAATCTTCGCCACTGATCCACTGGCTTTCGCCGGATTTAAGGGCGATTTGCCCATCCAATGTCGAAGCGATTTTTAATGTCACAAAGGCCATTTTATTTTCAAAAGCGTACGCAAACATATCCGTTAACTTTAACGTTGCGGCGGACTCTAGAATTCGCGTTTTAATACCGGCCTTTTTTAAAATACGAACACCTTTGCCGGCAACCCGGGGGTTAGGGTCTCGGCGTCCATAAGTTAAAGTCGCGATGGGAAGTTTCGCCAACGCTAAAGCACATGGCGGTGTTTTGCCAAAGTGGGCGCAGGGCTCAAGCGTTACAAATATATGGGCGTCCTTAAGGTCTCTGAGTTTTAAATTTTTTAAGGCATCAATCTCCGCATGGGCTTTGCCGAATTGATGATGATACCCTGACCCTAAAAGCTCTCGCTTTTTATTTAGTATAACGCAGCCAACGGGCGGATTGGGTTCGACAAAGCCTAATCCTTTTTTTGCCTCTTCAACGGCGAGAGCCATAGCTTCTTGGTCGGTAAACACTTTCATAAAGTACGGCAGAATTACCTCAAAATAGAAGAGTTTGAAACCTTGCCGCCCTCTAACGTTATGCATCATCAGTACTGATTTTCTGCCGGGGTGATAGGTTGGGGGCATGACCAGAAATTTACAATTGGAATTTAATACGGCCGAAGAAAATCCTCAAATGCCTGGTGTGTTCGATATTTCACCTGAGGAATTTTTGAAAAAGAAAAATCAGGTAATCGCCATCGATGTGCGCCGCCATGACGAGTGGACGGGAGAGTTAGGGCATATTCAAGGCTCCCGACTAATTACCTTAGACCTCCTCAACGAAGGGATGGATGAATTCCCTAAGGATGCGACTATCGTCTTTATTTGCCGAAGCGGCGCCCGCTCAGCTAGAGCTTCGGCTATGGCCCAAGCGAGAGGTTTTAAGCATGTCTATAACCTTAAGGGTGGCATGATCTTGTGGAATGAATTAAAATATGAGGTAACAACAGAAGACGAACAGGATTAATAGTACTCAGATGGCCTCAAGATCGCGCGTTTTTGTTAACCGTACGCTGAATTTAAAGAAAATTAAATATCTTGGCTTGGATATGGATCACACCCTTATCCGCTACAACACCGAAAATTTTGAGGGCTTTGTTCATAAATCGGTTTTAGAAAAGCTCGTAAATTTAAAAAAATATCCCGCCTCGATCCGCAATTTAAAGTTTGATTTCCACATGGCTATTCGCGGACTTGTTATCGATTCCCGCCACGGCAATATTTTGAAATTGAATCGCTATGGCTCCATCCGCGTAAGTTATCACGGCACACGAAAAATTGATTTCATGGAGCAGCAGAAACTTTATAAGAACACTTATATTGATTTAAGTGATCGCAGTTACCGCCCCATAGATACGACATTTTCTTTGTCGGTGGCCTCGCTTTTCGCGCAACTGGTAGATCTTAAAGATACTAAAGAGGCAAAGTCACTACCCAATTACGACGTCATTTGCTCTGACGTGCTGGAAGTCGTCGATCTTGCGCACAAGGATGGAACTTTAAAAACAGAAGTTCGCAATAATCTGGATAAATATATCATTAAAGATCCAAAAACTGTGGCGGGCTTAGAGCGGTTTATTAAACACGATAAGAAAATTTTTATTCTCACGAATTCGGATTTTATGTACACCAAGCTCTTACTGGATTATGCGATTACGCCTTTCTTGAAGGATCATAAGTCTTGGCAGGAGCTATTTGAGCTAGTGATTACCTTTGCTCAAAAGCCCCGGTTCTTTAATGACAACCTAAAATTTTTAAAAATAAATTCCAAAGATGGCATGATGACAAACTACGAGGACAAAGTGCGGCCTGGGATTTACCAAGGCGGTTGCGCGGAAACTTTAGTCGAAGACATGCAAATGGCTGGGGACGAAATTCTTTATGTCGGGGATCATATTTACGGCGATATTTTGCGGTTAAAAAAAGACCAAGCCTGGCGCACGGGACTCGTTGTCGAAGAACTCGGCGAAGAAGTTGATGCCAACAGAAAGTCCGATCCAATCCAAGATGACATTGATGATCTAATGATAAAAAAAGAAAAGTTCGAGGACGAGTACGTCCATTTGACAACCGTCGCGGTTGATCTTGGAAAAACCGTGGACGACGCGGTCATAGATAAAATCCAAAAAGAGATTTCGGCCATGGACTCACAAATCGCCGGTCTTATCCGTGACCAGCAGAAACTATATAATCCGCGCTGGGGCCGCGTCTTTCGCGCCGGAAACGAAGAAAGTCTCTTCGCCCACCAGGTGGATCGCTTTGCCTGTGTTTACATGCCTTGTTTAAACGATTTACTTGAATGTTCGCCGCGCAGTTATTTTCGCGCCAAACGCCGTCCCCTCGCCCACGAAATCGAATAGAAGTTCGAGATTATTTTAAATCGCCACGCGTTCTAAAATTTCCCCATTTTCAATGGCCCGGGCTCCGCCGCAGGCTACTGATAAGAGAGGATTGGTGACGACTTGTACCTTTACGCCAACTTCGGTCGCGATTCTAGCGGGTAGGCCGGCGAGCAGCGCGCCACCGCCGGCAAGATAAATTCCTGACTCAGAAAGATCAGCGGCGAGTTCGGGCGGCACATTTTCTAGTGCTACACGGATAGAAGAGATTATGGTTTTTATTGTCTCATCTATGGCTATATGTACTTCTTTGGTATCAACGAGCCGCGAGCGCGGTAGGCCCGAAACCAGATCCAACCCTTTGATTTCTAATTGGTGGTTTTTACTGCCAGTAAGCGCGGAACCTAAAAATATTTTCATCTTCTCAGCGGTCTGCTCTCCAACGGCAAATTTATGATGCAAACTAAAGTGCTCGATAATTCGGTGGTCCATTTCCTCTCCACCTGTTCTCACGGCATTGGCATAAACAATTCCACCCAAAGAAATCACGGCTATTTCTGTCGTGCCGCCACCAATATCCACGATCATTGTCGCTTTCGGTTGAAAGACGGGAAGACCAGCGCCGATGGCGGCGGCCATAGGTTCATCCATGAGATGAACCTGACGGGCACCCATGGCAAGACCAACTTCCTCAACGGCCCGGCGTTCAAACTCGGTAACTTTGCAGGGTAAGGAAATTAGCATTTTTGGTCTAAACCAAAAAAATTTCTGACGAATTTGCGCCAGAAAATTAAAAAGCATTTTTTCTGTGCTGTCGAAGTCAGAAATTACGCCTAACTTTAAGGGCTTTAGAACCTGCAGGTGACTCGGAGTTTTTCCGAGCATTAACTTTGCCTGAGAGCCGGTGGCCAAGACGGATTTGGCGCGGATGTTTTTGTTAACAGTTAGAATCGAGGGCTGGTTTAATACAAAACCCTTTCCTTTAACATACATAAGTGTGTTGGCTGTTCCTAAGTCGATGTAAAGTTCCACGATCGCCCCCAATCCAAATTATAGGCTAACACTGCTTTTACTGCGCCTATAAATAGTTAAGACATCTCAGCAGTTTTTGCCCCAAATTCTGTCACTGTCCAAATCTTTGACAGCACATATCTAATAGAAAACAGCTTACTAGGGCCCAAGCGTTGCAGTCTTTGCTCAAGTTAACTTTTAACCTTGTAGGGAAAGGTCCTTTTTTATGTCTAAATTATTCGTTGCGGGATTAGCATTGTCTTTAGCCCAAGTCGTCTTCGCGGCAGATTACCGCGTTGAACAGTGTGGCTATGCGAAAAACAAAAAATTTGAAGTCGTTGTACGTGAAACCGGTGATAAAATCGGCGGCCGCACAAACGAAAAAGGTTGTGTCGTGACTACTTTGCGCGATAATCGCGGTCGTCCCGGCAACAATATTCATATAGAAGTCGAAGGCGCTAGCAAAGTATCCCTAACAATACCAGGCGGAAGTGGTTCTTCACAGCAGCCGCAAGTAAATAGACCAACGCAATCCTCCCAACCTCACGTCGCCGCAAAGCCCCAGGTGCCAGCAAAACCCCAAGTTGATTTATCCAAAGTTCGAAACCAAGCTGAAAACAACGGCCGCTGTTTTGCGAACTTAGTTGTTAAACTTTATTCTCCGGTAGAGAATTATATGTATAACTTGCGCTACGGTTTGAGTGCAGGCGAGGCCGCTTATAATCTTGGCGACCGCATTTTCTTTTCTAAAACAAATGATTTTTTAAATGGAAAAGGCCAAGGTGCTGCCCACGGACAACCCGAAGGTGAAAGTGCTGGACGTAGTCAGGCCATGTCAGATGCTAACTCAAACGCCCGCGCGGCGATTGCTGGCCAGTTTATCGCCAATGTTGGTAAAAAGGGTCAGCCAGTAATTAACACTGCCGCTCCGCAAGTTAACAGTTCTGGACTTACTCGCAGTGTTGGTGTGACACCATTATCTCAACGCTACGAAAGCAAGGCGCAAGAAATTGCTAATCTTGTTCGAAGTCTACGCGTGCAAGAAGATGGCATAGCTATTGGTTATGTGGATATCTATGGTGATTTCGTATTTAACACTTTTTTCACGCGCGATTATAAATGGGAAACTTTAGGTTCTTTTTATCGTGGCGAGCGCGCCTGGGAACTATTTAAACGCAATCGCATTGGTGACCGCTGTGAAAATGGCGTTAATTATTATGAAAACTTGGATCGCTATGCAAATGACGACGAAGCTCGCCGCACATTTCGTAACAAGTTTCAATCTGCCTACGAAAATGTAGTCGATGAAAAATTTTATAAAGCCGTAACCAAGCGTAATGAAAGTGCATGGATCACCGGTTTAACTCTTGGAAAACAAATTGCCGCAGATCACGTACGTGATCTTGGGTATGCCGCCGGATACGAAGAGTCTTATCGCGCCTCCTCACGCCAGGCTTATAATTCGGCTTATGGTTCTGCTTATGTTGAGGCCGCCAAAGACCAAGAAGCCAAATTTAAATCCAATGCAGTTATCACTTCCCTGTCGACTTCGCTCGTAAACAATCAGGGCACCGTTGACGGCTTTGGAGTAGGCCAACCGATATTTATTCGCATAAACGAAGCCGTGAATGCCGGTATGCAAAATGCCAATGCGGAAGTTAAAGTTTCTGGAACTGGACTAGTGACGGGAAAATCTTCAACTTTGAATATACCTTACCAATCAAAGATTACTAATCATCAAGGCACGGACCCCGCAGCTCTAATTTCTACGGATGTAAAACCTGACGATGAGCTTCAACTCGTCGTAAATTTTATGGATCAAACACAGCGTATGAGCGTAAAAATTACGTGGGAGAATACCGTTAAATCTTTAATCGCGGTCGAGTCAAAAGCGCAAAAAGACATTATGCTGAAGTATGTAAACTATCATCTTATGAAAGAATATAACGACATGAGCTGTTCCGTCGGTGGAACTTGTGCTTATGCAAAAGCAAAAAAGACTACATTAATGGAACGTTTGATTGCCGCGAAATCACAAGTACGCGTGTCGGGTCAGACGGTAGACCCAACAATTCTTAATGCGCTTGCCGCGGATTTAAAACTAGCAATGGGTGAGAAGCCAAGTGGTTTTTGGCATCCCTATAAAAGCGCAAAGTGGTTAGAGTTTGACGAGATCATTAAGGAAATGAAAAAATGATAAACCGAAAAGCTGGCCTACTAATTGTAAGTCTTAGTTTATCCGCCTGTGGTCCGTTGGACGACATGAAGGATATGAAGAACACCACCAACGAACTTCTTAAAGTTTCCAAGGAAATGAATGAGAAGATGGTTGCCATGAACGCGGCTACGCAGACGATGGGTAAAACCACCGGCAGCATGGCCGACAAAATGGATGCTACCGTTACGGAAATGAAAAACATGCGCGGCGATCTTAAAGGGATGGCCGGCGATATGAAAGGCATGACGACTGACCTTAAAGGGATGTCTGCCGACATGAAGGTTATGAGCGAGCGGTTAAATAAGACCGTCGCAATTATGGAAAAAATGGACGGTAAACTTGGTGATACCTTAAAAGTTATGACCGGAATGGATCAAAAGCTCAACCGCACTGTTGAAGAAATGGTGAAGATGGGCGGCAAGCTTGAGCAGACAGTATCTGAGATGCAAAAGATGTCTGGAAAAATGGACAGCATGGATAAAAATCTCGCTGAGACCATTAAAATTATGGGCAGCATGGAGTCCAAACTTGGTGAAACCGTCGCCAAGATGTCTTTAATGAGCGCTAACCTAGAAAAAACTGTCGCTGAAATTCAAAAAATGGGCGGTAAAATTGAAGCCATGGACGCCAAACTGCAACAAACAGTAAAGATCATGGGCGACATGGATGGAAAACTTGAAAACACCGTCACCGAAATAAATGCCATGGGCAAAAAGCTAGATCTTACCGTAGCTGAAATTCAAAAAATGGGCGGCAAGATGGACAACATGGATAAAAATCTTGAGAAAACCATTGCGGTTATGAATGTGATGGCGGGAAAGCTCGATCAGACATTAGTAGTTATGAAAGACATGTCTGATGATGCTGTTCTAGGCTTGTCGACAATTTTGATTAACGAATCTTTTAAACACCTCGTAGAGAAAATGGATACTTTTGGGGCGAAGCTCGTAACTGCCGGTGAATATTCGTCAGCGTACGCCTTTCAATTTCTAAAGGATGAAAAGGACACAACCAACGCTTACCGCAGTGATCTTTATCTCTCCGGTTTGAATATGTTTTTTGGGCACGTTAAGAGTGTTCTTTATGACGGTATCGCAAACGAGCGCCCTTTTGCGGAAATGGATGCGCCGTCACCGAATGATGAAGAAGGAAATAAAAAAGCTAATGCCTACGCGCTCGCGTTTCGTATGAGTGAAGTTAACCCCAATCAGCGAAAAGCTAATAGGGTTACTGGGATGAAGGTCCGCACTCTATATGACGTGGTCAAAGAAGGTATTCAGTTACATAAGGCGGATCGAACAGCAAGAACCTATAATGACAAGCAAGAAAAATGGATGCAGGCCATTCAAAATAATGTCGGCGTGATTACGACGTTAATGCAGCTTCGTTATAACATCATGATGTTGAAGTCTCTTAGCGCGGTTTCCAACTTCGCTCAAGATTACGCTAATATGGAAAAAGGTAAATGGGTGCCAAAGTTAGAAAATCTTTATGACACGGGAGTATTTGACCGCACGGCACTAATTTTAGATGCGGCTCTGGATGCGCATAAGCAACTTAAAGAATTAGGTGCTAAACGGGCCGAAATTAAAATGACGGCGAAATTCTTTGGTCCTAATGTTACCCGTATTATCCAAAACATGGATATAGGCGCGCCAGCTAACCCGCCGAAAAATATGCTGCCGGCTTTAAGCGCTTACACGGCAAAACTGAAGTTGCTGCAAAATCTTTATTTAGCCGACCAATAATTTGCGCGGCGCGCTTGGCGCCGCGTTTGCCTTTTTATCGCTAGAGGAGTATTTCTTAGCTCATAACGGACTTGATCTCTAAGGACAGGTACCAGATGAGCACAACTTTTAGCAGATATCTTATTATCGGTAATGGCCGATTAGCCAATCACCTAAAAAACTATTTTAATTTATTGGATTTAAACTATCGTCACTGGTTTCGCGAGTCCGCATCAAGCCTTGCGGAATTAGCCAGTGATTGCTCGCATGTTTTGCTGGCTATAAATGATGGCGCGATTGCGGAATTTTACGCCGCCAGTCCTGAAATTCTCGGAAAAGTTTTGGTTCACTTTTCCGGCGCAAATAGTTTTTCCTTTGCCCACGGGGCGCACCCGCTAATGAGTTTTACCCATCAGCTCTATGACCTACAAACTTATGAAAAAATATTTTTTATCGTCGAAAATTCTAATCGCGAATTTAAAGAAATTCTTCCAGGTCTCCCCAATAAACATGTAGGCATAGCTAAGGATAAGAAATCCTATTACCACGCCCTTTGTGTTTTAGGCGGAAATTTTCCGGTTATTCTATGGAAAAAGATGCTTACTGAGTTTGAATCCCGCTTGGGCCTGCCGCGCGAAGCTATTTGGCCATACTTGGATAAGGTCTTAGAGGAGTTTAAGAGAGATCCAGAAAATTCATTAACGGGACCCATCGCGCGCGGCGATTGGAAGACCATTGAACGCAACCTGGAATCTTTAAAAGGCGATAACTTTAGAACAGTTTACGAAGCTGTATTGGAGGCGCAATGAAATCGGTTTTGGACTTCCAAAAGAAAAAACTCGCCAAAGAAAAGATCACAATGCTCACCTGCTATGATTATTGGTCGGCAGCGTTGCTAGAGCAAACAAGTGTGGACGCGATTTTGGTTGGGGACTCACTTGCCATGGTTATGCACGGGCATGAATCTACCTTACCGGCAACCGTAGAGGCGATGGCCTTGCACGTTGGCGCCGTCGCGCGCGGTGCCAAATCTAAATTTATAATCGGCGACATGCCATTTTTAACTTTCCGCAAAGATTTAACTACGGCGATGAATGCCGTAGAAAAATTGATGGTAGCCGGAAGTCACGCGATAAAGCTTGAAGGGGTTTGGGGCCAAGAGGAAATCATTAAACACATTATTCAATCCGGCGTACCCGTGATGGGCCATATCGGTTTAACTCCGCAATCAGTTAATCAACTTGGCGGTTATAAAGTTCAAGGGAAATCGGATGCTGCCGTGGAAGATCTTATGGCGCAGGCAAAAAAGCTGGAAGAGCTTGGCTGCTTTTCCGTCGTTGTGGAATGCGTCCCTCATGATGTTGGCAAATATGTGGCGGGGAGCGTGCAAATTCCAGTCATCGGTATCGGTGCTGGTGCGGATGTCGATGGTCAGGTTCTGGTTCTCCACGACATGCTGGGCCTCGTGGAAAAAAAGCCGCTAAAATTTGTACGTCAATACGCGCCGGGGGCAGCGATAATTAAGGAAGCGGTAGAGAACTTTTGCCGTGATGTTAACACAAAAAAATTTCCGGGCCTCGAGGAGAGTTTCTAATGACCGTCGTTTTTAAAGATTTAAAAAGGTGGCAGGAGTGCACGCGGGGCCCGCAATATGCGGGCAAGCAAGTTGGATTTGTACCAACGATGGGAGCGCTTCACGAGGGTCACGCCAGTTTAATCAAGCGTTCAAAAGCGGAAAACTCCATTACCGTAGTAAGCATTTATGTAAATCCCACCCAATTTAATAATAGGGACGATTTTAAAAATTATCCTGTTACCTTCGAAGAGGACACGAAAATTTTGGAAGCGTGCGGTGTTGATTACTGTTTAATGCCGAGTTTCGAAGATATTTACCGCGACAATTACCGTTATCGTGTCGAGGAAAATGAGATGAGCCAAATTCTTTGCGGCGCGCACCGTCCCGGGCACTTTGCGGGAGTTTTAACCGTCGTTTTAAAACTGCTAAACTTGGTTCAGGCCCAAAAAGCTTATTTTGGCGAGAAAGACTTTCAGCAGTATTTACTCATTAAGGGGATGGCTGAAGCGTTTTTCCTTCCCACGGAAATTATTGGCTGTGCAACTGTTCGTGCTGAAGACGGGTTGGCAATGAGTTCACGCAACCAACGCCTAAAACCTAATGAGCGAGAACTCGCAACATATTTCGCGCGAGAGCTTAGAGCAAAAAGTTCTCTGGCTACCATAAAAGAAAATCTGTCGGCGAAAGGCTTTCGTGTTGATTATATCGAGGAGAAATTTGGCCGCCGTTTTGGAGCCGTTCATTTAGGAGATGTGAGGTTAATAGACAATGTTCCCTTATCGTAAAGTTTTATTTAAGCTCACGGGCTCTATCGCCGCATTTAAGGCTTGCGCGCTGATTTCTCGTTTGGTTAAGGAAAAGGTGGAAGTACAGATTGTCGCCTCGCCGAGTGCTTTAAAATTTATTGGTACAGCGACACTTGAGGGTCTTACCGGCAAAAAGGTATTTTCGGAAGTCTTTGCTGAGGGCCAAATGATGAACCACATTCATTTAGACCGCTGGGCTGACGCCGTTATTTTATGTCCCGCCACGGCTAATACCATAAACCAAATGGCTGCCGGCATTGCCGATGACCTAGTTAAAAATCTTTATTTGGCCCATGACTTTAAGAGACCTTACTTTTTAGTTCCGGCCATGAACGAGAAAATGTGGTCTCATCCAGCGACCAAAAAATCGGTTGAAAGTCTTAAGGCGGCGGGGGTGCAGATTTTAAATCCGACTTCGGGTAGTCTTGCCTGTGGAGAAGAGGGCGAAGGGCGCATGCTTGAAGCCGATGAAATTTATGCGCGCCTCGCCTCGGCGGCTTCTGGCCCTCGCGTTTTGATAACTTCTGGTGGAACCCGGGAAGCCATAGACTCCGTGCGGTTTATTGGAAATATGAGCACAGGTTCTACAGCTGCGGCTATCGCCGATGAACTTATAAAATCGGGATTTAGAGTGAGTTTTCTTAAGGCGCAGTCCAGCGTATCGCCGCATCTTCTCTGTGCAGAATATTCGTTCGTAACATTCGCGGACTTAAAAAGACAATTGGCGAGTTTATTGACTAAGGAGAGCTTTGACTATGTCATTCATGCGGCAGCCGTTAGTGATTATTCCGTGGCAGAAATAAAATCGGGTGAAAAGAAATTGCCCAAAGCTGGTAAGATCGACAGCGCGGAAAAGGTGACTCTTACTCTTAAGAAAAATCCCAAACTTATAGATGATCTAAAAGAAATCTCCCGTAATAAGAAAATCAAACTCATTGGTTTTAAGCTCACGGATACGGATGACTTAAAGGAAATTAAAGAAGCCGTTAAAAAACTATTTGCCCATTCCGACGCCGACTTTGTAGTCCATAATGATTTGTCGGCAATTTCCAGAGAGGGACATAAGGGTAATATTTATTCGAATAAAGGTAGGACACTTTCTTTTTCTACAAAAAGAGAATTAGCTAATCGCCTAAAAGAGGTAATTTTATGATAATGACTTTAGACGTTGGTAACAGCCAGGTTTATGGCGGGGTATTTGATCAAAAAAATAAACTTCGCTTTACCTTCCGTAAGAGCTCAACGGCCAATTCATCTTCGGACGAATTCGGATTATTTTTACGGGGTGTTTTAAGAGAGAATTCGTTAGATTATAAAGAGTTACAATATATCGCTGCCTGTTCGGTGGTGCCGGCACTTGATTATACGATTAGAAATTGCTGTAAAAGATATTTTGGTTTGAACCCCTTTTTCTTACAAGCCGGAGTAAAAACAGGATTTAAAATAAAATATCGCAATCCCTTAGAGGTTGGGGCTGACCGCATTGCTAACTCTATCGGAGCCGCCGAATTATTTCCCAACAAAGATATGATCATTGTTGATTTCGGCACAGCGACGACCTTTTGTGCGATCTCAAAGGATAAGGATTATCTTGGTGGCGTAATAGCGGCGGGGGTCAAGACGAGTATGGAAGCGCTAGAAGCTAAAACCGCCAAGCTTCCTGTTGTGGAGATAATTTCTCGCAGCGAAACTTTGGGTAAGAGTACGGTAGAGAGCATTCAGTCGGGTTTATATTACGGAAATGTTGGTATGGTTCGCGAAATCATAGAACGCCTTACTAATGAGGTGTTTGACGGGCAAAAACCCATGGTTATTGGAACCGGGGGATTCTCTAGTTTATTTAATAAAGAAAAGCTTTTTGATAAAATCGTTCCTGATTTAGTTCTTCAGGGATTAAACGTTTCATTGAGGTTAAATATATGAAGTTAACATTATTAAAATCAAAGGTTCATCGGGCGCGCGTTACCATGTGTGACCTCGATTACGAGGGATCCATTGCCATCGACCCAAAACTTTGTGAAGCCGCACATTTCTTTCAGTACGAAAGAGTCGACATCTATAATGTTAATAATGGCCAGCGATTTTCGACGTATGTCATTTACGGCAAACCCGGGGAGATTTGTCTAAACGGCGCCGCCGCCCGCTTAGCCCACCGCGGAGACGAAGTAATTATCGCGACCTATACGGAGATGGACCCCGAGGAAGCGGCTCGGCATATTCCGAGAAAAGTTTTTGTAAATGAAAAAAACGAAATAAAAGAGATTATTGACCGCTAGGTGTTGGGGCCGTCCTGCGGGGCTGGGCTGATTGTTGAACATAGTCGGGCGTGGTATTATTGAAAAATGAGTCGCCAATGCCCGTGGTCTTTTCGTCTTCTCTTTCTTGAAGGTTGGGATCTACGCTAGCCGATGTGGCTTGGCTAAATGGATTTGCCCTTTCGATTTCAGTCGTAAGGTCAATGGACAGGGCTGAAGAACTTATCGCGGTAATAGTCAAAAATAGAAGTAGCTTTCTATGCAAAATTTCTCCTAATTTGCCGCCGTACTAATGGACACGATTTGCTTTCTCGGCAAAGTTGTTGCTAGGCCTTTAGTGTTCTCGAAACCTGTTTGCTTGCCAATTCCGTTTTGGTAGCTCACCAGCTGGTTCTTAATTTCATCTTTTACGTTGGAAGGCAAATGAACGCCTTCCATGGCGTAGTAGTATTCGTCAATTTTTTTACTCGATACTAAAGGATTATCAAAGTTATAACGGTAGGGTTGTTCAAAATACTTTTTAATTAAATGCTCCACGATTTGTATTTTTACTCCCTGCTTTTCCCATTTTGGATTCACCTCAACGGGTAAAAAATCATTAGCAAAAGCGTTCGTTACAAAAAAACTAGTACAAATTGAGACAAGTATTACTTTAATATACATGGTTCCACCCATGACCACTAGTGAGCAATGTCGGTGCCAGAATATTTAGTGGATCAAACTGATACGAGCGTCTAAACCTTTGATATAAATTAATAATTTAGCATCAGTTCGCTTACAAAATAGGACTTAATGGTTAGGGCTTTGCCGAGTGTAAATTTAATGTCCAGCAGTGATTATCAGTGAACAGTGGGTGTCGAGGTAATGGCCGACGGCGGAAGGCGATGTTTTTTAAAGGACTCGCCGGCAAAAAACACCTGCATCTCCTTAGAAAACTGACCTAATAAATGCTGTGACTCCCGTCCGGCTAAGAATTTCTCGAGGCCGCTCCAAAAACCACGCACCATTCGAAAAGCAGCTTTGGTATCGAAACCAAAGTCTTCGTCGAGCCTTTGCAGAATATGGCGTGGGGTAATTTTACGGTCCGGTCCACTCGGTAATTCTCGTAATTCATCTTGGAGAAGTTTGGGTAATTCCGAGATAAAATGCAGGGCTTCGTTATGAGAGATGCGCTCAATAACTTGCGTAAGTAGAAAACCACCTACTGCTACGGCACTAGGCCGGGAAACTCCCATTTCCCTGGATAAAATTTTGTAAAAGGTGTTAAGAGTCTGTTGTTGCCGGCCCTGACGGCGTTGTTCGAGACGTAGATTTTTGAAGTGATGAACGTTAATTTGCTTTCTAAGGATTTTTGCAGCATCTTCCGTGGAAATAAGCCTTTTTCCGACAAGCTCGTCAAAGGTAACTAAACCGACACAGCGCTGTTTGCCGAGCTTGCCGATTTTTAAAATTGGGACCCGCCGCACTCCAGATTTTCTCATAATTTTTATCGCGTCCTTTAAATCATCGTGTTCTTCGATGGCTAAAAGGGATTTAGTCATTATATCTTGAATTAAAGTGCCGGAGTTTTCTTTATAAGCGAGAATTTTACACGTTAGATCGCGGTCGGTTATTAGTCCCGACACATGACCGAGCCCATCAGAGACAATTACGCATCCGACATGGCGCTCTGCCATGACGCGGGCTGCTTCGGCCACAGTGGCTGTCTCACGTAGAACAAAAACTCTCTTTTTGGTAAATGGCAATAGGGATTTAGTCATAGTACAGGTTTATACTACAAAATCCGTTCCAAAATTTTTTTGGGTAACAATGTCCCTATAATCCTAATTGCGCCAGCGCTTCTGGTAAGTTAAGGACAAGTTCGCCGTCACATTCATTAGCGCGGCAAACTTTTGAAGTTCGGCATTGGCCTTTTCCCGCTTTTTCAAAATCATCTTCTCCGGAAATAAGAACGCCCTTTACCCGGTTAGAACTTGTACTGAAAACGGGAGACCCCGAATTGCCGGTATAGGCATCAAGATCACTGCGAAAATATAATTTATTTAAGGAATTTAGAATTACCGCATCATCTGTAAATTTGGTTGGAAGCCCCAATGGGTGACCGATAAGAAAAACCGATTCATCGTTCCCTAGTGGGGTTTTATTTTCTACCACTAGGTGAGGTCTGTCGGTCACTTTGCGGTCTAGTCTTACGATTGCCAAATCAATACCGCTTCCTTCTCGTTTCGGATTTTCAGAAAATATTAATTTTTCACAACCGTAAATATTATTTGAGTCTATTTCGCGATAGTCGTCATTTTCATGATAGATTCCAAAATCAAAAACAAAACGTGAGTTCTTACAGGCCATTTGTGTCTCAATGCAATGGCCGGCGGTAAGTAGGGTGTCGGGAGAAACAAGAAAGCCAGTACAATAAATAGCCGCATCCTGTTCTGCAAAGCGCTCGTCTGGACAAACTTTTAAAACATCTTTTAATTTTTTAGTTTTCAGGCGGGAGCGGCCATTGCCGCGGTTTTCAATGGCTTTGGGGCCAATAATACCGACTGTGGCATGGGCAAGCGTGTGAATTTTGGTATCAAACACGCCGTACATATCTACTCGGTTATCCACACCGTAAATTACCCCGGGGTGCTTGGCGGAGGACGCGAAAGGTAACATTAGAATTAAAAGAAATAATTTCATTTCAATGAGTATCAGTTATTCTTTGCTCACTGTCAGCTGGAATTTTATCTAGCGCCAACGCAATGCCCATAACTAATTCTCCCATGCATTTATCCCCTGGCCGGCAAACTTTGCTGCGATCACAGTTTTTTGAGGTCCGAATAAAATCATTCTCACCAGCAACTAATATTCCTTCAACGCGATTCGTCCGTTCGTTAAACACGGGGGACCCTGAGTTGCCATGGTAGGCATCCAAATCGGTGCGAAAAAAGTGCTTTCGCTCAAATTTTGTGACGGTAGCGTCATAGGTATATTTAGCCGGTAAGCCCAAGGGATACCCAATCATAAAGACCCGGTCATTTTCGTGAATTGATGTCTGCCGTTCGAGCTTAACGGGAAGGCGGTCCGTGACGGGACGGTCCAGCTGAATAATCGCAAGATCTGCACCGCCTTGGGACTTTGTGTTTTCAGAATGTATTAACTTTTTGCAGCGGTAAATCTTATCATCGGTAGTTTCGGTATAATTTTCACCCTTGCCATAAAGCCCATAATCGAAAATGTACCAAGAGTTTTCACAGTTACGTTGATAGGGAATGCAATGCCCAGCAGTCATTATAAGATCCGATGCAATTAAAAACCCGCTGCAAAAGCCGCCAACGTGTTGGTCCGAAAATTTTTCTTCGGGACAAACATTATTAAGCCTATTGGTATTTAGTTTAATATGTCTCCCGCCCTTATCACTGGGGACTACAAAGCCATAAGAAATCATTACGGTAGCCCGCGACAAGTTAACTAAGTCGGTATTACCAATTTCAAACGGCTCAAGGCGATTGTCCTCGCCGTAAATAACCCCAGATTGGGAAAAAGCAAATAGCGGCCAAAAAATAAAAGCGGAAAAGATATATCTTGTCATAAAAAAATTATGACTTATTTTGCGAGTTCATCAAATAGAAAAATTTGGCTTAAACAAGATTTTTTAAAATCTTCAATTTCGAGGCTTTCGTTTTCACCGTGAGCATTGGTGTAGGGATCTTCAACGCCTATTAGCAGTGCAGGCGCCCCTTTTAAGAAATTAATAAACGGAAGAACAAAAGGGATACTTCCGCCACATCCCATTTTAATTGGCTTTTTGCCATAACCTTTTTCTAAGGCTTTCTCGGCAGCGACAAAAGCTTTGTGAGTATACATTTTGGCATCAGCGGCCCACCCGGCGTTGGGCTCTTCAAACGTTAGGGTTACGTCGACATTCCACGGCGTTTGCTTTTTTATAAAGGTAGCTAAAGCCTTTTGGCAAAATTCTGGGCTCATGCCTGGCGCGAGGCGCAGCGTCACCCGTGCCCACGCCGTGTCGTTTAAAACATTTCCAGCCTGTGTGCGCGAAGCCGCTTGCATGGCGTTGACACTTAAACTTGGCTCCCGCCACATTGCTTTCCAGGCAGCGGCGCCTTCCGAGTGAAGTTTAACATTTTTGGCGAGACCAACCTGTTTGGCGTAATCCTCTTTATTAAAAGGAATTTCGGCGTAAAAGCTTTCTTCTTTTTCGGTCAGCCGGGGGATGTGTTCGACAATTTCTGGAACCGCGATTTTTCCATTTGCATCTACGAGCGCCGCTAAAATTTTATTTAAAGCCATGGCGGCATCGGGTACGGGTCCACCCCACATGCCCGAGTGCACAGTTTTTTCTAAAGCGCGCACTTCGATTTCAAATCCGGCAAGTCCACGCAATGACACAGTCAGTGCCGGCCAACCGACATCAAAATTTGTTGTATCCGAAAGCATTAGCACATCGGCGTGCAATTTTTTTTGATAGCGCTTTAAAAATTCGTTTAAATTTGGGCTACCGATTTCTTCTTCGCCCTCGACGATAAACTTTAAGTTAACGGGCACTTTACCTATAGTTTTTAAATAAGAGTGAATGGCCGCCGTTTGCGCGATGATTCCGGCTTTGTCGTCAGCGGCGCCGCGCGCGTAAAGTCTTTTGCCTTTAGTCGTCGGTTCAAAAGGAGGTGTTTGCCAGAGATCTGCGCGGCCCGGAGGTTGAACATCATAATGGGCGTAAAGAAGCACAGTCGGTTTTCCCGGAGCATGCATCCAGTCCGCATAGATATAAGGTGCGGCCCCCGGCACCTCCAGATATTCAATATTTTCTAATCCACGTTCCTTTAGAAGTTTTGCGACCGCATCGCCGCAGCGGCGGACCTCTTTTGGGTCGAAGTTTTCAAAACTGACACTTGGAATACGAATAAGATTTTTTAGATCCTCGAGATGAAGATTCCAATCTTTCTCAAATTGCGCTGTAACTTTACTTATATCCATTATAACCACCACGGTACGCCAGCTTTTGCAAGCTTGGCGGGTAGAGAATGTCCTAAAATCTTTTGTAGCTTTTTATTTATTTTTATTAATTTCTCTAAATCAATTCCCGTTTTGAAACCCATGCCATCAAGCATGTAAATAACGTCTTCTGTAGCCACATTTCCTTGCGCGCCTTTAGCAAAGGGACAACCGCCAAGGCCGCCAATGCTTGAATCAAAAGTTCTAACACCGATTTCAAGTCCTTCAAGGACGTTGGC
Source organism: uncultured Bdellovibrionales bacterium (assembly GCA_964498095.1). Taxonomy (GTDB): domain Bacteria; phylum Bdellovibrionota; class Bdellovibrionia; order Bdellovibrionales; family SG-bin7; genus SG-bin7. Next base: position 118,061 of record CAZCFY010000006.1, on the reverse strand, counting down.
GATAGCGGTTCCGCGAGTGTCATGAAAATGGAGGGCAAATTTGCGTGGTGGGGCAATCCGGTAAAGATTAAACAGCAGCGATTTTACCTGCTGCGGAGTCGCTACACCTATGGTGTCTCCAATAGAGAGTTCATAAATTCCTAGATCAAAAAGCTTTTCGGCCAACTCTACTACTTTCTTTTCGGCGATTTTTCCTTCGAAGGGGCAACCAAAACAAGTACTCACATAGCCGCGCACGCGAATTTTAAATTTCTTAGCTAGTTTCATGACGGGCGCAAACCGCTTAAGGCTTTCGGCGGGAGTACAATTTATGTTCTTTAGCGCAAACGTTTTGCTGGCGGCCGTGAATACGGCTACTTCGTTAATTCCCGAACCTACCGCATTCATCATTCCGTATTCATTCGGGACGAGGGCCGAAAAATTGGTAGCCATGGGAATTTTCCCATTGTATTTAGCGCGGATTAAACGAGATACTACTTTATCAGTACCGACCATTTGCGGTACACGTGCCGGATTAACAAAAGCTCCCAATTCAATATTTCTTACGCCCGCAGCCACTAAATCCAAAGCCAGCTTTTGCCGCAAGGCTACCGGTAGGATTTTCTTTTCGTATTGAAGGCCGTCGCGAAGGCCGACTTCAAATATTTTTACATCTTTAGGCAAAATCAAACTCCTATTCAATTTCCAATAGCATCTGACCCAGTTGTACTTGGTCGCCGGATTTACACGTAATTTTTTTAACCCTTCCTGATTTACTACAACGCAGGGAATATTCCATTTTCATGGCTTCCATGATCACTACGACCTGTCCATCCTCGACTTTGTCACCCTGATTTACCGTAACTTTAATAATTTTTCCAGGCATCGGGGCGGTAACCGTATTTGAAGCAATACCGTGAGCGGCCTTTTGTTTGGCTTTACTTTCGGGGCGGTAAACAAAAGTTTCACCTTCAAGATGAACCCACAAAGTATCTTTAATTTTTAATACCTTCCCTTTTAAATCGCGGTCGCCGACTTTTATATTTAAAGTATTCATACATTTCTCCATGGGGTTTCCCACGGATTTCGTAAATAAGTAGCGGTGGCGTTACTTGAGCTTTGCTGGCGAGTTTGTTGGTAGGCGAGTTCGGCAAAAGCGATTTGCTCAGGCTTTAATTTTTGTGGTCCCAAAGCATTTGGAAAATGTTTATCTATAAATTGCGTCGTCATCTCGCCAGAAATAAATTCGGGATGACTCAAAATAGCTTTGAGAAAAGGGATATTTGTTTTTAAACCAAAAATAACCATGTCGTCTAATACTCGCAGCATTTTCTTAATCGCTTGGGGGCGGTTCTCATCCCAAACAATTACTTTGTTTATCATGGAGTCATAAAAAGGGGTAACTTCATCGCCCGCTTCAAAGCCAATATCAAAACGTCTTCCTGGCCCTTCGGGAACTTCAATGTAACTTAATGTCCCGGTGTTGGGAATGCCTCCCAAGTGGGGATCTTCCGCGTATATGCGGCACTCAATAGCATGGCCGCGTGGCACAAGAGTATCTTGGCGCCAATTCACGGGAATTCCTTGCGCGCAAGCAATTTGCGCCTTCACAAGATCTATACTTAAAATCATTTCGGTTACCGTATGCTCTACTTGCAACCGGGTATTCATTTCGATCAAGTAAAATTCCCCATCTTGATATAAAAACTCGACTGTTCCGGCATTCCGATAGCCCGCCCGCTCGGCAAGCCGTCTTGCCATGTCCTGAACTTTTTTTCTTTCTTCTTGAGACAAACGCGCCGAAGGAGCTTCTTCGATTATTTTTTGATGTTTTCTTTGGACGCTACATTCGCGTTCGTTAAGATTAAATACCTTTCCCGTACAATCGCCAAAAATTTGGACTTCAATGTGCTTGGCTTTGCCTAAGTACTTTTCCAGGAATACTCGCGACGAGCCGAAAGCAGCCTTAGCTTCGCGTTGAGAGGCCTCAATCATTTCGCGGGCAGTTTTGGGATTATCTACTACTTTATGGCCGCGGCCACCGCCGCCGGCCGCCGCTTTGACTAATACGGGGAATCCAATGACCTCGCACTCGGCAACTAGAAGGTCCAAGGTTTGATCGTCGCCGGAGTACCCGGGAATTGTTTTTATCCCAAGCTCTTTGGCCAACTGCTTAACTTTGATTTTATCGCCGCAAGCTTGAATGTTTTCCGGAGTCGGACCAATAAAAATTAATCCTTCTTTTTGGCTGGCCCGGGCGAATTCAGCGTTTTCGGAAAGAAAACCAAATCCCGGGTGAATGGCTTTGGCACCCATGGCAAGGGCGCCGCGTACGTTATCTTTTATCCGCAGATAACTTTCTGCCGCAGGTGCCGCGCCAATACAAATTTGATAATCACTTAACCGATAAGCAAGAGTATTTACATCGGGTTCAGAGTGTAAAAGAACTGTTTCAATCCCTAATTCTTGGCAGGCGCGGATTATTCGCACAGCGACTTCACCGCGATTTGCAATGGCCAGTCTTTTTAAGGACTTTGTTGTCACTTGGTTCTCCAACCCGGAGTGCGCTTCTCGAGGAATGCGCGCATGCCCTCTTGGCCCTCTTTACTTACGCGTCTTTGGGCAATGACTTTAATGGTTTTCGCTTTGGTTTTTGCAATCGGATTCGTTTTCACGAAATCAATGAGTCCCTTGGTAATTTGAATCGCCTCCGGGCCGCATTTATGAATGTGATTTATTATTTCGTTTACGTAGTTGTGAGTGCCAGCCGAATTTCCGACAAAGTGAACGAGACCGCAATCATAAGCCCGGCGGGCCGAAAACACGAGGCCGGTTATCATCAGCTCACGCAAAGAGGATTCATTCATTTTTCGCGCGACAAAGGGACAAATTACCGACGGTACGAGACCTAGGTGCGCCTCGCTAAAACCGAATTTTGTTTCTTCGTCGGCCGCCACGATATCGCAAGCAGCAGTTAGACCCAATCCCCCGCCGCGCACATTGCCGTGGACTTTACCAATCACCGGCACCGGACATTTAAAGATAGAATCGAACAAGTTATAAAGTGCTTGGGCGTCTTTCATGTTTTGTTGCATATTGAAGTCAATCATAGACTTCATCCATTCCAGGTCGCCGCCAGAACAAAAGCTTGCCCCATTTCCCTGCAGAATTACGGCGCGAAATTCCTTACCAAGCTTCTTGTCGCTAAAAGTTTTACTAAGGATTTTAATAACGTCGGCGTTAAAGGCGTTATGAATTTCTGGACGGTTTAAGGTAATTTCTAAAATTTTATCTTTTTTTTCTATTAATACCAGGCTCATATTCTCTCACATTCTAAAAACGCCCTTGGTTTTTTGTCCCCAATCCCGGTAAAGACTGGCCGCTATTCCAAGCCCTAAAGCCTGCCGCGTGTCTTTGGGATCGATGATTCCATCATCCCAAATTCTCGCCGACGAGAAATAAGCGGAACTCTCTAAATTATATTTTTCAAGTATAGGCCGCTTAAACTCTGCTTCTTCTTTGGGAGAGAGTTTAGAGCCCTTCTTACTTAGCTGATCGTTTTTGACGGTTAAAAGAACGTTGGCCGCTTGTTCGCCACCCATCACGGCGATTTTTGAATTTGGCCACATCCAAAGCTGCCGGGGGCCGTAACCGCGTCCACACATACCGTAATTGCCGGCGCCATAAGAACTACCGATGATAACCGTAAACTTGGGCACGTGCGCAAGGCTCACTGCCATTACCATTTTAGCCCCATGTTTGGCGATGCCTTCGTTCTCGTATTTTTTACCAACCATAAAGCCAGTGATGTTTTGCAGGAATATAAGTGGAATATTACGTTGGTCACAAAGCTCAATAAAATGGGCGGCCTTCAAGGCACTTTCACTAAATAGAACGCCGTTGTTGGCGATGATCCCTACCGGATAACCCCATATATGAGCAAAGCCGGTGACAATAGTCGTGGCGTACTCGGACTTAAACTCGTGGAAGCGGCTACCATCAACCATGCGGGCGATGACTTCGCGAACGTCGTAAGGAATGCGCGGGTCCTTGGGAATTACACCGTAAATTTCTGCGGGATCATAGACGGGATCTTCCGGGGACAAACGTTTTAAAGAATATTTCTCGCGGTAATTTAAGTGGGCGATAATATTTCTGGTAATGGACAAAGCGTCCAAATCGTCTTTAGCATAATGGTCCGTAACGCCGCTAATTGAACAGTGGACTTTCGCGCCCCCTAATTCGTCGGCGGTGACTTCTTCTCCCGTAGCGGCTTTTACTAAAGGTGGCCCCCCAAGAAAGATTGTACCTGCTCCTTCGACGATTACATTTTCGTCGCTCATGGCCGGTACGTATGCGCCGCCGGCAGTACAACTTCCCATAACAACGCTAATCTGTGGAATTCCCATGGCCGACATTTGCGCCTGATTGTAAAAACTTCGTCCAAAATGGTCCTTGTCGGGAAACACTTCTGACTGCATTGGCAAAAAAGCCCCGCCGCTATCTACCAGGTAAATTGTCGGTAAACCGTTTTCCATGGCAATTTCTTGGGCGCGAATATGTTTTTTGACCGCTATCGGAAAATAAGTTCCGCCTTTAACAGTGGCGTCGTTAGCAATAATCACGCAGGGTTGATTATTAACAACGCCGATGCCAGTAATAATTCCGGCACAGGGAGCTTGATTCTCATACATTTCCCAAGCGGCGAGAGTGGAAAACTCCAAAAATGAACTTTGCGGGTCGACAAGTTTGTTAATGCGTTCCCGAACAAAAAGTTTTCCGCGGCTGGTATGTTTTTCGACGGCCTCAGGACCACCGCCCTTTTTTACGAGGGCAATACGTTCGCGCCACGCTTGAATTTGCTGTTCCATGGCCTTGCGGTTGGCAACAAACTCTGGACTGGTGGTTTGTATGTTAGTGGGTAGAAGCTCCATTCAGCCTTTCCTCAAGTACTTCCATGCGGTCTTTGAGTTCAATATTTTCTTTCACGAGTTTTTCCACGGACTCACGCATGTTTTTTAATTCTTCTTTTTCCTTTTGTCCGCGGCGCAGTCTTTTTGCGGTTAAGTGAGCGGCAAATTTAAGGTGGCCGTCGATAGTTTGATGCGCCAGCTGATCAATGGCGGAAACTGCCGCCACTTGATTGCGTTCTTCAAGAGCCTCAAGCGCCGCATATTTGACTTTCATGAACGGATCCTTAAGACAATCGATCAAGTAAGAATCGATGTCAGCACGGTTTAAACCCATGGTGCCCAAAGCGGTAATACCCACCGGGCGCGCCCATTTCGGCGTTCCGTAACGTGTGCCTTCTAAAATAATATTTATGGCCCGCTCATCGGCTAAATGTTTAAGGCCACGAAAGGCGCCACAGCGAACTTGATCGAGGAAAGATTTCTTCTCGGCAATTTTTAACAGAGCGTCGTAAGCCTTTGGACTCTTTGTTTTCCCGATACTTTCGGCAGCGCTGCGCTGAACAAATTCATGCGGATCTTTGTTGGCTAAATCACTTAAGGCTTGAAAAGCTTGTTCGGTTCGCCAGTGACCGAGTGACGTCGCGATTCCAGAGCGCACGCGGCTGTCTTTTTCGGCGCGTAAGGCATCAACCAGGCCAAAGAAAGCTTTTTGCGAAGTTATTTTTCCTAACTTAAGTGCTGCTTCTTTTCTTACGCCCCAGAACGGGTCCTTTGCAAGTCGTTCAATAAGAGCGTCTTGACCTTTAAGTGTCGCCTTCTTAGCAAGTGTCCCCATGGCCCAAATTTTTCCGACTATGTCACCTTCGAGCTGCAACTGATTGATAATCATTTTCTCGGGTAATTCCCATGCCATAGTTTTTAAAATCGAATTTTCGGTATCAAATCGTATGGCCGTTGGCTCTGCACTCATGGGAATAACAAGATGCTTAATGTTTTGATCAATGGTAATTGGGATGCGTTTAATTTCCTTATTTTCACTATGAAATTCGACCACGGAATTTAGCCGGTGAATGGGGGTAACGGAGTCTTTTTTCTGAGTTTGTTCAAACCGAACCTTTGCCAATTTATTTTTGCCGTCCCAATCGTAAGTCACCTTTAATTCGGGATGACCACCTTTGTAAATCCATTGGTCAAAAAACCAATCTAATGGCCGCTGACTCACTTTTTCTAAGGCTCTTTGAAAATCTATGGTTTCAACACCTTGTCCTTGGTGAGTCTTCAGGTAAAGCTCAGTGCCTTTCCAGAAGTCCTCTTCACCTAGCTCTGCGCGCAACATATTTAAGATAAGTCCGCCTTTTTGATATAAATGGCGGTCCCAGATTTCAGCAGGGTCACTGTAAATATTCGTGACTAAGGGACGGCGGTAAAGGCCGCTATCTTCACGTAAATAAATTTGTAATTCATCGTAGCGGTAATAATGTGTTTCGTCCGCTCCGAGATCATTTTCTTTAAAAACAGTTTCCATGAAGGTAGCCCAGCTCTCATTAAGCCAGCCGTGGGACCACGAATGACAGGTCACCAAATCGCCAAACCACTGGTGCGCAAGTTCGTGGGCTACCAAGTCCTCACTCGTATAATCAGGTTCAAGGGTTAGTGGATGGAGCGTGGTGTCGGTTTGCGTGGTTGCGGTGGTGTTTTCCATGCCGCCAAAAATGAACTCGCTCACGGCAATCTGATGATATTTTTCGTAAGGGTAGGGCACGCCCAGTTTTTGCGAGAAGAGTTCCATCATTTTCGGCGTTTTGCCGAAGGAAAGCTTAGCCTCGTCGTCGCGGCCATTTTCGCATAGATAGTGCACGGGAATGTCTCGCCACTTATCTTTTATCTCGGTAAACTTACCGGCCGTGAGGGTAACTAAGTACGATGGAATGGGCATCGACATCTTCCAATGAAATTTCCACTTGTCGCCGCTGCGGTCTTCGCTAATTAATTTGCCGTTGGAAGTGCAAATAAATCCTTTTGGTGCCGTGACCTTCATTTCCGATAAAAATTTAATTCCCGGTTCGTCAAAACACGGAAACCAATACCTGGCGTCATCATCTTGGCCTTGCGTCCAAACTTGGACATCGCGCTTAGGATATTCCTTATCAGGGGAAATAAAATAAATTCCCGCACGTGGATCATGCACACTATAGTCAATTTGCAGTTTACCTTTTTGGCCGCGCGCAAAATCTCTGGGCAGTAAAACTTGTAACTCTTCGTCTTTTTCGCGGAATTTTACTGACTGGCCTTCCCATGATACTTGTTCGATCTTAAGATCGGCAGCGTTGAGTATAATTTCGTTAGAATTATTTCTTAAGAACTCGACTTCAATGAAGTTACTGCCCTTTAAAGTTTTACCGACGACATCAAGTTCAAGTTCCAAAAGTTGCGAAACTGGTTTGCAATTTCGGTCGGTTCGGTAGTTGGCTTGAGCCCAAGGTACGGAATGAGGTTCGAGATGTCCCGGGCGTGATAAAAATCGCTGGCGGCAGCACTTTTGGATTTCCATAAATACCTCATTAAACAAGAAAAAAATCTAGCGCACCTGCAGGTCTCGAGCAAGATGATTCAACGCATTAAGGGTGCGGTAATTTTATGATTGTCAGTTTTCAGAAACTTCGCTTCAATGAATAAGTCGAGGCAATTTTGAAATTTATTGGGATTGGTATTTTCTTAATCGCATTAAAATGGACGTGGTCGATAGCCAACTGCGAACCACCTGTTGATGCGCGCACCCATGTCCAAGTACAAAGCGAATTAAAGTCCATTATTGCCCAAGTGATCTCCCAGCTTAGGCCGTCGGCAACCGATCTAAAATTTAATAGTGTTTGGACCGAAGAGCTCGAAGATAACCGAATAAGAGCCCATTTTTCTTACACCTTTAAAGATCAGGATGAGTCTGGCGAAGATATTGAACAAGGCGAAGAAGGTTTTGGAATATTAAACCGCATTCCTGAGCCGGGAAATCCGGCTGCGAACGCTTGGTCGCTTGATGAAGTCACGGTTTCTCAACAAATTATCGATTTTAAAAAGAGCATTGTAATAGCTCCCAAGGCCGAGTAAGAATCAGGCCAATGAAGTCCATACAAATTGATTCCGAGGGTTATTTTAAGTTCGGCGACACCCGTGTCGTCGACAACGTCATTGCCAACGAAGTTTTTCAGACCTTACAACAAGGTGATAAGGGTGAGTACAAAGCCAAAATTCAAGGCGAAGAGTACTTAGTCGAAGCGTTCGATGAGCCGTTGGTGGCCAAACAGGTTTTTAAGGGCGGATCCCAGTGGGAAATCCAGGCGCCTTATGATTTTCGGCAAAAATTTTCTCCAGAAAAGTTAACAGTCGACGATTGGGATCGCTTTCACGGTGTAACCGACAATGGCATTCCCTTTGTCTTTTCGCGTGACGCTCAAGCGGAATTTTTTAGGTTAGTCGACGAGCTTCATGACGAATCTGTAACAATTGATGGCAAAGAAATTCCAGTACCTTATTGGTTTAAGGTCGCGCCAGATGTAAACCGCAGCGACTTTTGGACTAACATTTACAATACCGAGGAGCCCGGTTGGGACATGAAGGGCCCAACGCCAGTACTCGTCAATGTATTGCCCAAAATTAAACTTACTAAACAAAGAATTATAGTTTTAGGTTGTGGGGAAGGGCACGATGCCGCTTATTTGGCGGAGCGTGGTCACATTGTGACAGCGGTGGATTTTAGTGAAGAAGCTATCGCCCGCGCCAAGAGCAAATATGGCCATATTTCCACGCTAAAATTTTTCTGCGGCGATATTTTCCGGCTACCCGACAATTGGCGTGGAGAGTTTGATATCGTTTTCGAACATACTTGCTATTGTGCCGTTAATCCCGAGCGCCGTCCAGAACTCATAAAGGTATGGCGAAGCTTACTTGCGCCCGGCGGAAAACTCTTGGGAATATTTTTTGCCATTAACAAATTTCAAGGTCCGCCCTTTGGTGGCAGCGAATTTGAAATCTACCAGCGTTTAAAAAAGGGCTTTCGCTTTTTAATTTGGGAGCGGGCAAAGGATTCTCATCCGCGCCGGTTAGGCCGAGAACTTTTGGTGTATGCCGAAAAATTAGATTTATCTGACCGGATTGGTTAATCTTCAACGTTGCCCTGTATAAAATTTCTTAGTTCTTCAGAGGTCTTCCTTGTTAAAGGAAGACCAAACGGGGGCATGTGCCCACTTTTGGTTAAAAAATCTATAGGCAGTAGGTTTTGCCGGGTAAGGGTTCCGCGCGCCCCAAGTCCTGAGTCTTTGTGACAGAGAATGCAAAGACCCACTTTCAGCGGTTCATTTGCTTTGGCTCCTTCAAATTTTATGGGATCTTTTTCTGAATAGGACTTGGTAATGACGCGGCCATAGGATTTGATTTTCAAATTCCATTTAAAAGTCTGAATGTAGTCGGCAAATTTTATAGGAAACTCCTTTGATTGCATATTTGGCCGAATCACGCGCGGTCCATTTGAATGACAGATAAAGCAGCGGACTTTATAGGGGACCGGTTCAAAACTCTGCATATTGGCAAGTTGATAAAAAGTCGCAGTATGAGGTCTTTTGGTTTTATCAACAACAATGGCGAGTTTATCCCAAAGGTCGGGAGCTAGGTGGCGTCCGCTTTGATTCTGTTTCATTATCCAAACATCTTTTTCGCCGCCTGTGTACATTGTGATTTGATTAATAATTGGCGCACCATGTTCGTTCTTTGACTCTAGGGATTCAAACAGTACGGTCGCGCCGGGAGGTGCGACAGCCAGGACCGCTATCGCACCCGCGCCAATGAGGCAAAGTAATTTAGTTTTTGAGAGTAGGGCAGTTAAATTCATAGGTATTGCCATGAAAATTTAATTTTGCCACTTTCTGAAAAGGCATTTCGGGATTACAAGTGACACGGTTGCAGTTATAAAAAGCCGTCACTTTTAGTGATGCGGCACTTTTATCCGCAGCAATTAAATTGTAACTGGTTATGGTTCCTCCCTTAAACGGCCCGCCGGAACTTACCTCCTCAAACTTTCCGGAAAATACTTTCGTATGCGGTCCCGATTTTAACACGGCAACTGCCACGTCGGCGTCGGCGTCGTTAAATACCTTGAGATTTTCGCAATAGTGATCCGCTTGCGCGGCATGAGTTAATAGTAGAACACCCAAATAGACTAATTTTTTACTGTGTTTCATAAACACCTCCTGCAATAGGAGTTATAAAAAATTACGGGTTTAGTAAAATTAATTGATTAAATAGAATGATCGATTAATCTAATGATGTGGGAATTTCTTCAAGCTATTTAGAGGCTTTTATGTCCTGTGCGCAGGTGGGTAATTTTACCAAGGCTTCCTCTTTACTCCATATAACTCAGTCCGCGCTCTCCCAAAGAATTCTAAATCTTGAAGAGGAGCTTGGCGTCACCCTGTTTATTCGTGACCGGAAAGGAATAAGACTTACCGACTCGGGTGAAAAGCTAATGCGCTATTGTCTGACGAAGGAAGCGATAGAAAAGGAGGCATTAGCGGAACTAAAGCCGTCCCCAAAAGTAGAAATTTCTGGTCTGATTCGTGTCGGTGGTTTTTCTTCGGTGATGCGCTCATTTATTTTGCCCGCACTGGCGCCGCTATTAAATAAACATCGCGAAATAAGACTCTCACTCGTAAGCCGTGAGATGGATGAGTTGCCCGGTTATTTGCGGCGAGGCGAAATCGATTTTATGGTACTTAGTTCTGAACTTTCGCACCACGGCTTAGAGTGTATTGATCTTGGGATCGAGCGCAATGTGTTGATAGAAAAAAAGGGTTATAAGGGGCCTAATGTTTATCTGGATCACGATGAAAATGATCAAGTGACGGCGAAATATTTGAAAATGATTAATCTAAAGTCACACTATTCGCGAAATTTTATGGACGATGTTTACGGTTTAATTGATGGAGTAAAATTAGGGTTGGGACGTGCGGTGGTACCGAGACATTTAATAGAATCAGACTCAGAAATAAAGATCGTCAATGAAAAGGAATTGCGTATTCCCGTTTATCTCCATTTCTATGCGCAACCCTATTACTCGCGGCTTCACGAATTGGTAATTGCGACACTTAAGGAAAATAAACTCTAATGCCGGTAAAAACGTTGGTCGAGGGCCGTGTGCCCATTAAAGCATGGATTAGTCCCGAGGAGATTGAGCCTCAGGCCTTACAGCAATTAAAAAATATTGCGGCTCTACCTTTTGTTTTTAAGCACGTAGCGGCCATGCCGGATGTCCATCTCGGGATCGGCGCTACCGTTGGCAGTGTTATAGCGACACAAAACGCAATAATTCCCGCCGCCGTGGGTGTGGATATTGGCTGTGGAATGATGGCGGTAAAGACACCGTTAAATTACAAAGCCGTGCAGGATAAAATAAAAGAAATTCGTCACTCCATTGAGCGGTCAATCCCCGTTGGTCACTATGGGAATAAATCAGTTTCCGACCGCGTTCTTGAGTTTCCCGGCTGGAAAACTATCGGAGATTTAGAGTTCGTCGATAGAGATTTAATTTCCAAAGCTAAGTCGCAATTGGGATCGCTCGGCGGAGGAAATCACTTTGTCGAAATTTGTTTGGATGCAGAAAATTCCGTGTGGGTAATGCTCCATAGTGGTTCCCGACATATGGGAAAGAACTTGGCGGAGCGGTATATTCGTGAAGCCAAGAGTTTAATAAAGGCGGCCGGCGAAAATTTACCTGATTTGGATTTGGCTTATTTAAAGGAGAATTCCAAGGAATTCGACTCTTACATCCGCGCCCTTCATTGGTGTCAGGATTACGCATTTCAAAATAGAAAAGAAATGATGGCACGCATCTTAAAAGATTTAAGTTACGCGGTTACGGATCGCGAACCCATTTCGCGGCTACTTGAAGTTAATTGCCATCATAATTACGCCAACAGGGAAGTTCACTTTGGCCGCGAAGTTTGGGTTACCCGTAAGGGCGCCGTGCGGGCGCAGAAAAACGATTTTGGTATTATCCCTGGTTCGATGGGCACGCGTTCCTATATCGTGCGCGGCTTGGGTAGCGAGGAATCATTTCACTCTTGTTCCCACGGCGCCGGACGAAGAATGTCCCGATCCCAGGCAAAAAAAAGTTTTTCCCTTACCGATTTACGTCTGCAAACCCAAGGTGTTGAGTGCCGTAAGGATGAGGGAGTTATTGATGAAATCCCAGGAGCGTACAAAGACATCGATCAGGTGATGGAAAATCAAAGAGATTTGGTAGAAGTCGTGGCCGTGCTAAAGCAAATTATGTGTATAAAGGGGTAGTCCTTGTTAGAGTTTTCGCTTTTTATGCTAGGAATTTTGGTCGGAACATTTGGAACCTTAATCGGCGCCGGCGGCGGCTTTGTCCTCGTGCCATTTTTACTTTTTTTATATCCGAGCCGTACGACGGAACAAATCACCGCTATTTCGCTAGCCACCGTGTTTTTTAACGCTTTTTCAGGATCAATTGCTTATGCGCGAGCCGGGCGCATAGATTACCGCGCGGGATTAATTTTTGCCGCAGCCTCAATCCCCGGGGCAATTCTTGGGGCTTTTACTACGCAGTATATAGAGCGAGATAGTTTTGACCTACTTTTTGGCGCTACTCTCATTTTAGCCGGCACTTATCTTTATCTTCGGCCCGTCTCTTATGGCGAAAAACTTCCCGGGAATTTGCACTCTCCTAAAAATATTCGTAATGGCATACTTATTAGTTTGTTCGTGGGCTTTATATCTAGCATTTTAGGTATCGGGGGTGGCATTATTCACGTGCCGGCGATGATACATGTCCTTGGCTTCCCAGTGCATACGGCGACCTCGACTTCCCATTTCGTATTGGCCATGATGGCCTTTTTTGGCAGCCTCGTGCATTGGTACGAGGGAACTCTTTCCAGCGGCATTCGCGAAGTTTTAATTTTGGCGCCGGGAGTAATTATTGGCGCGCAAATCGGGGCCAGCCTTTCCTTAAGAGTTCATGGAAAATCCATTGTCAGAGGTTTAGCTATCGCTATATCCTTAGTGGGTGTTAGACTGCTTTTTAAAGGATAGGTCCACCTAATTTGGAGAAAATATGACTGCGTTTATGTTTGCCCTAGCTCTAAAAGCTCAATTAACAATTGTTCCGCAATCTCTTGATTTCGGCACGGTTCGTGTTGGCGAAATGCGAATTCAATCATTCAATGTCGTTAACACCGGCGATGAAGAGGTCGGTAACATACAGGTTTATATTGATGGGCCGTTTTCATTTGAATATCGCAGCCATTGCGTGGGGCCGTTAAATCCAAATCAGTCTTGTTTTGTAGATATCATTTATCGCCCCATGTTTGATGGTTACGAAAATGCCTGGGTAAATATTAACGGCACTGGCGTAAACACACGCGCTGTTGTAATGGGCCAAGGCCGGCGTTAGTTTTTTTCCCAAAGCGGGGAATGATCCAATAACTCAGCAGCATCGGGTCTGGCGTCACAACCTTGCCAAAAACCGGGCCAATTAGTTACGGGCTTAATACGTAAAAATACGTCCTCACCTAAAATACATTTGAGTGATGCCAGAGTGTTGTTGCTCACACTCCTTTTAAACGTCAGACGAATCCTTATTAAATCATGACCAAAATTATTAATGTTTTGCGCACGACTTTCGGCGCTGTATTTCATTTCATTTCTGCTAATTCTAAATTCGGTGTGCAAAACTAATATGGACTTAAGTTCCTTGAAATCTAACGCTTCTACCTCGATCTCGCTTACTAATAGAGAGCGACTATTGCTGGTGCCGGGATAAATGAAATCTTCATACGCTTTGCCAATTTTTTCCCGCAACCCTGTCACCTCAAAAAGTAGAACCCTCTGGCCTTGAAGTAATAAACTATCCTGCAAAAGAAGCTCGTGGGCCCTTGTTCCATTAGAAAACAAAATCGTGTCGACTTTCTCTTTGATCGATCTTGTATTGCCTTCGATTTCTTTTTGGCTTTTTTCGATTCCGTCCTTGAGCACTTTGCTTTGATTTTGATATTCTTTGTCGTTTTTAGCTTTACAAGTTAGCTTTTCGCCCAAGGAATTTAGTTCAAGACACGCCTTACTTTGTGCCTTTAGGTCCTTGTCTAAATCCATCAGTTTTAATTGGGAATCTTCAATCGTCTTTTTGAGCTGTTCATTCGTAGTTATGGCGGGGCCAACGGCAGCATCAATATCCTTTACGATTTGACTAAGAAGATCTTCGGCATCGCGAACAATAACATCGCGCTGTTTTAAGGGAATGCGCTTTTCATAGTTATCGGCGTGAGCGATGATACTAAACGAGGTTATGGTAATGAAAATTTTAAACATAAATATATCCTAGCTGACCCTAGTGGGCTGAATTAAATTTCCAAAGGGGAGTATGCTGTAAGAGAGAAATTTGTGCCGAATCGGTTTCACAGACCAGTGATCCGTAATGCACCCGCCAATTGCCGTTGGCGTAATTTGGTGCGGCCATCTCAACGGCGCCTCTTCCCAGTAAACAACCAAGCACGGGTAATGTCCCGAAATTTTTAAGTTCTTCCTCTTTGCTTTTCCAGGTTTTAACTTCGACACGAACGAGGTCTTGGCCAAAATTACTATCAAACTTCAAGATATTCTTATCAACCAACCAGCCATCGTCTTGGGGGCCGTCGTAAACAGTCGTCTGAAGGATAAGAACGGCGCGATTTTTTTCCGTAGCTTCAACTTCAGCATTGATTATTCGAATTCCTTTGTGATCAAAATCTTTGATAAAACGATCATAAACAGCCTTGAAAGAATCTCTAACAGGATAAGTCCAGGAAAGCGCAAACTCGTTACCATTTAGTAAAAGTTGATTTGCGACATGGAGGTCGACGACATCTTGAAAGTGGCGATATAATACGTCGCCAATAGCATTTTTAATTACACCTTCATTAATTCCGATAGTTATTTTCGCATCATCAATTATTTGCTTATAGGACTTATTCGTTTGCGCCATTTCTTTGTCGGCCTCGGCATGACACGCCAACTTTTCCTTTAGCGAAGATTTGTCGTTACAAACCGTTTTATTGCCATCGATTCGCTTTCGCGCCTCACTTAACTCGCCTTCACTTTTTTCGATTTCAATTTTTAGTTTTTTATTCTCCATAGCTAAGGGAAGAGCTTTGGCATCAATTTCGGAAACAATTTTCTTTAGCTTTTCTTCGGCTTGATCCAGAATTTGCTGTCTTAGCTTTAGATCAAAGGCTTTCACACTGCTAAATGGAATTAAGGCAAAAAGAAGCACGAACAGCTTGACCATGGAGCTCTCCTTGGAATCCCGGTCATTCAGCAATGAATATGCCGATTAAAGCGCGAATACGTTGGGGAATTTCTAATTTTTAATGAACTTTTTTCAGGTCCCGCCGTCAATTGCGGCGGAACGTGGCCTTGGGCCACGTAGGGAGCTTGGGGACATCGGCGGACGGGCGCCCTCAAATTCTAAAGACCCATCAACAAGTGATAGGTACCGTCGGTAATCTTCATGACACCCTGAACGCCGGCCTTACGCAGGCCCGCTTCGTCTAGGTCAGAATCTTTGCGCAAGACAACGCGAACGCGGGTTTTGGCAATGTTTTCCATAGAGGTAATATTTTGCGCTCCACCAAGTGCTGCCATAAATTCGGATGAGTATGCGGGAAACGAAGGCTTTGTTGCCGCGCCATTACCCGATGGGCTCGCCTGAACCTCACCACCGAGATACTCTTCCATTTCGGTTTTTAGATTTTCTGATTTCGGTCCGTAAATAGCCTGAAGACCATTACCAACAACCATGACACCGGTGGCGCCCAATTCTTTTAGGCGCGCCTGGTTTACCTTATCGATAGAATTTACGGCCACGCGCAAGCGCGTGATACACGCGTCAAGATTTTTGATATTTTCTTTTCCGCCAAAGGCCATGACGAGATCTCGGCCTATGCTGGAAACGCCATTGCTGATGACTCCTGTTTCCACGGAAGCTTCGCGCCCCGGAGTTAAAAGATTAAATTTTAATATCACCGCGCGAAAAACAAAATAGTAAGCCGCCGCAAAAGCCGGACCCAGAATTAATACAAGCCAAGGTTTAGTGTCCATCACGAAAAACAAAACATAATCAATAAAGCCATGCGAGAATGTGTAACCAAGTTTACCGCCGAGCGCATACATCACCACAAAACAAGTTCCGGCCATTAGAGCATGAATGCCGTAAAGTAATGGTGCCACAAATAAAAATGAAAACTCAATGGGCTCGGTAATTCCCGTCAAAAAGGAAGTTAATGCGGCCGAAATCATGATACTACCCACACGGGTTTTATTTTCTGGTTTGGCCGTCTGCCAAATAGCTAAGGCGGCCGCGGGCAAACCAAACATTTTAAACAAGTAGCCACCGCCCAGATTTCCTGCCGTAGGGTCGCCGGCAAAAAAGCGCGAAAGTTCCCCGTGAAAAACTTCTCCCGATTGCGAGACGAATTCGCCAACTTGAAAGAAAAAGGGAACGTTCCAAATATGGTGTAAACCAAATGGAATCAACGCCCGCTCAACAATGCCGTAAATAAAAACGGCAAGCCCAGTATTGCTTTTCGCCGCAAAATGCGAAAAGCCATCAATGGCATTTTGGACTGGCGGCCAAACGAGACAAAGAATTATTCCCATGGCAATTGCGGCAAAGGCCGTCACTATCGGTACAAATCTTTTACCGGCAAAAAAACCCAAATATTGTGGCAGCTGAATTTTATAATATTTATTAAAAAGATAAGCCGCAATGATGCCGGCGACGATGCCACCAAATACGCCGGTATTTATGGAAGTTATCCCCATCACCGAAGTGGTCTTCATTCCGACCAGCGGCGCAACTACTCCCATCGTCCCTAAAAGTACAACATAGCCAACGATACCCGCAATGGCCGCAGCGCCGTCATTTTTTGTTAAACCGATCGCCACACCAATAGCAAAAATTAATGGAAGATTGGCAAATATGGGTTCACCTGAGTTTTTCATGATTTCAAAAACTATTTTTAACCAGGTAGATTCAATTTGAATGGCCCCGCGGCTCATCCCAGAAAGGATGGCGCCACCTACGCCCAACAAAATCCCGGCGACTGGCAGTATCGCTACCGGAAGCATAACGGCTTTACCAACCTTTTGTAACGTATCAAAGGCTTGACTCTTAAAAGACATATCGGCTCCTAATATTGTTGGCTACTCTTGGTTACTAACCAGGGCGCGCACGCTGGCGGCGGAATCACATTCCAGCGCCTTACTAGCAAGTTCCTTACATTCACTCAAGCTCAGACTGCGAACTTGCGCTTTTATTGTAGGAACTGCGGGAACACTAACACTCAATTCTGTAACACCAAGACCTATCAGTAACGGAACTGCAACGGCGTCGCCAGCAATTCCACCACAGACGCCAACCCATTTATTATTTTTTCTGGCGGCTTTTACGGTTAGATCGATCAAGCGCAAAACTGCGGGATCAAGCCCATCAATGAGCTTTGCCATTTTCGGATTTCCGCGGTCCATCGCTAGAGCGTATTGAGTTAAGTCGTTAGTACCTACTGAGAAAAAATCTACCATCGGTGCAAATTTGTCCGCCAAAATCGCTGTTGATGGAACTTCCACCATAATACCCACGGGAATTGATTTTACTTTTAACGACATGGTCTCTTCATCGAGAATGCGTTTGGCTTCAATCAGCTCTTGAGTGTTGGCGATCATCGGAAACATGACCATGACGTTTGCTTCACTCGAGGCCCGCAAAATCGCGCGCAGTTGTGCGCGTAATATCTCTGGCCGATTTAACCCAATGCGAATACCGCGCTCGCCAAGAAATGGATTTTCTTCCTTTGGAATGGGCAAATAAGAAAGCGGTTTATCGCCACCCACATCAAGTGTCCGAATGATCAGTGGGCGTGGGCCCACGGAGCGGGCGATCTTTTTATAGATTTCAAATTGCTCGTCTTCACTGGGAGCTTGGGAGCGCTCTAAAAATAAAAATTCTGACCGTAAAAGTCCAACACCGTCAGCCCCTAGAGACATCGCTTTGTCGGACTCGGCGGGTGTTCCAATGTTGGCGGCGACCTCTATGGTAATGCCATCGGTGGTTACGGCCATTTGTTTTGAATTAGAAATGTCCATCTCTTTTTTGCGCTCAAGTTCAGCTTGTTCACCTTCAATGCGTTTAATGTCGTTTGCGGAAGGATTCAAACGTAAAAAACCCTCTTGCGCTTCGATAATAACTTGAGTGCCATCAGCAATTTCTAAGACCTTCGGATTAATTGCGGCGATAGCAGGAATTCCAAAAGAACGCGCTAAAATCGCCACATGAGAAGTTGAACCTCCGGCGACAGTGCAAAAACCCTTTACGCGGCCGACATCAATTTCGGCGACATCCGAAGGTGTTAAGTCTTCGGCAATTAAAATTGCGTTGTCGGGCAAGATAATTTTTCCTTTGGTAGTCTCTCCCACCAGGAGCTTTAGAACCCGGTTACCCACGTCACGTACGTCGTTGGCGCGGGCCGCGAGGAGTTCGTTCTTCATGCTCGCTAAGTTTTTGGCAAAAGAGTTTATGGCGGTTTTCCAAGCGTAAGCCGCCGTTTTCTTTTCGGCGATGATAAAGTCAACACTTACCAAAATATCGGGATCTGATAAAATTTCTTCGTGCGCAGAAAAAATTGCGGCTTTTGATTGATCCTTCATGGAGTTTTGTAAAGCGCTTAGCTGCGCCCGGGCCTGATCTAAGGCTCCATCCAGCAATCGGCGTTCGGCATGGGCGTCAGAAGCATTTTCTTGCACGGCAATCTCTTGATGACGAATTTGAAAAACTTTACCCACGGCGATTCCAGGCGATGCGGTAATTCCATATAGCTTATCGGCTGTATCAAGCCCTGTGCGGGGTTGTTTTGGCGCAGCCTTCTCGTCGTGGGTACCTTCACCCAGACCTTCACGCAAAAGACCTGTTAAATGTTTTAGGGCTTGGCTGGCGTCAGGTCCCGTGGCCTCAATAATTACCTCGTCATTAAAGCGAACGTCTAAACTCATCACCGCAACTACGCTCTTAGCATTTGCCCCATCGCCGTTGCGAACGATTCTAATTTGTGAAGTATAAGTTTTTGCCGCTGCAGCCATCACCGCTACGGGTCGCGCATGTAAGCCATTTGGATTTATGATTTTGATTTTTTCGGAAGTTTTTCGGCTATTGGGAGTAACGCTTACTTGAGAAACTGGGCTCACATTTTTTAATTTCAATTCTAAAGCGTTATCTTTACCTGCGTACACAAAACCTGTGTGGTTGAGTTGTTCCAGTACAAGCTCGCCGTTAAGAATTATCATTTGAGTAAGTAAACTTGTGGCGTTTTGCGCGACGAAATCGGCGTCAAATTGGAGTAAAGGTTGGCCAAGCGAAACCAGGTCACCCACTTGGACTTTGCTTAGAAATCCTTTTCCCCTGAGTGCCACGGTATCGATACCGACGTGAATTAAAACTTCAACGCCAGACTCATGCTGTATGGTTAACGCGTGGCAACACCTGTGGATCTGAATTACCTTACCTTCAATAGGCGCGAGCAATGTATTCGTGGTTGGGTCAATCGAGACACCATTACCTAAAGTTTTTTGCGCAAATACAGGATCGGGAATTGTTTCTATCGGATGGAGTACGCCGGAAAGTGGGGCTTTAAGAGTCAAAAGCATCGGTAAAAACTGATGTTTGAGAGCTAATTTGTCAACCGAATGTTGAGTTAACTTAAGTTCGCGCGACCGAGTGGGATAAAGGCGCGTATCTTTCGTTCTCGCACGTATTTGCGAACCTCTTCGATGTCGGGTTCTGAAATATTTACGAATTTCAGACCCAATCCTGGAGTTAAGCCGTTTTCAGGATTATCGCGCACCCACGAGATTTCCGCGACAATGGGAATCTCTCTAAGCTGTGCGGGTAAAGAGAATGTAACTTCTACTCGTGAGCCCACATCAAGGGGAACGCCACGACCCTTTTTGTAAGCCAAGGGTACAAAAATACCGCCGAAGCCAACGTAGTTTGGCTCCAAGGGAATTTTTTCTGCAGAAAAAACGGGGTACTTTTTTGCCAAGTTTAAGAAGCTTTCTCGTTCAAAGCTATCTTCGATATAGTTTTCTAAGAGTGTCTTAATCAAAATTTCATTGTCTATGGGTTTAGAGATGATGGTTACCGCACCCATGTCCTGCGCTGTTGCCAAATTGTAATTCGAATGGCCTGTGATGAAAATCACCTTTGGATTGTATTTATGAGATTGTTTTAATGACGACATGAAGTCAAAACCGTCACGGCCGGGCATGCGAATATCAGAAACAACGAAATCCAAATCCAATTCGTAAACTTTTTCTATCGCCTCTTGAGTGTTCGATGAGGTGTGAACACGGAAGCCGCGCTTTTGCAAAATGGCCGCTAAACCCTCACTCAAGTCCGGTTCGTCATCGAGCACGAGCACGCGGGGAGTGCGGCGAAGTAAATTACAATCTTTGTAACGAGTCACAACTTCCGACAGAATTTTACTCACAAGTTCAGCTTTACTTGAAGTGTTGGTCTTATCGTAAATATTGTTTAGATGGTTATTTACAGTACTTGGGCTTAATTCAAGCTGAATGGCGATATCTTTGATGTTGCTATGTTCATTGAGTATTGCTTCGATCACGTCGGTTTCGCGGCGGCTGATTAGGTGACGTTCAGCAAAACTTTTTAGATAACTTCTTATGGGTTCCATTGAGGTCGTTAACGTTTTCATTGTCAAGATTGAGTTATGATAGTTTTCATCAGAATACAATCACTTGTAATGCCTAATTTTCAAATTAAACAAAAAAAGATGGGGGAAGTTTTTGACTTCCCCCACAATGAAGCAACAGAAACACGATAAGCCGGATTCTGTTCACTCGAAAATGCCTCGATTTTTCGAATGAGACGACCATTCCTCTTCGCAATTAATTACTTAATTGCTCTAGCGACCTTACCCGAGAGCTTCGTGCTGGCTACACTCAAATGCTCTCCTATTTGATCTTGCTCCACGCAGAGTTTGGCTGTTTTCACTCCAGCAGCTCCCCTTTGACCTCCCGTTCCCGGTAAAAGGATCAATGCCCTGGACATTCTCTCTGTTCCACTGTTCCTCGCCTGACCTATCTCTAGGCCGGCGGAGGGGAGTTACCCCATGCGTTGCCAGCGGAGTCCGGACTTTCCTCTTAAAAATTTCTCTTTAAGCGATCGTCTGTATTTCTACGCAAGGTTATAGCTAATGGCCCCCGAATTGGCAATACTGAGGTCTTAAAAGACTCACTATTTCCTAATAATTTCCGAAATATATAAGGCATGGATTTTGAGACTACAAGGCGCACGCTAATTCGTAGAGACATGGCCAAAACGACTCGTAATATCTTTATCTTAGTCGTTTTATTGACCCTTTCCGTCGCGCTTTTCCATGAAAGTTGTACACTATGAATATTCTTCGCCGCTACCGCTTTTATAAAAAAATGCTCATGATACTTGTTGTTGGTAATGCTCTGGTATTTGCTGTCTCACTTGTTGAATTTGTAAACTACTTTAATTTTCAGGCGCAATTTCATCAGGAAGTAGCGAGCATCCCGGGATTGCAGAATATTTATGAACAGAGTCAGGGCCGCGCGCAAATAACTTTCTTAATTGGCGCATTTGCGTTTATTTTTGGAGTTTTGCTGCCAACGATTGTTCTTTATAAATTAAATTTATCTATTTACGAAATGCGTAAAAAGTCGGAAAAGCAGTTTGCTGCTTGGCTTAACTGGTGGGTTAAGAATTATGGCCACTTAAAATCTGATGCAAAATCGCCTTTTTATAGCCGCCCTGAGTTTTGGTTAAACGTGGCGCTGTTTACTCTAGAAACTTATGGACCAAATGCCAAGAACCCGGCTCTAAACTATCTTGCGGACTTAGCGCCATTGGTGCGTAACGAATTGTCAAAAGACCAAGATAAAACCGAAAAAGCCGGATAATTCTTCTAATTAAAATTTATTTAACGGCGTCAGACTTTTTTGATTTTCTGACGACATTATTTTGCGGGCAGGTGCTAGCGTCTTTGCAGCAAGCTTCAATCTTAGCACTATAATATTCATTCAACCACGCCGACATACTTGCGGCTTTAGCTACAGGGTGCGCAGTGGCAGCTTTAAACTCCGGCTGTATCAAAAAATAGTTTCCACGCCAGGAGTTCCCGTTAGGTTTCCACGACACGCGCGAGGGAGATTTATTTTCGCCATCGGTGGCATAGTTGATCTCAAAATCCAATTTGGAATCCGGGGAACTATTTTGCACCGTTAATTTTTGCGCGGAAGATTTAAAGTTCAATGTCCCATAATCGGGGTGGCTCTTCACGGTGAATTCCACGCTAGTGCCCTTACAGGTTACTTCGCTTAAATGAGTATTTTCTAAACGGCTTTCAATAACCGCATCAACTTTTGCATTATAGACTTTTATAACTTCGTCAAATTGATCGCAGATTTCTGGATAAGTTTTGATTTTCTCTGCCATCTCTGCGTCGGAGAGTGAAAATAGCTTCATTTCTAATTTATCTAATTGGGGTAGTGGTTGGCAGTCGTTAGCGAGGATTCCAGAGCTAGTAAACATTCCGCTCGCAACAGCGGGACAGGCATTAGGAGCTCCTGGGTCAAATAGAATTCCTGCTGCACCCAGGGCTTTACCACCTAACCCTAAAACTCGGTTCCAGAAGATTTGTTGGTTAATCGATCTCAAACTTAAGCGGCGAAGCGCCTCGTACTTTTGCGTGGCCTTAGTCCCCTCGGCTTGATGTTCTGCCAGTCTTTGTGAATAGGTTTCTTTGCGCGATTCTAAATCGGCGGTTTTTACATTATTGGGGGAAGTACCTCTAATCTTATTATTGACCTCGTTGAGTTCGAGTTCAATTTCTTTGAGCGTACGGTTAATGGCGCTTTTCTTGCCAGCGTCGGTGAGTAGCCTTTGTTGGGCTTCATAATAGAATTTTCTCTCTTGGAGATAGTTTTGTCGAACTTTGAGATGATCCATTTCCATAGGTGGAATACCTTTGGGATAGAGTTCTTGGGTGATTTTTTTGATTTCGGCATCTAGAGTTTTAATTGCATTACGATAATAGACGAGGTCACGTTTTGCATTTTTAAGCTCGTCGGCGATGGGGCGTAGCTCTTGCGCTGATGTTGCAAACGGTTTGACGTCGCCCATTGGAATTGTGCTTTTATAAATGCCGTAACTTCCAAACGCTAGGCCCGCACCCATTATCACACTCTTACATCGCTCAAATTCTAGCGAAAAAAGACAAGCCGCCCTTTTTACGGGAACGGCAAGTTCGTCGCGTGTCCTTTTTAGTTTTTCCACCGTACATTGATCGGCGTGAGCGTAAATAGAAGACACTAAAGACATCAAAAGGAATATCTGTTTCATATGTCTATTTTAAAGGTTTTTAGGTTGCCCGGTCAATTTTTGCTACCTGTAAACCGAATTGACAGTGGATCTTTATGAAAACTTATTAATTTGCCGTGAGCGGGTCGTTAATTTGCAATGGATACCCGCCATGGGTAAACTAGTATTTTGTCTGGCTTGGGTAGTGTCATTTTCGGGATTTGCAAACGCGGTTGACGTCTCTTCGGATCTCTTGTTTGAGATCCAGAAGGCTAATGCCTACGTCAAAGTGATAAATCTGGAAGAACCAGAATTAGATAAAAAAATCGATAATCTCTATAATTTGGTTTTCAATTTAAAGTCCGGTCACTTTAATTTAAAAAAAGCCAAGCAACAGGGTCCTCTTATTATTCAGGCCTTGTGGGATTTTCGCTTAGACCTTCACCGGATCGTCGAAGACATGTATGCATCCGATCTTCTCTTGCGGGATTATAGTTATGGTGCGCGCGTAGTGCGCTCAGCCCGTAATGTTTCGCGCGCGGCCCGCTATATGGAAGACATGGTCGGCGAGTTAATCGGCATGGATCAGACAGCAAAGATATTAGACTTAAAGGGTTTCGAGGGTGGGCCGTTGCATGTGCTTGTTAATCCAAAATTTCCTGAATTGGCATTTAAGTCGGGTGATATCATCACCGTGCGCGGTGGTGTTTTTAATAGTGCTGCCATTGCCCGTATCGGCGATATCGACAGTCAATTTAGTCACCAAGCCATGGTTTATGAAGACGCCAACACGAAAGAGCAATTTATCGTTGAGTCAGTAATTTCTCAAGGGGCGCGATCTTACCCCCTAAAGGAATTTTTAGAGGAACACAGTGGCTCACGTCTGGCGCTCTTTCGTTATAAGGCGGGTCCGCAGCCGCTTCTCCCTCATGTCGCCGCACAACTGATGTATGAGCGCATTAACGGAAAAAAAATTCCTTATAACTTCTCGATGAATCTAAACGACGAATCAAAACTTTTTTGCTCTCAAATAGCTTATTTGGGTTTTGAAAAAGCCTCCGCTGGCCGAGTGAAGCTAAATCTTTTCCCTACAGTTTTAAGTTCCAATTACAAACAGTTTTTTGACGACATTGGCGTTACCGCTAAAACAACTTATGCCCCCGGAGATATCGAACTCGATCCGCGATTTGAAATCGTGGCAGAGTGGCGCAACTTTGCTAAAACTCGCACTCTACGCAACAAAGACTTAATTTTGACCAAGATTTTTTCGTGGCTGGATAAGGGCGACCTTACTTACCGTGTAACCCGTGGTGAGATAGCCATCGGCGGCATCATAAGTACTCTGCGCGGGATTCCCCTTATTGGTGGCTTACCCTTGATTAACAAAGCTTCTCCTGATCAATCTGCGAAATCCTTAGCAGTAGTTACGGCCATACAGCGCGTTGGCGACAAACTAGAGGAAGTTCTAGAGCGATATCAACAAAAGCTACGCTCCGAAGGTCTTCCCGAGATGTACCCACGCGAAATCATGGAATTTGTCGAGGTCTACGTGCAGGAAAACAGTGGCGAGTTTGATCGTTGGGTGAAATAACTCCAGTCTTTCCCCTGGCATAGAACATGAACCTTTCATTAGAGTAGGCAATTAGAAGCTAAGGGAAGGAGTCATAAATAAATTTTTGGCAATTACTATAACTTGCCCGGTGGCGAAGATTGAAAATAGAAATAAAACCTTTTCATCAGTACTACTTTTTAAGTTTTGATGTGTTACATTCCTCCGCAAAATATGAATAACATCCCGCTCTTGTTTTAAATTTTACCCAGGTCCAAAGCTTATGTTCACCTAACTCTTTGTCCTGATTGTATCCGCCGCCTTCTCCATTCAGGCAAACAACTTTCTGTTTTGCTGTTAGCATTTTCCAGGCATTTGCGAAATCCAAACAAAACTCAATTTGATGACCGCGCCGATCAACAAAAAGCTGCATCTCGTTATTTGCGCGAACACGTATCTCAATTGAACACATTGTATGGATGGAATCATAGCGATCCATCCCATCTGGCCCAACCCAAGCATTAAATCCCGCTGAAACATCATCGACCGGGAAGCATTGCCAGTAAAGCTCACTCAAAGAAACTTTTGGATTATATGGACCAATTTTGCGCCGCTGACTATCAAAAGCCAAATCATCTTCAGTAGTGATATTATAGCCCGGGGTTAAGAGGTTATTTGGATATTTGGACGAATATTTTTCAATGGTAACTCCAGCCGCAGAAAACTTAAACACCATACTGATAAAAATAATAATCGCACTCATCTGCCTCACTTCTCTGCACCCTTTAACGTTTTAAAAAACTTGTCGAAACGCGGCATAAGCTTTTTATCGGTAGGTTCAATACCCTTATAATATGCAACGACATCACGCCAAGCAACCGAATTCCCGCGCCTACTTTCAACGATTTGTTTTTTTCTAAATAACCATCGAATTCCCGCGCATATTGACAGGTTTGGATCTTTCATATCGTCTTTAGTTAAATTAACAAAATGATCGTTAAGCTCCTTGGCATCCCCAAGGAGCGGGACTGACTTGTTAAGGACCTGCATAAGGCCGTGGGCACCACCGCCACCTTTTATTCCATTCCAAGCATCTTTCTTGAAACCCGACTCACTAGCGATAAGTGCTTTTACTAGGTCTGCATCAAGAGGGTCTTTGGGTTTTAAAACGTCATTCCAATACTGCGTCCAACCCCTTATTAAACTGTCATAAATGTTGTTGTCGCTGCCGAAACCCAAATCATTCGATGATGGAGATCCTTGCAAATCTGAAAAATATCTTTGTGAAATTTCTATAATATCGTCTTTGTACAAATGGTCTTTTTTCGAGGGATTCTTCCGACAATGTCCTGATTGAATTGCTGTTCCACCCTGAGGATTTTCCTTACTGGGCTTGACACTATTTCGATGCGTTATTACCCAATGTTGTCCCAGCGGGCAGGGCCTCCATGGGTGGATCTCTTCCATGGACTTCGAGGACGCGTCCAAGGGCTTTATTGTTTTGTCGATTTTTTTTGAAAACTTATCAAACCTATCCGAAATTTTCTTTCGCATTTTGGCTTGCTTTTTCTTCTCGGCCACAATTAAGGGGAACCTTTTAAGTGCCTTTTGAAGGTCACTATTAATCTTATTTTTTGCCATGAAAAACGCGACCCTTTAAAAAATTTTTTTCAAACTTTAGCTTTTCATTGGAACTCAATTGATCAAATGATACGAGATCTAAAACTTTATAAGGCTCCTTGCCAGAATTGTTAACCAAAAGCCAGTCGTCACAGTACACTCGGTAAAGAAACCAGAAATTGTGAAAACACCTCTTAAATCGTCGCACGACATCTTTTGTCGGCACATTAGGGCCACCCATTTTTACGCGTTCTTTTATTCGACGAATATTTTGCCGTTGGTCACCAAGGTAGAGAAAATAAATTCGAATCTGATAATTGTTTCTTTTGGCAAGACCTAGAATATTTAAATAAGTTTTTCCTGACAAAGTAGATTCAAAGGCGACATCTTCTCTATTCTCGATGCCTTGTTTGAGCTGATTCAACAAGATTCTACCCGCCTTAAATTGTCCGGCGCCATTTAGCCAAAGTTGCTTTTTCGCTCCCATTAGGTCCTGCGACGATTTCTAAAAGTGGGCTTTTAATTTTTTGGTTCAAGCGAAGCTCCGATTGGTAGGGGCCATGCAATTATGATCGAACAAGGGCTGACCGCGTTAAGAGTCTCTAATATCCCTTGGAAAAGGAAAAATCAAATCGAATCCCCAGAGCTGGCGTGATGGGGGTTTGATAAGGGGGAACTATGCTTGTTTTATTTGATTAAAGTTTAAAGATCATTTTGTACTTCTGGGTCGGGGTCTTCAGCGTCGGCTTTGCCGACCTGGCAATCAAGCTTCATGATCAGACAGCAGCGGCCTATATGCATGGGCCTATTAGTGCGTGCACATTCACTCGCATGATGACCGGAAACGATTATAGAGGTAGCGGGCTCTATTTGCATGATCAAGGCGCTTCAAAAAGATCTCGAAAGTGATTTTGTCTGTTGAGTAGCGTGAAAAATCAAAAGGCCTGAATCATCTTCGAGCCCGTTGGTGGTTGTTTGGTTTATGAGAAACTAGTGGTTGATAATGCGTTCGTGAATAGGTTTTCCGAAAATTTTGAAATTTCCAAGTGAGTTAGTAGAGATTTTGGCCACGGATTTTTCAAATTTTGAAAAATCCGTTTCAAGAAATTTGTCTTTACGAAAACGAAAAGATCAAGGCGAAGAATTTTTAGGATCTTCGCCGCAGTCGCTTGCCGGTTAGGGGATTTCTTCAGGTGTCGACGGACGAACCTCAATCCAGTCCTGCAAAAAAGTCTCAATTCGAGCAGCCCTTAACGGAAACCACTCTTCAATTGGTCTGTCATTAAAAACGGTGACACAACCAATGCGTTGAAATGCGGAGTTATCAACTTTGATTGAGGAAAAACCTCCAGTAAATGGCGCATCAGCTTTGATTTCCTCTGCTGAAACGACTGTTAGAACCTTCCCTGCTCTGAGCACACGCTCTTCGTTTGCCCCATTTTTTAAGATGAAATAGCAGGCAGTAAATGACAACCCATTTCCTTTTCTGATTTCTATTGTTTTCTCGCCCGGCGCAAAGGAAAGGTCGCGCTTCAAAACAAGCTGTGTTCCGGCAGGGAAAAAATATGTTTTTGTTTTCGGCTCAAATGTCGGTTCAGGTTCTTTAACGACTAGTTTTTTTACAACCTGTGTCTCCAGGTAAGAAGTAATTTGATTGGACAATGAATATGTTGAGATATCATCTTCTGGATTTTCAATACCTGCAACCCCCGCATATTCGTGGTGGACCAGGGAATATTGGTCATCTTCAATCATTGTTATTTTATCCATGAATGTCTTGTAGTCACAGGTAATTAG
This sequence comes from uncultured Bdellovibrionales bacterium, assembly GCA_964498095.1. Lineage (GTDB taxonomy): Bacteria > Bdellovibrionota > Bdellovibrionia > Bdellovibrionales > SG-bin7 > SG-bin7. The sequence continues at coordinate 89,764 of CAZCFY010000006.1, read as the reverse complement.
ATAAGGCTTGGTATCGCCTTTAACTTCATCGAAGCGGCAGACTTTTGGCGTTTGTCCAACCATAACGGGGTGACCGACATCACCGGGCTTGACGCATTTGATTTTCGATTCCGCAATTGCCTTGTTCATTAAACTTGAATAGCCACCGACATCTAAACCTGTCGGAAGTTTCAATCCTTTGGCAGGTCCCCCTCTATCAATCCAATTTTTAATGTCATCTCTAATTATTTGAATGCGATCTTCACAATGATCACCACCACCCGGACCCGTACCGCCAGCAAAAACAAAAAGGGGCGCGACTGTAAAAGCGGTTACCAGGAAAGCTTGTTTTAAACCCAATAAGAACTTCATAAAGACTCCAGTGTTACGTTATTCATTTCATGTGCCAAGATAGCACATTGCAGCATGTGGTTCCAGATGTATTAGGTATAAAGATAAATGATTTTTTTACCGATTGATAAAACATGGGTAACCCGTTGGATATATTTAGTTTTCATGACTATCGACTTTACCTCCGAGCCTGGATTGAGCAAGCCCGAGAAAATCGGAAGTCTAATCTTTCGCGTTTGGCTCAGCTTCTCAATGTTAATCCCAGCTTTCTCGCTCACGTTCTTTCCGGTTTAAAAAACTTCAGCTTTGAACAAGCCGCCGAAATTTCCAAAATATTTGGTCACACAAACTTGGAGCGCGAGTACTTTTTTGCTCTCGTTCACATTGAACGCTCAGGCACTCAATTACTAAAAAATTATTGGGAGTCAAAGAAGCGTGCGATACTTGACGAGAGACTTAAAGTTAAATCTCGCGTGGGTTCACATATTGAATTGACCGCAGAGGATCGGGCGATCTTTTACTCGAGTTGGATTTATGTAGCAGTTTTTGTGTCAATGGCCATTGGTGACGGCCAAACTCTCGATCAAATCGCTGAGAGATTCGCGCTTGAGCGCTCGAAGGCAGAGGAAATTTTAAATTTTTTAGAGCGAACAGGAATCTGTACGAGAGAAAATAACATTTATAGAATGGGCCAGAATACGATTTACATTTCCAACGATTCACCTTTGGTCGTTAAACATCATACGAACTGGCGGATGAAGGCAATTCAAAAAATGGACACACGACAATCAAATGAACTTTTCTATACTTCTCCAATGTCGATGTCGGCAGCCGACTTTGAGAAAATTCGAGAGCTCCTTTTAAAAAATATTGAGTCCTCACAAAAAATTGCCCAAGACTCTGGGGCTGAAGAAGTTTTTTGTCTAAACATAGATTTCTTTAAACAGGCCAACTAAGAAATCATAAAAGCCTATCCTGAGAGTCGATAAAACACAGACTTTTGAAGCCTATAGATTGGTTAAACTGGGCCTAAACCTGAAATGCACTTAAAAGCGACCTAATTAAAGCTAGGCCTGAAGTTGCCTCAAAAGCCAGTGCTCTATATTTACTAGTGGCCGCCAAAATCATTTGTTTTTAGACTATTGCGAAGCTGTTCCAGAAGCTCGTGTTTTACTTTGTTCTCTTTCGCATTGAAGCCCCTTATTGAGAGCATTAAAGCGATCTTTTGCTTGCTCCAATTTATTATAACCTTTGTTACAGGCCTGGTGTTTGTATTTATCTAAATAGGTAACTAAACTTTCCAAGGTTGTACCGGATTTTCCGGCGAAATCAAAAATATCCTCGAAGTCACTTTTAAAAACATTCTGAATTACGGCAAAAACTTTGGCCTTATGTTGATAGGCTGTTTCATATGAAGTGGGGAAACATTTTTGGTTTTCGGAGTTCGTACCAGCGCCACTTTTATTAATAATACAAAATGTATAGCAGTCACTCCGCGGATCTAAATTTTTAAACTCCTTCTTAAATACTTTTTGCCCTTCCTCATCGCAACTTGAACTTATGCTGACAAATGGCTCGCTTGCGTTGCACATGAGAGTCCAAAAAAAGACGAGAAAAAAGTTTTTCATAAATAAACTTCCTTTGCGGTTATCTAAATAGTAGCACGTACTCTGGGGCTCTTTAAAGTATAGACTAGACGTTTGTAAGCCCATTTGTGACTAAAAACACTTGAGAATATTCCATTAGCGCCTCAACAAAGCTCTGTCAGACAAGACAGGGCTTTTGTTTTTTGGCCCCCTGATCACAAAGACTGATATTTCTGATCCAGGCTCCGGGTTATGGCTGTTTATAAGGGGGTCTGATCGTTAACCCTAACGCTGTGGCTGCTTATGAGGGGTATAATGCTTCAGATTTTGCGATATTCCTCGAACAAGTTTATTTTCGTTGCTATTTTATACAGTTTATTGTATACATATATTTGTATTAGTCGGAGGTCCTTTGTCGCCGTTAAAAGAAGTCCTGTGGCTGGGTGATGCAAAGACGGTAGCTTCATCCTTTCCTAACGCCATCAAAGAAGACCTGGGATTTCAATTGTATGAACTGCAAGTTGGCAGGACGCCAAAAAGAAGCAGACCGATGAAAAGTATTGGCGCTGGCGTGTTTGAATTAAAAGAGCAGGATCATCATGGCTGGTACCGAGTGATTTATACTTTGCAGGTAAAAAATAAAATTTATGTCCTGCATAGTTTTAAAAAACAAAGCGCAAAGACCTCTAAACCCGATCTTGATCTGGCAAAGAGAAGACTCAAATCAATTTTGTAAGGAGACCTACATGAAAAAAAATAAATCTGTGTTTCATGATCTAGGATTTAGTAAAGAAGAAAGTGTGTCGCTGACGTTGAAGGCAGACTTGCACCTTAAAATTTTAGACATCATCGAAAAGCAAAAGACTACGCCACGAGAGCTTGAGAAAATTCTTGATGTCCCACAACCGCGAGTCAGTGAGCTTTTAAACGGAAAGATTTCAACCTTAAGTATTGAAAAATTAATTTTGTACTTAGAAAAACTCGGCGTGGTGACGTCAGTTAGTTTTAAGGCTAAGCGCGCAGGCTGAAGCCTGAAAGATTCTTGCTTTGGATTGAAGTGATCAGCAAACCCCAACATTTTTCTAGAAATCGATGTCGCTAGAGTGTCGGCGCAATGTCGCTGGCATGTCGGAGGCCTGTCGCCCACTAGTGTTACTGAACATCTTGAATTCGCGCTTAAGTTAGTAAATTCAATTACTTATTTTTAGTTTTTTAAATTCAATAAAGTTGTGACTGGGTACCCCTACAGGATCGATTTACAGCTGCTTACGCTTATTTTTCCTATTTAACCAATCCCTTAACCTATCCAAGGAGGATCAATGCCACGTTGGCAGTGCCAGCGCGTGAAGCGAAGCTTTGCGCTGATTAATCTATCTGAACTCAAATCACGACTTGCAGAAGTTCTTGAAATACTGCTACAACCAGAAAGCCAGCTCACTTTTTCCAAAGTTTCAAGACCTTCATGCGGTCGTCCCGATCAACAGAAAGGACGACTCAAATGAAAAGTAATAAATTTAAAATTGCGCTTTATATTCGCGTGTCAACTGAAGACCAAGCCGAAAACCCCGAGGGCTCGATCCGCAATCAAACCGAGCGGCTAAAAGATTACATCAAAATGAAATCCCATGACGGCGACTTTGGCGAACTGGTTGAAACTTACTGTGACCCTGGGATTTCGGCAAAAGACATGAATCGCCCGGCGTTCCAACGAATGCTCAAAGACATCGAGAATAAAAAAATCAATCTCGTAATGGTTACAGAATTATCGCGGCTTACCAGATCCACGAAAGACTTTGCTGAAATCAATGAGTTCTTTAAAGAGCATGACTGTAAATTTTTATCATTAAGAGACAATTTTGATTCCACCACCGCCGCTGGTGAAATGATCATGCTGACAATTGCAAGTTTCGCACAGTTTGAGCGCCGCCAACTTGGCGAACGCATCGCCAATGCTTTTCAAGCGCGAAGTAAGCGCGGACTTTGGAATGGTGGAGCATTGCCTCTAGGATATGAAGTTGATCCTGATAAACCAGGACATTTGAGAATCATTCAAAGTGAAGCCGAGATTGTACAAAAAGTTTTTGAATTCTCTTTGAAACATGAAACCTTGTCGACCACTGGCAAAGGATTAAATGCCGCAGGCGTGGTGATGCCACGACAAATAAGAAAAGGAGCAAAGGTTAGGCATTCCCATTTTACCATTGAAAATGTCTATAGGCTCTTGACCAACAAGGCGTACATTGCTGTGCGGGTTTATAGAGTAAAAGATGAATGGCGAGAATCAAAAGCTTGCTGGGAACCCATCATCGACGAAACTGTATTTTACCGTGTGCAGAAAATATTATCCGTCGATGCTAAGCACAGAAAGCCACCGAGCCAGAATAGATTCCCGTATCTACTCTCAGGTGTACTTTATTGCAAAGCTTGCGGAGATCGTCTGTGCGGAAAATCCGCTCACGGTAAGGGCGGAAAAATCGCTTATTACGAACACACTCAATTTTTTAAAGCAACGTCGTTATTGCACACCAAGTCTCTTTATTGTTATCCGAAGAGAATTTTAGCTTATAAAATTGAGCCTGTGGTTTGAGAGGACGCGAAACGTATTTTAACAGATGTGGCCTACGCAAAAACAATCTTTGAAGAAGCTAAATCAAAACAAGCATCTCACTCAAACGATTCCGTGGTTGAAAAATTAAGTCGCAAAATCACCATGAACGAAGTTCAAATTGAATCTTTGGTAAAAAGAATTGCGACTTTGCCCGAAAGCCTCGATGCAAAACCTTTTTATGATGAGATCAAACGCCTTCAAGACCAAACCCTCAGGCTTCGTGCAGAGATTGAAGTCTTGAAAGAAAAGGATTATTCGCAAATTGAATTTATCAACTTTGAGGATTTTCAAAAATTTACAGTGAATTTAAAAGCCCTCGCAGAAAAAGAAACACGACCTGAAGCCAAAGCCGCAATCATCAGAAGATTAGTTAGTTCCATACACGTCACGCCTGATGGCATTGAAATTCAATATCACGCCAGCCGTGATCACTTCAAAATAGAGCTTGGGGGCACCGCCCCTGGCTCTTCCAACCCTTCAGCTACCATCACCAATCCGCTCAAAATAAACTTCAATAGGCCCTATACAAAGCCTTTAAACAAATACTCTAAAAATAATTTTTATGACGCTGGTTCGACCAGCTTGAAATTTGGTAGGGGCCTAGGGACTTGAACCCCAGATCCTCCGGTTATGAGCCGGATGCTTTAACCAACTAAGCTAGGCCCCCACCTGCAAACCAATATAGGCGGTTAGAGACCGATTTTCAATCGAATCTCTAACGCAGGTGCACTACCAAAAAGAACCTGGAACCTTTTTGCCTAATTATCAATAAAAGTTTTTAGCTTATTGGAGCGGCTGGGGTGCCGGAGCTTACGCAGCGCTTTCGCTTCGATCTGACGAATACGTTCGCGGGTTACGTTGAAGTCCTGACCCACTTCTTCGAGGGTATGATCGCTTTCTTCGCCGATACCAAATCGCATGCGTAATACTTTCTCCTCACGGGGAGTCAGTGTAGAAAGCACGCGGCGGGTTTGTTCGGCTAAGTTTAAGTTTACGATCGCCTCAGACGGGCTAATGACCATTTTATCCTCGATAAAATCCCCAAGGTGCGAATCTTCTTCTTCACCGACGGGTGTCTCGAGGCTTATGGGCTCTTTTGCGATCTTAAGCACTTTACGCACTTTATCGACCGGCATATCCATCTTAGCGGCGATCTCTTCGGGAACTGGCTCACGTCCTAGTTCTTGAACAAGGTAGCGGCTCGTGCGGATAAGTTTGTTGATAGTTTCAATCATGTGGACCGGTACACGAATTGTACGCGCTTGGTCAGCAATCGCGCGGGTAATCGCCTGGCGAATCCACCAAGTAGCGTAAGTCGAAAATTTATAACCGCGGCGATACTCGAATTTATCAACCGCTTTCATCAAACCGATATTTCCCTCTTGAATTAAATCCAAGAACTGTAAACCGCGATTGGTGTATTTTTTCGCGATCGAAACCACAAGCCGCAGGTTGGCCTCGACGAGTTCAGATTTCGCGCGGTCGGCTTCGCGTTCGCCTTTCCAAATCATAGTGTGCGTATCGCGAATCCACGTAAAACTCATCGCGGTCTCTTTTTCTAAACGGTCTAAGCGTTTAGCGGCGTCTGTGGCGTTTTGATAGTGGGATTTAAATTTATTAAAATTAATGCCCACTTCTTGCGTCATCTTCATGAGTTCTTTGTCGTTTTGAGAGACTAAATTGTAGCGCGCTTGGAGGGCCGCTAGGTCCTTAGAGAAAGTTTTTTCCACACCCTCTTTAACGCGGCGGCGAAGGGTCGCCATACGGTTAACGAGATTTTTAAATTTGATTACGATGCGGTTGATCGTTTTGCGATTGAAGTTAATGGATTCGAACTTACCCATTAATTTTTGATTGTGTTTATCGATTTCGGCTTTAGCGGCTTCAGCATCGGGTTTCGTAACGTTTTCGTTTCTCAAAACCGTAAATGGTTTTTCGACTTTTTTCTGATAAGTCGTTACTTCGCCGATGAGTTCGTGAATTTTTTCGATGTACTCTTGCTCATCGTACTGCGTTTCTTCGTCTTCAAGACCACGGAAAATAGATTTTACTTTAATACGGCCTTCATCGAGAAGCTTACCTAGAGAGATAATTTCGTGGGTACCAAGGGGCGAACAAAGCATCGCACGTACGATTTCGCGTTCGCCTTTTTCGATGCGCTGGGCGATTTCAACTTCGCCTTCGCGGGTAAGAAGTGACACGCCACCCATTTTTTTCAAGTAAAGGCGGACAGGATCATTACCTTTTACGTCTTCGGCCGTTTGCGCTTCCTCGCCACTTTCCTCTTCGGCCTCTTCCGCCTCTTCACCAGGAACGTCGGCTAAAAATTCGCCTTCTGGCTCTCCGGGTTTTCCGGTTTCAGACGTGGTCGTGATTTTTACGCCACTGAGCTCAAGATTTTGCATGAGCATATCAAGTACTGCCGGTGCAATGACTTCGGGGGGAAGAGAATCATTGATTTCTTCAATGGTGAGTTGGCCATTGTCTTTGATCTTTTGGATAAAGACTTTAACTTCTTCTCTTACGAGAGCTTCTTGTTCGGCAATCGAGAGATCTTTTACTGCCTTAGACTTTGCACTGCCGGCCGCTTTTTCTTTCTTCATTCCACTACCCTTACTAGTCGCTATGTACTCAAAATCCCGTGTTTCTTTTTGTTTATATTCATAAATTGTTCCAGCTCTTGAGGGCCTGCGCCTTGCTGGAGTTTGTAAAGCATTTCTTTGGCTTTTTCCTTGTACTTTTGACTACGTATCCAGTTCACACAATCTAAAAATAACTTTTGCTCCGTTTTTGCATCCGCAATAGAAGATGACCTTTTTTCGTATTGCGTGACAATACTGGGCGTATCAACCATTGAACTTATATACCCCGCTAACTTATTAAAATCATCAGGAAAATGAGCCAAGTAATTTTTAGCCAATCCAACGATTTTGCCAAAGTTAGCGCTGGCGACTTCCATCACACTTTCTTGGTCCAGTTTCGTGAGGTAATCGGGCGACTTTAGCATCAATCCAAGAAGGTCCAGCTCGGCTTTTGACAACCCTTTTAGACTTACTTTTTCCTGCGCTTCGGGTGCCTTAACTGATGACGTTTTCACCGGGGTCTGAGGGTTAATTTCGGCATTCATTTGTTGTTTATTTTGATCTAAGGCTTTTAAGAGCCACGAATTTTCCACACGCAAACGTAAGCAGAGTTCGCCGAGATAGAGCTCTCTGAGTGGTTGGTTTTTTACGGCTTGCAAGATCGGCGCCACTTTCTGCAAGATCTGAATTTTTTCGTAATTCTGATAAGAAAAATCTTTCATCCAGTGACTCAATAATCCCAAAAACATTTCATCTGATTTTTGCAATGCTTCCAGAAATGCAGATTTTCCACGCTCTTGAATGAACTCATCAGGGTCAAATTCATCAGGCAGTAAACACCATTTTGGCAAAAGATCATTGGCCAAAAGTATCCCTAAACTACGTTCGGCCGCTCTTATGCCCGCGCTGTCGCCGTCAAAAAGCACCAAAACATTTTTTGAAAAACGAGAAATTAAACGGCAATGGTCATGCGTGAGGGCAGTTCCTAAAACTGCCACGACATTTTTTATTCCAACTTGGTAAAGCGCTAAGAAATCCATATAGCCTTCAACCACGATAACTTGGTCTTCGGCGCGAATGTGTTTGGCGGAATGATTAAGGCCAAACAACACTTTTCCTTTGTTAAAGAGGGGAGTGTCGGGGCTGTTAAGGTATTTGGGATTTTCATCACCTAAACAGCGTCCGCCAAAACCTAAGACTTCTCCGGTATTAGAAACTATCGGAAACATTAGGCGCGCCCGAAAGTAATCATAAAACCGCGCCTCTTTACGTCGTACCAGGCCCGCGGCTTCGCCCAAATTCATTGGGAATTTGTGACTGACTAAGTTTTGTACCGTAAAATTCCAGGAATCGGGGGCCCAGCCCAGCTCAAACTCTTCGATTATTTCGGCGGAAAGCCGGCGTTTTTTTAGATAAGTTTTTACCGGAGATGATTCGGGCAAGCGCTTTAGCTCTTTAAACCACTGATCTTTGGCAAAGGCATTTATCTTTACCATATCCGACTTTTCGTCGCGTTTTTTTTGATTATCGGGAGAAGCTTCTTCGGGAATAGGAATACCGGCGCGGTTGGCAAGCGCTTCTACCGCCTGAGGAAAGGTCATGCCCTGATATTCCATTAAGAAAGTAATTAAGTTTCCGCCTTTGTGACAGCCAAAGCAGTGATAAATTTGTTTATCCTCGGAAACACTAAAGGAAGGAGTCTTCTCACGGTGCGAGGGAAAGGGACAGAGTCCCATATAAGTGCTGCCCGAACGTTTCAAGGTTGTAAAACTTGAAATGTAATCGACAATGTTATGCGCGTTTCGCACGCGTTCGATAAAATCTTGATCAAAAGCCATTTAGTTTTTGTTATCCCAGTTTTGCTTTAACGAGTTCGCTTACAACTTTGTTATCGGCGGCGCCGGCCGTGCGGGCTTGCACTTCCTTCATGACTGCGCCCATTTGTTTGATTGAGTTTGCGCCCATTGCCGCCACGACTTCAGAAACGATTTTCTCAACGGCTTCGCGGCTCATCTGTTGGGGCAAATATTTTTCGACAACTTTCAATTCAGAGCGTTCTTTATCCGAGAGATCTTTGCGATTGGCTTTGTCAAATTGCTCAATCGATTCTTGGCGCTGCTTAACAGACTTTTTTAAAACAGCGAGAACTTCGTTTTCATTCATGGCAATACCCGCGGGTAATTCCATTTCGCGGTTTTTAATCGCCGCATTTAACATCCGTAAAACGCCTAGGGTGAGTTCATCTTTCGACTTCATCGCCGTTTTAATGTCCTCTAGAATTTGTTCCCTAAGCGCCATATTGAATACCTCGTATTTTTTCTTAAATAAGTTTTTAAAAATTAAAAACTACCAACGAGTGCGAGTTTTCTTTAGAGCTCGTTTGCGAGCTGATAAAGACTTCTTTTTTAAACGCACACTTTGTTTTTCAAAGTGTTCACGTTTTTTAATTTCTGAAAGAATTCCAGATTTTTCGCAGGTTTTTTTGAACCGACGGAATGCAGCCTCGAAGGACTCACCGTCTCTTACGCGTACTAATGCCAATGAATATCACCTGCCTCTCAAATTGGAAGCTTAAGGAGTTATCAAAGGGTCCTAAAATGCGCAACGATGAATTACTTTACAATAGGCGTCAAATATGCCAAAAGAATCCAGTTATGGAAGTTTTCGAACATGAAAAGTGGATGCAAATCGCGTTGCAAGAAGCTCGCCTAGCTTTTGACGAGGGCGAAGTTCCGGTCGGAGCAGTTTTAGTGCGAAATGGCGGGTTAGTGGCCCGAAACCATAACCGGAGAGAAAAAAATAACTCGGCGACCGCGCATGCTGAGATTTTGGTCATCGAAGAGGGCAACCGGAGTTTGGGAGCTTGGCGACTGAATGAATGTACCCTCTATGTGACCCTGGAGCCTTGTGTAATGTGCGCGGGTGCGATGGTGAACTCAAGGGTTAGCCAAGTGGTTTATGGTTGTAAAGATCCAAAAGCCGGGGCCGTGGAGTCGTTGTATCAGGTGTTGGGTGATCAGAGATTAAATCACCGCCCGGTGGTCGTGAAGGGTGTTTTAGCTGATGAGACTTCGAAAATATTAAAAGATTTCTTTGCCTCGTTGCGCGCCGAATTGCGGTCGTGATTTTCGGTGGGTTTTCAGTCGTGGTTTGTTTAAATATACGGGGATCATTCTAGGTTTATTGGCACTTTTCCAATTCAAACTGCGCTCGTGCAATTGGTTGATAGTAATTTGCTAACACAGGATTAATTACTGCATAGGTATAGCGCTTGCAACTTCCGTCCGGTAATTTCGCAGCGGCCAAAACTAAGCTGTCGAACGCGACATCTTTGTTGACAGGCACCGCGGCGGAAGTAAAAGTTGATCGGCCTAATTTCAAAAACGCCGGTCTATAAACTTCGGCGCGGGCGTAGCCTATATGAACCTGGCCCCGGGCCATGTTCGAAAAAAATGATGGCACTTCTTACTTCCGGCGCCGGAAGTAAAGGTGTTTGGGAGAAATCGGATTAGGCGCACGCTAAAAGGAAAACTGAAATGGTGGAAGTTGAAAATTGAAATCTTCTGTCTTGCTTCGACTTCGCGCAAGGGCCGCAGTCATCACCCAGAAGTCCCACCAAGCATGAATAAAAATTGACTCTCCTAGATCAAAATTATTTCTCTCCGTTAACCATCCGGCATAAAATCCAAATGCAAGTTGGAAGTAGGGAGTGGATCCATGAGCAAAGCCAAAAGCTGTTCCCTGTATTAAGTTTGAAGCGATGTGGCTTCCAGTTTTCTGATACAACACCGGGTACATCCAGCCCCTAAAAAACGCTTCCTCGCCAGTTCCGGCAACATAGCTAAAGTAACTACTGGCAGCGCCGTCGATTGGCCTAAGATCAAAATTTTCGGGTCTTGGATCTTCGCTGAACTCATTATAACCCACTAAAATTGCCAGAGTAAAAGGTACAAACGTTGTCCAACGTCTTAAAAAACTAAACTCAAAAGGGGCCTTTAAAACTGATTCAGTGCTTTGGCTTTCAGGTAAAAATAAATATTTGCCATCGGCTTTCGATTTAACAGCGCGGCTTGAAAATGAGTCATATAGACTTAGCATCATTGAGTGTCCAAGCATTGATGCACCGATTTGTCTTTCGCGTTGCAAATCGCGGTAGTGATGATAGTGAGTCGAATTACTTTTTTCAAAATCATCAATTCTTTGTTGCGACAACAAGCTTACACTATAGCCCGTTACGCCATAGCTCAGAAACGTAAGCCCGCGAGTATAATCTTTTTCGAGAAAAGAGCCCAAGCCAGGAAAAAAGTAGCTGAGTGCGGGCACCACGAGTGTAGACGGCTCCTCTATGGGCTGTTCATCTGCCATTGCCGTTCCGCCTATGAGAAATAAAATCAAAAAGAAATACGAATTAAATTTCACGCAAGCAACTTAACACGTCTAATAATTTGATCAATTAAGGAATTATTTTACTTCCGGCGCCGGAAGTAAAGGTGTTGGTTCTTGGCGCTTATTGAAGTCTATTATTCAAGCGATATTGTTTTCTTGGGGTCGTAGTAGGGCGCATCCATACTTACAAGCCATGCCGTTTCAGTTAAACACCAATACTTGTGCGGAATATTCGCAGGTATTGAAATAAAATCGCCTTTAGTGATCTCGAATTTTTCTTCTCCAACTTGTACTCGGACTCGTCCTTCAAGAACCATTAAACTGTGGTCGGCATCAGGATGCTTATGCAGCGCCAGTTCACCAAACATCTCTACTAGGTTGATGCGTATAATTTGGTTCTGTCGAATGCTCCAAACCCTGACGTTTTTACCTTCTATTTGTGGTTTACTTGAAGCCAGCTTTTTGTAAGTTACCAGCAAATGATCTGTTTCCGCTGTTCTTGCGTTCATGATTTCTCCTCTCAGCAGGAGTGTGCAGAGAATTACAGTGATCTTTTTCATAAGCTCAAGATTGCTGCGAAAATGGATATAAGTAAAATAAACAAGCTGTTCGCCTATAATAGGCAAAATTTATGACTCGAAGCCCAGGCGTTTTTAGGTCTTGTGATTTGGTCGCTGCCAAAAAGCGCGAGACTTGGGCCGACTCCTCACCTCCGCGGCGGAAGTTGCAGATATGAATCTGGCCCCGGGCCATGTTCAAAAAAATGCCGGCACATCTTACTTCCGGCGCCGAAGCTAATTACTTGGTCATTAGATAAAAAGCATTTTCGAAATGCATATCGAAGTATTCGGAAGTCATACGAAAAGGAACCTCAAACCCAGGTGGGAGGTCAGCGTCGGTTCCCGCGGCAATTAAGAATGTCTTTTTTCCTTTAAGGCTTTTCCCGATGCTTTTGTACGTTGAGAGAAGTTCGGTCAAGCGATCAAAAAAGATTTTCATGACTCCGCTCATTGCATACCAGTACACAGGCGTGGCAAAAACGATATTATCTGCCGCCAACATCTTGTTCGCGATACGACTGAAGTCATCTCCATCATTCAACTGATGATTGTACTGATAATTTCCTATTCGGTAATTACGAAGATCAACTAATTCATAATCTTTAAAGGGACAAAGTTTTTTGATGGCCATCAGAGTATTGCTATCGTCTCGAGCGGTTCCAAGAATGACAAGAGTCTTCATGAATTAAGTATTACTGGAACATTCTCTGAGTTGTCCAGGCGCGTTCTCTCTCAATGCAGCATCTGTGTCGAGACGACATTTGCGGCGTCATTGATTTCTTCGCGGGTGGCTTCGCGTGCCGAGAGAGTTTCAATTTCAAATACTAAATCTTGTCCGGCCAGAGGGTGATTGCCGTCGAGCGAGACCATGCTTTTATGGAACTCCGTGATTCGATAGTTGCGTTGCTTACCGTTCTTACCCACAATGGTAATAGTCTGACCGGTCCTGATATTTTTGGGCAAAAGATTTCTAGGAAAAAGTATAACCTTATTAGGATCATAAAGGCCGTAGGCCTCTTCCGCTCTTAAAGCGATCGATCTTTTATCGCCTTTCTTTAAATTTTGGAGACCTTTGACCAAACCGGGGAGCATGGCGTTTTGATCTTCCGCCAGGGTAAGTACATCGCGATTAACCGTTAAACTGATAATTTTTCCGACTCCATTTTTAAGGAGACAATTGAAGGAAATAACTTGCGCCATGAAGTTCCTCCTTTGGCAAAATAAAAACCGACCTCATCGGTCGGTTTCAAAATTAAAAATTCGAAAAAATCGAAGCGCTTAGTAGCTGCGACGCGAATTAAAGCCACCGCGCGATCCACCGCCACCGGTGCGGGGAGCTTGTGGTTTTGCTTCGCTTACATTAATAGCGCGGCCATCGAGTTGCATGCCGTTAAAGCGAGTGATTGAATCAGCGGCCTCTTGGTCCGTCGACATTTCTACGAAGGCGAACCCTTTGCTGCGGCCCGAATCGCGATCCATAATGACTTTTGCGGATTCGACAGTTCCACATTGTGAAAAAGTGTCAGTCAACGACTGATCAGTTGCAGAATAGGACAAATTACCAACGTATAGTTTTTTACTCATATTACCTCCTACAGGCTTGAGCGCTATTTGGAGGAAATGAACGAAATGAACACGGACTCTAAATTAGCAGTTAAACTTCTAATACTCTAACACGGTAATTGGTGGGCGTATACATATTAAAGGTCTATATGCCAGATGCGTTCTATGGCATTTGAAGGAAATTAATGCCGGCATTATGGCGTGGCCATTGCAAAATGGCGTGGTGAAGCATCACTTTTGCCATATTGGAGCGCAGATTATGAAAGCGATAATCTTTACAATTGCAGTTACATTTTTGGGTCTTTCAAGTGGGCAAGCTCAGTTTGCTAATCCCGAAGGTACTTTAAAAAAGTTCTACGAAGATGCCACTGAGCCGGCGGAGATAAATGACATTGATTCTATTGATGCGACAAATTCTGATCAAAAGTGTGTTTGGGCGAATAGCCAAAACATTGGCCACATATCCTTCAGGCGAGGCGACATAAAAACCGCGGGCAACAAAGGCTTTGGCCCGCTTTTTCCCGGCACTCCCGACGGGAAAAAATCTTATATAATTTTTGACGATAATAATAATAGAAAACCTGGGGATCTGCAGGAATATGTAAGGCAATCCCAAATGTACACGACAAAGACGGAACTTGTCTTTGAGGCCAATTATTCTCAAGGGTTCGGAGACATGCCCCATTCATATAAATTTCGCCGTAACGAAAAAAATTTGGCCGTGCAAATAAACGCGGGATTAAATTCAAATTTTCCACGGACATATTACGGTTACTGTTACCGCGAACAATAAGGAGTACCCAAGAAATGAAAAATTCTAACATAATACGAGCCGCCCTGATTTTACTTTTTGGTAGTGGCAGCTTTGCTAGTCAGGGAAGTGATCCGCGAGCCTATTCTTTTATTACTCACGGAAAAGAAATTTCTAAATGGCTCACCGACAATGAGCATCCCCGCATCGAGGTTGACGGAAAAGCCCTGCAACAGGATATCGATATTTTAGAAATGTCTCTTGACGCCAATCAGTCCCTTATTAATTTCGCTTCCGAAGTCAGCATAGATGATTGTAATGATGTCGCCAGTAAATTGGGATGCAGTTACTTAAATCCCGATGGGACTATTGCCAATATAAAAATCGCTGGTGGCTCTTGGGGGACTTTAACCGAAACCCAAAAGTGCGAGCTGACGGCCGAAATTTTATTTTTACCTTATGTGAAACAATACCGTCATCAGAAGGCCGCCTTTGTTTGCGCGAAAATGGCGGAAAGCAAGAGGTCTGCAAGCGCCCAAGTTTTTTATAACCCCGAGGGGCACAAAGTTATGATAACTCCTGCGGGAGTCCATATGGATGGTAACTTTCATGCATGGAAAACAAAATCGAGCGTTACGGACTCAAGTTCGGTAAAAGTGGAAAAAGACTGTATTGTTTTGGAAAAGTCAGAAAGAGGCTCGGTGATATTTGTAACTTGGTATGGTTACTACGAAACTAGATTTTGCCCGGATTCGATAGTTAGAAAGCATAAGTCATTTAATGCCGCACTGGTGGTGCCGGTGGATATTAGTTCTGAAAGCCGCGTACTAGACCACGAAAATTGGCGTGCCGTAAAGAGTGCCATCGAACTCCATTTAGGTTGGTAATTTAGGGCTTTGCCCTTAGAGAGTAGGATATGAAAAACTTAGTTTTAGTAATTTTTAGTTTTTATGCGTTACCGAGTTGGTCAACCCCAATGGCTGTTTTAAAGGATCATTTCGAAAATGCCTATGAGGCCGCAGAATTTACGGATATCGACTTGGCAGGGAGTTCGACGGATTATCCGCAAAAGTGTGTGCATGCGACTTATGATGATAAACTACGCCACGTGAGTGTGAATCGCGTAGATATAAAGGCTATGTCCAACAGCCTCGATGGCGATTTTGGGCCCCTTTTTCCGAATGGAGAAAAAGCATCAACTTTTACGTCAGTTATTGATTTTAATGCTGGCGTACCTCCTTTAAGTCAGCAAGAGGCTGAGCAGATGGCAGAAACATCCAGCGTAAAAAGAACTAAGACAGATTTAATCATTGAATTCACGGATCTTCGCTATGGACGGGGTAGAGCTGTGCATAGCTATCGGCGAAATCAAAAAGAGAAAACAGTGGCTTTTAAAATAGATCAGAATTCTTATACGACCTATGGGTACTGTTATCGCAAGCAGTAATCAGTAATCTCTTAGTCGCATTGTGCCACCATTTACTTGCTGTTAATAAACAGTATAGTGGATACGTGATTCAGATTGATTCTCACTGCCATTTGGCAGACGCAAAAATATTTTCAAGTTTCGAAAGGGTTGCAGAGGTAATTTCCCAAGCGGAAAGTGCGGGCGTAGGAATTTTCCTTCAGGGCGGGGTCGGCCCCGAAGACTGGCGGCGGCAGTTGGAATTGCAGCGGAAGTTTCCCGGCAAAATATTTACTTGTTTTGGGCTACATCCTTATTGGGTATCGGGGCACACAAGGGAAGAGTGTGAGAGTGCCTGTGCCGAATTAAGGGATATTTTAGAGCAAACCCATTTTTTGGGAGAGTTGGGGCTGGATTTCCGCGAAAAAATCGTCGGCCAAAATCGGCCGCACCAAGTTTATTTTTTTGAACGGCAATTGCAAATTCTGCAGGAATTTAAAAAAATCGCCGTATTTCATTTTGTGCGTTGTCATGACGAGGCGCTAAAACTCTTAAAAAAATATAAATTACCAAATAGCGGTTTCGTACATTCGTTTAATTCCGACTATTCTATCGGAAAAAGGTACTTAGATTTAGGGCTATGCCTCTCTGTCGGTGGTCCGTTACTGCGGGAAAATAATCATGCGCTTCAGGATGCGGTCAAAAAAATACCGCTGGAGAATTTATTGGTAGAAAGTGATAGCCCTGATCAGCCGCCGCCATCGCGGGCCGGAAAAGACAATGACCCCAGTACAATTACTGAGGTCATTAGTAAAATTGCGGCGTTAAAAAATATTCCCGCGCAAAAAGTCAGCGAAGTTATATTTAGAAATAACTTACTATCCAGTCTTCATCGATAACTGGGGGTAGTTCGCTAGGGTCGGTATCGTCAAACCCGTCATTGCTGCCGGTATCATTGCCGTCGTCTCCATCAACTAAAGTGTCTGGAGATTCGCTGCTGTTGCCGTTTTCATCGACGGAGTCAGAATTTACCCGCGTAGCAGAAATCAATTTAAGCACGGGTTTTAGCAAACAGCCGCCGTTTCCTTGTTGTACGACTGACTTTTCGGCGTCAAAGTCGATGACCATGGCGTACGACTTATTGTTTTCAAAAGTTACCGGCGTCTTTAGCAAAATTTTAATTCCCGATTTTTGCGCACTCGGTGTTTGCAGATCACAAGTCGTATTATCGGTATGGACTAGCTGATGACCGTCTTCTTTTAAGACCATACGAATTTGTTTAACCGAAACAGACTCGGGAATATCAATACTAGAAATTCCCAACAGAACGCCATTGCGAAAGTTAAGTAAATTTACTGTACCTAAATTTTGGCCGACAAATACGCGTGCTTGTTTGCCGCCTTTTTCGAGTAGAAGTTCCAAGCGTTCTATATTTACGTTAACCTCAGCCACGTTTTGTAGGGGTTTGTCAGTTAAAAATAGTTTTAAATTGGCTGGTTGAGTGGGGTATGTGGGAGAGATTTGCACTAGGTCCGAAGCCTTGTTGGCGCAGGCTCCTAGTAATAGGCCGGTAGCTAGTCGTAAGACTATTTTCAGGCTTCCATTACCTAATTTCATAATACCTCCGTGGCTCATATCTTATTTTATCGCGGTTTAAGGGCGGTTCAAAGTTTGTGCGGCCGAAATCTCACATTGGATGGAAAAACAAATAAAGGCTGAAATACTGACTAAGCTATCAACAGAAAAGATTTGTAAAGTGTCAAACTTATTGCCTACAATCAAAGGATGAACTCTACGCAAAATAGTGGGCGACGGCCGAGCCCATTTTTTAAAAGACAATACATTATAAATCCTGGCTTCCAGATTGAGTTAACGGCCTATTTTACCGGAGCTCTCGTTATTTGTTTGGGCGGATTTTATTGGGGTTATAAACAAACTCTCGCGCAGGCCGAAGCTGGTTGCGACGGCATCGAAAAAACGTGGGTACCAATATGCCGGCAGATCTTAGCGACTCAATCCGAGACACTCGCCCCGATGTTTACTTTCTCAATGATTATAGGACTAATTTTTATTATGTGTGGCGGAATTTTACTTTCTCACCGGGCCGCCGGTCCCTTATTTCGTTTAAAGAAATATTTTTCTGAAATCGCGGCAGGCGGGCCGTTAGAGCCTATTAAATTTCGAAAGTCCGACTACTTTCACGAAGTCACCGAGGTTATCAATAATGCGCTCGCCAAGCTCACAAAAAAATCCTAATCGGGGATTTTCTCTGGTTGAAATTTTAGTAGCCCTGGGAATTATGGCAGGGCTGATGCTGGGTATTGTGACGCTTGTTGAAAATACAAATAAATCCAGTATGGCCACACGCTTGTCGCTAACCCGTGACCGACTGACAAATTTAGTAACTTTGTATGTTTCGCGAACGGCGGCACTTAAAAACAGTCTTACTCACGCCAATAACTCTTACTTTGAAAGATGTGTTAATTCTAACATTGCCGGTACTACCGACTGCACGGCCGGCACGACATACGCTCTAACTCTATTAGAGCCCGTTGGTACCAATATTTTTGCTGGCACAACGGCTGCGCCCAGCCGCTACGACGCAAATGGCGCACCCTGCGCCGCTGTCAGTAACGGATGTCCGCTTGAAGTCATAACATCTTTTGTTGCCGTATGTCCTGGCGCCACAGCGGTTTGTGATCAAGCGCAGAGCTTGCAAGTTACCTATTTGGTAAGGAAGTCGCCCGCTTTAACGTCACCACCCACTTGGATTGGAACCATTGCTGACCGGACCGCTACGATTACTAAAACCTCCGCAGAGATTTTAGGGGCTGCAACATCGTGTCCTACCGGTAAGTGTGTGATTGGTATTTATCCCGATGGTTCCGTGCAATGTGAACCTTAATTAACGGCCGTTACTTTCGAACTTAGCGAAAAATATATCCCGCGAAGGCGCTTCGTTAAGCCATCCTGCAAACGAGTTTGTGGTTGAACCAATTATAAATGTATAGGCCTGGCCCGCGATCGTACGGGTGACTATGTCGGCAATAGATTCGGTGCCCCCAGTTCCAAGCTGCCTTGACCAGACAACATCTAAATTACTATCGAGTTTTGCGATATAAACATCTTGTTGACCCGCGTTCGTAAAGCCGGTCAGTGCGCCATCAGTATTGACCGCAATGTAAGTATTTCCGTTGCTATCGATGGACATTTTCTGCAGTAAATTATTTCCAGAAAAAGCTATCGTTTTCACCGTGGGTGCGGCCGCTAAATTCGCGGCATCGAATTTTAATAAATATACCGACCAAGGAGATGAGGAATCCGTTCTCGTTTGCCCGCCCACCACGATTTCGTTTGTAGTCGTGTTGACTACCATATCTTGGGGGGCTTCCTCGTTATTCGTGTAGTTGTAAGTTACCTGACTCAATATATCCCCCGTGGAAGAGAGCTTTCCCACGTAGGTATCAGTTTGCGTGTAGTTATTGGCCTCTCCCGAGGACCCTAAAATAAAAGTATTATCATTTAAATCCGTGACAACGCGAACCATGCGCGATGAATCTTTTTTTGTGCCCACGGAAGTAGTCCAAACTTCATTGCCCTCGGAATCTGTTTTGCTAATGTAGAAGTCTGATAAACCCCAGGCCATATTCCCGGCCTTATTTTCGCCGGCAATAAACGCGGTAATTGAATTTCCATTATTGTCAAAAGCTATGGACTTACCCATAGAGCCCATTTGCGACCCTAAGCTATATGACCACAGCGTTTCTCCCGAAGTATTAAGCTTCATCACGAAGGCATCAGATTTTGAAGATTTACCTTTAGCCTTGCTCCCGGACATAGAACCTTTCCCGGTAATATAAATAGAATTATCAGCGAGATTAAACGCAATTGATCCTAAGCCGGCGCTCGCTCCCGTGCTAAATTGGTTGACCCATTTCGTATTGCCAAATCCATCGATCATTCCGACAAAAATTTCTCCCGAACCACCGCTGGTGTGATTGCCAAAACTCCCGTACGTGATTCCGCCGAAGTAGGTGTTGCCGCTAGGATCGACAGTAATCGATAGTCCCTCGTCATCGCGATAATTCGCGCCTGAGGTACTCGGTTTGGCCGAGCCTATTTGCCAAACCCAGCAATCAGGTAAGCCGTTGGGTAAATAACCGCGGCTTATCCGTCCAGAAGGGCAGGGGCCTCCCGAGAACGCCCCGATATCCAGAACCGTTTGCTCGGAGGTGGGATTTACCATTACCTGTTTAAATTGCGGATTAATTTGCACGCTTAAATTTAGAATAATTTTTTGGGCGCGCGTACAAGTGGCTTTGCCGCCCTCACAAAAAGCGGAAAAGGTAGTTACGGCCATGATGGGGCATTTGGTTTGGTCACCTTGGCATTTGCCGCCGCTCATCGAATAAAGTTCACCTGTTCCAGTTGAGACGCGGTTAGAGGTGATGAAGCTTAAGGGATAATTTGTGTTGGCATTGCAGCCGTCTTCTAACAGCGCGCCATTTGTTTTGCCGGTTACGCATTGAACCAGGCTTCCATTGGCGGCGTCGTTCATTGTTGCCGACAAGTAGGCCGGAATTTTTAAGTCTTGATTGAGTTGCGCAAATAGGCCGTCGCGCAGACCTTGCACTCTGGCGATCATAGAATTGCCGGCGGTAAATTTAATCATTTCCAGAGAGCCAACGCCAAAAATAAGAAAAATCAGCAAGCCAAACACGGCCTCAATTGTCGTAAACCCAAGTTTTTTCAAAGTCTTATTTGTCATCCTGACGCCTTTCACTCATGCTACTTATCGGCATAAGGAAGGGCTAGACTTAAGTTAGATACATCAATAATTTCAAATAGTTGTGACTAAAAAACTGTTTCATATTGAAATTTCCCGCATAAAACAGTACTATGACGCATATTGTTAGAGGTAGCTAGGTGGTACGTTTTTGTCTTGGGCTTATCGCTCTTCTTTGGATTGCGACAGCATCCGCGCAATTAAATGGTTATGATGAAATCTTTGATGAGAGCGGCAAAGTACGTCCCCACTATCAATCCATTTACCAAATTTGGGAAAGTCTTCCGGAAGAAAAGCGCGACGCCCTATTTTTAAAGTCCAAAGAGGCTTTTTCTGGCGACAACTACCTAGAAATTTTGCCCCGCATTTTAACGGCGCAAGAGTTCGAAGAAAAAATTAAGCCGGGAGTGGAGCAGCGAGCTTGGGCCTTACGGGCGTTTTTACAAGATCATTATTCGGGAGAGAAGCGTTACTTAACTGATAAGGTAATTCCCGAAAGCGTGGTCCGCCGGGCATTGGCGAAGGCCACCGAAATCGGTTATGACGGAAAACTAAATCACGAGAGTATCGCCTTTATCTACGGGCCTGATTCCGTCCGAGACAGGGATGGAAATTGGCGCGTGATAGAGGATAACCAGGGGTTTGTTGGCGGTTTTGGCGATTTAAAATTGGCGTATGATTTTCTTAAGGAAATTTATCCACAGATTTCGAACTTAAATTCGCCTCATCCTGATGACTTTTATAGAGAAGTGACGAGTATTTTTAAAGAGCGGGCCCGGCAGTACGGCGGGAAAGCGGTTATGTATTATATTCCTCATTACTCCGACAACGAAGATCCGCGTCTAAAAGATATTTTGGAAAAAAATGGATTAGAAGTAGTGTCGCCGAAATCTCGGATTCAGTTAAAGGTTACAAATGAAGGTGTATTTACCTATGACGTGAAGAAAGGCTTCGAAAAAAGCAAGGAACGCGTCGGATTTATATTCCTCAATGGTGAGCACGAGGATATTGACCCCTCTTATTTTGAGGTAAAGAAAAAGCTTCTGCGCGAGGAAGCTTTAAGTCAATTGGAAGAAATGGACGAGGATCCCGAAAATTATGAAAATCTGCGAAAGCGCATTGAAAAAGTAATGTTTTCGCGCAGTAAAAAAGGGGAGATTGATTTTAAAAAATTGCAGCGTCTAATTAGTGAGTCGGATATAGAAAATGATATCGCCGAAACTCTTAGGGCGAAAAAAAGTACGCGCGGACTGATTGCGGCAATTGTCAGTGGAAAGGTTGGCAGCAACTATAGTCCTGGTGTGGATTTCATTGGGGATAAGGAACTTTATATTTATGTTCCTAATTTTATTAAGTACTATCTTAAGCAAGAACCAATTCTGCAAAATATCGCCACTGATTCCTTCGTCGATCCTGTTACGGAAAAACTTAATAAAGAAAAGTTTGCCGCCGTCTTTCGCGATATTAAAAATAAAGTGATTAAACCAACGGATGGCCGTGGCGGTGATGGAATTTTTATTGGACCCTATATTTCGCCTGCCGACGTCAAGCGGGCCGAAAAAGCGGTAAAGGGTTCACCCGAAAACTTTATTTACCAGCAGGCTTTAACCCTATCCCACTTGCGAAATCTTATCGTTGATATTCGTGTTTATGCCTATGTCGACGCCAAGGGCGTTTGGGTCGGTAATAACATGATGAGCCGTGGGCTACCCATGGACCGCGATCGTAAAGGCAAACTTAAGGGCAACGGAAAAGTAAATCTCAGTGATCAAGGTCGTGAACTGCTCGTGTTAATTGATCGTTCCAGCAAAAAAAATATTTGTTCTGGATTATTTTAGGTGGCGGTTTAACCAAGACCGAAGTTCCATTTGCTCGGGAGTAAGGTTCCCGGCGTTAGCAAACATGGATTTTAATCGCGTAATATCTTTAATAGTATCAACCGCCGGTTGCATTTCGATGTAGCTCACTGATCCTACATTCGTAAGAGCATTCACAAAAAAATTTAACGCTTGTTGGTTGTCGTAGGGAACCGCATTCCACAATGACAGTGGGATCTCCTTGCGGCCACAAAAAAGAAAAAATCCGCCGAACTCTCCTGGGCCTACAATGAAGTCTTTGCTCTTTGCGGGCTGATATAGTGTAGCGGCTACCTTTGTGTATAAGGACGGAGCAATCTGTGGAGAGTCGGTATATCCGAGTATAGCAAAGGAGTAGCCGCTTAAAAGTGTACTGTAAACGTGGTGAAGTCTTTTGCCTTGATCTCCGTCTCCCTGGGATAAAACCGGAAATTCTGACCAATGTGTGGATACTGCGGGATCGGTTTCCGTGGGGGCCCAAAATATATCTAGGGGAGGATGCCCTAATGACTCAAGTTCTTGATTTGCATACTGGAGGGTTGAAGTCGTTATGGCTAGAGTTTGGCGGTAGAACTCTTCGCAGTTTTCCTTGCCGATGCTGGTTGCTAAGACCGGCTTAATGGTCGAAAGTCCAGGTGTCTCAACAAAAAGGGCAATTGCTCCATTACTCTTTACTGCCATAGATAAATCATAAGTTCTTTAGTTAAAATCACTAACAAAAATTTTAATTGGCAATGCAATTCAGCCTTTGATCTAATAGATTGGTTAATATCGCGCAAGGATGCCCTAAAATGAAGAAATCATTTTCCAAAGTTTTAATCTTATTCGTGTTTGGCACTCTCGTTTTTTCTTATTTTCACTTTAATTTGGGGCAATATCTGAACCGGGATTTTATTAAAGGATATGCCGACAAAAATGCCGAAGCGACAATGGCCGTATATTTTATAGTCTATATTATAATGGCTGCATGCTCTCTGCCGGGAGCGGCCGCCATGACGTTAATTGGTGGCGGGGTTTTTGGCTTGGCAAAAGGGGTTGTGCTCGTCTCTTTTGCCAGTACAATCGGCGCTACCTTGGCGTTTTTAGCTTCGCGCTATTTGCTTCGGGATTGGGTGATCGAGACTTCCAAAAAGCGCGGGTTCTATCAAAAAGTCGAAGAAATCAATAAAGGAGTAGAAAAAGAGGGGGCGGAATTCTTGCTTGCTCTCCGCCTAATTCCACTCTTTCCCTTCTGGTTGGTAAATCTTGTTATGGGTTTGACGGCGATGCCGGCGGTAAAATATTATTTAGTGAGCCAACTTGGAATGCTCCCTGGAACGATAGCTTTTGTTAATGCCGGCGCTGAACTCGGCAAATTTAAGATGACACCGGGGCTATTTCTTTCATTTACAATCTTGGGATTATTGCCATTTCTTTTGAAAACGTTTTTGACTAAATTCAAAGCTTGGAACTATTTACGCAAATACCAGCGGCCGGCGAAATTTGATTATAACTTATTGGTAATTGGCGCTGGATCGGCAGGTCTCGTGACGGCTTATATCGCTGGGGCTGTTAAAGCGAAAGTGGGATTAATCGAAAAACATCGCATGGGTGGCGATTGTCTTAATACGGGGTGCGTACCATCAAAGGCGATAATTAAATCCGGAAAAATTTTATCGTATATTAAACGCTGCAAAGAATTTGGAATTCATACGGCGACGGCCCAATTTAATTTTAGCGACGTAATGAGCCGGGTTCATAATGTCATCAAGAAAATCGAACCCCATGACTCCGTGGAAAGGTACACGGGTTTAGGGGTTGAATGTATTTCGGGAGCTGCAAGGGTTGTTTCTCCTTATGAGGTAGAAGTAAACGGAAAGATTTTGACAACGAGAAATATTGTAATTGCATCAGGAGCCGGTCCATTTGTTCCGCCAATCAAAGGAATTAATAGTATTCCCTTCTTAACTTCGGATAATTTGTGGGAATTAAAAGAGCAGCCAAAGCGCCTCATAGTGTTAGGAGGAGGATCGATTGGTTGTGAGCTTGCACAGGCCTTCGCGCGTTTGGGATCCGAAGTTACCCAAATTGAAATGGGGCCGAGAATTATGCCGCGAGAAGATGAAGATGTCTCAGCGGAGATTGTCGAAAGATTTCATCGCGAGGGAATTCGCGTTCTTACGTCCCATCTTGCTGAAGAGGTAAAAGGGCAAATTCTAATCTGTGATCACAACGGTAAGAAAGTAGAAGTGCCTTTTGATCGAATCCTTGTAGCGGTTGGCCGTAAAGCCAACGTGGAAGGTCTCGGATTAGAAAAACTGGGAATATCCTTCCGCCCGCAGGGAACGATTGAGACCAATGAATATTTGCAAACCGCCTGTCCAACAATTTTTGCTTGTGGTGACGTTGCCGGCCCGTATCAGTTCACCCATACGGCGGCTCATCAAGCTTATTACGCCTCAACAAACGCCCTTTTTGGCTTTTTGCGGATGGCGAAGGTAGATTATCGCGTGATTCCTTGGTGCACATACACGGACCCGGAGGTAGCACGCGTCGGACTTAACGAGCAAGAGGCCAAGGCAAAGGGCATTCCATATGAGGTTACAAAATATGGAATTGACGATCTTGATCGCGCTATCGCTGAGTCAGAGGATCATGGTTTCGTAAAAGTTTTAACGGTACCAGGAAAAGATAAAATACTCGGCGCAACCATTGTCGGTCACCATGCCGGGGACATCATCGTGGAGTACATAGCGGCCATGAAGCACGGATTTGGACTTAATAAGATTTTAGGAACAATTCATATTTATCCCACGTTTGGGGAATCTAATAAATTCGCTGCCGGCGTATGGCGCCGCAAACAGGTTTCCGAGCGTTCATTAAAATTATTAGAGGGGATTCATAGCTGGAGGAGGGGAAATGCTTAAATTTATTTTTATTTTGCTCGCGGGCGTCGTTGATGCAAAGGGATTTGATCACTCGGCGTGGAATGAGATGTTAAAGAGGAATGTCGTCTACATAAATAACGGGCATGCCTCACGCGTAAACTATAAAAACCTCCAAGCCGACGAAAAAAAGTTAGATGGTTATTTAGAAACTGTTTCCGCGGTAAGTAGATCTGATTTTGATAAATGGCCCGAAGCTGAAAAGCTCGCTTTTTTATTTAACGCATACAATGCGTTCACGATAAAACTTATTTTAAGTAAGTATCCTGATTTAAAATCTATCAAGGATTTGGGATCGATTTTTTCGTCACCCTGGAAAAAGAAATTCTTTAAACTTTTCGGCGAAGAATTTTATTTAGATAAAATCGAACACGAAACCATCCGCAAAAACTTTAAAGAGCCGCGGGTTCATTTTGCCGTTAACTGCGCGTCAATCGGTTGCCCTATGTTATTTAACGAGGCTTTTGCCGCCGATAAACTAGATAAACAACTAGAACAGGGTCTAAAGAGCTTTCTATCGGATAATACTAGAAATAGTTATAACAAGAATTCCAATACACTTGAGATATCGAAGATCTTTGACTGGTATTCGGAGGACTTTGAAAAGGGATACCTTGGCTACAATAAAGTTATCGACGTGATGGCAAAGTATCCTGAGTTACTTACCAATGATGTAGCGGGCCAGAAAGCCATCAAAAGCAAGACACCGACAATTAAGTATTTGAATTACGATTGGAATCTTAATAGCCTTTAAGCAAACAGGAGGAAGTTAAAATGAAATTCCTTTCATTATTATTATCTGCCACGGTTGGAATAACAGCCCAAGCCGGCGCCCAGGAAGTAGAAGGTGTTTTGGTTTTGGCTCATGGAAGTATCATGGGGCATCTGACGGAGGAGTATCCGCGAGAAAAGTCCCAATGCCAGATCGTTAAAGAACATCAGGCAACTTTATCCGAACATCGTTGGGAAAACGCAATTTGCGCGGTCATTGATGAGTTAAACCGAATTAAAAAATCTCCCATTCCGGTGGAAGTTGGCTTCGGCATGACGGCCGTGGCTTCATTCCAGCACGGCGTTGACCGCTTAGTAAATTCGGGCATGACCAAACTTAGAATTATTCCACTTTACATAAGCTCTTATAGCGACGTGATCCGTGAACAAAAAGAAATTTTTGGTCTACAGCCGTTTCGCGATGGTCATGAGCATGGCCGCGTCGTTATACCAAAAGCGGTCACTAACGTTATTTACGAAAATGCTTTAGACGATGCGATTGAGCTTTCTCGCGCTTTAATACAACGAGCCCGCGAGTTAGCGCGAGTGCCGCAATATGAAGAGCTGATCTTAGTAGGGCACGGACCCAATCGATATGATGATGATCAAATGTGGGTGCGAAACTTCAATATCCATAATCAGCGCATTCAAGATGAGCTTATGAAAACACGCAGTCACTTTGCGGTTGTTCACGCCATTACCGTGCAGGACGACGCCCCTCAAGACGTGCGCGAAGCAAAAACCCGTGCTCTTCGTCAGTTAGTTGCGCAGGCCACTCAACGCGGACACAAAGCCTTAATTCTGCCCGTACTCATCGCGCCTGGAAGTATCGAAAACGGAATCCTTGCGCGCCTTCGCGGATTAAATTTTGAATATGTCGGGCACATGCTTACTCCCGACCCCGAAATCACCGCCTGGGTAAACAACAAGATCCACCGCTAAAAGGTTCCAGGTTCTTTTTGGTAATGGTGGTGCGTCATTTAGCCTATAGAAGAAGCAAAAATTAGGGTCATTTTGTGGGGTCGTCGATTGAGAGGCGGCCCCTTTAGTATCCACCATCATATTGTAATAACTACGAATTCTAGAAACTTACACCCTAACCATAAAAAAATTACACAGCGCATCTAAATTATGGTAAATTACCTCGTTAACGCAGAACGTCAAAAGAGGTATAGGTATGGGTGTTCGAGCAATAATTTTTTTGGGTTTGTTGGCTGTCGCGCCATCTTTCGCACAAGCCTTAGATATTTTTGAATTCTACGAGAATGTTTTAAAGGGCAGAAAACCCGTCCAACAACAAACGCATCAAATTAGCGAACCCCAAGAAGAAGACTGGACCAATGCCATTGTCATTGATCTAAATCCAAAACCACAGCCACAGCCACAGCCACTTCCTTCTCGACCAGCACAAACATATCCAGTACCGATCCCTGTCCCTGGTCCGCAAAGTCCGCAGCAGTTGCCGCCGCCTCTTCCTGTACCGCAAGTACCACAGCAATTGCCCCCACCGGTAAAACCAGTGCCGGCACCGCTTCCCGCGCCTGTTCCAACACCGCTTCCACCGTCACCGCAGCAGCCGCAAGGCCGATTTGAAGTTAAAAAGCCAGATGTCTACCGCGAAAAAGTTGAAACGAAACGATCTGAAACCGAGATTCGCGAGTGGAAGGACGACAAGCGTGCGCATTGGGAATTTGAACTTCAAAAATACTATGCACGCTACACGGGCGGCGAAGCTTCGATGAACCGCATGGAAAAATTCACCAAGGATTTTGAAAACTCGGTTTATTATGATCCCAGCAAAGCCCGCGGTTTAGATCCGAATAAATATGGCTTACCCCTAAACGGCGTTAACGGCGGCAAGTTTATTAACAACACCTACACTCGCCGTTGGACAACGTATAACTTAATTCTTTGTCCAATCACCAAGAGCGTTGGCAAAGCCATGTCTCCCCAAGGCCAGCTCGACGCCAAAGCCTGGAACAATTCTTTTGGCAATTTGGCTGATGGTGGTCAGGGGATAGTTCGTCAATTTAACAATCAAGCGGATTTTGATGCTGGTTTTGCGGCCCTTTGCCAACAGTCGGGTGTACAGAATTGTAATGATGAATTTAAAAATGCCGTCAAGAGCTCCGCCGCAAAATGGGATGAGCAAGCAAAAAGCGAAGTCGTCGAAGAAAAATACGAAGTAAGAGGAAAAAACAAAGTTAAGTGGCGTATTGAACCGCTCATTTACTTTAATCTAGATATTGAACAAAAAATCGTAAATCTTACTCCCTATGTAAATGATCCTGATAATCAACCACCAATTCCATATGCGCGTAACATCGTAGGCGGCGAGCAACGGCCCTCGCCAATGCCGCGCATTCCGTTGCGTCCGGCATTGCCTGGCTATGGTTATGATGTTTCTCGCAAGCAAACTTTGGGAATCGGCGGTGGCGTGGGAATTCAGTCAATAATAGATTGGAGTTCTCCTTCATGGGCTTGGTTAAAACAAGCTGGCGTATTTGCGGGAGGCATGATTACCGCTAACGAAGTTAAAGGCTCCACAAAGCGTATCGAACCTAACGACGAGCAGTTGCGCGATATGATGGCGAAAGTTACCGGAGCCCGCATGATTAGTCATAATAGCAACCGTGCTGACGAAACTGTTTATACGGCTCAGGATATTTATCCTAATTTGGATAACATCCGTCGTTGGAAAGTTGGCGAGTCTTACCTTTATACTTTGCGCGGTGGCTTTATGCTGACGGGCGGAATACATTGGATGGCGATCGCCATGGGGCCGACCTTTGTGAAAGAGGGTTCAGCTGAAACTATCGTAACCAAAATCGGTGACGACAAAGTTATGGTAGAACTTACGAGCCTTGATGTTTACTCAGGTGCCATGTCACTAGCGGCAGGAATTGTTTCGTACTCGCAAGTTTATAAAAACACGATCGACAAAGTTAAGAAAACCTATTTTTACGATCTTGGGATGGAAGCCGGGCGCCGAGCCTTTTTACAACTTATGATTGGTAATATTTATGATACCGAATGTTTGATCGCCCAAGACCAAACGGTAGCCGTTGCGATCGTTGAACGTGATGTCAGCCGCACTTACCTTGACCGTAAAGCCGGTGATTTTATGTCGAGTTGGTACATTGGAATTCCTTTTATCTACTGGAACTTGTTAAAAGGTAAAACCACAGAAGAAGGATTACAAACAGACTTTGTGGATAATCTCGAAAATCGCTATTTTCACGGAATGTATTTTGAAAATAAAAACCGCCGCATTATCTTTGACCATAAATATGTGACCTCTGCCTTTTATTCGGGAATTGAGAATACGGCTTTGCGTCCGGCAAAACGTACTGATTATCAAGATTTCTATGGCCGTTACTTCTGGAACTTCCAAGATGAGTCCGCGGACCGCAGCACTTTAAGAAAGCAGTTAAATAAAATGATTTATTTTATGACCGGTCTCGAAGAGCTCGAAGTTGATGAGAGCGCTATCCGCAAAGATGATATTGGTTATGTCAATGCCGAAGTCATTGTCGACTTAAACCAGGAGGCCACTCTTGCTCTTATGATGAACGCGGTGGAAGGTGACGGTCCTGATATTATCGCCGGCTTCGAAAAAGGTTTGGCTGACTTCTTAAAAACGGATTATCCAGAAAGCCTTGATTATTGCAATAAGCCTATTGAAATGAATCAATACCGGAATCTACTTAACGAAAACCATGACCACTTCCACAATAAAAAGAAGGCAAAGGAAGATTGTGTAGAGTTTATTCGAGAAAAATTTACGCCGGTAATCAAGAATATGATTAACGAGCTCAAGAACAAAATGTGGAAATACGCTAATTCTCCGGAGAACGAGGACAAAAGACTCTTTGCTCAATCCTACGCTGAATTCGGTCGCCTAATGATGACCAACCGCTTTACTTTCCGCGCGATTTATAACTTTTTAACGGGAATCGGTATCGGAGACTTTGTCCGCTACACGATTAACGGCGAGAGCCTTGCTAATATGGTGATTTACTTCCCCAGTGGTAAAGTTGGCCGCCCCGTTAATTTAATTAATCAATAAGAATTAAGGTCCCAGTCTTTCGATTTTCCACTGGGACCCTTTTTTTACGTAAGAAAAACGGTCGTGCAGTCTAAAATCACGCGAAAACATAAATTCAAAATAAGTCGGCTTTAAAATAAAACCGCCCCAGAAGGGCGGCAGCGGTATTGGCGCGCCTTCGTACTTTTTCTCTAACTCTTGCACGCGGTCTAAAAGAAAATGGCGCGAGGGTACCGTCACGCTTTGCGGAGAAGCCCATGCACCGATCTGGCTGCCGCGCGGCCGGGAATGAAAATATTCTTCGGATTCTTTACGCGAAAGTTTAGAGATGGGTCCTTCGATACGCACCTGTAAGTCAATGGACTTCCAATTAAATACCATAGCACCATAAGGATTTTTTAAAAGTTCGCGGCCCTTGCGGCTTAAATAATTGGTGAAAAACCGAAACCCTTTCGCATCTACTTTTTTAATGAGTAATGTTCGTGCCGACGGGCGGTTTTTAAAACAGGTTGCAAGAATAACGTTATCGGCAGTTTTTGGGTCGCGGGATTGGGCTTGTTCAAACCAATGCAAAAATTCGTTGATGGGGTTGGAATTTAGCTTTTCTTTTTCAAAATAAACTTCGTTATCGGCGGTAGTCACGGTGCAGGGTTCTTTAAAACAACAAGGTTAGATTTATCTTTTTCAAATTTTAGACCGCGGTGACTGGGGCCGACTTCTTCGACAGACAGAATCGTATAAATTGAAACATGCAACGTGCGCACATCTTTAAAACGGCTCTTTAATTGCTCTTCGGCAGGATTTAAAACCAAAGTGTCTGTGACAAAAACAAAATCAGAAATCGCCACAAACCCCAGGCCGAGAGAAGAGTCACGAATGGATTTCGCTTTTAACTGAACGACTTTGTCCTCTTTGGGGTCGCGGTAGGTAACTATGTAACAAGAATCATCTTTTTTGGCCATAGGGTCGTATATTACTGGGCCCGGCGGCTGTCAATGTAGGGTATGGCCACCACGATTAGCAACAATCTCATTTATCTCTACTTCGCGATCAAGCGCGCTAACTAATTGATTTTGGATGGAGTCGAACTGATTTAGGATATCGTTTTTGGCAATTTTTGCAGCCTCATACACATCGGCAGCCGCGCCTTTGCCATGCATTTGTCCACCTTCTGCGGACAAAGAAAAGGTAACAATCACTTTTTGTCCGTCAGTTTTTGTTTTCTTTTTATCTTTGATGAGAACGGCAATATGTGAACCTGGTAAGAGGTAAGGTTCAAATTCAGTGAGTTGTTGATAAATGTGGGCCTTAACTTCAGGGTCAGAAGCAAATGTCTCAACTGTATATTTCAGACTGGTCTTATCCATAATGCCCCCGTTTCGATACATTCCAAAGTGAGTTCATCGCGATAAGTGTCAAGTGGTCGAAGCAAACTTCTGTAATTTCGTACATTTATATTATATCAGATGAGGCAGTAAAGAAGAACGGTTAACAGACCAAGGACCATTAAATGAGATTTAAGCGCTAAAAAAAGTCTAAAGTGTACCGGATTAATACAATATCGATTTGAGACGGATATTTTATTTGAGACACTTTAGTGGTGAAAGCAAAAATATCTCCGGCCCTCGTGGCCCTATTTTACACTCCGATTCTATTATCGCTCTTTGAGTATGTTTTTTTACCCTCCCGTGTCGAGCACTGGCTAAATGAACCCGTATTTGGAATGGCTCAACCGCCCACGCTGCCGGCCGGCGTAATTTGGGCGGCGGCCTGCTTCGTCGGTTACCTTGTTATCCCCATGGGAATTCACAAATTTTATTTCTCTGGAAACTTGCGCGAGATAGGCCTAAGCCGACGGGATTTTACCAAGCATCTGCCGGTCTATTTGGGATTATTTTTGATCATGTTAATTCCAATTTTTATCGCGGCGGACCAGACCTCTTTTCAAAGAACGTATCCTTTCATTCCAGAGGTCAAAAGAGACTTAACGAAGTTTTTAATTTGGGAAGCCGTTTATGTTTTGCAGTTCTTTTCGTTGGAATTTTTCTTTCGCGGCTACCTCTTAATGACATTAGAAAAAGTCACCGGGGCAGCTATGGCAATCGCGATAATGGTTATTCCTTATGTGATGATTCACTTTCATAAGCCGATGCTTGAAACCTTTGGGGCTTTATTTGCTGGGATATTTTTAGGTTACCTAGCCTTAAGGTATAAAACCTGGCTAGGGGGCGCCGTTTTACACTCGCTGGTAGCAATTACTATGGATACAATAGCCGTGTATAAAGCCGGATTATTTTAACGGTAATCGCTACTCCACTCGCCATCAAACTTGGCGCCGCCCTTTCCTAAAGGTTTTCCGTTGGCGCCCATTTTTAAAATATTACCCTTAAAGCGGACGAGATCAGGCGTGCCTTCAGGAATAAAGCCACGTTCCATCGCAAAATAATAAACGTTTCCTGTGAGCGTACCGTCTTTTTCCTTTTCATAAAGGTCAAATGCGAGCGTGCGTGAGGCAGAGTCATAGCGGCCGTTTAAAATTTTTCCCTCTGAAACGTCTTTATCGGGAGTCACGCAAACTTTTTGTCCCGTTTGTAAAGTGAAAACTTCTAAAGTTGAATCTTCACAGACCCAATTACATTGTTTTTCAACACATACTTCGACGGCAGATTTTTGCGTGGCGGGGGTGCGGTAAGAAACGCCCTCTTGTCCAAAGTTTTTTAGGCGAACATAGACTTCAAATTTCCCCTGCGAAGTGGGTGGGCGGAGTTTTAATACCGAACCGATGCGGCTCTCAGGGGACCCTGCGCCCATGAGCCAATTATGTCCCGGATCAAAATCATCTTCCACCATCGCGACAATTTTTTCTCCCAGAGCCATGCGCTGATTTAGATTTTCTTGGTTAGTAGCTTCGCGCAAAGGTTTATTGTCTAGAATGCAACTACAGGCGGTGTGGGCATCGTTTTCACGAATAAATTTTTCACAGTCTTGGATCTGTGTATTGCCTGTAGGCTTATCGGTTTCTTGATTACAGCGCCAAGCTGTCCAGCGGCCCTGTTCATAAAGTAATTTAGCATCGGTTTCTCGGTACGCCATCGTGAGGCGGTCTATGGTGCGTGACAACGTGCTGACCTCATTACTTAAAGTCACTCGGTCAATTGTAGGATGTTCGGGCCATAAAAACGCCGAAAAAGTTTGGCCACCATAAAGATGTGCGGCCTCGGAAACTCGCATGGAGCCTTCTTCAGAAACAGGTTTCCCCATGGGGTTGCGAATGCTGAGAGGATTACGGTCAATGGGATTTTTGCGCGTGGAACAACCAACGCCAACTGCGAAAATAATAAAAAACAAAGAGGTTAAACCTAGTGACTTCATCTTTCCTCCATTAAAAATAAATGGCGAGCTCGCCAGAAGCCACATCGTTGGCGGGAACATTTTTTCCACTAATCACCGTGGCATAACTAATTTTTGCATCGAGGGGAACGGGAAACGCTTTCTTGCGGAATAAAGGAACTGTGCTGTAATTAATTCCGATGACAGCGGATTCCATGCGCTGGTTTGTGTTTTGCGCTAGCCAATCATATTGCACCGCCTGATACGCGCTGCCGTGATAAATATCAGAATATTTTATTTGTGTATCAAATGAGGTAGCGAGCGTCCAGCCTTCTTTAAGGGCGTATTTTACCGAAACTCCAGCTCCGGCAATATCACCAAGATCGCGCGTAACATTTGGGTCCGTGTAGCCAAGGGCCGAGTCACTAGCGATGGGTACGCGTTTTGCTGTGGTGTCAGCAAATTGAACTGTGTAGCCGGTGTAACCGCTCATCGTCCACTTGCCGTCAATATACCAATCACCAATAACGGAAGCGCCTAAATCCCATTGGCTGTCACCGGTGCCAACAGCAACTAATTTATTAGTACTTGCTTGTTTTCCGGTGGGT
This sequence comes from uncultured Bdellovibrionales bacterium, assembly GCA_964498095.1. Classification (GTDB taxonomy): domain Bacteria; phylum Bdellovibrionota; class Bdellovibrionia; order Bdellovibrionales; family SG-bin7; genus SG-bin7. The sequence continues at coordinate 55,670 of CAZCFY010000006.1, read as the reverse complement.
ACAGTAACCGCCTGTTTCACGGCAATAGCGTAGTTGTCTTCTTTTTTAAGAAGCATTTTGTTAATTATGCGTACGTCACCAATTTCGGTGCGCACTTCTCCCGACAATGGATCGTAACCCATTGCGGTTACTTGGCCATTAACTGGATCGCCCAATTTAGCTTCTGCGGCTTTTGTGCTGGTGGTGTTTGTATCTTTACTTAAATAACCAAAGAAGGCTTCGGCCTTTGAAGAAACATTAAAAGCCGTGTCCACGTGAGTGTTGGCGTAAACAATTGGAATTGCCAACGCAACCGACCAATTATCACGAATACCGTAACCGATAACCGGTACTGCAGCGGTCACGCGCGCACTGGCATAAGCGTCGATGTAACCAAGATCAGTATTGTCAGGATCAACTCCTAACGACTTCATATAACCTTTAGTGATGTCGGCTTCGTCAGCGGGTTTGCCTTTGTAAAGATTATTCATTTTTAAAGTTTTACGAAACGGCTTTGCCAGAGACTGAGCCGTTCCATCATTGTCAAATTTCGATTCTACTTCCGTAGTAAAAGAGCGAAACTTTAAAGTACGCACGCCCTTTGGCAGCATCGATGTGTCTTCAAAATCAAACGGGGCACCGAGACCATCAGCCAATAAATTTAAACTAAAAAGACAGATCGCGACTCCAACTAAGCGTGCCGTCATGATTATTCTTCCCAATCGACAAGAAGTTTTTTAGCTAAATCTTGCGCAGCCTTATTTTCGGGAATTGATTCTGGATCGAGAGAATCCACATTTGCCGCGACGAAAGCTTTTAACAGAGCGATAGCATCCTGACGTTTTTTATCGCTGTAAAGAAGCTCGGCGTAGAAAACGTTATTATTACCTTGAACGCTGATGTTGCCTTGTTTCGTGCTTTCAAAAGCCTCGCCTAAGTATTTGCGGGCTTTTTCTTTATCGCCGCCGGCGAGAACGGGTAACCGATAATAAGCACGGCCAAGAACGCGGGATGAGCCGTAATGCGTGATTTGTTTATGACCAAGAAGTTGAACCATCAACATGTAGTTTCTAAGCGTTGGCCATTTACTAAGACTTTGGTTTACGCCATTAGCTTCGGCCCAAGAGCCTAAGTTAATACCGGCATAGTAAAGAGCGTAAGAAAGTTCCAAAACTTCGTTCGGCGAAACTCTTGCTAAAACTTCTTTAGCTACGGCTTCTAAGTTTTGATCTTTTAGTTCTGGAAGATAAGCCTTAACAAGGTTTAAAGCCGCATCCATTCCTTTTTGAAAAACATCAATTTTTTGTTTTTTATCTTTTTTAAAAGTTCCAACAAAGTAATAAGCGCGAGAAGCACTAATCCACAGAGAGTTTTTCTCATTTGATTTTGCATTGGCAGTTAAGCGGGCGTACATTTCGGCGGCATCCCAGGCCTTTTGGGCGCCGGCATCAGAATACTCACGTTGCGCAAAAAGATCATCGGCAGATTTGCGGGAATCTTCGAAAGCTTGAGCCGAGAAACTCAAGGTTAAAGCAGTGCCTAAAGAAACTAATAGTTTATTCATGAATCCTCCTATTGATTAACCTTTTTCGTTTAGGTTTTATGGGTATAAAAGTCAAAGGCTGGAAAGGCTTCAGAAAAAAATCCCCTAGGCCTTGGGCGTCATTTTAGAAACGTAAGGATTATCGGTAATATAAAAACGTAGCGGCCAATCTTTTGCTGCATTTTTGTGACTAATTCCAATGCGGGCAGAACTGCCCATTTTAGACTTAATCTTTTCTTCAGATTCAGCGATAAAAAGCGGTCCGTTATTTAATGGCAAACCATCAAGTTTTTTGTCGATATTCATGGCGATGCAAAGCTTTCCTGGCCCGTTAGTTGCCGACTTGATTCCTGCGAGTGGTTCCACGGCACGAATAAGTACGGCTTCAGGGTATTTTTCACTTTTAGTGACGACATTAAAACAAAAATACATGCCGTAAATAAAATAAACGTAAGAATGACCGCCCGCTAAAAACATAGATTGATTGCGCAAAGATTTGCGGTAGCCAAAGCTGTGACAGGCGGGATCATCGCCGCCTAAATAAGCTTCGGTCTCGACAATGCGGCCGGCGCGTATTTTGCCACGGTACTTTCGCACTAATATCTTGCCCAAAAGGTTTTTTGCTACCCAAACCGTTTCATTAAAATAAAAATCTTGCGGAAGAATTTTGTTCATTTTAAATAGGGTCTATGTCTACCATGGAATCCCAAGTACAGCTAGAGCCCAGTTGGAAAGCGCATTTACTCCCTGAGTTTAATAAGCCCTACATGAGCGAGCTCAGGTCTTTTTTGCGCGATGAATATAAAAAGAAAAAGGTTATTTATCCGCGCGCCAATGAATTTTTTTGTGCGTTTAATTCGACCCCCTTTGATCAGGTCAAGGTCGTTATATTGGGACAAGATCCGTATCATGGCGAAAACCAGGCGCATGGGCTGTGCTTTTCGGTCCCCAAAGCGACGGGCATCCCGCCATCACTCGTGAATATTTATAAAGAAATTCAGGCTGACTTAAAATTAGAAAAGAAATATTTCAGCCACGGTAATTTGCAGCGCTGGGCTGACCAGGGTGTTTTGTTATTAAATAGTGTATTAACGGTCGAACACGGCAAAGCCGCCGCCCATCAAGGTAAGGGCTGGGAGCAGTTTACCGATTTTGCAATTAAGGAATTAAGCTTACATCGCAAAAATGTTGTCTTTATGTTGTGGGGATCCTACGCCCATAAGAAGGGTGAAGTCATAAATGCAACAAACCACCTGGTGTTGAAGTCGCCTCATCCTTCACCCCTATCGGCCCATCGCGGATTCTTAGGTTGCCGGCACTTTTCTAAGGCCAATGAGTATTTGAAAGAGCAAGGTATAAAACCTGTTGATTGGCGGGTCTCTGTCGACTAAGTCTATTTATAGACCTTAGTCACTTAGGGGGCCCATCGTGAGTAAATACTTACAAAATAAATTAAAAAATAAAACTTTTTTTGGCCATCCGGCGGGATTGTTTATCTTGTTTTTCGCGGAGATGTGGGAGCGGATGTCTTTTTACGGCATGCGGGCCTTGCTCGTTATGTATATGGTCAAATACCTTTTTGTCGATCCCGAAAGAATGCAGCGGGTGTTGGGATTTGATACCCTTCGCTACATTTTAGAAAGTGGTTTTGGTCCCCTCGACAATCAACCCTTTGCCTCACACATTTATGGTCTTTACACAGGCTTTGTTTACTTATCGCCTTTCTTTGGCGGAATTTTAGCCGACCGGATTTGGGGTAAACGTAAAAGCGTTTATGTTGGCGGGGCATTGATGGCCGTTGGTCACTTCTTAATGGCCTTCGAGAATCTCTTCGTGCCGGCTCTATTTTTCTTAATCTTGGGTAACGGTGCCTTCAAACCAAATATTTCTACACAAGTTGGAATTCTTTATAAAGATGGTGATCCGCGACGTGATGGCGCTTTTACAATTTTTTACATGGGGATTAACTTGGGTGCATTCTTCTCGCCCTTCTTATGTAAAAACCTGGCGGTGAAAATTACCACTTCAATGGGCATCACGGACCCAGGTATTCCATGGCATTTGGGTTTTTCGTTTGCGGGTATCGGAATGTTAATCGGTTTAATCATTTATCATTTCGGCCGCGGCTTGTTGCCGGAGGAAAACCTTGCCACACTGGCACCACCGGCGGAACGCAACGCGATTTTCATGAAAACCGTTGGTGGCTTCTTGGCTTCAATCGTAGGTTTTTTGGCAATTCTCATGTTGCCAACGCCATTTAAAATCTTAATTTCGATCGCCGTGGTTGGCGGCATTTGGTACTCGATAAAACAAATAAAAAACGCCACCGACCGAGCTAAGGTAGGCGCCCTACTAATTGTTTGTATGGCCACGATCTTTTTCTGGGCGATCTTCGAGCAGCAAGGAAATACTTTACAGCTTTGGGCTGACGAAAAGGCGGATTGGGCGAAGTTGGGCTTAGAGGCGGAAAACTATCAGTCTCTTAATCCACTTTTCATTTTTATTTTCGCGCCATTATTAAATATTTGGTGGGATCGCCGAGCTCTTAGGGGAAACTTTGACGGGAGCTCCGTGCGCAAGATGGCCATTGGTTCGGCTTGGGCCGGGGCAGCCTTTATGGTTGTACCGCTGGCCTCGAGCTTTATTAGCGTCGATAAGTCGCTCATAAATATGTTCTGGCTGGTTGTAACTACCTGGATGTTTACGATGGGAGAGTTGTACCTATCACCTATTGGTTTAAGTTTCGTTACAAAAGTGGCGCCCGCCAGACTGGTTTCCATGATGATGGGCGTTTGGTTTGCTTCGTCGTTCTTAGGAAATTACTTGTCTGGGTTATTAGGTACGCTTTATAGCAAAATGTCGCAGTCGAGCTTTTTCATGGTGTTTGCCATCATGGGATTTGTTTTGGCGGCGTTCTTCTTTATGGCGGAAAAGCAGTTAAAGAAAGTCGTCGGCAAAGACGTTTAAGCGCTCAAACGTTTGGTTAAAAATGATTTTAATTCGCGCGCTAAAGCAGAGAGGGTTCTCTGCTTTAGGTGAGCAATATGAATGGAATTTGTAACGGCCTTGCCGGTAGCGCCTTCCAAACAAATCAGATTTTTCCCGTCTTTGGATAACTTTTGGAAAACGTGATCAGGTAAAATTCCGGCGCCCAAATCCATGCAGATAAACTTAGCAACAACTTGCGGGTTAGCCACATAGGCGCGGATTTTTAGTTCGATATCTTTGTATTTGTATTGGCGGTTAAACCACTGACGCAGTACGGGTTCGCCGGCGAAATACTCGATGTAATCAAGGCTTTCAAAAAACTTACGCGACCCATCTGGGGAGCCGTATTTTTTCAAAGCTGTTTGGCTAATGCAAAGGTCTAAGATTTCATCATAAACTTTTTCGGTATGAATTCGCGGGTCCGTCGTAAAGTCGTCGACAAAGGCAAAGTCAATATTCCCGTTGATAAGTTCCTGATTTATTATGGGCGCGAATTCAAGAACTAGATTTAGCGAAATATTGGCATGATCCTTAATAAATTCCGCCAGCAAAGGTTGGACGATGTTTTGGCCAAATTCTGTGGGCATCCCAATTGTAACTGTACCGAAAAGCTCGCGCTTTACGTCGCGAATCTTCCACAGTTCGTCTTCAATGGAATGCAGGCTCTGAAAGCAAACTTTATAAAGTTGGTGGCCTTTGTCGGTGGGAATAATCTGCTTTTTAATACGATCAAATAGTTTAATTTCAAGTTGGCTCTCAAGATTAAAAATGTGCTGACTCACTCCCGACTGCGTGAGGTGCAATTCCTCCGCAGCATGGGTCATGCTTCTAAGGGAATATACCCTTTCAAAAATGCGCAAAACATTGAGGTTTAGTGAATCAATTAACATGTCGAAATCATTTCTAATTCGAGGCGTCAGGAAGGTCTACATTATCTTTTGAATTACCTTAACTTTGTAAAAAATAAATGCTTTATATCGCAAGTCCATGAGCCAACTTTTTAAGAACGTAAAGTTTTTAGAGAAAATGCCTACACGCTCACAAATTTCTGGGCAAGATACCTTACTAATTTTCGATAAGCGGCTATGCAAAATACGTTGGTTTAATGCCTGGATCCAAAATTTTCCGAACCGTTATGCCGTTAGTGCCGGTGAAAAATTAAAGGAGCTGGAGAGTTTTCCGGTTCACTTTGAAAGGTTAGCAAAAAAGCTGGAAGGAACCGGCCGGAATTTAAAAATTATCGCTGTCGGCGGCGGCTCGGTAACCGACTTCGCGGGCTTCTTTGCCAGCACCTACAAACGGGGAGTTTCTTTAACTTTGATTCCTTCAACCTGGCTCGCGGCAATAGACTCTGCCCACGGAGGAAAGACCGGATTAAATTCCCTACGGCACAAGAATGCGCTCGGGACTTTTTATTTTGCTGACAAAATTTTTATTGTTAAGCAACTGCTAATTTCTCAGCCGCGAGCGCGCGAAGCTGAGGCCTTCGGCGAATTAATTAAGATTTCTTTGATTTGTGGAAAGCCATGGACGAAGAGGTTATTCACGGATAAAAGCATTAAGATTTGGAAATATTTACGGCTCGCTATTGCCGCGAAATATGAAGTCATAAAAAGAGATCCCTTCGAAATCCAAGGCGTGCGGCAAATTTTAAATCTTGGTCATACCTTGGGGCATGTGCTGGAAAAGAAATGCGGAATTCCTCACGGCATGGCGGTAGGGCAAGGCTTAATTTTCGCTTCGAAATGGAGTGAGCGCAAAGGTCTCATAAATAAGTCCTGGCTTGAAAGAGTCGAGGCGCTTATCGCTCGTACACAGGGACAAAAATCTCAAGTCAAGTTATCGCGCCACGCTTTATTAGAGGGCCTAGGGGGAGACAAAAAAATTGTCGGTAAGAAAATTGAATTTATTTTTTTGCGTGAACCCGGGAAAGTCGTAGTGCAGTCGGTATCCCCGGGCGAAATTACCAAAGAAGCGGAAGCGCAGGGGTGGATCGCATGATCCCTTTTTATTTTGAAGGAAAAATTCCGGTATCAAAGTCTCTCTTTATTCGTCAGGCCGTATGCCAGAGCTATCTTGAAGCGGATTTTCGGGAAGCCACGGGGCTTTGTGGCGATATAGAACGAGTCGTAGCTGGAATTAGAGCAATTAAAGACAATAAATCGATCGATTGCGGCGAGGGTGCGGCAGTTCTAAGGTTTTTAGCTTTACGCGCTTCCCGGATAAGCGGCGAGTTTGTGCTTACTGGGAGTGAGAGGCTCTTTAGGCGTCCCCATGAAGAATTAAAAAATATTCTGGCGCAGCTGGGTGTTGACTGTCAATTCAGAGAAGGCGCTCTGCAAATCCGCGGTGAAGGCTGGCGTGTACCGCAAAGTTTGGTACGGGTGGGCCGATCCGTTTCTAGCCAATTTTTATCTTCTCTCGTCGCAAATTCTTGGCGATTGCCCTTCAGCCTGAAAATTTCCTGGCAAGGGCCTACTGTTTCCGACGGCTACTTTAATATGACTTTGGCGGTGGTGCAGAGTATGGGCATGCAGATTTCGTTAGGACCAAATGTATTAGAAATTCCACCTCAGCAAATCCCAAATGATACAAGTATCTTTGAGCCCGATATGAGTTCAGCTTTTGCCGTTGCCGCCATGGCGGGTGCCGGTGGACGTTGTCGAATTCTAGACTTTCCTAAGGAAAGCGTGCAACCGGATTTTGCGTTCATTAATATTTTACGGGCAATGGGAATGACGGTTAATCAGACCACACTGGCTCTTGAATTATTTGGTACTGGAAAGTTGCAACCCGTGGAAGTCGAACTAAAGGACACACCGGATCTTTTTCCAGTACTGGCGATTCTTTGTGCCTTTGCCAAAGGTAAGTCACGCTTGTTCGGGGCACCCCAGCTTATTCATAAAGAGTCGGATCGTCTGGCGAAAATTTTTGAACTTTTAAGATCTCTGGGCCGAGACGTCGAGCCATTGCTTGACGGCGCCATTATCCACGGACGTCCCTTTGATGAGCGGCAGGATAATCGCTTTCCAATTTCTTATGATCCCGAGAGTGATCACCGTTTAGTGATGGCCGCTTGTGTGGCAAGACAGTTTGGTTTTAACATTCGCATATTAAATTCTAAGGTCGTTGATAAAAGTTTCCCCCAATTTAAGGAGATAGCAAGAATATGATTATCGCATTAGTTGGTCACCGGGGCGCCGGCAAGACAAAGTGTCTAGAGCGTTGGCGAAATGTTTTTGCAGACCGCGCTGTCGCGGCAGATTTTATCGATATTGACGAACAAATCGCAGACGGCGAAGGGAAAACACTAGTAGAGATATTTGAAGCTGATGGCGAAAGCAAGTTTCGTCATCTAGAGCGGGAAAAGTTCTTTAGTGTTTATGATAAGGCGAGCGAAAGTGGAAAATTGACATTTGTGGCTTTGGGCGCCGGTTTTGATTTCGAAATTCCAGAAGATGTTTACGTAATTTGGGTACAGCGTGATACGGATTTAAAGCCGCGTACTTTTTTAGACCGTCCGCGCTTGGATATGGAGCTTACTCCTAGCGAGGAGTATTTAACCCGTTCGATTGGCCGCGAAGTTAAATTTCAGAATATTGCCGATGAGAGAATATTATTTCCTGAAGGTCATGGTGAGTTCGGTGAGCGCGGTTTAAATTTTGAAGAACGCTACGTGGCGGGGTCCCCCGTAAAAGTCGCGGCAATTATAACCTTGCGAGAAAAGCTATTTAGTCATAGAGGTAAATTGGATTATTGGTTATCACGCCGCCGCGCGTGGCAGGGCGTTCGTTATGAGTTGCGGACGGATCTCCTGTCGCGGTCATCTTTAGAGCTTGCTTTAAACTGCGTACATTCGGGAATTTTAAGTTATCGTACGGACCGCGAGGAAATTACGCTGCCACGAGGGTCAGATATTCTTACGGACTGGGCGCTAGAACTTGGTGAACCCACTTTTGCAGTCAACGTTTTGTCGCTACATGACCGCTGGAAAAACGAAAGTTTAATTGCAGCATTAGAGCGGCTGACGGGTTCAGCGAAAAACAACGAGTATCTAAAGGCCGCCCCAATGATTTTTTCATTCCAGGAACTTTGGGATGGATTTTTGTGGCAACAGCAGGACCCAGAAAGAAGATCCTTTTTGCCGCGCTCGATGGATGGCAATTGGCGCTGGTTTCGACTTTTGATGAAAGACCGTCAACCATTAAATTATATTAGCGAAGGCCGAAGCAGCGTTGCCGATCAGCCAAGTATTTTTGAGTGGGTAGGACATTTCAACGAAAAAAACCGTTTCGCTGCCGTACTTGGTGATCCTATAGAGCATTCGCTAACTCCCGCCTACCAGTCCGAGTACTTTAGTCAAATTGGTATCCCAGTTCTGCGCATTAAAATTAATGAATCAACTTGGGGCAAGGATACAATAGAGATTCTTAAGAATCTGGGTTTACGGTATGCTGCCGTGACTTCTCCGCTAAAATATCTTGCTGGTCTGCTGGTCGAATCTCCCCAACCGATAAATACTCTTTATTGGAGTGAAATGCAGGAAAGATGGTTGGGAACAAACACTGACATCGAAGGTTTTAAAACCGTCTGTAAGAAAGAAGTTGAGTCCGTAGCCGTTTGGGGCGGCGGCGGAGTGTTGCCGGCAATTAACGCCGTCTATCCGGAAGCGAGTTATTTTTCGGCAACGACGGGAGAATTAAAGTCAGGGAAGGGTGTAGAGCCCGAAGTACTTATCTGGGCAACAGGTAGCAAAAATCGGATTACCGGGGTTTGGCCCAACTCTCAGTGGAGGCCCAAAAAAATAATTGATTTAAATTATTCTGATGACTCTCCTGGGAAAGAGTACGCGCATTTGGTCGGTGCCGCCTATGTTTCTGGTTTACCGATGTTTTTGGCTCAGGCAAATTTTCAGCGAGATTTTTGGAGTCAATGTGAGTGGCAATAGTTTTGGCTCGCGCTTTGTAGTTACAACTTTTGGCGAAAGTCATGGCCCAGCGATGGGCGCAGTGATTGACGGATGCCCGGCTGGAGTAAATTTTGACGAGAGTTTGTTAAGTCATGAGCTAGACCGGCGCAAACCGGGGGCAAGCGCACTAACAAGTGCCCGGCAAGAATGTGATAATTACGAAATCTTAAGCGGCGTATTTGAAAATAAAACTCTTGGCACTCCAATTTCCATTATTGTGCGCAATACTGACGCGCGCAGTTCTGACTACGACGCCATTAAAAGTCAGCCCCGCGTCGGGCATGCTGATGACGTTTGGCAAAAAAAATATGGTCATGTTGATTACCGCGGTGGCGGCAGATCTTCGGGCCGCGAAACCGTTTGCCGTGTCATTGCCGGTGCTGTGGCGCAAATGATGTTAAAGGATCTAGGAATTCAATCCCGTGTGCGGGCTCAAGCCATACAGATCGGGCCAGTTAAGTTGGCTAAAAATCAGTCGGTTTATGACTCGCAGGATGTGCAAAAACTTTTACTCGAAGCCAAAGAGCAGGGGAAGAGTTACGGCGGAATCGCCGAGGTCGCTGTTGAAAATCTCCCCGAATCTTTGGGCCAGCCGGTGTTTCATAAACTTAAAGCGGATTTGGCGGCCGCCTTCATGAGTATTGGGGCCACGATTGGCGTCGAATTTGGCCAAGGTTTTTCGTGTGTGGGAGAAGAAGGTTCGTTATGGCATCGCCATGATCAAGAGGGTTACGGCGGTATCCGCGGCGGAATTTCGACGGGAGAAAGGGTAACTGCTAGAGTAGCTTTTAAGCCGACTTCTTCGGTGCTTGACGTCGCGAAGAGGGGGCGTCACGATCCTTGTATTGTTCCGCGCGCCTTACCTGTCTTGGAAGCTATGACTTACCTCGTGATCGCTGACCATATTCTTTGGTCCAGAACCGATCGAAAGTAGAGCCTAGGTTTCTCAGCACAAATAATGTTGTATACTTTATAGGTTGAAAACGAAATATTTTATAATTTCCAGCCTGATCCTCTGTTTTGCGGGAACTGCGCAATCGGCAGTTTTTGATCTAAATTTGTTTTATGATTCGGGTGCGTTAACCACGGCTTCGGCCGCCAACGACAATAAAATGTTTATCGAAGGCGCAGCCATGTTTGACGTCATGAAGAACCCACGGCTCGTGGTGGGCTGGTCTTACGGAATGTTCTCGACGACCGACGCTGATTCTAACGCGATTTCTACCTCTGATATGGGCCCGCGCTTGGGTTGGTTTATCGATAGAACCCAGTGGTGGAGTCTATTTTTAACTTATAATCTGTTGGCATCGGCAGCGTATAGTCCCAGTGGCGGAACGGCGCAGACCTGGCGGGGAACGAGTTTGAAATTTGATGTGGGTTGGTCCCCAGAAGTTTCTGATAATCTTTTTATCGGAATTCGGTTAAACTATTATGCGGCTACTTACTCGGAAAGTTTAGAGGGTTCTTCCAATTATGAAACAATATCCTATACAAGAAGTTTTATTTATCCCTCTTTTAGTTTAAGTTATCGGATGTAAACAGTGCCAAGCCAATTCTTAAAAAAACAATTAGAAGAAACCCGCTTTCAACATACCGTCGATTACGTTTATCAAAACGCTGGCGGGATAAAAAAACTCGGTGTTTCTGAGTTATTACACCTTAATCAAATGCTGAATCATACAACCACGGATACTTGGCGGACTCAGCCCGTGGAAATTTCTTTACGCTCGGGTAAAAAGCGCCAGTTTAAAATAGTTTCAAATTCCATCGAAGAGGCCCGTCATATAATTGCCAATGCCCACGATCTTATTGGCCAGGGAAAGCTCGTGGACGCCGCAGTTTATCTTTATTCTCACTTGGTTATGAATCACTTTTTCAATGAGGCAAACCGCCGGACAGCCGTTGTAGCGACTTATTGGTTAGTGCGGGAGGCTAGCAAAGATCTTGATGCCCGTGCCCTTTTAAATGCCCCGCTGGGCGACCTCTCGGAAGACGTAGAACTGCAGAAGCTTCGGGATACTATTTCCGCAATGATTTAATTGTATTGAATATTGACGAGGCCAGCCGCCTGAGTGGCAATGCCCCTGGCTTCGTTGGTCGTGCTTGCCGTGGCTAGTGCAACTCCCATGCGGCGGTATTTTCGCGCCGTAGGTTTACCGAAAATTCTCACTTCTGTGTTTTTTAGCGCCAGAGCTTTTTCAATTCCGCGGTAATAAACTTGCGACGCTTCGCGGTCGGCTAAAATAACGGCGCTGGCCGAAGCTCCACGATAATTAATCGTTGGGATTGGGAATCCCATGATAGCGCGTACATGTAAATCAAACTCTGATAAGTCTTGCGAAATTAGAGTGACCATTCCCGTATCGTGGGGCCGGGGAGAGAGTTCGGAAAAATAAACTTTATCTTTGGTAATAAAAAATTCAACTCCAAAAATTCCGGCGCCGCCGAGGGCGTCCGTAACTTTCTTTGCCATTTCTTGGGCCTGCTTTAGGTGGGCGGCAGAAATTTCGGCCGGCATCCACGACTCTTGGTAATCGCCGCGTTCCTGGCGATGGCCGATGGGGTTTACAAATAAAGTAGGGCCGTTCCATTGTCGAACCGTCAAGAGAGTGATTTCTAATTCAAACTTAATAAATTCCTCGACGATAACTTTGGTTTTATCTCCGCGCATTCCCGCTAGAGCGTAATCCCAGGACTTATCGATGTCTTCCTTAGAATTTAAATAAGACTGCCCTTTGCCCGAAGAAGACATAACAGGCTTTACGACGCAGGGAAATCCCACTTTTTCACAAGCCACTTTTAATTCCTCTTTGGTTTCCGCATAAGCGTATTTCGCCGTAAGTAAGCCGAGCTCCGCAGATGCGTATTCGCGGATAGCATCGCGGTTCATCGTTAAGTAAGCCGCCTTTGCGGTGGGAATTACCGTGTAGCCCTCGTCTTCTAGTTCGATTAATTTTTCGGTACGTATGGCTTCAATTTCTGGGACGATAAGATCCGGTTTGTGTTTGTACACAATTTCGCTCAGGTCATTTGCGCTGAGCATGTCGATAACTTCAAACTCGTCGGCAACTTGCATCGCGGGAGCGCCTGCGTAACGGTCGACGGCGACGACAAAAGCGCCTAACCTTTTTGCAGAAATCGTAACTTCTTTCCCTAATTCTCCAGAACCCAGCAACATAATTTTCTTCATATGTACCAATCCTTGTCGTTTCGAACTTATAAAGGGTTAATTTTCAAAAATCAAATCAGACGAATTTGTCTGAAAGTTTGATAGAAAAATTGTTTAGACAGTTTTGCTTAGATTTTTAATCTTCTCAGACTGAGATTCAATAATGATTGCGCGAATTTGAAGGTGCCACTACGAGTCTTTTTATGCGCTGAGTTTTGGTCCGTGAATTGCTCAAATGGTAGGTGGGGGAAGGGGATTGTCCTCTATTGGAGCGTTATGAGCAATCTGAAGTTAATATCGATTTTCGTAATTTCATCTATATATATGGTTGGTTGTACCGACATGGACTTTGCTGTTCAGCAGGGATCAGAAGCTCTACGCATAAAAGGCGCCGTAAAAATCGAAAATCCCGCCCCGATGACTGTTGATAAAGTGGGAGTATTTGTTGAGGGAACTTGTACTAAGGGCCGCGCTGTTACTTTATCGGGTCTTGGCTCCGGAAAAATAGAAAATGAAAAACTAGATTGTAAAGACGGTTTCTTTTCTGCCAACATTACTTTTTCAGATGGCGACGGTATAAAAAATGTTGTTGCTCGCCAAGATTTATCAGAAGGCGGAAACGGCGCCTGGGCGCAAGATGACCGTGATTTCTTAAAAGATACAATTGCACCGGCCATCGCCATCACAAATCCTACAAATCAATCCGAAGTCGGGGCTAATGTCACAATTTCTGGACGCTGCGAAAACGGGTTAAACGTTGTCCTCTATCTAACTGGGGTCGGCACAATAGGACAAGTTGCGTGTAACGGGGGCGCCTTCAGTTTTCCTTATGTATTACCGGGCACCGACGGCACTAAAAATATCGTCGCTCAACAAATCGATATTGCCGGTAATCAGGGTTCAGATAATAAAAGCTTAATAAAAGATACTGTGGCTCCTGCGGTCGCAATTACCGCTCCGGCAGCAAATGCCATGGCCCGTAACGGGTTACGAGTTAGCGGGACTTGTGAGAATGGCTACGACGTAACTTTGTCGGGCGGCGGTATGGCTGGCTCAATAAAAGTTTCTTGCTCCAGCGGCCAATTCGCCGGGGATATTACTTATAGCGCTGCTGATGGAAAGAAAAACGTTGTTGCTACGCAAACTGACCGCGCGGGAAATACCGGAAATTCCAACCGCGACTTTATGCGCGATTCGACACCTCCAGCAATTAAAATTACAGCGCCGGTAGCTGGTACAATCACACGCGGCCCCGTGCAAGTAGCCGGTACCTGCGAAACTGGCCTACCTGTCGTAATTTCGGGTTCCGCTTTAGGTGGTGGATCACAAACTCTGTCATGTTCGGCAGGGCAATTTGCATTTAACCTTACGATGACGGGCGCTGACGGGACTCGTCAGATTATTGCCGCGCAATCTGATGCCGTTCAAAACATGGGAAGTGATCAAACCACAGTGGAGTTAGATGCCACCGCACCACGTGTAACCATTACGGCCCCCGCTGAAAACTATGCGGCTGTTTCTGGAGTAACGGTTTCGGGGAACTGTGAATCAGGTTTAGAAGTGGTTGTTACCGGAACAGGTATCGCTTCCTCTGTTAAGGGGAATTGCTTAAATTCAGCTTATAGCATTGCCGTAAATTTTTCTAACGGCGATGGTACAAAAAACGTCGTTGTTTCGCAAACTGACCGCGCTGGCAATTCCGCTTCGACGACTCGTAACTTTGTCAGGGACTCAACAGCTCCCGTCATCGCAATTACGAATCCGGCTCCCAATTTTGAGGCGCAAACCGGCATACGCTTACAAGGAAATTGCGAAAATGGAATTAATGTCGAAATTTCAGGTGCCGGTGTGGCAGCAAATACCTCTACGGCTTGTACCAGCGGCCGGTTTGATTCCAATATTACCTTTTCAAATGGCGACGGCGTAAAAACCGTTATCGTTTCGCAACGAGATAATGTCGGCAACATTACTCAGGACCAAAGAAATTTTATTAGAGATACGATAGCTCCCGTAATTAAAATTTCCGCTCCCGCAGAGAATAGTTCTGTCCGTGAGCAAATTACTTTGACTGGCAGTTGTGAAACGGGCTTATCAATTACAATTTCTGGAGCCGGCATCCCGGCCTCCGTAAACACGCAATGTAATAATAATTCATTCAGTCAATTGCTAACCCTGTCGTCGGGCGATGGCACAAAAGCGATTTCTGTTGCACAAACTGACAATGCCGGAAACCGCGGTACAGATTCTCGTTCATTTATTAAAGATACAGTGGGTCCGGCAATCACAATTACCTCTCCTGCCGCCAATACAGTAGCCTTTGCGGGAGTTAAGCTTCTAGGTACTTGTGAAAACAATTTACCTGTAGCCTTGTCAGGCGCAGGTCTCGCCTCTCCTTCAACAACAGTATGTTCTAATAACGCCTACTCGGTAGATATCCTATTTACTGCCGGAGACGGAACTAAAAATATTATCGTGTCCCAGACCGATGGTAACGGCAATACCGGCAGCGACAACCGGAATTTTATCCGCGATACAACAGCTCCCGTCGTTAGAATTCTTTCTCCGACTGCTAACTCAATTGTAAAAACTGGATTTACTTTAGCCGGCTCTTGTGAAACTGGAATTAACGTTGCGATTTCAGGAAGCGGCGTTGCTGCAACTTCTTCCGTTGCGTGTAATGGAAATTCATTCTCCGCCGTTATTAATTTAAGCGCGGGTGACGGCACAAAAAATATAGTCGTCACGCAAACCGACTCCGTCGGCAATAGTGGATCTGATAACCGTGATTTCACCGCCGATTCGATTGCGCCGGTGATTTCAATTACCTCTCCCGCCGACAATTCGATTATCACTGGCAATACCAATATTAGCGGTACTTGTGAAACGGGATTAAATGTTTCGATTGCCGGTAGTGGCGTAGCTAGCACCGTGATAGTACCTTGTAACAGCGGTGGATTTACTGGCGCCGTAACTTTTACTGCCGGCGACGGTAGTAAAGTTGTGAGCGCATCACAGACAGATGCCGCAGGCAACCGCGGCTCAGCGCAAATTACTTTACGTCTTGATTCTGGCGCCCCTGTCGTAACAATAGATACACCCGCCGCTAATACAGCGGCTCAAAATGGTGTAACCATGGGTGGCGCTTGCGAAACTGGTTTGACGGTTGGTCTCTCGGGCTCTGGCTTAGCTTCTCCAAGCTCTACAACTTGTAGCGGTGGCCGTTATAGTGTTGCTATTACTTTTACTGGTGGCGACGGTGCAAAAAATATTATCGCGGCTCAAATGGATGCCGCCGGAAACGTTGGCTCCGGCAATCGTGACTTTGTTAAAGACACAACAGCTCCCGTTGTCGCGATTACTGCTCCGGCTGCCGATTCTTCCGTTAAGTCTTCGGCGACTTTAACCGGTACATGCGAAACAGGTATCTCAGTAGCCATTTCAGGTTCGGGCGTGGCTTCTCCAATAAACGCTAATTGCCAAAATGGTGGATTTTCCGCTTCAGTGACCTTCACGAGTGGTGACGGTGTTAAAAACGTTGTGGTGGCACAAACCGATGCTGCTGGAAACCGCGGCTCAGATAACCGCAACTTTAATGCCGATACTACGGCTCCAGTTGTTGCTATTACTGCGCCCGCCGACAACGCCTTCGTTTCAAGTCCTGTCACAATTAGCGGAACTTGCGAAACAGGATTGTCAGTTACAATTAATGGTGCCGGCATTTCTTCGCCGACGACAACTCCCTGTAATAATAACAGCTTCTCTGGCAGCGTTACATTAACTGCCGGTGACGGAAATAAAGTTGTCACAGCCTCACAAACAGACGCCAACGGCAATGTTGGTAGTTCAACAAAAACTTACCGGGTTGATACCGGAGCACCAGTAGTAACGATCGATACTCCAGCGGTGAATACCGCTGCCCAAAGTGGTTTAACAATAGGTGGCGCTTGCGAAACCGGTTTAACTGTTAATTTATCAGGAACAGGTTTAGCCTCGCCTAGCACCGCAACGTGTACAAATGCACGTTATTCGGTAGCTGTTGTTTTCTCAAACGGCGATGGCGCAAAAAACATTGTCGCTTCACAAACAGATTCGTCGGGCAATACAGGATCAGGTAACCGCGACTTCATCCGTGATACCACGGCTCCGGTTATCGCGATTTCTGCCCCGGCCGCGAACACAGTTGTTAAAACATCACTCACAATTTCTGGAACTTGCGAAACAGGTTTAGTGGTAAACATCTCTGGAGCTGTTGGCTCGCCCTCAACGACAACCTGTACTGGTGGTGCATTCAGCGCCAACATCACTCTTTCGAATGGCGAAGGAGTTAAGAATATTGTCGTGTCACAAACCGATGCCGTCGGAAACAAAGGAAGTGACAATCGAAACTTCAATGCCGATATGACAGCTCCTGTGATCGCAATTACTTCTCCAGTTGATGGTTCACTTGTAAGTAATGGCGAAGTTATCTTAGGAACTTGCGAAACAGGTTTAACAGTTACAATTAATGGTGCGGGAATCGCGAGCGCGGTAGCGACAACTTGTAACAATGGAAGCTTCTCATCAGCGGTCAATTTTACCGCGGGAGATGGAAATAAAGTAGTAGTGGCAAGTCAGACAGATGCGGTGGGAAATAGCGGTAACTCAACCAAAACCTATCGCGTAGATACTGGTGCGCCTGTTGTGACAATCGACACTCCGGCTGCGAATACAACAGCGCAAAACGGTCTTACAATTGGCGGTGCGTGTGAAACAGGAATAGCCGTGGTTATCTCCGGCGCGGTTAACGCCAATTTAAATGCGACATGCAGTGCGGGCCGCTATAGTGCCGCAATCACTTTTTCAAATGGTGAAGGTACTAAAAACATTGTTGCGACACAAACTGATGCCGCTGGAAATTCAGGGAGCGCCAACCGCGATTTCGTTAGAGACACTGTTGCTCCGGCCGTGGCTATTACTTCGCCGGCTGCAAATACTTTCCAAGGCACGACTTTTA
Organism: uncultured Bdellovibrionales bacterium; assembly: GCA_964498095.1. Classification (GTDB taxonomy): domain Bacteria; phylum Bdellovibrionota; class Bdellovibrionia; order Bdellovibrionales; family SG-bin7; genus SG-bin7. The sequence goes on along the minus strand of CAZCFY010000006.1, from coordinate 38,029 downwards.
CTTTAAGTGGGACTTGTGAATCCGGTCTAAACGTGGCTATCAGCGGGGGTGTTGCCAGCGTAAATGCCACATGTACTAATAATGCCTTCTCGGTTTCAGTTACTGCTTCTGCCGGCGATGGCACAAAAACCGTCACGGCCCGCCAAACTGATGCCGCTGGCAATGTTGGTTCAGACTCAAAACAATACAATGTAGATACAACTGCACCGATCGTAAAAATCACGGCACCGGCTTCGAGCATAAACGCCCAAACGGGTTTAGAACTTCGCGGTACTTGCGAAACCGGACTTGAAGTTGTCATCTACGGCCCGGGTGTTGACGGTACCGTTCAGACACCCTGCTTAAATTCAGCGTTCGTAGAAAATATTAGCTTTTCAATCGGCGAAGGGCCCAAAGTTGTTAACGTCGCGCAAACTGATAACGCTGGCAACATGGGAACTGATAGCCGTACTTTCCAAAAAGATGTTACGGCACCGGCTATTGCGTTTACTTTACCAGTTGAGGGTTCAATCGTAAAAGTTGTCGGTGTAAATGTTCAGGGTAATTGTGAAACAGGTTTAACCGTAAATCTTTTAGGAAGTGGTTTAGCGGTGCAATCAACGACAGCTTGTACTTCGGGAAAATTCTCGGCCAATGTCAATTTAGCTGCCGGCGATGGTGACAAAAATATAATCGCTTATCAAACCGATGCTGCCGGCAATAACGGGTCAGCTATCTTAAATCTTGTTCTTGATAGCACAGCGCCCATCGTAAAAATCACTGGTCCTGCTGCTGGTTCCTCCTATGCTGCCGGCGTAACTGTTGTCGGTACGTGTGAATCAGGAATTGATGTAGTTGCTTCTGGTGCTGGCGTGGCCTCTAACGTAACGGGAACTTGTACGAATTCTCAATTTAGCATTGCCGTGCTGTTCTCAGCGGGTGATGGCACTAAAAACGTTGTTGTGACCCAAACAGATCGTGCTGGAAATTTGGGAACCGATAACCGCTCATTTAACCGCTTAAGTTCTTCTCCTGTAATTAAAATTACCGCTCCCGCCGCTGGAACGCGTGATGCTGCTGGCGTAACACTACAAGGTACATGCGAAAGCGGTTTAACCGTAAATATCTCCGGCGATGTTTCTTCGCCGAGTTCTACGTCTTGCAGTGGAAGCGCATTCTCGGCGCCAATCGTATTTGCAGGCGCCGACGGCATGAAAACAATTGTAGTTTCGCAAACCAATGCCGTAGGCAATACCGGCAGCGACCAACGCGACTTTATTAAAGGTGTTGTAAATGGTTTTGATGTATTTAACGTAACTCTTAGTAACCCGCGCGTGGATATCTTATTTTTGGATGACAACTCTTCCTCAATGGAAAAAGATCAACTTAAACTTGGTCAAAAATTCTCTTCCTTCATCACAGGATTAAATGGTGTAGATTGGCAAATTGGTGTCACTACAACTGACTGTAGCACGGGTCCTTATGGTATCTGCGGTTCATTATTACCATTAACCGGTGCTACTGGAAAAGTTTTGTCAACGGCAACACCGAATTACGAAAAAGTTTTCTTGGACACTGTATATCGTCCTGAGACCGTGGGTTGCCAAGCCCGCGGCGATTGTCCGTCTTCAAATGAACAAGCTCTTTTTGCTTCAATGACGGCGATGGACAAACGGGCTTCTGATAACGCCGGCTTTTTCCGTAACGATTCTGACTTAGCAATCGTCGTACTTTCCGACGAAGACGAGAAAAGTAACGGTCCGCCGAGCGCAACTCAGGCTCAAACCGCCCAAGACCACTTCAAAGGTATTTGGCCGTCTGGTAAAAAGCTTTCGGTTTATGGAATCATTATTCAGCCGGGCGATAAAACTTGCTTGGATTCGCAAGTCAATGAGGGTGGCGGATTTGCTTTCTACGGCACGCTTGTTGATCAATGGTCAAAATTAACTGGCGGATTAACCGGTAGTATTTGTGATGCTGACTATTCTTCGAATTTACAAAACATCGGCCGCCAAGTGCGCAATATCTCTGACTCGGTTGAATTATCTAAGACTCCGCTTCCAGGTACTGTGCAAGTGGTATTTACCCCCACACAAAACATTACTTGGACGGTACAAGGTAATCGCGTGTTGTTTAGTGCTCCACCACCTGTTGGCACACGCATCGAAGTCTATTACGACTACCAATAATTTCTTAGATAATATGGTTTCGCGCCACGGTACCTGTATAAATATACGCGATACCACCGCTCAAGGATTTATAAGAATAAGCTTCGAAACGGCCGGTTTGCTTCATGAGTTCAATAAAATTCTCGCGGCAGGGAAAATCGGCGGACGAAGATTGAAGATATTTATAAGCGGAGGGCTGACCGGTAATGGCACCACCGATTTGCGGCAAAATAAATTTTGAATAAAAATTATAAGCCTGTTTAAATACGGGTAGCGTTGGCTGACCAAATTCCAAAACCATTACGCGGCCACCCGGGCGAACTACTCGTGATAGCTCGTTTAAGGCTTTGAGAGGATCATTTACATTTCGTATTCCAAACGCAATGGAAGCAACGTCAAAGCTGGCGTCGGGATAGCGCAGGTTAGTCACATCGGCTAGCTCTAAAATTAATGGAATGCCCTTAGTTTTTGATTTTTGGCCGGCAACCGCGAGCATCTCGCTACAAAAATCGGTTGCTGTTACTTGGCCATTTACTCCTACAGCACGTTTAAATTCAAAAGCCAAGTCTCCCGTGCCAGTGGCGCAATCAAGAACACGAAATCCTTTTTGGACGCCGCTGAGTTTTACGACCTCTTTTTTCCATAGGTGGTGGATTCCACCAGATAAAACTGTATTTGCCGAATCATACCCATTGGCAATTGAGCCGAACATTTGTTTAATATTTTCGGAATTAGGCCCGTGCACGATTCATCACTTTCAAAAGTGGATCGAGTTTTGAGATCAAAGAATCAAATTGTTTAAAATCTAAAGTTTGAAATCCGTCTGACAAGGCTTTCTCAGGATTTGGATGGACTTCGATCAGCAAACCATCGGCGCCGGCGGCGGCGGCGGCTAATGACATTGGCGCCACAAGATCACGTAAGCCTGTACCATGCGAAGGATCAACAATTACTGGAAATTCATAATTTTGTTTTAAGTAAGAAACAGCCGCTAGATCCAAAGTATTGCGGGTGACTTTATCAAAAGAACGAATTCCACGCTCACACAAGATCACCTGGTCGTTTCCGCCTTCGGTTACATAGTTCGCGGCTAAAACCCATTCCTCAATCAAAGCGGAAAAACCGCGTTTTAACATTACAGGTTTTTTGATTTTTCCGAGTTCCTTTAACAGCGAGTAATTGTACATGTTGCGAGAGCCGACTTGGAAAATATCGACAACATCGAGCATATCACTAATTTGACGGGGATCAGTGACTTCGCAAACCATAGGCATTTTCACCTGCTCACGCACGCGTTTAGCGACGGCGAGGCCATCGGCACCTAATCCCTGAAAGCTTTGTGGATTTGTTCTTAGTTTAAAAACCCCACCCCGCAAGATGCTGGCACCTGATTTTTTAACTTGGGTTGCTGTTTCTTGGAGATGAGCCTCGGACTCAACTGAACATGGTCCGGCAATAATAACAAAATTAGAACCCCCAATTTCCACATCTCCAACGCGGACGGGTCGGCACGTTTTTTTGCTCATCATGCTGAGTATGAACCCCTTTTTTCTAAAAGTTTACAAAAAGTTAATGTCCTGTTCTATACCCTGCGGTGACATTGACTTTTTTTAAAGAATCCCTTTTATACTGACTCCCTTTACTAACTGCAACACCGCCTAGCACTGCATTGCGTTATTGAGCTTTTTGGGGGCATGATTTGAACTTTGATGTCGAAAGCTTTTTAAGACAAGGAGTCATCATTGGGCTAACGCCAACCGAGTTACTAGTCGGTTGGGGTGAGATGGAGCTCTCAGCAGCACCATTTGAGTCGGCGCGCGCTTTTTATTTGCCTGATTTTTTCTTAAAAGACGAAGAGCCTTGGATGCATCCGCAATTTACCGCGCGAGTATCCATTGAAGCTTTTATTGAAGCCATGGGTTTTGTTGAAAACCCGCCCATTATTCAGTGGCAACCGGCATCGCCATTATTTTTTAAGGAACATTTCTTATATATTAAAGAACTTATTTCTTTGGGTGAGATTAAGAAAGCGGTTTCGGTTTCATTTGAGAAGGGCGAAACTAAAATCGATTCTCAATTTCGCCGTTATTTACTTTCGCAGCTGGCGCGCAACGAAGGTCCGCAGCGTATTTATGGATTTTGGAATGAAACGGAAGGCTTGCTGGGATTAACTCCAGAAATTCTCTTCGACATGAAAAATAAGTATGTGGTGCGTTCCATGGCGCTAGCGGGAACCCGAAGCCGTGACGATAAAAAACGTTTACCCTTGCTAAGTGATAACAAAGAACTTAACGAACATTATTTGGTAATTGATGACATCGTCCATGTGTTAGAACTTTGGGGGGTTGTAAAGACTCAGCCCACCGAAATCTTGGCGTTACCGCATCTGGAGCATTTAAAGACGGATATAGAAGCTAAATTGCGTCAACCGCGAGAGTTCATTGATATTGTTAGAGCTCTTCACCCGACACCCGCACTGGGAATTTCTCCGCGCTCTGCGGCCGGTAAATGGATGGCGCAAATTAACAGTGAGGAACGCGGCCGCTTTGGCGCGCCCTTTGGAGTACGCTTTGAAGATGGAACTGGGATTTGCTTAGTCGCGATTCGTAATCTGCAATGGTCAAACAATAAAGTACTTCTTGGCTCCGGCTCCGGCATTGTTAGAGAAAGTGAATTTGACCGTGAGTGGGATGAACAGAAACTTAAGCGGGAATCCGTAAAAAAATTGTTGGGTTTATGAATATAGCCTTAGCAAAAAAAATATTAAGCACAATTGCTGATCGGGGTGTTCGTGAACTTGTACTGTGCTCTGGCGCGCGCAATAGTCCCCTTGTGCAGATATTAGAAAAAGCCTCGGGCTTCCAGATTTATAATTTTTTCGAAGAGCGTTCAGCCGCCTTTTTTGCTTTGGGGCTTATTAAAAAAACCGGCACACCCGTAGCGGTGCTTACAACTTCTGGCACGGCAGCGGCGGAGCTTTTTCCGGCTGTCATTGAGGCTCATTACACGAATATGCCACTAGTTCTGGTTACTGCCGACCGTCCCCGGCGCTTACGTGGCACGGGTTCGCCACAGACCATTGACCAAGTAAATTTATTTGGTGCTCATGTGGAATCCTTTATGGATATCGCCGTTAACGAAAGCTTTGGGCTAGATGGATGGACAGGGCACGGGCCTTTACATCTTAATGTTTGTTTTGATGAACCGCTTATAGATTCAAATGTTGAGTCTGCGGAGTTTTCACCGAGTAGGTTTCGCCGAGATAATTTATTTCGCGATAGCACTTTGGCCGATCATTTTATCACCTTAAAAAAGTTTTTAGACTCCAAACGTTGCCCCATATTTTTAATTGGCCCATTGCCGGCAAGTGAACGTGATGCGGTAAAAAGCTTTCTTTTGCGAATGGGTGCTCCCGTGTTTGCGGAGGCGCTTTCCGGTTTGCGCGAAGATCGAGATCTTAGGAATCTATTGCTTAAGTCAGGCGAGCCGATTTTAAAACTTACTCAATTTGATGCCTTAATCAGAATTGGCGGAGTCCCGACCGTGAGATTTTGGCGGGACTTGGAAGCGGAATATAAATTTCTACCCGTATTATCTATAAACTCTACGCCATTTTCGGGACTATCGCGGGGAACCTTTCTCCACAGCGATATTAAAAAACTTTTGTCGGCTTATGATGAAAATCCAGAATTTGATTTTGATTTAATAAAATCTGTTCTTAACTATGATCAAGGAAAGCACCGCGAACTTTTGGCGGTACTTGACCGGTCCACTCAGTCCGAGGCGGCGCTTGTTCATCGTTTATCCCTGCTGGTTGAACCTGAGGCCAATATTTATTTAGGCAATAGTCTTCCGGTCCGTGAGTGGGATTTGGTGGCGTCGCGGGAACGTGAAGTAAATTGGGAGATGGCGGGTAACCGGGGCGTTAATGGAATCGATGGCCAGCTTTCAACTTTTCTTGGCTTTGCCGCTACGGAAAGACCAAACTGGGGAGTCTTTGGCGATCTAACGGCCCTCTATGATTTGTCGGCGCCCTGGGTTTTAAACCAAGCACCGTTAAAAAACACAAGAATCGTAGTAGTTAATAACTCTGGCGGCCAAATTTTTTCTCGCATTTTTAAAACGCCTGTGGGCCTTAACTCTCACGCTCTAAATTTTGGCGACTGGGCCAGAATGTGGGGATTAGAATACGAAAAGTGGGAAGCCATACCGCAAAGATTTTCTAACGAAGCCGCGTCCGTGATTGAAATTGTACCTAATGCCGAGGCTAGTTCAGATTTTTGGAAATCTTACGAGGAGCTGTGGGCAGCTCCTCGCTAATTTTTTTAGAATGACGTATTATCGTCGTTGGGTTCTAAACAATAAGTGATTTTAATTTCCGACTCGGGAATACAATAATTTAATTCAATATGAACTGAGTTTGTATCCGCCGTATACGAATGAGGAACTTCTGTTCCATTAACAAAGACTTTAATCGTCGAAACATCTATGCCGGTTTGGTGTAAAGGAAACTCCGTTTGGTAATTAATATTTCCTTGAACTTGAGTGCCGATAGCCGCCAGTTGACCAGAAATATCATTTCCTGCCATATCAACCGATACGCCGTTGTTTAAGGCGATGATATCGGTATAACCATAACCAACTTCATTTTCGCTGTCCGTGGGGGCCGTTGCTACGTTATTATAGATAACGCCGCCGATCGCCAGAGGTAGGTCACCCTTTAAAGCTTTTAATTGAGCGTAAACACCAGCAGCTGTCACGTTCTCGCAATCGCGAATAAAGGCAGGACCTTCAGCGCCATCAGGATCTACAACAGGAGTTATGCCTTGCGGATAGCGCGCGCAAATATCATTTTCATCGGCGATATAAACAACAGCCAGGGCCGCATCGGATCTAAATAGACCCGCATCGATAATGGCTTGTTTATTTGTTGGTGTTAGTGCCTGAGAGGTTGAATAAAGACCCTCTTCTCCGCCGTCAGAAGCATTATCTCCAGGGATTGGAGAAGTTAGTTTTTTGATTAAACCGTCGCGAATTTGCGTTAATGATAGGAGAGACTTTTTAAGTACAAGGCTTTCTCCTTTAGCTGATTGATAAAGTTTGCCGGTACGTGAACTGGTACTTCCATGGGCTAAAATTACGCCGATATTAAAATCGATATTGGGATCAAGTTGGCCCACGAAGTTTCCGATGCCGTTGGCAACCGCATTGCGCTCAACATCCAAGGAACCCGAGGTGTCCGTAACGAAAATAATATCCAGCTTATTGGCGGCGGGGTTTTTGCGTTGCGTGTAAGTTTCCTCAAAACAGCTAACTTCGCAATGACAGGGGTTATCCACCGGATTCCCATCAATAGTAATCGGCCGCATGCCAGAAAATTCCACTTGCGAGCAGCCCTGGAAAATAAAAGCGCTACCCAGCACCATATATATAGACAGAACTAATTTCTTCATAAAAACCTCACTTAAAAATCCGTTTAATTTGCCATTATTATTTTTAGAGAAGAACGTTCCGTTGACTGAAAATTGTCACTGCACACCCTATATATTGCAGTCGCAGTGCCAGGGCTTAAATGGTCCCAGATTAATTTCGCTCACTTAAGCGCTGACGAATTTGGTGCAGTACAATTGAGCCCAAGGCTGACCGGGTCATCCTATTGAAAATACGGGCTTTTTACCTGGTAAAAAACTGTCTAAAAATAAGACGGTAAGAGATAAGACTAACAGGGGAGATCAGAGATTTTTGCCAATAATATTCTTCTGTTATGGCGCGAAAGTGCGAGCAAAGTTCCATCGCGAAGCTCAATGCGTGAATCACTCGTACTTCCAACCGCCTTCACCCGGTTAATAGCAACGATGGCGTTACGATGAATACGAATAAATTTATCTGGATCTAATCTTGGCGCCAACCAGGACAAGGACAAATCACAGACCGACTCCTCTTTGCCTACAAAAATACAGGTGTAGTGATCGCGCGAAATAAAATAATCGATAAGATCAGCCTCAATGATCTTAGTTTTTCCGTTTTGTTTGATGGCGATACGTTCTAGATGGGGAATTTTCTTCTCGAGATCTTCTAATGCCTTGTCACCACTTTGCATTAACGCCTTTGCCAAGGATTTTTTAAGTCTTTCAATCGTAAACGGCTTGAGTAAATAATCACAAGCATTTTCATCAAAAGCCCTAATTGCAAATTCATCGTAAGCGGTCTGAAAGATCACTTGAAAATTTCGTTCTTCGATTTGCTGCAAAACTTCAAAGCCATTTAGTCCCGGCATTTGAATGTCTAAAAATACAATTTGGGGTTTAAAGATTTTAATTCTTTCTAACGCAGCCATTCCGTTGGGGGACTCTTCTATCTTACAATCTGGCATTGCTTCGCTAAGAAAGCGGCGTAGGCGGTCGCGGGCCAGTTTTTCATCGTCGACGATTAGCACCTTAGTTCGCATTTTGCATCCCATGGAACCAAAAACTTGCCGTGGTTTTATCTTTATCACTGGTGAGTTTGAAGTTATGGTCTTTCCCGTAAAGCAAGGTCAGGCGTGAACGGGTGTTTTCAATTCCAGTGCCGCTGTTCTCATTTTTTTTCACCTTCAAGAGGCCGGGGTTCGCGATTTCCACTTGATAACCCGTATTTTCCTTTTCAATTTTTATCGTTACTTCGCCGCCCTCCACCGACTGTGTAATTCCGTGCTTAATTGCATTTTCCACAAGTGTCTGAAGTGCTAGGCTAGGAATAAAGATTTCATCACTATGCTTTGGCGCAAAAACTTTGTAAGAGAGCCGGTCGCCAAAACGTAATTTCTCAAGCTCTAAGTATCTTTCGATAATTTTTAATTCACTGCCGAGCGTTGACAGTGGGCTTTTGGAATTTTCCAGGATTTGCCGGTATAAATCGGAAAGCTTTTGCACCATAACTGCAGCTTCGCCATTATTAGACTCAATGAGTTCAGACAGGCTGTTTAAAGAGTTAAAAAGAAAGTGGGGCTGCATTTGGTTTTTTAGGACATTGAGGTTACTTACCGCCGATTCAACTTTAAGTTTCAAATTATTTTCGACCGCCCGCTTGTAACCAAAATAAAATATTGAGAGTGAAAAGGTGATGCCGCCGATAAGCATTCCCACTGTCCAGCTTTGTAAGTCAAACTTGGCGCCAGAGATACGCGGTTCAAGTATGGCTGAAATCCATAGTCCGAGTGCCATCAATGGGATTCCTGTTACCATCTGAAATTTAACTGACTTTTTACTTTCCTCGACAAGAGCGGGGTTTTTATAAAAGAGAAAACTGTATACTCCGCTCATGCAAAGCCAATAAATGAAGGCTATTTGGAACCCGACGCGAGTGCTGTTGGCCAAATCTTTCCAATAGCCTTCCTGCGAATAGTTAGGATTCATTAGGAGAAAATAAATCGGAACTATGGTGGTAGCTACGAAAACATGCTTAAGATTCCGTAGAGCTCGTTTTGAATTTTCGCTCCAGTTCCGATTTCTCACCGCGAGTCCCTTATTCCAAAGATTCTTGCCACATCACTTTACCATCGTCATCGGTTTTGGAGCCGAAGCGGTAAAGTTTGCCATCCATAAACGTGATGGTTTCTTCGAGGACCATACTTCCTACATTTATTTGGTAATGGCAAACAGTTGCGTGACTTAGGCAATAACCTTGTCCAACCTCATGGTCCTTGGCTCTTACCTTAAAAAATTTACCATCGGTCGGGCTAATTTCGAAGGTCCAATCTTTTTGGGCGCCGTCTTCTAAGGTGTATTTGGCAGAAATAACATTACCCTTAATATTCGTAGTCGTGTCGTAGCTGCCCTGCTTAAGGGGAGAGTTCCAAAGGCCTTTACCTGTATAATTACCGTCTGGCAGAACGCCCGACCAAGCTTGCGTGGATAATAAAGTCGCGATAACAAAAAGACTTACTTTCATATTGCCTCCTTATGGCTTTTTAGTTTGTCTTGGTGTCGTTATCGCCAATAATTTTTTGCTTGCGAATTTAATGTCTCTGAGTGGTCGGGAAAGGCTACTGAACGGTAACTCCCGGCGCTGTACCGCATCGAGGAAAGGGAGCTTTTACCTTAGGAAGATATTCGGGGATTTTTGCTTGCAGATTAGCGATGCGGGTTTCGTTTGACGGATGAGTCGATAACCACTCTGGCGGTTTTCCGCCGCCGAGAGACTCCATGTTTTTCCAAAGTTGCACGCTCTCGCGTGGATCAAAACCTGACTTTGACATTATATCTAGGCCGATGACGTCGGCCTCAGACTCCTGCGTGCGGCTATGCGGAAGTAAAACTCCATATTGTAAACCCAGTCCAATGCCCGCCATAATTAGGCCTTTATTTTTATTTTCCACGGCTTTTCCCACAAGAATCGCGTTTAGAATCTCAAGGCCGCCCTGCGCGGCTAAGCTTTGCGAGACTCTTTCAGCGCCATGTTTTGCCAGGACGTGGCCAATTTCATGGCCTATGACGGCAGCGAGTTGCCCGTCCGTTTTGGCCGCCTGTAAAATTCCCGTGTGCACGCCAATCTTTCCGCCGGGAAGCGCGAACGCATTGGCACTTTTTTCCTGGAAGACAACGACTTCCCAATTGCCGCCGACGGTTCGCGTAAGTGGGCTCACAACGCAATTTACAAAATTGTTTATGCGCGCGTCCTGATTTTTTGGGATTTTAGCTTTCATTTCATTAAAGCCCATAGTTCCCATCTGATCCATTTGCTCGTCAGAAACTAAGATGAGCTGTTTACGTCCCGTGGGTGAAGAGCTGCAGGCCGAAACAAAAATAAAAATAAAACTTAGGAAATATTTTTTCATCGCGAGCCATTATAGAGGGATATAAACACCTTGGCAAGGCGGCTTAAAATATAAGCAGCACCAAGTCTTGACTCCTTTCTAAGGAGGCATATAACCCCAATGAAATCCTTAATCTTTTCGGAGGAAAAATGGCCCAGGTTCTCGGTCGGCCCGAATGGCAAGAAGTAAAAAAATTTGAAGATATTTTGTTGCACAAAACCGATGACGGTATGGCTAAGATAACAATTAATCGCCCCGAAGTGCGCAACGCCTTTCGTCCGCAAACGGTTAAGGAATTACAAGAAGCTTTTAACTGGGCGCGCGAAGAATCTTCCGTGGGCGTTGTTATTTTAACCGGTGCCGGCGACAAAGCCTTCTGTTCTGGCGGCGATCAAAAAGTGCGTGGCAAAGCTGGCTACGTCGGAAAAGACGGAATTCCACGCTTAAATATTTTAGACGTGCAAAAGCAAATTCGCCAAATGCCTAAACCCGTAGTTGCCATGGTTGCGGGTTACGCTATTGGCGGAGGTCATGTTCTTCATGTTGTTTGTGATTTAACAATTGCTGCCGACAATGCTATTTTTGGTCAAACGGGTCCCAAAGTTGGATCCTTTGACGGGGGCTTAGGTAGCAGTTACTTGGCTCGCATTGTTGGCCAAAAGAAAGCGCGCGAGATTTGGTATCTTTGCCGTCAATACAACGCTGATCAGGCGCTGGAGATGGGGCTCGTCAATAAAGTTGTTCCCTTAAGTGAATTAGAGTCCGAGACCGTCAAATGGTGCCGCGAAATGCTGGAACATTCGCCGCTGGCGCTTCGTTGTTTGAAAGCGAGTTTAAATGCCGACTGCGACGGTCAGATGGGATTGCTGGATTTAGCCGGTAATGCCACTTTGCTTTACTACATGTCAGAGGAAGCCCAAGAAGGTAAGAATGCTTACGTGAATAAACGTAAACCTGATTTTTCTAAATTCCCAAGGTTACCATGACAAATTATTTAAAAATTTGGTTTTTAGCTATTCGCCCAAAAACTTTAACCGCCGCCATCGTGCCGGTAGTTGTTGGCTCGGTATTAATTTACACTTCCTCGCATCAAGTAAATTGGTGGCTTAGTATTTTTGCCCTCCTTGGAGCTTTATTTATTCAAGTGGGTACCAATTTAATTAATGATGCCTTAGATTTTAAAAAGGGCGCGGACACAGAAGCGCGCCTCGGCCCCACTCGCGTAACCCAAGCCGGATTAATTTCTCATGAGAAAGTTTTTTTGGCCGGACTTATTTGTTTTGGCGTCGCCATGGTGTTTGGCTTACCACTAGTGATGGCGGGCGGCTGGCTGATTCTAGTAGTAGGTATAGTCTCTCTGATTTGTGGCTATGCGTATACTGCGGGTCCTTATCCTCTAGCATACAAAGGCCTTGGTGAACTTTTTGTAATTTTATTTTTCGGTGTCGTTGCCGTTGCGGGGACGTTTTACCTTCATGCGGGAACTTTTTCTCCCGGCGTGATCATTGCGGGTTTACAAATTGGCGCTCTCAGCACAGTTCTCATCGCCATAAATAACTTGCGTGATAGAGATGGCGATTTGCTCGCCAATAAAATGACCTTAGCGGTCCGCTTCGGAAAAACTTTTGCCCGCGCCGAGATCTCCGCGTTATTAGTGACGCCTTTTCTTTTAAATTTTTATTGGCTTTCTAGTGGCTATGCGGTGGCGGCCATTTTTACGCTCTTCATGGCGCCGATGGCGTTTCGTATCGCTAAAAAAGTTTGGCTCTTAGAGCCAAGTCCTGAATACAATATTTTGTTGGCGCAGGCGGCAAAACTCCATCTTGGATGGGGACTGTTGTTTGCTTTTGGAATTTTGTTGGCATGAAGGTTTGGGCGGCGCCGTACGAACTTAAATTCCGGCAGCCCCCAAAGAACATCCGCCAAGGTTCTCTTTTACGTTTTGAATTTGAAGACTTAGGTTTTGGGTACGCAGATTTATTTCCTTGGCCCGAGTTTCGTGATCTTGATTTAAAAACGCAACTTGCCCAGTTGCGTGGGGGAAAACTCTCCCCCTTGTCTGTACGTAGTTTAGAGTTTGCGCGCCAAGATGCGATTAGCCGGAAGTTAAAACGCAGTCTTTTTGCCGGATTAAAAGTTCCACGCAGTCATTTTTTATTTATGTCGCCGGAGATTTCCCGTGCGGACATAGAAGAAAAGAGCGCGGCGGGCTATAAAACTGTGAAAATTAAACTTTCCAATGAAGTCCAATGGCTCAATTCTTTAGCGGCTAATTTGGATTTGAGAGTGCGCCTAGACTTCAATAATAAATTAACTCCACTGTCTTATATGAATTTTGTTGAGCAGTTAACGCCGCAGGCAAAATCGAAAATAGATTTCATTGAAGATCCTACACCGTTTGAAAATAATTCGTGGCTAAAATTGCAGTCGGCCTTACCGCTTGCGTTGGACTGTGGATCTGATAAAGATTTTACTGAATTTTCTCAGCTGGGATTTAGGTATTTGATTTTAAAGCCCGCGCGCCAGAATATTCACGATGTAGAAGTTCCGCCCAAAGTAAAACCGGTTTTTATGGGTTACTTGGATCATCCCGTGGGACAATCTTTTGCGGCCCTAGAAGCGGCCCGGGCTGAAGGTGAAAAGTTGGATGCGGGGTTAACTTATCATGAGTGTTATGAGAGAAATGAATATTCCGAAAGACTTGGGGTCAAAGAGGCTCACCTTGTACCTGACGGCGGCTTCGGCATCGGCTTTGGCGATTTGTTAGAAAAGGAAGATTGGGAATTTATTTATGCAAATTAATTGGCACGATCAAACGTCACACATATTTCTTAATCCGCGGCTTAACATCACCATCGATGAAAAGTTGGTTTGTAAACGCCGCCCCGCTCATATTTGGTTGGCAACTTCGGGAAGCGCCAAAATAGTGGGCCTAAGTAAAAAAGCGATTTTAACATCGGCGGACTCGGTCAATAATCACGTCGCCAGTAATGAAAAAGATATTTGGTTGCAAGTTTTACCACGCTTCCATATTGGCGGGGTCAGCGTCTACGCGCGCGCTTATTTATCGGGCGCCAAAGTTTTTACCCATGATTTCCAAAAGGAAAAGTGGGACGCCCGAAAATTTCTAGAACTCTTAAATGAATCCAAAGCTACTTTGACAAGTCTTGTGCCGACTCAAGTTTATGATTTAGTTAAAAATAAAATTCCTGCCGCGAAAAACTTAAGATTTATTTTCGTAGGTGGGGCGGAGCTAGAACCTTGGCTTTACGAGGAAGCCCGTAAACTGGGTTGGCCTGTTGTACCGACCTACGGGATGACGGAGTGCTCATCCCAAGTTGCTAGTGGAACTTTGGAGTCTCCACATATGAAAGTGTTGCCCCATGTAAAAATCAGAGTTTCCGAGGAAGGAAGAATTGTCTTAAGTGGCCCAAGTCTTTTCACGGAATACTGTGTGCTCGGGGCTGGCGGTGATTTTGGTTTTCACGATCCTAAAATCGGTTACGAGTTTATTGCCGAGGACTTTGCTACTCTCGAGAACGGCTACCTTAAGCCAGTGGGCCGCGGCCGTGATTTTATCAAGGTAGGTGGTGAAGGCGTTTACTTAAACCGCCTGCGGGGGGTATTGCACGGCTTGCAGTTTGAATCAGGAATTTCTGGTGACTTAGATCTTGAGGGCATGCCCGATGCACGCTTAGGAAAACGGGTAGACCTAGTTTCAACCGTAGATACGCAAGATGTGGCGTCCCTGGTGGAGAAATTCAATAAAGTAGTCATGCCCTACGAGCGCATTCATTTCATGCGTAAGATTGCGAATTTACCTCGAAACGAAATGGGAAAATTATAAAAATTCGGCGCCAGACGCATGCGTCTGGCATTTTACTAATAAGACTTTTCCAGAATTCTATCCACAACTTCAATATCGATTTCGGGATTCCAACTTTTTCTGACGATATTTTTAGGTTCTAAAATCCGCATCATATAATCCGGGTGGTCACGGCGCGAATCCACACCGCCTGAACTTTTAACCCAATATCCCGACTTTACTGTTAAGTGGCCGCTGTCGTCGCGACTACCTTGTAATACGTAATTATATTCCCTTACGGCTTCGCGGGAGCCAACAAAATCTTTATCATTATTAAGAGATGGTTCGACGGTAAATACAAACGCTTTGATCAATACGGCGTTGGGATCATCGGGAAGTGCGGAGGCGATGAAATTAGCTTTAAACACTGGTACGTTCCAAACCTCCACCCCAGCGTCATGATCCATAATAAAGGGTTCACGCCTTTCAAATAGCTGAACTTCTAAGAACCGGTGAAATTGCTCAGGAAAAATATCGGGGTAAACCCAACTCGAGTTAGAACCCGTGAACTTTTGTCCATAAAACTTTAAGTATTTTTCGTCAACGCCCTCAAAGGTTTTCAAAAGTAAGCCCTTTAACTCACTTATATTAAAAGTGACTGAGGAAAGCGTAAAGCTAACTTTAACGCCGCGTTTAGGTTCGGGCATAGCAATAGAGGCAATCGCCCAAGCGTCACACAAGCCTTCCCAGGCGGCGACGGCGGGGTTATAAACGCCGCGCTCGTAGTCAGTAGCGGAGGCAGGTGTAGGTTTATTTTCTTTGGAGTATATCTTTTTTCTTACGACATCGTATTTGCCAAGCGCTGAGGAGCTGCCGCCGCTAAAAAGAATATCTTCCCGGCGCGGAAACCACCACGATGACCAAGGTTTTATATTTGCCACGGCAACTGCGGATTTAAAAGGGAGTTGATTAATCGGTATTTTACTGGGGCCAAACTCCCGAGTTACCGCGGTAAGAATGGGGTCATTGAGGGCTGCCGCCACGGAATCACACTCGCTACGCAAAAGATCGCCAAAATTTCTGATTTCACTGAAAAAGTTTTTTGAGTCGGGACAGCGTCTTGCGGGGCTAAAATCGCCTGAATCTCCAGAACTACTGTTTTGACAGCCAGAAAATAAAAAAAACGCGGCTATAACATAATATAGGTGGCGCATCTGTGATTCCTTCTATTTTATTAGGCCTCCCAGGAAAATTACCAGGAGGCCAAAGCTCTAATTAATTAGTACTTTTGTTGTTGAACACCACTGCAAAGATCTACAACTTTGCCAGTGTCAGTAACAAGAGCGGCTGATGGATTTGAGCCCTTAACGTTATTGATTGTTTCGGCACAGAAATCGGCAGCACCGCCTTTAAAGGCAATTAAGTCAGCGCAGGTAACAGCGCGCATAGACTCAACCTTCTCAGCAATTTGTTTAAAGCGCGGACAGCTAACAGATTGCGGAGCAGATTCTAAAATACTAGTAACAGCATCTACATTGTATTTGTCCGAGTAGGCTAACACAGTGATTTGGCGCGAAGTTTTTACTGCCATAGATTTCTCAGTGTCAGGAACCCATTTCAATTGTAAATCTTGACAGCCGATTTGAATGTTCGTCGGTGCTGTTTGATTGTGGTATTGAGCTGGATTTTCGCAAGCCATTCTTAGGTCTTCAAACTTAATTGTTTTACTACCTTGTTGTTGCTGTTGCTTTTGTTGTGGAGCTTGTTGCGGCGCTTGACCTTGGTCATTGCGGGCCGCGAACGCAGTCACGGTACAGAGAATAGAAGCTAGAACTAAAATTTTTTTCATTGAATCCCCCTAGTGTTGTTAAAAAAAGAATCGTTTAAGATCCTCCTCGAAAAGCTGATCGACAGGATGCTTTTGCAATAGATTTGCCATAAGCGAGTGCCTAATTTTCCGGATACTTTGCTGTTTGCGGGCGTTAATTTTGATTTGGGACATTTAAATTAAAACTATTGTGGGGCGGGACAGGGCGGCGGGGGGAAAATTTCCACGCCGTATTAATCATCTTCTTGACCTCTTAATGCCTGCACTTTAAACCCACATACATTCATGGATTTAAAATCAATTAAGATCTACAACGACCGGGATTTTCCACCGTATTTACCGAAACTTAATGCAATTTATGATGATCTGTTTACCGGCGGAAAAGGCCTGCGCTCGCGCTTGATTGGTTTAATGAGCAAGCATTTAGTACTCGACGATAAGCGCACCTTGCTTTTAGCGCAAACCATCGAATTTATCCATAATGCTTCTTTACTGCACGATGACCTTGTCGATCGCTCCCATTTACGCCGTAGTAAACCAACGGCATGGCTAAAATATTCACCCGAATATGCGGTTCTCGCCGGGGATTATCTACTCGCCCGTGTGATGGTAAATTTATCCAGTCACGGAAATTTAAAACTGGTTAACTACACCAGCGAAGTCATTTCTGATTTGCTTGAAGGGGAGTGGATTCAAGATTCGTTGGTCGGTGATTTCGACGTACGCCTCGAAGAGCTAGACCGCGTCCATAACTTAAAGACGGCATCGCTCTTTAAGTGGTGTTTGCGCGCCCCTTTTTATGCGGCCGAAAATTTCGATGAATCACTTCATGCTATGCTCGAAGAAATGGGAACTCTTCTCGGTCAGCTTTTTCAGCGTAGTGATGACTTGCTTGATTACAATATTCGAAATGACGAAAACAAAGCGATTTTGGGCGATTTAAAATCAAAATACGTAAACTCATTTGCAGCATTTTTAATTCAAGACCTGCCCGCGGATAAGAAACTTGAATTCGCGAAGTCTACTTGCATGATGGACGTTTACCGTACTATCGGCGAAAAAGAGTTTTTCGCTAAAGTTGAAGAATTTGACAAGATAAACAGTGGTATGATCGGGCTCTTTCATCACCACTTATCGTCTTTGCAGAAATATTTGAAGCCAGAGCAAATGCCGCTTACCTCAGAATTAAGCCGGATTTGCAAAGCCCTTTATTGGCGAAGGGTGCAGTAATGGAATCTCTTATCTCCATTCGCCGCGAAGACTCCGCTTTTGTGAATTACCTAAAAGGTACCTTTTCAAATGAATGGCGGGCAATTCCCACGGAAAACCTCAATCTCGACGTTAAAAAAGATTACATTACTTTTAAGCTCGTTGCCGTTGAGCGTGTTCCACAGGTTAGCTGGCTAAAGTTCATTTACCGTGTTTTGCGTCTCGAAGGATTATCTCTTTCCATCGGCGGTTTGCTTGCTGCCGTTTTTTATTTAACGACATTAAATAGGGACGTGAATCTAGCATTAGCGGCGGCTTGTTTTCTGCCGGTTACAAGCCTTCATATCGCCATGAACCTTTTTAACGACTACTACGATCATTTGAAGGGCGTTGACCAAATTGGCTCGGTAAAATCAATCCAAATGGGGTGGGTGCGCGCGATTGATCTTTATAACTGGGGCTGGGTATTTCTCGGTTTCGGAATATTTTCAGGTTTAGCAGTTTTAGCGGCCTCTACTCAGCCAACTTATCTTGTCGCGATGCTGGCTGGCTTTGGTATTTTAGAATTTTCTTCAAACCGGTTTGGTTTAAAGTATTTGGGTTATGGCGAAGTTACTTTATTTCTCTTAACCGGCCCACTGCTTGTGATTGGTTTTATTTGGACGGTAAGTAGTAGTTTAGAGTTAAGGGATTTGTTACTCGGCTTTTTTTTAGGAACACTCACGGTCACGTTCATGCATTTAAATAATATGCGCGATATTTTAAGCGCCGCCCACGCCGGAGTGATAAATTTAGCTACACGTTATGGTTTTGACCGCGCTAAAAAAATTGCGGGTCTCTTGCTCATTGGAAACTCATTAGTATGGTGGGCTTTACTCGTAATGATGAATAAGAGTCCGTGGGCCTTTGGACCTTGGCTAATTGGCCTCATCGTACATAAATTTTTATTTGCGCAGATAATTCAATCACCTTCGCCAATGGCCTCTGTACTTCGTCAGACGGTTCGCCGCCGTTATTTATTTCATTCGTTTATTGTTATTCTGGCCGTGACAAGCTTCTTTGTTCCATGAAAGAGCGGTTTATTCTCTTTAAAGAGAATGGAATATTGAAGCTAAAAGATACCGAGCGGCCAAAATACAAACCTATCTACGTGGATTTCTCAGAATATTTGGAACACTGGAACCGGCAAAAATCAGCTCTTAAAAAAACTCTTTTAGCTAAGGCTATCGGCTTCAAGGGAGAGCCTCTAAAAATCTTAGACGCGACTCTCGGTCTTGCCCGAGACGCATTTTATTTTTGTTTGCTCGGGGCCGAGGTTACCGCCGCTGAGCGATCGCCAATTTTATTTTCGTTAATTGACGATGCAGTAAGGCGCGGCGAAGAGATACCGCATCTTAAAAAGTTAAAGATACAAAACTGTGACGCCAAGGAAATCAGAGGTAGATTTGACGTCATTTACCTGGACCCAATGTATCCTGATATTAAGAGTTCGGCGGCGCCCCAAGCAGAAATGCAGATATTGCGTGATTTATTGCCGGTCGAAAGTAATCTTGGAAATCTCTTTGAATTCGCTCTAAAAAATGCCAACGCGCGCGTGGTGGTAAAGCGGCCACCAAGGGCGCCGCCTTTGGCTGGAAAGCTTATCCACAGTTACGTTGGGAAGGCAGTGCGCTATGACGCGTACAGGCCCCAATCAGGACTTGGTTCTTAAACTGCTTCGCGCTATTGTCTCCCGAAGAGATGGGTTTACTCGCGTCTATCTTAAAGATTAATTCGCAAATAAAACCTCAATGTACCGTTGAGCGTCTGGTGCGTCAGGTACAGTTTTACACTTGTGAAGTTAAATCACTGGTTGCCAAAAAAACTGACCCCATCGAAAAAGTAAAATTCCTTTTGTGGTTTTTATTTGAACATAAGAAGTTTCAAGTTTCTGACGGTGAAACTGTAACTATCGATCAGGTTTTGGTGGAAGACGTTTTAGAAAAACGTAAGGGGTTGCCGTTACCCATGGCGATTTTGTTTCAAGAAATTTCCAGTGAAATCGGGGTTAAGTTAGATTTTGTGTCCTTTCATGGTTTTCGGCTTTTGAAATTGGTTCATCGCGGGCGGTCGTTCTTCGTGGATATCGTGGATAAAAAGGTTTTATCTACAGATGATCTTTTAAAACTTATCAATCGCCAAAAGAGAGATTCTGTAGAAAAGATAATGAATATGTTTGAAACGGCTAATCACTCTTCGGTTTTGCGGGGCTATTTAAACACCTTGAAATCGTCTTGCGAAAAAAGCAGTCTGCATCGTCAGCTTTTACGAATTTATGATCTGATCTTGGAAAACTATCCCACAAGTGTCCGTGAGCTGGGTGAGAGGGCGTTACTTCTTAAGAATTTTGGCGAAGACCAGTTGGCACAAATGGATTTACGCCGTTATTTTTCCTTTGTAAATACAGAGAAAGCGCCAGCAGCCTTGCGCGAAATAAAGCTAAAGCCAAAACTATCAGTTATTGATTCGTAAAATTTCTTTTTCTATTTCTGCAAGCCTTTGCAAAATCATGAGTTCGCTTTTGCGTTTTTGAATTTCGTCACTGCGTATAGCTTTCTTGCGCAGTTGCGTAAGCGACATGACTTGTTCCGCCAGACGGGACACTTCGTGATTGGTTTCTTCATTTTCGGCTTTTAACTTTTTATATTGGAGGATCGCGCCCTCTAGGGCTTTAAGTTCATCTTTAGATGGATCTGCTTTGTATTTTGCCGCCCGCTTTTCTAAACCCAGAGGGTCATAGGAATTGGGGGTTAGTTTCTTTTTATAATCGGCGATTAATCTTTCGAGATCTTCCCGGCGGGGATCGGCTTTTTGTTTTTGCGGTTTTTGCGCCGCCGCGATTATTTGCCTTACGAAAGTCAGGCCATCATCAATCTTTACGAAATACTCGACTCTTTGTCCCGACTGGCTTACTACTTTTTTCCAAGATTTTTTATCCGGTAAGACTATGATTGGCTGAGTTAGGCGGGTAAGACAAAAATCGACTAGGGCTTGCAATGACGGAAGCGAGCGCGTGTTTTTTACATCAAGTCCGGTAAGATCAAATACAAAATAAGTGCGGCCCTGAATAATTTTTTGATCTATTTTTAGGCGTAAAGTTGAAAAATCTTCCGGCGACAGGGGATCGCTAAAAGCCATTATCTGAATATCATCTTCTGATCTAAGTATAGCGGGCATATTTAGATAGTATCCACCTTGACAGAAAGTAGGCAAGCTGAAGACAATTCTGGAATGGCAAATAACGACGTTGATCAGTTAAAGAAGCGCATTTCAAGCCTCGAATCTGAGCTATCTTTGCGGGAAAAGGACCTGGCCCATTATAAAATGAAACTTGAAGAAGCTAATACTGCGTTAGAAACTTTAACTACCGATATGGAACAGCAAATCCATATTTTACAACATATTCAAAAGCACCTTACGCCAACCGAGTTTACGCATATCCCGGGATTTGAGTTTAGTTTTAAATTTGTACCGAGCCGAATCTCCGGCGGCGATTATTTTGATCTCTTCGAGCACGATACTAAATCCCGCTTTGGCATCATAATGACGAGCGCGTCTGGTTACGGAACATCGGCATTATTGTTGTCGATTTTGCTCAGGCTTTCGGGTCCGCTAAAAACCAAAAAGGGTGGAGCTCCTGCGGAGGTCATTAAAACTCTTTCTGATGAACTTCGGCAGACGATGCAGCCTAAAGATGATTGCCACCTTTTTTACGGTCAAGTTGACCGCAGTTCTTTTAGTTTTACCTACTGTATAGCGGGCGATATGGTAGCCCTTCACTATAAATTTCATGAGGGAGAACTGGAGAAGCTAGAGTCAAGTGGCGGGCCCATTCAAAAAAATAAGGAACCGAATTTAAATTCGATGAATGTTCAGTTAAATCCGCGCGACCGTCTAGTTCTGTGTTCACGCGGCGTTCTCGAAATGAGAAACAAGGAAGAATACTTTGGCGAGGAGAGACTCTTTCGCACGGTCATGGGTGTGGCGCGCAAAGAGGTCCACGAAATCCGTAATGAAATACTGTATCAGATTAAGACTTTCCTGGGAAAAGAAGAGTCGCAGCGAGACGTCACGGTTTTGGTCGTCGAAGTAAAAGATAAAGTTATAAAACTCGCGCGCAATTTACAAAATTAAATCCAAATTTTTTCGTCAAACAAATAGACATAAATATTTTTTAGGTTAAGAACCTTTATGACCATGGTCAAGTACCCGATAATATTGTGTTAGGGGGACGTTGTGGGAAGAGTACTGGTATTTAGCTCTGCTAATAATGAATCCGAACTCATCAAACAAAAGATCGATAATGACGTCGAAGATGTGATTGTTGACGTTGTTAACAGCGAAACCGAGATGATGAAGTTTTTGATTCTAAATACCGTCAACGTCATTGTTTTAAATTTTGACGGCCTTTCCGCAAAAAAAGTGCAATTGACTCGTGACCTTCGTGCCTTGGGAAATACCAGCGCGTTGGTAATTTTGACACCTCAAGTGGATCATCCCACATTAAAGAAAATGGAAAAAATCTATAAATCAGTAATTATTCAAAAACCCATTCGCCGCAATGATCTTTTAGGCATACTTAAGAAGTTTATGGGCGATCAAATTGTTCCGCAAAGATTAGCGGAGCGCTTTTATACCGATAATCCATCACAAATCGAATCCTTTGGAACCGCCGCGAAAACAAACTCTCGCATGTTAAATCTTTCCCGCACGGGAGCGTATTTAGAACTTAACGAAAGCCCAAAATTTGCGGTCGGCGATCTCATCCGCTTGGACGTGGAATTAAATCAGTTACGTAAAACTCGCAGCGTCCACGCCAAAGTTGTTTGGCTGTCGCCATTAGCAAGTACTTCTGGCGGTTTCGGTACGGGTGTGCACTTTATCCCTGATAATCAGGTTTACCGCCATATGTTGAATATGGTTTAGTTCTTTGCTAAGTTCACGCGGGTGAACACCGACTGCTTTATCTGTTACAAACATAAAAATCTAGAAAAGTTCTGCGGACCGCTCATTGCTGAACAGGGCGGAATGGCAATTACTCATTTGGCCGAAACCGAAACGGAAAAGCCCACGCGGGGTCACCTCATAGTTGAACCGCTCCGGCATATCGTGGACTTTGCCGAGCTCACAGAAGACGAAACCAACGCCTTCGGAAAATTAATTAAAACCGGTGCCGGTCTCTTAAAAGATAAACTTGGTGCCGAGCATGTTTATCTTTTTCGAATTAATGATAAAGTTAACCATTTGCACTTTCATTTGATTCCAAGATACCCAAACACTCCTAAAGAATTTTGGGGCGCGAAAATTATCGAATGGCCAGGGAGAAATATTGCTAATCTCGCTGAAATTGCCAAGGTCGTTAAAATATTAAGCCGCTAGTGTAAAATGCCCTCCGCCAAGCATCGTAACGCCAACCCGAGATTCCAATTCTTGTTTCCACGCGCCTTCTCCCGGAATATTTTTTGGGCACTCAGCAGGCTATGCTGATTTTAACAGCAGGCGCTAGGAGTCCGCGGCGGATTCACGGTTGCTTTTATGCTATGTACGCGATAATTCTAGGCTGTGTATCAAAAGTGCTTAGGTTTTTGTTCTATTTTCCTGTTCCCGATCTATCTGGGTAGT
Source organism: uncultured Bdellovibrionales bacterium (assembly GCA_964498095.1). Classification (GTDB taxonomy): domain Bacteria; phylum Bdellovibrionota; class Bdellovibrionia; order Bdellovibrionales; family SG-bin7; genus SG-bin7. Next base: position 14,585 of record CAZCFY010000006.1, on the reverse strand, counting down.
ACGGCCACCAACCGACTTTCCAACGATGGTCAGCTTATTTTTTGCGAAAGTGCCGATGGGACTTATCTTGAATGTAACACTGACTATGTCATTCGCTCGGTGAATGTTGATCTTGAGCTTTCATCGAAACGTTGTACCGAGGACGTTACCTGGGGTTATGGCCTAAAACATCTTTGGGTTAAAGACTCTTGCCGGGCGAGCTTCCGAGTTTTTGCCAGATAGCCCGCGGCCTAAAATCTGAATCCAAAACCAACTTCGTAAAGAAAATAGGTTTGTGGTCCCGTCGTCAATTGCGTTTGTACGCCGCCTTCGGAAACGGTAATTTCGCTGGGCTTACTTAAAAAATGAAAGCCACCCACGCCGACATATCCAAAACCCAAAGAGCCCCAGTAGGTATAACCGGCGAGTGCACTTAGGGCGAGCGAAGTAAATTCACCACTTAGAATATTATTGCTGCCGTAGCGGTATTGCGAATGGCGATTGACATTATATACACCCGGACCGACATAAAACTGATGTGGAGATTCAGTGGGCTCCGAATAATAATTGGCGCGCACGCCTAACGAAATCATCGTGTCACACTGATATCCCGGCTCCTTTGAAAGTACGGTGACGCTGCCGCAGCCGCCGCTGCCAAAGAATGACGGGCCAAGAGATAAGCGGGGATTAAGAAAAAAATCGACGTCAAAATTTCCGCCAACGACTAAAATAAGCGGATTTACGCGAATCGCAAATTTTTTAAACTCCGCGGGTTTCTCCGGAGCCGGCGGCGCTTTTGGTAGTTCTTCTATCTCATCGGACTCCTGAGTTGCGGCAAAAAAGCAGTAAAAAGATAATAGCAAAGCACTAAGCCATTTCATAAAACTCTCGAATAGTTTTTTGAATTCCGGCAAAAACTTCGTGAGGTTTCGCGTTCCCGTACATATAAGCCGGTGTCGTTACTATCTTGTGGTCGCGGTCAGTAATAAAGTCATCCACGGGACATTCGACGTGTTTAGCGCCAAGTTTTTCGACCTCATTGGCGGTTTCCTTATCATTGCCAATGGTAACTTCGACACTTTCGTTGCCGAGCGCTAACGCCATTAATACCGGCGCAATGCAAATGGCCGCAATGGGCTTTGATTCTTTGTGAAATTCGTTAATTACTCTTTTAACTTCCGGATGGAGTGTGCCCTTTGCGCCTTTTAAAGCAAAATCACACAGGTTAAGCGCGGCGCCTTGTCCACCGGGAAAAACCATGCCCTCGAAATTTTTTGCCTGCAGTTCTTTGAGATCCCTGATCTTTCCGCGCGCGATCCGCGCCCCCTCAACAATTAAATTTCGCTTTTGGCCAGTGGTTTTACCGGTGAGGTGATTAACTTCCTCAACCTCTACGTTCGGCGCAAAATAACTGATATTGGCTCCGAGTTGACTTAACGTAAGGATGGCCGAGACAGTTTCGGTGATTTCGGCACCGTCTTGGTGGCCGCAACCGGATAAAATAACAGCGACGTTTTTCATGTCGCTGTCTTAACAATATATATTTAGAGCGTCAATGTTAGGGAGTTGTTTCCTCAGCGAGGGTTGGCCAAGTTGCCCCGAATTCAAAATCTGTGATGCTATTACAGAAGGTAACTAGGACGGATTGACCAGATTGCAGCTTTTGTAATGATGTATCACATTGCCCCAAGATTCGTGAAAAATACGGAGATTGGCTGGTCACAATAAACTGCAGATCATGACGTACAACCGATCCATTGGGAAGCCATTCGGCCGCGATAACATTTATAAAACGTGATTTTATTTTGCACTCCGGAATGTCGGCACAATTGGTTTTGTTTTTTACCTTTTGCGGCAAATCCCGCATTGCTTCGGAGACGCGTAAATTGTGAAAAGTAATTTTGGTGCCGCCGTTATTAAAAGTCTGCACTCCAGAGTCATTGTTAAAGGCCTGCGCAAATGCTTTATCCGCTTCATCGGGTTCTTCAAAACCATTAAGAGCAAACTCGTCACGGAAGTCGGGATCTACCTTCTTTTTCTCTTGATTGTTTTCCCAGTACGTTGTCGTTACGGTAGATGTGTATCGCCAGCGATCGGCAAGCTTTTCCTTTTTCTGAACTTCTTTATTTACGACACCAATGATCATTGGGTCATCTTTGGGATTATTTGTAATGTAAGCGTAAAAAACTTTCTCGCTCTTTTCTTTATACCCGATCAGGTTGTGGTCTTCTTTTCCCATTCCACCGCGCATGGCAGTGACGATTTCTAACTGTGAAACCTCGGGGCCAAAATTTACGGGCTTTTCTTCGGCTTCAAGACAGCTTGTTTGTAAGTAAATTATAGAAAGTAACGCCACCAAACCGGCTTTTGACCGGTACAAGGAGAAAGTTTTCATAACACATCCTTATGTGTTTAAACCGAATCCCAACCCCAAACCCACATGGGTATTGGTAGAATTTGGTTAATGATCTCCCTGTTTTTATCGTCACATTTTGATAAAAACTGACTATCTGTTGGTCCGAAAAAGACCCTAACGAGCTGCGCCTCAGGACATTGGTCGATGAAAGGTTCAAGATTAAATCTTGAGTGACCAATGAGGCGCGCATAACGATTTACTTTTTCTGTTAAATTTTTAAGGTTTAAAATTTTAATCATCCCAAGATATCCGGGGTGAAATACTTTTGCGGATGGCTGAATTTGCCGTATCAAATTTTGCGAATGGCCGGGGCAAATTACGGTGATATGTTTTTTCTGATCCTGAAGCACGAAATTTAGTAAATGAATGATTTCATTTACGCCGCCACCCCATTCATGGATATACCCGTTAAGATCGGCTCCCTTGCCCTCAACCGCATAAGCGACAAGTTGGTTGTCTTGGGACCAAGCGGAATAAACTTTTGAATTTGGAATTCGCAAAAACTTAGAAATATCAGATATACGGCGGATGTTAGTAACCGTGTGCTTTGAGTAAACCCGCTCTAAAGCTTCCGGAGCGATATTTGGCCCTACAAGGTATTTTAAATTAAGAGGGGAGGATACGGGAATTTTCTTATCGAGAACTAAGCTGACTTCGCTACCTGCCAGCTCAAAACCAATTTTGCGGTAAAGGTCATAAAGACTTGTCCAAAGAATCGCGAAATCATGGCCTTGATTTTTAGCGATGGCCACGCAGTCTTCTAAAATTTTTCGGCCGAGTCCTTGTTGGCGGTGACTTTCTAAAGTTACCACGCCACCGATAGCCGCAACTTTAAAAAGACCAAAAGGCGTTTTGATAATTAAAGTTTTAATCGCGGCATGAGACAGAACTTGATTGCCGGATTTAATGATCCTTAAGTTTTCGCGGTTTTCTGGAGAATAAGTGGTGGGGTATTCGTCGGCAATGGACCAGCTGGATTCGCGGCGCAATTGAGAATTAAGAAACTGTACAACATTGCTGAGTTCTTCGGGCGCCGGGGGTCTTGGTCCTTCGAAACCTTCCATGATTTCTCCTTCTTATATTATACCCATAAAATCGTAATTTCGGCTAGTTTGACAAAGGACTATCGTCCAGGTAGAAGTGCGTTATGCCGAACAAAAAGAACAAGTACGCCGAAAATGTTGCGGGCAAAATGTATGTTGATGATAGTTGTATCGCTTGTGATGCGTGTGTGACGGCCGCCCCAATGTGTTTCGCCATGGATGAAAATAACGGACATGCCTATGTCAAAAAGCAGCCAAATAGTCCCGAAGAAGAAGAACGTACGCGCGAAGCCATGGAAGGGTGCCCCGTCGAAGCCATTGGCAACGACGGCGAGATCTAAAGAGATAATCGCTCTTCTGAAAAAATATTATCCCGATGCAAAATGTTCATTGGATTTTGAAAATCCATTTCAGCTATTAGTCGCCACCGTATTATCGGCGCAATGTACCGATGAACGTGTAAATAAAGTTACTCCCGCTCTTTTTAAAAAATATCCCGATGCCAAATCCATGGCGTCGGCGAGTCTCGGAGACCTTGAAGAAGCTATTCGCTCCACGGGATTTTACAAAAATAAAGCTAAAAACCTAAAGACCACGGCCGAGATTTTGCGAGATAAATATAATGGCGATGTCCCGCGCCGGCTTGAAGAGCTAACCCACTTGGCGGGTGTTGGTAAGAAAACCGCGAACGTAGTTTTGGGTACCGCCTACGGAATTGCCTCAGGGATTGTCGTAGATACTCACGTCGGCAGACTTTCGCAGCGCTTGGGTTTAGCAAAGTCCAAAGCGCCAGAAAAAATTCAAAATGAACTGGAAGCAATAACTCCAAAAGAAAATTGGATCGAGCTATCGCACCTTTTAATTTATCACGGCCGCAAAATCTGCAAAGCCAGAAAGCCACTTTGTGAAGTGTGCTTTCTGCAAGAAATTTGCCCGAAGATTGGTGTTAGTTAACCTTATCGAAGCTTGAAACAATAAAGAAGATTGATTTTGTGAGGTCGCTAAAGTACGAGTTATTTGCGCCATGCATGTCGTTGGCAATTCCCAGCAAATTTTTCATTATTTTTTCGCGGTTAAATCCGAATACTGCGTCAGCACTCAGCACATCAGGGTTCTTAAAGGCCTGCAAAAATGCATTAAAGTCGGCGTAACCCTTTGCGTGTCCCATTAACAGCTTCGCTTCGATCTGAAACGCTTTACCGCGAATGTAAACGAGAGATCCATAACCGAAGAGGCTCTTTCCAGCTACGTTCCAGCGCGTTCCAGAAAATTTAGTAGCATCTTCAGCGGTCGCCATATATTCAAGATTGAATAGATTATCTAAAATTACGCCCTCGCTCTTTGCGAGTTTAGAATTGTTTAGATCTTCTTCAATGGCGCCGGCGATGAGAGCCATCGCGGTCATTGCCAAAACCTCGGTGAGTTTGCCAGATTTTCCGACGAGATCTTCTCTGTCGGAGTTAGGGTCAATTAATGGAATAAGAGGTTTAGATGCCGGCTGAGACTTTCTAACTTCAGATATTTTTTCGCGCAATTTTTTTACTAGGTTAGAAAGGTCCTCGTGAACTTCTTTTAAACAGACAACATCGCTTTTGCATTTTGCGCGATTCGTGATCGCTCTTTGCTTTGCTTCATCAATTTTTTGCGTAAGGCGGTCTTCTTCGTCGCGACCTGCTTTTTGAGCCTTATCATTTTCTGCCTGTATACGCTTATTTTCTGCTTCGATTTTCTTATTTTCTGCCCCTACGTTGGCTTTTGATTCTTCGAGTATATCCAAAGCCTGCCTTACAATTTCACGTGCTTCGTCCAAAGTTACTGGCCGCATGGGGATTAGCTTTTCGGGATCAGCGGCAGCATTAGCGAATTGAGAAGTTAAAATAAGGGCAACGATTAAGCGTTTCAAGGGCACCTCGGTATTTTTATTCTTTAGAATATACAACAAGTTGACGCATCACGAAATAAAATGAAGGAGTCTATGTAAAATTTACAGATCCCAGGATTTTAACTTAATTATTGGTATTCGCCACTTTGGCGTTATCGGGCTTTGGGACCATCTTATAATCGAGAAACATGCGTAAGCTCGCCTCCATCTCGCCAAAATACCAAGCCGCTTCTGATGGGTTGGCCGAGGGAAGTTCGGGGGTAATGGTCGGAATTCCTAGTACCTTGCCGGCATAGTTGCCGAGGCTGCCGGGAAAGGTTCCAAAGGCATGGAATTGAAGAATTGTCGTGGATCTTTTCATTTCCTGTTTAAGGGTATCGCAAGAATCCACATAGGCCTGTGAAAATGATCTCATATCTTCTTTTCCGGGGGAATCAAAGTCGAGCATGTTTAGCGGCGAATGCACGCTCATGATTTTTTTGGGTTTGAAGTGTTCGATCATCCATTTTTGGAAAAGTGTTTCTGGCTCTGACTCCGGTTGATCTCCGGGATAATACCGGCGTTGGCTCGCCAATTTTGTTTTCCAAAGTCGGTGAGCGTCTTTTTCCCAATCGGGGGTATTGAAATTTCTGTTAATATCCACTTTGTTGTAATTGGTTCGCGTTCCGCGGGCGTAACGCAAAAACCCGTCGGGGTTTACGATGGGAGCAACAACAATAAATTTATTCTCGCAAACTTTGGGATTCGCCTTTAACCAATCGACAACGCGGAAGCCCCAGTAGATTGGCGTGACTTCATCGCCGTGAACTCCAGAAATAATAAGTGATCTGTTTTCGCTTTTTTCGTTTCCGCAGGTCCAATAAATGAGCGGCAGCTTGTTAACGGTTTCGCCCTTTTGGTGCCAGCCCTCGGTTACAAAAATACTGCGGTCCCAGCGGAAGCTTTTGCTGCGGGCGCGTAGCTTTTCAATCATAGCGGAGACGTTTAGGCTTTCTTCGTTATAATCTTCTTCTTTGGGCTCTTTGGATTTTTCCTTATTCTTAGCCTTTTCTTTCGCTTTGTTTTCTTGAAGTTTAGTTATCGAAGTCGTCTCGATCTCGGACTTTTTGCCCTTAGAGGTTTGATCGTTTTGTGCATGACAAGCGACAGCTTGACCCAAAAGAAAGGACGCGAAGACTATCTGCGAAATAAATTTTGGCATGATCACTATTCTCGCATTTCTAATAGCAAGTGTCTATGGCCTCATTGACACCTCTATTTGATCTGCGTCAAAATAATAGGCTGTGATTGTTTCATTTTTTGAAAGCTTAAAATATGTGGGCCACCTCTATCCGATAACGTTTTTACGTATCTTAGTCGGCTACTACTATGCTCAAGAAGCTTACAAGGGGTACTACGGGGATTTTTTAACCCAGCCTAGACTAGCGGCCCAGATCAATGAATGGCTTCCAAAACATGAGGTGCCAGAGTTTTACCGTGAGTTTTTTGAGAAAACCATGGTCACTCATTGGCAGCCCTTTGCTTACGTTATTGTATTTTTATTAATGGTAATTGCGGGTTCTTATTTTTTAGGTTTTCTGGTGCGGCCAGTTTCGCTTATCGCAATGGCCATTAGCTGGCACTTTCTTTACATTTCGAGTCCCGAAGTAGTGACGCTCAATAAAATTTTATTATTGGTTAATTTTTCTCTTTGTTGGGTGGGCGCGGGACGTTGTCTCGGACTTGATTATCATTTCTTTAAGCGCCACCGCGGTATTTTGTGGTAAAGGCAATATCCCTCGTGATTTTGACCCTCACCGCTTTCGCGGTGGGATTGTTTTTTTTTAGTAAGTTAGAGCCCAAAAAGCAATTAAGGGTTTATGCGTACTCTTCCTTTGCAAAACCCTGGTCGGCGGGTCCGCAAATAGCAAGAGAGTTCGAGGCCAAATACAATATTCCCGTGGAGATCATCGATGCCGGCGACTCCGCGCTGCTACTGCAGAAAATGAAAATAGACCCGTTACCGGTAGATCTCGTTATTGGCTTGGATCAGGACAGTTTGACCGCAGAAAATTTAAAGCTAGGTTGGTTAAATCCAAATTTGGGGCGGCGGATAACTTGGCTAGAGCGGCTTCCAACGAAATACATCCGTGGAGACCTAATCCCCTTTGACTGGTCGCCACTTACGTTCATTTTTCGCAGCGGAAAAACCAAACCTCCAAAAAACTGGGATGATCTTCTGGATAAGAGATTTCAAAAAAGTATCACTATGCCAGATCCCCGTACAAGCAATCTGGGCTGGCAGTTTTTAAAATGGATTATAACCGATAAAGGTGAAAGTAACGCGCTTGCCTACTTAAAACTGTTTCGCGAACAGATTTTTTCTGCGCCGCCGTCATGGTCTTCATCGTATGGACTTTTTCAAGCGGGGCAGAGTCAAATGGCGTTTTCTTACGTGACTTCACTCTTGTATCACCACTGGGAGGAAAGAAAGCCCGACGACTTCGCCGCCGTGGCATTTACGACGGGTCACCCGGTGCAAGTTGAATACGTGGGCGTGCCGAAAGTCTGCAAAAACTGTGATTACGCCCGGGAATTTATAAGTTTTCTGCTGCTGCCTGCAACGCAGGGAATCCTCTTAAAAAAGAATTTTATGTTGCCGGTGGTTGATGGCGTAACGGTTGACACTTCGGCACTACCAAATTTGGCAATCAAAACTGAAGTTTCGGAAATTTCCGTGGAAACAAAAAAAAGATTTCTAGATGAGTGGGTGAAGTTGTGGTGAGTGGATTTTCCCGCGTTGCGATAACTATTCTGCTGATTTTTCCTTATCTTGTTTTTCTGGCGAAAATTACGCGCTGGGATTTGCCGCCGTGGAGTGAACTAGGTCCGGTAATTAAATTTACTTTTTTGCAGTCCGTTTATTCCGCCTTTTTTTCGGTTTTTGGCGGTCTGTTCATTGCACTTGGGTTAGCGCGAAAGTACAGCCGCAATTTAGAAATATTAATTCTCATCCCGGTTTTCGTGCCTTCATTGTTTTTGGTAATTTCTCTCTTAAATTTGATCCGCCCTTTTCCATTTGGTTTAGTGGGTACGGTTTTGGCGCATGTCTTTTCATTTTCAGGGCTAGTGGGAGTGGTTTTGTTTGCTAAAATGCGTGAACGTTTGGGGGGCATGATAGAACTCGCCTTCGTCGAAGGCGCTAACCGACGGTCAATATTGTTTAAACTGGTTTTACCGCTCCTTAAAAGTGATATTATGAACCTTTTCGTCTTAGTGTTCATTATTGCGTTTGGCAGTTTTTCTATTCCGCTAATCACTGGCAGCGTGGGAGCGGTCGCGTTCGAAGTATTAACCTATCAAAAAATTATTATAGAGGGAAACTTCGCGCAGGCATTTGGACTGGCGACAATGCAAGTGCTGTTGGTGGCGATGATTGTTCTTAGTTATAGTCCAAAGACGTCATTAAAATCGCAGCGAATTGCAAATCTCTCTGGAATTGGATTGTGGCCGGGACTATTTTATGGATTATTTATATCTTTTGGATCCGTGTGCGGCATATTCTTTGTTGTTCCCCACATTCCTCATGAAATTGAAAGCGTTTTACCGGGACGGATTCTAGGATCTCTTCTGGTGGGAATGGGCGTGGGAGTCTTTAGTTTTTTATGTTTATCTATGATTGTCCTGGGGTCACCGCACGTTGCTTTTGAAAAGTTCTTGAAATCCTATGTGGCGCCGAGCGTGACGCTTGTCGGATTCGCTTTTCTACTTTTAGGAATTACATTTCGTTTATTTAGTATTGTGGCCATTGTTTTTGGTTTGGTAATGGTGTTTATTCCGGGCCTTTATCGTTTGTTACTAGACGACAATATCAGAAGTTTAAGAAATCAAATTGAGGTAGCCAGGACGATGGGGGCGACGAACTATCAAATTTTCTCGTATATTACATTTCCCCAATGCGCAAAAAGTATTGGTTTGCTTTCGGGTTGCGCGGGGTTTTGGGCTGTAGGAGATTTTGCTCTTTCGCGTTTGGTATCTGACCGCACGATAACTGTAGCTATGTTGGTAGATGATTTATTGGGTTCTTATCGTCTGTCGGCGGCTTCCGTTCTTGCGGGTTTGCTTCTTGTAATTGGCGCGGGTATATTTTGGATGTTTAGGAGTTTAGGCAATGTCCTTAGTCAAAAATCTGATTCGCCGTTATAGCGATTTTTCCTTGGAAATTCCGAAATGGGAAATACCCGATTCAGGACTGTCGGCATTGTGGGGGCCCTCGGGAGCTGGCAAGACATCGGTGTTTCGGGTGCTTATCGGCTTAGATGAGTGTCCCGGCTTAGAATGGAAATTTAAGGAGCTAGATTTAGCTAAATTTCCCGTTGCCGAACGCCGGCTCGGTGTCGTTTTTCAAAGCTACGAACTTTTTCCGCATCTTACCGCGCGGGATAATATTATGTTTGCGGCCCGGGCGCGTAAAGTAAGCGAAAAATCTATCGTGGAAAAAATGGCAAAACTCGTCAGCGATCTTAAACTTGAAAATTGTTTGTTCCGCCGCGCGCATCAACTTTCTGGCGGCGAGCAGCAGCGAGTGGCTTTAGCTCGCGCGATTATAGGAGAGCCGCGCTTTTTATTTTTAGATGAGCCATTTTCGGCATTGGATACGCAGTTGCGCCAAGAAGCACGAAATCTTGTACAATCCGTGATCAAGGAGAGGGGAATTCCATCACTTTTGATCACGCATGACCCCGAGGACTTAAAAATAGCTCAAAAAACCTTCAAAATAAGCGAGGGTCGTTTGGTTGACACCCCCTAGGCAAACCACTATCTTGGGGGCCAATAATGATCGAGCCGATCCACATCAAAAATAAATTAGCTACTACTCCGCAAAATTCGCCAAAATATTGGATTGAAGTTTCATTGCGAAACGGCACGCGGTTAAAAGTTGCCGACCCTCGCGCGACCCGGGCCATGGTGGCGCTCATGGATATGGAAGCTGTCCTCGGCGGTGCCGCGAGCCACTGGGGTGGTCCCGCAGCCTTTGCCGAATTGATGTCAGCGATTCATGGGTTTGTTTTTTATCAAGCGCAAAAAGAAAATGTGGAATGGTATGAGAAGTTTCATGTCATTAATGATGCTGGTCATTGTGAAAATGGTTTATACGCGCTGAAAGCGAATTATGGTTTTGCTGATTTGACGATCGAAGATTTAAAGAAATTTCGTTCCATTGAGAGTAAACTCAGCGGCCATGGCGAATCCCATTTATTTCCTGAAGGTGTTTTTATTAGTAATGGCCCCTTGGGTTCAGGCTTGCCGCAAGCGCAAGGGTTAGCTCACGCTGATTTTTTAGCAGAGAAAAACCGTGTCACTTTTTGCGCCGTCTCTGACGGCGCCAGTTTCGAAGGAGAAGCTAAAGAAGCATTTGCGGCTATTCCCGGTTTCGCCGCGAAAAAGAAGCTTGCGCCATTTATTTGTGTAATTAGTGACAACAACACTAAACTTTCCGGGCGTATTGATGCCGATAGCTTTTCGTTAAATCCGCAGTTTGCCGCGCTGAAGTCCTTGGGCTGGAAGGTTATTCCCGTCGGCAATGGACATGATATTTTAGCGTGTATGGCCGCAATCGAACAGGCGGTTACCTCGGTAGTAGATGATCCAAGTGTTCCGGTTTGTATTCATGCTAAAACTATTAAAGGTTACGGCGTTGAAAAGACAATGAAGTCGGCCTCCGGAGGTCATGGTTTTCCATTAAGTGATCCGAAGGACTTAACTGCTTTCTTGCAGGAAATTTACGGCGACAAAGAAGTTCCGGAAGAATTTATGCAGTGGTGTAAGGCGATTCAGGATAAGCATGCGCAGAAACCAGCGAAAGCATCAGCGGCACCGGCAATTCCCAGTGAAAAAGTTCAAAACGGTGTATCGCAGGCATTGATCGAAAAAAGAAAGCAGGGTTATCCCATTATTTCTGTAACCTCGGACTTACCAGGCTCGACTGGGGTCGGCGGTTATCACAAAGAGTTTCCAGATTGTGTTATTGATGTCGGCGTTGCCGAAGCCAACATGGTAAGTGTGGCTGTAGGCTTATCAAAGTCGGGATATATTCCGATTGTAGATACTTTCGCGCAGTTTGGAGTTACCAAAGGGGCGCTACCCATGATACTTGCGGCCCTTTCGGAAGGTCCCTTTATCGCATTTTTCTCGCACACGGGATTTCAAGATGCGGCTGATGGTGCTTCTCACCAGGCACTTAGCTACTTCGCGATGACGGCGGCGATCCCACACACAGATGTTTACTGTTTAACTTCTAGTGAAGAGGCCCATGCCTTGGTTTCAAAAGGGCTTGACCGTTTCTATCAAGACAGAAAATCCGGCAAAGTTCCTCGTTCGCAGATTTATTTTTTAGGGCGGGAAAATTTCTTGCGGCGGTATCTTCCAGAAAATTACGATTATAAATTGGGAGTGGCGCAGGTGGCGCATGATAATCCCGAGAAATTTAAAAATTCACTCACGGTTGTCGCGGCGGGTTCGATGTTGCCGCAAGCGTTGAAAGCGGCGGAAACATTAAAGTCTGACAAAATTGGTCTTGTAATCATTAACCCGTCCATCATTAATCGGCCCGACACAGAGACAATTATTCAGTGTATCGAGCGAACGGGCGGACGCGCGCTCACCGTGGAAGATCACCAAATCGTTGGTGGTTTGGGAGCACTAATAAGTCATGCTGTTCTAAATGTAGGTTATAAGGGTCTAAATTTACGTTCACTAGGTGTGCGGGATACTTTTGGGCAAAGTGCGTATAAAGCAGATCACCTGTACGCTCGCAATAAAATCGATTCTAATGCAATCGTTGAGTCAGCCCGTCAGTTCTTTGCTTGAAACAATAGAGTAAACATCAAAATAAATCCCAGAGACCGAAAAAAGAAAGCGGCTTTGCCTAAGCGGATGTGCCAGTTTCTGACATTCAAGACGCCAGGGTTTTTCCATAAATAAAATCCCATAAATAAAACCGGGAAATAAAGTACCGTGGCAGTGGCTGAAGAATAAATGTGCGCCTGTTGCAGAAGACCAAATTTTAGTGATATCGCGGTCTCAATAGCTTGGCGTTGCGACTCCAATATAAGAACCAACGCGATATCTAAAAAAATCGCCAGGCTCATTAAACGGACGTGAAGATTACGGTTTTTGCGGACCAAATAGCCAATAACCATGCAACTATAAGCAGCTGTGGCAATTCCCATAAATTTTGTCGTAGTGATGGCAACAGTGAGTGAAACTAATATTGCCGCTGCAGGAGCTAATCCAGATTTAACCATATAAACTAATTTTATTTATTTTCTTTTTTTGTGTAACTTGAAAAATTGATATTAAACTGTGGCCTATAACGCGGAGCAAAATTTAGACCTTGCCCGATTTATCTTTTTCAATTTCTTTTTTCGATTGGGACACGTCGATTTCGTCTTCGTTTAAACCTTTTTTGAAACTGCGAATAGCTTCGCCTAGACCTCGGCCAAGCTCGGGAAGCTTACGGCCGCCAAATAAAAGAATTAAAATGACCGCCAATACGAGTAAATGTGAACCACTGGGCATAAATAACCTCACACGCTAACTTCTGAATATTTATCGTCAAAAATTAGAAAAACCTGAATATAGTCTTATACCTATTAATCCTTGTAGTCCAGAGAAGGATTCAATATATAGCTGATCAGAAATAGGGGGCGCGCGGTTGCGGCAAACAATTCTAATCCTGGCATTATTATTTGGGCTTGGCGGCTATGCCTCAGACCTGGAACTTCTCGTCGAGTATCCGACTCCGGAACCTACCGAAGTTGAACTGTTACCACCAGGGTCCACGCAAAGTTTAATTCAAACTCCTGTGGGCCGTCTTTTACCATCGGCCGTGAGTATTCGCGTGCGGATGTTTCCAATTATTTCGTCACCCTACCGTGATCCCTATCCCGTCGTGCAGGATCCTAATAATGTCTATGTCATTAATAAAAAAGGCGTCAGCATCCTTAGCCTCGCCGACAACATATTTTTGGCTAAAGGGCACGATCTTCATTTTGATTTTCGTAATGATTACTTTCTTGTCGACGGCGAAAAAGTTCCGCTGCAACCGGTAGAGATAATTCCCAACGACCCAAGTGTTTTATCAGAGATAACTTGGGACAAAGGGAAAAGAGACAGTGGCGGTCAGTCGGTAGAGATCGCCGCCGCATTACGCGGGAATTTTGAAATTATTAAAACATATTTTGTAAAAAAACAAAAAAACCGGTGGTCCGTAATCAATGTATTACCGCTCAACCAATACTTGCGGTCAGTTTTACCTTCCGAGATTTTGCCCACTTGGCATATCGAGGCATTGAAGTCACAGGCGGTGGCCGCACGAACTTATGCGCTTTATGAAATGGCGCTAGCGCGTGTTAAAGAAAAAAGAAATTGGGATGTGGACCCTACCACTTGGTATCAGAGTTATCGGGGCGTACATTTTCGGCGCGGCCAGCGCGCCATTCGGGTAGAACACGAAGCCACAAACCGTGCCGTGGCAGATAGTCGTCACAATGTACTCACTTATAATGGAGAGGTTATTAAGGCTTATTTTTCCTCAAATTCTGGTGGTGTAACTTGTTCCGCCAAAGAGTGTTTTCATCTTGAAGGGGATAACCCACCCTATCTCGTGTCCGTGCCTGATGCTCCCGGTGTCAAAGAAAAGCCATATGGCACGTGGGGCGAAAAAGCCAACATCACACAGCAAACCATTAAAGAGCGTTTAAAATTAATGGGGTTTCCGGATTCGATTCAAGTGAAAGAGTTGATTGTTAATATTATGGGGAACTCGGGGCGTGTTTGGGGATTAAAAGTTTTATTGGCTGATCAAAAGGAAATTGTCTTAAACCGCATTCAATCTTCCGGCATGATGACTTTATTTGGTGGCGTACGCAGTTATTTATATAGTCTTTTCCCCCCAGATATCAATGGAACCCAAAAAGTTGTAGGCCACGGCCTCGGTCACGGTGTGGGTATGTCACAGTACGGCTCGCTAATATTTGCGGAACAGGGTTGGGCTGCGGAAAAAATTCTTACTTATTACTATTCGGGTGCGCGGTTATATTCAATTTCTAGTGAGGACAGCCATTGAGCGCTTGGTGCCTGGGTTTTGATTTAGGTGGCACAAAGTTGTCCTGGGTGAGTACAAACACTAAGGGCAAAGTTCTTCTTTACCAATCGGTACCACTCTTTATTAGTCAAAATCCTTCCCCAGAGAAGGCCAAGAAAACAGTTTTGGATGTCATCA
>CAZCFY010000005.1:53975-208800 GCA_964498095.1 uncultured Bdellovibrionales bacterium | reverse complement strand
TTACTTTCGCGGGTCGTAGCGGCGCAGGACCCCGAATTAAAATGTAGCGGTCCCATCTCGTGCGGCGAAAACGTGGGCCAAGATATGATGCCGTTTTTTACTGACCTCACCAAGGACCTTACCGGCGGTCCATCAGACATAATTTCCGAGACTGAACTCAAAGGCATCGAAGAGAAGTTAGGTAAAGATGCTACCGCCGATATTCTAACGTTTGATAATGCATACTCAGAAAAAGTTGGTGGCGAAGCGCCCACGCCGGTAACCCGCGCGTTTATGCAGTACCGCTTAAAACTCAATATCAAAAGTGATCGCAACATAGATTTTGTTAATACAAACGAAAATAAAAGTTTAGGGCTCAGTGGGCCAGAATCAAAACCCAAGGATCATGTCGACGTTGAACTTCCGGCGAATACTAAACTGAAACCGGTGAGTGAAAAAATAAAAAAACCTGGGCGCCCCGAGTCCAATTAATTCTCGCTTGGCAAAAGGTCGAGTGCCGAGATATTTAAATACCTAGACGGTCAAAGCTACGATACCATTTCAATGATGTTCATTACCATGGAGGGTCTATGTTCATAAGAAAAATTTTATTATCTCTCCTGCTGGCAGCACCTGCGCTTTCAATCAATGAAGACTTAGGTGTTTATGTTGTTTCTCAGCAATTCGTGCAGTTAATTGCAAAATATCGCGTGAATGCGCCCTTGCAAGTTTATGCCGATAAAGCGTTAGTAACGCTAACTCCTTCGGAGCGCGATGATTTAGTAAATTTAGTTCACGAAAATCAAAATTTTTGCGCCGGTGTAACGGACGTAACCGACGAGTATACAAAGTCGGAAAACAAAGAAAATTTCTTACGCGAGTTTTCGCAAGCGCAAGAACCAAACTTTGCGCCCGCGCACTATGCGATTGGCCATGAAACTCAAGCCCGTAATTTAATGAATATCGTGAGTAGCGAGCAGTATGACGGATTTATCCGGCGCTACATTAACTTTCCCGATCGTTACGGCAATTCTTCTACGGGTGTAGACGCGAGTAACTTTTTAAAAAACTATCTCTTGGCGCAGGCTAAGCAAAATGGCCGCAATGAAATCGAAGTTAAAGAAGTCGTTACTGGCGGAAGCTACCTGCAAAATTCAGTATACGCCCGCATTCCAGGATCCGATGCGAGCTTACCGGGAATTTTAATTGGCGGCCACATGGATACTTTACGAAATAATAAGCCCGGGGCCGATGATGATGCTTCTGGTTCATCCGTGGTGGCTGAACTTTACCGCGCGGTTCTTGCCAGCGGAATGAAGTTTAAGCGCGATATTTATTTTGCCTTCTACGCGGCGGAAGAAGTTGGGCTTGTAGGTTCAAACGTCATGGCCAAAAAATTTAAAAAGGATGGTGTAAAACTGGCGGGTATTTTGCAATTTGATATGGTTGGATACAAGTCGCCCAAGGAAAATTTACCGCTACATTTTGTCGAGGATAATGTATCCGATGAACTCACTCAATTTACTAAAGATTTAGCAATCAAATATCTCGGTGTTAAATCAAATGAAATGGGAACTACATTGTGCAATTACGAATGCAGTGACCATGCTTCCTGGAACCGCCAAGGTTATGCCACGGCATTTCCCTTTGAATCCAGCTTTAACAACATGAACCGCCAGATCCATACCGCTAAAGACACAATGGAAATGGTCAATGTTGAGCACGCCATGCGCTTTGTAAAATTAGGCGCGGTGTGGATCGCTGAAATGGGCGAGGCACTGTAAAAGCGTGACCGTCCCGGCGAAAGTAAAAAAGGCCTTTAAGGAGGCTTTAAAGTTTCAAGCCAGAGCGTATTGCCCCTATTCAAAATATCAAGTAGGGGCAGCTCTAATAAGTTTTCGCGGAAAAATTTTTGCCGGCTGTAATGTCGAAAATTCCAGTTTTGGCGCCACTATCTGTGCTGAGCGCTGTGCGATATTAAAATCCGTTTCCGAAGGCCATATTTGCTTGGAGCACATCGTTGTAGTCACCCAAGATAAGGATCCTGCCCCTCCTTGTGGCAATTGCCTACAGGTTATGGCAGAATTTTTTGGTCCGCAGAGCAATATTTGGTTAGCGAACAAATCGGGAATAAAAAAACATTTCCTATTCAAAGAGTTATTGACTCATCCCTTTGGTCCGAAGAAATTCAAAAAATGAATTTATCCGAATGGATTAGATTTCTCTACGGTATCACGCTGGGTACATCCACGCCCTTGATCGACGTTACCGCCCGCCCACATCGTCCTTTGCAGAAGAAACAGCTAGGCAATGGCATTACGGCACTTATTGGGGGCGTGACAAATTGTGTAGCGATCGAAAAGGGCAGCGAGACACTTTTGATTAATACCAATATGGCAGCCACGGCGGAGCAGATTATGCACGAGGTTCCGGGGCGGGTTACGCATATTATTAATCAAAAGGCCCATCGTTATTTCGTCGGTGGTAACGAATTTTATCCTGAGGCCCGTGATATTTACGTTGGAAGTTACCCCCGGCCAGTATTAATACAGCATTTCGGTGACCGCAAAGTTCCAAATCACATCGTTAGCGCAAGAACAGACCTTAATTGGGGCGGGCATCAGATAATAATAGAGGCTATTTCTACGGGACAGTT
Source organism: uncultured Bdellovibrionales bacterium (assembly GCA_964498095.1). Taxonomy (GTDB): domain Bacteria; phylum Bdellovibrionota; class Bdellovibrionia; order Bdellovibrionales; family SG-bin7; genus SG-bin7. The sequence goes on along the minus strand of CAZCFY010000005.1, from coordinate 206,165 downwards.
TGCGAAAAACCTGGTGATTTTTTTACCGGAAATTAAAACGTTGTTATTAGGTGATTTATTTTATCATAAAATTTTTCCGATCTTTAAAATCTATGACCATGTCGAAATTAAAGAGTGGATTTCGACACTGGAAAAATTATTAAGTCAGTATCAACCGGACCAAATTATTCCCGCCGAAGGCGAGATCGCTACTGCCGCCGGTGTGGCTGAGTTTACAAAATTTCTGGCAGAAGTGAGCGTGCCTGGTGCCCTTCAGTCAACATTGGCGCAAAAGTATCCTTGGGAAGAAATCCAAGGACTTTCATCTTTGAATGATTGCCTGGAATATTTTAAAAAATAAAACTGTATCAGAGGCTATGACCGGCCGGTTAATTTGGTGCCGTCGGCCTAATTCTCCAGCCGCGGAAACAGGGCTTCGGCCTTCTTGACGGGAGTGCCGGCGGCGATGAGGCCCCAAGTGCTAGCGTCCGAAAACTTTAAAGGTTTGTTCCAGCCAATCGTTTCCAAAAGTGATTTCATTTTCGCCGGCATGACGGGAGTTAAAAGCATTCCAGCAATGCGCAAGACTTCAAGTGAGGTCACAAGTGATTCGGCCGCCGCATTTAAGTCGGTCTTGGCAACCTTCCACGGGGCTTGAGTTTCTAAATATTTATTCGCTTCCGTGAGTAAATCAACGATATGACCGATGGCTTTTTGCGGATTTATTCCTTCGATTTCCGCTTTAACTTTATCCGCACAGCCAAGTGCAAGTTCGCGGAGTCGACGGGTGTCTTCACCTTTAAAATCCACGGCTGGAACTTGGGCGTTATAAAATTTCTGAATCAAATTGGTCGATCGGCTTAATAGATTTCCAAGATTGTTGGCAAGTTCGCTGTTATAACGGTTCACGACAAGATCCTGCGAAAACTTTGCGTCGTTACCAAAACTTACATCGCGGTTTAGGTAGTATCTAAACGCATCAACGCCGACGACATTTTTTACATCCAGAGGTTTTACGACGGGCCCTGTGGACTTACTCATTTTCTCGTTATTTTCGGTTAACCACCAGCCGTGGGCAAAAACAGTTTTCGGTAGCGGTAAACCCAGCGCCATCAGCATCGATCCCCAATAAACAGTGTGAGTCGTTAAAATATCTTTTCCAATCAAATGAATCGCGCCGGCATCATGCCACCATTTTTTAAATTCCGCATCTTTGCCTTTTTGCTGGTAGCCGACACCGGTGCAGTAGTTTAGGAGAGCGTCAAACCAGACATAGGTGACATAATCTTTATCAAAGGGAATTTCTACACCCCAGGTCAGACGTGACTTCGGCCGGCTAATACATAAATCTTCTAAGGGCTTTCTTAAAAACCCCAAGACTTCATTGCGGCGGTAATCTGGCAAAATGGAACGCGGATTGGATTCAAAATGTTTAATGAGCCGGTCTTGGTATTTGGACATTTTAAAGAAATAATTTTTCTCCTTAACCAGTACGACTTCACGGCCCGTGGGACTTTTGCCGTCCACTAAATCTTTTTCGTTATAAAAAATTTCGTCACCGACGCAGTACCAGCCTTCGTAATCTTGCGAATAAATTTCGCCATTATCCCAAAGCTGTTGAAGTGCGGCCTGTACGCCCTTTTTATGGAAGTCGTCAGTGGTGCGGATAAAAAGGTTGTAATCGACATCGAGCTCTTTCCAGATGTTTTTATAATTAACTACCATTTCATCGGCGTGCACTTGCGGTTCGACATTTCGCCGCTTGGCGGTTTCCTGCGCTTTTTGCCCGTGCTCGTCCGTTCCCGTTAGGAAAAAAACCTCGTCGCCAAACAGGCGGTGATAGCGTACGAGAGTGTCGGCTATCAGCGTGGTGTAGGAGTGACCGATATGCGGTAGATCGTTAATGTAATAAATGGGTGTGGTAAAATAGTAGTTCATGATTTTGTCTCTTCGGGAAAAACTTTTTTCATTAAGCGTGCGATGTTTTTTCTCATCTCCGCGATAAACGCGGTGCTGGCTTGATTTTTCATATGAGTTTGTAAAGGAACTAGCGGGTAGCCGCCGTATTGTCCAGGTTCCCTCGTTGTGCTGCCGACAGTAGAATGTGCGGCAATAGTAATATTATTTCCAACTTCAAGATGACCAGCGATCGTCGTGCGGCCGCCGCAAATAAAATTATCGCCAATTTTTACCGAGCCGGCCGACACAAATCCGGCCGTGATCAGACAGTTTCTGCCGATAACCGCATTGTGACCAAAGTGACAAAGATTATCCACCTTAGTGCCATCGCCAATCACGGTATCGTCAACGGTACCGCGATCAATTTGTGTCCCGGCCCCAATTTCCACTTTATTTCCTAAGATCACGCGGCCCAAGTGCGGCTTATGATAATGGTTGCCGTCTCTGTCGTGCGCATACCCAAAGCCTTGGCTGCCTACAGAAACATGCGACTGAATCACGCACCCGTCACCCATTTCGCAGTCGCGCGCGACAAATACTAAAGGATAAAGGCGGCAATCGCGGCCAATTTTTACGTTTTCTTCGAGCACGCAATTGGCAGAAATTTGCGAACCGTCGCCGATTTGTACATTTTCACCAATAACGGCATTTGCCCCAATACCGACATTTTTGCCGAGGCGGGCTGTTTTACTTATCACTGCACTGGAGTGAATTTTGTTACCCGCCGTGCTTAAATCTTTTGGCGCGAAAAATTCTTGCGAGATAAGAGCCATTGCGAGCTCAGGGTTCGTACTTTTAAGAATGACTTTTCCATTAATTTGCCCAGTGGCAAGGGTCGTCTTTTGTGGAACTACCAAGGTTCCGCATTGAGAATTGATATATTCATCGACACGTTCAACTTTAAACACAAAGCTCATCGCGGTTTTATCGGCGTTTTTTGCCGAAGCAATGCGTTCGATTGTCTGTGAATCATTTCCTATAATCTCCGAGATGAGTTCCGGAAATTTTGTTTTCAAAATACGTGGGGTCACCATTTTTTGAAATCTAACATGGAAAGGTCGCTCCGACATAGCGCATTGCATTGGAAATGTTGCGATTGCAAACCCTAAACTGTTGTTATAATTTGCGATTACATTGAGGGGGATTAATGCCGAAAAAAGCATCAGCGAAGCCAAATGTAAAGGCTTCGAAGGCTGCTGTTAAGCCGCCGAAAGCAACGGAAAAAAAGACAGCAAAAGTAATTGCTAAACCAAATGGTAAAAACGCTGTACCAAAAGTTAAGTCGGTACCAGCGGTTGCGATTCCGCAGCAAGCGCCGGTCGCTGTTGCGCCCGCAAAAAAAACGCGTATTCCTATTCCGCCGGGACTTACTGGCGAAGCTCAAAAGCTAGCGCTAAAATGGCGTCAACTTTTTGAAAAGAGCCAAGAGCAGGAACCTCATCCTTATAAAATGTCTGGTCATTACGAAGCTAAGACACCGATCAAACACAAAGTGCTTGGTTGGGGCTACGTATTATCAAGCAATAATAGCCGTATTGAAGTATTATTTCAGGACGGAATTAAAACCCTCATCACGGATTTAAAAGAGTAAGCATGGCCAAAGATGATTTAGCCCAACTTGAAGGTAAGGTTATCGACGCACTGGCGGGCGGAATTTATAAAATCAAGCTGGAAAACAGCTTGGAGATTTCCGCCAAGCTTTGTGGAAAAATGCGCCGTTTTAATATTCGCGTTGTTGTGGGTGATAAAGTGACTGTCGGGGTTTCGCCTTACGATCCGACTCACGGGCTAATAATGTTTCGCCATAAGTAATTCATGGAACAAACCTTTCAGACATATTTATCCCAAAATTTGCGTGAGATACCCGTGCGCTCCGTGCAAGCGGTGCTTGATCTTGTCAAAGATGGCGCGACGGTCCCCTTTATCGCGCGTTATCGCAAAGAGAAGACGGGTAATTTAGACGAAGTAAAAATCCGGGAAGTCTTAAAGGCCCACGAAACATTTACCGAACTTGTAAAACGCAAAGATTTTATTCTTAAAGAAATCGAGTCTCAGGGAAATCTGACAGACGATTTAAAAAAAGCCATTTTGCAAACCGATGATCTTACCGAACTCGATGAGATCTATCGGCCATTTAAAAAGAAAAAGAAAACTAAAGCTACCTTAGCGCGTGAGGCGGGGGTTGAGCCGCTGGCCGACTGGTTGTGGGGGCTTGGACATAAAACCGTCACTGACTCTACGGCGATTGAAGTTAAAGCCAAGGGATTCCTAAACCCGACGGCGGGAATCGTTACCTATGAGCTCGCCATCAAAGGCGCCCAAGATATTATAATTGAGCGCATGTCGAATGATCCCGAACTTCGTCAAAAGGTTCGTGATCACCTAAATGACAAAGGTAGAGTTGTTTCCAAAAAGACGAAAAAATTTAAACCAAATTCTAAATACTCTAATTACGCGGATTTCAGTGACCCGGTAAAAACTCTGCAAAACGCTAAGTCATCGCACCGCTATTTGGCGATCCGCCGCGGCTGGCATGAAGGTGAACTTACCGTCACGATCGAGGGTGATGAAAATTACCTTGTTAAGTTGTTCACAGATTTTGCTTGCCCCGATATTGGTTTAACCGTGAGTCCCTATTTGATCGAAGCGGCAAAATTAGCTTTAACGGCACACGTAATTCCATCCGTGGTAAATCAAATCCATAATCGTTTAAAAGAACTGGCCGATGAACACGCGATTAAAGTTTTTAGCGAAAACCTGCGCAAACTTTTAATGGCCTCACCCTTTGGCAGTAAATGTGTTCTGGGTGTAGATCCTGGTTTTAAATCCGGCTGCAAAGTGGCGTTGATTGATCTGCACGGAAATTATATTTCACATACAATTTTACACACTCATGGCGAGGGCGCCGAAGATACCGCAAAAAAATTAATTGGTGATGTATTAAAGCAATTAAAAATCGAGGCGGTGGCCGTAGGCAATGGTACTGGGGGCCGTGAAGCGGAGACATTCTTTAGAAAAATCTTAAAGGATTTGGGTAGCGAGACTCCCGTTGTTATGGTTAACGAAGCGGGAGCCAGCGTTTACTCGGCATCAGAGATTGCGCGCGAAGAATTTCCCGAGCTTGATGTCAGTGTCAGGGGCGCGATCTCAATTGCGCGTCGGCTGCAAGATCCCTTGGCGGAGCTAGTAAAAATTGATCCAAAAAGTATTGGTGTTGGACAATATCAACACGATGTATCGCAAACGGAATTAAAAAATTCTCTGCACGGCGTAGTAGAGTCCTGCGTGAATCAGGTCGGCGTGAATTTAAATACGGCCTCTGCGGCTTTGTTAAGTTACGTCGCTGGTATTGGTCCCGCGATCGCGCAAGGGATTGTTGCGCACCGAAAAACAAATGGCTCTTTTGCCGAGCGCGGTGAACTCAACAAGATTCCACATTTTTCCTCTAAAACCTTTGAACAGGCGGCGGGCTTTCTAAGAATCCCCACTGGCAGATCGCCTCTTGATAACACGGGAATTCATCCCGAGCGCTATACCGTCGTGCGCGAGATGGCAAATGACATAGGGTTGACGATTTCGCAAATGGTTACACCCGAAGGTTCGGCGGCTTTAAAAGCAAAAAGGGATAAATGGGTTGAACTCATAGGTGAGTTTACTTTTAATGATATCGTAAATGAGCTTCAAAAACCCGGCCGCGATCCACGTCCTGAATTTAAAACATTTACCTTTCGCGAAGACATTCACGAGGTAAAAGATTTAAAACCCGGTATGATCTGTCCCGGCGTTGTTACTAACGTGACGAACTTCGGTGCTTTTGTTGATGTGGGTGTGCGCCAAGATGGACTCGTACATATTTCCGAAATTAGTCATGACTTCGTGAGTGACCCCCGCCAGAAACTTAGCCCCGGGGATTTTGTCCAAGTAAAAGTATTAGGCGTGGATTTAGAAAAACCCCAGATTTCTTTAACGATGAAGCTCACGGAAAAGCCGGCACAGGCTGAGCGCCCCCGCGGCGAAGGTCAGCGGGCGCGAGGCGATGGCCCGCGCGGGGATGGACCGCGAGGTGATCGTGGTGATGGACCTCGGCCACCGCGTCGGGATTCACCGCGTCCGCCACGAGGCGAAGGGCAGCGCGCTGAAGGTTCGCGAGGACCGCGTGCCGAGGGGTCACGTAATGATTCGCGAGGCGATGGCCCACGCGAGGGCCGCAAGTTTGACGGCCCCAAACGTGGCGGAAAGCCCAACCGCGACAACCGTCCGCAACGCCCACAGCAAAAAGTTGTACTCAATAATCCTTTTGCAGCTCTTGCCGAGTTCCGCGATAAGTTAAAAAGTAAAAATTAGTAGCGCTCACGTTCCTGAAATGTTTTGTTAGAGTTAGTCGCGAAATAGAGTGGCTCGTCGCAAAATTAAGTAACTCGTCGCAAAATTGAGTAACAATGATAAGATTTTGGTAAACCGGTAGTAGTGGGCAGAAATGCCGAGATGACTCTTTAATTCGTCGAGCGCAAATTATTGGGTGGCGAAGTTTCCTTTTTTGGCAAAGATTTTCATTTTAACCATTAAAACTCCGGGGCGATAGGCTAGCGTTCGTTATATTGGAAAAAACACCTCACCGCATATCTCTATTCGCGGAAAATGCGCTCACCACCCCTCTCTAAGCATAATAAAGGACATTCGCTCTACGGCAATAGGGTGAATCATTGATCATAACCAACAGCAACGGTGTCAGGAGTGGGAGCGTCAGCGGAGGTAAGCGCCAAGTGGTGCATTGAAAGTCTTAACAGCGAGTTTTAAATTTGGGGGCAGTGACAAAAATCTTCGGACCAAGTTTGGTTATCCCTACGAACCTGTCACTTGCGCGTTACAAATTCTAGAAATCCTAGTTTGCGAACAAAACGCTATTTAGTAAGACCTGTCGGTGCGCTCTCGCCGGCTTTTGGGTACACGCCCTTACTCCAACTGTCTTGTGTATTGCAGGTTTCCTTTTCTAGCTTGGTTAGAGATTCTTTTGAAATATTTAAATTATAGCGGTCTGGGTTTTTTGGATAGCCACGGAATAGTTTATCAGACACAAAAGTGCAAACCTTCCTCGCGCCCGTAGCAGATTGACCGCGATATTCCGCGCTCCAATTTCTAACACATTCCGGCGACTGACCAAACTTAGCCGTATAATAAATGAAATTCCCATTAGAATTTTCTACCGTGACTAAATCGCGTATGGGAGTTGTATCCACATACTTTACTTTTTCTCCATGCATTTTTCCGCGCAGTTCACCTGTCATCTGAGTGATTTCTTCGTTCATTTGGAAATGAGAAATTGTCTTAACATACGGCACGGAATTTGGCATAAACTCGCCCTTATTAATATCAAAAAACAATTCGCTGCCGTTAGCGGCGGTGACCTTTAAAGTCGGCGGATCGGTGTTCAAATTTTCAATCCTCGGTGAGGCATTGGCGGGAAAAAACAAAGTTTGGTGCATAGCTGTGAATGAGTTTCCCTTATTATCATCTTTATCCACGGAAAAAAGCATTTTACCTTGGGTGTCGAAAGTCCAATTATTGATTATGCCATCTGTGTGAGTATAGGAAATACTTACGACACAAGCCCCGTCCTTTGAGGCTAAAGACATATAAGATAAACGGCCAATCGTGCGTGGTTCATCCATATTTGTACAGCCAGGCACGGGTTTTACTGTGACCCGTTTGTTGGAATCATCAGCGTGGCCCTCGGGAATAATTATTTTTTCTCCTGTGGCCGTAGGGTTATTAGGTGATGGTTTTCTGGGCGCCGCTTGCGGCGCGGGCTTCTTGGTGGTGATTTGCGGCGCGAGCTTCTTGGTCGGGGCTTTGGGAGCTGAGTTGTCCTTAGTTACTGCCGGCGACTTGCCTTTTAGCACCGGACCTTTCTCCGCGGGTTTGCTTTTGCCGGCGGGTTTACTCTGACCCGCAGCGGCCGCGGCAAAAGAAAAATTAAAGCTTGCCGCCAGGAGTGCGGGTAAAAAAAACTTTAGCGGCATAAAATTTTCGCGATCTCGGCAAATCCTTTGCCACCGGGAGACGCCGTCACGAAATTAGGTGTGTGTTCGATTTGTGATAAAAATTTATCAATATTAGCGACGGCTATGGAGTTTTCGAAAAATTTAAACATTGGTTCATCATTAGGCGAGTCACCCACAAATAAAGCCTTCCTGTTATGCTTCTTGAGATCAATTTTAAGTTCCCGCTTAGCCCAACGTAAACAAGTTTTTAATTTGTTAAAATTTCCTAACCATCCGTTGACATGGATCGAGCTAATTTTTGCGTGCGCGCCGTGATCTTCGAAAATCTTTTTTATTTTTACCGCTGCATCGATCGGTAGGGGTTTTACATCTTCGCAAAAATCGATAGCCAGATCAAAAAGGCGGCAAAACTGATCGGAAGCAACAGCGGTGCCGCGCACTTTTTTTAGAATTTCTTTTTCTAACTTCAAAAGTTTACGTTTTTGGTGGCGGTATTTTTTGGTGGGAATGCTGAAGTAACGGTGCATTTTTTTGTTTTTGTAAGAAAAATAGAACGCGCCATTTTCTCCCACGACCGCATCTACGGGCCAAAATCGAGCTATCATCTCGCACCATCCCGCAGGCCGACCTGTGACCGGAACTACTTTGAATCCCTTATTTTTTAGCGCCCATAAGGCGGAATAAGCCGCCTCGCCTAACTGCCCTGAATCAGTCAGGGTATCGTCAATATCCGTAAATATTATTTCCACATTTTTTGGGTCAAATTCTGAAATTGGTTTCATACTGACTGGACCGTCCGCTGATAAGGTGCATTATTCCTTTAGGCTACACTTGATCAGAATTTTCTTGCAAGCAGGAACGATTACATTGATTTTAAATAGTAACGAATTTTTATTGGGAACATACGTTCGTCTAGGTGAATGGCAAAAGTAGCAAAGATTAAGTCAGATTCAAAAGAGAAGGCGTCAGGTTCTAGTTTAAAGCGCCTAGTAATCGTCGAGTCGCCGACGAAGGCGAAAACTATTCGTAAATTTCTTGGCCGCGATTACACCGTTCAGTCTTGCATGGGTCACGTGCGCGATTTACCCGAGTCAGCCAAGGCTATCCCGGAAAAGTTTAAAAAGGAATCGTGGGCGACCTTAGGGGTTAATGTCGACGAGGATTTTGAACCTATCTATTGTATACCCAAGAAAAAAGAGAAAATCGTTTCGGATCTTAAAAAGGCGCTATTAGATGCGGATGAGCTAATCCTCGCGACGGACGAAGACCGCGAAGGGGAAAGTATCTCGTGGCATTTGCTTGAGCTTTTAAAACCGAAGGTTCCCGTAAAGCGCATTGTGTTTCATGAGATTACTAAAGATGCCATCCAAAAAGCGATTGCCTCGCCTCGAAAAGTCGACGAGCAACTCGTGCGCGCACAAGAAGCTCGCCGTATATTAGACAGAATTATTGGCTACTCGATTTCTCCATTAATATGGAAGAAAATCGCTTATGGCCTTTCCGCCGGCCGCGTGCAATCGGTGGCTGTTCGCTTAATTGCCGAACGGGAGATGGAACGCCTTATATTTAAACCCTCGCAGTTTTGGTCTTTAGAGGGTGAGTGCGAAAAATCTAAGATTAGTTTTAACACAAGACTCACGGCCTATGATGATCAAAAAATTGTAGTCGGTAAGGATTTTGATGGAACCACAGGTGAATTATTACCGGATAGAAAAAAATATCTCCATCTTGATGAAGCAAAAGCAAAAAAAATCTCAAATGAATTAAAAAATCAGGACTTTGAAGTTACTGAAGTCGAAGAAAAGCCGATTACCAGAAAGCCCGCGCCCCCATTTATTACCTCAACCTTACAGCAAGAGGCGAACAGAAAACTGGGACTCAGCGCGCGCGAGACGATGAGTGTTGCACAAAATCTTTACGAGGAAGGGTTAATCACCTACATGCGTACGGATTCAACTTTTCTTTCTGACCAAGCAATCGAAGCCGCCAGGGCTTGTATCATAGAAAAATACGGAAAAGATTATCTGCCTAAAGAACCCCGAAAGTACGAGGGTAAAAAAGTAAAAGGCGCGCAAGAAGCGCATGAAGCGATTCGTCCCGCCGGCAGCGAATTTGTGGATCCCGCCGATGCAAAATTAAAAGGTGTTCACTTAAAACTTTATGAACTTATTTGGATGCGCACCGTCGGTTGCCAAATGGTGGATTCCCGCCAAAAATCAACCTCGGTAAAATTAAGCGTCGGTAAAGGTACCTTTGCCGCCAGTGGAATGATTATTGAGTTCCCAGGATTTTTACGCGCGTATGTAGAAAGTGAAGACGAACAAGAAGAAGCATTAAGTGAGCGCGAGATGCGGCTTCCGCCATTAAAAAAAGGCGAAAAAGTAAAATGCGTAAATATCGTGACCACGGGGCACGAAACTCGCCCGCCAAGCCGCTACACCGAGGCGGGCCTGGTGCAGACCATGGAAAAAGAGGGGATTGGCCGTCCCTCAACTTATGCCGCAGTTATCGGCACAATCATTGACCGCGGTTACGTAAAGAAAGTGAATAACTCTTTAGCTCCGACATTTACGGCGCTCGTTGTCTCAAAACTATTAAAAAATCATTTGCCTAAATATGTAGATTTAAAATTTACTTCGGAAATGGAAAAGGCGCTGGATGATATTGCCGAAGGTGACCTTGATAATATTAAGTATTTAAACAGTGTTTACTTTGGCAATGACGGATTAAAATCAACCATCGCCAAACAAGAAAAAAATATTGATCCCGACGAAGCTCGCTCGGTGGACTTGCCGGGCTTTAAGGGATTAGATTTTCGCGTGGGACGTTACGGCGCTTATGTTTGCCGCAAAGATAAGGGCGAAGAAGTCTGTGCGTCTATTCCTGAAAGCCAATCCCCCAGTGACGTGACTCCCGAATCGGCGAATAAATTAATTGATCAAAAAATTAACGGTGCGGATGCTCTTGGTAAAGATCCAGAAACTGGACTGCCAATTTATGTTCTTAGCGGGCGCTTTGGACCTTACGTTCAGCTGGGAGATGTTGAAGGTGAGAAGGCCACTAAGGGTAAAAAAGGCGAAAAAGCCGAGAAACCAAAAATTAAGCGCATGTCGGTTCCGCCACCCATGGACCCAGCGAATCTTTCGTTAGATCAAGCGTTATCACTTTTAGCGCTGCCTAAAAAATTGGGCATGCACCCAGAATTGAAAAAGGAAATTAAACTTGGCCTTGGCCGATTTGGTCCCTATGTCGTTTGCGATGGCGATTACCGTTCGATCCCTAAGTCGGAAAACTTTTTGGAAGTGACGCTAAAGCGGGCTCTAGAACTTTTTGCACAAGAAAAGAAGGGACGGGGCCGTTCGAAAGTTCTAAAAGAGCTGGGGAATCATCCTGAAACGGGCGACGCCATGCAACTCATGGACGGCAAATATGGGCCTTACATAAAATGTGGCAAAATTAATGTCTCTTTGGGACAGGACCAAGATCCCAATAATCTCACTGTCGAAAAAACAATTGAACTTTTAGCCCCTAAACTTAACAAAAAAGGGAAGGGCAAAGCAAAAGTGGATAAAACCGAGGCAACGGTCGTCGACATCACGCAAAAAGCGCCTCCCAAAAAGCCGGCGCGCAAACAATCGCCGCAAAGTGCTATAAAGCAAAAGAGCTAGTCTTCTCTCAATGTTATAGATTTATTCCGATATGAATATGGTGTAATTACATAAGGTCGGACTAAGGTACTCTGGCAGCAAAGGGGACAGCGTGAAGTTTTCTCATTTTATTAGCGGCGTGTTGATATTTTTTGGTGTTACGATTGCACAGGCAATTCCCTTGGAGTGTGGCAACATTTCCTTAATCCAAGGTCATTTTCTAGCAAATCATATCAGTTACAAGGGCATGCGTGGAATTGGCCCCGAATCTTTAAAGCAAATCGAAAATCGTATTCGCGAACAATATTTAAAAACGCTCGACCGTTCAAAACTTTATTTACTTGATAGTGACGTAAAAGCCATCGAACAGAAGCTGCAAAACTCCATCGTGCAGGTACAAAACCGTAAGTGTGATTTTTTGGAAGAGATCGAAGGCGTACTTGGAAAGCGTGTTAAAGAACGCTACGACTTTGCAAAAACCTACCTTACCGATAAGAACTTTAAGTTTGATAAAAAAACCGAACTAATGCTAGATCCCGATAAGCGCAAATATTCGAAAACAAAAGAAGAACTCAACGCGTTTCATAAAAAATACTTGCAGTTTCAGATCGCTACTTATTTGCAAACAGGTCTTAAACTGGACGAAGCAAAAACAAATACGCTTAAGCGCTACGAGCGCGCCAACCGCCGTTACGATGACTCACCGGCCCCGGCAAAACCCAAAGAAGGTGACGCTGAGGAGTTTGAAATCACCAAAATGTCTAAGGCCGATAAGCTTGGTGAGCTTTACGATCAGTATTTAAATGCTTTCGCGCGTTCCTTGGACCCGCATTCAAATTATCTTTCGCAAGATATGCTCGAGGATTTTGAAATCTCCATGCGTTTATCTTTGGAAGGAATTGGCGCGACACTGAGCTCGCAAGACGGCTTTACGGTGATTGAGCAGCTGATTCCTGGTGGGGCGGCAGCACTTTCTGGCAAGCTTCAGCCGAAAGACAAAATCATCGCCGTCGGCCAAGGTACGGATGGTAAATTAGTTAACGTCGTGGAAATGGATTTACGGGATGTCGTAAAAAAAATTCGTGGCGCAAAAGGCTCATCGGTACGCCTGGTAGTTTTACGCAAAACCGGTAGCGAGCAAAAGCGATTTGAAGTTTCGTTGATTCGCGACAAAATTAATCTGGAAGACGAAGCGGCCTCGATTACTTACCTAGATAAAGAAGAAGGCGGCGTTAAGAAGAAAATTGGTTTAGTTAATTTGCCGTCTTTTTATAGTGGACCGGTGTCAGATGGCCCCTTTGGTGAAGTGCGCTCGAGTGCTGGGGACTTAAAGAAAATTTTGGCCGAAGCCCGCGCTAAGAATGTGGATGCCATTGTTCTGGATCTTTCTACAAATGGTGGCGGCTCTTTGGAAGACGCCGTTAATATTGCGGGATTGTTTTTTAAAACAGGTGGCGTGGTAAAAGAGACCGGCCCTGACGGCGACAAAATCCGTGGTGATATGGATTCAACGGTAGATTGGGCTGGCCCGCTAGTAGTCCTCACGAGCCGCATTAGCGCGAGTGCATCCGAGATTGTGGCCGGAACTTTAAAAGACTATAAACGTGGAATTATTCTCGGAGGTGATCACACCTTTGGTAAAGGAACGATTCAACAAGTTTCAAAATTACCAAAAAAGCAGGGTGCCACAAAAATTACCGTAGGAATGTTCTTCGTTCCTGGTGGAAGTACAACTCAGCATGGCGGTGTGAACGCCGACATTGTTTTACCTAGCGTTTTTTCAACGGATGAAATTGGCGAGAAAACTTTGGACTACTCATTGCTGCCAAGAAAAACGGAGCCGTTCGTTTCTCCGGAAGCTTATGTGAGCGACGGTTCAGGAAAATGGACACCTGTTAATGACGATGTGGTTAAGGAACTCAAAAAGCGCTCTTCGGATCGCGTGGCGGAAAGTGCCGACTTTAAAAAAGTTTTTGAAGACATCAAAAAAGCTAAGGATCTGGAAAAAAATAAAATTACGAAACTTAGCGAGCTCATGAAAGAAAAGCCTGAAGGCGATGATAAAAAAGAGGAAAAGAAAAAGTCTAAATTTGGTAGCAAAGAAGAAAAAACAGCTGAGTATTTAAAACGTGCGGATATCAAAGAGGCAGCCAATGTTGCCTTTGATCTTGCGCAAAAATTAAGTGGTCAGCCCCTCATCTTGGTTGATCATAGCAGCAACGAAACAGCGAAGAAGTAATGACCAAGAAGAAAGCGCCAATGAAAGCCAAGTTGGACCCCGAGATCCTCCTTAAGATGTATGACCTAATGGTCAAGAGTCGGGTATTAGAGCTGCGCTTAATTCAAATTTACAAACTGGGCGAGGCCTTTTTCTGGATCGGTGGCCCGGGTGAAGAAGCCTTTGGCGTGGCTCTCGGTATGCTCGTAAAAAAGGGTCAGGGTGTTGATTACGATTGGTTACACCTTCATTATCGCTGCACTTCAACCCTTGTAGCGATGGGAATTCCCGTTCAGGATGCGATCAGGATCATCATGAATAAAAAAACCGATCCGTGCACGGGGGGAAGAAATTTTTCAAATCACTATTGTTACCCCGAATGGAACGTAGCGCCCGTTAAATCGCCCATTGAAATCCAGTATCCCATTGCCGTGGGCACGGCTATTTCCCAGCGCCGCCAAAAAGGAAAAGGTATTACCGTTGTCACCGGTGGTGATGCGGGTACCGCAGAAGGAGATTTTGCAAGTTCACTTGTCTGGTCATCACGACCTGGTTTTGAATTACCGATGCTCATTACGGTCCAAAATAATGGCTGGGGGATTTCGACAAATTATCAGTCGCAACACGGCGAAGAGCACATTGCTGATCGCGGAAAGGCTTTCCGCATGCGCACCGCCGTCTACGACGGTAATGACGCCATCGAAACTTACATCGGACTTAAACGTGAAATGGAATATGTGCGTACGAGCCGCCTCCCGGCGCTTGTAGAGTTTAAACTTTCTCGCCTCTATGGCCACTCTTCCGCCGATGGCGCTAATCACACGCCCGCAGTTGATTGCGTAAAGGAATTTGAAAAAACATTAATAGATCAAAAACTTCTCTCTAAGGAACAAGCCGAGAAGGCCTGGTCCAAGTATGATGAAGAAGTGAGGGCCGCGACCCAGGAAGTACGAATGGAACCTTCGCCCGAAGCCGACTCGGTTTGGGATCACACCTACTACAATAACGAAAATGGCGATTGGAGGAAGTTCTAATGGCAAACATGGCGCAAAGTATTCGTATGGCGCTCCATTTTGCCGAGGAAAATCTTGGCGTCACCGATATTTTTGGACAAGACGTGGGTGAACCCCTAGGCGGAGTGTTTACAGCAACTCAAGGGTTGAAGACAACTTGGAACTCGCCCTTAGATGAGCGCGGAATTATAGGCGCTGCCATTGGTATTGGTATGGCAGGAGACCGCTGTGTCGCTGAAATTCAATTTTGTGATTATATTTTTAATACAATTGATTTACTAAAGTATGCCGGCAATATTCATTGGGCCACGAGTGGAAATGTTCATTTACCAATTGTCGTAATGACCCCTGTGGGTGCAGGAATTCACGGGTCTCTTTATCATAGTCATAGCTTTGATGCCTGGGCCACGCGTTTAGCCGGCTGGAAAATTGTAATGCCGTCGACGCCTTACGATGCGTATGGGTTAATGCTCTCGGCGATTAAGGATCCCAATCCCGTTTTATTTTTAAAACACAAAGCGCTTCTTCGTGTGCGAGGCGTGGAAAAACTTCCCGGTGAACCCGAGGAAAAAGATTTAAAAGGCCGAATTGATGCACCCATTGGTGACCGTTCAAAATGGAAACCAAACTGGCCAGATATTAAAGAGTTTTATATTCCTATCGGAAAAGGCAAAGTCACGCGTGAGGGGACCGATCTCACAGTCGTCAGTTACGGCCGCATGCTTTTACTTTGTAATGAAGTTGCGGATGAACTAAAGAGCCAAAATATTAATATTGAGGTCATTGATCTTATGAGCCTCTATCCTTACGATTGGCAACTTATAAAGAACTCGGTTTTAAAAACCCATAAGGCCTTATTTGTTAACGAAGATACGGAAGTAACAAACTTTGGTGAACACTTGGCATCACGGGTTACCAATGAGCTTTTTTATCAAATCTATGCGCCTCCGCGCGTATTAGCGGGAAAAAACGTTCCGGCGATTGGTCTTCATCCAAATCTTGAAGATGCGAGCGTTCCGCAAAAAGAAGACATCAAGAAAGAAATTTTGGAATTGGTCAAAGAGCGTCCGTAATGGCTACGCCTTTAGTTTCAATTATTATTCCTTACTATAATAACGAAAAAACTTTAGCGCGCGCGATAGCGTCCGTAAAAGCCCAGACTTATCAAAATTGGGAATGTTTGATTGTAGACGATGGCTCACAATCAAGCCCTGCGGCTATAATTGAAGAATTTAATGACCCCAGGATCCGTCTATTATTAGGCGGAGAAAATCGCGGGCGCGGTTATGCTCGGCAAAAAGGTTTGGATTCCGCCAAAGGCAAGTACGTCTGCAATTTGGATGCGGACGATTGGTTGTTCCCAGAAAAAGTTGCGCGCCAGGTGGAATATTTGGAGTATCACTCGTCTGCAGCTCTCGTGTGTTCGGCAATAGCGGTGATTGATTCTGACGGGCGGTTGATCGGCGTACGGCGTTTTGGCGAGGGAAGTTTTGCGGCGATGGCAACACCTGATTACTTACCGATCCCGCATGGGCCATGCCTGATACGATTGGATGTCGCCAAAGAGGCGGGGTATGATATTCATTTACGTATCGTCGAAGACTATGACTTTTTATTAAAAATCTTATTAAAGTATACTTACGCCTGTTTGTCTGAACCTCTTTATGCTTCCACCGAGAGTGCAGATTTGGACCTAAAGCGGATGATGGCCAATCAATTAGCGACATCCGAGGTGCTGCAAAAATACCGATTGCAGTTTCCGCGTGAAGTGCAAAAACTTACGAATAAACTTTCCTTTAAAACTTTTGGGTATACAGCCTTACATGCAGTTGGCGCTTATAAGTATTTATTTTCTTGGAAGACCAAGCGGCCACGGGCCGAAGAACGCTTTGATTTTGAAAAGGCCCGTAGCGTGGTGGAAAATTTATTGGGACACGGTCGGCCGCAGTGAGGTAAATCCGTTTGCTGCGATTCCTCGTATTTAAAACATATGAGAATTGTAAATTATATTTTAATAGTCGCAAAAAGTTTGCTCCTACAAGCCTGCGGTGAACCCCGGCACGGCAAGACCGAGGGTTTTCGGTAGTTGCGGCGTTTTCTAACCCCGCCACCTATAGCGAGATTGCCGCGGGGCAGAGAATAACTGATCAACATGGCGCCGGGCCATTTCCTTATATGTAACTTTGTCCTCGGAGATTTACTTGGTCTCGCTTGTGATCCATTTTGCGAACTTGCCGGTAGAGGCTTTCCAGTTCAACTGTACGATACAAGGTATTTCATAAGAGTGGATTCGCAAAATTTCCTTTTCGACTTTTTTATATAAACTCGTGCGTGTCTTTAGTATCAGGGCCGTTTCTTTCGATTTACAAACTTTTCCCTTCCATCGGTAGCGCGATTCAATTTCAGGAAAGATGTTCGCACAGGCGATCAACTTCTTTTCGAGCAGAAGGTCAGAAATTGCTCGTGCTTCAGATTTGGAAGTCGTTGTCGTGTAAACCCAGCAAAATTTCGTATTCATTTGATAATCCTTAATTTAAGGCCAATCCTTCTGCTTTTGACGCAGTATGGACTGGAAAAGGTGTCAGGCACCTTTTTTAATCCAAGCCTGTTTTGAGAAGTTCGTGGCGTTTTTTTAACATTTCGGCGGCGTATTTGCGCATGTCGGCTGAAGATTCAAATTCATCGACGATATCAACACCCAAAAGAGTTTCGATGGCGTCTTCCATGGTAACGATGCCTTCGACATGTTTTTTTTCATCCACAACGACAAATAAATGGCGGTTCTTCAGGATAAATAGGTCAAGAACTTGGGCCACAGTTATGTCGTCTTGTACTTTTTCTACCGGCGCCATGAGTTCATTTACCAATGTTTGATCGGCGTTTCGGGCGACGGCATCCATAATGCGAAAGCGGTGAACGACACCAACTATGTTATCAATATTATTTTGAAAGACGGGAACGCGGGTATAACGAAGAGTCGGGTGCTCAGCCATTAACTTTTCCACGGTGATATCAGCAGGGAATGCCGTCATCTCCGTACGGGGAGTGAGGATGTCCGATACCAAAACCTTTTCCATCATCAGTAAATTACGAATCACCACCGATTCGTGACGCTTTAAACTACCTTCACTTGCGCCGATTTCCGCAGATTCAATGAGTTCAGCTCTTGTTATCAGTTTTTGCCGTTTACCACTGATAAAGCGAATAACCTGTTCCAAAACCAACACGACGGGATAGGTTGCAAACACAAGTGCCTGCATTCCATAAGCGGCAAACGGTGCAAATTTTTTCCAATGAGTTGCACCAAGAGATTTTGGAATTAGCTCACCTACGATAAGAATTCCAATCGTTATTGCGCCAGAAGAAAAGGCAATTGCCGTATCACCCCAGAGATGAAACGCTTGCAAACTCACTCCTGTGCTTCCCAATGTGTTCGCCGCCGTATTGATAGTGAGAATGGCGATCAAAGGCCGATTAATTTTCTTTTTTAAGCGGTCAAGAATACGCGCACTCGTGCGGCCCTTTTTTAGTTGGACCGCAATATAAGCTGGTGTCGCCGATAAAATTACCGCTTCAAGCAGCGAGCAAGTAAATGAAATACAAATAGAACCAAATAGAAAGGCTAAAAATAAACCCATTATTTATTTTCAGCAGCCCTCTTCTCTTGATACTTTTTGACGAGCTCTTCTTGGAGATTGCGCGGAACAGGTGCGTAACGGCTAAACTCCATCGTGAACTCACCTTTACCTTGAGTCGCAGATCTTAGATCGGTTGAGTAACCGAACATCTCAGTTAGCGGCACTTCGGCTTCGATAATACAGCTACCTTCGTTGTTGGATGATCCGACGATCATACCGCGGCGTTGGTTGATTTGTCCCATGACGTTTCCTTGGAACTCTTCCGGTGCTGTAGTTTCTAATTTCATGATCGGCTCAAGGGCTGTGGGTTGCGCTTGTTGAAAGACTTCGCGAATTGCGGCCATCGCTGCAATACGGAAGGCCATCTCGGACGAGTCAACATCATGGTAAGCGCCGTCGTTAAGAACAAATCTTACGCGTACGGTTTCAAACCCGATAAGGTTACCGCGTTTTAGCTGCTCAATGGCACCTTTTTCCACGGCGGGAATAAATTCGCGTGGAATCTTACCGCCGACGATGTCGTCAACGAATTCAAAGTCTTTACCTTCTTCGGGCGGAATGGGTTCAATGTAACCGCAGACTTTCGCGTATTGACCCGAGCCCCCAGTTTGCTTTTTGTGCGTGTAATCGAAGAGCGCTTTTTTCGCAATTGTCTCACGGAAGGCCACTTGCGGCTTACCGGTCACAACTTCCACTTTAAATTCACGCTTCATACGTTCCACGTAAATTTCTAAGTGCAGCTCGCCCATACCCGAAATAATTGTTTCACCGGACTCTTCATCACGATGCATACGGAAAGTAGGGTCTTCTTTTCTAAATTTATTAAGCGCTTTGGAAAAGTTTGAAGCCGTGGCCTTGTCTTTGGGAGAAATAGCCAGAGACATAACCGCATCGGGAACAAACATCGATGTCATCGTCAGACGGGTAGTACCATCGGTAAAAGTATCACCGGAGGCGCAATCCACGCCGAACAGAGCCACGATATCGCCAGCGTAAGCTTCTTCGATATCCTGCATTTCGTCGGAGTGCATGCGTACAATCCGCGGGATTTTAACTTTCTTGCCGTCGCGAATATTATAAATGAAATCACCCTTTTTCATCGTGCCTTGGTAAATCCGCATATACGTCAGCTGACCGTAGCGGCCTTCATCAAGTTTGAACGCCAGAGCCACGCAGGGTTTTTTATCGTCACAAGATAAAGTTACTTTTTCTTCGTTTTTATCTTGGTCAAGGGCTTGGTTGGTAACTTCTGTTGGGTTGGGCAAATAGCTAGTGACGCCATCAAGAAGTAATTGCACACCTTTGTTTTTATAAGCCGAACCACAAAACACCGGCACAAATTTCAAAGAAATACAGCCAGCGCGAATAGCACGCATCATATCCGGAACGGGAACATCTTCGCCATTTAAAAATTTATCGGCAACGACTTCATCGTAATCGGCGATAATACCAATGAGTTCTTCACGGTATTTTTTCGCATCGTCTAACATGTCAGCGGGAATTTCACGCTGAACGATTTCAAGTCCGTCTTCACCTTCAAAATAGAAAGCTTTCATTGTGACAAGATCCACGCAGCCTTCGTGTTTGTCTTCTAAACCGATCGGAATTTGCGTGAGGGCGGCGTTTAATTTTAATTTGTCGCGAATCATACCAAGAACGCGGAAGGGGTTAGCTCCGGCGCGGTCAAGTTTGTTGATGAATGCTAAACGCGGAACCGCATAACGGCGCATTTGACGGTCAACCGTGATTGATTGTGACTGAACGCCTGAAACGCCGCAAAGAACGAGGATCGCGCCGTCAAGAACGCGCAACGCTCTTTCCACTTCGATGGTAAAATCCACGTGCCCCGGAGTGTCGATGATGTTGATCCAGGTATCCTTCCACATAACGTGCGTGGCCGCTGATTGAATCGTGATCCCTTTTTCTCTTTCAAGATCCATCGAGTCCATTTTGGCGCCGACGCCGTCTTTACCGCGAACTTCGTGAATTTGGTGAATACGACCAGTGTAAAACAGAATACGTTCTGTTAAAGTTGTTTTTCCAGAGTCAATGTGGGCTGATATTCCAATATTTCTAACCCTATTCAGATCCCATTTGCCAGCCATAACCTAAGCTCTCCTTTAGCAAGTCTATTTAATATCAATAGCTTTTTCGTTTGAAGGTAGTTAAGATAGCAAAAAAACAAATAAAATCAAACGATTATTCATGAAAACTCAAGGTCTAAAAGAAGTTCTAAATGAAGTTTTTAAGCTGTCAGCCTTTCGAGGTGAGCAAGAGGCCATTATTTTACGCACCTTAGAGGGTGGAAGTAGCCTGATTATCATGCCCACGGGGATGGGAAAGAGTCTTTGTTACCAGCTGCCTAGTCGCGTCCTTGGGGGGCTTACTTTGGTGGTTTCTCCTTTGATTGCGCTTATGAAAGATCAGGTAGATCAAGCTCAAAAATTGGGCCTTAAAGCCACGTTTATAAATTCTTCGTTGGACCGCCCGGAACGCGAGCGCCGCTACAAAAAGTTGGGGGCCGGTGAGTATGAACTTTTGTATGTGACGCCGGAACGATTCAGGAAAGAAGATTTCAGGGATGCCGTATCTAAAGTAACTGTAAAGTTATTGGCGATTGACGAAGCCCACTGCATCTCGGAGTGGGGCCACGATTTCCGCCCTGATTACACCAAACTTAAAGAAATCCGCAGTTTTTTAGGCAATCCGCCAACACAAATGTTGACGGCCACGGCGACCCAAGAAGTGCAGGCCGATATAATTAAACAGCTAGGACTAAATACCTCTGAAGTAAAAAATTATATTACGGGGATCCAAAGGCCCAATTTATTTATTAAAATTGTGGACCTTTATGGTTGGGACCAAAAACTTAAAGGCTTTTTGGATTGGTGTGAAAAAATACACGGCCCCAAGATCGCGTATTTTTCTTTAGTGAGTTCCGTGGAGAAGTTTGGGAGCGACTTAGCGAAGCAAAAAATTCCCTTTTTGATTTATCATGGACAGATGAACCCTAGAGAGCGGAAAAGACATCAAGAAGAATTTTTAAAAAGTAAGGATGCTCTTATTTTGGCAACTCCCGCGTTTGGACTGGGCGTAAATAAGCCGGACATTCGCGGCGTGGCGCACTTGGAGTTGCCGGGCTCTATCGAAAGTTATTACCAAGAAATTGGCCGTGCCGGGCGGGACGGTGCGCGCGCCGACACGATTTTGTTTTACGACGAAGAAGACATTACGATCCAAATGGATTTTATAAAGTGGACCAACCCGGGTCCCGATTTTTTAATGCGCTGTTACCGCTTAATCGAAAAAAATCCTGATAAGGTCAGGAGTGGCGGCCTTGATTATCTGCGGGAACAATTAAATTTTTATAATAAGCGCGATTTTCGCGTCGAAACCGCAGTGAACTTATTGGAGCACTATGGGTTTATTGCGCGCGAAGAAAAAGGCCGCGGACTTTTGGCGTTAGAGGAACCCAACGGGGAGGTTTTAAATGAAAAACTATTTCAGGCCCGTCTTAAGGGTCAAAATCTAAAGCTGCTAGAGTTGGTCAAACTTGTGAAAAGTGAAGTGTGTCGAAATGAAACAATCTACGCGTATTTCGGCGTGAAATCGGGCCCCTGCGGCCACTGCGATAGATGTCTGCCAAATTAGGGATAGTGAATTTTGCCCTGGGTACTATTATTAAAGTACGGGGGTATATATGGTGACAAACCGTAGGGGTTTTTCGCTGATAGAATCAATGGTGGCCATGGGCATGATGTCGCTGGGTCTGCTCGCGATTTTACAAGTCCTTGCCATGCAAATGAAAGTTTCCAATACAACAAAAATGGATAGCGAAGTCGCAAACACGGTATTTTTAGTAAATGCGGTGTTAAAAAACAGCAGCGCCTGCAAAGATAATATTGGAAATTTTGGTAACAAAGTCGTGTCGCTGCCGGCCTCCCCAAATCAAAAACTTAAAGTTAATTCGCTCGACTTCCCCTCTGGCGGCGGAAAAATAGTTACGGCAAATACCCCTTCCGCTCAACAGGCAGCCTATGTCAAAGACATGAATTTAACTAATTTTAAATTATTGTCGAGCTTTGGCGGTTTTACTATTTTGTCGTCGGAATTAGAGATGCTCTTTGAAAAACCTTCAGCGGTCGGATCGCAGGTAACTAAGCGTAAGGTAAGTGTTCAGTTGCGTACAAATGGCTCGGGGCTCATCGTCGACTGTAGTGGCGAAGGGACAGAGCTAACGGACTTCCAGTTAAACTCAATCTGTACGTCCAATGGTGGTACTTTTGATTTTACTTCCAAAAAATGTAAGTTACCCGAACCGGTAATTCCGCCACCGCAAATTATAGTACAGCAAATTCCAGTGCCGGTGCCAGCGAATTTGCCGGCAGCGGGTTCTAGTAGCTCGACTGTCGCTAGTAATAACTCTGCGAACAACGCCAATTCGGGTATGACAGCTAGCTCTAATGGCAGTTCGCCCTCGACGGGCGCTAGCGTGGTCAATAATGGCAACTCTACGACCGTGGCGGCAGCGCCGCCACCACCACCACCGGCGCCTAAAACAGCATTATATACCGTTACTAATCCTTACTGTAATAACGTGGGATTAATTACGACTAACCCAACTTGTAGTACGCGCAGCTTTGGTTTTGATGGGCAGGGCAATACTCAATTTTATTATTGCGCTGGCAGCGGGGCTGGAATTCTATATGATGTGGCAGACACTTGTCCCAACACACCGCTTTGATGTACGATCATGGGTAATGATTGATTTCCCAAATCCTGCATACGCCGACGAAATAGGCCTGGTTTGCGTCGGCGGTGACCTAGAAGTAGAAACTTTATTGGCGGCTTATACCCAAGGAATTTTTCCGTGGCCGCATCCGGGCTATCCCTTACTGTGGTTTTCGCCAGGGGAGCGCGGAATTATTCGTTTTAATAAGCTTCACGTGGCGCAGAGTTTAAAAAAATTTATTAGAAAATGTAATTATCGTTTAACTTTCGATTTAGCTTTCGCGGAAGTTATGAATCAGTGTTCTTTGGTGCCGCGACCCGGGCAAGATGGCACTTGGATTACCGAAGCGATTAAAGAGGCCTACCTAAATTTCCACCGTAAAGGTTATGCACACAGTGTGGAGTGTTGGGACAAAGATGAGCTGGTTGGTGGGTTATACGGCGTTTGGGTGGGTGGAACGTTCGTCGGAGAGAGTATGTTTTATAAAAAGGATAATGCTTCTAAACTTTGCCTGCTTCACATAATAAGCTTTTTAAAAACAAAGGGAATTAAATGGATGGACGTACAAATGGTTACTCCCGTCATTGAGGCCTTGGGCGGAGAATACGTTCCGCGAAAGGAATTTCTAAAGCTTTGGCATCAGGCACTACAGGAGAATCCCTTCGAAAGTATTTCGCATTGGCACCAAAACTAGTTTTGTTATTGAGGGCGCCTTAAAAGCTTCTCGTTCCCCAAGGAACGGTTTGAAACTGATTGTAGTTTCCGCGCGGTTGGGTCAGAAAATAAAATACAAAAACTAACGCGAAGATGACTGCGAGATAAAGAATCGCCAGTTTGGAATTTTCTTTTAGCCACTCGATCCGGCGGCGGAAGTGCTCGCGGTTTTGTTCGGCACGGAGTTGGTCAAATCTAACTTCGAGTCCCTTGCCCAGATGTTTCATTTGCCCGCGCTGCAAATTTAAAAATCGAACGGCAACAATAATGCCGCGCTTGGGAGTGCCCCACGAGGTGCGCTCGGACTGCTCCTCGAGTCGTACAACGCGGGCATAGCACGCCATTTGGCCAGTTCCAGGGGCTTCGAATTCAATAATGATATTTTCGCTTAAGCGTGGACAGCTTTCGCGATGAACCGTGAAAGCTAAACCCGTTTTGGAAATGTTTAGCAGTTCAATGCCACTGGCTTTTTGGCGCTCTTCGTTGGCAAAGCGGACAAATTGGTTGTCTTCCGGTCTGAGCACGTACCGGGGCGCTCGTCCAAACCATTTACGCACGGGGTTATTCATTCCCACTCCTTCGGCATCCTCATCGGAAGGTCGAGTGAATATTTAAAGTCTTGTTAATGTGCCTCAATATGAAAAACTGAGAGTAGGAATGCCTAAGAAAAATAAAACCCCCAGTCTTAAAAAGAGGATTCAGCGGCGGTGGCGGCAAATTAAGTGGTTGAGTCTGATTTTTACTGGACTCTTGCTAGTAAACTTTGTCGTGCAGATCGCGCGCAAGCCGAGCGAAGCGCTGGGATTGGTGCCCACAACCATGAAGACTCCTTATCAAACGTGGCAAAGTTACCGCGATGAGTTTAAAGAAAGCGCTACGCCGATAATTACTGCGGACTTTCTTGCGGCGGTAGCCCAGGCAGAAAGTGCTGGTGACCCGGTAGCGCAGCCGCGTTGGGTTTTTAGATGGACCACGGATTTGTTCCGTATCTATGGGCCGCCATCCTCGGCGGTGGGACTTATGCAAATTACCGAGGGTAATTATGAGGAGGCGAAAAATTATTGTATACGTGACGGAAAGGTTGAGACCTCGTGCTGGTTTAACTGGTACGCGCGGTTTTTGCCTTCGCACTCTATCGAAATGGCGGCGGCCTTTATGCACGTACAGGTGGAAAAGCTAGTCGGTCTGACTAAAGTTTCGCAAGTATCCATTGAAAAACTACAAAACTTAGCGGCCATAGTTCACCTCTGCGGCAAAGGCAGGGGACCGGAGTTTTTGCGCAGCGGATTTCGCGTGACGCGTGATTTTCAACCCTGTGGTTCGCACGACCCGGGCCAATATTTGCAGAAGATATCGCTGTTTAAAAGACAGTTTTCGCGCATGTTAGCAAGCGATTTACAATGAGGCTGGGTTTCGTTTCTTATAAAGATCCGTCCAGGTTTGTAGCTCTTGCTGGGTTACTTCGTTATCCTGGAGGTATCTCGTTAAAAGATCGACCAGCATATGTTGCCGCTGTTGTTTGTCAAAATCAAAAACACCGGTACGCTTTACTTCATTTTTTAAAATCATAACGCTGCCATTGAGGTCGGCTTTTTGGTCTCTACTAAGTCCCTTGGCCTTTACGATAATATCTTCGCATTGACTGAGAGTAGTTTTTAAATCTTTTCTGACATGTCCAAGTGCTGCCATGCCGACGGAAACCGCGAATAGAATCCATAATATTCCCAAGAAACTACTCACGGCGTAGAGTCGGCGGGGAACATTAAGGATGGCGTAAATGTAAGAGCCCAATGGCCACAGGAGGAATATTGCCAGCCAAGATCCTGATGGCTTTTGCGGTCCAGGATGTTTGAGGTGAAACATCAGTACCATAACTGGAAGGGCTAGAGCGAAATAAATTCCAGTCAGAATTAGTAGTAACACGGGTGAGGAGGTAATCAAAGCCGACATGTTTTATGATCGGGAAAAAAGTCTTAAGACTTAAGTATGTTCCGTTCTTTGTGGATTGGTGTCGCAAGGTGAGCCGGGTATAATTGAAATTCATGGAGAAGCGACTCGTCACATTTCTTTCTAATATCTTTTCTTCGTTTACATTTTTGCTCGGATTAACAGTTGTTTTTGGGTGGTTGGCTCACATTGAATCACTGGTGCGAATCGTTTCATTTTTGCCACCAATGCGTCTGGCTGTTGCCATCATGTTAATAATAGGGAGTTCCGGAATAGTAGCTATTCGCCGTCAAAAAAATTGGTGGCCGAAGACTGCAGCGGCCATCATGGTCTCCTATGGCATGATAGGTCTATTCAATTTAGGATTAGGGCTGCAAATTCCGATTCAACTCCTTCAGTTGGGGTTAGCGACGGTTCCTTACCAAACTTTTACGGCAATTTTGTTATTAGGGATCGCGACATATCTTTTAACATTCCGCGAATCCGAACGCGCCCTCCGCTATGTTCTTTTGCTGGCTGCGGCGACATTTATCTTAGCGGTACTTTCTCTTATGAACTACCTTTTCCGCTTTGAGGGAACCATGGGAGACGTAAGTTCAGGTATGGCGGTACATACGACCGTGGCTTTGATATTTCTGGCAAACTCTCTATTTTTTAGGTCCGCCGTCGCTGAATTTCCATCTTTTGATGTCGCTTGCAAGTGGCATCCCATCATTATTGTTCTTAAAGAGTTTTCGGTACGGCGAAAATTTATTGTTTTAGCCGTCATATTATTCACGGGCTTAACGATTTTTGGGGCGGCGACCTTTCATCGATTTTTGGAAAGTGCGCAGGCGTGGCAAAAATATACGGATTCGATGGTTCCCCGGCAAAAGCTCCGCTACAAGATGCGTGAACTGTTCGGTTATGGTGGCGGTACGTTTTATTTTAAGAATCTTATTTTGCGGGGTACACCCGAGTATGTTCCGCTTACCCGCGATACATTTGGCGAACTGCTAAAAGTCGTCGACGACTATATGGGCCTGCCGGCCAAAACAAAAAGAGAAGTCATCGCTCTGGAAAACATTCGTGAGGCGGCGACGGACTATCTGTTTAATTTGGACATAGTCGTAGGCTACTTGAAGCGAAAAATTCCGCCCCGGGAAATTGATTTAAAAATTTGGGTCGACGACGATAAGGCTCTCGTTGCTTTCGATAACCTGAATACCGAATATCAGGTGCTGGCGACGGAAATTTTTGATGAAATTAACCGCGCCCGGGAGCTTCTGATCTTCGTTGCGACGATGGGATTTGCATTCGCCCTCGGTACGATATTGGTTTTTGGTTACCTGGTAAACAATACGATTCTCACGACGATTGGTGAGGCCACCCAGGCCGCGCATGATATTTCGAATGATAAGTTTGATTCCCAGTTGTCCACCGACAGTAATGATGAACTTGGACTTCTGATGCAGTCACTCACCACCATGCGTGACCGTATTCAGGAGTCACGGAATACAATTCTTAGTAAAACCGAAGATCTCGCACGCAGCAATGCGTTCCTAAATTCGATTTTCGAAAACCTTCCCAGCATGGTTTATTTAAAGGACGCGAAGAGTTTAAAATATACTCATTTTAATCGCGCGGGTGAAAAACTCATTGGTCTTAACCGCGACTTGATATTAGGCCAAAATGACTTTGATATTTTGCCGCGGATACGTGCCGAGGAAACAAGAAAGTCAGACCAATCGGCTTTGAGCTCCGGTGGCCTTGTGGAGATTCCCGAAGAAACCATGGAGTTGCGCACGGGAGTGCGCGTTTTAAATACTAAAAAAATTCCCATTCTTGATATGTCGGGCGCGCCCTCACATATTTTAGGTATTTCGGAAGATGTCACCGATCGCCGAAAACTTGAAAGATCTTTAAAGGAATATAGGGAACGCCTAAATTTAGCTCTTAAGGACGCGCACATTGCCGCTTGGGATTGGAAAATCATTGGCGACGCGATTACGGGGGATGAAACTTTCTATCAACTTTTAGGCTTTGATAAAATTCCTCCGCGTTTGAGTTTAGCGGGGCTTTGTGAGCATATTCATCACGAAGACCGCGGATTTTTTACCATATCAGTTCTCGACAGCATTCGGGCGCAGAGAGACTTGGACATCAAGTTCCGCTTTTTCAGACCTGTTGACCGGCGCCTGAGGTATTTTGTATTAAAAGCGAAAATTTATCTCGATTATGCCGGTAAGGTTGACCTGGTTTCGGGGATTATCACTGACATTTCGGAAAAACAAGAGGCCGATCAAATGCACAGGCTAACGGATGAGCGCTTTCAGCGAATTTTCGGACACTGTCCCATTGGCGTACTACTCATTGATTTGAAGGGCCCCATTCACGAAGCGAACGAAGCCTTTTTGCGCATGACGGGCTATCACCGTGCCGAACTGGTGGCGTTGAAGTGGGATGCTCACTTAACTCCGTCGGAATGGGAGTCGGTAGACAAAAAGAAATACACCGAAGTCGTCGAACGCGGCTGGACCGACATTTTTGAAAAAGAATTTTTGCGAAAAGACAAAAGCCGAGTGCCAGTGCAGATATCGGTTACGCGTTTAGACAGTCAGGGTGGCAACGTTATCATGTTTGTGCGCAGTCTTTCGAAGGAAAAGGAGATCGAGCGACAAGCCAGGTCAACAAGAGACTCTCTAGACATTTCCAATCAAGAGTTTGAATACATCATGAATTATCTCTCCGAAGAAGTAAAAGAGCCGCTCCATAATTTATTTATGCAGACTCTTTCCAAGGAAGGATTAAGAATTGATTCTGTCCTAGATACCCTCATGTCTTATTTTTACGTAAAAAGTGAAAACCCAAAATTTGTCACTTTGCCGACCAAGCAACTTATAGATGGGGTGATCGCGGACCTTAAGGCCGCAAGATCTGGGGCAGATATTAAAATTGAAGTCGGCGATTTGCCTGACATCGTTGGCGCCAGATCTCCCATGGAAGTTTTATTTCATACGTTATTATTAATGGCCATAAAACGCCTATCTAAAGGCGGCGGCGAAATCATTGTAAGCGGCCGCGCGAGTGACGACGGTTACGAAATTATATTTAAAGATAATGGTCCGGCTATTTCAGAACTTTTGCGCATGACGAATTTTAATATGAATGACATAAGGGTCATAGAAAATCGTCAATTTGGTTTAGGAATATTAATTTGTAAGAAAATCGCCGAGCTTCATCACGGCAAAATTTGGTCGGAGTTTGCCAAGCCCGGCGGAGTGACAGTAGGTTTTTCAATTCCCAAATTCAGTTAATTATTCAAACACTAATCGCCATTCCACGAGACGGCCGACATCCATGCGTGCTAAATCTTTTACGGTGAGAGTCCAACTTCCGGCGCTTGTCGCCGCGGCAAATGAAGCCGGCTCATAAGTACCAATAATATCGTCCGCGCTGCCTCCGGTTCGATTATGTAAAACCGCTGATTTTCCGTTGGGTGCCGTTAAAGTTACGACAAGATCACCGCGGTAACTGTGTTTTATATTTATGCTGACTTTTACCTGACGGTTATTGAGGGATTGGTTAGCCTTTATAACCGAACTTGCGCCTTTTGTGCTGTTGTCAGGGATTGTTGCGTTCGGTCCCGCGCTAGCCTCGAATTTGCCGCCCGTGGGTGGCGGGGGTGGTGGGACTTCGCCGCTTGGAAGGTAGGCCAAAACTTTGTCAATGCGAGTGATGTCTTCACCGCGGCAAGAATCCTCGCTACAGCGGTTGGAAACGCGGCAACCGCGCTCATAGACGAAGTCATTTTCCCCACGTACCAACACGCCCTCGATCTTCCCCGTAATTTCATTAAATACGGGAGACCCTGAGTTGCCGCCATACGTATCGACATTGGCCACAAAATATTCCGCCTGCACGCCTCTGACTTTTCCGCCCAAGGTAACTTTTTGCGGAAGCCCGGCGGGGTGTCCAATCACATAAACGGGATCGGCAGGGCTGACTGTACCAGACTCTCTCCATTTTAGGGGCTTCCGGCCGACAACTTCGCGATTTAGCCGAATGATTGCGAAGTCAGCCCCGTTAGGAGTTGCCTGCGAGTGAAGGACTTCTTTACATTCGTAGACGTCATCAGGTCCAAAGTTTTTACGGGTGGAATTTTCGGACTCGGCGGCAAAACCGAAAACAAAACGCACGTTACGGCAGTCCGATGGCGTAGAAATACAGTGGCCAGCGGTGAGTATCAGATCATTTCCGACTAAAGAGCCAGAACAAAACGCGGCAGTTTCCTGATTTAGATACGGCTCACTCGCGCAAAGCCCATATTCAAGACCAAAGCGCACGCCGCTGATTTGCCAACCGCCAGTGATCGGCGAAAGTTTTGCGGCGTCTACAAGTGCCACGGTCGCTAGAGCGCGGCTTAAATATTTTTCCTCACTTACTTGGTAAATATCACGGCGCCCGTCATCGCCATAGATTACCTGATCTGATACCTTTGTATCATCTTGTTGTTTTTTTGAGACCGAATCGTCCACGATGCCACAGGCAAGTGTCGATGCCACGATTAGCAGAAAACCTGACTTGATTTTTAGATTCATAGTGCCCCCTGGTTTGAGGACACATTTTTTTGGCTTTGGGTTAATTGACTAGGCTACTTTTTTGCCTTTGCCTTGCTGCTCTAAAAAGTCAGTGACAGCCGCGTGATTTCGTGACTTGGCGTATTCAGCCGCAGTTTTACCTTTGCCATCCTTTTCGGTAACGTTAGCACCGGCGCCCACTAAGGCTTTTACCACTTCGATATTTCCGCTGTAGGCGGCAATCATTAAAGGCGTGGCTCCCAAGTAACGGCTATCCACTTTGCAGCCGGCATTGACCAGGGGTTTTATGAGATCGGCACTTCCGGCTTCTATCGCATGAAGTAAGGAATTTTTGCCTTGGCCGTCTTTGGCATTAGCATTTGCTTGAGCGTCTAAAAGTAATTGAACGACTTTTAAGGATCCCTTTTTAGCGGCGAGTAATAGGGGAGTGAAACCGGTAAAATCTTTGGCGTCGACGTCGGACTTTAAGCCAATTAATTTTTTAACCATATCGGCATTGCCAAGCGCTGCAAACTTCATAAGATGCGTTTGTCCCGCTTTATCCCGTGCCTTAACGTCAATATCAGACTGGGTTTCGGGTGCGGGCTCGGTAG
The DNA here is from genome assembly GCA_964498095.1 of uncultured Bdellovibrionales bacterium. Taxonomy (GTDB): domain Bacteria; phylum Bdellovibrionota; class Bdellovibrionia; order Bdellovibrionales; family SG-bin7; genus SG-bin7. The sequence goes on along the minus strand of CAZCFY010000005.1, from coordinate 175,143 downwards.
AGGCCTCGCCAAACGCATCAGAACCTTGATTTACAAAGGCTTCGTAACGGGCAATAGTTTCGACGATTGAAGGGTGGCCATTCGCTTTTGCAACCTCTTGAACCGTCTGGCCATCGGTATTCTTACTGTATAAATTTGCACCAGCATCCATCAAGGCTTCAAACATTTGATCATTTCCCACGCGCGCGGCCACCATGAGAGCTGTTTCTCCGGTCTTGTTGGTTAAGTTAATATCAAGAACATTTGATGCCCAGGTTTTTCCGGATTTTGCCTGATCGGCGCCGGGGACGAAACTGTTTTCGAAGGCGTGCACCAAGAGAAGGTTAAACATTTCAAAATTTCCCCCTTCGATGGCCAGCATAAGGGGTGTTGCGCCTATGGCGTTTTGCATATTCATGTCAGCCTTTGCTCTTAAGACCGCTTTGGCAATATCGCGCTTACCAGTAATGATGGCCGCCATGATTGGCGTTTGTCCCGCCTCATCTTTAGTATTAATATCTAAACCTGATTTTAGAGCCTTTTGTATTCCATCAAGGCTTGCCTCATTAATGGCGTCAAAGAGGGGTTTGTTGTCGGCAACAAATAAGGGAGTTGGTCCCGTTTCCACTTTGCCGATTTTAACTTCTTGTTCAACGATTTTCACTCCCGGATTTTCAGTAGCGGACTCGGGCGCGCTAACCACAGCGGGTTCTTCCGTTGGAATTGGCGGGGCTAGTGGCGCCGGTTCCTCTGTGGAGAGAGGGGCGCTTAGGGCCGCTGGTACGCTGGGAGCTACAGTTTCTTTAGAGGTTTCGGGCTCGGCGACGGTCACTTTTAATTTTTCAGGAACTTCTTCGCCAAATTGTTCCAGGAACGAAACTATTAAAGGTTTAAAAACTTTCTCTTCGTAAACGGAGAGTGGCGGGCTACCGTCGAGACCGGAGATACGCTTCATGGCCTCCAGCGGAGTGCGGGTCATTTGACCAAAGCGCATACTTGTTAATTCATCAAATTCATCGGCAAAGGCACAGATTTTAGCGAAAACATCAATTTCGTCACCACGCAAACCAAAAGGATAACCGGAGCCATCGGGGCGTTCGTGATGCTGCGTGATCATCTTTAAAACGCGGTCAGAAACTTTCATTTTTTTAAATTGAATCGCCAAAGCGCCGTTAGCGGTGTGAGGTTTTATAATTTCCTTTTCCGCCTCTGTCATTTCACTCCAGGGCTTGGCGACAAGTTTTGGATCGACGTCCGACATGCCGATGTCATGTAAGAATCCACCCATTTGTAAAGTTTCCGGCTCATGAAAACCAAGAGCCATGCCAAATAATGCGCAATAGGTCGCAACATTGCGGCAGTGAGTGTAGTTTGTCATGTTTTGCGCCGCAAGCTCCATTAACACATTGGAAAATTCCTTTTGTGTACCATCGGTGCCCTCCATTTGACTTAAAACTTTACGCACGTTTTCGACCATCTCTTGCCCTTCGCGTTCATCGCTGGAAGGGTGCGAAAACAGATTTCCTAAAATCTTTTGGACTTCTCCACTTAACTTTCTCTCTTTTTCTATTTTTGTTAAGCGTTCATCATTTTTTAAGCGGGAAAGTATCTGCGCCGTGTAAGTATAGTAAGTAGAGAGTTCATTCTTTTTTATATAAATGGAATAATCTTTATGCTGGCGGAATTTCTCCAGAGTTTTTATGTCGAGACTCTGTCCCTTCTGGCGGTATTGAATTACTTTTTTATTGTGTGGTAAGCAAACAAACAAATCAAATGGCAGGGCCTCGGACCACTCAAGCTCAACCACGTTGACGCGCGAAAGGGAGTCGAGAGTTAAGTGATCGTTATCAAGTTCAATGGGCGCGAATTCGAAGATGCAGTTGATTAAAACCTCTTCTTCAAAGGGAATTTGATATATAGATTCTATGCCTTGAGACAGTAACGTCTGTGGGTTGTATTGGAGGCGCCCATAAAAGACCCCGACGATCTTCATTACCTGCGAAATTTTGCGAATCGCCGCGATAAATTCCGTGGCGTCTTTGTTGCTTTCGGAAGTGTTTAATTCAATGATTGCCAGACGGGTTGGATCTCCTGCTTTTACCTTACTTGTTTCCGCTACGGAATTAGCTTGAATAAACCTATAACCAAAACCGCGTAACCGCTCGGTTAGGCGATCCAATCGCGATTCCGCGAGCGGATAAATTAAAAGTTTTTCGCCCTCTGGGGCCTTTTGATCGTGCGACACGTATAAATTTTTCGGCTATTTTTTAGAATAAATATAGGGATTTACACGAATATAACCGGAAATTAACTTGCTAAAAGTCCGTAGGTAAATTTAAATTGTGCCGTCGTGAAAATACTATTGATACAACCCCCCGTTGAAGACTTCTATGATACCGACGTTCGTCTGCAGCCGATAGGTCTCGCTTATCTCAAGTCGGCACTTTTAAAAAACACAGAGGGTGTAAAGGTTAAGATTCTCGACCTTCATCGCGGACATGGGAGACACACTACAAAGCTCCCAAAAGAGCTCACTTACTTAAAAAAATATTATGGCCAAAATGATTCAAGTCCATTCTGCGGCTTCCATAATTATTATCACTTTGGCGCTAAGTGGGAAAAAATTGAAGAATTAATCAAAATTGAAAAGCCTGATGTTGTGGGGATCTCGGCGCTTTTTTCGCCCTATTTTAGAGAAGTCGTAAAAGTGGCCCAGATTGCAAAAAGCGCCACCAACGGGAGTTGTCTTGTGACAGTGGGCGGGTCCCATGCCAGCGCTTTACCTGAGAGTCTGCTTGAGTCCCCAGAAATCGACTATGTGATTTGTGGAGAAGGCGAAAAAAGTTTTTGTGATTTAGTAGAAAAGTTTAAGAGGGGTGAGCGGCCTCCGCAAAAACTAATTTCCGCGGGAGAAAACTTTCAGTTAGATGACATCCCATTCCCAGATCTATCCGATTTTGATTTAAAGAATTACACCTATGAAGGCAAGCCGATGACCTTCATGATTACGTCGCGCAGTTGTCCGCATAGATGTAGTTTTTGTTCGGTTCATAATACTTTTGGCCCAAGGTACCGCCGCCGCTCAGTCGACAACGTGTTTGCCGAAATAAAATTGCGTTATGAACAAGGATTTCGCGTCATTGATTTTGAAGATGATAACCTTACTTTTTATAAAAAAGAAATGACGGAACTTTGTCAAAAAATTGCCCAAGAAATTCCCGCTGGTGGTTTGGAGTTAGTTGCCATGAATGGAATTTCTTATTTAAGTCTTGACCGTGATCTTTTGATCTTGATGAAGACGGCGGGATTTTCGCGTCTAAATTTATCCTTAGTTTCTTCGGATCAAAGTGTCTTGAGTTCAACCAAAAGACCGCACACCATTGAACGTTATTTAGAGGTAGTAAGCACTGCTTTTGAGCTTGGATTTAAAATTACTTCTTACCAAATTCTTGGCTTACCCTTTGAAACTTTGGATAGCATGATTCAGACGATGACCTTTGCGGCGCGGTTACCGGTACTTTTAGGGGCATCACCTTTTTACTTAACCCCGAATTCTCCAATAGCCATTCAGATGGGAAGTAAAAACACGGAGGAAAGTATCGTGCGTTCACGGCTAACGGCAATGGCAAATGAAACTCCACACATTAACCGTTCGCAGCTTTATACGCTATTTCTCACCACGCGAATTATTAATTTTCTAAAGGGTTTACAGAACTCCCACGACCGTCGCCAAGAACGTGGCCTTTTTATATTGAATCATTTATTTCGTCACGGCGAGCTTTTGGCGGATACTCCAAGTGGGTTTGCGGTTAATCCTAATTTTGACAGCGAACTTTTTTTAAAAATTTGGCAGAAACTAGAAATTACAAGAACCGATGGAGAACCATTTTCAGATAGCGTCCTTCAGGAAACGTATCCAAAACGGGGTGATCGGGCGCATGACCGCCACGGGCTACCACCAACATTTCCCGCCCCGAGCGTTTAGCGGCCTTTTTTAGTATTTCGTCTAAATCAGTTTCGTTAAGTAAGCCCGAGCACGAGCACGTGGCAACAAACCCATCTTTAGCGACCAAGCGAAAGGCCTCGGTATTTAACTTGAGGTAACCGTGCTTGCCTTGGGAAATTTCTTTTTTATTTTTGATAAACGCAGGGGGATCGGAAATGACAACGTCAAATTCTTGCCTAGAAAGTTTCATTAAGTCGCGAAGGACATCACCTCTAATGACATTGACCGAGGCCCCGGTCGCCCTCACGTTTTCGGCCGCGAAGTGCAGAGACTTTTCGCTGGCGTCTAAAAGAGTGACCTCTACTTTATGGCCTAGGGGAATCAGAAAATGGGCCAGCTGGGTAGACCACTGTCCCACGTAGCAACACAAATCTAAAATGCGAAAGCTCATCGAGGCTTGCGTGGCGGCCCGGCGCGCGAGAATTTCACAAAGCACGCGAATATTCCAGGATTGATCCAAGAACAATCCTGTTTTTTGTCCACCCAAAAAATCAGTTTTAAGAATTATGGGCTTCTCGGTGATGGGGTTTAAGAGCAAAACTTCGGCGTTTTTTAAATCAATTCCGTTTGGAAGATTAAGGGCGTAGGGCTTTTCGACGGGCAAATTTTCGTAGCGGCGAATGTTGGAATCATTGCGGATGACGATGGCGGTGTTTTCAAAATCAAACAATCGTGCCAGCGCTTCTTTTAAGTTTTCAAAAAGTCCGTTCATCCCGGCAGTAAGAATTTGGCAGGAGGCCACATTCCTCGTGCCGCTGGCGGTGCTAAGTGTGTAATAATCGATGATGAGTCCAGGTAACCCGTCTGCTTCGGAATAGCAAAGACGGTAGCTGTATTTCATTCCCTGATTAAGCCGTGCCGCCCAGGCTTTCTTTATTTTCTCGTAAAGCCAATTCTGGTCGCCGACATTTTCGTCTTCGGCAGAAAAAGACAAAGCCCGAAAGGAAATCGTCGAGTCAGTATTTCCATACCCAAAAGCCAGGAATTCACCTTGGGAATCGGTAAGTTTGATCAACTCTCCCGGAGGCGAATTTAAGCTTTCCGGGCGCAACTCGCCAGCAAACACCCACGGATGTCTACGTTGGATGCGCTTTTCTTTACCTTCTTTAACAATCCAAGTTTCCATTTAAAACTATTTCCCGCGCTTGTTCATTATGCGCCAGCCAAGCGTCTATAAGTTCCTTGGGCAGATTATTTTGTTCCATCGCCTGACGTAAAAGTACCATTCGGCGGTCAAATTCGCCTTTCTTGACTCTAAGTGGCCGGTGCGCTTGCGCGAGACTCCGGCCCGTGTATTTTACCTCTTCATCAAAAAAACCCATGGTCAGTTCTATTTCTTTCTCAATGAGGCGCTCAATGTCTTTACCGGCAAAAAGATAACCGATCATAGGATCATTAACAGCCATTTTAAAATAATCTTGCAAGATTTTCTCAATGATTTCCCTCTTGAAAAACTTTAAGCTATCGTGATATGGCATGATGCAGAATTTTTAGCGAAGCCGAGTGAAAAGAACAAGGGGATTTTATGCCGTCGTTTGATTTTGTCTCAGAAATCAATATGCAAGAAGTAGATAATGCCATTAACCAGGCTCAGAAGGAGATCGCCGGCCGCTATGACTTTCGCGGCAGTAAATCTAACATCGAATGGGATAAGAAAGAGATCCATATTAACGCCGACGACGAATATAAGCTCAATGCCATGAAGGACATCCTCCAAAGTAAAATGCATAAGCGTGGAATTGACATTAAGGCGCTGAAATTCGAAAAAGCAATTCCCGCCGGCGGAATGATGCTCAAGCAAACCGTGAAATTACTACAGGGTATTGATAAAGAGCACTCGTCAAAAATCATGAAAGCCATCCGTGATTCAAAAATAAAAGTACAGGCGCAACTCAATGACGAAAAGATCCGTGTTACTTCCAAAAGCATTGATAGCTTGCAGGAGTGTATTCAGTTCGTGCGCGGTCAGGATTTTGGAATTCCTCTGCAGACAGACAACATGCGCTCCTGACGTCTGAAATACTTATAATTTAAGTTATTTGATATTTGCTTTCCCCATTATTTGTTACCACGAGCTTCTATTAAAAAAGGAGCTTCCGTGAGAGGCCAAATCCTAATTTTTAGTCTTTTCTTTGCGTGCCATGGGGCGTTTGCCATCTCCTCGGGGCCCCGTTTTGGCGCGCAATGTGGTTTAACAGATGTAAAGAATGACACTTGGAAGCAAGGCAAGTCCTATAACCTGGAGCGTGCGACCCGCAAACAGATTGAGGCTCTGCCGGGGTTAATTAAACAACAATTGTTAGTCGCAGCTTTGGAATCGCTGCGCAGTTACGGCGATTCTGAGCAAGATAAAATTCAAACCGTCCACGATGCCGTGAGCTATTTCCGCCGCGCCTATGGCCCTGTCGTTACCCACTATATAGTTAATGACCACAAGGTAACTGAAGTTTTGGCTTTCCCCGGCGACAATCCCGTGGGCGTTTATTTTGAGTACGGTTCGACTCTGATCGTGGCCGAAAATGGCGACGACGATATAGTTTGTCGCGGTTCAAGACGCGCTTTTTACATTTTTTGACGAAGGTTTTTACACCCCAATTTTCGATATTTTGTTGAGCTGATCATCACTTCTTCAGAGCGTTGTCAGATTGATCAGTTCAATTCTTAATTAAGTCCTCCTCAAGCGGCCAACCCTTTGCAAATAACAATTGTTTCTTAGAGGAGGAATGATGGTATCTATAAAATTCGTCGCTTATATAATTATTGCATCATGTTTTTTAATCGGATGTTCCGATGTTTCATTCTTAGGCGCGGGTCCTGAATCAGCAAAAACCTCGGCCCTTCCACCGGGCGACATTCTGAATGATGATAGTAACAACGATGCTACTCCCAGTAATCCGCCACGAGATGTCGATCTGACTCAGTTAAGTCCAGATCATTATGTGCGACTCTGCGAAGATCAATCGCTGATTGACGACAGTGCAACTGTACCGGCGGGAAGTGATATTACGAATCTTGCTGGCATTATTTTTGTTAAAGCTAGCGATCTTGGGCGGGTAGACCGCGTGGTAGGCAACCTCATCGTCTTCGGTACGGGTACGATGGGCTTAATTGATTCCGTTTCCAATTTTATGGGGAATATTCTTGTTTGCGGTATGAATGTGGGGCCTGTAACCAACCTTAGGGGGAATATCATCGTCGTAAACGGTAATATAGCGAGTGTTGATCAGTCACTGGGTAATATTATTGTGATTCACGGCAGGACTGGCCCCGTAACAAATACGGACGGTCTAATAATTACCATCAAATAACTAAACGGCCATCAAAGCGCCGCGAGCACTCTTATTGTTCATCGCGCGCGTTGGCCGCTTTCATTTCCTTTAAACGCTCGTGAGGGTTTAGGGTACGGCAGCGAATGCGGATGCTCTTTGGAGTTACTTCGATAAGTTCGCGGTCAGAAATCCAATCCATAGCTTGTTCCAAAGACATTGGCTTAACGGTGGTTAAGCGAATGGCTTCTTCAGAACCCGAAGCGCGGTGATTGGTTAATTTCTTCTCGCGGGTAACGTTGATTTCAATATCGTTGGACTTGGCATGTTCACCAGTGACCATGCCTTCGTAAACATTGACACCGGCATCAATAAAATGGCGGCCGCGTTCTTCAAGGTGATAAAGCGCGTAAGGGGTTGCACGGCCCGTGCGGTCAGAAATCATTGCCCCAGTTGTCCTTCCTGGAATATCGCCTTTGTAAGGCTCGTAACCGGCGTATTCGGTGTTCATGAGGCCCGTACCTTTTGTATCTGTTAAAAATTCCGAGCGATAGCCGAATAAACCACGGGAAGGAATTTTAAATTCTAAACGCGTACGTCCCGAACCTTTACTCATCATTTGCGTCATGACGCCACGGCGGGCGCCCAGCTTTTGAGTTACGATTCCCGTAAACTGATCTTCAACGTCAATGATGACATTTTCCATGGGTTCATGGAGAGCGCCGTCGACCTTTTTATAAAGGGCTTGGGGTTTGCTTACGAGAACTTCATAGCCTTCGCGGCGCATGTTTTCTAATAAGATAGAAAGTTGCAATTCTCCGCGGCCCAAAATTTTCCAAGAATCTGTTGATCCCGTGTCTTCCATTCTTAAGGCGACGTTATGAAGCATTTCCTTTTCAAAACGTTCTTTAAGTTTGCGGCTGGTAACATTTGGCCCTTCTTTTCCGGCGAAAGGCCCGTCATTTACGGAGAAAATCATTCCGACAGTAGGTTCATCCACTTTAATGCGAGGGAGCGGCTTTGGATCAGCTACGGATGTAAGAGTATCGCCAATAAAAACATCTTCGAGTCCGGCAACAACGGCAATGTCGCCAGCACTCATTTCCTGCACTTGCACCTGAGAGCTCGCTTTAAAAGAAAAAAGTGCTTTTACTTTCACTTTCGAATTACGGTTTTCGTGCATAACGAGAACTTCGTCGTTGACGCGGATTTTGCCTGATTGAATGCGGCCAATGGCCATGCGCCCAACGTAATCACTGTAATCGATATTTGAAACGAGAAGTTGGAGTGGACCACCTTCGGTAATACGAGGTGGTGGGACGAGATCTATAATGGAATCAAAGAGCGGAGTTAAATCTTTGGCGCTGTCTATTTCTTTTGGGTCAAGGGCGGCCAATCCGTTTTTCGCAATTGTATAAACGGTTTTAAAATAACATTGTTCTTCTGTGGCATCGAGATCAATGAACAAATTAAATACTTCATCTAGAACTTCGTTTATGCGCGCATCAGGACGGTCAATTTTATTTACCACCACGATAACTTTTAAGTTTTGTTCTAACGCTTTTTTTAAAACGAAGCGGGTTTGGGGAAGAGGCCCTTCGGAAGCATCAACCAGTAATAACGCCCCGTCCACCATGTTAAGTACCCGCTCAACTTCGCCGCCAAAATCACTATGTCCCGGCGTATCGACGATGTTTACCTTGATGTCTTTATAAGTGAAGGAGGCATTTTTTGCCGCGATCGTGATACCGCGTTCGCGCTCTAAATCCATGGAGTCCATAAACCGTTCGGCGACTAGTTCGTTACTGCGGAACGTACCGCTTTGACGTAGTAAATGGTCAACTAGCGTTGTTTTGCCATGGTCGACGTGGGCGATGATCGCAATGTTCCTGATCTGTTGCGGCGTTGGAGACATATTTCCTTCTTCGTCTATTTTGTAAAAAATGAGTCCGCATCATAGCATTAAATAGAGGAAAAAGCCTAGTATTTATAATATTTGGAAGCTTTTTCTTACGCGGAAGATTCAAACAGGTGGGCATTGCCATCAGTGGTACTAGCCTTAGCAGTCCCGAAAGAACAAAAACCATCGCATAGCCCGTACTGTTTTCTCCTAATAGACGCAGCGTAAGGCCCCCAAGTAACGATCCCAACACGACACCGGTGTTATTTAGGAGGCTAAAGAGGGATAAAAAACTGGTACGGGTACGGGGTTCGAAATGCTCAAAAAATATAAGAAACGTTCCCAACTCTTGCGCGGCCCAGAATACACCCCCAAAAATCTGTAAAACCATTAAATAATAAAAATTATGCGAAACTAACCAAAACCACGGGATTAAAAAAATACCCAACATACCGGTGGACAGTAGTTTCGTAACCGAGCGCCGTGCTGCTCTCCGGCCCCAAACGGGTAAACTAATAAACTTGGCGGTCATTGCCGCGGCAGTTAACAGCGCAAACTCATGATAACTCATTTTGAGTTCCGACAGCATGTACGGGCCAAAAAAAGGAGAGGCGATGTTGGTGGTAAAATGTATGGCCAACAAATATAAAAATAATTTTCCTGGTGGCGAGTTCCGCAAATGACGAAATTGGGTGACGAGTGAAAGTGGCTGGATATTGTGAGCAATTTCTAGGGGCTCATGAGAGCGAAAAAGGTAACACGTAGAGACTAGGCGGCAGAAGCCAGCCAGAGAAAATAAAATAGCAAAAGCTAAATGATCAGGCCGTTCTTTTGTCTGTTGCAAAAAATAACCCGCGCCAAGAATTCCAATTAAAGAAAATAGCTGAAGGGTACGGTTGCGGTGCGCGAAAAAGCGAATACGGATTGCACTGGGCACGAATGAGCCCATCCAGGAATTCCAGGCAGGGTTGGTGGCCATACTTGTAAGCCAGTAAAAAGTGATGGCCAAAAAAATTAAAAAACCAGAGGCCTGGGAAAGTGTCGCAATTTGGGCGAGCGCCAAAAGCGAAAAACTTTGCAGTAAAGCCATGATACAGACCCATTTGCGGTAAGAACGAAAGTGTTTAACGGCAAGGGGAACAAAAATTTGCGCCATGGAACCCAAAAGTAAAGGCACGACCGTTAGGAGACCGGCGAATGTATCCGTAGTCCCGGCAGCAATTGCAAAAGCGGCAAAATAAGCTTCACCAAAACCGACAGCGAGAGAATAAAAGCTGCCGTCGATAATGCTGTATTTTAGGGTTTTACGGAGGGGATACACGGTAATTTTATTTTTGCATGAATCATCGACGGAAGCTACGAGCCTCAACTTTTGATAGAGCCTGGCCGAAAAATATATATGGCGCCAAAAATTTTATTAATTCTGATGTTCGTATTGCCCGTCATCAGTCGGGGCGAATACCGCGCGTATGAATTGCGCATTGCGAATGCGGCCAGTGGCAAAACGCGGACTGTGACTTCGACTTTGGACCAATATCAATATCCCGAGTATCATCACGTAGGCGCGGGTGAGGCCGTCGAATACGTAACTTCCTGGATGTGTCCCGGGCGCACTGGTAATTTTTTGGCGATTTGTGCCAATCCTGAGGGGCAGCCAGCCCCCGCCCAAAATCCCGGAACACCAAACTCCTCGGACCCAGCCCTTCAGAATCCCGCGAAATAATGCTATTCTGAGAGAGAAAAAACGATTGGGGCTAGGATGGCCGATAAAGTTTCGTCGTACGACCAAAATGCTGAGCTTTTAGAGTTGCAACGCAACTACAAAAAAAAGCGTGATGAAGTCGTTGCCAAAGGTGAGGGTGACTTAGCGCGGGTGCGCGAGGAATATCGTCAGCGTCAAGCTAACCTCGAAGAAAAAAGTAATGCCAGCATAAATCATATCCGTGAGAGTCAAGAAAAGAGAGCCAATGATCTAAAACATCAGGGCTATGAAAACTTAAAGTCTCTGCGCACAAACCTCAATAAAGACATGGCCGCCACGCAAGAAAAAATGAACGAGCAGGGTCAAAAAATTAATGAACGCATGACCCGTGAACAGCAGGCGCTCAATGCTCAAGTTAAGGCAGCGCAAGACCGGCAAGTAAAAGAGCAAGAGCAAAGTCTGGCGCGGATTAATCAAGCCCGGGAAAGGACGATCGACAACGAAAAGACAGCGCGCGAAAAGTCCGCGAAGAATTTTGACGAGACCCGAAAACTCGAAAGCAGCCGCATGGAAGATTTAAAAGAACGTAGCCAGCGTGATTTACGCGAACTCCGGGATAAGTATGAGCGTGAGGTCGCGAGTACGCGTGAGCGGCACCAGGAATCCATGGAAAAGGTCCGCGATCGCCAGCAGCGCGAGATGGACAGCTTTAATCATGAATCGCAGAAGCGCTCCTTAAAAGTTAAGGCCGATAACGAACGCGAGCTAAATCAAGTCCATGATAAATTTCAGTCGCAAATACAAAAAGAAACTGTCGAAGGCAAACAGCGGGTGCAAATAGCGCGGCAAGAAAATCAAGAGAGTGCCGTATCCGAACGCGACCGGTATTTAAATCAAACACAAAAAATTCAAAGTGAATACGCCAAGCACTTAGAAAAAGTCCGGGAAAAAGGTAAGACCGAAATCGCTCAGCAAAAATCGGACTTCGAAGTAAAACGTAAAGTGTTGCGCGAGTCTCACGAGCAAGAAATGTTGCGGTTAAAGACCGAACAAGAGCGTGAGCGCATGGTGCGTGAAGATGAATACATGAAGCAGGCCAATAAAGACAAAGATCTCTACCGCGCGAATTTACAAATGCAAAAAAGTGAGTTTGAAAAAATTTATAAAAAGAACGATGAATTTGGCCGCAATGCTCTTGAGAATCAGCGCCAGAGCGTTACGCGTGAACTTAGTAAGCAACGCCATCGCCTGGTAACCCGGTTAGACAAGTATAACGGCCTTGAGAGCGATCCCTTTTATGGCGTGAAACACTTAAATACGGCTATTAACGAAACAGAACGCAGTTTCATTCTAACCGCAGATATTCCCGAGCACTTAAAAAAGGATGTGAATGTCACGGTTCAGAAAGACCGCGTGCGCATCTCGGGTAACCGCGCCTTCCAAGAGGATTTATTATCCGACAACAAGGACCACCGGTTAAAAACCGACAGCTACCAAACCTTCAACGAAGAGTTTTTGTTAAGCGTTCCGGTCCTAGAGAAAAAGATCATCGAAAAATACGAAGACGGCAAACTCACCCTAATTATCCCTAAAGTAGGAACGATTCTTGGTTAAGTTAATTTTCATATTATCTACTTTTCTTCCGTTCTTGGCTCATACAAAAGAAAAAAAGCTTTGCAACGATCTATATGACTTTTCTTGCACCCCAGGTGATTATGACGATGGTACAGGTATCGGGCGAAACCAGACGCTAGTGAAAAATGATGCACTTAAAATGATAATGGAAGTGAACGACGATCTCTTTTCGAATTTTAAGGAGGCATTAGGTAACCCTGATAATGGATATTTTTTAAAGCTGGCGCTTTCCAATAGTAAACTAAGTAATTCTCCTTACTGTAAACCCAAAGATGGCAGGTACTCAGAAAAGTGTATCAATGATGCGGCGTTGGGGATAACAGATTTTGCAGCTCGCGAGTTAGGTGGCAATCCTGACCCAGGTATGTCATGCCCAACGTGTGGGGCACTTGGCGGAAAAATGGAACTCTCGGACTCGCTTCTTTTAACTTCTAATTCTGTTTACAGGGAAATTAAAGCCAAGGCCCTTAGTAAAGTTCGCACCCTAGTTAATGATGACGAACAGAAGAATAAAATTCGTGATAAGGTTTTTCCAAATATCAAAAGTAAGATAATTGCCAAGATTAAATCCCATGTAAAAGATCCGGAATTAAGGCAACTGCTAATCGATAAAATGACAGCCTTAACATTTGAGGATGCGGCGTGCGGCGGAGATGAACAGAGTCAAAATTTGCCGCAGCTTTTAAAAGCTAACATCTCCTACAATCCAGTCACGAATCGCTTTATGGTTTGTAATGGGTTGCTTTTAAGCAATAAGTCCGAGTTTCACATGGCCTTCGTCGTTGCTCATGAGCTCACTCATGCGATCGGCCCCTGTGGAATTACCGTCGGCCCCGAGGCATTTAGGTTTGAATATAAGGAGGACTCGACGCTTCTTGAAGCCGAAGAGCAGTATCCTTTTGAAAAGATCCTTGGATGTTTACGTAACAAGCGTTCCGCTGGCGCCCAAAGAAATAAAACAATGGCCGTGCCAAAATATGGTTACTCCTACGGCGAAACCGGCCGCGATGCAAAAATACCTGGCGGAGCGGGGTACTATTACGGGGTTCCTCAAAATCCAGAGGCTATGAATCCCGTGGATAAATTCACCGGATTTTGTGGCAAGGCCGATCAAATTGATGAGTCCTTTTCTGATTGGCTGGCAGTTGAAGTTCTGCCGGAATACATTGAAGAAAGCCTCCAAAATTTAACCGTTGAACAAAGAGAAATTGGCTATTCAAACGTGTTTCGTGGCGCATGCCAATCAACGCCGAATTCTTTTGCGTTCGATGAGCACCCAGCGACAGCAATTCGTGTTAATAATATTTTAGCTGTTCATCCTAAGGTCCGCGAACAAATGGGATGTAAAGGGGCCCATCCAAAAAATCTTCACTGTGTGCCCGGAGTCGATGTGGATCTAGAAAATAAAATGGATACGCCGCAACTGCCGCCGAAAAAAGGAGCTAAATGAACCGTATATTCTTGCTTTCAACTATTTTATTCGGTTCCGTATCCCTACCTGCTACCGTACCTGAGGTGGCTGTGTTCTTTCAGAATGGGGAAACTCGAGTCCAGGCTTTTTTTCTAAAGGAAAAGAGAAATTTTAAAACAGAACTAAAGTTGCCCAACGGCAAAACCGTCAAAGGTGAGCAATCATTTAAATCGATTGCGGCATTAAAAAAGGAATTGGCTAAAACGGAAGAGGGCCCTTATCGTAAAGAATGCAGTCGCCAACATATAGTTTTTGCCGTTACCGAAAATAGGAAAACGAAAAACTTTAGTACGTGTATTGGCGCCCGCAACAAGCAAGCGCTTGCTATCGCCAATTTATTTAACGTCACATACGCGACTCTTTTAAAATAGTTATTTCTTCATCGCCCAAAAGGCATCAAGAACTGTCTGTACGCGTAGAGGCTGAAGGCGGCCCTTAAGTTGAACGATATAAATATTATTAGTATTGCGTTTTGATTTTTCCGGACGGTGTTCCGTTAAAATCTTGGCTTTAATTTCCTGTTCCACGCAGTGACGGGGAAAGATGCTTGCGCCCATAGAAGACTTCACCATCGTAATGGCCCCGTGAATGCTGTTGATTTTGCCGACGATATTTAAACATTCTGGGGTAAATTTCTTTAGTCGCGGGAAGTAGGCCTCGCGCCAGTACTCAAATAGGTTTTCAAATCCCGGGTACGAAATAAATTTGGCTTCGGTAAGTTGTTCGTAGTTAACTTTGTTAAAACATTTTTCCAATCCCGCAACCAAAACATATTCTTCTTCGGCAAACAGTTGGTAATCTATTTCTGGCTCGTTGGTGTTACGAATAACAAAACCAAAATCCAAAGTTCCAGAAATAACTTTTTGCACGATTTCATCCGAAGAACGTAAGCTGACATCAAGTTTTACGTCTTTAAACGCAGTTTGGCGCTTTTCCAAGAGCCCCGTAAAGTGAGGGGTGAACATGCAGCTCCAAGGCATCCCATAAGATACGACTCCTTGCGGAGACCCCTGGGATTTTTCTAATTCATTAATAAAGCCGTCGAGGTGATCCAGATAACCATCAGCAAAACGTAAAAGCATTTCGCCGGATTCAGTGAGGCGCACTTTTTTGCCGACACGTAAAAATAATTGCGATTTCAAGGTGTCTTCTAATTTAGCAATGTGCTGGCTAATGCCTGACTGGGTAAGATGAGCACGCTCCGCAGCGGATGTAAAATTTTGCGTAACAGCGGCGTGGTAAAAGGCCTTTAAACTGGTGGAGTCTATGACATCTCTAAAATCGCGCATGCGTATTATTATCAAATCTGATCATCTAAATCAATTCTATTAATTTCTCTGATAATTAATTCAAGGGTAGTGTCCTTTTTAGAAAACAAACAATAAGGAGTTAACATGAAACAAGCATTATTTATTTTATTCTTTCTGCCTCTCATAGCACTGGCGGAAATCCGCGAAAGTTTTAGTATTTTAGATGTCGCCCGAGAGGCCTCCCCTGGGGATCTGATCGTTTTTGATATCGATAATACGATATTAGAAACCAATCAAACTCTCGGCAGCGTGCAATGGTATGATGACATGATCAAGGATGGCGTCCCGGAAGAAAAGGCATTGGGTTATTTTACTCAAGTCCATCGCCGCACGGGCACGCATCTAGTAGATCCCCGTACCGCCAAAGTGATTCGTTCTCTTCAAGCGAAGGGACTTATCGTGTTAGCTTTAACCGCGCGCCCGGTGGAACTCTATAGTGTTTCTCCGCGACAGCTCTTGCGCTCCAATGTAGATTTGGCCGCGACGGCCCCTGCCCAATTAAAACTGCCGGTAGATTCGGCGGTATATTACCGCGGCGTTTTAACTGTCGGCGCGAAGAATAACAAGGGTGTCGTTTTGCGCGATACTTTGCGCCTAAATAATATCTCCCCGCGGCGGATTCTTTTTGTCGATGATAAAGCCAATCACGTCGCCAATATGGAAAAGGCACTGGACGGCGTATTTCCGAATGTAAATTTTCGTTTTGGCGTCGCCGATGCCCGCGTCCGTGCCTACAGTAAGCCCATCGCGGGGCTTCAATGGGATCATTTCTTGAAGACTGGCGGCCAGATTTTAAGTGATGAGGAGATCGCCGGCCGCTAGGTCGAGCCTTCAGACAGTATTTTTGCTCTTCCAGATTTAATAAGCTACAACTTATTTAATCTGGAAGGACGAATTTGATTCTAGGTGCATCTATGAATAATTGTGAAGTTAACATTTAGCGCGGCAACTTACGGCCGGGCGCGCGAACAAACAGATTATTTTACAACTAAATCTTTAACTTCGCCGAGGAGATAATTCACTCGGGAAGTCATCTGGGTGAGGCGGCGGATGTTGGCCTCAAGACGGCTAATGACATCTAGTTCTTCGTGGGTTTCCAAGACAGGAAAAAGCTCTGACTCAACTTCAGCGAGTGAGTTTGCTGTCCATTTTTCGGTTAACTTTTCTGAAGTGATCATGCTTTCCTCTCTAAGATCAGTTTGATATTAGCCAATTACGCATCTCAATAACAACCAAAATTCAAAAATTCTTTTCGTACTCAGTGAATCTTTAATAAAATCTTATTGTTAAGTACCAAGTAGATTTTTTAGTATTCACACTTTACAGAGGCTAAATCAGCCTCATTAATATCGCGGCGCAAAACTCCTGAGGCTAAGCGTTCATTCATCACGCTGCCTGTTTGATTATCGTGGGCTAAGCCTAATAGATGTCCTAGTTCATGAATCAATAAACTTTCAAAATCCACAGCCGTTGCTACCAGTGTACTTCCCGTGAAAAAGGTAAAATTCTTAGCATTCAGGCGGATGTCGCCTTCGACGATTTGCTCTCCTTGCCAATAAATAGTCGTGCGGGCCTGCTCGGAAGTTTTAGAAGCTTCCCAGGTATTTAAATAGTAAATCACAGAAACACCGTCTTTTTGGGGGGTCGCCGGGCCGCTAATCACGCCCACGATCTCAAATAGCTTTCTGCCACCTAAAGCATTTTCCCAGGCTTTCATTGCGCTGGTGATGGCGGGTACAAATTCAGAGGGTACCGAATCGTGAACATATATATTGATGGGAAGGTTATTGTTCCACGAAACCCGTTGTTGCATACTGTTCATTACGAAGTTACAAGTGCTTTCCGGTGTAATCTTTAGATTACACGCGGCCATCGTTAGCATCGTTATAACTGATAACGAGTAACCTAATAATAGTCTTCTTGGTGTCGAACTCTTCCTCATGCCCTTTCTTAATGCGAGGAAAGTGCCGCGCCAGCCGATAGAATCAAATAATAACCTATTGAAATATCTAGCAAAAATTGTGGTGCCCTGGATGGTCACAGCGTTTAGGAGTTTAACTAATCACTATTTTCTGGCGGGCCTTATAAGGGTTTTGAAATGAGGTTCTATAACTATTTGAAATCACGAAATAAAAATGTGTCTATTCTTTGTACGCCTGAAAAGGGGGTAGATACCTTAATTTGTCGGCTATCAACAGGACTTATGGAGTTCATTAAATAACCTAAATGTTAGCGAAATTTTTTTTGGTGCCGAAAGGATACTGTTTTTTTGCCAAATAAAAATAAAAGGGTTTTGAAGTTCAGAAGTGCAACAAAAAAGCTGGTCCAGCCCTTGCTATATATGAAAAGTGACTGGCCGGCTCTTCCACAATCGTGGGTCCCTTGAGCTGATATTCCTACCAACACATCACACCTTAACAGGATAGGGGAGGCAAACTCCCCACCATCCTGCCATTTTTAAATTGGGTTTTCGGTGGAAAGACGGTAGCCGAGTCCACGTATGGTAATAACGTACTTTCCTAAATCAGCTAATTTCTTGCGCACAGCTGTCATGTGAACATCGAGTGTGCGGTCCGAGAGATTGGGTTGCTGCAATACGCGGTCGCGCAACTGTTCTCGTGTTACGACTTGGCCTTGGCGGCGCACTAATTCAGCTAAAATTTTAAATTCCGTCAAAGTAAACTTAATTTCTTGATTATTAAGTAAGGTTTGATGAGTCGTCGTATCAATAACTAAAGTTTGGAAGACCAATTTGCTCGGTAAAGCCTCGTTTGGCTTTTCTTTGGCGCGCCTTAATACAGCTTTTATACGGGCGTCTAAGACATTAAACCGAAATGGTTTAGTGATGTAGTCGTCCGCTCCTAAATTAAGAGCCTGGATGACGTTCTGGTCATCATTATGGCCGGTTACCATGATGACTGGGACATCTTTAAAAGTAGGATTTGCTTTTAGTTCCTTTAAAATCTGCAAACCTGATTTTCCCGGTAATGACAAATCTAATAAAACAATGGCCGGAGCTTGCGAAACGTCAGAGAATATTTGTTCGCCGCTTCCTAGTACCTGCACTTTGTAACCCTGGTCCGTAAGTGACTCGCTTACAAGTGCCCGAAACTCAGCTTCGTCATCAACAACTAGAACGTTCATAGGAGATAATTATTAGTAATTATTTGGAAAATGACAACTTCTAAGCTAAGAAATGTATGCATTTTGGGTGTGCATACCATTCTTAACCCATCCTTAAGATCGATGAAATTTTTGTTGAATTCGAAGCTTTTCCGGCCATAATTAGCCCTTAAAAAATTCCAAAGGACCATATGCGGGATTTCCAACGCGAGATCGAAGAAAAAGGCCGAACTATATTTGCCAACATGGAAGAAGACACGGGCAGCATTTTTAAAAAAGAACGCTGGTACGGGCGGATCATGGATTGGAGCATGAAAAACCAGGCGTTCAAAACTCAAATGTTTAGATTTGTCGACGTTCTGCCTTATCTTAAGTCAAGTTCCGAAGTGGCGCGCCATTTACGGGAATATTTCGCTGAGGGGGGAGAAGATCTCCCATCCGTATTTAACTTCGGTTTAGGTATCGGCTCACTGGCGCCCGCATTACTTGCGGGTGCGGTTAAAAAAAATGTTACTGAAATGGCCAAGATGTTTATTGTTGGCGAAAGTAGCCAAGATGCTTTTGGTGTCATCGAAAAGGCCCGTAAAAATAAAATTGCCGCTACGGTAGATCTTTTGGGTGAAGCGACACTTTCTGAGGATGAAGCCCAAGAATATCAACGCCGCTATATGGATTTGATTACGGAGTTTAGTGAGCGCGCAAAAAAATGGGAAAACATAGAGCAAATTGACGCGAATCATTTGGGCGAGATTCCTAAGGTAAATGTTTCCGTAAAACTGAGCTCTCTTTATTCGCAAATTAACACCGCCGCGTGGGAAGATTCCAAATCTGTTTTGAAAGAAAGACTGCGTCCGATATTTCGTCTCGCGATGGAGAAAAAAGTTTTTATCAATCTAGATATGGAACACTACGCGCTTAAAGCCATAACGTTTGAAGTGTTTCGCGAAATTATTACGGAAGCTGAATTTGCCAAGTACCCTTATTGGGGAATTGTCGTCCAGGCTTATTTGCGCGATTCCAAAAAAGACGCGGAGATGTTGGTGAGTCACGCGCGCAAGCGGGGAGTGCCATTTACCGTGCGACTAGTGAAGGGCGCTTACTGGGATTTTGAAACCATTTTTGCCGAACAAAAACGTTGGCCTTATCCGGTTTATACGAACAAAAAAGAATCGGATGCAAATTTTGAAGAAATCACGATGCTGCTTTTGCAAAATCACGATTATATTCACTTGGCCCTTGGATCCCATAACGTGCGTTCGCTGGCGGCGGGCTTAATGTGTGCGGAGAAACTTGGTGTCGACCGCCGCGCCATCGAAGTGCAAATGCTTTATGGCATGGCCGATAGCTTTAAGCGCTCATTAGTCAAAATGGGGGTGCGCGTGCGCGAGTACGCGCCCATTGGGGAACTCATTCCAGGAATGGCTTACCTTGTTAGACGGCTCCTTGAAAATACTTCCAACGAATCTTTTTTGCGGTCTAAGTTTGCCGATAATATTGATACGCAAACTCTTTTAAAAAATCCTCACGAGAATTTGCAAACTTCTGGAGATCTGCCACCGACGAAAGAGCGGTTTTACAATGCTTCTCCCAGTGATTTTGGTATGGCGGTAGACCGCCAAGCCATGCTAGACGCTTTAGCGAAGTGGAAGAAGTCTTCACCGCAGACTTATCCTTTGGTTATCGGTAAGAAAAATATTTCTACGGATAATGTCATGGATTCGGTAAATCCCGCTGATCCGGGTCAGGTGCTTGGCCGCGTCGCCATGGCGAAGGTAGAACACGCCGAGGCGGCGGTGACAGAAGCGAAATCTGCTTTTGAAACTTGGAAAAGAACATCCGTCGCCGCCCGTTGTGAGCTTATCGAAAAAGCCGCCGATCTTATGGCCAAAGAAAAATATAATTTAGCCGCGCTTATTGTTTTGGAAGTTGGCAAGCCTTGGAATGAGGCGGATGCGGACGTCGATGAGGCCATTGATTTTTGCCGTTACTATGCCCGTCATATGCGTAAGCTCGGTCAACCCCAGCGCGTCGGAAATGTGCCCGGTGAGCTAAGTCATTATTCTTACCGGCCCCGCGGTGTTGCCGCAGTGATCGCACCTTGGAATTTTCCGCTGGCGATCCTGACAGGAATGGTGGCTGCCGCGGTCGTTACCGGGAATACCGTCGTAATGAAACCTGCCGAACAGAGTATGATCATCGCCGCCGAACTTATGCGGATTTTAAAAGCGGCGGGATGCCCCGCGGGTGTCGTTAATTTTTTGCCAGGTCTCGGCGAAGAGGTTGGCGCTTATCTTGTAAGGCACAAAGATATTTCCCTAATTTCTTTTACCGGCTCAAAACAGGTTGGCTTAGAAATTTTAAGGGAAGCAAGTCAAGTCCACCCCGGGCAGCGTCACTTAAAAAAATGCATTATCGAGATGGGCGGCAAGAATGCGCTGATTATAGATTCCGACGCGGATCTTGACGAAGCCGTTCAGGGGACAATTCAATCCGCATTCGGATTTCAAGGACAAAAATGCTCGGCGTGCAGCCGCGCGATCGTGCTGGAAGAAAACTACGACCGTTTTGTCGGCCGCTTAGTCGCCGCCGCGAAAAGTTTTCGCGTTGGCCCAATTGAAAACCCCAAATACTTTATGGGTCCGGTTATTGATCAAGAAGCGCAAAAAAGAATTTTGCGTACGATAGAAGAAGGTAAGAAAACCGCCGCCTTGTTGTTTCAGGGTGAAGTTCCAAAAGACGGCTACTTCGTGCCGCCAACAATTTTTGGTGACGTGGATCCCAAATCCGATCTTGCGCAGAAAGAAATTTTTGGGCCGGTATTAGCGGTAATAAAAGTAAAAGATATTACGGAAGCGATCCGGGTCGCTAATGATGTGGAATATGGTTTAACTGGGGGAGTGTATTCACGCAGTCCCGTAAATATTGAAAAGGTAAAAAGTGAACTTGAAGTGGGTAATCTCTATATTAATAGAACAATTACCGGCGCGATGGTAGAACGCCACCCCTTCGGCGGCGTGAAAATGTCGGGGGTGGGTAGTAAAACGGGTGGTGTGGATTATCTTTTACAGTATGTCGAGCCCGTCGCGATGAGCGAGAACACGTTACGTCGTGGCTTCGCTCCGGCGGAAGACGAGAAGGGCTAAAAGTATTCCTGCCGATAAACCGCCAAGGTGAGTTGTAAAAGCGATGGATGAACCGATTTCTTCGACGGTAGAAAAGTAGCCGGTGATATCCGGCACGAATCTAAATAGTAAAATGATCCAAGCGGGTAAATAAACAAAGCCCCAAAACCCGTCCGACGGCATGATAAAAAAGAAAAAGCGAATGGGACGCTTCCACAGATAAGCCCCAATCAAACCGAAGAGTCCACTCACGGAACCACTCGCGCCGATCATCGGTATAGCGGTGGCCCCGCCTATAAAAGTATAAATGAGCGCGCCAAAAATTCCACATATTAAAAAAGACAATAAAAACGCCGCGCCACCAATTAGCGGCTCTAAATAACTGCCCAGAAGCAGCAAAAACACACCGTTACTAAATAAGTGCCAAGAATTTCCATGGGCAAATTGATAAGTGAGCGCCTGAATCCAATAGGGGTGACTCGAGGTGAAAGCAAGTTCGCTGTCGGGGTGATCTTGCTGAGCCAGGCGCAAGCGGCGGATTTTGTCGCGCCAGATTTGCATGGCGACGGTGTCTCCTGATATCGGCAGTGTCGCGGCAGATTCCAAAAAATACGTATCCCGTAAGGCATAGCCGGCCATGGTTTGTAATGAACGGCGGTCCCCCGTTAAGGCTTGGCGCGCTTTTTCTTGAGTGAGATCCGAATAGTAAGCGGGATTTCGGGTGATAAATTTTGAATAAATGGCGCCTTGAGTATTTAGAAAGTGAGCGTCCCGATAATATTTATTTAAAGAACGTTCGGCGTTTTCGCGGGGAATTTGAGTTGCCATAAAAACGGCAATGTTAAGTGCCAATAAAATCCAAGTCACCGGGGCTTTGTTAGGAGGTAGAATAAAGTTTAACCACGGAATGATCATTTGCTAAACTTCCGTTTAAGTTCACTTTTTATCTCTTCAATTTCGCGGTTAGAAGCGGGGCCGCGTGTTCCGACTTCACCCCGTTGGCTAGCAATTACATCCCAGGCTTCTTTTGTATGCCCACTTTTATAAGCGGAGATAACCCATTTTTCCATGAAGTGCGGATTTTCTACGATGCGAGAAATTTTACGGCCAGTATCAAAAGATTGTGCGTATCGGCGGGCGGCATAAAGGCCATCAAATATTTTTTGGCCCACGACGACCCAATGATCGCCAAACTGCATTTTCTTTTCCTTCCACTCATTGTAAACGAAGTCCAGAGTTTTGGGGTTTTCCGAAAGCGTTAGTAAGCGAATGGCCGCTTCGGTCTTTAACATGGGATCATTGTTTTTCGTGGTGAGAAGCTCAGTGAGCATAGCGCGGGTAACTTCGGGCTGAGTTGTTTTTTTCATAAGAGCCCCAATATAATCGCGCAGGGCCAGCGAGTTAGCCGCTTTTAAAAAATCGCCATAATTTATTTTGTTGGTTTTCTCACATTCCGCGCGGCGTACAATGGGGATTAGTAGTTCGGACTCAAGATTCGTAATCTGATAACTAGCGAGATCCGTCATTAAGGAATTACACAGACGCTCTTGCTTTTCCGTACAGCCCATAATCGCTTCGTGGTAACAAAACCAAGAATTTGTATATAATTTTTCCTGCGGGGCGGCCGTCGGCAAGAACGTATAGAGGGCGGCCCGTGATTGGCTAAATTGATTTTTTGCCCACAACGCTTTGGCGCGGTTTTCGGCGAGGTAAGAGGCGATTTCGCCTTCGCCGCGGATGTCGTCAATTAGGCTTAGCGCCTGGTTATATTCATGATTTTTTAGCCAGTGTTTAAGCGACCAAATTTTAATGTCGTCATGACTGCTGCGGGATAAATTAAAGTAAATCTTCTCAAGATTAGCTGTCTGATTGACTTGATTTTCGCTCTTTAAGGCGCGCAAAAGTAA
This sequence comes from uncultured Bdellovibrionales bacterium, assembly GCA_964498095.1. GTDB lineage: Bacteria > Bdellovibrionota > Bdellovibrionia > Bdellovibrionales > SG-bin7 > SG-bin7. Next base: position 151,722 of record CAZCFY010000005.1, on the reverse strand, counting down.
ACAATATTCCCGGTCACCTTTGCCCTGACAGGTTTTAAGTAGGTATTTAGTGTAGACGCTTTTTTCATCCATAAACAACATGGCTTTGGCGGCATAGGCCGAGGTTACTTCGTCAAAGTTCCATAAAACATTGTCGGCTTCGCGGTCTAAACATTCTTCGTCGATTTTTTCGATGGCAAACAGACTTAAGGCTTTTTGCATTCGCACTTGGGGTTGAGTAGCGTCTTTGCTAGAAATATGACGGTTTAGAATCTGGCAGGAGTCTTGCTCATCGCTTTGCCAAAATAAATTTGCGGTTTGATGTTTGCGGTTCTCTTCGAACACCACGTACAAGGAGTTGGTAACCATTATAAAAAAACCAACGTAGACAAAAGAGAGAGTAAAACGTAGTAATCCGCCAAATCCAGTTTCGGGAGGACCGACGGCATATTTTTCTTGCGCAATAACAACCGTGTCGGCTAAGCGGTCGTAAATTGGACGCCGTTCCCGGTGATAAAAAATTGCCAGTTGCGGTAGGAAAAATAATAAAGCGCCAATACACCAGTAAAGGGCGCGCAACATACTGGCGCCCACGCCAGGCTTTTCTTCGTTCCAGATAGAAACCACGCGTAGGCCGAAAAAAAGTTTTCCCGGTGTGCCGCCAAAAAAAGCGGTAAATAATCCTTGATAGAGAATGACGATCATGAAGGCGAGGAGAAGATAAATTAAAATATAAACTTGGTAATCAAGGCCCTTGCCCAGCCACTCCGAAATTATAACTTGTTTTTTTACTGACGAAAGAAACAACGAAATGAGAGGCGCGAGGATAACGAAAAGATCCACGACGAGCGCGGCCCAGCGGCTCAAGGGGTCCGCTAAAGGAATTCGCCATGCCTTGAACCGGCGGCGCTCATTTAGCGTTCCGCCTGGACTTAATGTACTGCCATTAAAGATATCTTTGAATACCACAGGGAATTATCGGAAATTTCTCGATAATTCCTTACTAAAACGCGCCTATAGTCCAGCTACGGCTTGCTGCTTTTCGATTTGCAATGAAATAAAGTAGCCCGCTTTGTCAAAAGTAAAAGTGGCGATGCCGACGCGTTGGTTTTGCGCGTCGATAAGATCAAACTCTTCTTGTTTTGATTCCGAAGTCTGTTTTTCGAAGGTCTTGCTGGCGGTTTTATAGTTAATGGCAAAAACCGCTTTGTATTGTTCTAAGAACTGTCCCGCGGAATTTATTCTCTGGGCGATTTTTTTATCGGCCACGCGAATGCTTGAAACTTTGCCCGAATCCAGCCCTATGAGGTAACTACCGCTGAGAGCGCCAAAAGCTAGACCTTCGATCTTCGAAGGACGCCCGCCGATATGGACCGGCGACTTACTGGCTTCGCTGGTGTATTTGGCGATGATGGATTTTTCAAAGGAACTTGTCATGTTCGGCATGCGCACGGCGATCGATGCTAGATCCCGGCTGCTGCGGGCTTGCGGAGCGGCATCGATATTACTAAAAGTGTTCGTGTTTATAATTGTCACGACCAAAAAGACACTCATTAACAGTGTTGCGATTAACAAGCGTTTCTGTTCGGTACTTAAAGGCGCCGAAGTATAATTCGGTAAGATCTTGTTTTTGATTTTATGTAAGGGAAAATTTATGATCTTATTTTGGGTCATTAGAGCCTCCTCGCCATTGAAAAGTAGTATTGCGAGAGGCGTGCCTGCTATCTTGTTTTTAAGGCTTTTAACCGCTCCCAAGCGTCTATAGTTTTGACACCTGTAAAGCGCAAAAAAGGGACGAAAAAAAGGCCGACTTTTTATGAAGTCAGCCTTTCCAAATTTAATATAATGTTTAGATGAGTCGTTCTCTCTAATTAGGCAGCAATTGGCTTTTTACGGCGCGCTTTGCTGGGATCAAGATTGTAAAGTTTTACTTTACGATAGAGAGTCGCGCGACCGATACCGAGGGCTTTTGCGGCCTCAGTCAAATTGCCATTGTAAACTGTAATGGCATTTTCGATAGCCTTGCACTCGAGGTCATTCATGCGGGCAACGCTTTCATTGCCGTTACCAGGAAATTGCAAAACTTTGCCAGAAGCTGTTGAGTGGCCAACAGGGAATGTCTTACCGGCGGCTTTTTGAGCCGGATCGATAAAGCAACCTTCCCATTGCTCTGGAGTAAAAACCTTGACTGTAGCGCCGTTAGACTCACACCATGTTTTTGACTTGGCAGTAAAGTCATTATCGCTAGAGACAACGTAAACGATTGAACGCACCATATTTGTCCCCCTTCGGTATTAAAGAGTGTTTCAAACTTGAGTCAATTGACTCACATTTAAATGTATCGGCGGTTCGTATTGAGAAATTTAGCGAAAAAATGATTCAAAATGAACGACAGGTGTAACCTATTGAAACACCTCGTGGATTCGCATCAAAAGGAGAAATAATAAATAACTTGAATTTATTAATTTCTAACGGCGGCCGGATTTTATCTTAACTTGCAGGCGAGAAATTAAATGCACCGCCATCTTTTCTTGTACGCGGCACATTTTAAGTTCGTCACGGCGGTAAGAGCGCTGCGATGGCGTGAGTGTTCCCATTTCTAGTTCCATCTCATAATCCATTTTGCTGGCGCGGATGGCTTCTAATTCTTTGGTCTGAGTTTTAAATAATTTCGTCGCGCCACTTAAGGGAGCAACGTCGATCCACTCTTCCTTTTGACGGTACCAGCTGACCATACGTAAAAAACGGGCTTTGTTTTTTGCGAGAGTGAACATGGGATATTTTTTTTCGTCGAGAGTAAGAATATTATCAATGCCGAGCCACTCGGTATCTTCTTCCACTTCAGAAAGTGCGTCCATTGACGGAGTTGAAGCCGGTGCCATAGTCGTCATCGCTGGCATTGCAGTAGCTGGTTCCATGCCTTCGATAGTCTCAAAGTTTTCAAATGATGTCGTATTTTCCAAGAGTTCCCCCAACCCGTTGAACTCAAAGTCTTAACAAACTTCTTCAAACTTTTCAATAACTAGCGCTTCCGGCGCTAACGACCAAGAAGAAATTTTAGGATCGCCCAGCAAAAAACCGACCTAGTTTCAGTATATTATAAAAATTACTTAAAAGATCTCTTTAAGTCACAGGCTGGTGAACCTTTAGACAATGTCCACGAACTTAACGCTCATCTTAAAAATAGGGCGTGCCGAAAAGACATGATAATTGCAGATAATTACATAAGTTAATGAGTCTTGGGGGACTACGGAATGAGGATTGGGGCGCTGGTTCTATTAGGAACTATATTGGCTATTACTTTCAATAACTGCGATATGGGAATGGAAGCATTTAACGAGAATGCGGCCACCAATCCCTCAACCGGCGGCAATAACAATACCGGAAATAATACGAATCCTACGAACGGTCCCAGTTTCTTTGCCCAGAGGGTAAAAACCGTTTTTGCCGCCCGCTGTAATAGCTGTCACATCGAAAACTTTCCCAATGGGCCGGCGCCGATCACTATTTATGATTATACCGCCATGAAAACAATGATGAGCATGGGTACCGGCCGATATGACAATAATCTAATAAAAAAGGTAAGTAATACTTCACCTACGACTCATACTGGGCTGAATCAATGTCCCAATGGTCTGACCGTATCGCCATGCAAGGAAATTGCGGATTGGTGGGGAGTCGAAAATGGCTCATCAACGACTACGCCTGGTGGCACGGCTTTAGCAATTTTAGGCGGGATCGATTTTTCTAGTGCCAACGGTATGCTTTATGGAATGGCGGTCGACCCCAATCGTCAGAACGATATTGTCACGGTTACATTTTATATTAATGGCCCACGAGGTACCGGTACGATGTTAGGATCGGTAAGTGCAAGCGGCCAACAATTTGATCCTAATTATCCCAACCACGCGTTTAGTTATCAGTTACCAAGCCTTTATCTTGATGGGAAAAATCATAATGTTTACGCCTATGGCCGCACCGCAACCGTAAATGAGATTTTATTAAAGAACACATCATTTGCTGCCGTCGCGTATCCCAAGAGTGCAAATTGGCAAACTTTTTATAACGCCAATATCGCGCCGACCTGTACCGATTGCCATGCTTTCTCGGCGCAGCAGGCTTATGACATGCTTGCTAATCCGTTACGCGCCAAAGGGGGAACGGCAACGACAAATGACTTGATTAAAACAGCTGCAAATATTTCTTTTCATAGTGGTGGAAATCGTTGCGGTACGGTTAATCAAGGCGTTTGCGCCCAGATGCAAAATTGGTGGAATCAGGAGTTTGGTCCTTATCCTCCCTAAGTCCCTCCCTTGACTTGAGATCTGACAGTGATACCGTCTTATCACTATGAAAAAATATTTTATTTTATTACTTACAGGAGTGGCTTGTTCGTCGAATCCGCAAAAATCTGCGGCCCCGGAACTCGCTTTAAATACCAACTTAATTTCTAATGTTCGCCAACTTACTTTTGATGGTAAGCGTGCCGGCGAGGGTTACTTTAGCGCGGACGGAAAGCAAATGATTTTCCAAAGCGAGCGCGAAGCGGGAAATCCATTTTACCAAATGTATTTAAAAAATTTGGAAAATGGGGAACTGCGCCGGGTGTCTCCTGGAATTGGCAAAACAACTTGCGGTTGGATTCATCCCAGTGGCAAGAAAGTGCTATTTTCTTCTACTCATCAAGATCCCAAAGCCCAAACCAAAATGCGTGAGGAGCTTGAAATTCGAAAAAGGGGCACCCAAAGATCTTACTCCTGGGATTTTGACGAAAACTATGAAATTTATGAATTGGATTTAAAAACGGCCGGCTATAAGAATTTAACCAAGGCCAAGGGTTACGATGCGGAATCCTCATGGTCTCCCGATGGTCAGTGGATCGCATTTTCTTCGGATCGCCACGCTTATACCGGCGCCGTTACGGAAGCCGAAAAAGCCGCGGCCGCGAAAAACCCTTCCGCGTTAGCCGAACTTTACATTATGAAAGCCGACGGTAGCGAAGTTAAACGTCTCACCAATGATATTGGTTATGATGGCGGGCCCTTTTTTAGTGCGGACGGCAAAAAAATTGTCTGGCGAAAATTTTCTCCCGACGGCCGGGCTGCCGAAATTTACACCATGAATGTCGACGGTACCGACGTAAGAAAAATTACGCATCTCAATTCGCTCTCTTGGGCGCCTTATTTTCATGTCAGCGGTGACTATATAATTTTTGGTTCAGCACTGTTGGGGCATCATAATTTTGAATTATTTCTTGTCCGCGCAGATGGTAAGGGCAATGTGATTCGCGTCACTGACTTTCCAAAGTTTGATAGTCTTCCGGTTTTTACGCCCGACGGAAATGGATTGTCGTGGGTAAGTCAGCGTTCTTGGGATAATAGCTCACAGATTTTTATGGCGACGTGGAACGATGCCTTAGCCCGTCAAGCGCTTGGCTTACCGGCAAAGGCGGCTGCGGCGACGCAAGTGACCCCACCCGCAGCCCCTCCGGCGGCAACGCCCATTGGGAATTCAATTGGCGAAGTAAAAAAACACGTTGAGTATTTAAGTGGGCCTGATCTCGAAGGACGGTTAACGGGGAGCCGGGGAGAAGAACTGGCCACGCAGTACGTTGCTGACCAATTTAAGGGGTTGGGTTTAAAACCCGCGGGACAAAAGAATACTTATTTTTATTCTTTTAACTATCCTTCGGGTGTTGAGTTAGGAGCGAAAAACTCTCTCGGTGGCCCAACGGCGCTGACCCTTGATAAGGACTGGCGGCCATTGGTGTTTTCTAGTTCCGGTAAGATTGAAATTTCCGAAGTTGTTTTTGTCGGTTACGGGATTGTTTCGCCGGGAACAGAAAGTATTAAACCCATTGATTCTTACGCGGGCCTAGAGGTTAAAGATAAATGGGTTGTGGTCTTTCGTTACGTGCCGGAAGGCTTAAGTGAAAAAGAAAAATTACATCTAACGGCATTTAGTGATTTGCCGACAAAAGCCCGCCGCGCTAAGGATCGTGGCGCCAAGGGCATTATTTATATCAATGGACCCAACTCTGGATTAGGAAATGAACTCATTCCCTTTTCGAAGATGGGTTCGGATGCGGGAATTATGGCACTCACGGTAAGTGACGACGTTGCCAAGTCTTGGGTCGCCCCACAAAATCTAAAAGACATTCAAGATCTCTTTGATGCGAGTAAAGAATTTAAATCGCCAAACTTTTCGGTCAAACTCACCGGAGAAATTGATTTACAACACAAAAAGGGGCAGGGCAGAAATGTCATGGCCCGGTTACAGTTAGGCTCACAGCCAACTTCAACTTATATTATGGTCGGAGCCCACATCGATCACTTAGGTCACGGAGAAACCTCAACCTCCCGGGCCGACAAGAGTGTACAGGGACAAAGTCACGTCGGCGCTGATGATAATGCTTCGGGCGTTGCGGGGTTAATTGAAATCGCCAGACAAATCGCGGCCACACCTGACCTTAAGCAGCTGCTAAAAAAAGACATTGTATTTGCGGCTTGGAGCGGTGAAGAGTTGGGGCTGTTGGGTTCGGCAAATTTTGTAAATGCCTTTAAGACCGAAAATTTACAAAGCCGGATTGAAGCCTATTTTAATCTCGATATGGTGGGACGGCTAAAAGAAAATATTTATCTTCAGGGTGTTGGTTCAAGTCTCGGCTGGCGCGGGATAGTAGAAGGTGCGGCAAACGCCACTTCGGTGCCGATCTATTTGCAAGAAGATCCCTACTTGCCGACGGATGTTTTAAAATTTTATGTCGCTAAGGTTCCGGTACTAAACGCGTTTACGGGCAGTCATAAAGATTACCACACGCCGGGGGATACGCCGGATAAAATTAATTACGAGGGTATCGCGCAAATTTCCGCACTGATGAGTCAAATGGTTGCCAAAACGGCGGGGCTTTCAAAAAAGCTTGCCTATGAAAAAGTGACCGGTGGCTCCGGTATCACCACGCGCGCTGGTTTTCGCATAAGTCTTGGTACTATGCCGGACTATACCCAATCCGATGTTGTCAAAGGCGTAAAATTAAGCGGCGTTATCGCCGCATCTCCGGCGGATAAAGCAGGAATTAAGGCTAACGATATAGTCTTAGAACTTGCAGGCCGCAAAGTTTCTAATCTTAATGAGTATGCGGATCTGCTGAGAATTTTAAAACCGGGGCAAGAAATCGATATCAAAGTTAAACGCGGCGAAGACGTACTGAGTCTAAAATTGACTCCCGAAGTCCATAAGTAGTTCATGCGGTATTTTGCGACTCCCGCTTCACGGGCTTCGGGAGAGCTCGTGGTGGCAACGGTATTTTGGGGCTTTGGTTTTGTCGGCGCCCGTTGGGCGCTGGACATGTTCGGCCCGTTTTGGATGAGCGGAATTCGCTTTACCCTGGCCTTTTTAATTACACTCCCCGTAATGTTGTGGATGAAGCGCCGGCAAAATAACTTAGACTGGAATTACTTTTTGAAAATTTCATTCTGGCCCGGGCTTTACCTGACGCTGACAATTGTGTTCCAAACTTGGGGGCTTAATTTTACCACGGCAACCAATGCCGGCTTTATTACGACGTTATATGTGGTGATAGTACCCATCATAGAGATGGTAATTAAGCGGCAGCGGCCAGATATGATACACATGGCCTTGGTTTTAATGGCGGTCCTCGGCACGGCACTGATTTGCCAGTGGCAAGCGGCGGTTATTAATAAGGGGGACTTTCTCACTTTGCTTTGCGCTTTTGCGGGCGCCGCGCACATTGTTTGTATTTCCCATTATACGCGAAAAATCCCTAACTCTTTTTATTTTAATAACTTTCAATGTCTCTGGGCGGGGGTCTTAGCCCTAGGGCTTGCGGTTTTTACCGAAAAATTTCAAGTGGGCGCGACGCACTTACCGGCACTCACTGGATTTGGGCTGCTTCTATTTGGATCAACGCTCTTTGGCTTTTGGGCCCAGATTCGCGCCCAGAAAGTTTTATCGGCAAACGCCGCAAGTTTAATTTGTTTGCTGGAATCACCCTTTGCCGCCTTGTTTGCTTTTATATTTTTGGCGGAGAGATTAAATTTTACCCAGTGGATTGGGGCCCTATTAATTTTGGTCTCGGCGGCTGTTACAATTATATTAGAACAACGAAAGGCGAGAACATGAAAATAATTTTTTTACTAAGTTTTTTACCCGTGATGGTATTTGCCGACGTTAAAAAAATAGCCGCTACCTGTGCCGCCTGTCACGGGGTTAAAGGTATCTCGGAAAACCCTCTTTTTCCTAATCTGGCCGGGCAAAAGCGGGAATACCTAAAAAAACAGCTCTTGGACTTTAAAAATGATTTGCGTAAAGATCCGGTAATGACCGCGCAGGCAAAAATGTTATCGGAAAAAGACGTCGAAGAAATTTCTAAGTACTTCGCGGATATGAAAGCGCCGTAATTATTTTACGTATTGGACTTTGACTTTAAAGGCGATTGGCGAAATTTCGCAATCGTTGGAATCATTGTCACCAATCGACACTAAGTGAAACGAATGCTGCTCCCGATTGGGATTAGTGGCAAATATTTTTTGAAAAACAATATCGTCAAAACGCATGTTGATCGTACCGAAGGTATCGGTATTTGGCCAACTGCAAGCGGCCTTTCCGTCTTTGGCGCCCTCACAAAAAATGCCTTCCAAGTTTTGTCGGGAATGCCAAGGGGAGCCGCGAATTTTGTCCCACGAGTAAACATTCATCCCCAGGAGATGATCAAGGTCACTGCTAAAATCAAAGGTACCCGCAATTACGATGTCGTTAAAAGTTAAAAGGAAATGGTCGTCGTAGCGAATGGTTGATCCATTGGCACTAAATTCAAAATCAACACCACAGATCGTTGCGCCCGCTGGCAATGAAAAGTTAGATGCCTGATCGATATGGCCTTGGAAATAGCCGTCGCGCGGCGGTAGATTGTCACCAATACCAAAATTACAGGATTGATTTTCGGGATTAATAAAGGAAACCGACTGTTCCATCACAAGGGGTGTGGAATTCATACAAGTTTTCTGCACGATATCGAGGTTTTCAGTGGCGGTGTTGTCGTTGGGTACGAGATCGCCGGTGCTGCCACCTTTAAAGTTTGGGTCGGCGCCGAATTGCACGTTGCTGCAGTTATTAAAATTTACCGCGAGTAATATGCCGAGGCTTATAATTGTTATAAGACTCTTAAAGCCAGGACGAGCCATGAGTTTCCCCCTACATCCCTATTACTTCAAATTATAGGCCAGTTTGAGTTTCTAAAAAAGTCCTAAGTTTAGGGGGTTAGAAATGTCTCATAATAAGAAACTCATAGAGATGACGAAATAAACTACGAGAATTAGAGAAAAAATGTATAAGTTCTTTAAAGTAATCACTGTTTTACAGTTGTCAGGTTTGTGTACGGTTGGTAATTATTTTGACAATGAAAATTTCGCGCTGGCTGATCTACATTGGTGTCTTTATTTTATCCCTTGGCATTTTGGTTTTGGCGGCTTATCAAACATTGCCAGATGTCCGCACCCTTCGCGGCTGCTTGAAGACCAAAATGTATTCTTATTATCTCTGTAATTCTTCGGCGGATTACGTGGCGCTGGCCGATGTTTCACCTTATGTAATAAACGCCGTACTTGTTTCTGAAGACGGGTCTTTTTATGAGCATAATGGTTTTGACTGGTTTGAAATTAAAGAAACGATCGAAAAAAATATTTCTACCTTAGATTATGCGCGTGGGGGCTCAACAATTACGCAACAATTGGCAAAAAATGTGTTTCTCAGCAGTGAAAAAACCCTTTTGCGCAAAATTCGCGAAGCTATTTTAACCGTGCAGATTGAAAAAAACTTTTCCAAAAAGCAAATTCTAGAGAAATATCTAAATGTCATCGAGTTTGGACCGAACATTTTTGGCGTAAAATCCGCAGCCAGAAATTATTTTGGCAAGTCGCCGGGGGAGCTTGATATTTTAGAGTCGGCGTTTCTAGCTTTTTTATTACCGAGCCCCAAAAAACACCGCCAAAGTTTTGTGGTAAAAAACTTAACGCCTTTTGCGCGCAAACGGTTGGCGCAGATTATTTCGCGCATGGCGCGTTTTCGTAAAATTTCCGAGGATGAAAAAATCGCTTCGCTGGAACGTTTAGGCGCCACTCAATGGGTAAATGATCCCGTGATCGATCACGAGTACCTTCCTTATCCAGAAGAATCCGAAGAATCAGCATCGCCCGCTGAGCCGTCGCAGCCAGAAGTCATCGAAGAGTCGGCACAGCCAGAGGAAGATGTTGATTAGTGCTTAAGTGGCTTGTTGGTGAGTATCGCGTTTTCTAAAATCTGAAAATACGCGCGTATAAGTAAATCGTAATGATTGGAATCCAAGCTCTCAATAAAAAGCTTTTTTTCCATCAACGTATTTTTTTGCACGAATTTAGAAAATAGTGACTGTACTTTGGTAATGTTATCAAAGGTAAAAAAGTCGAGTTTTTCAGTGGGGACGCTCATCACTTTGGCTACCGTTTTATTGTCGAATAAAAGGTTCACGCCTTGCGCCGACTGGTTTAGCAAGTATTCCAACTGTTCAAGCTGCTTTGGTTCGATATAGAGAAGTTTAGAATCCTGCAACTATCACTCCTTTAATAGCTGTAAGAACGTTTAAGAATATTCTGAATGAGAGTTACCACTTGTTTCAAGACAATTTCTCAAATTGTTGACGTAGTTGGTCAGGACCTTCGTAAGATTGTTTAAAAATCAGCGCCGTTGGAAGATTAAGTAAGTGAGTAAGAAGACCAAGAAGTCCAAAGAAAACATCAAAGAGGTCGTTGGCAAAATCGTAATTGATGCACCAAAGGGTTTGGTGTTTGCTGATGAAGATGAGTTATTTAATCATTTTTCGAGAGATATCGAAGCGTTAGAAAAGAAGTTTTTTGCTCAGAAAAAGGACACGGACATCCACGTTGAGGAGTATTCTAAATTTGAAAAATATCTGCCGAAACTCTTGGCTGATCCTCAGGAAATTTGGCTTGATCCAAAAAGTCTTGATGGCAAAGAGGTAAACAATTTTATAGGCAGTTTTGAAGAAAAATCGAAATCAAATAATGGCGAAAAATTTTTTTATGTTGCCCAAGTCTACGTCACAAACGAAACACCTAGCTTTGTTTATTTGCATTTTCCCACGCGCGACCAAGATCTAGTTGAGCGTTACCGAACCGGGGAAATTGTTTATGACCGCTCCAAAAGAGACGCGCCTCTTGGCGCCTCCGATGGAGATGCCTTAAGTGAAGGCGAGCCGCTGGCTGAGGGGCTTTATCAAGCAATGATTAAAGTGCGTAGTGATAGCGACTTTGAGGAAGACGAATTTCCTACTTTCTTTGATTTGCGCGAAGAAACAATCGAAGAGCCCGATGAAATTTGGCGTAGCCGCGATGCCTACGGAATAATTTTAGTTAATTTTATAAAGGAATTTCGTGGCACCGATGAAAACGGCGAGGGCGAAATGTATTACATCGCCGTCACCCAAGAAGATCCCTCCACGGAAAGCCACATGCTCTTATTTTCTTTTCCCACCAATGATAAGTCCCTCGTGGAACGCTATCGTCACGGCGAAAACATGACCGCCGAAGAAGTCGTCCAAGAATCCAGTCACTAGAGGTAACAGTTCCCTTTCCTCGATGCGAAGCAACACCAGTGCTGAAATTTAGCTTTCGTTTTACCCCAAATCTTCCGCGCAAATCTCGGCGCAGGCTCCGTGCCTTCGTTGCTCGGCGCGCGCTTCCTGCGCGCGGCCTGAAGGCTACCCTCGCAAAGGCCGATTTTTACGCGGAAGATTTGGGGCAAACCAAATTCAAAACTTTGTGCGTTTCGCTTCGCATCGAGGAAAGGGAACTGTTACCTAAAAAGGGGGTGCCGCCGGAACTGGGGGGGTGTTCCGGCGGCGGGGGAAAATTGGATTTGTTAAAAACAGTAAGTCATTGTTCGTTGTTGAAATTGGTCATCGGTCCATGGCTGTGAAGCGACGGAATTGTTCGGGTGAAGTGAAGCCAGGATGGGACCGTGAGCGGCGGCATATTTTGCAGGATTAGCGGCGTAGGCGGGAATTAATGTATCTACCATTCCTAATTGGCTTGAATCATTTTGCACCGATATGCGCAGGACATCGTATTCCATTTCCAGGCCAGAAATCACGATACTTTTGCCAGCCATAAATTGATTGATCGATGTGCTTTGTAGACCATAAGCCCGCGACCATTCATCCACCATAGCTTGAGAAATCTCCGGCCACTGCCCAGTGATAATCTGACCGCTTTGTAAATCTTTAATAATTACATTGATGGCGGCGGGATGAACATAGTTTGTTCCATCAGGCCGTACATACCATTTATAAAACTTAATTACATTAGAGCCAACCAGCGCATTATTTATAGAGGAGTCAAAAGCGAGTTCCACGGAGTCGATAGCTATTTGACCATAAGGATCTGAATATACTTTTATGCGGCCGTTAAGCTGTGGCGAAGATATAGCACTACAATAGGCCAAAATTGCGTTGGGATCATTTGCTAATAAGCTTGGATCATTTGTGAAATTGACAGTTTTATTTGAACCGCAAGCTGTGATCAGGCTTGCTAGGATTATCAGTGTGATTTTTTGTGTTTTCATTTTTCCCCCAAAATTCGTGTCTTGTATTTATGTATGAGCAAGGCCGGTGCCAGCGGGGAAGCGATTTATTTGGTTTTAAAATTAGATTTCGTCTCAAAATGAGATTGTGACGTAAAATGAGAACAGGTGTCTTGGAATTAGACAGCCGGGTTTGATAACGACCAGGACTCAATCCAGGAGGATCGGCGACTAACGCTGACCCACGCGCTGGGCTTTAAGCGCATCGGCGACTTCTTTACCCGCGCGCCAGCCGCGGTATTGGGCTTCTTCGTGCGAGGGAGTTCCCATCCAGCCGCCAACGCCGAAATGGATGCGTTGGCCGACGGGTTTAGCCAATACCTTCGCATTGGCGAAATGGTTTACCCTAGGGATTACAATAGAGCGCGGCCATAAATTGATTTCAGCAAAACGGACTTTTATGGGAGGCTCGTTATTGGCTTTTAAAACGGGATCGTAAATACTCTTCATATAATCGATATCATCTTCAATTAAATCTAAAAGCTCTTCTTGGTTGTGAGGGCGAGTCGCACCCATTGGGTGGTAGATTGTAATAACAGAAACTTTATCCTCGTCAGGAATCTTTTTCGTGTAGCCTGCGTATTTCATCCACTCACCAGAAATAAAATCTGTGGGTTTTGTAAGAGAAAATTCCTCTTGCCCCACCCACAAATCGTAAGTCATTTTAACAACCGATGGATGACCTTCAATAAAGAGAGGAATCACCACGTAATCCGTGGATTGAAGTTTGGCTTCATACTCCGCAATTATGCGGGCGTGCTCAGGTGCGAGCGTATTTAAGTTCTTAATTATTTTTGGCGCTAAATTAAGGGGAGCCGAGAATATAACTTTATCACTTTCGGCAACGTAACGCCGGCCTTCGCGCACAAACACGACTAAGACTCTGTCGTTGGTTTCTTCAATGGACTCCACGTACGAATTTGTGGAGAAAGTGGCAAGCTTTGGTTTAAAGCGGATTAGGAGTTCGGTGCGTTTAGAAACCTCGCCCGTGCCATGCGGGTAAGTGTAGCGAGTTGTCATTTCGGAAAAGAAAAAATTTAATCCCGAAGCGGCGTTAATTACATTAGGACTACCACCCTTTGCCGAATGGCCATAATTGACGGCGTAGTAACGGATGACGGGATCCACTAATCCCTTATGCTTTTCGGTGATCACAGGATCTTCTTTTCCTGATTTTATGTCAGCGTGAATGCGGTCAAGAAGAGCTTTGGCCTCTTTGTAGCCTTCGCGTTCTTTTTCTTTTTTCTTATTCTCAGGATTATTTTTCTTCACATACTCAACTAATAAATCGTACTGAGTGTGCAAAAACTCCTCATAGGTCATCTTATCATATTCCGATTCAGCATTTTCAATGGGTTGATTGGGGATTTTACCTTCATTATTGAGATGAAAGTGCGCCCATCTTGTTAAGGCAAAGCCTACCGGGAGTTCATTAATGACTTCGTCATCCTCCCAAAAATCCAAAAAGAAATACTTTATGCTTCCATCCTTCATCGCTACGCCGCCAGGAATAAACAAAGTGTCGGAAGGATGATGAATGGCATTTTCTTTTTCGTAACGCTGCAGACCTAGCAAGCGGTAAATAGGCTCTTGTTCAGGGATGAGCGGGGACTGATAGGCGCTGCCACTGCCAAATTCATTTCCGCCCCGCGTGCCACCTGTGGCCAGGCCGCCAACCTTGGCTTCTTTTTCAAGTAGTAGCACCGAAAGTCCCTCGTTAACAACAGTAAGAGCAGCAGTCAGCCCAGCCATGCCGGCGCCGACAACAATAACATTGAAGTGTTGATCTATGGGAATTGGTTTCACGTTTGGGGGAACGGAGACACCAGAGCCGCGCTCATTTAACCCATTTATGACGACGGGGATTTGTTTTCGCGGCGTCAGTACGACCATTTCATCATGGGCTTCGAATTCGCGAATGGTCTCTTGAATGTCGCCGGGCCAAGAATTAAATAAAGCGAAAAAAGAGGGGTAGTCGCTGCCGCAGGAAAGAAAGCTTGCGGTGATGATAAAAGGTATAAGCCACTTGCGTACCATTCTTTTTCTTCATAAATTTTTTATTTCGCTAAGGCAATACTAAATCTTTAGCACGGTAAAAAAATTAGCTTTGTATAAGAATAACTTTAGTGATGGCCAGAGGCCTCAGCATCATGGTGAAGGTCCAATGGTGGTGGTGTTTCTAACTTGATGGGTTCTAAGTAAATTCCCAAGTACCTAAGTGCTTTATAAGCTGCAAATAAACCTCGCACGAGGGCTTCTTCGACCGATGGTGTACCCTGGTTACTATGCGCAAAATAGATACCTTTAAATGGGGTATTGAATGCCCGCATGCGGCCAAAATGCCCAACTGAGGCGATGTGAATGGAATTTGCCCAAACATTTGTTTGGGCCGCTACGATCTTAAAGTCACGCGCTCCATTGCTATCGTTAACAAAGCGAGTAGCTTGGTCAATAGCTGATTTCGTGATGGCAAGAATTTGTTTTTGGCTCATGTGTTCAAAGGACCATTTTGCTGGAAGTGGAACATAGACGGTCGCAACACCGCGGTTGTCATCGCGTTTACCTTCCGGGGCCCCGTCAAATTCAATCCAGCGACCATCAATAATGTCAGTGATCTTGCGCTGATCGTAATTTTTGTCTCGGCGGGTCCATAAATCATAGGTACCGGGTTCCAGCGCATGGCCTTGGGTATGTAAATTGATAACAAGATAGTGGCGGTACTCAAGTTTTTCAATCGCATTAATTTTCTCTGGTGCGGATTCTTTATTAAATCCTTCGATGAGAGCTGGAGCAAACTTAAGTTGCGAAGAAAAAATCACGCGTTTCGCTAACACCTTGTAAACCACGCCATCACGCACATAATAAACAAGCGACGTGCCGTCCTTCTGCGGAACGACCTTCGCTACCGTCGACGAAGTGCGATAGTTGACTTGATCTGTATAATCTCGCAAAACTTTTAACAATTGTTTGGTGATGGCGCCTGAACCTTCAGGACCGGTAAATCGTACGCCAATTTCGGAAATATAAAAATTTAAAAACAAGGCCGCATTGACAACATCCGGATGATCGCCAGCCGCGGACCTTCCGTAGAGTTCTAAAAGTTTATTGACGTTGCGAATTTTCATGCGGTCTTCAAGACGGGTCGTAACTCTTCCCCAGAGGGAATCAACGTCGAGTGGTTCTTTGCGAGCGGAAAGACGTTCTAAAATTTCCGCGGCGGTTTTGTCGCCGTCACGAGCCATGGATTTTAATTGTTCAGGAATAGTTAACATCCAATCGCGCATGCTCATGTTGTCATATTTCTTTATATTCTTTCCTCTCTCTAGTGGCTGAATATAAATGTCACCGGCCTCATTGATCTTTTTCATACAATAGAGGAAAGCTGAGTAATCGGCTTCCAGCATGGCCTGCAGGGCCTGTTTATTTTCCCAGAGGCCGGGAATAGTCTTGTCATTGTGCCTAAAGGAATCGATCCATTCATGAATTTGGTAAACTTTAAGTTTGGCCATGACGCCAAGGTCTTTGGCGATCTTGTACCAGTAGCCTTCTGGTGGCGTGAAGTAAGCGCCCCCTTCACCGTAAGTGATGCCGCCGCGATCACTCCAGTTAGCGATGCCGCCAACCTTCTCTCCAGAATCGATGACCATAGTCGTTAGGGGGGTGCCCGCATTCTTACTTTCGCGCGCCACATAGTGAGCGCTATTAAGGCCGGCGAGCCCGCCGCCGATAACAGCGACGTCAATTACTGGAGTGCGGGGATCTGGTATGGCTTTTTCAAGATCTACTTGCGGCTTCTGAAGTGAATCTCTGATGCGTCCCTTAACAATTACCGGTAAGAGTCCCTTCCTTGTTTTTACCCAGTCTATCTTCTCATTGGGCCCGTATTCGTAATTTTCACGAATAAAATCTTCGTACTGCTGTTTGGCGACATCATTGGATTCCGCCGGTAGCGGAGGAAAATCTAGGATCTTCTTAAATTTCTTTTTAGGTTTATCGCGGAAGACAATTTCTCTTTGTTCGGGGGAAAGATCGTGATAGTCGGCAAAACCCGGAAATTTATCAAGATTGGCGAAAAGCTCATGACAACTGAGCCCGGCCGCACGGCTAGCGCTACCAACGTGAAGTAGGCTAATATTCGCGAGCAACAAGATAATTAAGAATCGAGACAACCTAAACACTCATACGTCCTTAGTCCGAAATTCTGTAAGTCTTGTAAAATTAGCAAAGGCTGTGCCGAAAAAGGTCCCCTTTTATGCTATTTCGGCGCGTTTGAGTGACCATTATTGGTTTAAATATTGGTTAAAGGGCCGCAAAAGGGAGGCGCTGGGATCCTAAAGTAAGTCGGCCTATAAAATCTGTAAGAGTGAAGAGCTCTCTCGACAATTTCTGCCCTAAAGAATATAAATAGGCTCCATATAATCAATTGCTTAACTGCCCTTAATTGCCGAGGAGAAGTCGTGATCTCGAAAACTCATTTCTTTAAAATTTTCACGCCGATTATTGTTTTTTGGTCGCTAGCCGCCAGTGCCAGTGAACTACCTATTATGGGAAACTGGTACGGGTTGCTAAAGCAAAAAGAGAAATCCTCGTGTTGGTTGCGGATAGGTTTAGAAGAAGATCTTTTGACGATAGGTTTTAAAGAATCCAAATATATCGAGAGAAGTGCCGAGTTGAAAACTCGTCTTGAGCAACCGGATCCACTAAAAAAAGAATGGAAAATAAGTTTCGAGGGTCCGCTAAAGTTAGACTACCGCGAGCTTATAACCTGCCGAGTTGTAGTTCAATCACCACTGACGGTAGCGGTCGTTGATTCAAAGCTCCATATTGAGGGCTTCATCATTGATGGAGTAAAACAAGGACTTGCCTTAGATGCTGATATTACGGATATCTGCTTTCGCTCAAATCCGATAATTAAATATCTGGACGAAGTTTTAAAGAAGACCTGCTCATTTATTACCAACTATGACCTGAAGGATATAGAAACAATTAATCTGCGTAAGACGGGACTGACTTCGCTTAATATTAATGACTTTGCCGGATTTACCGAATTAAAGACCCTTGATGTCAGTGAAAATAAAATTAAATTCATCCCCGCCGGTTTTTTTGATTTATTTCCTAAGTTAGAGAACGTTAATTTCAATCATAATATAATTAGTGAGCTGCCGGGCACTGCATTTGCTAAAAATCCTCAGCTTAAAAAAGTTTATTTTGGCGGAAACCAAATTTCGGTTTTAGACGCCGATCTATTTAGAGATAAAGAGCACTTAAGCGATCTTATTTTCGCGGCTAACAAGTTAGATGCAGTTCCCGATACGCTTTTTGGGGAAAGCTCAAAATTTTCTGCTGTTGATTTTTCCAATAATCAACTTGCGAAGTTTAATCCTAATTTTGATAAGGTAAAGGAAATCCTATATCTGTCTATTGATGATAATTTACTTACTCATTTCCCCAAAATTCCTTGGGATAAAATGGATGATATGAGGGAACTCTCATTAAAAAATAATAAAATTTCCCAATTTCCGCCGGCACCATTTGAGGGCAGGGGCGGAAAAAGATGGAAGTGGGGCGTGGGATTCTATCGGCTTTTGCCCAAAGTAAATTTGGCGAATAATTCAATTGTTGATTTTCCCCAAGATATTCTTGATGAGAGAAAGTGTAATGGATTTTGGGGTGCCTTTATAGAGATAAAGGGAAATCCAATTTCCTATAACCTGGTTAAAGATTATCACTGCATTTTGACGATGGATGGACAACCAGTACGAGAGCCTTGGTAAGGGGCCGGCCTCCTCTTCCTACCTTTTTTAATGTTGTATGCGATGATGAGACCAACAGAGCGTTGTCAGATTATCCAAATTATTACTTCCACCTTTCGCTAAAGGAACCTTATGATGAAATTCTAACCAGCGACTGTTGGCGCATCGTTTTCCATCGTGGACATGTGTGCACTGGCCCTGATCACGCAAATTAATCTGGTGTTTTATTTGGGCCAACAACTTACGTGATCCTTTCATTTCTTCGTTTTCACCCGGCCCCGGGCCGGGTAATTTTGCACAACGTTTGGCCTTCTCAATTGGATCGTTGCGCTGTAAATAAAACTCTAAAAGTTCCCCTAAGGAATCTTCCAGTGACGCCGGTTTACGATTTTTTTGACTCACCAAATCCTGGACGCGGCGAAGTCTCCGCATGCATTTTTCCGAAACACCTAAATTTATTTGTAAGCGATCTTCGGAAACATACTTTGCCTTTTCAGGTGTCGCGGCTTTTGGCGCTACCTTTGCGACCTCCTTTTCAAGCTGTGGTTTTGGTAGGGTCTTTGCCAGCTCTAGCCAATGCTCGCTATTGTCTTTCGTCATTACACTTGCAATCCTCCGTGCTTTGCTAACAGTAATTTCCTGATTACGTAAGGCTTCTTTCAATTCCGGAACTTCTTTAGACTTGCGCGCGATTTTGACAAAGTTATAAGTATTGTCGTCAGACATTTTCAAAAGCTTTACACAGTAGTCATGTAAACTCGTACATCCATAGCGCAAAAACGTTTTCTGAGAATCGACTTCTTGTAGGACATCGATCAAGTCGGCTTCGGAGCGATGGAAATCTTTTGCTTTTGAAACAGCTTTTTGAGTTTTACAAAAACTCCACCCACGTAATACCGTCACCACCGGCCTCACCCGCTCCGGCTTTCCAGGCCTTAATTTGCGGACTGCGCGACAGATGCGTGCGCACCGCTCTTTTTAAAGCTTCCGTTCCGTGTCCGTGAATGATCTTTAGCCGCGGGGCTTGTTTTAAAACCGCTTCATCAAGAGCCACTTCTAAATCCTGAATGGCTTCATCAACGCGTTTACCGCGTAAATCTAAAACAGGTTCGGATTCGGCTAAATAGCTGGGAGTAAATGATTTAAGCGACGTAGTGGGATGCTTTTCGTTAGCTGGAGGTGCAGAAATATGTTTCCAATGAACATTTAAGCGCATGGATTGCGATAATACAGATACTTCGCCACTGCTGCTTGGTGCACTTTGAATAATTCCGCTACGGCCCAGAGACTGAATATAAACTTGAACACCCGGAGGAAATTTTTCGTTAAACTCGTCAACATTTACCGGTAAACCCTTGGCGCGCGCATCCGAAAAACTAACAACTTCGGGGAGGTCTTTTTTGAGTTGCCCTAATTTTTCGTGGCGCTCAAAGGTTTGCGCCACTTTCGCTTGTGCGATCAAATCCTCGATTTTTTTCTCGGCCTTTTTTAAAGATTTCTCCATCCAGTTTTTGCGTTCATCTTTGAACTTATCGACCATCGCTTGGTAATTGGCTTTGAGTGACCGTGTTTGCGCTAATTCTTTATCCAAATCCTTCTGTGTTTGTTGTAAACGCTCCTTCAAGATTTGGGCTTCATCCAGAGTTTGCCGGTGCAAACGCGATTGGGGGCTAAGAAGGTTTAGCGCGCGTTCAACAAGTTCAGCGGCGACGCCAACGCGTTTGGCGGTTTGAATAGCTAGTGATTGCCCGGGTATTCCCGGGACGAATTTGTAGGTCGGAACACCGGTAATAACATCTGATTCTAAACTTCCGTTTAACACCGCTGAATTTTTATCCCAGCCAAGTTTTAATGGACCTAAGTGGCTAGTGATGACTCCAAAGACTTCATTTGCCGCGAAAGTCTCGATAAAGGCGCGCGCCAAAGCGCTGCCTTCCTCGGGGTCCGTGGAACCACAGATTTCGTCAATTAAAAGTAGGCTATGAGTACCCTTTGCCTTTGTGGCATCCTTAAGAGCATTTAAATGCGCGGCGAAGGTACTTAAGTGCAAATCCACATTCTGCGCATCACCAACTATCACATGAAAATTTTTAAAAAAAGGTACTTCGGCATCGGCGTTAGCGCAAATTAAAAGTCCGCAGCGGGCCATGTGAGCCGCCAGACCAATGGATTTAAGTAAGACAGTTTTTCCACCCGCATTGGGACCCGATAATAAAAGAATTCTTTGGTCCTCTTTAAGTAAAACCGAGTTGGAAATTACCTTCTCTTTTTTTAACACTAATACCGGGTGGCGCAGGTTATTAAATTGCACTTTAATGTCCGAGAAATTACAGCGGTGGGCCTCGAGTTCAATCCCCAATTGGGCTTTAGCCAGGCAAATGTCAGAATCAAGCAGCGCCTGTTTGGTGCTTAACCATTCAGCTTTAAAATTAGCTAAATAATCAGAGAGTTGCCGCAACAGACGGTTTACTTCGGACTCTATTAAATCGTCGACTTCACGGAGGCGATTGTTTAACGGAACAATTTCATTAGGTTCCATAAACACAGTTTGTTTAGTTTGGCTGGTCGCGTGTATTATTCCGTCAAAACTATGCTGCATTCCACTTTTTATGGGAAGAACCCAACGTCCTTCGCGATTTGTAACATACCGATCTTGCAGTAAAGGTTCCATTTGGTGCATCTTTACTAGTTGATCTAACGTATTTTGAATTTGCAGGGCTTTTTGTTTCTTCTCGGTAAAAAGCGTAAATAAAGTTTCGCTCGCATCTGTACGGATCTCGCCATCGGCAGAAATCAAATGGTCAATCGCGGAGAGTGCGGGCTCGGCATTCATGAGCTGAGCGCGAATTTTTTTGCCCCACGCCGACGGATGATTTTCCAGAGTCGATGCCAGATAAAGGATTTCATTGCAAAAGCTGCGGACGTCGCGAAGCTCAAGAGTTTTTAACAGCGCTCCCTTTATGAGTCGCTGATACCAGCTTTCAAAAAGATCAAGACTCACCATTTGGGGACGGTAACCCTTATGTAAAAGGACTTGGGCATGGCCGATGTTTTCCATGGATTCAACGGCCTCTGGCTCGCTGGGACAGGGTTCTAGCTTGAGTAAATAGTTACGGCTAAGTTCACTCGTCGCATGCTGGCTCAGTCGGGTAGTAATAAAGTTCCAGTCAATTGAATTTAAGACAAAACTCATCGGTGCTTGGGCTCCTTAACCACAATTATCCGCACCAGATATAGCACCATTAATAGCAAGAAGAAAGCGGGATAATATTTCCCATTGCGCTCAAAAAACGTATGGTCGCCATCTTTTAAGAATGAAATGTCAACGCGCTGATAAAGAGCTTCATTCATTGGCGTTTGACCTACAATTGTTCCGTTCGCAAGTATAGCCGTTGAAATACCTGTATTTGTAACGCGAATTAATGGCCGCCGGAATTCTATAGCCCTGCCTAATGTCATGTACATATGTTGGCGCGGCTCAAAAACGGTGTCGTACCAAGAATCATTGGTGGTATTAACGAACATTTGCGCGCCTTGCGAAAGCATTTCTTTACTATACTCAGGAAATAGTCCCTCGTAACAAATTTGTGGGCCCGCAAAATAATCTAAAACGGGGAGAACAACAGCGCCCTTGCCGCGCCCAAAATCAGAGATGGCCGGTACCAGTTCTTTGAGTTTAGGAAACCATTCGGCGCCAGGAAAGTACTCGCCAAAAGCGAGCAAAATATTTTTGCGGTAGGGTGGTGCGGTCAATTCGCCTTGGCCGTTAAAGAAAAACATGGCGTTATATGTTTTCGGACTGGTGGGGTCCGAAGAATAAGCCCCAGTGATTAGCGGTTTACCCATTTCGCGGATCCGGCTCCGTAATTGCTGTGAGAAGGGTGAGAATTTATAATACTCATCTAACTTATCGGGCATTGCGGTTTCGGGCCAAACTATCACGTCCACGTCAGGATGTTTTGCTAAACCTTCCTTAGTTAACTCCATATAACGATCAAGTATATAATCACGAAATAGACCGCGGCGTTCGGCATAGTATTTTTCAAAATTTCCAATATTAGCTTGAACTTGAAGGAATGAAATTTGGCTATCAGTTTTCTGCCAAGGTTGACCGCGCACAAATCCACCCGCATTTAAAAGCAGTAAAATCGCCGCTAGTCCGATGGCATATTGCCGTAAGGGTTTTCGCTGGCGGGCACACTCTATACCAAGAGCCACAACGAGATTTATTAAAATGGTAATTGCACTTAAACCTTGGAAGCCAAATACATCCGCCCAGTTGTAGGATGGCCAACCGGCATACAGCCAGGTATAGCCCATATTCCACGGAAATATCATTGGGAAAAAATATTCAAACACGATGAGAATCAATGCCAGTAGAACAAAACTTTGCTCGCGCTTAAAGAGATAGCGCCGTTGTAACCACGACCAAACCAATCCCGCCAGCGGGACTTGGAGGTTGGCAAAACTGGCGAACGCCAGCAGTACCAAGAGAGCCACGGGAACCGGGAGGTGACCGAATTCACTGGCGACATGGCTTACCCAATGAAAGCCAATGAGGGTAAAAATAAACTGTGCCACCCAGCCTTGCCAAAAAACTTTTTTTGCACTGGGATTATCGACCCATTCCCGCCAAATCGGGATCCAGCAAAAATAAACGGCCCAAGGATAAAATGGGATGTAACTTGTTCCGACAAGTATTCCAGTAAGAAGGGCGCGTGTAATTTGGGGCTTTTTCACTCTCAAAGCGTAGCACTAATTTGAGAGTGCCGCCAACGCCAAAGTTAAGGCAGTTCGTCGCGTTTGGCGGGAGCTTGTTGGGCGGTGCCGCGCAAGGCCTGGCGCAGGACTTGGTTGAGATCTTTTTGAAAACTAACGACTTTTTCCGTGGGATCGCCGTCTTCGGTTTCTTCGTTAGTGACGGCACTTTGCGAAACAATGCCGCTGCCGTTAACTTTGATTTCTTTGCGGCCCTCTTGGATCGTGAATGTGCCGTGTTTGATATCGTGAGTGTTTTTAGCAACGATACCAGAAGCGGCGACGTCGGTATCTAACGTTGCCAAAGATTTATAGGAATTAAGCTGTTTGGCGTAACGCGTTTTCTGACGTTGGCTTTCGGGTACGTCATCACCTGTTTTCAGGATATATTTTTTAACTTGTTCGGCACTAAAATCTTTATTGTTGGCCCAAACAAGGACGGCAACTCCCGTGGCAAAGGCGGTGGCTTGTGAAGTGCCGGTCATATTTGTAAAAAGATTTCCTGGAATCGTCGAATAAATATTGCTGCCGGGAGCCTGAATGTCCACGGTTTGTTGACCATAGTTACTCGATGGCAAAACGTTGTTGCTCTCGTTGGCGGCTGTGACCGAAATAATATTGGTTAGCGGGTAGTCCGCAGGGTAATAATGATTTTTATCAGAATTTGAACGCTCATTTCCCGCCGCCGCGACAAAAAGAATTCCTTTGTCCTTGGCTTCTTTGATCGCTTGATATTCTTCGGCGGAATATTCGAGGCCGCCACCTGAATAATTAATGATATTGGCGCCCATCTTTACCGCGTAACGAATGGATTTAATTGTATTAGCGAGGTTATTGGCATTTGGAACCATGGGATCATAATACTTTATGGACATGATACTTACTTTTGGCGCCACGCCGGCTACGCCAAAGCCATTGCCGCCCTCGGCGCCAATGATTCCGGCAATATGGGTACCATGGCCATGGTTATCTTTTAGGTCCGCATTGCTGGAAACGAAATTCCAGCCGTTCACATCGTCTATATATCCGTTACCGTCATCGTCAACGCCGTTAGTTGCTTTATCACGCCCTTTGGAGTCGGTACCGACTTCGCCTTTGTTTACCCAGAGATTGTGGGCAAGGTCCTTATGGTTAACGTCAATGCCAGTATCAATTACTGCCACCACAATGTCTTTTGAGCCCATGGAAATCTTCCACGCGGCTTCTACGGCGGTTTTCTTAATGCCCCAGGCTTCCGACATTTTGGGGTCCTTCATAATAACTTTAATTTCGCCGGCCTTATCGTCGGCTTTATTCTTGTTTCCGATTTTGCCAAGTATAGTTGTACGCGCTTGCTTTGAACCTAAGTGTGCGCTTTCTTCTTCACGCTCTTCGTTAACAGCACTCCATGTATTAACATCGTCTTTGTTTGGTAATTCCTCCTGATAACTTGTATCGAATAACCACGAAGCTACAAATCCCAAAGCTAATATACCAACTAACCAGGAGTATCTTTTGGATGTACTTTTTTGAGTCATGAAGGGTCCCTTTCCTTAGCCTCTTTAAGAGCAAAGCGGGTGCCGGAAAAGGGGGGTGTTCCAAACAGATAAGCTATTGATATTATTTACTAAAACGTCTGTCTAAGGGCTGATTAACTGCTTACGCACTAGGGACTTGTATAACAATTTGCCAGGGGGTGATTTACTTTTTAACGCCGGCGGCGGGGTGGCGTTCGCGGCTGGGGGCTTTGTTGCGAAAATCACTTAAATTCGCCAGCGCCCAGTCAGGAAACTTTAGACCCCCGTCTGTAGAATTCAGGGCCGAATAGTAGATATAATTCCGTAAAACTAATTTTATGTAATTCTGAGTTTCTTCGTACGGGACATCCTCAATAAACAAGAGAGGGTCGTCAAAATAGCGGGTATTAATCCAATTGCGAATCGCCTTTTCTGAGGCGTTGTAAGAGGCCGATACTAGAACGAACTGACCGCCATATTTCTTCCACAGAGTTTTTAAATAACTGGCACCCAAATTAATATTAATTTTTGGATCATAAAGATCGGAATCATTTTTAATTTTTACATTCGCTGACTCCGCCGCGGCCTTGGCCATGCGGGGTACGAGCTGCATAAGCCCGAAGGCGTCGGCGGGACTGCGCGCGTTGGGATTAAACGAGGATTCCTGCCGCATAATTGCGTAAATGAGTTCGGCTTTAACGTCGAACTTTTTCGCCGCCGCGAAAACAGTTTCTTCAAACGGCTGCGGAAAGGCCATGCCCGGGGAGCTTGTCAGAATTTGATTGCGCATATCATTGGGCAGTTCAGCCATTTGCGAGAACATTTTCAAGAAATTATTAGAATGCGCGTAGGCTGCAAAAAAATCCATGAGTCTTGCCCGGCTATTGCGAAACTCTTTATCCTGCTTGAGTATATCAAATACGTGGTCAAGATATATTCCGGCCGCCTCTTCTTCGCCCACGGTAATTAACCAGTAAGCATATCTCCCAGGGTCAGAAACGCTAAAGCTGTCTTCTATTTCCAAAGCGTTGGCTTGTGAAAAACCGCTGACGTATTTTGGTGGCTGGGGAATTTCTTTGCCCAGCTCGCGATGGGCTAAAAATCCATAATAACCGATGGGGTCTTCGGTGGTTAACTCTTCAAAAACTTTATTAGCGTTGTCAGGATCATTTGAGGCTTGAAAGCTTTTGGCCTTCCAAAATTTAAATTTAGGTTTGGCAAACGGATTCTCGCTTTGTTGAAAGACAAAATCAAAGCGGGCAATCGCATCGGTGTAGCGTTTAAGCTTAAAGCTGCTCCAAGCGAGATTCCATAAAATCTTTTCTTTGAGTACACAGTCTTCCTTGCAATCGGCGACGGCCTTTTCTAACCAAACAATGGCGGCCTCATAGTTTTTCTTTTCTTCTTCTATGCGTCCGCGTAACCAATAGACTTCGTTTACCGAAACTTTTCCCTTAAATTCCCTTTCGGTTTTTTCTAAGGTTTTGATGGCGATTTTGACATTGCCTTCGGTCCAATAGGCGCGGGCTGCGGCGATTTTGGCTTCAAAGTAGCGCTTCATGAATTTTTCACGGGTGGCTTTTGAGCGCGGCGGCTTGGATTGCAACTCACAAAATTTTACCAATTCGTCGGAGCTTTTTAGAAATTTAGGTTTATCTTCCATGAGCTTGCGCGTGGCTCTAATTCCCAGAAGTGCCCGGTACTTATCGTCGAGCAAGCTGCGGGGATTTTTTAGAACTTTATCGTAATACGATAGAGCATTTTTAAAATCCCGCGCCCGGCGAAAATCGGTGGCTACGGCGATCCAGTCACGGGTCGGAGGACGCGGCTTTTTCCGGGGGGCCAGATTCCAAAGTCGTTGCGTGAGGGGCACAATTTCACGGGCGGCCTTTTTGCCTTTTTTTGCGAATTGGATGGATTTTTCTATAAGGTCCACTTTTTCATTTACCAAAGAGGCCAGCTTTGATTTTTCTAAATAAAGGTCCGAAAGGGTCTTGTACTCTTTGGTATTCACGGTTTCTGAAAATGCGATATCAATTGCCAGTGGCCATAGCCATGGCTTTTCTTTGTATTTCCTGTAATCGAAGTCTTTAGTTTTTTCCGCCTTCGCGCCGCAGGCTTGGCGGGCCCGCAAAAAAGCCAAATCACTTAACGGAAAATCTTTTTCTTGCGACAGCTCAAAAAAGGCGGTGCAGGCCGCCTCTTTCTTTACCAGCTTTTGGGCGGCCACGTACTTTTCTCTCGGCGAAGTAGTTGTTTCGTCGGCAATGACTTGAAAAGCGAAGCTGAGTCCGAGGACGATGGCAGGAAACCTTTTGAGCATTAAAATATTATATCTGCTTAATTTCTTTGTCTCAACGCCAAACAGATTCCGCCAATAACCATGACAGCCCCCATATAGCCTAAGGGCTGGATTGTTTCCGTCATTAACCCAAAATTATTCGTGGCTGGAATCATTTGCATAAGAAAAATCGTAAGCAGCGGATTACACGTGATTATAATGCTTACTTGGCTTGCAGGTGCATTCGCCAGCGCAAAACCGAGACTGCAATAAGCAAGTAGGGTAAAGAGCCCCAAGACCAGCATAATTGTCCATTCAAAGGCGTCCCAGTCAAACATGACCTTGGCCTGACTAAAAGGCAGAATCAATAAGGTTGTAACGGTAAAAACCACCAGCAAGATCTGGTTAGGATGGTACTTGCGGCTTAAGGTTTTTTGCAAAACGGAATAGATAATCCAGGCCAATGAAGAAAGTAAAATCCAAAGATTACCACTTACGATTTCATCGCCTTTTATCGCCTGCACAAATTGATCGCGAAAAAACAAATAAAGTCCCAGTGGGGTAAGAATGAAACCTAAAACACTTATTGGCGAAGTCTTTTCTTTAAAATAAAAAATAGAAAACACTGCCAAGCCGTAGGGCGCCGCCTGAATCATGACTTGAGCGTTACTTGGAGAAGTGAGCTGCAGTCCCAACAGAAACGTATGGTAATTAACCGCCAAAAAAAGTCCGGCCAAAATAGTTCCTAGGGGTGGCGCCCGCAGGATTTTTAGGTTTTTTGGGTTTTGCCAAAATAAAAATCCCGCCAAAAAAAGTAAGGCAAACGCAAAGCGAAACCACACCACAGAAATCAGGGGTATGGTTTGAATGGCTACTTTCAAAACTATGGCTTGCAGTCCCCACGTAATGGAAGTCGCAATAGCGGCAGATAATCCGAGCCAGCGCGGACTAGAGGCGGGCGCGTTCAAGGGCGGCAATTCGCTCTTCTATCGGGGGGTGGGTCAAAAAGTACTTGGTGATGCCGGTTGATTTCTTTCCCGAAATCTTAAATGCACTCAAAGCGGGTTCGCGATTATCAAGAACTTGCTGACCCTGTAGAGCTCGCAGAGCGCTTATCATGCGGTGCTTGCCAGCCAGTCGCGCGCTCCCATGATCGGCACGATATTCACGCCAGCGAGAAAACGCAGTTATCAGCGGCAAAGCCAAGAACATAAGGGCAACACTTAAGACACTCTCAATCATATAATACAAAAAGTAATTTACCCGGCCATCACGATCTTTGGCGACCATTTCAGCCAGAATTTTTGCAAAGAACATGGCAAAGGCGTTGGCTACACCTTGCACGATTGTCATTGTGACCATATCGCCGTTGGCAATGTGCGAAACTTCGTGCGCCAAAACACCCGTTACTTGTTCCTCGTCCATGCGATTTAAGAGACCTGTGGAGACGGCGACAAGAGAATTTGATTTCGATGGGCCCGTAGCAAAAGCATTGAGTTCGGGGCTTTCATAAATGCCAACCTCGGGCATTTTTGGTAATTTAGCTTTTTGTGCGAGGTCATGAACTAAATTTAATAAACGGCGTGTGTCAGGGTCATTGGTGCGCGGGTCAATAATTTGAACTCCCATGCCAGATTTAGCAAAGGTTTTAGACAACGCCAGAGAAATAAACGCGCCCCCGGTTCCCCACAGCAAACAAATGACAAAGAGCGTACCGTAGTTTCCACCATAGCCGTACATGATCCGATCAAGTCCCGTTACCTTTAAGATAAAGGAGATAGATAGGATTATGAGTGCGTTGAGAGCAAAAAATAAGAAAATCCGCTTAGTAAATTGCATGGTTTTTCCTCCGGCTAAAGATAGAATTTGAGCTTATTTCTTGTTTTGTCAACTAAGCTTGCGTTATTATCCCGTCGTAAGGGGGAAAAATGAAACTTAATCTAGGACTTACCTTTGTTGCATCCTTATTGCTTTTAACCGGTTGTAAAGAGGTTAAAATCGAAAACGGCCGTATACCTGATCAATACTTAAAACAGGCCGCTGAATACGCGGGTACCTACGCTGGAACTTTTCAAGGAGTAAAATCCGTCTTAACTTTATCCTTAGAGGGTAACTTAGCAAAAGTGAGCTATCAAGACGCCCGGGGAAACGACATTATTGATCCCACATGTGAATCTAAATTTGGTCTCTTACAAACTATTACCGTGAGCGGAAGCGAAGAAAAACCAAATCTCGACGCCGCGGCTTTTGCTTTTGATGCCAACAAATGTACCGCCATGGTCGTTGGGCGCACTCTTTATTTGGAATTTAAAAAGAAACAAGGGGCCGTAAAAATGTCAGCCGGAATCGTGCAGCGCCGTGATTGGGAACACACCTGCACCGGTGGTTCACCTTTCCCGACGAACTGTACCACCCGCCAAGTGCCGGTGTTTATCCGTGGAAGTTTTGTAAAACAAAACTAAGTTTTTTTCTTTTTTGGACGGGGCGTGAAATCAAATTTTAAGCTAGCCCCGTCAATATCAACGTAGATTTTTCCGCCGCCTTTGAGTTCGCCAAATAAAATTTTGTCCACCATCGGCTTTTTAATATGCTCATCAATTGTACGTCCAAAGGGCCGGGCGCCATAAGCGGGATTATAACCTTTATTATATAACCACTCGCGCGCGGCTGCAGACACTTCTATTTCTACTTTTTTCTCTTTGAGTTGAGTTTTAAGTTCCGTTAAAAACTTATCAATAACCTGTAATAGAATTGGCTTAGGTAGATTTTCAAAACTTATCACGGCATCTAAACGGTTTAAAAATTCCGGCGAGAAAAACTGCTTAATGGCTTCGGAACCGCGCTCCGAACCGGTGTCAGGGTTAATGCCCAGTCCTCCTTTAGCAACTTCTTTTGCGCCGGCGTTGGAGGTCATGATGATAATTGTATTGCGGAAGTCAACGACGCGGCCGTTACTATCAGTGAGGCGGCCACTATCCATAATTTGTAAAAGTACGTTGGCAATATCGGGATGCGCTTTTTCAATTTCGTCGAGAAGTAAAACGGCGTAAGGGGTTTTGTTTACTTGCTCGGTTAAAAGTCCGCCTTCTTCGTAGCCCACATATCCCGGAGGCGCGCCAATAAGGCGAGAAACCGCGTGTTTTTCCATGTATTCACTCATATCAAAACGTAAGAATTCGTTTCCCAAAGATTTAGCGAGTTGTTTGCTGAGTTCCGTTTTGCCGACACCCGTGGGGCCGGTGAATAAAAAGCTACCGATAGGTTTGGCATTATTGCCGAGGCCCGAACGGTTAAACTTAATGGCAGAAACTAGCGAGGCAATGGCCTTGTCTTGCCCAAAGATAGCCGCCTTTAAGCTCGTATCTAGGTTTTCCAACATTTTCATGTCGTCGGCAGACACCGACCGCGATGGAATTTGGGCCATAGAAGCTATGATGTTTTCGATATCTTTAACAGAAATGATTGTTGGTGTGGTCGTTTTGCCTTGAATGCGCACGCGCGAGCCGACTTCGTCGATGACGTCGATGGCCTTATCGGGAAGTTTACGCGCTGGTAAATAACGGTGCGATAAATCCACGGCCGCTCGCACCGTACTCGTCGGGTATTTTACATTGTGAAATTTTTCGTAAGCGGCTTTTATGCCTTCAATAATTTGCACTGATTCTTCGGGGGTGGGTTCGGGCACATCAATTTTCTGGAAGCGGCGCTCAAGAGCGCGGTCTTTTTCGAAATGAGTACGGTATTCTTTATAGGTCGTGGAGCCAATGCAGCGCAGAGCCCCGCCAATGAGACCGGGTTTAAGTAAATTGGCGGCATCCATGGAGCCGCCGCTGGTGGCTCCAGCGCCTACGATCGTGTGAATTTCGTCAATAAATAAAATATTTTTTGTATCGCTTTCGATCGCCGTTACAACGGCTTTTAAACGTTCTTCAAAATCGCCGCGAAACTTAGTGCCGGCAAGTAGCGAGCCCATGTCGAGCGAGTAAATATTTGCGTCTTTGAGGTTTTCAGGAACGTTACCTTCAACAACTTTAAGCGCTAGTCCATCGGCAATCGCCGTTTTTCCAACCCCGGGTTCACCAACTAGAAGGGGATTGTTCTTTGTCCGCCGTGATAATATTTGTATCGTGCGGTCCAAAATTTGTTCGCGGCCTATTATCGGATCAATGAGTCCCTTGCGGGCTTTCGCGGTGAGGTTCTGCGTAAATTTCTCAAGAGGTGAGGAGCGATTGGGCCCAGTACCAACGCCCATGCCGTCGCCGGTTTCCGTGTTGGGGCCGGGGAGAGCGCGGGCCATGCCGTGCGAGAAAAAATCCACGACCGCAAACTTTGTAATACCTTGCTCGTTCATAAAAAATGCGGAGTGAGATTCGGGCTCGTCAAAGATGGCGACAAGCACGTGGCCGCACATGACTTCTTGGCGACCGGAGCTTTGCACGTGAATGAGTGCGCGCTGTAAAACTCTTTGAAACGCTAAAGTGGGCTCGGGTTTAATTTCGGCGGGAGTGTTTACGGTAATTGTTTGGTAGGTGGAAGTGATAAATTCTTCTAGCCGCGTTTTTAATTTCTGTAAATTTCCGCCAACACCTTCGATGATCACTTTGGATTGCTGATCATCCAATAGGACAAGGAGCATATGTTCCACCGTCACAAACTCATGTTTGCGGCTGGCGGCGTACTGAAAAGCGCGATTGAGCTGAATTTGTAAGTCTCGGCTTAACATTTTACTCTTTCTCCATCATACATTTTAACGGAAACTCGCGAAGTTTAGCGTAATTTTGCACCTGAACGACTTTGGTTTCGGCAAGCTCATAAGGATAAATGCCGGCGACACCTTTGCCTTGTTGGTGTACTTGTAACATAATGGTTGTCGCCTCCGGCTCTGTCTTGCGGAAGAACTTCATTAAGACGTTCACCACAAAATCCATCGGAGTGTAATCGTCATTAACCAAAATCACTTTATACATCGATGGAACCTTCGTTTGTTCCTTGGGCTGGACGATGGTCTGCACCGAAGAATCTGGTGATTCGCTGTTATTATTTTCTGAATTCATGATGATCATTCTTATACTCATCGGCTCCCCAATGAATTTTAATATAAGGTCGAATTTGATTTTAGCAAGTAGTTCGGAGTAAGATTTTAACTGTTTAGAATTGCAGGGAAAATCGTGGCCTATAAAAAGTCCTTTAATGACCTATTATGCTGCCCTAAGTGTAAGGGAGATCTGGATTTTAGTCGATCAGTTTGCTCACAATGCAACGGGGCCTTTTATTTTGAAGAAGGAAAGTTTTCTCTAAGTCTAGATCACGTCCAAATCGGTAAAAGGGAGTTCTTCGACGGATTAAAGGAGAAATTTCGCCGCTTTTCTCCGCTTCTTTACCGGTTTTTATTAGCGGCACTGGCTCCGGTTTATTCTCAGTTCTCGGTTAAAAAATATATTGGCAAATTTAATGATAAGGCCAAAATACTAAATTTGGGGGCGGGCGTAAGCTTTTTTGCTCCGCACGTTGTCAACGTCGATTGGCAGTCCTATGAGGGTGTCGATATTGTTGCGCCCTTAGAGTCGCTGCCTGTACGCAGTAATAGTGTGGATGCCATAATAAATATTTCCGTATTGGAACATATTCGCGAACCGCAGCAGGTAATTAGCGAATTTCATCGCATTCTAAAACCGGGGGGCGAAGTAATTTGTTTTGTTCCCTTTCTACAAGGTTTTCATGCGGCGCCTTTTGACTTTCACCGTTATACCCGCGAGGGTTTAAGAGAGCTCTTTAAGGGTTTCCAAATTCAAAAGATTATTGCCATCGGCCCGACAAGCGCTTTGTTGTGGACCTTACAGGAGTGGATTGCACTTTTGCTGTCATTTTTTTCTGTCCGAATTTACCGGGGGGTATATTTATTAACTCTGCTATTGTCGCCGCTAAAATATTTCGATTTCTTATTAGCCAGGCACCCGATGGCCACGCAAATTGCTAGTGGCCATTTTATAATTGTTAACAAGAAATGATTAGCAAAATTCTATTTTATATCCGTGATTGGCGTTCATTAAAACTTTTTAAGGTTTTGATCCAATATGTTACCGGGGACGTTCTTGACGTGGGTGGCGGAAAGTTTTTTGACGCCGCGAAAAAGCGCGGCGTAAACTTTAAAACATGGACATGTTTAGAAATTGACGCGAGTCAGGTGGAGGTCAATCCCGCGGATGACCGCTTTAAACTGGTGGTGGGTGACGGATGTAATATGCCGTTTTCGCAAAATCAATTTGATGTTGCGCTAAATATCCAAGTTCTGGAACATGTTTTTGATCCGCTTAAAATGTTAGAGGAAATGAACCGGGTTTTAAAGCCCGGAGGAAAAGTTATTTTGCTTGTTCCTCAGACTTCAAATCTCCATGGTATTCCTCATCATTACTATAACTTTACTCGTTATTGGATTGCGCGCGCCATGGCGGATTCTGGATTCGATATTTTGTTGCTTGAGCCCCTAGGCGGTTATTGGTCGACGCTGGCGTCGAGGCTATTTTACTTTTTTCTACAGGGATTTGGCCATCCTGCAATGACAGTTCCTGGGACCAAGCGTCCATTTATGTTCTATCTTCTCTTTCCCTTAATGATTGTGACCGTCATTGTTTGCGTTCCGCTATTTCTGCTCTTGTCGCTCGGTGACCTTGTAGAGGAGCCCAACAACCATCTCGTTGTGGCGCGAAAGGTTCGCGCATGAACTGGCAAAAACTAGGTAGAATATTTTTACCCGATAAGAATTTTTCGTGGATGCAGACGCATGCCGCTAATCCTACCGCCGTCGAATTAAAAAACGGAACTTTTCGCATTTTCTTTTCTACAAGAGATCGGCAAAATAAATCTCATATAGGGTACATTGAGATAAATTTAAATCGTCCCCGTGAAATTTTAGCTATTTCCGAAAAGCCCGTATTGAGCCCAGGATCTCCTGAGTCTTTTGATTGCGACGGCATATCTTTAGGAAATATAATAAAAGTAAACGACCGCTATTTTCTC
The DNA here is from genome assembly GCA_964498095.1 of uncultured Bdellovibrionales bacterium. Lineage (GTDB taxonomy): Bacteria > Bdellovibrionota > Bdellovibrionia > Bdellovibrionales > SG-bin7 > SG-bin7. The sequence continues at coordinate 117,784 of CAZCFY010000005.1, read as the reverse complement.
TATTATAGCGGCTGGCGGCTACAGAGTGACGTGCCGTGGAGAAATCAAATTGGCGTGGCGCAGTCCCGCGATGGCATTACTTTCGTGAAGGAAGATAAGCCCGTTTTAACTCTTGATAGCACCGATCCCTTTTCTTTGTCTTATCCTTGGGTAATTAATCAAAAGGGAAAGTTTTTGATGTGGTACGGTTCCAATTTGAATTGGGGACAAGCTTTAGAGTCCATGGAGCATGTTATTAAATCGGCGAATTCGACTGACGGCTTGGCCTGGAAGAAATCAGGGAAAATTAATATTCCTCTTAAAGCTCAGGAAATTGGTATTTCTCGCCCTTGCATTATTTGGGATGGCGAAAAATATCTAATGTGGTATTCAAGACGGTTGAAACAATATAAAATCGGCTTTGCAACTTCCGAAGACGGTGAAGCGTGGACGCGGCAGGATGATGAAGTTCATTTCCTTCCGTCGTCGGATACTTGGGATAATGAATCCGTAGAGTACACGCATGTTTTTAAATATGACAACCAAATGTATATGCTTTACTGCGGAAATGGATACGGCAAAACCGGTTTTGGTTTAGCGCGGGCGGTTCAGGAATGAAGTCACGTAAACTCTTAGTGACGCAGTCGAATTACATTCCGTGGAAGGGATTTTTTGACGGTATAAACGCAGCCGACCACCTGATTATTTTTGACGATGTTCAGTTTACGAAAAGAGACTGGAGGAACAGAAATATTATCAAAACTCCGGGCGGAAATATTTGGCTTACAATTCCAGTCGAGGTGAAGGGCAAATTTGCGCAAAAAATTCGTGAGACGAAAGTCGTTTCCTTAGACTGGGCGGCGAACCATTGGGAAACCATTCGTCACGCCTACAGAAGAGCTCCTTATTTTAAACACTATGAATCTTTTTTCGCCGATCTTTACTTGGGATGCCAGGAAGTCACTTTGAGCGGTATAAACCATAGGTTCTTAAAGGCTATTTGCGATTTACTTGGGATCAAGACGACGTTTTCGTTTTCATGGGATTATGAAATTATAGAAGGGCAGACAGACCGCATTGTATCTCTTTGCCAGCAAGAGAAGGCTACTGAATACCTTTCTGGACCTTCCGCACGGGCTTATCTCGAAATGGAAAAATTTGAACAGAACGATATTAAAGTTCACTTTTTTGATTATGCGGGCTATTTGGAGTATCCGCAGCTATACCCCCCTTTTGTCCACGAGGTTAGCATCATTGATTTAATTTTTAGCGTGGGCCCCGACGCGCCTTCGTTTGTGTTTAAAATTTCAGGAAGAAAAAATGGCTAATACGCGTAAAATCATAAGCTATTATGAGCAAAAATTGAAGCTACACGGAGCGACTGCCGCTGGAGTGGATTGGAAAAATGAAGCCAGCCAAGGTCTTCGTTTTACGCAGTTCTTGACGCTTCTCCCCCAAGACAAGAAGTTTAGTGTTCTTGATTATGGCTGTGGTTATGGCGCGCTCTATGATTTTTTAGCGGATCACGGGTATAAATTCACATATAAAGGTTATGATTTATCCGCCGAGATGTTAAAGGTCGCAAAGAAGCGTTTAGGAACAAAAAGAAATTTCGCGGTCACGGGGACTTTACCGAAAAAAACAAGTGAGTTTACTTTCTCTAGCGGAGTCTTTAACGTGAAACTAGGAACGTCAAAACGCCACTGGGAGAAATATATCTTGCGCGAAATCCTGCGGCTTAACTCCTTGTCCGCAAAAGGATTCGCCTTTAATATGTTAACTTCTTATTCGGACGTCGACAGGCGCAAAAAATATCTCTATTACGGCGACCCGTGCTTTTATTTTGATTTCTGCAAAACTCACTGCGCCAGTCAAGTGGCTTTATTACATGACTATGGTCTCTATGAATTTACAATCGTCGTCAGGAAATAACTGTAAGGATACTCTATGAAAAAGATAATATTGTTTGGTCACGGTGAAATTGGTGAGGTCGTTGATTTTTATTTAAAGCATGACAGTGATTTTCGGGTTGAAGCGTTCACAATCGACCAGAGCTACATCAAAGAGAGTCACTTTTTAAACCGGCCCCTTGTCGCCTTTGAGGAAATAGAGAAAAAATATTCGCCGTCAGAATTTGCGATGTTAGTAGCCGTGGGTTATTCCAATCACAATGAATTGCGCGAACAGAAATATTATGAAGCCAAAGCCAAAGGTTATAAATTAATTTCTTACGTGCATTCCAAAATTAAGTTATGGCCGAACGTGGTTCACGGGGACAACTGTATTATTTTCGAAGATAATACGATTCAGCCGTTTGTAAAAGTGGGTAACAACGTCATTCTTTGGAGTGGAAACCATATTGGGCATCATGCGACCATTGAGGACCACTGTTTTGTTTCTTCCCACGTGGTAATTTCCGGCGGGGTCACCGTTGGCCGCAATAGTTTTTTGGGAGTAAATTCTTCCGTGCGGGATCATATTCAAATCGGCAGTCACAATTTTGTTGCCATGGGCGCGCAGGTTAAAGAAAGCACTCCCGCGCACGCAAAAATTAAGGGTTAGTTAATTTTTTCATCAATTACAAAAAGCGGCCGATTTTTTACTTGGTTAAAAACTTTTCCGATATATAAGCCGATGGCCCCCATTATCATAAGGTTAAGTCCACCAAAGGTGAGGGTCAGGACAGCGATACTTGTCCAGCCGGGCGGGGGATGAAAGAAAAAGTAAGAAATTATCAGGAAGAGCGCCAAAGAAAAACCTATTGCCGCCATGGTTGAGCCGAAAATTACTATCCACACAAGAAAGTTGGGAGATTGAAAAAGTAAACCGCTCAGCGCGTGGCGAATAAGGGCGCGTAACGAATAAGAACTTTTTCCCTGAAATCTAGAGTCATGGCGAAACACGATAGTACCTTTTTTAAATCCCAGCCAGTGGAGCACAAAAAGATAGTGTCTTTCTAAATCATTAACTTTTAAGTACGCGTCGGCTACCTTGCGGGTAATAAGGCTTAACGTGCCATAGGAGCTGTCGTAAATCGCGCCGCAAAGTAAGCGCAGCAAATAAAAGTACAATTTCGATATCTGCATGCGAATAAAATTACGATTTCTAATTCTGCGTGCCAGAACGATATCAAATCCTTCCGCATGCTTTTTTAAGAGCTCTGGGATAACGTCGGGAGAATCCTGCAAGTCACAATCCATGACTACTATTTTTTCTCCGGTCGCAGCCTGCAGCCCTGCGGTAATGGCAATATGTTGGCCAAAATTTCTGCTCAGGCGTATTCCCTTTATGCGTACGTCTTTACTGGCAAGCTCTTGAATTTCTTTCCAAGCCTGATCAGGGCTTCGGTCGTCGACGAAAATAATTTCGTAATTAAGATTGTTTTTTACCAATACTTCATGGAGTTGGCGGTAAAGTTCGCGCAAACAGGGAGCGCATCCATAAACGGGAATTACAATACTTAGTTTATTCACCCTTGACCTCGCCGGTAAAGTCGTTCTGCTTCGGGACGGTAAAACTCGTCGAGCGACGTCGGCACACGCGTATACCAGCCGAGAAGTTGTTTGGTGCGCTCGGGGAGCGCCCGCAACTTTTGTTCGCCAAGGGCCCTGACATAATCTAGCTGCTGTTTAAAATAAGAGGCGGTAAATTGATGATTAATCGCGAGCCTGTCTTTTTCTGATTTATTTTGGCCGGCACAATGGATGAGAGTCGAATCAAAAATAATTAGTGATCCTTCGGGGCATTCTACGGGACGAGAACGCTTTTTTAGGTCTTCGAGTTTGGGAAACTCATTTTTCTGGTGCGTACCGGGTACAATAATAGTGCCGCCGTTTTCGGCAGTAAATTCGTCAACTGCCACCATTATATTTAACGAACATCTATGTCCGCCTAAAATTCGTGGAAAATCACGATGAAATTGAAGCTGAAAAATCTTATCAATGCTGCCCGGGATTGGTGGCAAAATAAATCCATTTTGGAGGTGCATTATGGAAGTCGGTCCCAATAGAGCGTCCACCAGGCACTTAATTACTTCGGCTTCCAAAATTTTTAAGAAAAAATCGTCGAATTTACAAATAAGCCTCAATACTCCGAGTTCATTAGCGGCGCGCAGTCGATCCTGGCCAACTTCTGCGTAAATTTGGTCGCGGGCCAGGTAGAGTCTCTGGCGGGCTAGCTCGGTCCAATCTTTGTCAAAAGCCTTAGGAACGATCGCGAACCCTTGTGTTTCTATTTTTTCTTTGATTGAATTAATGGATTCCAATCTTAGAATTATCGGGGAGTGAAAAATTTGGGTAAAGGCGCAGCGAATCAATGGACCCACTGGTTTCGAATTTTCATCTATTCGACAGCGGGTTTTATAATCTGCCTTGTTTCGTTTCAGGAGTTCTCCTCACCGGATCTCCATTGGCATATAAAGCAAGGGCTAAATTTATTAGAACAAGGCCTTTCGCCCTTTATCGATCATTTTAGTTTTACTTTTCCCGGTCAAAAAATTAACCAATCACCATGGTTATTCGATTTAATCATCGGCTTTCTCTATAAGTATTTTGGCTATTTCTGGGGTGTTGGACTTTACCGGTTTATCTGCTCGGCCTCCGCCGTTATTTTAATTAACCGCATTTGCCGGCGCAAGAGCGTGTCGATATTCGTAGAGGGTGCTTGCGTTTTTGCCTTTATTAATTGCGTATTGTGGTTGCGCGAACCACGCCCGGAGCTCATAACGTTCCCCCTGTGTTTTTACCTGTACCTTTTGCTTTTCGATTTAAGCCAAGCGCGCATGTCTAGGACATATATAAAATTGTTTGCCCTCCTCATCATTTGGAGCAACATCCACCCCAGCGCTGTTATGGGTTTTACAGTGTTAGCAGCTCTTTTATCCCAAAAAATTTATGAGCTCTATAAAAACAATTGGCCAAAAGCCGATAGAATTCATTTTTATATTTTGTTATTCGCCTTTTTTAGCGGTTACCTAAACCCGCAGTTCCGCCACCCTTTTACCTATCAAATTTTTCAACAAATAACGGGAAAACAAGCCAACTGGGGCGCGTACATAATTGAATTCATACCTCGGCCCATTACTGTATTGCCCGTTTCTATTTTATCCTTTTTCGTGTTGTTACTTATTCCTTTGGGCTATGGAATATGGCGCCGCCGTTTTGACTTTGTTCTCATTGTGTCCGTGATGTTTTGGCAAACTTTAAAGTTCGTACGCATGTTTCCGCATCTCATAGTTTTATCAATCCCTCTCCTTGTTCATGCTGCAAACGACGTAATGAGTTCTTTGGGAGCCAAACATGCACGGCTTTCACAATTATTATATGCGGCTATTTTAATTGTTTTTTGTTTTAATTTAATTGGGGCCGTTAAGAACAGCGTGTTAGGGCGACAGACGGCTTTTATAAGCGCTTCCGACAGTGAACTCTATTCCGAAGAGACAATGGCTAATATTAAGAAGCTAAATCTAAAGGGAAAAATGTTAAACGACATGCCCGTCGGTGGATTTTTGCTTTTCCATCTTTGGCCTGACGTAAAGATAGCCATTGATGGCAGAATCAATATTTTATACCCATTTCATTTTCTTGAGTATCATAAACTGGCCGGCGAAAACATGGTCGCGTTTAAAGCCTTTATGGAGGAATATGATTTTGATTATATTTATTCGAGTAACACGGCCCTTTTTGGAAATTTTATTTACCTCGGCTTGGCCTCGGGTAAATATAAAATAAAATACCAAGATAAGGGCATTACGTTGCTCTCGCGCGAAGAGTCCCCGCTGCGAGCCTCCGCTGTTGCTTATGTTAACCCTGACTGTATATATAAGTCCGATATTCCGCAAATTGATCGCGAAATAAATTGGTTAGAATCTCATTTCCACCCGCAGGCCCCACTCCCGGTTTTCTTGAAGATTCTTCGAGATATTTACCTTGAAAAAAAACCTGTCGAAATTGGTTACAATGCATTCCATGGGGCAGCGGCAATCATTCGGCTTCTGGGGTTTACGGCCATAAAAAGTGGTAACTATAAAGTCGCCGATCGATTATTATTGGGTATAGATTTTCTTTTATCGCGCTATGATCGTCTCTTGATTGCAAAAGGGCTTTGTCAGCTAAATAATTGTTTGGGGTCAGAAAATTACCTAAATTATTTCCCAGCCGACGAGATCACCCAGAAAGAACTAGTAGATGTTTACAATTTATTAAAGGAAATAGAAGGAAAATCGGGATTAATGGTCATCCATCGTGACCGCGTGGAGAAATTGGCCAAAAGAGCATCGCGTTTAATTAATTCGGGAAAGCCATTGCAGAGTTTTGATCAATGTAAGTTTTTGAGGGCCAGTCATGGACTGGCCCCAAAGCAAATAAGATAAAATTAAAATGCGGAACCAGAATTTAATAGAGAGTTCGCTTGGTCAACTGTCCAACGCGAAAGATTTCTGCCGCCAACTTGTCCTACGCACTCAGCGCGGAAAGTGGCTGTCGTTCCGCCAGGAGCAACCGCACTGGCTGTCACCGCATTTGCAGCTGTATTTCCGTAAGCTTGACCAATAGCACAGTTAGGAGCCGAGGCCGAGCCACAGTAACCCGCTGCTGCGGTTGTATAGTAGTTGCCTGCTAAAGCTCCAGCCGCTACTGGGTCATTGTTTCCGCGTGTTTCACCCGCGGCGGTATCAAATCCGCAATTAAACATGATCGTGCCGTCTGGCGTGTAGCCCGCGCGCAGAAGGTTGGTTGTCGAACCAAGCGCTTCTTGGATATACGCTTTTTCTGACATGTAAATTGCGCCCAATGTCGTTTTGGCTTCTGACTCGCGCGCCTTTACTTGAAACTTCGTATAGTTTGGAACTGCAATCGCAGCCAAAATACCGATGATGGCCACAACCACCATTAACTCGATGAGCGAGAAACCGCGCTCAGTGGATAGTTTTGAAACGTTCATAAAAATCCCTCCTAAAAAAAATGGTTTTCAAAACAAATTAAATTGCAAAGAGAGTGCCTAAAAAGCGTTTCAGCTTTAAACAAATTTCAATGCATCTATGTGTAATTATGAGAAAATTTCCTTGAAAAGCCATTTGTTTTTGTCAAACTAGACCGTATGGATACTAAATGTTCATGCCTAAAAGTTTAATTTTGTTTAGATTTTTTTGACGTGAACAATCCGGCAACGATTTTGGGCCCAATAGTGTCACCAAAAGTGTTCAGTATTGGTCTCGGGTCTCAGAATTTGCCGTTTTACAATGAGATTAACAACCATGAACTATACCAAGCGCTGGGTGGAAAATTGAAATACGTCAGAATTGATCCCCCAGGAACCTGGTGTATGAAATCGGCTCTTAAATCCGTTCTAAAATGCATTGACGGCAAAACATTCGTCGAAGTTGGCTGCGGCCGCGGCGACCTAGCCTATGAACTCTGTTCATTGGGATATCGTGGTTTTGGGGTAGATATGTCGCCAGCCGCGTTAAAGGAAGCGCGGCTAAGAAACGCGAGATTTATTTCTCAAAATGCGCTTAAGATCATTGATGGTAATGTGTTAGACGAAACTTTTGCCCTAAGTGATAAAGTTGATTTCGCTCTGAGTGCAATGGTTATGGAACATGTGAAAGACGATTTAAAGTTTTTAATGAGGATGCGTGAAATGGTAAGGCCGCACGGGAGGGTCATTATTTTCGTTCCGGGAAGAAAAGATTTGTGGGGCATTGAGGACGAAAGCGTTGGCCACTTTCGGCGTTACGATCATGAGGATCTTTTGGCGTTATTTTCTAAGGCAGGACTAACCAAAATCCAAATACTTTCGGTCGCCGTGCCTATTGCGAATTTTTTAATGGGGCTTAGCAATTGGTTGGTAAAAAAAGAAGTATCTTCAACGGTCCGTCACTCGTCAAAGGAAGAACAGACTTTAAATAGTGGAATATTAGAGATCCCTTTTAAGACGGTATTTCCTATTTGGGCGAAGCTATTATTAAATAAGTATACAATGGGCCCACTTTTGCTTCTGCAGCGTTTGTTTTTTCATTCCCGCAAAGGCGTAGTTTTGCTGGCGTATGGGGAAGTTTCCTAATGCTAAAATTACTACTTGGTTTTGTTATTTCTATTGGCGTTTCCGCAATGTCGTTAAACCAGCTTCGGCAACTTAAAGTAATCGATTATCGAAATTTGATGGCGCCGCCAGCGAATATTAAATATTTCACTCTCGGCTTTAACAATGCCGTGGCCGACTCACTTTGGATTCGCTTGATTCAGGATATGGATTATTGTGGTGGCGTCAACCTTACGGAACACGATTGGCAGCAAAACAAAGAGCAGAAGCCCGTTTGTAGTAACGGTTGGGTGGCGAAGATGTTTCATCATATAGTGGACCTCTCGCCTGACTTCTATTTGGTTTATCGCGTAGGTGTTACAGCTTTAGCCGTCATTGTTGGTGATCTTGACGGGGCTGAATCTTTTATTGAGCGCGCGACTCGGCGCTATCCCAACGATTGGACCATCGCTTATCGAGCGGCGTATTTTTATATATATGAACGCAAGAATCTCGCACGGGCAGCGGAGCTCTTAAGAATTGCCGGCCTAAATGGCGCCCCAGAGTGGGTTTTGTCGTTATCGTCACGGCTTTTTAGCGAGGCAGGGCAACTTGAGTTAGGTATTTCGGTGCTTGAGGAGACAATTAAAACAACCAAAGAAGAGAATTTCCGCAAAAACATGGAGGTTAAGCTTCAGAATCTGCGGGAAAAATACCAAAAGCTTAAGAAATAAGCACAGTTAGATGCTTGCTTGACGTAATGCAGATAGTTCCCATATTTAAAGCTACAGGAAAAACTAATGGCGCAAGATTATTACGAAATCCTAGGCGTGTCGCGCTCCGCGGATGCAGACACTATTAAGAAAGCTTATCGTCAATTAGCGTTTAAATATCATCCCGATAAAAATCCCGGAAATAAAGAGGCCGAAGACAAATTTAAAATGGCGGCCGAAGCTTACGATGTTTTAAGCGATCAAGAAAAGCGCGCCCGCTATGACCGCTTTGGTCACGCGGGGCTTGGTGGCGCTGGTGGGTTTAATGCGCATCATTTCACAGATATCAACGACATCTTTTCAAGTTTCTCCGATATTTTTGGTGACTTTTTTGGAGGAGGCCCGCGCAATGCCCGCCAAGAGAGAAATTCGCGCCGCCGCGGCTCTGATTTACGCTATCTTTGTGACGTAACTCTCGAGGAAGCCGTACAGGGTTGTGAAAAAGAAATCGAATTTGAATGTGATGTATCTTGCACAAGCTGTAATGGTAAAGGCTCGCAAAAAGGATCGGAACCGGAAACCTGCGGTCAATGCCGGGGTTCGGGTCAAGTCGTTAGAAGCCAAGCTATCTTTGCAATTGCGACCACTTGTCCCTCCTGCCGGGGTGAAGGTGTAATTATAAAAAACCCCTGTAGTACCTGCCGTGGTAAAGGCCGTACGCCCAAAAAACGTAGCCTGCGCGTGACTGTTCCGGCGGGAATCGATACCGGTACACGTTTGCGTGTAGTGGGTGAAGGCGAAGGCGGTTTTCAAGGTGGCGCGGCCGGTGATCTTTATGTCGAAATTCGCATTCGCCCGCATAAGGTTTTCGAGCGCGAAGGTCAAAATTTAATGACGGGGATAGAAATCTCTTACTTGCAGGCGCTTCTAGGTGCCGAAGTTAAAGTTCCCGTGGTAGCCGGTGAAAAAACTTTGACAGTACCGGCGGGTACGCAACCGGGCGAAACTTTGGTTTTACCGGGCGAGGGCGTGCCTAGCCTTAAGGGTTACGGCCGCGGTAATATTCTTTATACGGTAAGTGTTGAAATTCCAAAGAAACTCGACAAAGAGGAAGAGCGGCTTTTACGCGAGATAGCGTCTAATAAAGGGGATTTGGTTGGGGCTACCACCGGGAAGGGATTTTTTCGCCGGCGCTAACTTGACGAAATCCGATTCGCACCAAAATTAAAATTAAAGAATTTAAAAACAGGGGAGAAATTTTATGAGTAAAGTGATAGGCATCGACTTAGGGACGACCAACTCCGTAGTTGCTATTATGGAAGGTGGCACCCCCAAAGTTTTAGTCAACGAAGAGGGTGGTAGAACAACGCCTTCGGTTGTGGCGTTTACAAAAGATGGCGAAAAATTGGTGGGTCAGATTGCCAAGCGCCAAGCAGTTACAAATCCAGAAAATACGATTTATTCGGCCAAGCGTTTTATCGGCCATCGTTACGAAGAAGTTCAAGAGGAATTAAAACTTATTCCTTATAAAGTAAAATCCAAGGGCAATGACGTTGCCTTCGAAGTGCAAGGTAAAATGGTTTCGCCCGAAGAAATTGGCGCCGCTGTTTTAGCTAAACTAAAAAAAGTTGCTGAAGACTATTTGGGAAGTGAAGTGACCGAGGCTGTGATTACAGTTCCCGCTTACTTTAACGATGCGCAAAGGCAGGCCACTAAAGATGCCGGCCGGATTGCTGGCCTTGATGTAAAACGCATCATCAACGAGCCCACAGCGGCCGCTCTGGCTTACGGCCTTGATAAAAAGAAAGATCAAAAAATTGCGATCTTCGACTTCGGGGGCGGTACGTTTGATATTTCCGTTCTAGAGGTTGGCGATAATGTCGTAGAAGTTAAAGCGACAAACGGTGACACGCATCTTGGTGGTGATAACTTTGACGTCGTAATCCTTGATTGGATGGCCGATGAATTCAAAAAAGAACAAGGTATTGACTTAAGAAAAGATAAAATGGCGCTACAACGTCTGCGCGAGGGCGCGGAAAAAGCGAAAATTGAATTAAGTTCCACTATGGAAACAGAAATCAATTTGCCATTTATCACCGCAGATGCGACCGGCCCCAAACACTTAGCAATGAAATTAACACGTTCTAAGTTTGATCAATTAACTGAGCCGTTAGTAAAGCGCGCTCTTGAGCCGACAAAAAAAGCGTTGGCCGATGCGGGTTACTCGGTAAAAGATATCGACGAAGTTGTTTTAGTCGGTGGTTCGACACGTGTTCCGGCGATACAAGCCATGGTTAAAGACTTCTTTGGTAAGGAGCCCAACCGCTCCGTGAATCCCGACGAAGTTGTGGCCATCGGTGCCGCCGTTCAAGGGGGTATCTTAGCTGGTGAAGTTAAAGACGTATTGTTACTTGACGTCACTCCGTTGTCTCTGGGTATCGAAACATTGGGCGGAGTTATGACTAAACTCATCGAGCGCAATACGACAATTCCGACCAGAAAGTCGCAAGTGTTTTCAACTGCGGGGGATAACCAACCCAGTGTTGATATTCACGTGCTGCAAGGGGAGCGCGAAATGGCGTCCGATAATAAATCTCTCGGCCGTTTTGAGTTAACAGGTCTTCCTCCAGCTCCTCGCGGCGTGCCGCAAATTGAAGTGACATTTGATATTGATGCCAACGGTATCTTAAACGTGTCCGCGAAAGACATGGGAACCGGTAAGCAGCAAAATATTAAAATTACCGCCAAATCGGGACTCAGCGAGCAAGAAATTAACCGCATGGTTAAGGATGCGGAATCTCATGCTGACGAAGACCGCGCGAAAAAAGAAGCTATCAATGCGCGTAACGAACTTGATTCCTTGGTTTACCAGACAGAAAAGTTAATTCGTGAAAACGAAAAAACACTAAATGCCGCAGATGTAACTTCGGCAAAATCGATTATGGAAGAGGCTAAAAAAGTGGTGGCTGATAATACTAAAGATGTCACCGCGATTAAGTCCGTGTCTGATAGATTACGTCAGGTAAGCTACAAACTAAGTTCTGAGCTTTATAGTAAGGCCGGCGGGAACAACGGCGGCGGTGCGGGTGGACCGACAGGTGGCGGCGGTGGTGCCGGCGGTAACGAAGGCGCAGCCAAAGACGGCAAAAAAGACGATAGCGTCATTGATGCCGACTATAAAGACGTAAACTAATTATTTTTCTGACCAAATGAGGTGGCCGCTTTCATCTAAGAAGGCGGACACACCAAAACTAATATAGTTAAAAGCATCCTTTATATCGATGCCAACTTCCGTGTAAAAATTGAGATCCTTTACTTCGGGAAAACTCAATTCCACGCCCGCGGCTAATTGCACCGGAAATAAACTTGTTCCCGAGCGACCGGCGATGCTTACAGGCAACGAAGCGTAGGGTTTTGCTATACCTAATTCCCAATCAAATTTTTTACTGACGATAGGGTAAAGGCGAGCGCTGACGAGATCCGCGCCGTTATCATTGGCATATGCTACGCCGACGGTTAACGCCATCGCCGGTTGGCTTTCCGTATCGGGGATTGGTCCCCACTTATAAAACGCGCCGGCCTGAAAATTCAGCGCGCCTCCGCCAACAATGGCTTTTAATCCGGTTTCTTCATTAAGTCCCATATCGAAGCGGGCCAGTAAGTTCGTACCCGAAGCATTGCCGCTCATTATTTGTGGCTCAAGTTGGAGGCGATAACGGTTGATGTTGATAACATCGGCCGTATCTAAGACAGAAAAGTGTGCGTAGGCGTAGGTAGATATAAGTAGCGTTAGGGTCGAAACTAGAACTCGTAACATATTCCGTCCTCCAAAATTCTAGTCATAAGCAAAATTGGACCAATTGACAATTATCCTTTCGAACTTGAAACTGGGAACGTGGAAAAGCTCGCTATTTCTTTAGTCACAATTACACTGAATGAGGAACAAAATATAGAACGGTGTATCAAATCGGTTCCTTGGTGTGATGATATTGTTGTGGTTGATAGTCAGAGTACCGACCGTACGGCAGAAATTGCCAAAAATTTGGGAGCCAGAGTATTTGTTGAAGCGTGGCGCGGGTATGGTCCGCAAAAAAACCGGGCCACGTCCTTGGCAAAAAACGATTGGGTGATATTTTTAGATGCCGACGAAGCTTTAACCCCAAAGTTATCTGAGGAAATAAAAACGTTATTTAAAGCTAAGGCCCTTGATCGCGATGCTTATGAATTTCCGCGCCTGTCCATTCATTTAGGCAAAGAAATCCGGCATGGGGGGTGGTATCCCGACCGTCAGAAGCGGTTTTTTAATAAAACCCGGTGCCAATGGAGTGATGTGCAAATTCATGAAGAGCTCGTCGCGCCCAAGGTAGGAAGGCTTTCTGGATCAATGATGCATTGGCCGTTTAAGGATCTGGCGCATCAAATTCAAAAAAATAATCATTATTCCACGTTACAGGCCTGTGAACTCCATAATAGGGGAATTAGGTTTTCGTGTTTTAAATTTTGGTTCAAACCGGTATCCAAATTTGTTGAGTGTTATCTTTTGAAACAAGGGTTTCGCGATGGGATGGCTGGATTAATCATTGCGTTGGGGGCGGCCTATTCCGTTCATCTAAAATGGTCCAAACTTTGGGAAATGCGTCTCAAATAAGTACAACGTACCACATTTAATCTTTAGTAAAAATTTAGAAATCCCGAAAAGTTAACTACGAGGACGTTTGTGGTTAGCCGAATATTTTTATCATTATTATTAGTTTTTATTACTTTACCTGTTTGGTCAGCCAATGACTGTGACTGCGAAGCTATCTCTTGCGGTGCTTGCGAAACCGAAGTCGATATTAAATTTTATACTTTAAAATGTGACAACGGTAACCGGGTGAAATCCTGTAAAAAACCAGTTTGCGCACCGGTTGAAGATGCCGCCAAAGGCTGTCGCAAGCCTGCGGCCATAGACTCTGAGCAAAAAAAAGAAGTTCCTAAAGTCGAAGAAACGACAGTGGCGTTAGAATCGGTAAAAAATTCCATTGGTATCGTTGTCGTCGCCCAAGGGGCCACAATGGTTATGCGCCAGGGAAAAAGTTACGCCGCTAAAATCGGCTTTAAAATCTTCGAAAAGGACTACATCGAAACGGGCGCTGACGGAAAAATTAAAATTAAATTTAAAGATGATAACATCATAAATCTCGTGCCCAACTCGAAGCTGACCATCGAAGAACTGCAGTTTGATCCCGCCAAGGAGAGCAAAAAAACGCTGTTAAATTTAATTTACGGCAAAGTGCGTAGCTCGGTGAAACAAAGTTATAATGGCGAAAATTACTACGAAGTTAAAACAAAAACGGCCGTGGCTGGGGTACGCGGAACTGACTTTGTCGTCAGTTATAATGATGACGATAAAGTCGAAGCCAAAGTGGAAACTATTTCTGGGAAAGTAGAATTAAGCGATCTGAAAAAGAAAAGAAAAATCCATGTACCGGCGAGCACCTATGCCAGCTTTGTAGTCGAAAAAGTGGATTCGGGTGTTTTTTCGGAAAGTGATATTTCTAGCTTCGTCGCCAAGGGATATTTGACTCCGGTATTTAAAATGACTCAGGAAGAACTGCAGAAGCTAGAAATTTCCACGAACTTTATGCAGGAAGATAGCAACCGTGCCATTGCTTCTGCCGATCAGCCAAAAGAAGATGGTAAAAACATCTGTGCTTCACCCAAAGGGGATTTTAATCAGTGTCTTTGGACTTGCGAAAATAACCCCTCAGGAGAAAAGCGCTGCCGCACGGATTTACCCAACGTAAATTGCGTACGTAAACGCTGTAATGCCAACGGTCGCTGGGCCGAAGAAACCCGCTTACCTGCCGCTTATTACGACATGTGCGATAGCGCTAAACCCGCCGTCAAACAATGCGACTATTAAAAGGTGCCTGACACCAAATCCAGTCCATAGCGCGTCATTTTTTCTTGCAAGGCTCTATATGGGCTTAAAATCGTTGCCTTAAATAAAATCGATACTTATAAATTATTTCTTACCAATTTGTGGTGGCCGTAGCTCAGTTGGTAGAGCCCCGGATTGTGATTCCGGTTGTCGCGGGTTCGAGCCCCGTCGGTCACCCCATTTTTCGTGACTTCCATTTTGTTCAGGATGTCTTGGTTCAATTATTTCAAGTTCAATTCCAAATTGACGACAACAACCAATTCTCGCTACGGTTTATTTGGGGCGAGAGCAAACAGTTTCACTTGCTTTTTAAGAAGGCTCTCGAAGAGGGCGATGTGATAGTTTACAATGGCCACGCCGGATACAATTACAATATTAACATAAGTAAAGTTGAACATAAGAATAATTTTAAAATCAATTTTCAGAACCGCTATCAGATTTTGGACCTTCCGTCAGGTGGCTTATTGATAATTGCTCGCTAGCTTAAAATGAATTCTCAGTAAATTTTGAAGAGGCAGATCACGTTTGAAAGTGGGAAATAAAGCTGTTCGATCTTTCTGGTCTTAACAAATTAGAGGAGCTGGCTGATGAGCTCGTTTTTATTGGTGGCGCGGTAATTATATTTTCAGCCCAAATAGATTATTAACGGGCGTATCAAAAAAGTTGTGGAATTCAAAGAAGAATAGGCACTGGGCGCCTTCCGGGCGCGACATTGCGTGGCGATTTTCATGAGACTATTGGTATAGCCTGGATTGTTATAGTTTGTAATCAATGTTAGTCTAGACCGATTGGAGAGCTCTTGATCGAGTTAGTTGCAACGATTTGCTTTAGTTTAGCGATTCTTCACACGTTTTCAGTAAAACGCTTTCAGCATATTGCTCATAGATATCCTGAGGGGTCGCCACTTGAAAACTTTTTTCATCTCATTGGCGAAGTCGAGGTGGTTTTTGGGTTTTGGGCCGCAATTTTTTTGGCATTTTTGGCTTTTTATTCGGGTTCAAGTAGTGCCATCTCTTATTTAGAATCCCAAAACTTTACGGAGCCGGCGTTTGTTTTTGTAATTATGGTGGTGTGTTCCACTCGTCCGATTCTGACTCTCGCATTTAAGTTGATTGAAGTGATATCTAAATCTATTCCTGTGAAATATTCTATTGCTTTTTACGCTTCGACTCTGGTGATTGGTCCAATACTTGGAAGTTTTATCACAGAACCTGCGGCAATGACCGTAACAGCGCTCATTTTGTTAGGGAAGTTTTATAAAAAGGGGATATCGCAAAATTTGATGTACGCAACCATTGGTCTTCTATTTGTTAACGTCTCCATCGGTGGAACTCTTACGCCATTTGCAGCACCTCCTGTATTAATGGTCGCTAAGAAATGGAATTGGGATTTAACTTACATGTTGATCCAGTTTGGATGGAAGGCCGTCCTTTCAATACTTTTATCAACGGCGCTGATTACGTGGAAATTTAGAGATGAAATTTCAAAAGTTATTATCGAAAGAGATGAGGACATTCAACGTCAAATTCCGATGTGGGTTTCGCTGACTCATCTTCTGTTTTTGGTATTGATTGTGATGACTGCGCACCATTTGGTGGCCTTTGCGGGAGTTTTTCTATTTTTCTTGGGGTTAACAAGCGTGACCCAAGAATATCAGAGCGAACTAAAGCTTCGTGACGGATTACTTGTCGCATTTTTCTTAGGTGGGTTAGTAGTTTTAGGTGGACCACAAAGATGGTGGTTGGAGCCTATATTAACAAAACTTGATAGCTTTGCTTTGTTTGCGAGTGGGTTGGGATTAACCGCGGTCACCGATAACGCGGCACTGACTTATCTTGGCTCTCAAGTTCCGGGTTTGAGTGAGGCTTCAAAATACGCTTTGGTAGCGGGAAGTGTTGCTGGCGGAGGGCTTACGGTAATTGCAAATGCTCCTAACCCCGCTGGTTATGGCATTCTCAATTCGTCCTTTGGAGAAGATGGAATTAGTCCACACTTACTATTAAAAGGGGCACTAATTCCTACAATAATTGCTGCTCTTTGTTTCTGGTTTTTATAGCGAGGGGTTAAAGAGACCTCGTATGGGCCGTTAAGTTTAGCAAAGAGTTTGTCCAAACCGTTTCCAATTGAAAGTTGTTTTCTTTAGTGTCCATATATCCAATATGCAACCCAATTACTATTTAGCTCGCGACCAAAAGTAATTAATAAATTCGGCAAAGGACTCCCAAAGGTTTTATGAGATCCAATTAGGGTTTTAATTAGTATGAGTAGTTCCTCTTTTTGAATCATAAAACTTCCGACCACGGTGGACTAATCGAAAAGGCAGCGTTAATAAGCCCAACATGCGAATATGCTTGCGGGTAATTTCCAACTTGTTGCCGTTCGTAGGGAATAAAATGTTCGGACAGTAAACCCAAGCTATTTGAAGCTTCCAAAGTTCTGTCCATAATTTCTTTAGCGAGAGTTATTTCACCCACCTTTGACAAAGCCTGAACCAGCCAAAATGAGCATAAAATAAAGGCCGACTTTGGCGCGCCAAAGTCATCTGTGCGAGTATACCTATATAAAAAGTTATTTCCGTCAGAAAATTGAAGGGAGCTATGGATGCTTAAAATTGTATTTTTACAGAGGTCGTCATCAGGAAACCTGAGAACCGGTAATAGCAACAACGCTGCATCTAAAGTATCATCTTTAAAGCCGTTTCGTAAGACTCCATTTTTTGCGGCAGCGTGGATTCGCTCTTCGCAGTTACGCTTTGCTAGCTCAAGTAGATCTGTCTCAAAATTCTTTAGGTAACCTAGTTTCTTAATGTTAATTATGCGGTCAATTCCAGCCCAATTCATGAGATTGGAAAACGAATGTTCTTGCCAGCCCCCTCTAATTTCCCACGGTCCGGCGTCGGGTTTTCCAATGTTACGAATGGCAAGTTCGGCAAGATTTTGTAAGATTTCCTCGTTAGCCCGAGTACGTAAGTGTTGAAATCTTTCATCAAAAAAAACTGGAGCCAGCGTCAAAATCATTTCGCCGTAAACGTCGTTCTGAATATGTTCGGCGGCTTGATTATTTGTGCGTACTGGTTTTGAGTTTAAATACCCAGACCAGTTTTGAATCTCTGCTTCGGGCAAAGGAAGATTCTGATCTAAAGAATACACCGGACTTAGGCGCGATTGCGTGTATTCGTATTTTTGACCTATATTGAACAGAAATTTTAAAAATCCTTCCATTTCCTCAAAATGTCCCAAGTTATGAAAAGCGGAAAGTACAAAGGCGGAATCTCGTAACCAGCAATAGCGATAATCCCAGTTGCGATTTTGACCCACTTCCTCCGGCAGACTTGTGGTTAGAGCGGCCAATATTGCTCCCGTATCTTCATAACAATGAAGTTTAAGGACAAGTGCCGAGCGGATTGTTTCTTTTTGGTAGAGAGTCGGAATGGAACAATGCTTAACCCAGGTTCTCCAATAACTTATTGTCTTAACGAGAAATTGCTTGGCGACAGTCGCAAGATCGTCTTCAATTCCTAATCCCCAGGTTATGCCGAAATAAATTTTATCGTTGAGAGTAAAGCTGCTTCCATCACCGAAATAGGTGAGGGGCATATTCGTTAAAACTTTTAAGGTATCGCCTCTAATTTCGTATTTTATATGACTATTCCCACGAATGGGGTTTGCGGCCTTCTTGTCCCAGCCAGAAACAGGAGAGCAAACGACGCGTAATTGCGGCGCACCCCGAATTGGTTCGACGATTCGAAAAATCGACATCGGTCGATACATTCTTCCGTGTTGTTCAAAGCGTGGGGTAAAATCGGTAATCTGAAACTCAGTCCCGTCTTCACAGAAAAAAGTAGTAACCAGGACGTTAGTATTGGTTATATAGTTTTGTTTACTTTTGAATTTACCTACGGGACTTATGGAAAAGTTGCCGCCACTTTGGTCTAGCATTTTTCCAAATACAGGTGCGCTGTCGGGGCGGGGAAGACACAACCAATCGATAGACCCTTCATCGCTGATAAGTGCCGCTGCCTGACAATTGCCGATAAGTCCGTACTTGTACATTAGTTCCTATTTTCGTTTGATATCAAAGTAAAGTAAGAATATAACAATATTATTATGCGATTGTCACTGAGATTTATTTTACCCCTTGTTCTGGTGCTGGGACTTGCGGCTTACGCCGTCATTCCTTTGGTTGACTCATTGACGTTGCGTTGGTTTTCTCGCGATCTTGACATGCGCACTAAACTTATTGGGAGTAGCGTTCAAGATACGTTAGCTGTTTATATTCAACAACATGCCGGGGCGAAAATTAATAAATTATTTAACCGTATGGTCCAAGATGAAAGGCTTTATGCCTTAGGGATCTGCGACACAAGTAAAAAGTTAACGCATAAAACGCAAACCTTTCCAGAGAAATTAACCTGCAATGAAATTTTGGATTCAGATGAAGATGCCGACAAATTAGTAAATTTTCCGCATGGTTTACTCCATATTTCTTTTCAGTCCATTCAGGACGAGGGCCAAGCTTTGGGTCACTTAATTCTCATTCACGACATGAGTTTTGTGCAAAGAAGAAGTGGCGATACCAAGACTTACGTTTTCTATCTATTTCTTATTCTCGCGGCAATTGTGTCAGTGCTTACCGTGATAATCGCGCAGTTAAGTTGGCGTGGTTGGGTGAAGGGCATTCAAGCGATTATTAAGGGCGAAGGACTGGTAAAGCCATTAGCGCAAGCAGTGACGCCGGAATTAAAGCCTGTTGCCAAGGATCTCCGAGCGCTCGTTCGGGATTTAGAAGCTGATCGCCGCGCCCGTGATGATTCGCAGATAAATTGGAACTCACGGGCGCTTAAGCAAATTTTGCAGAAAGAATTGGTTGGCGATGAGATTTTAATTGTCTCCAACCGCGAGCCTTATATCCATACTTTTCGTGAGGGTAAAGTTGAAGTGCAGCTGCCGGCGAGCGGTTTGGTGACGGCTTTAGAACCCGTGATGCGCGCTTGTTCTGGAACTTGGATTGCGCACGGAAGTGGAAATGCCGACAAAGAAGTCGTGGACAGTTTTGATCACATTAAGGTTCCGCCCGATTCGCCGTCTTACCAAATTCGCAGAGTGTGGCTTACGAAAGAAGAAGAACAAGGTTACTATTATGGATTTGCCAATGAAGGCATCTGGCCACTCTGTCATATTGCGCATACTCGTCCAATTTTTCGTGGTGAAGATTGGAAACAATATGTGGCAGTAAATAAAAAATTTGCCCAGACGGTTGTTGAAGAAGCGAAAACAGACGATCCCGTAATTTTGGTTCAGGATTACCATTTGGCGTTACTTCCGCGATTAATAAAAAAAGAACTTCCTAATGCCACAATTATTACCTTTTGGCATATTCCCTGGCCCAATCCGGAAGCTTTCGGAATTTGTCCTTGGCGTGATGAAATACTCGACGGTTTACTTGGAAGTAGCATTTTAGGATTTCACACCCAATTTCATTGTAATAACTTTATCGATACAGTCGATCGCTTTATTGAGTGCCGCATTGACCGTGAAGTTTCGACGATTTCTTATGGCGGAAAACTTACTGCCGTAAATCGTTATCCAATTTCGATTGAATGGCCCGTTCGTTGGGTTAAAAGTCAGAGGCCCGTTGATGGGTGTCAGAACCAAGTAAGAACGATTAATGGTTTTCCTCTGGGTTTGAAAATCGGTGTCGGAGTCGACCGCCTTGACTACACAAAAGGTATTTTAGAGCGCTTTTTGGCAGTAGAAAGATTTTTGGAACTAAATCCAGATTGGATTGGGAAATTTACATTTATCCAAATAGCTGCCCCCAGCCGTTCGACGATTGAGCAATATCAAATCTTTGAATCTCAAGTGAGAGATTTAGCGCGAAAAATTAATTCTAAATATTCTAAAGAGGGATATGTGCCAATTTTGTTAAAAATTGAGCATCAGGAGCCACAGCAGGTTTATGAATATTTTCGTGGATCAGATCTGTGCTTTGTAAGCAGTCTCCACGACGGCATGAACCTGGTTGCAAAGGAGTTTGTTGCGGCCAGGGACGACGAAAGAGGCGTTTTAATTTTGAGTCAGTTTACGGGGGCGGCAAAAGAGCTTCCGCAGTCTTTAATCGTTAATCCTTATAATATTGATCAATGCGCAATGGCCATAAAGGTGGCTCTGGAAATGTCTCCCAGCGAACAGCGTGATCGTATGCGCACGATGCGCGGATTAATTCAAGAGTTTAATGTTTACCGCTGGGCCGGAAGAATGTTGATTGATGCTGGCCGTATCCGTCAGCACAATCGGTTCTTAGGTAAGTTTGGCGAATCGGATTTAAGTTTAAGATCGCCTGGTGAGGTATAAATGTATCTGTTATCTAAAAACGGACTGAAGCTTTTGGAATCGCTTTGCTTCACCAACACCCTCTTCGCGTTTGATTTTGATGGCACGCTTTCCAAGATTGTAACGGATCCGGAGCTCGCGACCATTGGCAAATTGACTGCGGAACTTCTTGCTGAATTGAACGATTTGGCTCCAGTCGCCGTAATATCAGGTCGTAGTTTGCGAGATCTTATGTCTAAAATTAAAAATCCGGTAAAATTTATGGTGGGAAACCATGGGTTAGAGGGAATTCATCCGGAAAACTTAAGTACTGATACCTTTCGAAAAACCTGTGCTTTGTGGAGAGCCCAACTGGAAGGGAATTTTAAAAAAAACATTCCGATTGGGGTTGAAATAGAGGACAAGGATTTTTCGCTGGCAATTCACTATAGAAAATCGCGACAGAAAAAATTAGCTAGAAATCTAATTCTAGAATCAATCGGCCATATCCAGCCGTCGGCAAGAGTTATTATGGGTAAGTGTGTGGTAAACCTAATCCCTAGCGGTGGCCCTCATAAAGGGGTAGCACTCTTGGAGTTGATGATAAAGTCGGACACAAAGTCGGCGTTTTACGTTGGCGATGATGATACAGATGAGGATATTTTTTCTCTTTCTGATCCGAGAGTTTTTACGGTACGAGTTGGAAAGAAAAAATCAACTCAAGCAAAATTCTTTCTTCAGCGCCAATCACAGATAAATTTGTTGTTGAAGGTCTTGATCTCATTTTTAGATAAATCTTCCAAGGGAAGGGAGTATAAGGTTGGACTTCATAGAAACATCTGAAACAGATGAGGTTGTACTTAAACTTTTGAGTTTAAATTTAAAATTTCAGGGACTAAATAAGGCTCTTGAATCAAAACATGGGCTTAGCATTGTCCAGTGGGCATTTATGAAGACACTACTTCACATGCCGGCAGTATCGCCGCAAGGTTTAGCAAAGGCTCTGAATGTCACCCCTGGCACGCTGACTCAGACGGCGAATCGTTTGCTAAAGAAGGGTTACGTGTTTGGTTGTAGTGATCCCAGCGACGCCCGAAAAAAAATGTTGTCTCTTACTCGACATGGTAAGGAGGCCCTGGATTCTATTGATAAACATTATGATTTGATTTTTTCAGAAATGAAAACCGTGAAAAACGAGATTGTTGCGGTTGGGGAGTTCCTTAATAAAACCAGATACGGCTTTGAGTTTCCCGCCTCATCTTTACAAGAAAGTTTTGCATGAGTTCAGTTGTGACTTTGCTTATATCACTAATATTCTCCTATGCTTCGGGTCTGCAGAGTAATCTTGTTTCGGAAATGTTTAAGATAAAATGTCGAAAGAGTAAAAGGGTCATTACTGTTATAATTGAAAAAAACAAATTCGGCTGCCAAGTCAAAACAATGCGTCACGGACTTACCACTTTAGTCTCTCAACGAAGTAAGAAGGATGATTGCGAAGAGGCGTTTGATAATCAGGTAATGAAACTTGAGCATGTCGGTTATAAATGCAGCTAAATTGTTTGGAGGTATTGTGAATTACAAAATAGTTACCCTAATTTCGTTCGTTTTGATGATCGGCTGTGTGAGCCAAGAAAAGTTTGATGATCTGAGCAAAAAGAATAGGGATCAAGACTCCAAACTAAAAGATATTCAAGGTCAGCTGGATGGGGCTCGCAAAGAAAATGGGGAGTTAAAATCCAAGATAGATGAACAGGCAAAGCTCGTAGGTCAACTTGAAAGAAAGTTGGGTAGCGAAGCTTCTGATAAACAAAGCTTAAATGCTTCGATCGCGGAGATGAAGAAAGCAATTCATGAACTAACGGCAAACGAGACGGAAGCAAAAAAGCGGATAAAGGATTATAAGGACCTCTTAACCCGCTTTCGTGGTTTGATCGATGCGGGCGCACTTAGCATAAAATTTGTCGGTGGAAAGATGGTTGTGGCTCTTTCGAGTGACGTACTATTTTCTTCGGGAAGTGCCGACCTTTCTGAGGAAGGAAAAAGGGCGGTTAGGGAAGTTGGTGCTAAACTCGCAGCGATACCAGAAAAAGAGTATCAAATCGAAGGGCATACCGACGACGTGCCGATACATAAAGGCCGGTACCCTTCAAATTGGGAACTTGCGTCCGCACGGGCCATTACCGTGGTGAACGAACTCGTTAGTGTTGGATTGCCGAAAAACCGCGTAAGTGCAGCAGCATTTGCTGATACTAAGCCGGTGAAGCCAAACGATTCTGCGGAGGCGCGTTCATCCAATCGTCGAATTGAAATCGTGGTAGTTCCCGATTTGTCGAGGTTGCCTGGCAATGAAGAACTAAACAAAATGAAATGAATAACTAAATCTTACAAGGAGGTAAGAGATGCGTAGTGTTTTTCTGATTTTGGTATTTCTAAGTCTACACCTAGGATGCTCGAGTGGGCAAAAAGGTCAGACAAGTTCACCGGCCCCAACGGTCAAATCACAAACTCCGACGGCGAAAGCGGTCGAGACGGAAAAGGTTTCACCCGATGACGTCGCCTGTAAATTAGGAAATGAAACCCGCACTTTAAAAATTGAAAACTCACAGCCAAGTGGTTGTAAACTTTTTTACTCAAATTTTAGTGATAAAGATCCAGTGGCATGGTCCTTTTTTGGGCGAAATCATTGTGACCAAACCCGTGACCGTATTCAGGCAAAACTGGAGGCTGCGAATTATAAATGTGGAGGTTATTCGGAAAGCCCTAAAAAGTAATTATTGAACGACTTTCTGGGGCCTTTTTGGAGCTGGCAAGGGCTTCGAGGTGTCTCTTGGAAAAGTTACTATTGGATGGATGCCGTCAAGCACTTGCGAAACTTGAGATATTTCTCCTTTATTCGTGAGAGGCGATTCCTTATTTTCCGAGTTGTAGGTTTTGCATTTGATGTAAAGTCCAGGATCTTCCTTTGGAGTATTTCTTCTAGAAATGCATTTTGCGGTCATAACGTTTCCAAGGCGCGCAAATTTAAAATTGAAGTTTGTTTTTTTCATAAGCCAGTCCGCGATTCCAAATTCAGTGCTTTCACTGAATTCGGCTTTTTCAAAAGTTACACCGGTAACATTTAACTTTTCTTCGAGATTGGTTTTTAGCTGGTTTAAATTAATTTTAATGGACTCACCGAGAGCGGGTAGACAGCAGAAAATAGCGAGTACGAAGAGTTGTTTAGGCATTACATAAAGTGTATCAACATTGTCTAATAAGTAAAGTTTTAAAATTAGTGAAATGCTTTGAAATATCAGTTCATGTTCGAAGTAAGGTTAATCGAAGGATTAATTTTTATACGTTCCGACAGGTTAGCAATTTAAGGGATTACCAGGCTTGCGACTTTTCCTGTTCTTTGTCGGTACATGGGTAAAACTCTTTGCGCTACCTGAAAACCAGCTCCTGGTTTTGTGAGAGCCACCACAGATCCACCAAAGCCCGCGCCAGTCAAGCGGCAGCCGTAAACATTTTCATCGGCCGCAATCATGGAGATCAAAAGGTCAATTTCGGGAGTAGAGATTTCAAAGTCATCGCGCATGGAATTTTGCGACTCATAAAAAAGTAAGCCGAGCCGATGGTAATCGCGGGACTCCAGTGCCTTAACGGCTGCGAGAACGCGATTGTTTTCGCTTACGACGTGACGGGCGCGGGCCCTGATTTTTTCGGGCATTTCTGACTTCTCAATGTCTAAAATATTGGTATCGCGCAATTCTCGAACTCCTAAGAGTTTGGCGGCCGTTTCACATTCAGCACGGCGCTGATTATAATCTCCTTGGGCATTATCGTGACTAACGCCTGAATTTATTACGAGAAGACTAATTTCACTTTGGTCGAGTGGAATTGATTTATATTCTAACGTGCGTGTGTCCAAAAATAGCGCTTGATTTTCTTGTCCAAGGGCCGAGACCATTTGGTCCATTATGCCGACGCGCGCGCCGACGAATTCATTTTCGGCCTGTTGTCCGTATTTGGCCATGGTGACGGGCTCCAACTTTAATTTAAATAATTCGTTTAGGGCCCTTAATAAACTAATCTCTAAGGCGGCGCTCGAAGATAAGCCACTGCCAATAGGCACATCGGAATTTATAAGAGCGTCAAAGCCATTGAGCGTGTGGCCATTTTTTCTAAGAATCCAGGTTATGGATTTGACATAATCAGCCCACTCTTGCTGGGCATCCTCGTGGCCGAGTTCGAATTGCGTAAAGCCATTTTTGGCAATATTCCGACTCAAAACACGAACAATCTTGTCGGTTCGGGCTTTTAAAAAAACCTGGGTCGCCTGCGGAATACAAATAGGTAAAACATAACCGCCGTTATAGTCCGTATGTTCGCCGATAATGTTAACGCGCCCATGCGCAAAGGAAGTTACTTGCGGTAAATCAGTGAAGAATTCCTTAAACGTTTCCATTGGTAAAGTCCTCTATGCGAACGGCTTTTAATTCGGCAGCCTTTTCTTCGGGGAGTGTATCATTAATAAAAAAGTTAGCGCCAAGCTCAGTGCCGGCTAAGTATTTAAGTTTGTCGCGCGCGCGAAGAGGCGGATAAAACTCGATATGAAAGTGCCACTCCGGATGGGGTAATCCGTCGTTGGGGGAGGCATAAAACGCCATTAAGTAGGGGAAAGGTTTTTGCCAAAGCCCATCGTATTTCAATAAAGTGATCTTTAGCGCACGTGCAAGGTGCATAATTTCGTCTGAGGAAAAATCGGCAAGCGTTGGGTGGGGAGTTGTCGGTGCCACCCAAACTTCAAAGGGGTAGCGGGCACACACAGGGACAAACGATATGACTGAGGCGTCTTGATAGATGACGCGTTTATTTACGGCGATTTCCTCCTCGATCATGTGCGAAAGAAGTGTGGCCTTACTTTTTTCCCAGTACTTTTTTTGCGCGGTTAACATCTGTTGTTGAATAGGGGGCAAAACGGGGTAGGCATAGATCTGTCCATGGGGATGATGAAGAGTTACTCCCATTTCGACGCCGCGGTTTTCGAAAGGCAAAACGTAGAGGATATCTTTGCGCTGTTGTAATTCTTTATAGCGGTCCCGTAATACATACAAAATAAGTTCGATATGACTTACTGGCATGCTACCGAGACTTTGTTTAGGGTCTTGGGTAAAAACCACAACCTCACAAACACCTTCCCCGAGCCGTGTCGGTACGTACAATTCGGGAGGTGTCACTTCCTGAACGGATAAACTTGGGAAGAGATTTTCAAAGACGGCGGCCTCATAATTTCCGACTGGTAGTTCCGTTGGAAAGTCTTTGGAAGCCGAGGGCAAAAGGGGATTGTACTCGGGGGGCGGCAAAAAAGTTCGGTTTTGGCGGTGACTGGCGTACGCTACCCATTCCTCGCGCCATGGGTGCCAGCGCAAGTGAGTGGCGGCGGTGATTTTTTCGTGATGGGGATTGGTGGCGATAATATTAGCAGCTATTTTTTCTCGGGCATAGAGGTGTAAAAGGCGTCCGTCGGGTTTACGTAACGACAGCTTATAGGGGTTTTTTGACTCTGATAATTCCTCTTTTGCCTCGAAATTATTACGAAAATATTCTTCTGCCATCTTAAAGTAGGGACATACAAATAACGTACCGCCTTGCACTTGTAAAAATAGTGGGTTAGTGCCAGCATTTAATTATGATTAAAACTATTTTACTTCTCATGCTTGCCGCAGCATCGGCAATGGCCGAAGGGCCTGGTGCGCAACGGAAACTTTTTTGGCGAACTTATAAAAAAGCTTTTCTCCAAAAGGAGCTTAGGACTTTACAGTGGTATGTGCGGTTTCCTGTTGAAGTTAAGGGCGTGGATGATGGCGATGCTAAATTTTTTGTCGGCAAGGAGAAGTTCGCAAAGTGTTTTGAATTTATTTTTACCAGCGATACGGGTTTAAGCGCCAAAGAGCAATCTCATCTGGAGTACATTAAAGATCTCGACAAGCTGCCGGACTCTTTACGCGCCGGAAATTTAGTTTTTGAGAATAAAAATGAAAAGTTTGAACTTGTTAGATTTTATTTAAACACTGCGGATGAGAAAGTGAAGTCAGCTTGTCAGTAAAACTTTTTTACATAGGAATTTTTGGGCTTATTGGCGTTTATTTGCGCTATTTTGCTGTTCTTAGCGTAAGTAAAATGTATCCCGGGGCATTTCCGTGGGGAACTTTTTTAATAAATACCGGGGGCGCATTTTTAATTGGTATTATTTATGTGCTCGGTTTTGAAAAGGCAAATATCTCAGAAAATCTGCGGGTGGGGCTGATGGCGGGATTGCTCGGCGGGTTTACCACTTTTTCGTCTTATTCGCTTGAGGCGGTAATTCTGGTCGAGCAAACCAAATATTTTTTGAGCGCCATTTATCTTATCGCGAGCTCAATACTGGGTGTGGTCGCTGCCTTCGCCGGTATGGCTTTGGCGCGAAATTTATGATCGAATCGGCTCATCATTTTGTATTGTTTGGGGTCATTCTTTTGCTGCCGATTATTGGCATCCTGGCTTTTTGGTTTGCCGTTAAGAATAGTAAAGATAAGCATAAAGGCGAATAACTTGCGGAGTATAGCACCAAAAATAATTTATTGCTGGGCTCCGCCAGGCTTGCCGGGCTTTTCCCTTTTAGCGGAGGGCTCTAATAAGAAGTTATTTAACTCATCTATGCGGCACTCATTACAGTTTTTTCCGAGTCCGTTTATCAGAGCCACGGACGAGTCGGCATAGATAGCGAGATTTTTCTGACTGGGTTCGTTAATCTTCATTGGCGCATCATTTTTTTTGAGGTTTGTTAGCTTACTGTCTAGCCCAGTATTACCCTTAAAAAAATCGTACACGGTTACTTCTTTATCAGCGGCATCAATGGTTTCGGTCTTAACTTCTCCGGCTTGGCTGCCAATTTCGCGCTTATATTCAACCTTTAATAGTCTGCTACTTTTGTTAGGTATGTAATCTAACACTTCAAAATTAGCCAATTCGGCGTTACACGAATTAAATTTCCTCAATTGTATCATGCGTCCGGGATTCTCTTTATCTGAACCCGCCATACTCTTTAACTTTTTTTGAAATGCCTTTACGAGTCCTTCACAAGTATCTACCGGCAAATATTCAGTAGCTAAATAAGCTAAAGCGCCAACGGCGGCAATTCCAGCTACCCACCAAAACGCATTCGCCTCCGGCAAAAGCCAACTTCGCAGCAAACTTGTTTTCTTCACTACCAGCGCTTCCACTTTTTTGGCCAACGAAAATACATTGTCCTGCCATTCTACCTTCAGCATTTTGCCGTTAACTAAAAACTCTCCTGCGCGGCCATTTTTCACGGCCAGACTCATTTTTGTTCCATCAGGGTTTATCATTGTTAACACATTATTTTCAAAAGTGGATTTTGGTAAAGTATCGACCTGATAAACTTTCGCGTAGTTGGTTAACTCTTCCTGGGTGATTTTACTTTTTGGCGAGGCTCTTAAGATAAATTCATTTACGGTATTCGACGTCGCCAGAATTTGCGCGATATCGCTAAGGGGGCTGGCGTTGCTAGCACTAACTAGACCAAGGACCAATAGAGAAAAAATGAATTTCATAAAAGTCTCCTATAAGAAAATTATAGAAGGCTTTTTTACTCTACCGCAAGACCTAAACAGACCAGCGGCGGCAGCGGAGCTCTAAATTCCCTTGGGGAACCGTCATTAAGAGGCGGGGACGATAACTATTCGTATTAAGTGGAGCCAGGGTTGTCAGGGAAATTGGGTTTTCGGGGTTTACGGATTTAACCGTGACACGCAATACATTCTTTTTCTCCGCAACTGTTACCAAAAAGTTATAGCCACTTAAGCTACCTTTGAGGCGTAATTTTTGCCCGCTGGGAGCGGCGGGGCGCAGATCATTCATAAGAAGCTGGTCGGCAGTTCGTAACGAGACAACACATCCGACGTCGCTATTGGCCCAAGCATTGCGTCCAAAAACCATTAAAACAAAAATTAACCACTTCATAAAAAGAGAAATACCGCCAGGCGCTCTAGAGGTAAAGGTTAAGCCACCCTCTGAAAAAATTTCAGGTTACAAAACTCTTGGCATCGGCTGAGCGTTGTAGGGTTTGCCGCACGTTTTGGGGCAAATCGACCTTTTGAAACTCTAAAAAGAGATGATTGTCTAACAAAACAATTGGATGAACTGCTAAATCAAATACCTCGGCAAAAATTGTCCGATACTTTTGGCCTTTTTTTCGCAAAGCCCGCTGATAAGCCATGTAGCTAAACAAAAACACCAAGGGATATAAAAAGGGAAAAAACAGGAGTGAAGTCGTATTGACCCGCGTGGGGACAATGCCGGAAAGTTTTAGACCGGCCAACTTAGAAAACAAACGCAATTTCTGAATACCAACGAGATAGATATGGCCGAAATAAATTTCATTTTTGTCTGTTGGTGAAAACCAAATACTATCAATTTCATTGGGCGGTAAGATTTTGCCAAACAATTCACTTTCGCCAAGTAAATAACTTAGTCGGCCTCTTAAATTAGAATAGTTAGGAGTTGTAAGTACCAATTTACCTTGTGGCTTTAAAACCCGCGCGAACTCTTCGAAAACTTTTAATTGATTGGGAACATGTTCAATCCCTTCCTGGCATAAAATATAATCAACGCTTTCATCTTCCAGAGGTAAGGGTTTGGCCAAATCAGCAAATTCGCATTTCAAATCCGAAGAATTAAAGAATTCGGGGATTAAATCATAAGGCTTTACTAAAGCGCCAACTCTAAGCAGGACATGGCTGGATACTCCGTTACCTGCCGGCAAATCGACTACAGTTTTGTTGCGTAAAAGATGACGGTTGCGCAAAATCCAACCGGAAACGTGATGTTTGATTTCCTTTGGGGCAGTTAACCACATACTATTGAATCTAGGAAGACTCAGTCAAATTTGCAACTGCTTCTTTTGACAACATAAAAAAATGCGCCAATAACAATTTGAGTTTGACCTCAGTTGTTCCGGCAATGACACTAGGGGCACGAACTTTTTTAAAGGAGAAACCCGTGACTGTTCCTCCCTCGCCTGCAAGTTCCTCTAAAAACATCCTCTGGTTTGAAGAAATACGTTTAGAAGATATACCTTTCGTTGGCGGCAAGAACGCTTCGCTGGGTGAAATGTTTCGTGCTCTAACATCCCAGGGAATAAAAATTCCCAATGGTTTTGCGGTGACATCCGACGCCTACCGATACTTCCTTCGCCATAATAGCCTAGAGAACAAGCTAAAAGAAATTCTAGATTCTTTAAAAGTCGACAATCTCGAAGATCTGCGTATGAAGGCCCGTGACATCAGGACCGTCATTATGCGCGGTGGGTTTCCGCAGGATTTACGGGATCAGATTTGGCAAGCGTATGACCGCTTAGGCCGCTGTGATGTCGCCGTTCGAAGTTCGGCGACGGCTGAGGATTTACCCGATGCAAGTTTTGCCGGCCAACAAGAAACTTATTTAAATGTTCATGATGAGCGCGCACTTCTGGATTGTGTTCGAAAATGTTTTGCTTCGCTATTTACCGACCGCGCGATTTCTTATCGTTCGCACCGAAACATAGATCATTTCTCGGTGAATATATCGGTGGCTGTGCAAAAAATGGTGCGCGCCGACCTTGCCGTTTCTGGCGTTATGTTTTCTATTGATACAGAAACGGGATTTCAAAATGCCGTTCTTATTAATGCCTCTTATGGATTAGGCGAAAATATTGTTCAGGGTGCCGTAAATCCCGATGAGTATTATGTGTTTAAACCGACCTTGCTCGAAGGTTTCAAGCCAGTTCTAAAAAAAGAATTGGGCAATAAAGAAATAAAAATGATTTACGACATCGGCGGAGAAAAACATGTAAAGAACGTTCCTGTTCCGCCGGAGGACCGCAAGCGTTTTTGTATTTCCGACGAAGAGGCTCTTCAGCTCGCGCGTTGGGCCTGCACGATTGAAGACTACTTTAGTAAAAAACATGGCCGCCGCATGGCCATGGATATGGAGTGGGCAAAGGATGGCATTAGTGGCGAACTCATGTTGTTGCAGGCCCGTCCCGAAACCGTGCACTCAAAAGAAAAGAAATCGGAATCTTTAAGTGTCTATCAATTACTAGAACCCGGTAAGGTCTTGATTGTGGGCCGCAGTGTCGGCGAAAAAATCGCGCAAGGTCGTGTACGCATCATTAATAATGTTTCAGATCTTAGCCAGTTAAAAAGCGGGGAAATATTAGTTACCGATAAGACGGATCCCGATTGGGAGCCGGGCATGAAGCGTACGGCGGCCATTATTACAAATCGCGGCGGTCGCACGTGTCATGCGGCGATCGTGAGCCGCGAGTTGGGAATACCTGCTGTTGTTGGAACGCAAGAGGCCACCGATAAATTAAAAGATGGTCAATTTATCACAATTTCCTGTGCGCAGGGTGAGGTTGGCTATGTTTACGAGGGTGAATTAAAGTTTAAGGAAACGAAAGTTGAACTCGGCACGTTACCAAAATTGCGCACTAAGTTAATGTTAAACGTCGGCAATCCTGATGAATGTTTCCGCCACAGTTTACTGCCCAATGATGGTGTGGGCCTCGCACGCATGGAATTTATAATTAATAACTTTATTAAAGTGCATCCGCTGGCATGTATTTACTACGACAGTCTCAAAGACGAAAAAACCAAGGAGGAGATTGCCAAACTTGCTTTCGGTTACAAGTCAAAGGTGGATTACTTCGTCGATCGCTTAGCCCAAGGTGTTTCGATGATGGCCGCGGCCTTTTATCCCAACGATGTCATCGTGCGCATGAGTGATTTTAAAACAAATGAATATGCGAATCTTCTCGGCGGTCGAGACTTTGAGCCTAAAGAAGAGAATCCAATGCTTGGATTCCGGGGAGCTTCCCGTTATTACCATTCCAGTTACAAAGAGGGGTTTGCCCTTGAGTGCC
This sequence comes from uncultured Bdellovibrionales bacterium, assembly GCA_964498095.1. GTDB lineage: Bacteria > Bdellovibrionota > Bdellovibrionia > Bdellovibrionales > SG-bin7 > SG-bin7. The sequence goes on along the minus strand of CAZCFY010000005.1, from coordinate 85,894 downwards.
GCGCGATGCTTAAGGTCCGCAAGGAAATGGGCCTTAAAAACATGAAGCTTATGATCCCGTTTTGCCGCACGATCGACGAGGGTAAAAAGGTTCTGGCCGAAATGGCTACTCACGGCTTAGAGCGGGGTAAAGATGGTCTAGAGATTTACGTAATGTGCGAATTGCCATCGAATGTTTTGCTCGCCAGTGAATTTGCGAAAATTTTTGATGGCTTTTCGATCGGTTCAAACGATTTGACGCAAATGGTGTTGGGCGTAGACCGTGATTCTGAAATAGTGGCGCCAATTTTTGATGAGCGTAATCCCGCTGTCAAAATGATGATTGAGTCAGTAATAAAGCAAGCCAAGAAGTCCGGCGTAAAGGTGGGAATTTGCGGACAGGCGCCAAGTGATTATCCCGAATTTGCTAAGTTTTTGGTGCACGAAGGGATTGATAGTATATCTTTAAATCCTGATGTGGCGATTAAAACCCGTTTGGTAATTGCGGAAGCTGAAAAAGAGCTTTAGAAGCTGTTAGCTGCCGGCGGTCCCTTGGGCTTTTTTCTCTTCTCAAGAACAGTCATTAATTTTTCTTTTAATTCTTCCGGCGTAAATGGCTTAAACGCGTAAGCGTCGGCTCCGGCGTCCATGGCTTCGTTCATTTGCGCTTGTTCGGCTTCGGCAGTGACCATCATGAAGGGGAGTTCTTTAAGATTTGCGTCCTTGCGAACTTCCTTTAACAAATCGATACCTTTCATGTTGGGCATATTCCAGTCGGAAATAACAAATTCAAAGCCTTGTTTTTCCTCGCAGGCTTTACGCAGTTTTTGTAAAGCGACGTCGCCGTCATTAGCTTCTTCAAAGCGGGTAAAGCCCACTTCCTTCAGACGTTTAATGATAATCCAGCGCATGCTTTGTAGGTCATCTACGATGAGGAACTTAAGGTTGGGATTCATATATTAAATTATCGGTTAGTCAGATATCAAATTAAACCAGACCAAGGTAGAGTTCCAAGCAAGTCGTAGTCGTTTCTCGGTTTGAGGCGCGGTAAAATCTAGTTATGCAATTTTCTACCGGAGGCGTGGGATATCATTGGCGGGCTTGGAGATTTAAAGATCCCTTGTGGCAAAATTACCTCGATAATATTGCCCAATGGCTGATTAATTGGGAGCAGCGCAATGATCAAATTTTGTTAATAGGTCCTAGTGCGGGCTATAGCTTACCCTTGCCTTTCCTTCAGCGCTATAAACAGGTTTTGGTCAACGATATTGATCCTCTCGCCCGCATCTTGTTTCGCCGCCGTTTTAATGACCTGAACATTAAATCTATCTCGGAAAACTTGATCGGTGATAACGGCAAAAAGCTCATTAAGTTGTGCCATTCCCGGCCCATGGATATCTTATTTTGTAATATCCTAGGTCAAATCACCGCCATGAAAAAACCCGTCGGGGCGCTTATTAAAAATTTACCAACGAATATAAACTATGCGAGTTACCACGATTTATTTTCTTTTACCGGTAACTATCATTGGCTTTGTGAACGTTTGGATCTGAGTGAAAACTTATCTGGCGAAGAGATCATAAAAAAATTTTTACAATTGTCGGGAAATCCGCTCATTGAGATTGAGGACCATGGGATTTCCACGGTCTTTTCTCAGCGTGAGAAGACTCTAATTCACTGGGAAATCGCTCCAAACCGCCACCATCTGATTGAGTGCGTCAGCTCGAACTCATTTTGACAAATTGCAAGCCCTTCTCGGAAAATAAAAACATGAATTTTAGGAGCGTACTTTGTCGTGGATGCCTTTGTCTTTTCGTGGCCGCCTGCGGTGACCCGATAGATCAAACTGGAGACGAAGTTGCGGGCCGCGATGCCGCTGCCGGTGTGAGCACTTTACTGGCTAATATCGCTGCGACCTTACAAACATCTTTTTTAACCGCGCAAAATGCTCCCGAATTAAAACCAACTCTTGTCGAAACTGTTTTTAATCAAATTTTTGGATTTGCGTATGCTACGGTAACCAGCTGCACAGCTACGGCCTATAGCGACACCTGTGCGTCGGGACTAAAAGAGGCCATTTATTCGGGTTGCACCGTAAGTGGTAGTAGTCGCACCTTTACCGGCACCATTAGGTTAAACTTTTCCAGTTCGACTTGCGCTTTTACGGCGGCCGGCCAAACCATTACCCGGCAAATAGAGAATGTTCGCTATGTTACCGCCGTTGATACCTATACGACCAGAACTGGTTCGCGTACTGATTACCGCGGAACCACCATTGGCGGCGGTACCCAACTCGCAAAAACGGCGGGCGGTTATGAGGTCAATGTTTTAGGCTTCAACAAATTTTACACGGCTCAATCGGGTGCAGTGCCTCATGATGTTTCTATTCGGTCTTCAACAAATTTAGCGCTAACTGACCCCACGTCGTCATCCATCACATTTACCTCAGGCACTTTGGAAGTTGTTGATAGCGTCAATGAGTTTGTGGCTAGCTACGTGCCAGCCAATGTTGTCATTGATTATTCTACTTGTTGTTATCCGTCGTCGGGTTCTATGACAGTCAATTATACAAGCGGTTCTCTTACGGGTAGTGCACTCGTAAATTTTTATTCAACATCTTGTGGCGCGGCGATCGTAACTTCGGGTTCTGATAGCGGGCCAGTTCCATTGTGGGGGTGCCAATGAAATTATTTTTATTTTTAGGATTATTAAGCTTATCAGCTTGTGTGTCGGGACAAAACATTCCTTTAAATGAAGATGAAAGAATCATGGTCTATGGCGACTTTATGTCTAAAACGTATCAGCAAAAAGGCGAGGCCATAAAAGTTTCGGGGCTGCAAAATAATTTGGTTAATATCGAAAAAACAAAAGTGCCGGCGAGTAAGAGTCGGTTTTGGTCCTATTTTGTTTTACCTTCATCAGTCGCTGCGGCCGGCGTTGGAATATCGGCCATCATGGATAATAACCTTTCCTCTGCCGAGCGCGACGGGCGTTTAGGCATCAGTCTTGGACTTGTTGGACTGGCGCTACTCTCAAATTACTATTCACAAAATTATTTGGATGAGGCCGTGGATAAATTTAACGAAAAATTTCCGCCATTACCAATAATGGAAGCAACACCTGAACCCGAAGACGTGGATCCCGACGTCGAGGTTGAACCCTCTAAATAATGCCGCCTCTACTTCGTACGCTCACAGCTCAGATTATTTTCGCCATAGTTCTTGGAACAATTGTTGGGCTAATTTGGGGGCCGTCAACAAGATGGCTTGGAATTCTGGGGACCTTACTCATTCAAACGATTAAAACTATCGCGGTTCCACTTATATTTTTCGCCATCCTCGATTCGGTTTTGACCAGCGAAATACGCTGGCATAAGGCCCGTCGTCTAATTGTTGTGATTGCAATTAATACCGCTTGTGCGGCGACAATCGGGCTTTTATTTTCTAATTTATTTCGTCCCGGTGAGCATTTAAAGCTAGAACAATTTCAGGCAACAGCGGAGGCCAAACTTAAGTTTAAAGACTTTGCCGGCAAGGGAATTTATGATGCCCTAAATCATGTTATTCCAAATAATTTTGTCGACCCTTTTCAGTCAAATGCCGTTATCGCTGTCGTTTTGATTGCGCTTTTGCTGGGAGTCGCCGCGAAGTCAGTGAAAGAAAAAGATCTTGGCGCCGCCAAATCTATTTTGGTTTTTCAAAACTCTGCCGAGGCCATGCTTAAAATCTTTGAGCAAATTTTAAAATGGATAATTAAAGTTATTCCTCTCGCGGTTTTTGGCGTGATTGCCAAAACCATAGGGGAGTACGGACTAAGCCCATTAAAGGGACTTGCGTATTATGTGCTCATTGGGTTGCTCGGTTTATTCGTTCATGTTTTTTTAACCTATCAGCTTTGGATAAAATACTATCTCAAACGCCAACTGCGGGATTTTTGGCGCATCGTGAAAGAGCCGGTGACTAATGCGGTAGGCAGTAACTCGAGCCTCGCCACTCTGCCGTTAACACTTAAGGCATTAGAAGAGCTCAAGGTATCTAAAGCCTCGGCAAGGTTAGGGGCCTGTGTCGCGACAAACCTCAATAACGATGGCATTTTACTTTACGAAGCCATGGCCGTTTTACTAGTGGCGCAGGCGGCTGGAATTGAGCTAAGTCTTCTGCAACAAATACAAGTTGCGGGACTTTCGGTGTTGGCGGCAATAGGCATCACAGGGGTTCCAGAAGCGGGTTTGGTTTCACTTTCTTTGGTGCTAACGACGGTGGGATTACCGTTAGAAATACTTCCCATTTTGTTAACGGTTGATTGGATTATCGCGCGGGCCCGTTCGGTCGTGAATGTGCTAAGTGATATTGTCGTCAGCATGGTTATCGATAGTGACGGTTCAATTCAAGTTAAGGCGACGTAATCTGAGTGAATTAGCTACCACGGATACGGAGCTAAAACTCATAGCGGCACTGGCCAGCATTGGACTCAATAGAATTTGACCAAATGGGTAGAGAATGCCCGCAGCAATTGGGACCCCAAGAATATTGTAGCCGAAAGCGAAAACTAAATTTTGCAAAATGTTTCTTAAAGTTCGTCTGCCGAGGATATAGGCGCGGCGAATTCCCATTAAATCACCTTTAATAAGTGTCACTGACGCCGTTTTTATGGCGATATCAGTTCCCGTTCCCATCGCAATGCCAATATCAGCTTGAGTGAGGGCGGGGGCATCGTTAATGCCGTCTCCAGCCATGGCGACAACTTCACCTTGCTTTTGCAAATCCCTGACTATTTCTAGTTTTCGGTCAGGCAAAACATTAGCTTCGAAGTACCGGAGCCCTAATTGTTGTGCGACCGCATGTGCGGTGTCGCGGTGGTCACCAGTTATCATTATAACTTTAATTTTACGGCTATGAAAAAATCGAATGAGCTCAAGCGATTCTTTTTTAATCGGATCTTGAATTCCCAAAGCCCCAAGGATCTTTTTATTACTCGAAACAAAAATTACCGTTTGCCCAAGCCGGCGGAGGGCGTCGGTTTTTATTTTAAATTCCGCTGGTAGAAGCCCGACAAACTCTTCATTGCCGATTCTTATCTCTTGGCCATTTACTGTAGCCGTAATACCGAGCCCCGTTGTTGAGCGAAACTGCGTCGGCGAAGAAAAAGAAATGTTTTTTTCCTTGGCGCCATTGACAATCGCTTTAGCGATAGGATGTTCACTTTGCGATTCGGCGCCGGCGGCCAGCGCCAAAATAAGTTCTACACTCGTGTCGCCGGTGGCCGTAATGGAGACAAGTTTGGGTTTTCCTTCGGTCAGAGTCCCGGTTTTGTCCAATGCAAGAACCGTCATTTTGCCGATGCGCTCTAGTGAGGAAGCATCTTTGACTAATACGCCATGGGTTGCCCCTTTTCCCATGGCTACCATGATAGACATCGGGGTTGCTAAACCAAGAGCACAGGGGCAGGCAATGATGAGTACGCTGATGGCATTTACGAAAGCATGCGCAAATCGCGGGTCAGGCCCAATCGAAATCCAAACAATAAAAGTTAAAAAGGCCATGATGACCACGGCAGGTATAAAATAGGCCGAGACTTTGTCGACGGTATTTTGCACGGGTGCTCGACTATGTTGAGCTTCGGCCACCATTTGCACGATCTGAGCGAGTAAGGTTTCGTGTCCCACCTTTTCGGCAATCATTACAAAACTGCCGCTCGTGTTAATTGTACCCGCACTCACTTTTGAGCCATTGGTTACTTCAACCGGAATGGGCTCCCCAGTGATCATCGACTGATCGACAAAAGAAGTACCGTCTAAAATTTTGCCGTCGACCGGAATTTTACCGCCGGGTTTTACACGAATTTTATCGCCAATTTTGATTTGTTCGACAGCAACCTCTTTTTCGTGGCCATCAATAATCAGAAAAGCTACGGGGGGTGCCAAATTTAGCAAGTCACGCAAAGCCCCACGGGTGCGGTGGCGGGCTTTTTGTTCTAACATTTGTCCCAGCAGCACCAAACTAATTATTGTTGCCGCCGCTTCAAAATAAACATGGCGAATATTTTCCGGTAGCGAAGCCGCAAAAAAAGTGACAAATATACTAAAAAAATAGGCGGCCAGCGTGCCAATGCCAATAAGAGAAAACATGTTGAGATTACGCGATGTAAAAGAATCCCGGGCTTTAATTAGTAGTGGCCACCCACACCAAATTACAACAGGAGTGGCCAGGGCCATTTGTAAAAAATAATTTTGACCCATGCCTAAGAACATGAGCGGTACCGAAAAAAACACCGACACCCAAAACCGCCGGGTAAAGTCTTTAAGTTCCGTGAGGTCTTCTTCGCCGACACCTTTTGGCTCTAATGCCATTCCACAAATAGGGCAGGAGCCAGGGCCTTTTTGCACAATTTCCGGATGCATGGGACAGGTGAAAATAGCGTCTTGGGCGGCCGCGGGCTTAGGTGGAGGAGATAAATAATTTTCCGGATGGTTTATAAATTTGTCGTGGCATTTAGGATTACAGAAATAATAAGTTAGGCCTTTATACACCGTCGACCATTTTGCGGTTTCGGTCTTAACGGTCATCCCACAGACGGGATCTTTGACTTCTGCCACTTGAGGGTCCTCCTAGGTGATAGTTGCAGTGCTATAGAGCGTTAGTCAAATTATTAGGTGAAATTTGAAAATCCCTTATTTATGATTTTATTTTCATCCAAGGAGGATAGATGAAGTTTGGAATAAAAAATTCGTTGATAACTGCGGCTGTAACTGGATTACTTTTGGGAACTTCGGCTCAAGCTGAAGAGAAAAAGTCTAAAAAAAAGGCAGAAGATAAAAAAGCCCCATCAGTAAAACCCGAAGTTAAAGATGAGAAAGCCAAAGATGCTGCTGCTGCCGCTACCGATAAAAAAGTTCAATGCTTTGGTATCAACTCATGTAAGGGTAAATCCGAATGCGCCGTCGATAAAGCCCACGGCTGTTCGGGAGCTAATGCTTGCCAAGGAAAAGGTTGGATCACCATGACGATGAAAGAGTGTAATGAAAAACACGGAAAGGCACTTAATTAATAAACCTTTATTTGGAGTGGGCCTTAGGCCCACTCACTATCCTTACCTCAACAAAAAAAAGCCCGCGCACTCGGGTTGGTTCGAGGTTATTTCCGAAAATTACATGGATACTTTCGGCCGGCCACTGGAAATGCTTATGCGCATGCGGCGTGATTACCCGGTGGCTACTCACGGGGTATCACTTTCCATAGGTAACCCTCACGGAATTAATTTAGATTACTTAAAAAAATTAAAGGATTTTGTAATTCGTCTGCAGCCCGAAGTTATTTCGGATCATTTCTGCTGGACCGGATCGGGCGGTTATAACTTTCACGATCTTCTACCTATACCTTTTACCAAAGAAAATATTAACACGTTAGCCCAAAGAATTGATCAAGTGCAGACATATCTTGGGCGTAAAATTTTACTTGAAAATGTTTCCAGCTACATTACTTATAAAAACTCCGAATATACTGAATGGGAATTTATTCGTGAAGTCTGCGAGCGTTCAGGTTGTGGTTTACTTTTTGACGTCAATAACCTCTATGTAAACGCGACCAACTATGACTTTGATCCAATGAAATTTATAAACCATATTCCCGCGCCACTCATTGGCCAGATTCATCTGGCGGGATTTTCGGATGAGGGTGATTTTTTATTTGATACGCACTCAAAGCCCGTTTACCCAGAGGTGTGGAAGCTTTATGAAAAGCTGATTGAGCACGCCCGAGAAGTCCCCGTGATCGTTGAGTGGGATGAGAATCTTCCGGAGTTTCCGGAGTTAGAAGCCGAAACGGCCAAAGCCGAAAAAATCTGGAGCGCCAAACATGTGGGAGCTTAGTCAAAAAATTTTGGGGCTTGGCGAAGGCCCCGTAAACGAAGTATTTCCCGCCGGAAAATTGTCGGCCCAGCAAGCGCTAGGGGTGTATGCTAATGGCTACCAAGTGCGCTTGATAGACAGCTTGCTCGAGACTTATGGATGTGTTTTTACCTGTCTGGGGGCCGAGAGTTTTACGAAAATCGCCAAAGAATATATTCAAATACATCCTTCACGGTCTTATTCCTTAAGTCATTATGGGGAGCATTTTCCCATTTTTTTAAAAAATCATCCCAGTCTCCAGGATTTTCCGTTCCTTCCTGATCTAGCGCAGTTTGAATGGGAGTTTTGTGAACTTTTTCATGCAAAACTTGATACTGCAGACGCCTTGGACTTGGCAAAGACGGATCAGAGAGATTTTAATTTAAAATATGTAAGTCATTTGCGTCTCTTTCAGTTTTCTTATGCCGTTTTAGACTTGTGGAATGCAGTTCAAAAGGAAGCCGCTGAAATGCCTAAATGGGACCATCCGCAATGTCTAATACTTTATCGCGCGGGAACGGACCTACGCTTGCGGGAGTTAAGTTTGACGGAGTACTATTTTCTACACTTTTTGAAATCTAAATCTTTGACCGAATCCGTATCTGAAGTAGAGGCCTTAGGCCTGTGTATAAAGGCTGAAACCGTGTCTAGCCTATTTACATTCCTTGCCGCAGAAGGTCTCATAAAATGCATTGCAGAATAAATTGTATTCTTTAACTTTACAGGCGTAAATTTATACCCAACTTGGTGATTTTGGAGGTCATGTTTTATGAAATATATTGGCATAGCTATAATTTCGGGAATTTTAACTGCCGGGTTTTTTTATTTTGAAAGTTCAGCCACAGCGGCAAAGACATATTGGAGTGAAGAACTTCCTAACGTAAAAAAAGTACCAGGTTTAGACGCCGATCAAATGGATCAGCTATTTACCAATCTGGCGGAAGTGACATCGCCTACGGTAGTAAATATTTTCTCAACCTCTAAGGTTCAGGTGGGCCGGCAAATGCGCGGCATGGACCCGGATGATTTTTTTAATTTCTTTTTTGGAAATCCCTTCGACATGCCCTTTGGCCAACCTGTGGAACGCGAAAGTAAAGCGCTTGGTTCAGGTTTCGTGTTAAATTCTGAGGGCTATATTATTACCAATTCCCACGTCGTTCGCCCCGTCGGCAAAAATGCTGACGATGTTCGGGTAAAGTTTATTGGCGAGAAACGGGGAGAGGGACTAGCGGCGAAAATTATTGGTGTTGATCCATCTACTGACGTTGCGCTCTTAAAATTAAAATCCATCGGGGGAAAAGCTCTTAAGGTCGCCTCTCTTGGAAACAGTGACGATATAAAAGTCGGTAACTGGGTAATCGCCATTGGCAATCCTTATGGACACGCGCATTCAGTAACTCAAGGTATTGTTTCCGCATTAGGCCGCAATATTCCCGAGATAAATGCTGAGTTCATTCAAACGTCGGCGAGCATTAATCCGGGAAACTCGGGTGGGCCGCTAATAAATCTTAAAGGTCAGGTGGTGGGAATTAACACGGCGATTGATCCCCGCGCCCAGGGAATCGGTTTTGCAATTCCTATTAACACCGCTAAAAACGTGATTCGTCAGCTCATCGAAAAGGGCGAAGTTTCGCGAGGCTGGTTAGGCGTGGGTATTGCGGACCTAACTCCCGATGTAGCTAAAGCGTTGAAAGTGGATGCCCCGGAAGGTGCGATTGTTCAACATGTGGAAAAAGGTCAGCCAGCTGATAAGGCCGGCGTGCAAGTTTACGATGTCGTTACCGAAGTTAACGGAAAACAAATTACTTCGGCCAGCGAACTTATCACCTATATCAGTCAAATTCCCATCGGGCAAAAAGCGAAACTTCACATCTATCGCGATGGCAAGCCGCTGGAGTTAAGCGTAACTGTCGAGCAGCGCCCCAGTGATAACGAAATCATCGGCCGCAATAAGAATGACGACGATCAGCGTCCCGGCCCGGGTGCCGATCTCGCCGGAAAAACAGGAATGGTACTCGTTGAGCTTACCGAACAAACCCGCCGAAAAGTGGGGCTGCCGGGCAATGTAAGGGGGGTTTTAGTTCAGCACGTTTTACCATATAGTTTGGCAAATCAGGCGCAGATTCGGCCCGGGGATGTGATTTCAGAAATTAACCGTAAGCCAATTTCTTCGGTTAAAATGGCGGAAAAAGAAATTGATTCTTCACTAAAAAAAGAAAAGCGTTTACTTATGCGCATTGTCCGCAATCAAGAATCACGAATTGTACTTTTAGATTTATCTGAACGCTAATTGCTTTCCACCGGGTTAAGCCATTTACCATACTCTCTTTTATAAATCGTGCGAGGTAGCCTTGAAAAAGGCTCGCCTCCCACGCCACTTGTCTTCCAGCCCTTTTCGATACTCACCCACACTTCGCGGCCCCCTTTAGAGTTAAGCAAATCTCCTGAGTAAGGACGGCGCCAAAGCTGATTACAATTTTGACAGCTGAAAAACTTGACGATGTATTTGTAACTATCCGAAAACACTACACAATACGAAATTAGAAAAATTAGCCTAAGCTCAAAAATGGCAATGCGCTAAAGGCGTGGGGTTAATAAATTCACGGAAGCCTTTAAAACTATTCATTTTTTCTTACCTCCGCGCCGGTTGGCATATTTCTTCAATTAAATAGACTTTGAAAGAGTGGATTTGGACAATTTTTGTCCGTTTAGCTCCAGTCTTTTGAGGTAAAGATTATGAAAAGGGTAACCTATCTATTAATAGTAGTCGCTTTCTCCGTCATGGGATGCGGTAAGAAGGACGAAGTTAATTTAAATCCGCCACCTCCAGGTGCCGTACCGGTCACTCCTGGCGTGACGCCATCAACTTCACCTAACGAAGTCGACTTAGCTTTCGTGGACTCTTATACTTTAAGTGACTTTGCAAAATGGCCGCTAAACAATCCGCAAAACGCAAAAGTCAAAATTAATTTAAATAACTACGGTCAGCCATCATCTGGCGGCGCTAATCGCTACGGTGGTTCTTTAACAATTTCTTTTCAGGACAGCGGCTATTATATGTCGAGCCCGTTCACCACTGGCGGTAGTGTCGACGACGCAATCTTTAATTATTGGATGACGATGAGTGGAAAAAGCGTTTTCCGCGCTTTCTTTGAAGATCAAGGCCGTCCCATGAAAAGAGTTTCTGGCGGCGTTGTTTTAGTTATCGATAATAGTACTGACCTCGGTGATGGCGCTACAGACCCTTTGGCGAGCGGTTCGATTTGGTTTTTAAACTTCGAATCAAGTTCGGCGCCACAAACTGACAAACGTTGCTGGTTTGTGAGTCTTGGCCCCTACGATTGCCGCGCCTTCTTACAGGGCGATTCCATTAACCCCGCGTCGCGTTTGTTTCCGGAGTTACGTACTCTCAGCACGGGTTACCAGGCGGGTTACAAAAAATTAGGAACTTTTACGAACTTAAATTTATATAAAGCTTTTAATCAATAAGGATGGAGCGGTTTATGAACAAAAATAACAAAAAATCTTGGTGGCTAGAAGGTCTAGCAATACTTTTTGCCATTCACGGTTTTGTCGCTTGCGGCAAAAGCGGTGGCGGCGGTCCACAGTTAATCGGCCCGGGGCTTTCGGGTTTTTCGAATAACTGTAATTTCGCCGGTTGTTTTGGCGTGTCGGCAGGACAACAAATTGCTCGCGCTCAGGGCTCGGTTTTTCACGATGACGAATTAGATGGTGAAAGCACAAAAGCCCAAAACCGCTTAATGGATTTAGCTTTAACTGTAAATGTTTGGCAGCAAAACACAAATGGCATGTACGGCTCGCCAGTAGGTCAGCCCTTTATAAATTCAAATCCAATGTTGTATAACGGATTTGTCCACGTCTCCGGTCAATTGACAGTAGCCGCGCCGATTCTTGGCTGTAACATTCCACAAGGAAATTACACCGTGCAACCGCAAAGTACGGGAGTGCTTAATTCCGGCATGTTAACGGTTGTTCTTGGTGTAAATGTTAATGGTGGCCAAGGCTTTACAATCCAGGTCGAAGGTTTAAACCTATTACCTGGGAACATCATTAATACTGGCGGCCTTAATAACATAAATGGTATGGGCAACTCGCGCCTTGTCGGCGTTATTAAAATTCCAAACTGTAACGATACAACTTTTAGAGTGGAGTAAACTTTGCGCAATTTATTGTCAGCAAAATCTATTTTAATAGTATTTTTGTTGGCGCTTTCGGCCTGTTCTAAACATTGGCGCGAAGGTGATCCCGGAATTTTAGATGAACAACTTAACCCCACTATTCAGGAATCACTTCAATATGCTATGAGCTCAGGCGGCGTGTCGGCGGATGAAATACAGAGATTTAATCGCCTTCTAGAAGATAGTTATACGACCATTTATTTTGCGGAGAACAATTCCGCGATGGGACCCGCGCAAAATGTTGCTGCAATGTTGGACTGGAATTTTTTAGGAAGCCAAGCCTTTGCGCAAAATGGCGGGATAATTTTCCCCGATTTAGTAGAAAAAGTTCGTGTCATTTTTTTAGATTTGCCTTACGCGGAACGAAACGAAAATGCGATCATGTTTGACATTACTTCCCAGGGGCGACGCACTATCAAATTTTTCTTTAATGATTCTATGAGCACTGACGTCGACCCCAGCTACTATGATAATGGCGAATTTATAAGCCGCATGTCCTCGAGTGATGGAGCCACAGTTTTGGTGCGAAGTCTCGACGTTGACGACGATCTATTACAAAGCGTCATCCAACTTGAACTCTACGAATTTTTGGAAGGTCAGGACTTCTTGACCGGAAAAATTACGACGCTTGTTGGCTTCGAGCCCTAATAAAATTTCTTGCCTTTTAAAGGGAACCCTAACACATTGAGGTCATGAGCTTAGACCTGTGGGTAGAATTTTTTGAGGACCTACAGCATGTTCGGGGCCGCAGCCGCAATACGGTTTTAGCCTACAGACGTGATCTGGAGCTATTTGCCAAATTTCAGGAAACAAGAAAAAACGTTTCTGAGTTTTACGAATTCCTAGAAAAAAATAAACTAAGTCCGCGTTCGCAGGCGCGAGTCATTTCAAGCTTAAGGACTTATTTTAAATTTTGCGAATCCCGCGGCCGCACGGTTCCGGATTTAAAAAAGTTAACTCCACCGCGCGTGCAAGTGGGTCTACCCAAAGCATTAACGGCCGAAGAGTTTGAAAAGTTATTAGTGGCCTGTGAAACGCAACAACCGCACCGCACGGCCCGTAATCGCATGTGTCTGTACTTACTTTTTGGCGTGGGCTGTCGCGTTTCTGAGTTAATCGCGGTGGACTTAAAGGATTTCAATCAGACCGACGGCTGGTTAGCTTTGATGGGTAAGGGGGGGAAGCAAAGAATTGTACCCCTGACGGAGAAGCTAATTGCTGAATTAAAGTCTTTTATTAAAGACCATCGTTCGCATCTTTCTGGCGATGGCGTGTCGTCTATTTTAGTTAATGATAAAGGTCACAGGCCAAGTCGCGTGGATATTTGGCGCTGGCTTGCAGCGTGGTCGCTAAAGGCGGGTTTTGATAAACCCATTAGTCCACATAAATTTCGCCATGGTTGTGCGACGGCCCTATTAGAGGGCGGTGCGGATTTACGATCGATTCAAATGCTTTTGGGTCATTCAAGCATTCAGAGTACGCAAATTTACACCAACGTTTCCGCCCGCAATATTGTCGGGGCTATCGAAGAGCATCATCCGATGTCCCGAATTAAAATTCCGCGTGAAAATCAATAAGGATATTTTAACCAAGGTTTAAGAATTGTATTTCAGCCAATTTATGACGCTGAAATCATTATCCTGTTTTGAAAATCAGTTAATACCCATTGAAGTGGAATTTTCTCTCTTGCCCGGACTCCCCACAATTCAAATCGTTGGCCTTCCCGACACGGCAATCAAAGAAAGTGTGGTTAAAATAAAATCCGCTTTGCGCTTGCAAGGCTTTGAGTTTCCACGGGGCAAAAGTGTGGTCGTAAATTTGCGGCCCTCGCATTTTAGAAAATCGAGTCAAGGTTTAGAACTTGCCATAGCCTTAGGAATACTGCTGCAAACCGAGCAACTTAACTGGCCAGAACAGTTGGACGAGAAAAACTCTTACGTCTATGGCGAAATTAATCTTCAAGGCGAAGTTTTTTGCCCACCAGATATTCAGGGTTTTGATGAAATCGAAAACGACGTCATTATAACGGGTACCAACAGCCATACTCTTGGTGTGCAGCAATTTAATTTCAAACAGCTGGCAGAGTTTGAGCAAGGTGAGTTTAAGGCGAAGCAGCCGTTTTCGGCCGTTTTTAAACGTCCCAATTTTCCAAAGGTTAAGTTTTCCAAATCGCAGGCGCGGCTAATGAGCATCATCGCAACTGGTGAGCACCACACTCTCGTGGCGGGACCGGCGGGGTCGGGGAAGTCGACTTTTATAAATTCCATTCCCTCTTTGCTACGCCCAGCGACTCAACAACAATTTAAAGAAATGCAGCGAATCTGGCGGGAGAAAACGCCAAGCTGGCGGCCGCAGATAGCTCCTCATCATTCCGCCTCGACACTTGCTTTAGTCGGTGGGGGAGTCCCGCCCCGCCATGGCGATATCACGCGGGCCCAAGGTGGCGCTCTTATCATGGACGAGTTTTTAGAATTTCACCGCGATGTTTTCGAAGGCTTGCGTGAGCCCATGGAAACCGGAAGGATAACAATATCCCGCGCTGGTTATGAAAAAATATTTCCAGCGAATTTTTTGTTATTGGCCACGACGAATCTTTGTAAATGCGGAAATTATGTTCCCCGCCGCGGTAATGCTTGCACTTGTGGGACTCGCCGCCGGGAACTTTATTTCTCGCGCTTAAATGGCCCGATACTAGATCGCATTTCTATAATTGCATTTAGCGATGGCTGGAAAAATGAAACGACGGACGTGGATTTGGGAACCATTCTCAAAAAAGTGGAAGATGGAGTCGCTTTTGCAAAAGGTACCCGTGGCCAAGAAAGTCCAAATCACTTTTGCGATAATTTTGACTTGGACTTGGGCAGGTCAGGGATTTCGCTGCCCAACTCACGCCGTCGGCAAAAGTTTTTTAGCCAAATTGTGCGAACGATAGCCGATTTAGATAAAGCGGAGAGACCTAAATCTCAGCATTTTGAAGAAGCCGCAAGCTTGTGCCTTAAATCTCATCAGCTGATTACAGCGCAAATAGCACTTTATTAACGAAAATCGATAGTGTATTGTGTTAAGTCTTTTGATTAGGGTGGCATGGCCGAGCGGCTAGGCACCGGTCTGCAAAACCGTTTAGATGAGTTCGACTCTCGTTGCCACCTCCAGAACTTAATTTCTAACCGGCTCGCACGTTATTCTTTGGGCGAGCTTTCCTGACGGCAATGTTTTCGTATACGTGAGAATTAGTCCGTGAGCGCCCGCCTTAATCTGTGTAATATCTAAAAACGCGGCGCCATTAAATTTATGAGTCTGAATAAGATTTCCAGCGGAATCTTTTGAGACATGAAGTGTGCCCATGATGTGCCCGTTAAAACCCTCATAGGCAATTATTGTCGAAAACTCGATTTCTCCCTTGGAGTGGAATTCGAGCATAAAAGCGTCTTTTAGTGCTCCTGAGCCGGTTGGACCAATTACCAAGGAATATTTTTGTTTGCGCGAAAAGCCGTCCGGATAATTGGGCGAAACTCCGGGCTCTAGCTTATTTAGACAGGTCAAAATATTTTCTGGAGATCCAAGCTTTAATAAGTCCTGACGGAATTTGTTTCTGCCGTCGTCAGCACGACCCGAAGAAGTCAGAAATGATATTGTGAGTAATAACGAATAAACTACCGTATTGTACATACAGCCTCCTGCAGCAGCTTCTACTGCAACCCCTTGAGATTTACAATGCCCGCGCCAATTTTCGATAGAAACTAGTCACGAAATACTTTCAATTTGTTGGCAGTTTTTCCCTTTAGATATTTGGCGTTGTAACTTTCCTTGCGATAGGCGCTGAAATAAAAAAGGTATAAATGAAATTATAATTTGCACTGCGGTTATCTACGATTTAGCTAAAGATTTTTTGAATTGTAGGGCGGCAAGAGCATATCCGCCGTCACCACCATCAATAAAATGAATATGCCTATTTTCGCTGGCCGATTTTACTACACATGTCATTATGGCCTCTTGCGAGCGATGCAGCCCGTAGTGGACCAGGTGCGCTTGGCTTAGTTCGCGCAGCAGTTTTTCGATTTCATTGTCCTGTTGCTCACTGCAGTCGATAACCATCCGCAAAGTTTCGTCAAATTTATGGAAATCACTATTAGTAATAACTTCCTCTTTATATTTTTCTGGCCGAAAACTACCTATAGGAATGTTAAAGGTAAAACAAATTTTTAATACGAGGGTGTTAAAAGCCGTCTTAAAAAGCTGTACGAACATATTCGTGTTCCGCTTTTGTAGTTTTGTTTCTGAGTTTAGAGTGGCAGGTGGCCAACTCCAATAAAGCCGGTCGGAGGTAACGGGACTGGCTGTGCGAAAATCATTATTTAGAATCCGCTGCAAACTTTGTAGCAAGTGGCTAAGAGTTCCTGCATCTTTGGGTTTAATTAGCAGAGAAAGAATTTTTCCATTTTTAGTTCGCAGCGGATTTAGGCGGCACGAGAGTCCTTCTAAGTGCGGCGACTCTTTAGACGATGCTTTAATTAGTTCGGCCCCTGCGGGGTGTCCCTTTTTTACCATTTCTTCCGCCAGAGTAAGACCATTACCTCTAAACTGAGCCGTAACATTGCCAGGGCTGAGTTGGTATTTACCGGCGCGCAGTTCCGCGCCGAGTTGATATAATTTTTCTACTGGCACGAGTCCTACCCGCAATTCTAAATTAAATTCTCTTTGTGACAACGACTGGAGATTTTCTAGTTCCTCTTTTACTTTTGAAAGGTCATCTTTGTGAACTAAAAGAGTCGCCCCATCGCCGCCAAATACGAAGGGGATATCGTAAGTATTTAAGGCGTTCAAAATGCAGGTGACGGAAGCCGCTCCAATAAGATTTACGTCTTTATAGCGGCCCGCTTGAATCGCTTTGGTTGAGCCGCGGATGTCAGTTAAAATTACATACCAGGAGTTAGGTACGGCGGCAAAATTGGCATCATTTGTAAGTTGAAAGAAATCTGAAAACGGACTGAGGTTTCTATAAAATTCCCGGTCATGGGCAGTCATAGGCTCCCATTTGAAACTTTATCGCCTTCGTTGTCACCTTTGGATTTGCCTTGTCATGTATCTTTAGACCAAACGCCGATACCGAAACCAGGTTTTCGCCGATTTCATAAACACGGTTTACGTCGCCAGTGGTGCGAAGGCAATAGGAGCTGCCAAGGTCATTATGAGTAAGTCTTGCAAATTCATAAAAGCTGCCAAGCTTTAATTCAAAAAGTCTAAACCCAGTTTCGATCTCAGTCATAGGAGCCCCAAAAATATTTTCAGCGGAGTTTATAAAAAACGCATGATAATCCGTGGCAACCTCTGTGGTAGCGCTGTTACCGCCATAAATTAAACTTTTCACTTCTGAAATATTATAGGCATTCTTTATGTTAAAGAGGCTGACTTTTACGCCGTTGTCATAACCAACCCCAACAAGTTGATTGCTTACGGGATGTAGATAGCTAGAGAATCCGGGAACTATAAGTTCAGAAGTAATTTGGGGTTGGGTGGGATTACTTAAATCGATGGCAAACAAAGGGTCTTTGCGCAAGAACGTAACTACGTAAGCCATATCACCAATATAGCGCACCGATTTAAGGTCTTCGCGGAAACCGAATTCCGCACTTTGACCTATAACTTTTAAAATTTCCTCATTGTCCTTTAAAATATAAAGGCGGCTGGCCGACCAGGAGTTTGTGGTTATCGCAAAAAGTGAAGAGTCTGCGAGTTCCTTTCCTGACCACTCGTTGAGGATACCGCCTTCAACAATGGCACTTTTAGAATCACTGAGGGTGCCCGCCGAAAGATCGTAGTTGATTTTTACGATTTGGGTGAAGTCGCCCGTGATTCGATAGAGGGACCCCAATAAGTAAATTGCGTTGGAGCTAACATAGGTCACCGTTGTGCTAAAATTAATTTCTTTTTCTACGGGAGCCTGTTCTTCTAATTCGATATTGAAAAGCATGATTTTCGTGTTCATTGGCGGAAGGTAGGCGATACTCGTACTCGCCAGATTTGCTGGTTGAATTTGCGCCGAACACTGATCGGATGACGGAGAACTCATAAGTCCATAGCCTTCTCCATAATAAAAATCAGAGTTTGGGGTTCCTACCAAAAGGAGATGGCCGCCTTGGCTGCGCACGGCATTTATTCTTAAATCCAATTGCCGCTCTTTTAATAAAGCGGCTCCTTGCGGTTTAATCTCATAAGTTAACATTCTTAATTTACTCCCCCCGTTTTGGGCAGGGGCTAAAACTACGAGGCGATTTTTATGAGTAACAAGTTTTATAGAATTGCGGACAACGTAAGAACTTTCCAGTTCAATGGGTGGTAGTTTCGCATAAGTGGTACGTTCTATAATCTCAATTCTATTGCCATGGGTAGCAAAAATATGATTTTCACCCACCTTGATATAGTCGGCTTCATCAATTCCTGCCTCCTGCACGTTAGTAAATAGGTGGGAGCGGTCCTCGGCTACTGGCATTGCGGCCGACGCCGTCGCAGAGTCTTGCTGAAACATGCACATATTATCTTGGCAGGCACTAAGTGAAACGCCCAATAATACTATAGCTAAAGCTCTCATGATTCCCCCTAAAATTAGGATACGGGAGAACCCCATCAAACGGTCCGATATTTTTGGCGCGATAAGGTCCGACCGTGCCCGGAAAGCGAATTGCTATGGCTTTATGGGCACTTACAAGACTGTCAAATTGGTCGAAATTTTGAATTTAGGCCAAGTTAGGAGGGATTATGAAGAAAATAATATTAGTATTAAGTTTGGTCGGTATATTAGGGTGTAACAAACAAAAAGAAGAGGTGCCAAACCCATCACCGAATTTCGCGGAGCCCGTTTCTCCTGCGCAAAAGGGTTCAAAGGAAATTAAATTTCAGTTGCGAGAGGAAAATCAGCCTAATCACTATTTGATTCTGGTTAGCTGGCCGCGCGAATTTAAAAATGTCATTGTCGAGGACAATGGTGTGAGAGTTTTTACTGCCTCGTCAAGCCAGCGCGAATTTGCTTACGTGATCCGCGACAATACGGCTTTCAATTTGCGCGTATTTCGCGAGTCCGGCGAAGGTACGGTAGTAGCGGGTGAATATCAGGGAGTTTCCCCAAAGGATTTTGTACTGTCGGGCTCAATTATTTTAAACAAAGATTTAGTGGTTTCAGCAAATCGAGTTTTCTTAACTGCCGGCGCTAGCTTGCAAATTCAAAATTACAAATTATCTTTGAAGGCAAAAAAAATCTTCAGTGAAGGAGCTGAGATTTTAACATTTCCACGTGGCCAGAAAGCAGCGCGCGAAACTTTTGGCCGTGATGGTGGGTGGGTCGAATTTGAAGCCGAAGAAGCGGCAGGGCATTTGCGTATAGAAATGCGCGGCGAGCATGGAGGCGATGGTGCCGATGGTTTACCGCATACGACACGGGCGGTAAATGGGGCTGCAGGGGCCGCCGGTGCTCACGATTGTGCCAGAGCATTAGGTGCGATTGTTCGTTGTTGGTGTACGAGCAGCCCGGGACCAGGCCTTCCAGGGGGCGATGGGTTAGATGGCCGACCTGGCACTAACGCGGGCAAAGGCGGTAATTCTGGCAATGTTGCAATGAATATTAAGAAGGACGTCGGGTTTTCGGTGAATGTTCAAATGGAGCCAGGAGTTTCCGGCAATCCGGGCCATGGAAGTGATGGTCAAGAGGGTGGGCAGGGTGGTCCCGCAGGAAACCCGACAAGTGATGCCTGCGGTAATTCTTATCCTGGGCAAAATGGTAAGAAAGGTAACTCAGGAGCCGACGGCAAGCGCCCCGCTGATGGGCTCATCGGCAAAAAATGTGTTTCCATTGGCGCATCCGTTCGTGACTGCGAATAAACATTGAAAATTGGGCCGCTTCGCTAAAGAATACTTGAGCGTGAAGCGGCTTTTTTATTTCTTGTTCTTAAGTTTTCTTTTTGTCGTTCTGGGTACGGCGGTCGCTGCGGTTTTTTTTCTGCCAGATTACTCCAAACAAGTTATTGAAACTAAATTGGGCCCAGCGCTCGGTGGCACGGCGCAAATATCTCAAGCCAAGGTAGTCGGAGTCTATCCATTTTTATTCCGGATTAAAGATTTCAAGGTTCAGAGTCCCGCGCTCAACGGTACGGCGGGCGAAATTACGGTTGGAATTGCATGGGGACCCACGGTAATTTTAAAAGCTAAAAAAGCAAACTTTGAAATTCGACCGGAGAGTTCCCCCAAAAAATCCGCCGCAGAAAAAACGCCGGGGCCACCTCAAATTCCTAGGGTGCTGACTTCGGTTGGTGCCGACATTGAAGTCAGTGACTCTAAAATTTCTGTTTTCTTGGGCGCCTCGCCTATCGAAGTGCAAAACATAAATTTCACACTCAAGATGGCGTCAATAAATGAGCCAATAGTGATGAGCTTGGCAACTCGCGCTACCCCCATTGAAGGTTTAACTTTACCCGTAAATGTTAACGTGCAGGTAAAACTAGAAAATGACAACCTCGTTATAAAGAGTGCCGATGTCGGGATATTGTCGTTAAAAACAAATGTCACCGGGTTTGTTAATGTTCAAAATAAAAATATAGATTTAGCGGCCAGGCTTCAAACTTCGGAGTTAGAAAAAATTCCATTGCCAGCCGAAGCACCAATTAAGAAATGGGCGGGAGCGATTAGCCTGGATGCTCGGGTAATCAAAACCGAAAAAGATCCGCTACCTTTGGTGCAAGGTAAATTTGCGTTAACTAACCTCCAAGTTACTCCGGAGATTAAAAATAAAAACATGGAAATTTCGGGTCCCGTGGCGCTTTCAAGTATGGGGACTTTTAAATTTACGGATAAACTAACGGTAGAAAGTCTCAAGTGGAATGCCGATTTAACCGCGTTAAAGGCGAGCTACAGCGGCATAGTCGAAAAGCCTGCCGGCGTTAAGGCGGCAAGTAGCGGGGAACTCTCTTTACAAAATCAACTCAATTTAAAGCTGGCCCAAGTTCAGTTTGATCAAATTCTATTTGAAGCTAGTGGCATCTATAATGCCAAAGGACCTTCCGATTTTAGTTTTAATCTGAAACCCACAGTCCTAAAGGGCATTGAAAAATATTTTCCACCCATTCGCGATTATCCCCTTGAGGGCAGCGTCGAATCAAAAGGAAGGGTTCTGGGTGACCTATCGCAGCCTCAAAGTGTCATAGTGCAGTTAGATTCCCTGCTCGCCAAAGGTGTGCGCGGAAAGTTTTCGTATAAGAGTGAGAAGTTGCAGTTAACGGGTATGGTTACTGCCGACGTTAACGGAAAGTTGCAAGCTAAGGGCACGAATGTTCAGGCCGGAAGTGCCCGTGCTTTTATTGATGTTTCCGACATGGAAATTGACTTGCCAAATTCTTTTTCCAAGAAAAAGGGCCAGACCTTACGGTTAGATATTGAAGCCGGTAAAACAGGTGAAGAATTTCAAATTAAAAAGGGTGGGCTACAGACTTTTTTTGGTAACATTGAAGTTCGCGGACGGCCGCCATTAAGCCTTAGTGATAACATGAACCTCAAACTTGTTTCGGGTCCTTTGAATTTGCGGTTAGCCGCCGCGGCGGTTAGTCCACTAGCGAAGTTTGCAAAAGCGGGAGACGCCAAATTTGATTTAAGCGTCAAAGGAAAATATAATGCCGAGGATTTTTGGTCTTCACCCTTGGCGATAACTGGCGACATCGTAGTCAATCTTCCCGAATATAAAATGGCCGCCACGAAAAAGGATTCATCCGTAGAGGAAAAGGAACAAAGTCCGGAGGAACTCGGGCCGATTTTACCTGATACGGCGTTGGTGAAGGGATTAAATTTAAAGACTAAAACCACGCTTGGACTTTTTGCCATGGAGAACCTGCAAGCCCGGAAAATCGCCGTGGACGCGGCAATCTCTGATAAGAATTTTACCGTAAACGTTGGCAGTGTTGGCGAAGTCTTTGGTGGGGCCGTAAATTTAAAAAACGTAATCGTGCCACTAACGCAAAAGAACCCGTTAGTACAGTTACAAGCTGATTTTAAAGGTTTGGATGTAATAAGCGCACTGTCCTTTGTTAACCCGCAGTGGAAGGATTTAGCTAAGGGGAGATTGTCGGGTGATGTCCGAGGACAAACTCTTTTGCCCGGATCCAAGAAATTTATCGATGAATTAAAAGGGCAGGGTAAGTTTTCGCTCACAAATGGCTATTTAAACACTCTTAACTTCGAAGTCATGGTTAAAGAAAAGCTGAGCAAAATACCTGGGGCGGAAAAATTAATTCCTCCGGCTAAGGGGCCGCTTCAGGCAAATATTAATGGCACTTATGTGTTAGAAAAAAAGGTTTTAAGACTCGTCGACTTTCATGCCGTAACTCCGCGTAATGAAGAAATGGACATCGCTGGGATTTTAGGAATGGACATGAGCGTGGATGTTCGTGGGAAAGTTGTTTTAGTCGACTGGCCCGGTGGCGGTACTTTTTATGAGGCCAACAAAGACGACAAGGGACGAATAAATATTCCCATAAATATCGTTGGCAATATTATGAATCCGGAACTTAGTTTTGCCGGAGATACGCTAAAACAAATGGCTGCCAAAGTGGCGGAATATGAAATAAATAAAAAGCGCAAAGGCATCGAGAATCAATTAAAAAAGGATTTTGAATCAAAACTAAAGGGCCTATTTAATAAGTAGCTAACCTTGGCCCTTGGTTTTTGTTTTTCCTTTTTTCGCGTTACGCTCGATAAATTCCATGATGATTGTGGCAATATCAGTTTTGGTGGCTTTTTCGATACCCTCAAGTCCCGGAGAAGAGTTTACTTCAATAACGAGAGGCCCGCGTTCGGAGCGAATGATGTCTACACCCGCGACATTGAGACCCATGGCCTTGGCGGCCTCTATCGCCGTGTCTTTTTCTTTTTTAGAAAGTGTTGCTTCCTTGGCCGTAGCGCCGCGGTGAATGTTAGAGCGAAACTCGCCCTTTTTTGCACTTCGGGTCATTGCCGCAACGACTTTGTTACCGACAACGAAGCAGCGAATGTCAGTGCCATTGGCTTCTTTTATAAATTCTTGCACAAGAAAGTGAGCATCTAATTCGCGGAATGCCTCAATTGTACTTTCCGCGGCTTTTTGAGTTTCTGCTAAAATTACGCCAATGCCTTGAGTGCCTTCGATAAGTTTAATTACCAGTGGCGGTCCACCAACAAGATTTATAATTTCGTTGGTCATTTTTGACGAGTGGGCAAAACTCGTGGTCGGCAGACCAATGCCTTTGCGCGAGAGAATCTGCAGCGAGCGCAACTTATCACGCGAGCGAGTGATCGCGACGGACTCGTTTAATCCATAAGTACCCATCATTTCAAACTGGCGGAGCACGGCTGTTCCATAAAATGTAATCGAGGCGCCGATACGAGGAATAATGGCATCAAATTGATTAAGGGCGCGTCCACGAAAGTGGACGTTGGGTTTTCCTGATTTAATATCCATATAACAGCGAAGTGGATCGACGACCGTGACCTTGTGGCCACGATTTTCGGCCGCTTCGACAAGGCGGCGAGTGGAGTACAAATTTGGATTTCGCGACAAGATGCAAATGTTCATGGTGTTACCTAAATTTTCGGAAAATTAGAGAAGTTCAATAAGGCTAAGAGTTCGTTTTTTAGCCAAAAAGGAGCGCCCGGGATCAATGACAATTCGGTGTTTAAGAGCGGTGCGGCCAATAAGCATACGAAAGCCCATGATATCGCGATTTACCAAGGTTATTTCGATGGGCCATACTTCTTCGCCAATACAGAGGTCCGTACTTACGACTGGACGTTCGGAGACAAATCCGTCGGAGCTTCGCACTTTGCGCAACTCGACAAGTTCGGCAGTAATGCGGCGTGAACGCTTCCGATTGCCTTGAAGGGGAAATACCCTAAAGCGCACCCGTGAACGTCCGCGGGATTTATAAATTTCCACGTCTTCGGCATGGAGCGCCGAAGTCTTCGCTCCCGTGTCCAGCTTAGCTTTTATCTTATTGATTTTCCACGAGGGCAGGCTTACCCATTCACGCCAACCCAAGCAGATTTTATTGCTATACATAATTTAACGCTTTCTTCCGAAATATATTATACTGGGACTAAGGTATGCAAAGATTTATAGCTGGACTACTTATAATTTTAGCATTTTCAGCACAGGCGCAGGACTGGGATGACTTTGAGCCGCCCCCGCCCGCCGATTTTGGCAATATTCCGCCACCACCGCCCCCACCACCTATGGATGATTTTAGTAATGGCGGCGGAAACTACGCTCCTCAGTCGCCAGCGTTTTCCAATTCACTGCAGCCGTCGCCGCCACCAAAAATAGGTTTAGGCGCCGTAGTGTTTAAAAAGACGGGACAACAAAAAGACTTAACGAAAAAGAACCCGCGAATTGAAGAACTCTTGCGTCAGGCGGAACAGTACTAGCGCCCGCAGGGAGCCGCACCTAAGCGAGTATAATTACAACTTAAATAGACTACGTCATTGGAAGTTCTGATTCCAATATTATCATCACTTTCCGAAACTGAACCTTGTTTTTCGTAGCGATGCAAATCGAAATTCTTGTAGGCTTCCATGGATACGCTGTCGTTATTGGCGAAAGCTTGAATACGCATTTCTGGATTACGTGGATAATTTTCCCAATAACCATCCCAAGAAATTTCGGCGCGAAACTTTCCTGATTTTGTTTGGACTTCGCGTGATTCCTGAGTGGGGCTCGTGCCTGTAATATGAATCTCTAAATCAGCTTCGGGCAGGGCATTGATAAAAAGCTTACAAGTTAATTTTGAGTTTAATTTGCTTTCAGTTTTGCAAGTAGGCGCGGCACTGACCGCAGCCGCGGAAAGTATTGTAAACAAAAATAATAGAGTTTTCATGGATCCCCCTTGCTATAATAGAAAAATTCTATGTTTATAGGTAAGGAAACCCAAGATAAAATTGCTGATTACCGCTATAAGTTATTTCTATAATGGCCGCTGAATTTGATAAATTGAAGGCTGGGTCAGCTGGGCATCATTTATGTTAAAGGCACTGCGCATTGATTGGACAATCTGCGATTGGACCTGTGACATATAGAAGTTTCCTACATGGCCGCCTTTATCAAATAAAATTAACTTTGAATCCAAAGTTTGACTTAGCCACTTAAGCGATTCTGGGTTGTGCATGAAAATATCGTCGGCATTGTGCAGAACTCGGATGCGGGGATTGGTGCGTAGCTCGGTGGCAATTGCGTATAAACTGGAATTAAACAAAAGTGCTTTGGCGTCGGCATTTGGATTGCGGAGTTGGTAGTAGGGTACGACAGCTTCATAAATATAACGATGAAAATTATAATTATGCTCGATAGTACGGTAAAACTCCTGACGGGACCAAGTACTGTATGTGCCTTTTAAATCAGTAAGAAAACCTTTGTCGAAAAGCTCATTTAAATGGCCATCAACATACGCCACCTGAAATAGTGCCGAAAGTTTTAGGCGAAAGGTGGCGCCGATAGCTACCTTTAGGGTGTCGTCGGGGAGGCTGCGAATGATATCAATGTGGTCTTTTTCATTCGTCGAAATTTCTAAAGCTGAAATGCGTGTTATAAAATTAACGTAATTTGCCTTTTTCTCGGGTTCGGGCCACTTAGTATAAATACGATAGAGATCATCTATTTGATCCAAGCTGTAAGCCGGATCAACTGGCGGGTTTAGTGCAACATAGGCTTGAAAACCAATTTTCTCAGCTTGCGGAGCTTTAGATTCGGCGTCAGCTAAAAATAAAGTATAAAGACCGCCGGAGGAATATCCTGTCACTGCATATCCTAAAAACTGGTTTGGGTATTTAGAATTTAGCTGCGCGATAATGGCGCGAAAGGCGTAATGTAAATCCCTGGCGTCATTGGGACTGTAACCTGGAATTCCAGCCCGCATAGCCGGGCGTGAAAAACCAAAATTTAGCGGATTTGCCACGGCGATAACGTTGAAGCCGTTTTTATAAAGAAGATTTGCTAGAGCCAGGGCAGAGTTACCGCGGAAGTGATTGGCAAATCCTGGGATTAAGAAAATGGCAGGAGCCGGTTTAGGCTGTAGCCATAATTTATAAGTCATTTCTGGCCGGTTAGGAAAAAGGTGGAGCTCTAGATCTTTTCCAAGATCGTCAAATTTTTCGCGGGCTACAAAGAAGGCTTGTGCGCTGAGAGTTGATTGGTAAGGGCCCTCAAAGGGATAATCCTTTAATTTAACCTCACGATGGGAGGCGAGCGTGATTTGCGAAAGGAAAAGAACAAAAAGTACTATAAGGCGCATATTATCCTCTTATTGGCAGCTCAAAGCGACACGCAAAATATCGTGGAGAGTTTTTTGTTCGTAATAGGGATCGGGCACGATCTCTGACATGCGTAAGTAGCGTTTGCCTTTATCACCAGTCATTAATTCATTGTAAGTCACAAAAACTCTTAATCCAGGAATTACCGTGCGCAAATGAAATAATGGATCCATCGCCATTTCGCCGATGAAACCCAAGAAATCACGCACATTAGTGTTGCCGACAAATGGAATCACGAGATAGGCGCCGGGACCAACACCCCAATAACCCAGAGTTTGGCCTAAATCTTCGCGCGGGGGGGCTTCAAAACCAAAGAAAGTACTGGAGTCAAATAAGCCGCCAATACCTAACGACACGTTTATCAGAAAGCGCCCAACTTCTTTGGCAGCGTTTAGAAATTTGCCCTGCATAAGATTATTTAAAAAACGCGCCGGCATACTTATATTATTGGCGGCATCGGAAATACGTTCGCGCCAGAAATCAGGAACTAAAATTTCATAAACGGCGCCGGCCTTACGTACCATGGCGATAAGAATTTTTTGATTCGCCGCAAACATCATGCGGTTAAACGCTTCCAGTGGATCTTTTGTGGCGAAAGTGTCTAACGGTGTTCCGGGAGTAAGTTTATTTAACAGCAGACACTGATTTATTTCGTCGATTGTCTTTGGGAGTTTAGGAAAATCGCGTGAACTTGTTGAGGGGTTTTCTCCGGTGATATTGTATTCCGACGACATCACCACGACGCAGGGAGCATAAGCGATGAGAAAAGCGAGAAGAACTGTGCGGATTTTCTTGAACATGGGGACTCCCGGCTAAGGTTCTCGCTGGTTCTAGAATTAGCCGGTGATCCCGTCCACAGAAATATTTACAATTTATCCTAAGGCATCAGCTTAAGATGTGAACTGTTCGAAAATTTTCCGACAGGGAAGCGCTGATTGTTGAGTGGGATGACCCGAAACGCATACGTTCCCCAGTTAGGAAGTGTACGCGCCGGCACAAAAGTAACATTGCCGGTGAGTCCATTAACCATCGCATAGGTGAGTCTTTGCGGGTCGGGAGAATCTCCATTGGGGTTACTAAATTCGCGATTCGGTTGGCTTATCTCGATGTAGGCGCCCGCAGCTCCCTGGCTGCCAAACTCACTAATATCAAAGGCGATTGTTACAGGATTGTTGGGATTTGAAGTTGATAGCTCAAGTTGTCCATTAAGTGTTGGCTGCTTTGCGATTCCCGAACCGGGGGTTGGGGTGGGTGTCGGAGTGGGTGTGGGGCCCGGCGTCGGATTCGGTCCCGTGCAGGAAATAGTTTTCATGCTCTGCACGGCTTTAAGAGCATTAATTCTACCGTTAGAGGCAACTTTCCCCTGGAGGGAGCTTACGACATCGACCGAACTTAAAAGAGCGCGCCGTATTTCGCAGATTTTTGCATCGGGTTTTATGGCATAGAGAAGTGCCACAACTCCCGAAACAAGGGGTGTGGCCATGCTAGTTCCATCCATGCTTTTGTAGCGGCCGTTGGGGACCGTAGAGTAAATTGAAACTCCCGGAGCGCCGATATCAACGGATTGCACGCCGTAATTAGAAAACCGTGCAAGGTTGTCGCCGGAATCGGTAGCGGCCACGCTGATAATGTTATTATTTGTGTAGGCGGCGGGGTAACTTGGTTGCTGGTCGGCATTTCGGCTTTCGTTTCCAGCGGCCGCTATAAACATAATTCCCGCTTGTTCCGCTTTGGTTATAACTTGCGCGAGGGCTTGCGACCCTTGCGAGCCACCCCAGCTATTACTCATTATCTTTACCCGTTTTGAAATGGCGTACTCGATAGCTTTAATACCATTTTTTACGTCACCACCATTGGTCCCTAAAAACTTAAGCGGCATTAGCTTTAGTCTTTGCGCGTGACCACAGATACCACTTGAGTTGTTGCAGACGGCGCCAATTGTTCCCGCCACGTGGGTACCATGTTCAACATCATCCATAGGGTCACTGTCATTGTTTGCAAAATCCCATCCACGAATATCATCGGTTAACCCATTGCCGTCATCATCCCGGCCGTTGCCGGCAACTTCGGCTGAGTTATTCCAAATGTGCTCTTTCAAATCCGGATGATTGTAGTCAATACCCGTATCGATGACGGCAACGACAATATCATCGTTACCGGTAGAAATATCCCAAGCTTCAGAGGATTTAATGACGTTGTGAGCCCACTGTTTGGAAATTTCGGGGTCGTTGGGCACGGCAATTGGGAAGACTTTGTAATTGGGCTCGATAAAGGCCACATCCGGAGAGCTTATCATTTTATCGAGAGACTGCTGCACGGAGGCGCCCGGAGAGAATTCTACCGTGATAATCTCGTCGTTAAGGGCTTCAACTTTTAAAGAAACGTCCATGGAAAGTGAATGCAGCGAGCGGGCCTTCTCAAACTGAGAACTTGATTTATTAAATGGATTCATGCCGACGATATAAGTGCGGTCAGGATTTGAGTCAGGATCAATGCCGCGAGGATCTTTGTAAACAGCGTTACGGTTAAATTCGCCGTTGTTTTGCGTGAGAGTACCGTTGGGACTACACGCTCCCAGGAGCAGAGCAAGGACTGTGACCCGAATAAATTTGTTTTCCATATATTGCTCCTCTCAAGAAGCCTGTAAAAAACGTTTTCACTTTTGCGCAGTTGACTTGCCGTGTCTCTCATGACGTTCGTCTAGGTATAAAGTTCGGCCGTTTACGGAAGAACTAAATACGAAATATTTAGACAATAATTTGAAGTTTAGAAGAGGAAGTACTGAGTAAGATTAATTTCGTAAAAACTGTCGTTTTGAACCGCAGCGTAAGGATCGTTATTTGGATCTGGAACATTTGTTAACGTCACCGAGCGGAAGTTGAGACTTAAATTCTCTTGAATGCGGCGTGAGTAGCGTAGGCTCACTGTGGCTGCGCGCGTATCATTATCTAACGCTGTTCCCAAAAAGAAATTGGACTCATAAGCGTCGTTAAGAATCCAACGGAGCCCAACAAAATAATCATTTTGAAATATCGCGTAGACAGGTGTGATCGCGGGATTTGCAATATTATTGTTGATTCGGGGCTGGCGGGAGTCGTAGGAATACTCAAATAGGACACCCAGTTCCGTACCTTTAAACGTACCCAAAGAATATTCTCCCCCGGCCGTATAGGCAAAAAAGTCATTGGGGTTTTGCACAAAATTTTGTGTGATCTCCGGGGACCCTTTGCCGTCACGGTAAACCGCCTCAAGCTTCCAGATTATTTTTTCCAGAGTGTATTGCGCGTCAACTCCAAGTTGCGCGATTTCATCATAAGTTGCGATTGTGTAAGAGGGGGACAATATATTATTTATGCGTAACGCCGGCTCACGGGCGCTGCCAAAAAACCCGGAGACACCGAGATCGAAGCGGTCAAATTGATGACTCCACCGGGCGGCAATATCGACTTCTGATTTTCTCACGCGTTCGGTGAATTCGGTATTTAAAATATAAGGGCCGCGCAAACGTCCCGCTACGCCGGGGAATGTACGTTCACGAAACCCGAAAAGTAAAAACAAATCCCATTTTCCATGGTCGGTGGGTCTTATCCAGCGCAGCATCGGTTGACCAAGTTTCTCCGTGGAATCGCCACTTTCCACAAAATCTGTTTGGTTGATAACGTCCACGAGGTGTTGTGTTTCGGTGACTCCCCAAAACACTTTTGAAATGCCATAGGTAAGTTGTCCGTCACCTAAGGCTTGTGTAAAGGAGAGTTCGCGAATATCCCCGTGAGTACGGTTTTGATCTTGCTCGTCCCAACGATAAAAAGTTTCGAAAAAAAAATTATTTTTTTTATACTTGGGTTTGATCGCGATTGAGGGTGAATTGTAAGACTGTCCCGCGTGTTGGGGCACGTTCGGAAAAACACGGTATTGCCCACTTACCGGAACATTCCAGTCCGCTTGGGCCCACGCGCTCAACGAAAAAACTAAAAGCAGGAGGCTCACTATTGCCCTAAACTATTTGGCGAAAAATCTTTTTCGGAAAGATTATTTCCAAATTTGTATTCCGAAAAACTAATCGTCGTGGATTTTTTTGTTTGCACGTTTTGCATTTTCATTTCGCCAGAGAACCAGTTTTTGTTATTTGGTTTTAGATATTTTGACCGCTCCATTTGTTTTAAGAGTTCATTCTTCTGGTCATAGTAATCCGTTTTAGCGATACGAAAAGAGTCCTTGTCGTACCAAACCATGAGCTTCGAATAGCTCGATTCCTTGTCCTTGGGTAATTGCTCAACGACAAAACAATTTCCGAGAGAGCATTTTTCGTCGCGCAGATATTTGTAGGTGTACTTGTTAATGTCGTTAAAGGTCATATCATCGTAAGTAAACTCGCTTCCCATAAAGGAACTATTGCGGCTATCGCTGGTGATGCGTTTAGTCCGCCGCATTTCCGGCAAATAGAGCCATTGGTCGTTGGCGCGGTCGAGGTGAGCATGGGTAAGAAGTGATGTTCCCTGAACATCCGCCGGGCGCTCAAATACAATGAGACTGCGGTCGCCTTCCTTGCCCTCCAAATTTTTTAAGCGCAAAAATTTTTTCGTTGAGTTTCCATTGGCAAGTTGAATGTCCATTTCCATTTGCACGGCATAGTCCCTCCAGCCGCGGGACTGCTCGTACGATTTCGTGGCGATTCTTAGGCCCTCCGACGCTGGATCCTTTGCCGCAAAAACCAGAGCCGGGATGAGAGTGATTATAAGCACTTTAAACATTCGAAACTCCTAGTAAAAATTACCAAAAATACGTGTGAAATTATAGCTTGCTCTCCCGGGGTGGGGCAATTAAAATTTGCCGCGTGAACACTTGGGAAATTTACTCCGAACATTTAAAACGCGTTAGCCGCAGTTTTGCCTTTTGCATAGAACGTTTACAGCCGCCATTTCGCAATTGGGTGGGATTATCATATATTCTTTGCAGACTTATTGACACGGTTGAAGATTCACTATGGCCAAGCCGCGAAATTCAACAAAAGTGTTTTGCGCAATTTAGCGAATTTGTACGGACAGCACCCAAGGAATCGGATGTTCAGGCCTGGGGCGGGGAATTTCCCGCCGCTATTCCCGACGGCGAAAAAAAACTTATCGATGATGCCTTCATTTTTTTTAAGGATTTGCACGCGTTGCCCGAAGACGTGAGCGGTCCCATTCGCCGCACGGTCTCGGATATGGGCCGCGGAATGGCGCATTTTTCTTCGGTAAACGCCAAAGGAATTGAAGTTAAAGATTTAGTCGAAGCTAACCAGTATTGTTTTTTCGTGGCAGGAATTATTGGCGAGATGTTAACGGAATTATTCGCCCAATCTCAAGGTGGATATAACATCACAGACGAGCAACTCAGCAATTCTTATCGCTTTGGCTTATTTCTGCAAAAGATAAATTTGTTAAAGGATCAACTGCGCGATTTGCCGGAAGGGCGCAAGTTAGTGCCTGATCGCTCTGAAATGCGGCAAAGTTTGGTGGCCGACGGCATGGGTGCGATAAATTATATTTTAAATATTCCCGTGGA